>NZ_JAGQDE010000049.1 GCF_018069755.1 Ideonella aquatica | reverse complement strand
ACTTGTGAAGGCCGCGGCGCGCCACCTGCGCAGCGTGCAGAGGCAGCCCGAGCGGATCAAGAGCTACTTCGAGCATGAGCCGGTTCGGTATGCGGCTTGAGTTCAACACTTTGATGCCGGCTCAATAGTCTCTGACCATGCCCCCGCCGGTGCCTTCGCAGCAGCAGATCCGCTTCACCCAGACCGCCGACGGGGTCCGTCTGGCGTTCTCGGTGGCCGGCCAGGGTGAGCCGGTGCTGATCAAGGCGGCCACCTGGCTGTCGCACCTGGAAGCCGACTGGGACAGCCCGGTCTGGCGCGGTCTGCTGCGCGCGCTGGCCGAGCGCACGCGCCTGGTCCGCTATGACGAACGCGGCTGCGGCTGGTCGGACTGGGACGTCGCCTCGCTGGGCTTTGACGACTGGGTGGACGACCTCGAATGCGTCGTTGATGCGGTGGGTGCGCCGGAGCGCTTCGCGCTGCTGGGCATCTCGCAGGGCGCCGCGGTGGCGGTGGCCTATGCGGTGCGCCACCCCGAGCGCGTCTCGCATCTGGTGCTGCATGGCGGCTATGCGCGTGGCCGGCTGGTGCGCGCCGATTCGCCACAGGCGCGTGACGAGGCCGAGATGATGTGCCGCCTGGCCGAGCTGGGCTGGGGCAAGCAGGACCCGTCGTTCCGACAGTTCTTCACCACCCAGTTCATTCCCGGCGGCACGCCCGAGCAGCACGCCTGGTTCAACGAGATGGAGCGGCTGTCCACCTCGCCGGCCAATGCCGCGCGCTTCATGCGCGTGTTCGCCAGCATCGACGTGCAGGCGCTGCTGCCCCAGGTGCGCTGCCCGACGTTGGTACTGCACAGCCGCCACGATGTGCGCGTGCCGCTGGAGGAGGGGCGGCTGCTGGCCACGCAGATCCCCGGCGCGCAGTTCGTGGTGATCGAGAGCGGCAACCACCTGCTGCTCGAGACCGAACCCGGCTGGCAGGCCTGGTGGCAGGCGGTGGACGCCTTCCTGCCGCCGCGTCCCGGTCAGAGTGGCGGCGCCGTGGACTTCGGCGGCCTGTCGCCGCGCCAGCGCGAGGTGCTGGAGCTGATGGCCCAGGGCCGCGACAACGCGCAGATCGCCGCGGCCCTGGGGCTGTCGGAGAAGACGGTGCGCAACCAGATCACCGCCATCTTCGACAAGATCGGTGCCGACAACCGGGCGCGCGCCATCGTGCGCGCCCGCGATGCCGGCTTCGGGCGCGGCTGATCAGGCGCAGACCACCACCAGGTGGAAGGCGCGCGGCACGCGGGTGCCGGCGTCGTCGGTGGTCTGCACGAAGACCGAATTCGCCGCACCGACGCGGCGGGCGGTCACCGCCTGGCCCGATGCCGGCGTGCCGATGTCCACGCTGCCCAGGCTGGCGACGAAGCTGCACTGGGTCACGTCGACCGGGAAGTCGATCTGGTAGGCGCCGCTGGTGTTCACCGCCGAGGCGCCGATGGCGCCGCCGCGCTGCAGCACGCCCGTGTCCGACACCACCGCGTCCCAGACGCGCGGCTTGCCGGGCTTGAACATCGGCTTGACGTCGCTCTGGGCCTGGGCCCGCGAGCTGCCGTTGACATCGGCCGCCTGGGCCAGGACGGCGACGGAGCCCAGCAGCAGGGCAGCGGCGGCGCGGGTGATGAGGGAGGTGTTCATGGTCGTTCCTTTCTGGGTGAAGAAGCCGGGATCCGGCAGGGTGGTGAAGAAGGCCCGGGCGGGCCGGTGAGCAATCAGGGAATGAAGCGGCTCAGGTGCACCATGTGCGCCTGCACGTCGGCGGCCGGGTCGGTGCGGCTGAGCTGCAGCACCACATAGGCGGCGTGGGTGAAGAAGTTGATCGAGGCCGGGGTGAAGCCGATCAGGGTGTTCTGCACGCCGGTGGCGTCGACGCTGACGACATTGGCCAGCGTCTCGATCGACCCGGTGGTCTTGCTCTTGCGCACCAGCGTGGCGCGCACCGAGCCATTGGCCGTCGCGTCCAGCGCCTGGACCTCCAGCTGGTCCAGCACATTGGTGCCGGTGAACTCGTAGTTGATCGGGCAGATCAGTGCGGCGGTGCCGGTCTTGCCGTCCTTGAAGCTGACGGCGCCGGTCTTGGTGCTGACGGTGAGCAGCTTGGCGCTGGCCGGTGCGGGCGTACAGCCGGAGGCCACCATCTGCCAGCCATTGGCGGCCTGGGCGGTGGACGCGCCCGCCAGCGAGGCGGCGAAGGCGACGGCGCAGAGAAGGGGGTGGGTGTTCATCATCGGGCTCCTGGTGGGTGGGCCGGGCCGGCGTGGCGCGGTGATGTCATCGTCAATCCGGGGGACGGCCGCGTCGCGGGTCGGATGTCCCGTTGGTGACACCGCCGACCGGGATCCATGGGGCGACTGTCCCGGGGCTCCCCTGCGGACAAGGGGGGTTGCGGCGTAGCATCGGGCGCATGAATCGGACGTTCTGGCGCCACGGGCGGACCTGGCTGGCCCTGCTGCTGAGTGCCCTGGCCCTGCCGGCCTGCCAGGCCCCGCCCTCCCGCTGGGAGGCGCCGGAAATCGCCACCGCGCCCCAGGTCAAGGCGGGCCGGGCCCTGCAGCGCCAGGGCGTGGCGGCCGCGCACCCGCTGGCGGCCGAGGTCGGCGCGCAGGTCCTGCGCGACGGCGGCAACGCGCTGGACGCGGCGATCGCCACTCAGCTGGTGCTGGCCCTGGTGGAGCCGCAGTCCAGCGGCCTGGGTGGTGGCGCTTTCCTGCTCAGCTGGGACGGCCGTCAACTGCAGGCCTGGGACGGTCGCGAAACGGCACCGGCCGGCGCCACGCCCGCGCTCTTCCTGGACGCCCAGGGCCGGCCGCTGCCGATGGCGCAGGCCATCGCCAGCGGGCGGTCGGTGGGGGTGCCCGGTACGCTGCGCATGCTGGAGGCGGCCCACCGCCGCGGCGGCCGCCTGGCCTGGGCGCGCCTGGTGCAACCGGCCATCGAGCTGGCCGAGCAGGGCTTTGCGGTGAGCCTGCGGCTGCACCAGTCGATCGCCGCCAGCGCCCAGCTGCGTGCCGACCCGGCGGCCCGCGCCTTCTTCTTCGACGCCCAGGGCCAGCCCTGGCCGGTGGGCCACCGCCTGACCAATCCGGCGCTTGCGGCGGTGCTGCGCCGTGTCGCCCGCGAGGGGGCCGACGTGCTGCACAGCGGCGCGGTGGCCGCCGCCATCGTCCAGCGCGTGCAGCACCACCCGGAGCGCCCCGGCACCCTCAACGAATCCGACCTGGCCGCCTACCAGCCGCGTCTGCGCGAGCCGATCTGCACCGACTGGCGCGACTGGCGGGTCTGCGGCATGCCGCCGCCGTCGAGCGGCCACATCGCGGTGATGCAGCTGCTGGGCCTGCTGGACGCGCTGCCGCCCAGCACCGATCCCACCGAACGCGCCCACCGCTGGATCGAGGCCGCGCGCCTGGCCTATGCCGACCGTGCCCAGTACCTGGCCGACCCGACCTTTGTCGAGGCCCCTGGCGGCGACTGGCAGCAACTGCTGGCCCCCGCCTACCTGCGCCAGCGCGCCGCCCTGATCCAGCCCCGGGCGATGGGCACCGCCAGCCCCGGTCAGCCCGGGGGCGCCCGCCTGGCGTTCGCGCCGCAGGCGTCGCAGCCCGAGCACGGCACCAGCCACATCAGCGTGGTCGACGCCCAGGGCCGTGCGGTGGCGCTGACCACCACGATCGAGGCGGGCTTTGGCAGCGGCCTGCTGTGCGACGGCGGCACCGGCCTGCCCGGCGGCTTCCTGCTGAACAACGAGCTGACCGACTTTGCCATGCAGCCCACAGGCGCCGACGGCCGACCCGTGGCCAACCGCGCCGAGGGCGGCAAGCGGCCGCGCTCCAGCATGTCGCCCACACTGGTCTTTGACCGCCGCGACGGCCGTCTGCTGGCCACGCTGGGCTCACCCGGCGGCGGCGCGATCATCCATTTCGTGGCCGGCACGCTGCAGGGCCTGGCCGAGGGGCTGACGCCGCAGCAGGCGGCGGACGCACCGCACCTGCTGAACTTCAACACGCCGCTGAGCTGGCTGGAGCGCGGCCGCTGGTCGCCCGAGGTGGTGCGGGGGCTGCGCGCACGGGGCCAGCAGGTGCAGGAGGACGAGATCCCCAGCGGCATCCATGTGCTGCAGCGCGACCCGGCCGGCCGTGGCTGGCTGGGCGGTGCCGACCCCCGGCGCGAAGGCGTGGTGGTCGGCGACTGATCAGCGCTTGAGCGCCAGCGCTGCCTCGCGCACCAGCGGCGAGCCGCGGTAGATCAGCCCGGTGTAGAGCTGCACCAGGTCGGCCCCGGCGGCGATCTTGCTGCGCGCGTCATCGCCACTGAGCACACCGCCCACGCCGATGATCGGGAAGCCCGCACCCAGCTCGGCGCGCAGCAGGCGGATCACCCGGTTGCTGGGCTCCAGCACCGGCGCGCCCGACAGGCCACCGGCCTCGTCAGCATGCGGCAGGCCCTGCACCGCGTCACGGGCGATCGTGGTGTTGGTGGCGATCACGCCGTCCATGCCGTGCTTCTTCAGCGTGGCGGCGATCACCCGCACCTGGTCCTCGTCCAGGTCGGGCGCGATCTTCAGGAACATCGGCACGCTGCGGCCCAGGCGCGCGGCCAGTGCGGCCTTGCGCTCCACCAGCGCGCCCAGCAGGCCGTCGAGCGCCTCGTCGCTTTGCAGCGCGCGCAGGTTCTTGGTGTTGGGGCTGCTGATGTTGACGGTGACGTAGTCGGCGTGCGGGTAGACACCGTCCAGGCAGCTCAGGTAGTCGGCAGTCGCGTTCTCGATCGGGGTGACCGCGTTCTTGCCGATGTTCAGGCCCAGGATGCCGCCGCTGGCGCGGAAGCTGCGCGCGCGCTGCACGTTGGCCAGGAAGGCGTCCAGGCCCTCGTTGTTGAAGCCCAGGCGGTTGATCAGCGCGTTCTTCGCCGGCAGGCGGAACATGCGCGGCTTCGGGTTGCCCGGCTGGGCCTTGGGCGTGACGGTGCCCACCTCGATGAAGCCGAAGCCCATCGCCCCCAGACCGTCGATCACGCGGCCGTTCTTGTCCAGGCCGGCGGCCATGCCCACGCGGTTGGGAAAGCGCAGGCCGGCCACGGTGACGGGGTCATTCACCCGCGGCTGCGACCACAGGCATTGCAGCGGCGTGTTCTGCCAGCGCGCCAGCTGATCGAGTGTCAGCTCGTGCGCGGCTTCGGGATCCATCCCGAACAGGATGGGGCGGGTGAGGGCGTACGGAATCAGGGCCATGGTGGCCCGGATTGTCTCAGGTCACTTCTTCGCGGCCGCAGCCGCGGTGGGTCGCCAGTCGCGGAAGACGTCGATGTCCACGCCGTCGGGGTAGTTGAAGTGGCCCGGCGCATGGCCTGGCGTGTCGGTCACGCCGTACTGCCAGATGATGGCCTTGGTCTGGCGGTCGATCACCAGCACGCGGTTGCGCAGGTCGTCCACCACCAGGATGTCATGCGTGTCGGGCAGCTCGCGGGCGATCGAGGGGTGGTCCAGCATCTTCTCGCCGCTGGTCTCGAAGTACTCCCAGGTGGGCTTGCCGGTGGAGGGATCGAAGATGATGATGCGCCCGGGCTTGGCGAAGTCAGCCACGATGACCTGGCGGCCATCCACCGTGGGAAAGGCATCGGAGGGGTAGCGCATCTTGGGGGCGCGCACGCTCCACTGGACCTCGCCGCTGCGGCTGATGCGCGAGATCCAGGCGTCGGTGATCTCGCTGACCAGGATGTCGCCGTTGTCCATCGGCGTGGCGCCATTGGGCCAGGCCAACGTGTGCGGCGGGTTGTGCTTGCACTGGCCGGGGCGGCCCCACTGCGTGCTGATCTGGTCGGTCTTGGGGTTGACGATCAGCACCCGGCAATTGCGGATGTCGGCGGTCAGGAACTGGCCGTCGTCCAGCAGGTGCGCGTCGTCCGGGTAGTTCATCAGCCGGCCGGTCTTGCCGCGCCGGTTGGGGATGCCCCAGGTCCAGGTGACGGTGCGGCTGTCGTAGTCCACGAGGTGGATGTCGAAGTTGTCCTCCTCGCTGACGGCCAGGGTCTTGCCGTCGGCCGAGAAGTTCACGTCCTCGTTGCCGCGGTAGTAGACCAGGTCGGGCGAGGGCATCTCCCAGACGATGCGCTTGTCGGGGGCGATCTCGATCAGCCGGTTGTTGCGGCGGTCGGCCACGATGATCGGGTAAGGCAGCGGCTTGCCCCAGGACGCCACCGGCTGGCGGCGGTTGCCGGTGACTGGCGGGATCGGCGGCAGTTTGACGCCACTGGAGACGATGCCGGCGCCGGTCATCTCGGGGGTGACCGGCACGGCGATGCCGTCCTCGGCGGGGGCGCGCGGCGCCGCGATGGCGGCGCTCATGCAGACCAGACCAGCCACCAGTGCGGGCCGCAGCAGAGAGGGGTAAAGATGCATGCCGGCACGATGCCCGCAGACCCGGCCCCAGCCCTTGAGGCGCGTCAATCGCGCCGGGGCCCTTCAGATGGCGGTCAGCCGGATCAGGCCTTCTTGATGAACTCCGACTTCAGCTGCATCGGGCCGAAGCCGTCGATCTTGCAGTCGATGTCGTGGTCGCCGTCGATCAGGCGGATGTTCTTGACCTTGGTGCCGACCTTGATCACCGCCGATGAGCCCTTGATCTTCAGGTCCTTGATCAGCGTGACGCTGTCGCCGTCCTGCAGCAGGTTGCCGTGGGCGTCCTTCCAGACCTTGGCGGCCGGTTCAGCCGCGGCCTGGGCGGGGTCCCACTCGTGGCCACAGGATGGGCAGACGAGCTGGCTACCGTCTTCGTAGGTGTACTCGGCGTGGCATTGGGGGCAGGGCGGCAGGGTGCTCATGGGCAGAGGTGGGACGGTGATGCTTCAGCGACATTGTCGCTGCCGCCGCGGCACGGTCAGGAGGCCAGTACCGCGCGCCCGTTGGCGGGCTGCACCGCGCGCGCATTGGGCGCGATCACTGCGCGCAGCGCCGCCAGTTGCTCGGCCGAGACACTGGCCACCTGCTTTAGCACCAGCCACAACACGCCTTCGGTGCATGGCGGGCTGGTCAGCGAGCCCTCGTAGCGGTAGTAGGCCAGATCACCAGGCAGCCACAGGCTGGGGTCGATCAGCGTGCCTGGCAGGCTGCGCTCGGCCGCGCCCGCCTGCGGCCAAGGGCGGGGCAATTGCGCCAGCGCCGGGTGGGCCGCACCCTCGCGGCACAGCAGCACCAGCGTCACCAACTGGCCGGACGGGCTCTTGTGCGGGAAGTGCAGGCCCAGCGGAAAGGCTTCGCCGCGCAGGCGGTCACCTCCGGGCAGGTGGAAGTGGAACTGCTGCAACGTGTGCGGCACCGTGCCCACCCATAGCCGGCTGCCCGGCGCGCTGCGCACGCGCACGGTGTGGCCGTCATGCACCCAGCGCAGCGGCGAGGCCTGCCAGGCGGCCCGCAGCGGCGGCAGTACCACCTGCGCGGTGGGGACGATGTCGATCGGCGACTGGCGGCGGCCGTCGCGGCAGAGGTCGGCGCGGGCCGCCAGCGGCAGCAGGCCCAGGCTGGCGAGCGCTTGCCGGCGGGTGAGGTGGTGCATCAGGCCAGCGTAACCGACGGCGATAATCGCCGCCATGACGCAAGACGAACTCAAGGCCCTCGTGGGCCAGGCCGCCCTGGCCTATGTGGTGCCCGGCTCCATCGTGGGCGTGGGCACCGGCTCCACCGTCAACTGCTTCATCGACGCCCTGGCGACGATGAAGGACCAGATCCGCGGTGCGGTGTCCAGCTCGGTCAAGAGCACCGAGCGCATGCAGGCGCTGGGCATCCCGGTGTTCGACGCCAACACGATTGAGTCGATTCCGGTCTACATCGACGGCGCCGACGAGATCGACCACAGCGGCTGCATGATCAAGGGCGGTGGCGCGGCGCTGACGCGCGAGAAGATCGTCGCCGATCTGGCCGAGCGCTTCGTCTGCATTGCCGACGAGTCGAAGCTGGTGCCGGTGATGGGGCGCTTTCCGCTGCCGGTGGAGGTGATCCCGATGGCCGCAGCCCAGGTGGCGCGGCGCTTTGCCGCCAGCTACCGTGGCACGGCCACGGTCCGCGAGGGCGTGGTGACCGACAACGGCAACCTGATCCTGGATGTGCGCGGCCTGCAGATCACCGACCCGCTGGCCATGGAGACCGAGGTCAACCAATGGCCTGGCGTGGTCACGGTGGGCATCTTCGGCCGCCACAAGGCCCAGGTCTGCCTGCTGGGCACGTCGCAGGGCGTCAAGACGCTTGGCTTCTAGACCTCTCTTGACTGTTGAGTGACTGGGTTCGGCGGTGTTTGTTCTGTCAGCCGGGGTCTAGGGCGGGCGAAGCCCGGCGCGCGAACCCTTGACGCCGGGTGGCCGCCTGTACGTCATGCTGGCATGGCCGATGCGGCATGCTGACGCATTGGCCGTGACGAGCAGCCGCGATGGACAGGCATCACAGCTTGTTCGGGACGATCCGCCCCACCGGCCGCCATTGGCGGCCGGGTCCGAGGCTTACCAGGGATGCGTCGGGATGTCTGCGGCCATCGGGCTCTTCACGTTGACCAGTGTCAGGAAGTTCTCTGCCACCAAGCCGTTGAAGTCGCGCCCAGCCTCGTAGGACACGTTGGCGAACAGCGTCAACTCGTTGGCATTGATTGCGGTATTGCCATCCGACCCCCTCTCCGAGGCGAAGTACAGGTAGGCGCCGTCGGACACCACGTCATGCACCACGATGGCCTGCTTGGTGCCGTTGCTGAACTGGAAACCCGTCAGCAAGGCCTCGACCTGCGCAGCAGTCGGTGCGATGCCTGAGAAGTTGCCCTCCACTGCCAGCACGTTCTGGCCGGTGAGCGTGGCCGGTGTCGTGAAGACGTCGAAGTTGTCGCCGCCGGTCGTGTTGCCGTCGGCGATCTTGGTGGCGGTGGTGCCGAAAAAGGCGCTGAGGTCGATCACATCACCACCGGTGCCGCTGCGCAGGTCCAGGATGCTGTCCAGCCCGTTGCCTTGGGACTGGAAGACAAAGCGGTCAGCGCCCGCGCCGCCGCTGAGGTTGTCGTTGCCGGCGCCGCCGAGAAGCGTGTCCACGCCTTGCCCGCCCGTCAGGGTGTCATCGCCCGCGCCACCGTCCAGCTTGTTGGCGCGATCATTGCCGGAGAGGCGATTCGCCGCCCCATTGCCGGTTCCGTCCACGGCCGCGCTGCCCAGCAGCGTCAGGTTCTCGACGTTGTTGCCCAGGGTCCAGCTCACCGTGGACTGGACGTCATCGGTACCCTCGCCGGACCTCTCGGTGACGGTGTCGGACCTGTTGTCCACCACGTAGGTGTCATTGCCCGCACCGCCGCTGAGCCCGTCGGCACCGCCGCCACCGTCGAGCCGGTTGTTGCCGGCGTTGCCGCGAATCTGATTGGCGTCGGCATTGCCGGTGCCGTTGATTGCGGCATCGCCCTGCAGCTCCAGGTTGTCCTGGCCCACGCCCAGCGCCCAGCTCACCAGCGAACGAACGGTGTCCGTGCCTTCAGCGGCCAGCTCGGTCACCGTGTCGCCAGTGCTGTCCACCAGGTAGAGGTCGTCGCCCTGGCCGCCCGTCATCGCGTCATCGCCGGCGCCGCCGTCCAGGGTGTCGTTGCCGGCCAGGCCCGCCAGCACGTTGGCGTTGGCGTTGCCTACCAGCAGGTTGTTCAGGCCATTGCCGGTGCCGTTGATCGCCAGCGTGCCCGTGAGGCTCAGGTTCTCCAGCTCGGCACCCAGGGTCCAGCTCAGGTTGGCCTCGACCCGGTCGGTGCCCTCCAGCGCCAGCTCGGTCACGGTGTCCGAGAGACTGTCCACCAAGTACACGTCATCGCCAGCGCGGCCGACCATCAAGTCGTTGCCCACGCCGCCGTCCAGGCGGTTGGCGCCGCCATTGCCAGACAGGTTGTCGTTGGCCGAGCCCCCGTTGACGTTCTCGATGTTCTGCAGGATCTCGACACCCAGCGCCGTGCTGACGGTCTGTGCGCCGACGATAGCCAAGTCCACGGTCACTACCGTTGTCGCCGTGCGGTAGTCGGCCGTGTCGATGCCGTCGCCGCCATTGAGCAGGTCGATGCCGGAGCCGCCGTTGAGGCTGTCGTTGCCGCTGCCCCCGTCCAGCGCGTCGTCGTTGTCGCCGCCAGAGAGCACGTCGTTGTCAGCGCCGCCCAGCAACTGGTCCGACCCGTCGCTACCGTTGAGCTGATCATTGCCGGCGCCGCCGTCGAGGGTGTCGTTGCTGTCTGAGTAGTCGGTTCCGCTGGCGAAATGGGCGTACAGCACGTCGTTGCCGCTCTCACCGAACAACCAGTCGGCGCCGGAGCCACCGGACACCACATCATCGCCCAGGCCAGCGAACATTCGGTCGCTGTAGCTGGTGCCGACCAGCGCGTCATTGCTGACGGCCGTGGAGAAGAGCCAGTTCGAGCTGCTCAGCTCACCCGCTGCCACACCGAGCAGGCTCAGACGCGAGGTGGTGCCGCCCTGACCGTAGTCGATGGTCCAGGTCGAC
>NZ_JAGQDE010000048.1 GCF_018069755.1 Ideonella aquatica | reverse complement strand
GCCCCGGTGATCGCCGCCACGCCGACCCCGGCCCCCACCCCGCCAACCGCCGCCACCGTTGCCCCGGAACCGGTGGCCGCCGAGCCCGCCCCTTCGGCCTCCCCTGCCCCGCCCGCGCCCGCCGCCGTGGCCGCCCCCGCACCGCCAGCCGCCCCCGTTGTGCTGCCCAGCACCGCGCTGCGCTACCTGGTGCCGCCGGCCCAGGTCTACCCGCTGGCCTCGCGCCGGCTGCGCGAGCAGGGCACGGTGCTGCTGCGCCTGGTGGTCGATGCCCAGGGGCTGCCGCAGCAGGTCAGCCTGCACCGCAGCAGCGGCTTCGCGCGGCTGGACGAGCAGGCGCTGCAGGCCCTGCGCGCCGCCCGCTTTGCGCCCCACACCGTCAACGGCAGCGCCGTCCCCTGGACCGCGCTGGCGCCGCTCGCCTACGAACTCGATTGACCTCAGGCCCCCCCATGGACACCCCCGCACCCACCCTCGGCTTCGGCCATTTCCTGTCGCAGTCCGACGCCGTCGGCCAGACCCTGCTCGCGCTGCTGCTGCTGATGTCGGCCGCCTCGTGGGTGATCATCGTCGCCAAGGCGCTCAGCCACCACCTGCGCCAGCGCCGGGCCCGCGGCTTCCTGAACCACTTCTGGAACGCCAGCACGCTGGACGAGGTGCGCCACGAGCTGCAGACCCACGGCGCTGGCGACCCCTTCTCGCACCTCTCGGCCCATGCGCTGCACGCCCAGGCGCACCACGCGCGCCACGGCGCCGCCAAGCTGTCCGAGGCCGGCACCGCCAGCGAGTTCATCACCCGCACGATCAAGAAGGTGCTGGACGAGGAGACCACCCGCCTGGAGGCCGGCCTGACCACACTGGCCACGGTGGGCGCCACCGCGCCCTTCGTGGGCCTGTTCGGCACCGTCTGGGGCGTCTACCACGCGCTGCTGGCGATCGGCCTGAGCGGCGCCGGCACGCTGGACAAGGTGGCCGGCCCGGTGGGCGAGGCGCTGATCATGACCGGCCTGGGTCTGGCCGTGGCCATCCCCGCGGTGGTGGCCTACAACGCCTTCACGCGCAGCAACCGGGTGCTCACCGGCCGGCTCGACGCCTTCGCGTTCGAGCTGCACAGCTTCCTGACCATGGGCGAGGCGCCGGGCGCGCAGACCCAGGCGCCGGCGCCGGTGCGCCAGCTCAAGCCCGCGGCCTGAGCCGGGAGCCCGCCATGGCCTTCGCCTCCTTCGACAAGCAGCGCGGCGCCGCCCCGCTGGCCGAGATCAACATGGTGCCGCTGATTGACGTGATGCTGGTGCTGCTGGTGATCTTCATCGTCACCGCGCCGCTGCTGACGCACGCCGTGAAGCTGGAGCTGCCACGCGCCGACGCCGCCAACAACACGCTGCCGCCGCAGACGATCGAGTTCGCGATCGACGCCGCCGGCCAGCGCTACTGGAACGGTGAGCGCATCGACCGCGCCGAGGCCGCACGCCGCTTCAGCCAGGCCGGCGCCGCCGACCCGCGCACCGAAGTGCAACTGCGCGCCGACGGCGACAGCGCCTACCGCAGCGTCGCCGAAACGCTGGCCGATGCCTCGCGCGCCGGCCTCACCCGCATCGGCTTCGTCAGCCAGCCCGACAGCCGCTGAGGCCTCCCCTCACCCGCCCCCGTGGCCCGCCGCTGGCCGGCCGCGCGGGACAGCTCATCCCCACGAATCCACATCGTCCACGGAGAACCCCATGCATGACCTGACCCGCCACACCTTGCTGCCCCTGGGCGCCCTGGCCGCCGGCTTCGGCGCCGCCAGCCTGGCGGTGGCCCAGACCGCCACACCGGCCACGCCCGCCACCGAGACCGTGCTGCCGGTCGTCAAGCTCAAAGCCACGGCCGAGCCCACCGCCAAGGACTCGGTGCAAGCCACCACCACCTCGATCGGCAAGGGCACGCAGGAGCTGCGCGACCTGGGCCAGTCGATCACCGTGGTCACCGAGAAGCTGATTGACGACCGCCACCTCGACACCATGAAGGACGTGCTGCGCAACACCGCCGGCATCACCTTCCTGGCGGCCGAGGGCGGCGAGGAAGACATCCGCCTGCGGGGCTTTGCACTGCAAAGCACCGGCGACGTCTTCGTCGACGGCCTGCGCGACCCCGCCTTCTACGACCGCGACACCTTCTTCATGGACCGGGTGGAGGTGCTGCGCGGCTCGGCCTCGATGCTGTTCGGCCGCGGCTCCACCGGCGGCGCGGTCAACCAGGTCACCAAGACACCGCGATTGATCGACGAACACCAGGTCGACCTCACCGTCGGCAGCCATGGCTACCTGCGCGGCGTCGGGGACTTCAACCTGAAGATGGGCGACAACGCCGCGCTGCGCCTGGGCACGATGGTGACCCAGGCCGACAGCAATGGCGCCGGCAGTGCCATCAACAAGACCGGCGTCGCCGCCGCCTACCGCTGGGGCATTGGCGAGCGCGACGAGTTCCAGGCCAGCGCCAGCGTGCTGGACAACCGCAATGGCATGAACTACGGCCTGCCCTGGATCCGGCCCAGCGCCAGCGCCAGCGTCGGCCAGACCACGCTGCTGCCGCTGGACCCCGACCGCTACTACGGCCTGGCCAGCGACTACAACGCCGGCGAGGCCACGCAGGTCACGCTCAGCCACATCCACCGCTTTGCGCCCCAGGTGGCGTTGAGCACCAAGCTGCGCAGCGGCCACTTCACGCGTGACCAGCGCGCCGGCACGGTGCGCCTGTGCGGCCCGCGCGCCACCTCCAATGCCGACGGCAGCACCAGCTACACCCCCAATGCCAGCTGCCCCGACCAGTTGCTGCCGGTGACGCTGCAGGACTTCAGCGCCACCACCCTGCTGACCCGTGGCACCAACCTGAAGATCCAGGATGTCGACACACTGGCCCTGCAAAGCGATCTGACGGCGGCTTTCCAGGCCCTCGGTCTGGGGCACCAATTGAGCGCCGGCATCGATGCGTCGCGCGACACCAAGCAGGTCTACGCGGCGCGCACCGTTGCCCAGGGCGGCGCGGTGCCCGTCAAGCCGGTCACCAGCGTGGGCACACCCAACGATGGCGCCACCGTCAACGAGGCCAGCCGTGTGCTGCGCCTGTCCAGCGAATACACCGCGCAAGGCGCCGGCGTGTATGTGCAGGACCTGATCCAGCTGGCCCCGGCCTGGAAGCTGCTGGCCGGCCTGCGCTACGACCACCTGAAGGGCGACTATTCGCTCTACGCCATCCCGCAGACCGCGCCGGGGCCGGTCACCACCACCCAGTACCAGATGACCGTGTCGGAGTGGAGCAAGCGCCTGGGCCTGCTGTTCCAGCCCAACGAGCAGCTGAGCTTCCACCTCTCCGGCGCCACCTCGTTCAACACCTCGGGCGACG
Source organism: Ideonella aquatica (assembly GCF_018069755.1). Classification (GTDB taxonomy): domain Bacteria; phylum Pseudomonadota; class Gammaproteobacteria; order Burkholderiales; family Burkholderiaceae_C; genus Ideonella; species Ideonella aquatica. The sequence continues at coordinate 7,557 of NZ_JAGQDE010000048.1, read as the reverse complement.
CCTACTCGCTGAGCGAAGGCAATGCCAGCGTGCCCCCGGAACAGTCGATCAATCTGGAGCTGGGCGCGCGCCTCGAGTCGGCCGACGGCCAGTGGAGCCTGCGCACCGCGGCCTTCCGCTCCACCAAGCTGCATGAGCGCAACACCGACCCCGACAGTCAGCTGGTCACGCTGTCCGGTCGGCGCCATGTGGCCGGCCTCGAGATCGACGTCGCGGGTCGCCTGACGCCGCTGTGGGAGGTGTTTGCGTCCTACATGTGGATGCCGGTGGCCACGATCGACGAAGGCGTGGCCGGCTCCGAGGGCGTGGGCACGCGGCCCTCGCTGACGCCGCGCCACTCGGGCACGGTGTGGACCACCTACCAGCTCACGCCGCGCTGGCGGGTGGGCGGCGGCCTCAATGCGCGCTCCTCGCAGACCCCCAACCGCAACCCAGGCTGGGCCGCGCCACGCTTTGTCACCGCCGACCTGATGGCCGAGGTGGTGGTGGTGCCCGAGCGCTTCACCGTCAAGGCCAACCTCACGAATGTCACCAACAAGCTCTACGCCGAGTCGCTCTACAGCGGACACTACATCCCCGGCGCCGGGCGGCTGCTGATGGTCACGGGCAGCCTGAAGTTCTGAGCCGGAGACGCCAATGCTGATCCGCATTCCCGCCTTGCTGGGCCCCGAAGCGCTGGCGCAAGCCCGCGCGCTGCTGGCCCAGGCGCCCTGGGAGCACGGCGCCGCCACTGCCGGCACCCAGGCGCGCCAGGTCAAGCACAACGAGCAGCTCGCGCCCAGTGGCGCGCACGCGCGCCAGATCCAGTCCCTGGTGCTGGACGCGCTGCAGGGCCACCCGCTGTTCTTCTCGGCGGCGCTGCCGCGCAGGATCTTCCCGCCCATGGTCAACCGCTACAGCGGCGCCACCAACCACTACGGCGCGCATGTCGACAACGCGGTGCGGGTGGTCCCCGGCAGCGACGGTGAGCGCGTGCGCGCCGATGTCAGCGCCACCGTCTTCCTGGCCGAGCCGCACGAGTACGACGGCGGCGAGCTGGTGATCGACGACACCTATGGGGAGCAGCGCGTCAAGCTGGCGGCGGGCGACATGGTGCTCTACCCGGGCACCAGCGTGCACCGCGTGGAGCCGGTGACCCGCGGCGCGCGGCTGGCCGCCTTCCTGTGGGTGCAGAGCCTGGTGCGCAGCGACGAGCAGCGCCGCCTGCTGTTCGACCTGGACATGGCTTTGATGCGCCTGCGCGAGCGCCACGGCGACGACGAGGACACGGTGCGCCTGGCCGGCACGTACCACAACCTGCTGCGCATGTGGGCCAGCACCTGAGCGCCCCGTCCGCCATGACGGCCGACGAGTTCGCGCAGCGCGCCGCAGCCCGGCTGCCCTCGGCCTGCCGCGACTACTTCGACGGTGGCGCGGCCGACGAGCACACGCTGGCCGCCAACCGCGCCGACTGGGCCGCGCTGCGCCTGTGGCCGCGCGTGCTGCGCCCGCTGGGCACGGCCGACACGCGCACCCGCATCGGCCCGCACGCGGTGGCCCACCCGATCTGGCTGGCCCCGGTGGCCTACCAGCGTCTGGCCCACCCGGATGGCGAGCTGGCCAGCGCGCTGGCCGCCGCCGCCCAGGGTGCCGGCATGGTGCTGAGCGGCCAGAGCAGCGTCGAGGTCGAGCGCGTCGCCGCCGCCTTTGCACGCGAACCCGAGGCCGGCCCGCTGTGGTTCCAGCTGCACGCCCAGCCCGATGCCGGCCTGACGCGCGCGCTGGCCCAGCGCGCCCAGGCCGCCGGCTGCCAGGCCATCGTGCTGACGGTGGACGCGCCGGTACACGGCGTGCGTGACCGCGAGCGCCGCGCCGGCTTCAAACTGCCGCCCGGCGTGCGCGCGGTGCATCTGCCCGAGGGCGTGGCGGCGCATCACCATATCGACGCGCTGCTGCAGGCCGCACTGACCTGGGAGCAGCTGGACGCATTGCGCGCCGCCACCGGCCTGCCGCTGTGGCTCAAGGGCGTGCTGCATCCCGACGATGCGCGCCGCGCACTGCAGGCCGGCATCGACGGCCTGATCGTCTCCAACCACGGCGGCCGCACGCTGGACACCGCCGTCTCCACCGCCTGGGCACTGCCGCGCATCGCCCGCGCGGTGGACGGCCGCCTGCCGCTGCTGGTGGACGGCGGCATCCGCCGCGGCACCGATGTGCTCAAGGCGCTGGCCCTGGGCGCGCAGGGCGTGCTGATCGGCCGGCCACAGGTGCACGCGCTGGCGGCTGAGGGGCCGCTGGGCGTGGCCCGGCTGCTGCGCATCCTGCGCGACGAGTTGCAGGTGGCGATGGCCCTGACCGGCTGCGCGCGCATCGCCGACATCACGCCGGCCGTGCTGGCCGAATAGCCCCAGGCCGCATCAGGACAATCGGACCTGCCGCAGAATCCCGCCTGTCGAAAGGGGAGTAGCCGGCACCGTCCCGCGGTGTCGCGGCCCCCCGTCAGTACGGAGCACCGGCGCCATGCCGGCCCGCTCCCGGGACCGCACAGGGCGCCCTGCCCTGGCAAGACCTTTCGGCGCGAACCCATCCACCCTTCCTCTCAGGAGAGTCCATGGACACCATCGCGCCGATCTGGCTGTGGTCCGTCTTCGTCGCCACCGTGCTGGTGGCCCTGTTCGTCGATTTTGTCGTGCTCAAGAAGCAGGGCGCGCACGCCGTGGGCGTGCGGGAGGCGGCCTGGTGGTCGCTGATCTGGGTCGGCGTCAGCCTGGCCTTCAACGGCCTGCTGTGGTGGGCCGTGCAGCAGGACCATGGCACCGCCATGGCCAACCAGAAGTCGCTGGAGTTTCTGACCGGCTACCTGATCGAGAAGAGCCTGGCGGTCGACAACATCTTCGTCTTCCTGATGATCTTCACCTACTTCGCGGTGCCGCCGGCCTACCAGAAGCGGGTGCTGATGATCGGCATCATCGGCGCCATCGTGCTGCGCACGCTGATGATCCTGGCGGGCGCCTGGCTGATCCAGGAGTTCCACTGGCTGCTCTATGTCTTCGGCGCCTTCCTGGTGCTCACCGGCATCAAGATGTGGTGGGCTGCCGGCCAGGAGAACAGCCTGGACGACAACCCCGCGCTGAAGCTGCTGCGCCGCGTGCTGCCGGTGTCCAAGGGCTTTGACGGCGAGAAGTTCTTCACCGTCGAGAACGGCAAGCGCATCGCCACACCGCTGATGCTGGTGATCGCGCTGGTGGGCCTGACCGACGTGATCTTCGCGGTGGACTCCATCCCCGCGATCTTCGCCATCACCACCGACCCGTTCATCGTGCTGACCTCCAACGTCTTCGCGATCCTGGGCCTGCGCGCGATGTACTTCCTGCTGGCCGCGGTGGCTGAGCGCTTCCACCTGCTGAGCTACGGCCTGGCGGTGGTGCTGGTCTTCATCGGCACGAAGATGATGCTGATCGATGTGTTCAAGATCCCGGTGGCGGTGTCGCTGGGCGTGGTCGCGGCGATCCTGGGCGCGACCATGTGGCTGAGCATGCGCACCGCGCCCAAGGTGGCGCGCCCGCCGACCGCCTGATCAACGAGGCTTTATCATCGCGGCCATGAACGCTGTACGCGACGTGGCCGCGATCCGCCTCGACAACGCGCTGCTGCTGTTCGACGAATTCGTCCAGGCCACCGTCAAGCATCCCGATGCCGCCACGTTGCGCGGCCTGGAGCGCCGGTTCGCCGAGCGGCTGCAGATCCAGCCCAGCTACTGGAGCCAGATCAAGAGCCGCTCACGCCAGATCGGTGAGCGGCTGGCGCGCCAGTTCGAGCAGTGCAGCCACAAGCCCCCGCTGTGGATGGACGAGCCCCACCTGCCCGAGGCCGCACCCGCCGACGACGACCGGCTGGAGCCGCGCGACGACGACGAGCGCTTCATCACCGGCCTGGTGCTGGCCTACTACCGCCGCAACCCGAAGCGCGCGCGTACCCACCTGATGGACCTGCTGGGCGAGGTGCTGGCGCCACCGCCTCCCGCTGCCATGCCGCCCGCCGTCAAGCCGCAGCGCCCGGCACCGACCCAGGCGGCCGCGCCGGCCACAGCGGCACCGGCCGACGACCCGATGGCGCTGTGGCGCAGCTCGCAGAGCGGCGTGGCGCCGCTGAAGAAGAAGCGCTGAGCCTCGGGCGTGCCGCGGATCTGCTGGACGGTGTGGCTGTGCGTGGGGCGGTGCTCAGGACAGGGGTGGGGGCTCAGTCCAGGCCGGGCGGACAGCGCGCCAGCAGCTCGGGCACCCGCTGCTCATAGGCGGCGGCCACCTGCAGCAGCAGCGCCTCGCCCTGGGGCGGGCCGATCAGCTGCAGGCCCATCGGCCAGCGGCCGGTGGGATCAAAGCCGGCGGGCAGGCTCAGCGCCGGCAGGCCGGCGAAGGTGGCGTAGAGCGTGGCCTCCATCCAGCGGTGGTAGGTGTCCATCACCCGCTCGCCAATGCGCTGCGGCCAGCGCCATTCCACCGGGAAGGGCCAGACCTGGGCCACCGGCAGCGCCAGCACGCTGTGGCGCTGCAGCGCGGCCAGCATCTTCTGCGTGAAGCCGCTGCGGGCCTGGCTGGCGGCCATGAACTCAGCAAACGTCAATCCCTGCGACTGGTCGTGCTCCCACAGCGCCTCGGGCTTGATCTGCTCGCGCGCGCCGGGGCGAGCCAGCAGTGGCGACAGGCGGCAGCCGGTGAGCGCGCGGCGCCATACCAGCCAGGCGCGCCAGACGGCTTCCAGGTCGGTATCGAGCGCGGCCGGTTCGACCACGGCGCCGCCGTCCTCGAACACCCGCAGCGCCTGCGTGCAGACCTCGGCAATACCGGGCTCCAGCGCCAGGTGGCCGCCCAGGTTGCCCAGCCAGCCGATGCGCAGGCCGCGCAGCGCATGCGGGCGTACCGGCGCAAAGGCCGGCACCGGGCCGGCGATGGAGAGCGGCTGGCGGGCATCGTGGCCGCTTTGCGTTTGCAGCAGACGCGCCAGATCGTCCACACAGCGCGCCATCGGGCCTTCGGTACCGAGCTGATCCACCCAGACATCGGTCACCGGCCAGAAGGGCACGCGCCCCTGGCTGGGCCGCAGGCCAAACACATGGTTCCAGCCCGCGGGGTTGCGCAGCGAACCCATGAAGTCGGAGCCATCAGCCACGCTGAGCAAGCGCAGCGCCAGCGCCACCGCCGCCCCGCCGCTGCTGCCGCCGGCGCTGACCGCCGGGTCCCAGGCATTGCGGGTGGGGCCGAACAGCGCATTGAAGGTGTGCGAGCCCAGGCCCCACTCGGGCATGTTGGTCTTGCCGATGACGATGCAGCCGGCCGACTTCATGCGCGAAGCCATCAGTCCGTCGGTGGGCGCCACCGCATCTCTCAGCAGCGGGCTGCCAAAGGTGGTGGGAAACCCGGCGGCGTTCCCGGTGTCCTTGATCGCCTGTGGCAGGCCGTGCATCCAGCCGCGCGACCGGCCCTCGGCCAGCTCGGCATCAAAGGCGCGGGCCTGGGCCAGCAACTCGTCGTCCGGCGCCAGGTTGACGATCGCGTTGTGCAGCGGATTGAAGCGGTGGATGCGCGCCAGCGTGGCCTGCATCAGCTCGGTGCAGGACAGCGCCCGCGCATGGATCAGACGCGAGAGCTGGTGCGCGGGCAGATCGGTCGGGTCGCTGGCGTCAGGGCTCAACGGCGGGGAGACTCACTGGGGTTGCAGGTTCACCGATGTCGCGATGGCGGTGTAGCGGGCGATCTCGGCGGTGTAGAAGCGCTGCAGCTCGGCCGGGTTCATCGGCTTGCCGACCACGTTGCCGGTGCCCTCGTAGGCCTTGCGGATGTCGGGATTCTGCAATGCCTGCAGCGCCGCCTTGTTCAGGGCTTCTACCGCTGCGTCGGGCACGCCGCGCGGCACCTGCAGACCGGCCCAGAGGTCGAACTCGAAGCCCTCCAGCGCCTGGGTGCTGGTCAGCGTGGGCAGGTTGGGGAACAGCGGGTGCGGCGCCTTGGACGCCACGCCGAAGGCCTTGACCTTGCCCTCCTTGATCAGCCCCGGCACCGGGCCGGACAGCGGCATGAAGACGATGTCGATCTGGCCACCCATCAGGTCGGTGATCAGCGGGGCCGCGCCCTTGTAGGGCACGTGCAGCATCTTCAGGCCGGTCTGCTGCGAGAACTTCTCGGCCACCAGGTGGTAGAGCGAGCCTGGGCCCACGCTGCCGAAGCTCAGCTCCTTGGCGCCGGGCTTCTTCTCCATGGCCACCAGTTCGTCCACGCTGGACGCGGGCAAGTCCTTGCGGGCCAGCATCACCATGGTGGTGGTCACCAGCAGCGCGACCAGGCGCATGTCCTCGGGCTTGAACTTCACCGCCGACAGGCCCAGCGGCGCCAGCACCAGCTCCATCGGCGAGGCCATGGTCAGCGTGTGGCCGTCGGGCGGCGCGGCAATCGCCTTCTGGATGCCCAGCGCACCCCCCACGCCGCCGATGTTCTCGACGATCATCTGCTGGCCCAGCAGCCGCGACAGCTCGGGCTGGATCTGCCGCGCAATGAAGTCCGACGGCCCGCCCGCCGGGTAGGGCACGATCATCGTCATCAGCTTGGCTGGGAAGGCGTCTGCCGCGTGGGCGCCCAGGACCGCCGGACCGGCGGTGGCGCCCAGCAGGGCTTGCAGGATCTGGCGGCGGTGCAGCATGGTCGTCTCTCCGTGGGGTGGGTGTGGGCGTGGGGGCGGGCGAAGATGGCCGGCGGGCGACGCGCCGCGCTGGCGGGCCGGCCCTCCGTGCCGCGCACCAGGGCGAGGCGTTTGTACCAGGGGTCGCGCCGCCGCTGGGGTGTGGCGCGCAGCATCAGCGTCACCTGGAGCACCCTGCCCCGCGCGGCGACGCCCAGCCGCCGCGCGGTGGACCGCGCCTGCGAGCTGATGCCGGGCAACACCGCCAAGCCGATGAGCGTGCTGGAACTGTGCCACCAGGTCGGCGCCAGCCGCCGCCAGCTGAACCACTGCTTCCACGACGCGCTGGGCACCAGCCCGCTGAAGGCCCCGCGCCTGGTGCGCCTGGACGGCGCCCGCCGCGAACTCAAGCCCGGCCGCGACCGCAGCTTGACCGTGCAGGACGGGCCCCCCCGCTGGGGCTTCTGGCTCCTGGGGCAGTGTGTGCTGGTCGACAAGAAGCAGTGTGGGGCGTTGCCCTCGGCGACCCCACGCGTTGAAGGGCGGGACGGATCACATCCCTCGAAAGGGGGATGCTGAGGCGCTGCGATGACGCTTGGCAGGCATCGCCAGGCGCTGCAGAATCTTTGTAACCGCCGCCGGTTTTCACCGCGGGAATAATACTGGATAAACATCCAGCATCAACAGGGAAAAATGCAGATGCGACCACCACTTGCCAGCGCCCATCGCGGCCATCTTAGGGCGCAGTGGTCCAATAGTGGCGCAGGCTGTTGATCCCCAAAACACGTTGAACTAAACCGCTGACGCGGTGGCTGCCTGCGCAGGGTGGTCACCGCGTTTGACGTTGATGGGGGAGCTTGCCTGGGAAGGCGAGCAGGAGAAGCCTTCGGGGTTGGGGAATGGTCC
>NZ_JAGQDE010000047.1 GCF_018069755.1 Ideonella aquatica | reverse complement strand
GCCGCCACACAGGCCCCCGCGGCCAGGGACGGCACGATGGTTCAGTTCAACACGGTTTATCTGCCTCGGCTGCCCGCCGCGCGCGCTGCCGGCCGTCGGGCTCGGCAGATAAACGCTATCTGTTAGGCGTCTTCGTGGAGATCGTCGCGATGCTCAAGCAGTACGAAGAACTCGCTGTCCTCGAACAGGGTGACGATGGCGCAGTCGTGTCCATTCGTGGACAAGGCGGCCCGTCCGTGCTGCTCGGTGCGCAGTATCTAGGACACTTGGAGCGAGTCGTCGACAGAGCCACGCAGGAGCTTGCTCAGTCACAGGCATTCGCCCACGGCTCTTCACTCGCGCTCTTGTGCAGCGAGATTCAAACGCTGTTAGCTACCTACCGCGAGACCTGTAATAAGTTCGAAGGTGGCCCTCCGCCGACCAAGCTCTTGGCGGAAGCAATCGAAGAACTCGCCGAGATGCGTCGGCTTCTAGGCAGTTCTTGAGCGCGCCATGAGAAGAGGCTGTTCGAGTTCATCGCCGTTCTCAAGCTTGCAAAGGCACGTCGAGAAGACGCCTAACCCTTCGCTGGAACCGACGCCCACCGTCATGGCACTTGGCCCGCTTCCCGGCTTAGGTCATCATCCGTCCAGCGGGCCAAGCGCCATGCCGGCGTGCGCGGCTCAGCTCGAACGTTAGGCCTCGCAGTTCGCCCGCCCAGGCCCCTCTCCGCCCGCCATTCAACACGAGGTTGCGCCCTACACTTGGCCTTGTCTTTGGCGAATGGAGTGCACGATGGATGTCCTAGCCACAATACAGAACGCGATCGAAATCGCAGGCAAACTTCGGAATCTGTCAAAGAAGATTGAAGACGCCGAGTTCCGAATGCTCGTAGCCGATCTCTCGGGCGATTTGGCCGACGCGAAGCTCGAGGTAGCTGATCTAAAGCTGCGGCTGGCTCAATCGCTAGAGGAGAGTCGGCAACTCAACGAGCGCCTGGAGCAGCGAGATGCTTCAAAACCGACGCTCTCCGACGGGGCCTACAAGTTCGAGGGAGAGGATGGCTTGTTCTGCACAGCCTGCTTTGACACACTGGCAAAGAAGGTTCGAGTCACACCGCTAACGGGAGCCTTCAAGACGTTCGGCAAGTGGCGTTGTCCATCATGCAAGGCCACCCTCGCGTAGCGAGGCCTAACCCTTCGCTGGAACCGACGCCCACCGTCATGGCACTTGGCCCGCTTCCCGGCTTAGGTCATCATCCGTACAGCGGGCCAAGCGCCATGCCGGTGTGCGCGGCTCAGCTCGAACGTTGATATGGCTTCTTCCTGTCAAGAGGCAGCAGCGAATTCTCCGCGCAGCGGATAGAGAAGTTGAACCCGTTGCCGGACGGGGAACGCGACGGAGCCCGTTGGATGCCACCCGGTGAGGATGCACGACGGTTGCTCATGCTGATATGCGCGGGTTGGGTACCGCAAGACAGGTGTTCGTCGCAGGGCTGCCTCGGTCTAGGGGCTGAGATAGCGCCGCGCGGCATGTGCCGTGAGGGCTCACCAATAACGTTGCCGAGGGTTCCCTTGATGGCCGTGGTGTATTGACCCAGCAGAACCTGCTCAGTTCAAGCCGCTATTGCATAAGCCTCAGCGGGGGTCCTCATGTTCAGCGCCTGATGTGGGCACCGGTGGCTGCAGACGCGGAACCCCAACCCGGCACTAGGCTGGTCGGCCGGAGTGGTCCATCATCCTGCCCTTCAACAGACTCCACGGGTCGAACCATGCATGACGCCGCTGAGCCGGATGATCTTGGCTTTCGCATCCGGTCTCGGAAGAACGGCGACCTTGAGATCCTGCACCGCGGGCGTGTGGCCTCCACGCTGCGTGGCGGCGATGCCGAGGCCTTCCGGGCCGAGATTGACGCACTGGACCCCGCCGAGGCGCAGCAGTGGATGGCCCGCGTCACCGGCAACTACAAGCGCGGCAACGAGCGGCTGGCCAGCCAGCATCCCAGGAACCGGCGCTGAGCGCCGCTGCGTGCGCTGGGCCGCAGGCCGTGGGTGGTGGCACACTCATCCTGTCGAACTCCGGACAGTCCATGGCCACCTCACGCGCTGCGCCCCGCCGCCCTGCCGCCGCCCCATCCAAGCCGAAGCCGATGCTGCGCGACGTGGCCAACCTCGGTCCCAAGTCCGAGGCGGTGCTTCGGCGCGTGGGCATCAGCACCATGGGCCAGCTGCGCGAGTTCGGCTCGGTGGCGGTCTACTGCCGTGCCAAGGCGCTGGAGCCCTCGGTCAGTCTCAACCTGCTGTTGGCGTTGGAGGGGGCGCTGCTGGGCGTGTCGTGGCAGGAGGTGGCCAAGGTCCACCGCACCCGCCTGCTGCTGGCGCTGGACGATGCCCAGCGCGATCCGAGAACGCGTTGAGGCAACCCACCCATGGACACAGCACCATGATGACCCCCGGCACCGACGACCGCTCAGACGCGCGGAGCCGGCTGATGGCCGCCTCGCCGGCCCAGGTGTTTGCCGCCATGCGCGATCCCGCCCGCGTGGCGCGCTGGTGGGGCCCGGCAGGCTTTCGCAACACCATCCACACCTATGAGTTCGTGCCGGGCGGCCGTTGGCTGATGACCATGCACGGGCCCGACGGGTCCGACTATCCCAATGAGAGCCGCTTCACGCGACTCGTGCCGGACCAGCTGTTCGAGATCGAGCACCTGGGCGGTCATCACTTCATGCTGACGCTGGAACTGATGGTCCATGCGCAAGGCACCCAGCTGGCCTGGCGCCAGACCTTTGACACGCCTGAGCACTACCGCGCGCTGGCCGAGTTTGTGGCCGTTGCCAACGAGCAAAACCTGGATCGCCTGGCGACCGAGGTGGCGCGAGGCACGGACGCTGTCTGAACCCTCACTGGACCACCGATGACGACGATCCGCTGCCTCACGCCCGCCGATGCCTCGGTGTTCCAGGCCCTGCGCCTGCGCGGCCTGGCCGAGGACGCTGCGGCCTTTGCCTCGTCGTATGAGGAGGAGTGCGACCGCCCGATCGAGGCGATTGAGGCGCAGCTGGCGCCCAAGCCCGATGGCGCCATCTTGGGTGCCTTCGATGGCGACACGCTGCTGGGCGTGGTGGGCCTGCAGCGCGAGGGCATGCGCAAGCTGGCCCACAAGGGCGTGCTCTGGGGCATGTATGTGGCGCCGCCAGGGCGTGGGGCGGGCATCGGGCGGCGCCTGGTGGAAGCGGCGCTGCACCATGCGTGGACACAGCTGCAGCTGGCCCAGGTGAACCTGAGCGCGCTGGCCGGCAACGAGGCGGCGCTGCGGCTGTACCGGTCGCTGGGCTTTGAGGTGTTCGGCACCGAGCGGGACTCACTGCGGATTGGCGACCGCTTCCATGACGAGCATCACCTGGTCTGCCGCGCGCCAGACGCGCTCACGCGCCGCAGTCCAGGGTCTTTGGCCCCGGCTGTGACCAGCATCCCGAGGACGTTGAAGTGAACTGGCTGCAGGTGCGCGTGGAGGGCCCACCGACGCACCACATGTGCACTCAAGGAGCGACCGATGGCCAGCGCATCCAGTGACCTGCCCGCCGTGTTCAGCGCGCTGCGCCAGATCCTGGCGACCCACAGCGGCGGGCTGCTGGTGCAGCGGGACGACGATGATCAGCTTTACGTCGACACCCACCACCTGCAGCCGAACAAGAAACCGCTGTTCTTTGGCGCCGTGCAGCGCAAGAAGGGCACGGTGGCCTTCCACCTGATGCCGGTGTATCAGCGGCCCGAGCTGCTGGGCGCCATCTCGCCCGCGCTGAAGGCGCGGATGCAGGGCCAGTCCTGCTTCCACTTCAAGACGCTGGAGCCGGCGCTGTTCACCGAGCTGGACCGGCTGGTGCAGGCGGGGCGGGCCAGCTACCAGGCGCAGGGCTTTGTCGACTGACGACCCGGATCCGTCCCCTTGGCAGGAACACCCATGAAGATCACCGTCTCCACCGTTGTTGCGGCGCCGCTGCCCGAGGTCTGGCGCGCCTACACCACGCCCGCCGACATCCTGGTGTGGAACACCGCCTCGCCCGACTGGCACACCACGGCGGCCACGGTGGACCTGCGGCCGGGCGGGCGCTTCTCGTCGCGCATGGAGGCCAAGGACGGCTCCTTCGGCTTTGACTTCGAGGGCGAATACACCCGCATCGAGCCGCAGGCGCTGATCGAGTACGCCTTTGGCGACCGCGTGGGCCTGGTGAGGTTTGAGCCGGGCGCCGACGGCGTGCGCGTCACCGTCACCTTTGATGCCGAGAGCACCCACTCCGAGGACCAGCAGCGGGGCGGCTGGCAGGCCATCCTGGACAACTTTGCCCGCCACGTGAGCGCGCCGCGCGCGTCGGCCTGAGCAACTGCGGCTGCGGCGGCGGCCGCAGCGGTCAGATACACCACTGCCGACATCTCGGGGCGGAGGATCCCCGCCGCGGCTGGTGGACTGGCGGGTGGTGGCGCACGGCGACTGCGTCCGCCGGGTATGCTTGGTCGCGCCTGCCCGGTGTTTGGCCGGCGCGTCGACCGCCCCTGCCCTCTGGATCGGAAGGTCTGCCCATGCGCCCACTGTCCCTGCCGCCCCTGCTATCCCTGCCGTCCCTGCTCCTGCTGGTGTCGTCGCTGGCCGCCTGCTCCACCGCGGGGCCGGCCCGCGCTCCCGCGGCGGCTGAGCTGGTGGGGACGTGGCAGGTGGACCTGCGGCCCACGCCCGATGCGCCGCCCTACCTGCAGGCCTTCGTGGTCACGGGGGTGCAGGGCAAGCGCTTCAGCGGCAGCTTCTATGGCACGCCGATTAGCCAGTCCCAGATCAACACCGACTGGGGCGCGGTGCGCATTGCCTTCGTCACGGGCGACGGCTCGGGTGAGTACCACCACTCGGCCGTGCTCAGCGGCAACCGCCTGGAGGGACTGACGCACTCGGTGGGCCGGGACTTCCTGGCCTACTGGTCCGCCACCCGGTAGCGCTGGCTCAACGGCTCAGGCGTTGGTCACGCCTGCGGCCACGTGGCCGGCGGGCACGTGGGGCAGGGCGCCCTGGATGTGGCCGGTCTGGTCGTCGAAGAAGAAATCGGGCTCGAACTCGCGCAGGAAGTCGCCCTTGGGCAGGCCACCCAGGAACAGCGCCTCGTCCACCTCGACCTGCCAGTCCATCAGTGTGCGCACCGCGCGCTCGTGGGCCGGCGCGCCGCGCGCGGTGACCAGCGCGGTGCGGATGCGCATGGCGCCGGGTTCGGCGCGCAGCCGGTGCAGCGCATCGAGCAGCGGCTTGAACGGACCTGGCGGCAGCGGCGTGGCGGCCTTGGCCTGCTCGTGGCGCTGGAAGGCGGGCAGGCCCTCGCGCTGGAAGACCTGCTCGGCCTCGTCGGAGAACAGCACGGCGTCGCCGTCAAAAGCGATGCGCAGCTCGTCCGGGTGGGCTTCGGAGGCGCGCGCGCCGTGCGGGTAGACGCGCGCGGCGGGCGTGCCGGCGGTCAGCGCGGGCCGCACGTCGCCCTCGTGCGCCGACAGGAACAGGTGCGCGCCCAGCGGCCGCAGATAGCGCCAGGGCGGCTGGCCGCGGGTGAACACCCCGCGCTCGATGCCCAACCCGTAATGGGCCGCCGAGCGGAACACGCGCAGGCCCGACATCGGATCATTGCGCGACAGGATCACCACCTCCACCCGCGGCGTGGCGCCGGCATTGAAGGCCAGCAGCTTTTTCACCAGCGAGAAAGCCACGCCTGGCGGCGCCGGCTGGTCCAGGCGCTGCTGCTGCAGCTGCATGTAGGCGCGGTCATCGGCGGCCTCGAAGACGCGGTTCTCGTCCTCGAAGTCGAACAGGGCGCGCGACGAGATCGCGACGACCAGGCGGTCCTGCAGGCTGGCGGGCATGCGATGGATCTTAGGCCAAGGCGGTGGCGGCTCCGGGTTGTCTGCGTGGGCAGCCACGCAGACGAATGCTAACCTTCGCGCCGCCCCGGGCGACCAAGGTGATTGCCGGGCACAGGAGACCGAATGAACCTTGACTGGAAGCGCCGCACGGTGCTGCTGGGCACCCTGCTGATCGCAGTGGCGTCGCACGCGGCGACCATCCCCTTGTTCTCGACCGGCGTCGACGCCGCGGGCCAGAAACTGGCCGGCGGTTCGCCCGATCCGCACTGGACCATCGTCAGCGGGCCGAAGATCAAGCAACCCAGGCCCGCCGTGGTGATGGGCACCTCGGTGGACTACGGTTATGCGCAGTCGGACACCGCCGAGTGGATCTGGGTCAACGCGCAAGGCCTGGGCGGCCTGCGGCCCTACACCTTTGAAGTGCGCTTCAACGTGCCGGCCCGCAAGGTCGACAAGGCCCGTCTGAGCGGCCGCTGGGCGCTGGATGATGTGGGCGTGATCCGCCTGAACGGCCGCAAGGCGGCGGGCACGGGCACCGACCTGTCCACGCCGGCCGACAGCAACTACCTGGTGCTGCACGATTTCAGTGTGGGCCGCGGCTTCGTGGCCGGCGAGAACATCCTGCAGTTCGAGGTGCACGACACGGGCACGCCAGGCGGCCTGGTGGTGGACGCCCTGACGCTCAGCTACTGAGCACCCCCAGGGCCGGGCTGCGCCCGGCCCGCCCTCAGTGCATGAAGCCGATCGCGCTGCGTCGGCCGGCCGGTGCCGGCAGATCGCGCGCCTGCACCGTGCCGCGGCCATCCAGCCGCGCGTTGCCGAAAGCCGTCATCCAGGCGCGGCGCATCTCGCGCGGGGCCATGTCGGCCAGGCGGTCGAGCACCTCGTCTGACGGCTCGGGGTCGAAGCGCTGGCCCCAGTCGTGGGCGGCACGGATGCTGGCGTACAGCCGGCCGGCGATCGCGCGTGCGGCGGCGGCGTCGGGCATCTGCACCTCGTAGACATTCATCCGGTTCAGGATGGGCTCGGGGATGGCGCGCTCGTCGTTGGCGGTGGCCACCCAGATGACCTGGCTGGCGTCGATGGGCACCTCGGCGAACTCGTCGGTGAAGGCCCCGGCGGTGTCGTGCTCCAGCAGGCTGTAGAGCGCGCCCAACGGGTCGTAGGCGTGCTCGCCGCGGGCCTTGTCGATCTCGTCGACCACCATCACCGGGTTGGCGTAGTTGCCGTCCACCAGGGTTTCAAACACCTTGCCTGGGCGCGCGCCTTTCCACTGGCTGGAGGCGCCCGACAGCACCCAGCCGGCGGTCAGCGAGCCCATGCTCATGAAGCCCATGCCGGTGCCCAGCAGCTTGGCCACCTCGCGGGCGAAATGCGTCTTGCCCACGCCGGGCGGGCCCAGCAGCAGCATGGGGGTGATCTCCAGCGCGTCGCGGCTGTCCTCGCACAGCGCCAGCTGGCGCTTCACGTCGTCGAGCACCTCCCCGAAATTGGGCAGCTCGTCATACAGGTGGTGCATCGCCGGCAGGCCCGAGGGCTTGACCTGGAAGCGCTCGGGGCCCTTCTCGAGCATGCGCTCGTAGGTGTGGCGCAGGTGTTCGTGCTCGCGCTCGGGCAGCTTGCCCAGGCGCTTTTCCACCTCGTCGAGGCGGTAGACATGGCGCATGCGGGCGATCGGGATGCGCCCGCCCGGGGGCACGGTGGCGATTTCGTGCGAGGTCGACATCAACAACACCTCCAGACGCTGCAGGCCGGCTGGCCAGGTTGCCAGACTGCGGCATGTGGGGCGTGTACGAAGGCCCGAACAGCGCCGCGATCCCGGCACAGACAATCTAGCAAGTGCCGGGCCCGGCTGCGAATCGGGGTTTACTTCACCCAGGTGTTGAGCTGGATGATGGGCAGCAGCACCGCCAGCACGATCAGCATCACCACGCTGCCCATGGCGACGATCAGCAGCGGCTCGAGCAGCGTGGCCAGTGTCAGCGCGCGGCGCTGCACTTCGGAGCCCAGCTGGCGCGCGGCGCGGTCGAGCATCAGCGGCAGCTGGCCGGTCTGCTCGCCCAGGCGGCTGAACATGGCCAGCAGGCCGGGAAAGCGCTTCTTGCCGGCCAGCGCGCTGGCCAGTGGTGCACCCTCGCGCACCTGGGCCAGCGCGTCCATGGCGTCGGCGCGCATGGCGCGGTTGCCCAGGGTCTCGGCGGCGGCCTGCAAGGCCTTCAGGATGGGCACGCCGGCACCCGCCAGCATGGCCAGCGTGCCGGCAAACCGCGCCGCGTTGTAGCCGCGCGCCAGGCGGCCGAACAGCGGCACGTTCAGGAAGCCGGCATCAAAGCGCTCGGCGAAGGCCGGGTTGCGCAGCGCCATCGCCAACGCGCCGCCGCCGGCGGCCAGCAGCAGCAGCACCGCCCAGCCCCAGTGGCGGACAAAGTCGCTGAGCGCCAGCATGGCCACCGTCAGGCCGGGCAGCGCGCGCTTGCTGCTGATGAACACGCCCGCCACCTGTGGCACCACATAGGTCACCAGGAAGGTGACGATGACCACCGCGATCAGCGACACCACCATCGGGTAGAGCATCGCGCCGACCACCTTGCTGCGCAGTGCCTGGCGCTCTTCCAGGTCGTCGGCCAGGCGCTCCATCACCGCGCCCAGTGCGCCGCTCTGCTCACCAGCGGCCACCACCGCACGGTAGACCTCGTCAAAGTCCTTGGGGCAGCTGGCCATCGCGCGGGCAAAGGGGCTGCCGGCGTTGACCTCGCTCTTGAGGTGGGCGATCAGCTCGCGCTGGCGCGGCTCCTCGGCCTCGTCGGCCAGCGCGGTCAGCGCGCGCTCCAGCGGCAGGCCCGAACCCACCAGGCCGGCGAACTGCCGCGTCCACACCGTCAGGCCGGCGTTGCTGAAAGCCCGGCGGCGAAAGCGCGGGCCGCTGGCGCCGCCGGGGCCGTTGTCGCTGCCGATGGCATCGACCGACAGCGGCACCAGCTGCTGCGCCCGCACCAGCGCCCGCGCGGCCTTGGCGTTGTCCGCCTCGACCAGGCCATGGCGGGCCTTGCCGGCGGCGTCGAGGGCTTCATAGCGGTACGCAGGCATAAGAACTCAGCAGACCCGTCCCGGCGCAGGGCCGCCCCAAGCCGGGACAGCCCCCTTGGGGGGTGGCGAAGACGCGAAGCGGCAAGCCTGGGGGTTCATGTTCAGTCTCTGGTGACCCGGATCACTTCTTCCATGGAGGTGATGCCCTCGGCCACCAGGCGCTCGCCGTCCTCGCGCATGGCCTTCATGCCGCGGGCCTTGGCGGCGGCGATGATCTCGCCTTCGCCGGCACGGTTGTGGATCAGGGCCTGGACCTTGTCGTCCACCACCATCAGCTCATACACGCCGGTGCGGCCCTTGTAGCCGGTGTGGCTGCACTCGGGGCAGCCCACGGCGTTCCAGCGGCCGCGTGGACCGCGCGACTTGCAGTGCGGGCAGAGCTTGCGCACCAGGCGCTGGGCCAGCACGCCCAGCAGGCTGGAGCTGAGCAGGAAGGGCTCGACGCCCATATCGATCAGGCGCGCCACGGTGGACGGCGCGTCGTTGGTGTGCACGGTGGCCAGCACCAGGTGGCCGGTCAGCGAGGCCTGGATGGCGATCTGCGCGGTTTCAAAGTCGCGGATTTCGCCGATCATGATGACGTCCGGGTCCTGGCGCAGGATGGCGCGCAGGGCCTTGGCAAACGTCAGGTCGATCTTGGCGTTGACCTGGGTCTGGCCGATGCCGGGCAGCTCGTACTCGACCGGGTCCTCCACCGTCAGGATGTTGGTGGTGGCGGTGTCCAGGCGGCCCAGGCTGGCGTAAAGCGTGGTGGTCTTGCCCGAGCCGGTGGGGCCGGTGACCAGCACGATGCCGTGCGGCTGCTTGACCAGGCGGTCGAAGTCCTGCAGCACCTCGCCGCTCATGCCCAGGCCTTCGAGCGTGAACTTGGATTCGCTCTTGTCGAGCAGGCGCAGCACAGCGCGCTCGCCATGGGCGCTGGGCAGCGTGGAGACGCGCACGTCGATCGCCTTGCCGCCAATGCGCAGCGAGATGCGGCCGTCCTGCGGCAGGCGCTTCTCGGCGATGTCGAGCTCGGCCATGATCTTCAGGCGGCTGATCAGCGCGGCGTGCAGCGCGCGGTTGGGCTGCACCACCTCGCGCAGGCTGCCGTCCACGCGAAAGCGCACGCTGGAGCTGCGTTCGTAGGGCTCGATGTGGATGTCGCTGGCGCCGTCCTTGGCGGCCTGCGTCAGCAGCGCATTGAGCATGCGGATGATGGGCGCGTCGTTGGCGGCTTCCAGCAGGTCTTCCACCGCCGGCAGCTCCTGCATCATGCGCGAGAGATCGACCGCGCTTTCCACCTCGCCCACCACCGCGGCGGCGCTGGCCTCGCCACCGGCATAGGCGGCGGCCAGGCGCTGGTCGAGCGCGGCGGTGTCCTCGGCCTCGCAGGTGTCCACCGCGTACAGGCGCATCACCTCGCCGATGGCCGACGGCGGTGTGCCGGGAGCCAAGCGCAGCAGCAGCTGCTGGCCGTCGTCCTCCAGCAGCAGGTGGTTGGCCTTGGCGAAGGCGTAGGGCAGGGGGTGGCGCTGGCCCATGTCAGTTCGGCGCGGTCGTGGCCGGGGCCGGCTGGGCCGGGCGGGTGCCGGGCAGCTCGGGCAGCACCGGCGCCTCGTTGATCGGCGTGAGGATGCTCGGCTCGGGCTGGTTGTTGCGCTGGGTGGCGCGGATCACCTCGTAGCGGTCCAGCGCGATGCGGTCGGACGAAGTCTGGTCACGCACCACCACCGGCCGCAGGAAGATCATCAGGTTGCTCTTGACGCGGGTGCGGCTGTCGTTGCGGAACAGGTTGCCCAGGATGGGCATGCTGGCCAGGCCGGGCACGCGGCCGTCGCTGTCGGTGAACTCGTCCTTCATCAGGCCGCCCAGCACCATCATCTGGCCGTCGTCGACCACCACGGTGGTCTCGACCGCGCTCTTGTCGGTGATCAGACCCGAGGTGGTGTTACTGTTGACCGAGGAGTTCTCCTGGTAGATGGTCATGCGCACCGTGCCGCCTTCGCCGACCTGGCTCTTGACGCGCAGCGTCAGGCCCACGTCCTTGCGCTCGATGGTCTGGAAGGGATTGGTGGCGCCGCTGCCGGTGCCGGTGTTGGTGAACGAGCCGGTGATGAAGGGCACGTTCTGGCCGACGACGATCTTGGCTTCCTCGTTGTCCAGCGCCAGCAGCGTGGGCGTGGACAGGATGTTGGCGCCGGCCTGCGTTTCCAGGAAGCGCGCCAGCGTGCCCAGCGTGTAGACGCCGTTGAGCTTGTTGATGAAGCCGATGTTCAGGCCCTGGCCCGGCACGGTCACGCTGGTGGTGGAGCCGCTGGTGGCGGCGGTGGCGCCGCCCAGCGACAGGTTGATGATGTTGTTGCCGCCGGTGCCGAAGTTGGTGCCGGCGACGATGCCGCGGGTGTTGGCGCTGTTGGACAGCAGGCCCTGCCACTGGATGCCGAAGTCAGCGGTCTTGCTGGCGTCGACCTTGACGATCATCGACTCGACGAAGATCTGTGCGCGGCGGGTGTCGAGCTGATCGATCACCTGGCGCAACTGGCGGTAGACCGGCTCGGGTGCCGAGATGATCAGCGAGTTGGTGGCCGGGTCGGCCTGGATCTGGCCGCCGGTGGACGGCCGCGCCGAGGCCGCCACCGGGGTGGTGGCGGCGGCACTGGCGCCGCCGGTGCCGGACACCCCGGACGAGCTGGCGCTGGTGCTGCTGCCGGTGCCGGCGATCGAGCTGGCGCGGCTGCCGCCGTCCAGGCCGGTCAGGCTGCTGCTGCTGCCGCTGGAGCCCGCTCCGGCGCCGCTGGTGGCGCTGGCCAGCACCGCACGCAGCACCTCGGCCAGCTTGGTGGCGTCGGCGTTCTTCAGGTAGACCACGCGGATCTGGCCGGCCGGGCCGCCGTCGGCGATCGGCCGGTCGAGTTTCTCGATCAGGGCCTTCACGGTGGCCAGGCGCGCCGGGTTGGCGGCGCGCAGGATCAGCGAGTTGCTGCGCGGCTCGGCCATCACGCTGGTGGCCGAAGCCTGCGACTGTGCGGCACCGGGCACGCCGGGGGTGGGGCTGGACTCGGAGAGCTTTTGCACCAGCGGCTGCAGCTCGGAGGCCAGCGCGTGCTTGAGCGTCACCACCTCGACCTCGGAGGCCGCCGGCTGGTCCAGCGCGGCGATGATCTTGGCCAGGCGCTGCAGGTTGTCGGCGTAGTCGGTGATGACCAGCGTGCCGTTGCCGGCGTTGGCGTTGATGGTGTTGTTGGCGCTGATCAGCGGCCGCAGGATGGCGACCAGGCTGTTCGGGTTCTCGTGGTTGAGGCGGAAGATCTGCGTCAGGATCTGGTCGCCGCGCGCACTGGGCGCGCCGATCGACACCGTGCCGGCCTGCAGTTTGGCCTCGGCCTCGGGCACCACCTTCAGCAGGCCGGCGTTTTCCACCACCGTGAAGCCCAGGCCGCGCAGCGCTGCCAGGTAGCTGCGCCAGGCCTCTTGCGGCGGCAGGGCCTTGTCGGACGTGATGGTCAGCGAGCCCTTGACGCGCGGATCAACCAGGATCTGGCGGTCCAGCATGGTGCCGATCGCCCGCGAGACCATCTCGATCTCGGCGTTGACGAAATTCAGCGTGACCGGCGCCTTGGCACGCGTGCTGGGCATGGGCAGGTCGCCGTCGGCCGCCTGCGCGGGCCAGGCCAGCGCGAGCGCCAGCGCCAGGGCGCCGTGGCGGAGGGAGGAGTGGTGGAGCATGGCCATGGTCACCCGATCGAGAGACGCGACAGCGCGCCTTCGCGCCGTCCGATGATGTTGAGCAAGTTGTTCAGCGCGGCTTCCTGGCCCGGTGCGGCCGAGGCTTCGCCGCGCAGGCGCAGGCCCTGGGCACCGATCTCGCCCTGGCCGCTCAGACGCAGCGCGCCGTCCAGCGTGGACAGTTGCAGCGCGACGCGCCGCTCGCCCTGCGGTGCCAGCAGCAGCTGGTAGCTGCCCAGCGGTTCAATGGTGGACAGGCGCGAGCTGAACTGCAGCAGCTCGACACGCGCCTGGCCTTCCAGGCGCCAGCCCTGGGCGTCGCTGTCGACGCGCAGGCCGCTGCTGCTGGACAGGCGCAGCTCGCCGCCGGGCCGCAGGGTGTTGAGCGGCGCGCCCAGGCCGGCCAGCCAGGCGGCCGGCCAATGGCCCAGCGCACCGGCGGCGCCCTGCAGCTCAAAGCGCTGCCGGCCCCAGCCGACCTGCCAGTCGATCTGCAGCGGGGCGTCGATGTGGCCAGGCTGCTGCAGCTGCCAGCGCAGGCCCAGCCAGGTGGGGCGGGTGCGCCAGTGCAGCCGCGCCGGCAGCACCGACGCATCGCGCGAACCGGCCGGGCCGGCCAGCACCGGCAGCGCGCTGCCCTGCCAGAGCGTGCCCTGCGGGTCGACCAACTGCACGCGGTCCTGGCTGAGGCGGGCCACGGCCTGCGCCAGCCAGGCGGCCGGCGCCTGTGAGACCAGCCCGGCGGCCAGACCCAGCAGTGCGCCCAGCGCCGCCCAGGCCCACACGCGCGGTGCGCGGCCGGTGGCCGCAGACACGCTGCGCAGCCGGGGAGACAGGCTGGGGCCGCGACGCATCATGGCGCGGCGCTCGCCGGCAGGCTGACCACCACCTGGCCGCTCAGGCCGGCCTGGCTGCGGCTGAGCTGCATGTCGATCGGGCGCGCGCGGGCACCGCTGCGCACCTCGGCCAGCCAGGCGGTGAGAGCGGCCGGCGACAGGTCGGTGAGGTTCAGCGTGGCGCGGTCGGCCACCACATTGAGCTTGACCTTGCTGCCCAGGCGGTCAGTGGCGGCCTTCAGGGCCAGGCGCGACTGCTCGGCGCTGACGGGCGGCAGGGCCTTGAGTTCGCGGGCCTCGGCGGCCAGGCGCTGCATGCCCAGGAACTGGGCCTCCAGCGCCTCGCGCTGGGGCGGCACCTCGCGCCAGGTGCGCCAGGCCGGCTGCAGGCCGACGAACCACAGCAGGCCCAGCAGCAGCACCGCGCCGGCCAGGCGCACCAGGGTCTGCTCACGCGGGGCCAGCGTGGCCCAGCGGGTTTGCAGCGGCAGCATCAGCGGCTTCATTGCGCATCCTCCGCACCCGGGGTCGGGCTTTGGCGCGGTGGCGGCAGCGGGCGGGCCGCGCCGCCCGGCATGGACGCGCCCATGGGCGGTGCCGGCGGGGCCATGCCCGGTCCGACGGGGCCGGGCGGGCGCGCTGCCGGCGCGGCCGCGGCGG
>NZ_JAGQDE010000046.1 GCF_018069755.1 Ideonella aquatica | reverse complement strand
TGGACTACTTCAGCGGAGCCGAGGGAGACGACAGCCTGCTGGGTGGGGCTGGCAACGACACCCTGCAGGGTGGCGCAGATGCCGACACCCTGGTGGGCGGAGTCGGCAATGACTCGCTGGACGGTGGCGTGGGCGGCGACACCTACCTGATGAAGGCGGGTGACGGCGTGGACACGGTGAGCGAGTACGACAGCACGCCGGGCAATGTGGACACGGTGCGCTTTGCCGACCTGGCGTCTACGCGGCTGAGCGCTCTGGAGCGCCGGGACAACAACCTGGTGCTGCGCTTTGACAGCGGAGAGCAGGTGACGATCAGCAACCAGTTCTATTCGGAAGGCACGGGTTTTCGCATTGAGCAGTTTGCATTCAGCGACGGCGTGAGCTGGGACGATGCGGCCATCAAGGCCAGGGTGATCACCTACGGTGACGCCAACGCGAACAACATCCGTGGCTACGTTGATGGCAGCAACCGCATCTACGGCCTGGAGGGCAATGATGCGCTCTATGGCGCTGCGCTGGCCGACACGCTCGACGGCGGGGTGGGCAATGACACCTTGTGGGGCTATGCCGGCAACGACGTGATGGACGGCGGCGAAGGCGCAGATGTGATGCTCGGGGGAGACGGAAACGACACCTACGTCATAGACAACTTGGCAGATTCGGTCACCGAAAATGTCAGCGCCGGCGTTGACTCGATTTGGTCGTGGGTCAGTATTGGTGCTCTTGGTGCCAATATCGAGGAAGTTCGTCTCCAAGGAACTCAGGCATTGGACGCCACAGGAAACCAGCTTGCCAACTTCCTTGTCGGCAATGCGGCCTCCAACCGGCTTACCGGTGGGGATGGCAGCGACACTCTGGATGGCGGTAGTGGAGCGGACATCTTGATCGGCGGTTCGGGTAATGACATATTTCTTGTTGAATCCCTTGGCGACGTGGTCACAGAGTTGGCTGGGGAGGGTGTTGACAGGATTCAATCAGCCGTAACCATTTTGGAGCTGGCGGCTTCGGTTGAGGAGTTGGAGTTGCTTGGGAGTGAGGCAATCAATGGTGCTGGCAATGAATTATCGAATATCATTCTAGGGAACTCGGCCGGCAATGTGCTGACCGGTGGCGCCGGTGCCGACAGCCTTTTTGGTGCTGCTGGCAATGACACATTGAGTGGCGGTATCGGTGTCGATGCCTTGGCCGGAGGAGATGGTGCAGATGTCTACCAGCTTGATGGTGACGGCGATTCAGTTGTCGAACTTGCCGCTGAAGGATTGGACACGGTTCGCTCAAGTTCCTCCGTTTCCGCTTTGTGGGCGAACGTGGAGAATCTGACCCTGACGGGAGCGCGCTCCATAGATGGCGTTGGAAATGAACTTTCAAACCGAATCAACGGCTCAAGTGGAAACAACAAGTTGGACGGCCGCGCTGGGAATGATACGCTTCTTGGGGGGTTGGGTATTGATACTTATATTCTCGGGCGGGGATACGGTTCGGATAGATTTACTGACATTGATTCGACTGCTGGGAATACTGATATACTGGCATTCGGCTCAGATATCGCGGCAGAGCAGCTTTGGTTCAGGCGTTCAGGGAATGATTTGGAGATTAGCGTCATTGGAACGTCCGATCGCGCCCTGGTTACTGACTGGTATCTGGCGAGCGCCAACCATCTTGAAAAAATTCGGACTTTGGATGGTCGCACCTTGCTCGATACCAAGGTTGACAATTTGGTCAACGCAATGGCGGCATTCGCCCCTCCGCCACCTGGGCAGTTGACGTTGCCACCGGATTACCTCGCAGCGCTCTCGCCGGTGATCGCTTCGAACTGGCGCGGATAGGCACCGGCTGCGCGACTGCCGTCCGAAGAGGGCTCTCTCTCCAAGCCCTGGGTTACAACTCGTGGCGCCGCGGCAGATCCGCCCCGCGGCGGCCGCAGGTGATCGCCGCGGCGCGCGCGGCGAAGTCCAGCGTGGCCTGCCAGCCGGCGGCGTCCAGCTGGCGCAGGCCCTCGGGGCTGAGCGCACCGCGCTCGGCCAGCGCGGTCAGCATGGCGGCCTGGAAGGTGTCGCCCGCGCCCACGGTGTCGACCACGTCCACGCGCACCGGCGCCGCCTGCAACTCGCCGGCACCGGTCCAGGCCAGCGCGCCCTCGCCGCCACGCGTGACCACCACCGCGGCGGCGCCGGCGGCGCACCAGCGCTGCGCCAGGTCGGCCAGCGGCACGCCGGGGTAGAGCAGGCCCAGGTCCTCGTCGCTGACCTTCAGCAGATGGGTGCGCGCGGCCATCCAGTCCAGCGTGCTGCGCCAGACCTCCAGCGCGGGCTCCACGTTCAGGCGCACATTGGGGTCGTAGGCGATGACGCGGCGGGTGTGCTCGCGCTCGACCAGCGCGCGCTGCGTCTGGGCGGTCTCGCCCACCACCATGGCGTAGGAGCCGAAGTGGATCGCGCGGGTCTCGGCGGGCAGGGTGTCCAGCACCGCGGCCGGCAGGCGGCGGTCGGCGCAGCGGTCACCATAGAAGCTGTAGGAGGGCACGCCGTGCGCGTCCACGCCGATCAGGCTGAGCGTGGTGGGTGCATCCAGCTTCGCCAGGCAGCGCTCATCCACCCCTTCATCGCGGAAGGCGCGCAGCAGCCGCTCGCCCAGGAAGCCGGTGGACAGCCCGCCCATGAAGGCGGTGGGCTGGCCCAGGCGCACCAGGCCCACGGCCACGTTGAACGGCGAGCCGCCGATGCGGGCGTCCAGGCCCAGGCCGGTGGGGGTGTCGCCGGTGGCGAACACGTCGAACAGCGCTTCGCCGCAGACCACGAACATCGTCTTCTCCTTGTGCAGACTCGGCCGCAGACGTTTGCAGCCCGCCGGCATGGTGCCGTCCGGCCCGACCGGAAGCATCGGGGTTTTCCATTAATCAATCCACTTGATTTATTTAAACAAGGCGCCCACACTTCGCTCCGCGTTCCTCGCAGCGGGGCCCGGCACCGGCGCCCGCCCACACCGAACCTGACCGGAGACACCACCATGACCCAGACCCTGAAGATGCTGTCCGTGGCCGCCGCCCTGAGCCTGGGCGGCGTCGCCTTCGCCCAGTCGCAGCCGGTGATCGGCCTGATCACCAAGACCGAGACCAACCCCTTCTTCGTGAAGATGAAGGAAGGCGCCGCGGAAGAGGCCAAGAAGCTGGGCGCCAAGCTGCTGACCGGCGCCGGCAAGACCGATGGCGACAACGCCGGTCAGGTGACCGCGATGGAGAACATGATCGCCGCCGGCGCCAAGACCATCCTGATCACGCCCAGCGACTCCAAGGCCATCATCCCGGCCATCAAGAAGGCGCGCGACAAGCGCGTGCTGGTGATCGCGCTGGACAGCCCGACCGACCCGGTGGAGGGCACCGACGCGCTGTTCGCCACCGACAACTACAAGGCCGGCGTGCTGATCGGCCAGTACGCCAAGGCCGCGCTGGCGGGCAAGCCCGCCAGGATCGTCACGCTGGACCTGTTCCCCGGCCACCCGGTGGGCGCGCAGCGCCACAACGGCTTTCTGCAGGGTCTGGGCCTGAAGAGCCTGGACGCCAAGAGCAATGAACTGGCCAAGCCCGCTGAAGTGGTCTGCATGGCCGACAGCTACGGCGACCAGGCCAAGGGCCAGACCGGCATGGAGAACTGCCTGCAAAAGGCCGGCGATGTGAACGTGGTCTACACGATCAATGAGCCTGCCGCCGCCGGTGCCTACAACGCGCTGAAGAAGGCCGGCAAGGAAAAGAACGTGCTGATCGTCAGCGTCGACGGTGGCTGCCAGGGCATCAAGGACGTGGGCGCCGGCAAGATCGCCGCGACCAGCCAGCAGTACCCGCTGAAGATGGCCTCGATGGGCGTGGCCGCGGGCGTGGAGTACGCCAAGAGCGGCAAGAAGCCCAGCGGCTACACCGACACCGGCGTCACCCTGATCGCCGCCAAGGCGGTGGCCGGCGTCGACAGCCAGGACGTCAAGACTGGCACCGACCTCTGCTGGGGCAACAAGTAAACGCCTGAGACCAGAACCCGCCTCGGGGCCCGCAGAAGGCCCCCGGCGGGGCTGCCGCATCCCTCGTCGCCACCGGAATCCGCCATGGACACCCTGAAGAGCACACTGCCGCCGATCGGCCAGCTCGGGCCTTTCATCGCCCTGCTGTTCGCCTGCGTCTTCTTCGCCGCCACCACCGACAACTTTCTCAGTGCGCAGAACCTGTCGCTGATCCTGCAGCAGGTGATGGTGGTGGGCGTGATCGCCATCGGCCAGACGCTGATCATCCTGACCGCGGGCATCGACCTGTCCTGCGGCATGGTGATGGCGCTGGGCTCGATCGTGATGACCAAGTTCGCGGTCGACCTGGGCTGGCCCTGGCCGCTGGCGATTGCCGCGGGTGTGGCGGCCACCGCGCTGTTCGGCCTGATCAACGGCCTGCTGGTCACGCGCATCAGGCTGCCGCCCTTCATCGTCACGCTGGGCACCTTCAACATCGCCTTCGCGATCACCCAGCTTTATTCGAAGAGCCAGACCGTCACCGGCCTGCCCGACGAGATGACCGTGCTGGGCAACACCTTCGCGCTGGGCGGCGCCCAGGTGGCCTGGGGCTCGCTGCTGATGGTGCTGCTGTACCTGGGCTTCTGGTGGTGGCTGCGCGACACCGGCGCGGGGCGCCATGTCTACGCGGTGGGCAACAGCCCCGAGGCCACGCGCCTGGTGGGCATCCCCACCGACAAGGTGCTGCTGCAGGTCTACGTGCTGGCCGGCGTGCTCTACGGCATCGCGGCGCTGCTGGCGGTCAGCCGCACCGGCGTGGGCGACCCCAACGCCGGCAAGACCGAGAACCTGGACGCGATCACCGCGGTGGTGCTGGGCGGCACCAGCCTGTTCGGCGGCCGCGGCCTGATCCTGGGCTCGCTGGTCGGGGCCATCGTCATCGGCGTGCTGAACAACGGCCTGACGCTGATGGGCGTGGACTCGGTCTACCAGGTGCTGATCACCGGCATCCTGGTGATCCTGGCCGTGACCGTGGACCAACTGTCTCGCAAGGGAGGGCGTTGAAATGAGCCAGCCACTCGTTCTGCAGGCCAAGGGCCTGGTCAAGCGCTACGGTCAGGTCACCGCACTCGACGGCGCCGACTTCGAACTGCGCGCCGGTGAGATCCTGGCCGTGATCGGCGACAACGGCGCCGGCAAGTCCAGCCTGATCAAGGCACTCTCCGGCGCCACCATCCCCGACGAGGGCGAGATCCTGCTGGACGGCCGTCCGGTGCGCTTTCGCAACCCGATGGACGCCCGCCGCGAAGGCATCGAGTGCTGCTACCAGGACCTGGCGGTGGCGCCGGCCATGACGATTGCCGAGAACCTGTTCCTGGGCCGCGAGCTGCGCCGAGAAGGCTTTCTGGGCAACGTCCTGCGCATGCTCGACAAGAAGAAGATGCTGGAAACAGCCATCGAGCGCATGGCCGACCTGAAGGTGGGCATCCGCTCGATGACGCAGGCGGTGGAAACGCTCTCGGGCGGCCAGCGCCAGTGCGTGGCGGTGGCGCGTGCGGCGGCCTTTGCGCGGCATGTGGTGATCCTCGATGAGCCCACCGCCGCGCTGGGCGTGAAGGAGGGCAACATGGTGCTGGAGCTGATCCGCCGGGTGCGCGACAAGGGCCTGCCGGTGATCCTGATCTCGCACAACATGCCGCATGTCTTCGAGATCGCCGACCGCATCCATGTGGCCCGCCTGGGCAAGCGGGCGGCGGTGCTGAACCCGAAGAAGATCAGCATGAGCGACACCGTGGCGGTGATGACCGGCGCGATGAAGCCCGAGGACATTCCCGCTGATTGCCTGGCCTGAACAAGAGGCTGCCATGCTGAAGGGAATCGACCCGCTGCTCACCCCCGAGCTGCTGAAGACGCTGGCCGAGATGGGCCATGGCGACGAGATCGTCATCGCCGACGCCAACTTCACCGCCGTCACGCTGGCCCAGGGCAAGCCGGTGGTCCGCCTGCCGGGCGCCGACGTGGAGCGCGCCGCCCGCGCCGTGCTGAGCCTGCTGCCGCTGGACGCCATGGTGGACCAGCCGGTGGCCTACATGCAGGTGGGCGGCACCGAGCCGCCCTACCGCAGCGCCCAGCAGCGCCGGGTGATCGGCATGCTGGCCGAGCTGGGCCATGCGCAGCCGGCGCAGTGTCAGCCGACCGAACGCTTTGCGTTCTACGATCGGGTCCGCCACGCCCATGCGATCGTGCTGACCGGGGACCTGCAGCCCTGGGGCAACTTCCTGTTCAAGAAGGGCGTGCTCGGAGAAGACCTTGTCCCCTGATGCCCGCACCGCCGCCAAGGAAGGCGCCGAGGTCCGCCGCCTGCGGCCCCGCGGCTCCAGCCAGGGCGGCCTGCGCCAGTACAACGAGCGCGTGGTGCTGCAGGCCATCCGCCTGCACGGCGCGCTGCCCGGCGCCGAGATCGCCCGCGTCACCCACCTGACCGCACAGACGGTGTCGCTGATCACCAAGCGCCTGCTGGAGGACGGCCTGCTGCTCAAGGGCACGCCGCAGCGCGGCAAGGTGGGCCAGCCCTCGGTGCCGCTGGCGTTGGCGCCCGACGGCGCCTTTGCCGTGGGCGTGAAGATCGGCCGGCGCAGCATCGACGTGCTGCTGGTCGACTTCGTTGGCGCGGTGCGCCAGCGCTGGTCGCGCTCCTACCGCTACCCCGAGGCCGGCGCGCTGCTGGCCTTCATTGACGAATGCCTGGCCGAGCTGCGCAGCACGCTGCCCGAGGAGCAGCTGGCGCGCATGCAGGGCCTGGGCATCGCCATCCCGTTCTCGCTGGGCGGCTGGCGCACGCTGCTGGACATGCCGCCCGAGGTGGGCGAGGCCTGGCAGGCGATCGACTTTGCCGCCGAGGTGCAGCGCCTGAGCGACTGGCCGGTGACGCTGATGAAGGACACGGCCGCCGCCTGCGTGGCCGAGCTGGTGGCTGGCCGCGGCCGCAGCATCAGCAGCTTCCTCTATGTGTTCCTGGCCACCTTCGTGGGCGGCGGGCTGGTGCTGGACAGCCACTTGCGCAGCGGCCTGCATGGCAACGCCGGGGCGATCGGCTCGATGCCGCTGGGCCTGCCGGCGGCCAGCCAGGCCTCGCCCGCCCAGTTGCTCAGCGAGGCCTCGCTGCTGCAGCTGGAGCAGCGCTTCGCCCAGGCCGGGCTGGCGCTGGAGGCGGCCGGTGACGAGCGCGCGCTGCAGGCCCCCTGGTGGCCGATCACCAGCGCCTGGCTGGCGTCCACCGGCGCGGCCATTGCGCTGGCGATCAACAGCGCGGCCTGCCTGCTGGACATCGAGAACGTCATCATCGACGGCTCGATCCCCGCCGCGCTGCGCGACGCGCTGCGCCAGGCCACCGAGCAGGCGCTGGACCGCTACGACTGGCAGGGCGTGACCCGGCCGCAACTGCTGCCGGGCACGATCGGCTCCGACGCGCGCGCGCTGGGCGGCGCGCTGCTGCCGCTGCACGCCAACTTCGCGCCCGACCGGGCGCTGTTCCTCAAGGCCGAAGGTGGCTGAGCGCGGTGCTCAGATCGCCACCATCTTGCTTTCCCACTCGAAGGTGACCTTCAGTTCGCGACGCATTGGCGGTGTGCGCACGGCCAGGGTCAGCGCAGGATTGGCAAAGTCGGCCAGCAGCGGCGGGCGCGGCGACTCGAAGTACGGGTGGTAGGCGTCGCGCGCGGCGCGCGGTGCGACCTCGTCGAACTCCTCGCGGCTGCCACACACCTGGATCAGCGCCGGCACATGGGTCACACCTGCCGCCAGCAGCGCATGCAGCCGGTGGTGGCCGTTGTTGACCAGCAGGCGCCGACGGTGCAGCAGCACATTCACCAGATTGGTGCTTTGGCCCAGGAACAGGCCCACCATCGCCTCGGGGTGGCCGCGCACCGGCAGGTCGGGCCGCTCGGCGCCCAGGAAGCAGCGGGTGTCCAGCATCCGCGTGTCATGGGTGTCGCTGACGAAAACCAGCTCGCGCGGGCCGCGGTGCACCAGGCGCAGGCCGGCATCGGCGTCGCCGCCCTGCAGCGGCAGGCACAGCGCGGCCAGGGCCTCGGGGCCGGGCGGCGGGCCGGCGGTCAGCGCGTCCACGGTGGCACCGGTCAGCGAGTACTGCGACACCATCAGCTGGGCCAACGGCACCAGGCCGAAGGCCACCGGCACGGCGTCAAACGTGCGCTGCACGGCCGGTGTGGCGATCACCGCCTCCACATGCGCCTGCACCGCGGGCGGCAGCGGCAGCACCACCGGCTCATCGGCGCGGCCCGCCTCCTCGCGTGACAGCCGCTCCCAGCTCGGGCCGGCAGCGCGCCAGGCGTCAGCCAGGTCCATCGGGCGCAGGTTCGGGCTCACCGGCAGCTGTTCCATCCAGCGCAGCAGGCGGGACAGCTGGCCGGGCGCCAGCAGGCACAGCGTGCTGTGGCGGACGTCCAGCGGTTCAGGACAAGAGTTGGTAACGTTCATGTGTGGAGAATGTCACAATAGTCGGGCGATAACGCAATTGGGGATTGTCAAGGAGTAACGCCCTCGTGATGATCCGCTCCTCGATAAACCTCCCACGAAAGGAAGCTCTGATGCGCGTCCTGACTCTCGAAGAAATGGAAAAGGTCTCCGGCGGCTGGGGCTGCTGGGGTGGTTGGGGCGGCTGGGGCCGCGGCCACGGCGGTTGCAGCCACGGTGGCAGCAGCCACCACGGCTGCAGCGGCCATGGCAGCAGCAGCAGCAACCATTGCAAGCCGCCGTCGCCGCCGCCGCCCGCTCCCCCGCCCGTGTCGCCCTGAGTTTCCGCGACCGGAACTGTGGCGGGCGGACCACTGGCCGCCTGCCCACCAAGGGCCCTCAGGGGCCCTTTTTCTTGGGCTGACCTGCCGGCTGCACCTACCATCGGGCGCCGAACCCGCCTCGAACGATGTCTGCGACCCCGCCTGATGCCCCCTTGTTCCGTGCCGAGGCCGTGGCCGCCCGCGCGCCGCGTCAGGTGGGCGACGTGGTGCTGTGGCCCGGGGCCTCGTCGCGCTGGCTGGCGCTGCTGGCCTGGACCCTGCTGCTGAGCCTGGCGGCGCTGCTGGTGTTTGGCAGTTACGCGCGGCGCTCCACCGTCAACGGCGTGCTGCTGCCCGCCGCCGGCCTGATCCGGCTGGCCGCGCCGCAGGCCGGCACCGTGGTCGAATCCCATGTGCACGAGGGCCAGACCGTCCCCGCCGGTCAGTTGCTGTTCGTGCTGTCTGACGACCGCGGCGGCCCCGGCGACGAGGCCTGGCAGCGCCAGGTGGCCGAGCGCATCACGGCCCGCAAGGCCTCGCTGGAGGCCGACCTGCGCCGGGTGGAGCTGGCCGAGCGCCTGGAGTCCGGGCAGCTGGCGCGCCGCATCGACACGCTGAAGGCCGAACAGGCCCAGGCCCAGCGCCAGTTGACGCTGCTGCGCCAGCGCGCCCAGGGTGCCGAAGAGGCCGCGCAGCGCTACCAGGCGCTGTTCCGCCAGGGTTTTGTCTCACGCGATGAGCTGCTGGTGCGCGAGACCCAGCAGTCCGAGCTGCAGGGGCAGGTCCAGGCGCTGCAGCGCGACCTGCTGGCGCTGGAGCGTCAACTGGTCGAGGCCCGCCGCGAGGCCGATGCGCAGAAGACCCGCAGCGCGATCCAGCGCGGCGAGCTGGACCGCCAGGCCCAGCAGGCCGGCCGCGAATACACCGAGATCGAGGCGCGTCGGCGCGTGCAGGTCAGCGCCCCGGCCGCCGGCCGCATCTCGCAGCTGCGCGCCGAGGTGGGCCAGAGCGTCGAGGCCGGCCGTCAGCTGGCCCAGCTGGTGCCCGGCGACAGCGCCCTGGTGGCGCGCTTGTATGTGCCCAGCAGCGCCGCCGGTTTCGTGCGGCCCGGCATGCCGGTGCTGCTGCGCTACGACGCCTTTCCGTACCAGAAGTACGGCCAGCACCGCGGCGAGGTGCTGTCGGTGTCCGGCGCCGCCGCCACGCCGGCCGAACTGGGCGAGTCGGCCTGGCGCCCCGAATGGGCCGCCGAGCCGCTGTTCGCGGTCACGGTGAAGCTGCCGGCCCAGACCGTGGAAGGCGCGGCGCTGCCGCTGCAGGCCGGCATGCGCGTCGAGGCCGACCTGTTGCACGAGTCGCGTCGCCTGTATGAATGGATGCTCGAGCCGCTGCTGGGCGTCAAGGAACGCCTGCGCCAGTGATGAAGACCTCTCCCACCCCGCCGTCCTGGCTCGAGCGCCTGCAGATGGGCTGGACGCCGCGCCTGGTGCCGGTGTTGCAGACCGAGGCCGCCGAATGCGGCCTGGCCTGCGTGGCGATGCTGCTGGGCCACCACGGCACGCTGACCGACCTGGCCACGCTGCGCAGCCGTCATGGCGCGTCGCCGCAGGGCATGACGCTGGCCGACCTGTCACGCGTCGCCCAGGCCGAACACCTGGCCACCCGCGCGGTGCGGCTGGAGACCGACGAGTTGTCGCAGCTGCGCCTGCCCTGCGTGCTGCACTGGGACCTGGCGCATTTCGTGGTGCTGGTGGCGGTCGAAGGCACGCGCTGCCGCATCGTCGACCCGGCCAGCGGCGAGCGGCGGATCGGCATGGACGAGCTGTCGCGCCGCTTCACCGGCGTCGCGCTGGAGGCCTGGCCCGACAGCAGCTTCGTGCCGCGCGAGGAGGCGCAGCCGGTGTCGGTGCGCCGCCTGATCGGTCGCGTCGAGGGGCTGACGGCCACGCTGTGGCGGGTCTTCAGCGTCTCGCTGCTGCTGGAGGCGCTGGCGCTGGCCAGCCCGCTGTTCATGCAGTGGGTGGTCGACCACGTGGTGGTCTCGCGCGACACCAGCCTGCTGGGCACGCTGGCGATCGGTTTCGTGCTGCTGCTGCTGGTGCAGCAGGTCTTCACCGTGGCCCGCGCCTGGCTGGTGCTGCGGGTGGGCACGCAGCTGCGCGTGCAGTGGCGCAGCAATGTGCTGCAGCACCTGCTGAAGCTGCCGCTGGACTGGTTCGCGCGGCGCCACCTGGGCGATGTGATGTCGCGCTTCGGCTCGGTGGCCAACATCCAGCAGGTGCTGACCACCACCTTCGTTGAAACCGCGCTGGACGGCCTGATGGTGCTGTTCACGCTGGGCCTGATGCTGCTCTACAGCCCCTGGCTGACGCTGTTCGCGACACTGGCCGTGCTGGCCTATGCGCTGCTGCGGGCACTGCGCTACCGGCCGCTGCGCGAGGCCAGCGCCGAGCGCCTGGTGCGCGGCGCGCTGGAATCCAGCCACCTGCTGGAGACCGTGCGCGGCATCCGCACGCTGCGCCTGTTTGACCGCACGCCCGAGCGCATGGCCACCTGGCAGACGCTGATGGTGGCCGAGGTCAATGCCGGCCTGAAGGTGCAGCGCCTGGACATCGTCTACCGCACCGCGCGCCGCCTGCTGACCGGCCTGGCCGGGCTGGGCCTGCTGTGGCTGGGCGCGCGCGAGGTGATGGCCGGCACGCTCAGCGTGGGCATGCTGCTGGCCTTCCTGGCCTACCGCACGCAGTTCGATACCCGCTTCGGCGAGCTGATCAACAAGTACTTCGACCTGCGCATGCTGCAGCTCGATGCCCAGCGCCTGTCGGACATCGTGCTGACGGCGCCCGAGGTGGAAGGCCCGGCGGTGACCGCGCCGCTGTCCACCCAGCCCCCGGCGATCGAGATCGATGGCCTGGCCTTCCGCTACGCCGAGGGCACGCCCGAGGTGCTGCGCGGCCTGACGCTGCGCATCGCGCCTGGCGAATCGGTGGCCATCACCGGCCCCTCGGGTTGCGGCAAGACCACGCTGCTGAACCTGCTGCTGGGCGTGCACACGCCGCAGCGCGGCGAGATCCGCGTGGACGGCCAGCCGCTGCCCACGCTGGGCCTGGCGCGCTGGCGCGCCCAGGTGGGCACGGTGCTGCAGGACGACACGCTGTTCGCCGGCTCGATCGCCGACAACATCAGCTGCTTCGACCCCCGCCCCGACCCCGCCTGGATCGAGCAGTGCGCCCGCCTGGCCGCGGTGCACGAGGACATCGCCCGCATGCCCATGGGCTACCACAGCCTGGTGGGCGACATGGGCAGCACGCTCTCAGGCGGTCAGCGCCAGCGCGTGGTGCTGGCGCGCGCGCTGTACCGCCGCCCGCGCGTGCTGATCCTGGACGAGGCGACCAGCCACCTGGACCTGGCGCGCGAAGCCGAGGTCGGTTCGGCCATCGCCCGCCAGCCCGTGACGCGCATCATCGTCGCCCACCGTCCGCAGACGCTGGCGCTGGCCGACCGGGTGATCGAGATCGGCGACGGCGGCGTGCTGCGCGACGAGCCCGCCGCCGACTACGCCGCCCGCCAGGGCCTGGCACGCGCATGAGGATCCCGCTCGGTCTGCTGCTGGGCCTGCTGGCCGGCGCCGCGGTTGCCCAGGGGCTGCGCATCGACGCCCAGGCCGACGCGCCGCCGGCCGCCGCGGCCCAGGCCGCCGCACCGGCGCTGGACAGCCTGCAGCTGGGCGCCGGCTGCGCCGCCGACGCCCCGCCCCCTGCGGCCTGGAGCCTGCCGGCAGCGATCGACGGCGTGGTCTGCCACGCGCTGGGCGTGCGCCGCAGCGCCGGGCTGATCAACCAGGCCCGCGCCGCCGATCAGGTGGCGGGCCAGGCCTGGTGGCCGGCCCTGACCGCCAACGGTGGCCTGGACGCCCGCAAGGGCTACGGCCAGTCCGCCTTTGCCGAGTTGCGCGCCGACATCGTGCTGTTCGATTTCGGCCAGCGCAGTGCCGCGGCGCGCGAAAGCGGCGCCGCGCTGGCGGCCGCCTTGGATGCCCAGCGCGCCGAGGTGCTGACGGCGATCGGCCAGGCCGCGCTGCTCTACACCACCGCCCAGGCGGCGCAGGACAAGGTCGACGCGCTGGCCGGCGTGCTGCGCCAGGCCGAGGCCAACAGCCAGCTGGTCGAGGCGCGCCGCAGTGCCGGCGCGGCCAGCCTGGCCGAGCGCCACCGCGCCGACGCGGCCACTGCCCAGGCCCGTGCCGAACACGCCCGCGCGCTGGGCGCCTGGCTGGTGGCGCGCGGCGCGCTGGCGGTGGCGCTGGGCCTGCCGGCGAGCACCGTCATCGAACTCGACGCCGGCCCCGTCACCGACGAAGGCGAGCCGCCCGACCTGGAAACGCTGATCGCCGAGGCGCGCGAGCGCCACCCTCAGGTGCTGGCCGCGCGGGCCCGTCTGGCCGAAGCCCAGGCCCGCATCGACGGCGCCCAGGCCGGCCGCTGGGGCAGCATCGGCGCCAGCGCGCAGACCGGCCGCACCCGCTCCAGCAACGACCTGCAGGTGCGCAGCGTCACCACCGCTTCGCTGAGCTGGTCGCTGCCCCTTTTTGACCGCGGCGTCACCCGCGGCCGCGTGGCCGACGCCCAGGCCCAGCAGCAGGTGCGCCAGGCCGAACTGGCCGACGCGCTGGCACAGACCGAGAACCTGGTCTGGGAGCAGGGCCGGCTGCTGCAGTCCGAGCGCCACGCCTGGCGCGAGATGCGCCGCGCCCGCGACAGCGCCGAGGCCGCGCTGCAAGCAGTGGCCGAGCGCTACCGCCTGGGCGTGGGCAGCTTTGGCGATGTGCTGCAGGCCCAGGACGCCCTGGCCCAGGCCAGCCAGCAATGGGCCGACAGCCGCGCCGCCTGGCTGCGCGCGCGCTGGCGGCTGGCGGCGGCGGTGGGGCGCCTGGGGCCGCTGGCGTTCGAGTGATCGTTCAGCGCAGCGGCAGCCAGCTGGCGCGGTCAATCACCCGCTCAAACTGCAGGCCCTCGCGGTCGAACAGGCGGATGTGCAGCTGCTGCGCATCGACATCGACCAGGCCGAAGTTCTCGCGCATCGAACCCAGCACCACCGCCAGGCGGACCGCGGCGCCGGACGAGGTGGCCTCGTGCAACGGGAAGCCGCCGGTGTGGAAGGCGTCCAGCTCGTTGCGGTGGATGTCGCCGCTGAGCATCAGCGTGCGGTGCGCCGCCGCCTGGCCCAGCAGCCAGGCACTGTCCTCCTCGTAGCGCTTGTAGCCGGCAAAGGTGGAGCCGCTGGCGAACAGGTGGACCGCGTCGGCCGGCGCGGCGGCAAAGGCCTTGGCCAGCCGCTGGCGCTGGGCGCTGCCGAACAGCGCGCGCCGGGGCGGCCCGAAGATGCTGTCGTCGGTGCGCCAGGTGCGGCCGTCGCTCAGGTGCAGCCACAGGTCGGGCGCCAGCGCGATGCTGGGCGTGGCCAGCGGCCGTGCCGGCTGCGGCCACAGCCGCGCGTCCAGGCTGTCCTGTGGGAAGGACGGGCCGGCCAGGCGCGCTGACAGCACCTCTCGCCACAGCGTCTGCGCCGCGGTGCTCAGCGCGATCTTCTCGACCTGTTCGGGGCGCTGGGCCAGCGGCACGCCGCAGGCGTCGTTCCACAGGAAATCGTGGTCGTCCCAGAGGCTGTGCACGCGGCCATCGGCCGGC
This sequence comes from Ideonella aquatica, assembly GCF_018069755.1. Lineage (GTDB taxonomy): Bacteria > Pseudomonadota > Gammaproteobacteria > Burkholderiales > Burkholderiaceae_C > Ideonella > Ideonella aquatica. The sequence goes on along the minus strand of NZ_JAGQDE010000046.1, from coordinate 6,226 downwards.
AGGCCGCGCACCAGCGCGGCAAAGCTCTTGACCGCCAGCTGAGCACGGTAGCGATCGACCAGCCAGCTGGCGAACGCCAGCGTGTCCATCTGCTGCGGCGGTTGCGGTGCGCCGATATCCAGGTAGACCGAGTCGCCCAGCAGCACCAGGTGGTCGGGCTGCTCGGCAGCGATGCGCGACCACACCGGCTGGGTGGTCGAGACGGTGGTGCAGAAGCAGGAGGCGAAGGCGATGCGGGTCATGGCGTCACTCGGCTCAGTCATGGAGGCGCGATGATGCGCCGGGCCGCGCAGGCTGCATCCACCGTCCTGGGGATGGCCTCAGCGCCGCCCGAACATCATCTGCCGCGCCAGCGCCGCCTTCACCGGTGGCAGCGCCTGCACCGCGGCCAGGCCCAGGCCGCGCAGCGTGGCCAGGCCGGGCGCCTGCCAGGTGAAGCTGCGGGCCAGGAAATCGGTGCTGGCGATCGTCGCCCAGCGGTCCGGCGCGCGGGCCCATTCGGTGCGGCGCAGGGCCTGGTCGATATCGGCGGCGTGGCGCAGTGCATCGACCAGGCTGTAGGCGTCGCGCAGGCCCAGGTTCAGGCCTTGGCCGGCCACCGGGTGCAGGGTCTGCGCCGCGTTGCCGATGCGCACGCAGCGGCCCTGCACCAGCGTGGTCTCGGCGTTCAGGCCCAGCGCGAAGCGCTTGAGCGGTGACAGCGCCAGCGCGCGGCCGGCGCCGTCGGGCAGGCGGTGCTGCAGCACGGCCAGGCGCTGGGTATCGTCCAGCGGCGCCAGCGGGTCGTCGTCGGTGGCCACGCACCACACCAGCGCCGCCTGGCGGGTGCCGGCGCCATCGCCGGGCGCGGCGGGCAGCGGCAGCAGCGCCAGCGGGCCCTCGCGGGTGAAATGCTCGAAGGCGGTGCCGGGCGTGAAGCCGGCCTCCAGCGTGACCTGGCCCACCCAGGCCTGCTGGCGGTAGTCGTGGCTCAGCGCCTTGCGCGACTGCTCGGCGAACACGCCGCCCTCGGCGATCACCGCCAGGTCGGCGGTCTCGGCGATGCCGGCGTCGATCTCCACGCCGCCAGCCACCGGCTTGACCGCGGCCACCGGCCGGCCCAGATGCAGCTCGGCGCGTTGCGGCGCGGCCGCGCAGGCGGCCTGCCAGGCCTGCTGCAACGGCGCCACCAGCGCGCCGTAGCGGATCACCGCACCCAGCTGCGGCACGGCCTGCTCCTGCGCGCTGATGCGCACCGCGGCCTGCAGCGGTCCGCGCGACAGCGTGGGCGGCGCCTGGCTGACGCGCACCTCGGTGATCGGCTGCGCTGCGCTGGCGGGCCAGGCGCCCAGGCGTTCCAGCAACTGCACGCTGCCCAGCGACAGCGCCAGTGTGCGCGGATCGGCCGCGACATCGCGCTCGGCGGGCCGGGCGTCGTACACCGCCACCTGCGCGCGCGGCAGCAGTTGATGGGCCAGCAGGGCCAGGGTCAGGCCGGCGGGGCCCGCGCCAACGATGGCCAGGCGCAGCGGGAGTTCGGCAGGGGCGGTCATGGCGCGTATTATTTGCCCGGCCGGCAAGTTGGCCGGCGTTGCCACGGAGGGCACAGACACCATGGGTTTGATGGATTTCATCAAGAAGCAGTTCATCGACATCCTCGAGTGGACCGAGCCCGGCGACGGCGTGCTCGCCTGGCGCTATCCGATGGCCGACAACGAGATCCAGTACGGCGGCTCGCTGACGGTGCGCGAGAGCCAGATGGCGGTCTTCGTCAACGAGGGGAAGGTGGCCGACGTCTTCGGCCCCGGCATGCACAAGCTGACCACGCAGACGCTGCCGGTGCTGACCTACCTGAAGAACTGGGACAAGCTGTTCGAGAGCCCGTTCAAGAGCGACGTCTACTTCTTCAGCACCCGTCAGCAGGTTGACCAGCGCTGGGGCACGGCGCAGCCGGTCACGATCCGCGACAAGGACTTCGGTGCGGTGCGCCTGCGCGCCTTCGGCAACTACGCCTACCGCATCGCCGATCCGAAGAAGTTCCACACCGAGATCTCCGGCACCCGCGACCGCTACACCGTCGAGGACCTGGACGGCCAATTGCGCGGCCTGATGCTGCAGCACATCTCGGACGCGGTGGCGGCGTCGGGCATCGCCTTCCTGGACCTGGCGGCCAACCAGGTGGAGTTTGCGAAGCAGCTGCAGGCGGCCACCGCGCCGTCCTTTGAGGCCATCGGCCTGGCGCTCGAGTCGGTGACGCTGCAAAGCGTGTCGCTGCCCGAGGAGCTGCAGAAGATCCTCGACCAGAAGATCGGCATGGGCATGGTCGGCAAGGACATGGGCGCCTTCATGCAGTACCAGACCGCCCAGGCCATCCCCAAGCTGGCCGAGGGCGTGGGCCAGGGTGGCGGCATCGCTGGCGACGCCATGGGCCTGGGTGCCGGCGTGGCGCTGGGCCAGGTGCTGGCGCAGCAGCTGAGCCAGGGCCTGCAGGCGCAGCCGGCCGCGTCAGCGGCTGCGGCGGCGCCGGCGGCGCCGGCGGCCATGGGCGCCGACGAGGTGATGGCCACGATCGAGAAGCTGGCCGAGCTCAAGGCCAAGGGCATCCTCACCGAGGACGAGTTCGCCAGCAAGAAGGCCGAGCTGCTAAAGAAATTGTGAGCTGGCTGGATTGACAACGCCCGCTTCTCCGCCGCCCGCGCCCCAGCGGCGCTGGCAGGCGCTGTGCCCCGGCTGCGGCGCGCCGGTCGAGTTCGCCTCGGCCGCGTCGGCCAGCGCCGTCTGCAGCTTCTGCCGCAGCACCCTGGTGCGCGACGGCGAGGCGTTGCGCCGCATCGGCGTGGTCTCGGAGCTGTTCAATGACCACAGCCCGCTGCAGCTGGGCGTCAGCGGCCGCTACCACGGCGAGCCCTTCACGCTGGTGGGGCGGCTGCAGTACCGCTACGCCGACGGCACCTGGAACGAGTGGCACGCGCTGTTCGAGGGCGAGTCCGGCAAGTCGGCCTGGCTCAGCGAGGACAACGGCGCCTATGTGATGGCCTTCGACCAGCCGGCGCTGCAGCCGCCGCCGGCCTGGGACGACCTGCAGGTCGGGCAGCGGGTGCTGATCGGCGGCGACGCCTGGCGCGTGGCCTCACGCATCCAGGCCTCGCTGATCGCCGCCGAGGGCGAGCTGCCGCGGCCGCCGCGCCTGGACGGCAGCTTCCCGGTGGCCGACCTGCGGCTGGAGAACGGCTCGGTCGGCACGCTCGACGGCCAGGTCTCGGGCCAGCCGCAGTGGTCGATCGGCCAGCGCGTGGGCCTGGCCGACCTGGCGCTGCGCGGCCTGAAGGAGGGCGCCTCGCAGGCGGCGTTGCAGGGCCGCACGCTGGCCTGCCCGAGCTGCGGCGCCAGCGTGGCGCTGAACCTGGGCACCACGCAGTCGGTGACCTGCGGCCAGTGCAAGTCGGTGATCGACGTGTCGGCCGGCATCGGTGGCGACCTGGCGCACTACCAGCAGGCCAACAGCGGCGCCAGCGGCCGCGGGCCCGGCATCCCGCTGGGCGCCAGCGGCCGCCTGGCAGTGGACAGCGCCACGCCGATCGACTGGCAGGTGGTGGGCTTCCAGGAGCGCTGCAGCCTGCCCGAGGACGACGAGGACGACCGCGAGTTCTGGCGCGAATACCTGCTCTACAACCGGCAGGCCGGCTTTGCCTTCCTGTCCGACACCTACAGCGGCTGGAGCGTGGTGCGCCCGATCACCGGCGTGCCCGAGACCCGGCTGGGCGAGGTGGCCTGGCAGGGACGCACCTACTGGCGTGTCGAGGAACCCTACCGCGCCACCACCACCTGGGTGCTGGGCGAGTTCTACTGGCAGGTGCGCCAGGGCGAGTCGCTCGAGGTCACCGACTACCGCGAGCGCGACGGCGAGGGCGTGCTGGCCAGCGAGCAGTCCGACACCGAGCTGGTCTGGTCGGCCGGCCGGCGCCTGCCCAATGCCGAGGTCAACAGCGCCTTCGGGCTGGTCGGCGCGGCGCCCAGCGCCGCCGCGGCCAGTGCCAGCCGGCCGGTGGCCGCGCAGAGCCTGGGCAGCCGCATCAGCCATGGTCTGATCGTGATGGTGGTGGTGATCGTCGTGATGCTGCTGCTGGCCCGTTGCGACGGCAGCGACAGCGCCTGCGACGCCCAGCGCCAGACCTTCGGCGAATCCAGCGCCGAGTACCAGCAATGCCTGCGCAACCAGCGCAGCGGCGGCGGCTTTTCCAGCGGAGGCAGCTCGTTCGGCGGCTACTCCAGCGGGGGCAGCCACAAGTGAAGGAGAACACGAGATGGAATTGGATGCCCTGAAACCCGCGGTGATGCTGGCCTCGGTGGTCTATGCCGTGATCGGCGTGGTCGTGCTGTGGCTGGCCTTTGTGGTGATCGACAAGCTCACGCCCTACCAGCTGTGGGAGGAGATCGTCGAGAAGAAAAACCTCGCGCTGGCGCTGGTGGTGGCGGCGATGTTCATCGCCATCGGCCTGATCGTCGCCGCCGCGATCCACGGCTAGTGACTGCGGATCGCGCCGCGGCGCGCATCCACCCGGCCGAGCTGCTGCTGCTGGCCTCGGTCTTCGTCGTTGCCGCCTGCGGGCTGGTGTACGAGCTGGCCGCGGGCGCGCTGGCCAGCTACCTGCTGGGCGACTCGGTGCTGCAGTTCAGCACCGTGATCGGCGCCTACCTGTTCGCGATGGGCCTGGGCAGCTGGCTGAGCCGCTATGTCGAGCGTGAGCTGGTGGCGGTGTTCCTGCGCGTGGAGCTGCTGGTGGGGGCGATCGGCGGGGGCATGCCGGCGGCGCTGTTTGTGGCGCACTCCAGCCTCCCGGCCAGCGCCAGCGCCGAGTTCCGCGTGCTGCTGTACGGCCTGGTGGGTGTGATCGGCGTGCTGGTGGGGCTGGAGATCCCACTGGTGATGCGCCTGCTCAAGCGCCAGTTCAGCGAGCGCTATGTGCTGCGGGACCTGGTCTCGCAGGTGCTGACCTTCGACTACCTGGGCGCGCTGGTGGTGGCGGTGGCCTTTCCGCTGCTGCTGGTGCCGCACCTGGGGCTGATCCGCACGGGCCTGTTCTTCGGCCTGCTCAATGCGGCAGTGGCGGTGTGGGCGCTGTGGCTGTTCCGTCCCGAGTTGCCGCACTGGCGCCGCATGGCACTGGCCTGCGCCGCGGTGGTGGCGCTGCTGCTGGCCGGCTTTGCCGGCGCCAACCGCCTGACCACTTGGGCCGAGGACCGCTTCTACGGCGAGCAGACGATCTACCGCGAGACCAGCCCCTACCAGCGCGTGGTGGTCACCCAGGGGCCGGCGGGCACGCGGCTGTTCCTCAATGGCAACCTGCAGTTCCACTCGCGTGACGAGTACCGCTACCACGAGGCCCTGGTCCACCCGGCGTTGGCCGCGCAGGGCGCGCCGCGGCGCGTGCTGGTGCTGGGCGGTGGCGACGGCATGGCGGTGCGCGAGGTGCTGAAGCACCCGTCGGTGGAGCAGGTCACGCTGGTCGAGCTGGACCCGCGCATGACCCAGCTGTTCCGCGACGAACCGCGGCTGTCGGCGCTCAACGCGCACGCGCTGTCGTCGCCGAAGCTGCGCCTGGTCAACGCCGACGCCTTTACCTGGCTGGAGGGCCACGACGAGGTGTTCGACGCCATCGTCATCGACTTCCCCGACCCCACCAACTTCGCGATCGGCAAGCTCTACAGCACCAGCTTCTACGCCCTGGTCGACCAGCACCTGGCGGCCGGCGGCTATGCGGTGGTGCAGACCACCTCGCCACTGATCGCGCGTCAGAGCTTCTGGACCGTGGTGGCCACGATCGAGGCGGTGGGCCTGAGCGCCACGCCCTACCACGCGCACGTGCCCAGCTTCGGCGAATGGGGCTTCGTGCTGGCCAGCCGCCGGCCCTGGCGAACGCCCACGGCGCTGCCGCCGGGCTTGCGCTTTCTGAGCCTGGACGGCCTGCCCGCGCTGTTCCACTTCCCGCCCGACATGGCGCGGGTGGACGCCGAGCCCAACCGGCTGTCCACCCAGGGCCTGGTCCACACCTTCGAGGCCGAGTGGGGACGGGTGCACCAGTGAGACGCCGCGCGCTGCTGTCCGCCGGCGCTGCCGCCGCGCTGGCCGGCTGCCTGCCCGCGCCCGAGGTGCTGCACGCCAGCCGCTGGGTGGGCGTGGCGCCCGAGCGCGGCCACCGCCTGCGCGCGCCGCGGCCGACCATGCCGGCCGGGCCGCTGCGCCGCG
>NZ_JAGQDE010000045.1 GCF_018069755.1 Ideonella aquatica | reverse complement strand
TCGGCGGGCGGCGGCGGGGCGGTGTCGGTCGCAGGGGCAGCGGCTGGCGCGCGGCGGCGGCGCGGCGCCTTGACCGGCGCCACCGCGGGCTCGGCAGCCCCATCGGCAGTCGGCGCAGCGTCGGCGGCGGGCGCGTCGGCCACGACGGCCTTCTTGGGAGGCACGGCGGCGCGGCGGCGCGGCGTCTTGGCCGGCGTCTCGGGCACGGCGGTGTCAGTGGGTTCGGTGGTCGCCATCGGGCGTGACAAGAAAAAAGGGGTGGCGCGGCCCAGGCCGGCGCCACCGGTGTGAGAAACAAACGGGGGTCAGACGCCGCGCGCGCGGTCGGCAGCGAACTGGCGGCGGAAGTCGGCGAAGGTGCCGGCGTCCAGCGCCTCGCGCACCTCGCGCATCAGGTTCAGGTAGTAGTGCAGGTTGTGGATCGTGGCCAGCATCGGCCCGAGCATCTCGCCGCAGCGGTCCAGGTGGTGCAGGTAGGCGCGGCTGAAGCCGCCCTGGCTGCCGTCGCCGGTGCAGGCATAGCAGCCGCAGGTCTCGTCGATCGGCCGGTGGTCGGTCTTGTGGCGGGCGTTGCGGATTTTCAGGTCGCCAAAGCGGGTGAACAGGTGGCCGTTGCGCGCATTGCGGGTGGGCATCACGCAGTCGAACATGTCAACCCCGCAGGCCACGCCCTCCACCAGGTCCTCGGGCGTGCCCACGCCCATCAGGTAGCGCGGCTTGTGCGCCGGCAGCCGGTGCGGCGTGTGGGCCATGATGCGCAGCATGTCCTCCTTGGGCTCGCCGACGCTGACACCGCCGATCGCGTAGCCGGGCAGGTCCATCTCGACCAGCGCCTGCAGCGACTCCTCGCGCAGGTGCTCGAACATGCCGCCCTGGACGATGCCGAACAGCGCATTCGGGTTGGCCAGCCGCTCGAACTCATGGATGCAGCGCTTCGCCCAGCGCCGGCTCAGCTCCATCGAGAAGCGCGCCTCGGGCTCGGTGGTGAGGTGGCCCTTGGTCTCATAGGGCGTGCACTCGTCGAACTGCATGACGATGTCGGAGTTCAGCACCGTCTGGATCTGCATGCTGACCTCGGGCGTCAGGAACAGCCGGTCGCCATTGACCGGCGAGGCGAACTTGACGCCCTCCTCGCTGATCTTGCGCATCTCGCCCAGGCTCCACACCTGGAAGCCGCCTGAATCGGTCAGGATGGGCTTGTCCCAGCGCTCGAAGCCGTGCAGCCCGCCGAAGCTGGCCATGATGTCCAGGCCCGGGCGCATCCACAGGTGGAAGGTGTTGCCCAGGATGATCTGCGCGCCCATGTCGTGCAGCGAGCGCGGCAGCACGCCCTTGACGGTCCCGTAGGTGCCCACGGGCATGAAGATCGGCGTCTCGACGACGCCGTGGTTGAGCGTGAGCCGGCCACGGCGCGCGTGGCCGTCGGTCTTCAGCAGGTCAAAACGGAGCATCGGGCGATTGTCGCCCAGCGGGGCGGCCGGGCTCAGGCCGCGCGCAGGCAGTCGACGATGCGCAGCCGCGCGGCGCGCCAGGCGGGGATGAAGCCGCCCGCCACGCCCATGGCCAGCGCGAACAGCAGCGTGGCGATGATGATGCCCGGCGTCATGCGGAACTCGAAAGCCAGCTCGGCAAAGGTCTGGAAATTGGTGGTGCTGATGCGCACCGCCTGCATGCCGCTGGCCGCCAGCAGGCCCAGCACGCCGCCCACCAGCGACAGCAGCAGGCTCTCCAGCAGAAAGGCGATCAGCACCGCACGGCGCCGAAAGCCCAGCGCGCGCAGCGTGCCGATCTCGCCGGTGCGCTGCGCCACCGCGGCGAACATGGTGATCATCGCGCCGACCACCGCGCCGATGCTGAAGATCACCGACAGCGCCGTGCCCAGCACGTTGATGAACTTGGCCAGCGCCTCGCTTTGCTCCTCGTAAAAGCGGGTCTCGACCTTGGCATCCACCGTCAGCCGCGGGTCGGCGGCGATCGCCGCCTGCACCGCGGCGGCGCCGGCCGGGCCGTCGGCCAGGCGCATCACCACGGTGGAGAAGGCGTTGCGCCGAAAGCTCTGCATCATCAGCTCGACATCGCCCCAGATCTCGGAGTCAAAGCCGGTGCGGCTGGCGTCGAAGATGCCCACGATGCGCCATTCGCGGCCGCCAAAGCGCAGCGTCTGACCCAGGTCGGCGCCCAGGAAGCCCTCGGCCACCGCGCGGCCCACCACCACCTCGGCGGTGCCGGGACGGAACATGCGGCCCTGCACCAGCTGCACCTGGGGCCGCAGCGCCAGACCGGCGACCGAGGTGCCGCGCATCGACACATTGCTGGGCTTGCCGTTGCTGCGCTTGGCCAGGCTGTTGAGCACCACCGTCTCCTTGCTCAGGATGGGGCGGCCGCCGTCGCCGCGGGCCACACCGGGCAGGGTTTCGAGCAGCGCGGCCTGGACGCGGTCGATGCCACTGTTGATCTCGGCGCCCGAGCCCTTGCGCAGCACCAGCAGGTTGTCGGGCTGGCCGGTGGCCACCAGCGTGGCGCGGATGCCTTCGCTCATCATCTGCACCGTGGCGAAGGTGTAGATCACCAGCGCCATGCCGGCGGCGGTGAGCGCGGTGGTGACGCGCCGCACCCACAGGTTGCGGGCGATGTAGCCCAGCGGGATGGCGCGCGGTCGTTTCACCAGGGTCATGGCCGGATTCTGCGCGATCTGGCACCATGCTTGTCCTGCTGTTCGCCATCTGCCCTGTTACACCGCTGTGCCCGACCTGCCCGAGCCCCCCCTGGCGCCGCTGTTCGAGCACCTGGCCGACGCGGTCTACCTGATCGACCCCGATGACTCCCGCATCGTCTGGGGCAACCGCGCCGCTTGGGCCATGCTGGGGCTGACGCCGCAGGAGGTGATCGACCACAGCGTGCTGAGCCTGCAGATGGACGTCACCGGCCTGCCGCAGTGGCAGGACATTGCCCAGGCGATCCGCGCCAGCGAGTGCTTCACCTTCGTCGGCCGTCACCGCCATGCGGCCGGCCACGAGGTGCCGGTCGAGGTGAACACCACCCGGGTCACCGTCAACAGCAAGGGCTACTTCCTGTCGGTGGCGCGCGATGTCGGGCGCCGCCTGGCACTGGAGCGCGAGCTGCGCCAGCGCGAGCACCAGCTGTGGTTTGCCCTGAACGAGGCCTCCGACGGCCTGTGGGACTGGGACATCGCTGCCGGCACACTGTTTTTCAGCCCGCAGCTCAAGCGCATGCTGGGCTATGGCCCCGACGAGATGCAACCGGCACTGTCCACCTGGTCTGACAACATCCACCCGGACGACGCGCCGCGCGTGATGCAGGATCTGCAAGCCCACCTGAGCGGCCAGCGCGCCCGCTTCGAGGCCGAGTACCGGCTGCGCAACCGCAATGGCGTCTACCTGTGGGTGCACGACATCGGCCGCGTCTGCGACCGCGACGAGCAAGGCCGACCCACCCGCGCCGTGGGCATGGTGCAGGACGTCACCGAGCGCAAGGAGCTGCAGCTGCAGCTCGAGCAGATCGCGGTGCATGACTTCCTCACCGGCCTGGCCAACCGCCGCGAAGGCATGGCCTACCTGGAGGCCCAGGTGGCGCTGTGCCGCCGGCTGGAGCTGCCGCTAGCGCTGTGCTTCATTGACGTCGACCACTTCAAGTCGATCAATGACAGCCACGGCCACGCGGTCGGCGACGCCGTGCTGCGCCGCGTGGCCCACACCCTGCGCGACCTGGTGCGGCGCGAGGACCTGGTGTGCCGCTGGGGCGGCGAGGAATTCCTGCTGATCGCGCCGGGCATCGACGCCCTGCACGCCCTGCAATTGGCCGAAAAGGTCTGCGCCGCGGTGCAGTCCATGCCGGCTGACGAGCTGCCGGCGGTGACGGTCAGCATCGGCGTGGCGGCCCTGCCGGCACATGGCCCCGAGCCCGAGGCGCTGATCGCCCAGGCCGACCACGCGCTCTATCAGGCCAAGCGCAGCGGGCGCAACCGCGTGCTGCTGGGCACCGGCGAGGTGCATCACTGAGCGCCCAGGCGCTCGCCGACCCCTCGCATTGGGGAGACCGCGACGAACGGCGTGAACTAGTTCCGGCCGCTGTGGGCCAAACATGTTGCAGATGGTTACCATTGACGCAACTTGTAGTTCCCGCACCGCGCCCTGCCCATGCCTGCCCCGTCCACCGCTGCCGCCCCCGATGCCGCCGCGGCCGAGGCCTTGGCGGGCTGGCCCATTGAGCGCAGCCTGGCCATCGGTGCGCCGGTCGTGGACCTGCTCGACGAGCCCGGCCTGCCGGCCGAGATCGAGGGCCGCCAGGGCCGCCGCGTGGCCACGCGGCTGCTGAGCCTGCAGCACGACGAGCAGGCGGCACTGATCCGCATCCCGCCCAAGTGGCAGTGGATGTCGATGCCGCTGTCGCGCGTGACCTGCATCCGCATGGACAGCCGCGCCGCGCCACAGCGCATCGAGCCCTGCAGCTTCACGCTCAGCATGCGCCATGGCGTGTCGCTGCACGGCGAGGCGCTGGCGCTGGCCGAACACCCGCTGGGGCTGTTCGTGGTGCAGGCCCAGGACCAGGGCGAGGGCTGGCAACGCCTGTTCTACCCGCGCGGCGGCTGGTCCTCGCTGATCCTGGGCCACGGCACACCGCCCACCACCCGCCCCTGCGACAACCCCGACGCGCTGCGGGTGAGCCTGCAGGCAGCGCAGGCCACCGGGCCGCGCCTGGGCAACGCGCTGGCCGGCTTGCAGCAGCGCCGCCAGCAGCGACAGTGGCTGCACAGCCGTGCCCACGACGCCTGGGCCGACGTGCCGCGGGTGGACGTGCTGAACTACCCGGTGGCGGTGGAAGCGCTGCGCCACCTGGGCTATGAGCGCGCCCGGCGGCTGGACGCGCTGCCACTGGGCGCGCTGGACGACGCCCAGGTGGTGGTGGTCGACGACCCCGGCCGGCGCGACACGCTGCGCGAGCTGGGTTTCCTGTTCGGCAGCCGCGTCACCGCGGTGCTGCCCGCCCGCCACAGCACAGCCTACCTGGTGCAGGAAGTCTACGAGCGCCACGGCCTGGCGCCCACGCGCTGGTTCGATTGACGCCCGGCGGGCCTACAGCGTGCGCTGCATCGTCAGGCTGGTCGGACGATCAAAGCCCGGGTGCGCGGTGCGCGCCACGGTGACGAACCCCAGGGCCTCGAAGCTGCGGTGATTCTCGGTGAGCTCGACGCGGGTCTGCAGCACCAGGATCGACCGCCCCGCCGCCCGCGCCAGCGCCGCGGCGGCCTCCACGATGCCGCGCGCCACCCCTTGCCGCCGCCAGGCATCGGCCACCGCCAGCTTGCCCAGGTAGGCACTGTCCGGCCGCAGGTCCACAAAGCCGCAGCCCACCAGCGTGTGTCCCTGGTGCGCGACGATCAACGTCTCTCGTCCGGCCTTGGCCTGCAGCGCGGCGGCGTCCAGCGCCTTCAGTGACGAGGGCGGATCGATCCGGCCGTCCATGTAGGCGAAGGCGTCCTGCAGCAGCGTCAGCAGCGCGTTCCACTCGGTGAAGCCGGCCGGGGCGCACTGGTAGCGGATCGGTTCAGTCATCGTGACCCTCCGACCAGCGTGCCGGGTGCTCGCCCAGCCCCGGCGCCAGCCGGTGGATGCCGCCCGGCGTGTCGCTCAAGCGCGGCACCACGCCGGGCACGTCCAGTGCCAGGCCATCCGTGGTGACGATGCGCTGGATCATGCCGCGCGCGCGGTAGTGCGGATCCTCGGCCATGTCCTGCACGGTGTAGATGCGCCCCACCGGCACGCTGGCGGCCTGCAGCACGGTCACCACCTCGGCCACCGGGCGCTGCACGGTCCAGGCGGTGATCGCGGCATCGATGCGGTCGACCTGCGCGGCGCGGCCGGCGTTGTGCGCCAGCGCCGGGTCGCTGCCCAGGTCGTCGCGGCCGATCGCGCTCATCAGGCGCTTGTAGATGCTGTCGCCATTGCCGCCAATCACCACCTGGCCGTCGGCGCAGCGGTAGGCGTTGCTGGGGGCAATGCCGGGCAGGGCGCTGCCGGCCGGCTGGCGCACGGCGCCAAAGGCGCTGTACTCGGGCAGCAGGCTCTCCATGCAGTTGAAGACGGCCTCGTACAGCGCCACGTCGACCACCTGGCCGCGACCGGTGCGTGCACGCGCCTGCAACGCCAGCAGCACGCCGATCACACCGTGCAGCGCCGCCAGCGTGTCGCCCAGGCTGACCCCGGCGCGCACCGGCACGCGGCCGGGCTCGCCCATCAGGTGGCGCAGGCCGCCCATGGCCTCGGCCACCACCGCAAAACCCGGCAGGTCGCGGTAGGGGCCGTCCTGGCCGTAGCCGCTGATGCGCAGCATGATCAGGCCGGGGTTGCTGGCGGCCAGGGTGTCGTAGCCCAGGCCCCACTTTTCCAGTGTGCCGGGCTTGAAGTTCTCGATCAGCACGTCGGCCTCGTCGATCAGGCGGCGCACCTCGGAGCGGCCCTCGTCGCTGCGCAAGTCCAGCACCACGCTGCGCTTGTTGCGGCTCTGCACCTGCCACCAGACGCTGGTGCCGTTGTGCAGCAGGCGCCACTGGCGCAGCGGGTCGCCGGTGCCGGGCGGCTCGATCTTGATGACGTCGGCGCCAAAGTCGCCCAGCGTCTTGCCGGCAAACGGCCCGGCGATCAGCTGGCCCAGCTCCAGGACCTTGAGGCCGGCCAGCGGGCCGGCGGCAGCGGATGTGGCGGCAGACATGGCGCGATTGTGGCGCCAGCCGCGGCAACGTTTTTTGGCCGCGCATCCGGACATGCCGTCGTGGGATGGGACGCCCCCTTGCGGCTGCGCACACTGCGACCCGCACCCACTGCCCCAACACGGAGTCCCGATGACGAATCTGTCCCACCGCCTGCGTCCCTGGCTGCACCTGCTTGCCCTGGCCGCCGCCAGCACCTGCGCCACGGCCCAGACCTGCCCCAACCAGGTGGGCTTCGCCTTCAGCGTGTCCACCAATGTGTCGCCGTACCACATGGTGCTGATGGGCGAGCGCTACCAGGGCACGGGGCAATACGCCGCACAACTGGTGCTGAACCCCGAGATCATGGCGCACCTGGCCACCAGCCTGGCGGCCGGCTGCACCCAGCGCGTCAACTTTGCCGGCGCCGGCATGGGCTCGTGGACCTGGAATCTGGGGCGCACCAGCATGAGCAGCATCACCCGGCTGCAGGCCACCAGCCTGGCGCTGGCCCGCACCTGGAAGCTGGGCGAGTGGGGCGCGCGGCATGTCGTGCTCCAGGGTGTCCAGGACCAGTACCTCTCCAACAGCTTCCAGTACCCGTTCGACGAGGAACTGCCGCTCAGAGTGGTCAAAAAGCTGCAGGAGGGCGACCAGTTGGACGTCGTGGGCGAGGCCCGCGTCCGCGCGATCTCGGTGGGCGGCGGCCTCTATGACCAGGCCAACGTCAGCGCCTACTGGCCTGCCAGCTACTTCCCCTTCCTGGTCATCGGGCTGCCCTGAGCGGGACAGCACACTAGGGGGCGACAGCGCCGGTCCACCGATCCATCATCGGGATGCGTTCTGTCGACATCCTGGGAGGGATTCATGAAGGCCATGGCAGCGTCAATCGGCCGCTTATGTGCTGGGGTGGCTCTCGCCTGCCTGCTCAGTCTGGCCGGGCCGGCGCGGTCCAGCAGCGTGCCGGATGAGCTGCTGGTGCAGTTCGCACCGCACAGCACCGAGTCCGCGCGGGAGGCCGCCCTGTCGGGCTTGCAGGCGCGGGTGCTGCAGACCCTGCGCCCCGGCCTGCTGCGCGTGGCGCTGCCGCCGGGTTTGTCCACCGATGCCGCGGCCCGGCAACTGGGCCGCCAGCCCGGCGTGGCCTTCGCCGAGGCCCATGTGGTCTACCGTCCGCTGGCGGTGCTCAATGACCCCTACTACCTGAACGGCTCGCTGTGGGGCATGGAAGGCGACCAGGACCCCGACCACTTCAACCCCTTTGGCAGCCAGGCCGCGCGCGCCTGGGCCCAGGGCCACACCAGCTGCGGCGACGTGGCGGTGGCGGTGCTCGACACCGGTGCCCAGCACCCGCACCCGGACCTGCGGGCCAACCACTGGCGCAACCCCGGCGAGATCCCTGGCAATGGCATCGATGACGATGGCAACGGCCTGATCGATGACGTCGACGGCTGGGACTTCGCGCACAACGACAACACGGTCTACGACGATCCGGTGGAGGACCTGCACGGTACCCATGTGTCGGGCACGATCGGCGCGCGCGGCGGCAATGGCCGCGGCGTGGTGGGCGTGTGCTGGAGGCTGCAGCTGCTGACGGTGAAGTTCATGGACGCGGGCGGCGGCACCAGCGCCAACGCGGTGCGGGCGATCGACTACCTGATCGACCTGAAGACCCGCCACGGCCTGCGTCTGGTGGCGATCAATGCCTCCTGGGGCAGTGCGGCCGAGTCCAAGGCGCTCAAGCAGGCCATCCAGCGCGCTGGCGAGGCCGGCATCCTGCTGGTGGCCGCCGCCGGTGGCAGCGGCAACGACAACGACACCCAGCCGATGTACCCGGCCAGCTACCCGCTGCCGACGGTGGTGGCGGTCACCTCGATCGACGCCGGTGGCGCGCTGGGGCCACGCGCCAACCATGGGGCGCAGTCGGTGGACCTGGGCGCGCCCGGCGAGGGCATCTGGTCCACCGTGCCCCGCGGCGGTTACGCCCAGCTCAGCGGCACCTCGATGGCCGCAGCGCACGTCAGCGGCGGGCTGGCGCTGCTCGCGCAACGCGCACGCGGCGCCGATGCGCTCGCCCTCAAGCAGCAGTTGCTCGACGCCACCACGCCCACGCCCGCCTTGACCGGCCTGACGCTCACCGGCGGCCGGCTGGACCTGCGCGGTTTCTAGGGCCTGGCGCGGGACGGGCCGCCGGGGTCGACCGTATGGTCGGCTCCGACGGCCCGCGGGGTCAGCCCGCGAGGGCTGCAACGGCGGTCCCGCCTGAGGCCTATCGGCCAAGTGCGGCGGGATATTGAGCCGGTGTCAGGGGCGACCGCTGTCGGCCACCACCAGGCGTGCCTGGCGGGCGTACAGCGCCTGCAACACCGGCCGGGTCTCCTTGTCGGCGCGGTCCTGGTACCAGGCCAGGGTCTTGTCGCGGTTGCCCGACCACTGAAAACCGATCCACAGCGCGGCCTGCGCCTCCGCCGAGCGGCCACTCAGCGCCAGCGCCTCGGCCAGCGGGGTCCAGGTGGCGCTGCGGCGCGGGTCCAGCACCAGTGCGGCCTGCAGCACCTCGGCCGCCTCGGCGGCGCGGTCGGCCTTGACCAGGGCGTAGCCCAGGTTGCCGGCCACTTCCACGTCGCGCGGGTTCTCGCGCAGGGCCTGGCGCAGCGCGTTCACGGCGGCAGCGTGGTCCTCGCGCTTGAGTGCGTCGAGCCCGGTGGTGTTGAGCTGGCGGGCCACCGCCTTGTTGCCGACGTCGGGCTTGGGCAGGGCCTCGATGCGCGTGGCGGCGGCGCGCAAGGCGTCCACGTCCTGGGCCTGGCCGGCGCCCAGGCTGTCGCGCAGGCAGGCGGACAGATCGGCGCAGGGGCCGGCTGCGGCCGGCGCGGGCTCAGCAGGGGGGGCCGCCGTGGCCACGGCGGCGGGCGCCTCGGGTGGCTCGTCCTCGGTCTCCTCGATCATCGGCGCTGGCTTGGGCGCCTGCGCCACGCGGGTGTCGCCCCAGGCCGTCAGCTGGGCGGCGAGGCGGGTGTCGGCCTCGGCCAGCGCCTGCTGGAAGCCACCGGCATCGAGCGTGCGGCCATTGACCTTGAGCAGACCGTCGGCGTAGTCGTAGCTGGCGCGCAGGCCGCTGGCCTGCTCCACCGCCATGCCCATGGCCAGCAGCGTCTGGCGCTGGTCGGGCGTCAGCAGTCCGGCGCCCACATCCAGGCGGCCGCTGGAGCGCAGCTGCTCGGCCAGGCGGATCTGCGCGCCGCGCGCGGGCTGCAGCTCCACACGCCACTCGCCATCGATCGCGCCCTCGCCGGAGCGGCCGCTGAGCTGGCCGATGCCGGCCGAGAATCCACGTGTGAGCAGGCGCTGCACGGCGTCGCGCACCGACTTGCCTTCATCGGCGGTCATGGCCTGCAAGCCGCAGCTGGCCGAGAAGGTGGTGGTCAGCGTCTCGACGCTGCGCGTGTCCAGGCCCTTGACGTGGAGCTCCAGCGCCAGGCCCTCGAGCGTCTGACCGGCGGCCACCAGCTTGGTCACGGCGGGGCGAATGCTCATGTCCAGCCGGTCGCCATCCTCGCGCGCTTCGGAGCGCAGCGTGAAGCCCTCGAGCTGACCCACCCCGGTGCTCAAGGTGCCCGCCGCCAACTGTGCGCTGCCGGTACCCAGGAAGCGGTTGCTGAGGTCCAGGTCCAGCGCCACGTCCTTCATCTCCACCGCCTGGCCGTCGCCCCGCGCCATCACCCGCGGCCATTTCCAGCCAAAACCCACCGCCTTGCCGTGCACGCTGATGAAGCCTTGCGAGGCCGCCACCTGCAGCGCCGAGCCGGCGCGGCGCACCGACAGCTCGGGCAGCGACATCTCCGAACGCAGCGCGCCGCCAGGGCTCACGCTGCCGCGGCCACTGAGCTGAGCCACGTTGCCGAACAGCTCGGCAAAGGCACGGCCGGTGTCGCCGGTGGGCTGGGCCTGCCAGTCAAAGCGCAGCAGCGCCGTGGGCAGCGGCAGGTGGCTGGCCTGGTAGTTCAGGTGCAGCGTGACCGGCTCGTCCTGGCCTTCGGCGGCGTCGCAGCCGGGCTCCAGGCGCACATCCAGCTCGCCGCTGGACGACAGCAGCCCGCGCTGGTGCTTCAGCCCGCTGACGCGCAGCGAGGTGCCCGCCCCGGCGGGCCGCGCCTGCAGGGCCTGCAGCTCGCTTTCCAGTTGCTGTCCGGCCCAGGCGCCCGCGCCCACCCATGCTGCCGCGGCCAGCGCACACGCCCCGGCTGCGGCCACGACCATCGTCTTGCCTTGCATTGCTCGCTCCTAGATACCCACTTGGGCATCCAGGGCATCGTCTGGCTCGCCCGGCCGATGAGTGCCCGCAGGCTGCGAAGCGTGACTTTCTTGGCAGTCGCCAGCCGCGCCCCGCTCAAGGACAACGCCCCCGCGGCCGGTGGCGCGCGGGGGCGTTGGAGGGCTCAGCGCAGAGCTGCGGTCAGTTCACGCCCAAGCGCTTGTTGATGAACCACTGCTGCGCGATCGACAGGATGTTGTTGGTCAGCCAGTACAGCACCAGGCCGGCCGGGAAGAAGAAGAACATCACGCCGAAGATCAGCGGCATCATCCACATCATCTTCTGCTGCATCTCGTCGCCGGCCTTGGGGCCCAGCCAGACCTGCAGCAGGCTGGTGGCCGTCATCACCGCGGGCAGGATGTAGTACGGGTCGATCGCGGCCAGGTCGTGGATCCACCAGATCCACGGCGCACCACGCATCTCCACCGTGGCCATCAGCACCCAGTACAGCGCCATGAAGAAAGGCATCTGGATGAAGATCGGCAGGCAGCCGCCGAAGGGGTTGACCTTCTCCTCGCGGTAGATGCGCATCATCTCCTGCTGCATCTCCTGCGGCTTGTCCTTCAGGCGCTCGCGCAGCTCCTGGATGCGCGGGTTGACCGCCTTCATCTTGGCCATCGACTTGTAGGCGCTGGCGTTGAGCCAGTAGAAGGCGATCTTCAGCAGCACCACCAGGCCGACGATCGCCCAGCCCCAGTTGCCGATCAGCTTGTGCAGCTGGTCCAGCACCCAGAACAGCGGCTTGGCCAGGATGTGCAGCACGCCGTAGTCCTTGACCAGCTCCAGGCCCGGGGCCAGCGCGGCCAGCTTGTTCTCTTCCTGCGGGCCCACGTACAGCTGGGCCTGGTGGGTGGCGGTGGCGCCCGGCGCCACGCTGCCCAGCGGCTGCACCATGGCCACCGAGTAGAGGTTGTCCTTGTCCTTCTTGGTGACGAACTCGCGCGCACCAGCGGTGTTTACCAGCCAGGCGCTGGTGAAGTAGTGCTGGATCATCGCCACCCAGCCGTCCTGGGCCTTGGTGATGTGGCCCGGCGCCTCGCCGGCCTTGCGCTTGTCGATGTCCGAGAACTCGACCTTCTGGAATTTCTTCTCGTCGGAGTAGATGGCCGGGCCGGTGAAGGTGGAGTAGAAGCTCGAGCCCCCCGGCGGCGGCGTGCCGTCACGCTGCAGCTGCAGGTAGATCTGGGCATCGATGGCGGCCGCGCCGGTGTTGCGCAGCTCGTTCTTGACGTCGATCGCGTACTGGCCGCGGCGCAGCGTGAAGGTCTTGGTCCACTGCACGCCGCCGGCATCCGGCGAGGCGAAGACCACGCTCAGCTCACCCGCGCCGTCCTTCAGCGTGCGCTCGCCCGGCTGGGCGCTCAGCAGCGTGAAGTGGCTGGGCAGGCCGTTGCCGATGAAGCCGGTCTGTGCCAGGTAGGTGCGGCTGGCGCTGCGGTCCATCAGCACCACGGGCTGCGACTTGTCCTGGTCGTCCGGGAAGGCCAGCAGCTCGGCGCGCACCACATCGCCGCCACGCGAGGCCAGTGTCAGACGCAGCACGTCGGTCTGCAGCACCACCAGCTCGCCGGGGTCGTTGGCGGGCGCGGCCACGGTGGCGGTGGCGCCCCCCGCGGTCGGCTGGCCCGCCGACGCGGGCACACCGCCCGGCGCCGCCGAGGCGGCCGAGGCCGGGGTGGCGGCGATCGGCGCGCCGAACAGCGTGGGCTCGCCGTTGTGCTTGTTCCAGGCGTCCCAGAGCAGGACCAGGGACATCGCAAACACCACCCACAGGAAATTGCGGCGGATATCGTTCATGGCATGGGTGGTGAGGAAGTCGTCGGGGGAGTGCCGGTGCGCGTGGCGCTGGCACAGCAATGGGCAAACAGGCGCGGCCGCTCGGCCGGCACCGGATCATGGCCACCTTCGCACCAGGGTGCGCAGCGCAGGATGCGCCGCGCCGCCAGGTAGCTGCCGGCCGCAGCGCCGTGGCGCTCCAGGGCGTCGATCGCGTAGCGCGAGCAGGTGGGCTCGAAGCGACAGCCGCCGCCGATCCACGGGCTCAGCAGCAGCCGGTAGGCCTGGACCAGGCCCAGCAGCAGCCGGCGCGGCCACATCGACAGCGGGGGCATCAGGCGGGCCTCCGGCGAGGGCTGCGGTCCCGGCGCGGCTGCGCCGCCAGCGGCGCATGCGCGGCCTGGTGGAACAGCTGCTCGATCTCGGCGTGGGCGGCGGCGCGCAGCGCGTCGGAGCCCGGGCTGGGAAAGGCCGCCTTGTCAAAGGGCGAGCGCAGCCGCACCACCCACAGCCCGCCGGGCAGGGTGGTGGCGTAGCGGCCCATGGCCGCGCGCAGCTGGCGCTTGATCAGGTTGCGCGTCACAGCCCGTCGGGCGTGCCGCTTGGGCACCACCAGGCCAAGCCAGCAGCGGCGGTCATCCACAGGCGCGCACCCAGCTGGGGCATCCCCTGTGGATAACTCGGGGGACAAACCCGGGACAAGCGGTGCATCAGTGTCCGACGTGCGAGCGCCCCGTGCGCGCGAGGGCCCACCGGGCACATGGTGCACGGCGAAGTGAGCGCTTCGCGAACGGGGCGAGGTGCCGAGCACCCGCTCGAAATCGGCCGGACGCACGATGCGACCGACGTCCATCGCTGCCGGATCGGCGGCGGCGCCGATCAGACCTGGGTCAGCTTCTTGCGGCCCTTGGCGCGGCGGGCGTTGACCACCGCGCGGCCGCCACGGGTCTTCATGCGAACGAGAAAGCCGTGCGTGCGGGCGCGGCGGACCTTGGAAGGCTGATAGGTGCGCTTCATGATGAAACCTGCTGGTAGGAAAGGAGTCGGGGCCCTGAGCGGCCACAGCAGCTGCAGCAGCTGCAGTGGCCCCTCACCGAACCGCCGGATGAGGGCTCCGGCGTTGCAGACCTGCTCGCTGCCTGGTCACGCACCACCCCCGCAGCCAGTGCCGCGAAAGTAAGCCGTGCTTGTTGCCAGCGCTTACAACTGCCACCCCGAGTTCGGGAAACCCTCAATTAGAGCAAAAAGAGCGTTGTCGGTCAAACACTTGCACCACAGCATGCGCCTGCCCACGGGGATTGACCCCCGCCAAAAAACTGTGGATAACCGGACCTGCATCGGCCCTGACCATGCGTAGAATCCGCCCGCTCGAAAAGAACTTGTCCACATGAGCCCAGACCTCTGGCTGCGCGTTTGCGAGCGCCTCGCGATCGAACTGCCCGAACAGCAATTCAACACCTGGATCCGTCCGTTGCCGCCCGCTGAACTGGGTGATGACGGCGGCGTCGCCGTGGCCACGCTGCGCGTGCCCAACCGCTTCAAGCTGGATTGGATCCGCAGCCAGTACAGCGCCCGCATCGAGTCGGTGCTGGCCGAACTGGCCGAGCAACCCGTGCGCCTGTCGCTGACCCTGGCCCCGCGTGACACCACGCTGTCGGCGCCGCGGCCGCTGGAGTCGCGTCCGCAATCCGCCAGCCGCGTCATGGCCCAGGCCATGATGGGCGCCCAGGCCAGCACCCACCTGCGTCCGCCACCCCAGCACAACGCCTGGATGCCCGATGCCGATGCGGTGCTGGTCAACGCCCCCGGCGCCCAGCCGCTGCCGGTGGCCGCGCCGGTGCTGCCGGCCATGGCGCCGGCCGCCAACCGCAACCGCCTGAACCCGGCGCTCACCTTTGATTCGCTGGTGGCCGGCCGCGCCAACCAGATGGCCCGCACCGCCGCGCTGCACGTGGCCGGCGCGCCGGGGGTCATGTACAACCCGCTGTTCATCTACGGCGGCGTGGGCCTGGGCAAGACCCACCTGGTGCATGCAGTGGGCAATGCGCTGCTGAAAGACAAGCCGAACGCCCGCGTGCTGTACCTGCACGCCGAGCAGTTCATCTCCGACGTCGTCAAGAACTACCAGCGCAAGACCTTTGACGAGCTCAAGGCCAAGTACCACAGCCTCGATCTGCTGCTGATCGACGACGTGCAGTTCTTTGCCGGCAAGGAGCGCACCCAGGAAGAGTTCTTCAACGCCTTTGAAGCCCTGCTGGCCAAGAAGGCCCACATCATCATGACCAGCGACACCTACCCCAAGGGGCTGGTGGACATCGACCAGCGGCTGACCAGCCGCTTCGACTCGGGCCTGACGGTGGCCATCGAGCCGCCCGAGCTGGAAATGCGCGTGGCCATCCTGATGGCCAAGTCGCGCGCAGAGGGCGCCCCCATGCCCGAGGACGTGGCCTTCTTCGTGGCCAAGAACGTGCGCGCCAATGTGCGCGAGCTGGAAGGCGCGCTGCGCAAGGTGCTGGCCTACGCCAAGTTCAGCCACAAGGAGATCACCATCGCCTTGGCGCGCGAGGCGCTGAAGGACCTGCTGTCGATCCAGAACCGCCAGATCTCGGTGGAGAACATCCAGAAGACGGTGGCCGACTTCTACAAGATCAAGATCGCCGACATGTACAGCAAGAAGCGCCCGGCCAGCATCGCCCGGCCGCGCCAGATTGCCATGTACCTGGCCAAGGAGCTGACGCAGAAGAGCCTGCCCGAGATCGGCGAGCTCTTCGGCGGCCGCGACCACACCACCGTGCTGCACGCGGTGCGCAAGGTGGGCGGCGAGCGCCAGAAGGACACCGAGCTGAACCAGCAGCTGCACGTGCTGGAGCAGACGCTTAAGGGTTGATCCGGGGCAGAGCCCCGGGCCCGCAAAACCACCCGAAAACCGGCGAAAATCGCCGGCTGAGCGTCATCGGCTCGCCCGACCAGAAAGAGGAAGACATGATTGTTCTGAAGGCCGCACAACAGCAGCTGCTCGCCGCCCTGCAATCGGTGGCTGGCATCGTGGAGCGGCGGCACACCCTGCCCATCCTGGCCAATGTGCTGGTGCGCAAGTCGGGCGAGACGATCGAGTTCACCACCTCCGACCTGGAGATCCAGGTGCGCACCAGCGCCACGCTGGGCGGCGACGCCGGCACCTTCAGCACCACCGTGGGCGCGCGCAAGCTGATCGACATCCTGCGCACCCTGCCGGCCGAGCAGCCCGTCTCGCTCACCGCCAATGGCAACAAGCTGACGCTGCAGGGCGGCAAGAGCCGCTTCACGCTGCAGACCCTGCCGTCCGACGACTTCCCGCTGGTGAATGAGGCGGTGGACTTCGGCCCCGCCTTCAGCGTGCCGCAGAAGACGCTCAAGCACCTGATCGACCAGGTGCACTTCGCGATGGCGGTGCACGACATCCGCTACTACCTCAACGGCATCCTGTTCGTCGCCGAAGGCCGCACCCTCACGCTGGTGGCCACCGACGGCAGCCGCCTGGCGCTGGCCCAGGCGCAGCTGGAGGCCGACATCCCCAAGCAGGAGGTCATCCTGCCGCGCAAGACCGTGCTGGAGCTGATGCGCCTGCTGAAGGACGGCAAGACCGCCGAAGGCGAGGAAGACGCGCAGATCGAAATGCGCTTTGCCGGCAACCAGGCCAAGTTCAGCTTCAGCGGCATGGAGTTCGTGACCAAGCTGGTCGAGGGCAAGTACCCCGACTACAACCGCGTCATCCCCAAGAACCACAAGAACATCATCACCCTGGGCCGTGCCCCGCTGCTGGCCAGCCTGCAGCGCGCCGCCATCCTGACCAGCGAGAAGTTCAAGGGCGTGCGCGTCAACATCGACCCCGGCACGCTGCGCATCGCCTCCAGCAACGCCGAGCAGGAAGAAGCCAAGGAAGAGCTGGAAATCGACTACGACGGCCCCGCCATCGAGATCGGCTTCAACGTCACCTACCTGATGGATGCCCTGGGCAACATGGGCCAGGAGATGGTGCGGCTGGAGATGCACGATGGCAGTTCCGCCGCACTGATCACCATCCCCGATGACAACGGCTTCAAGTACGTCGTCATGCCCATGAGGATCTGACGCCTGCGGCGCCAGATCCTCGTTGTCCGTTTCGCACCCCCCAGCCCCCCGCCAAGCAGGGGGGCTCCAGACAGAAGATTGCCCGGGCCGCCAGTCCTGAAGGACCGACGGCCCTCTTCACTTCAAAGCCATGAGCGATATCAACTCCACCCCCGACGAGCAGCCCGCGCCCCAACCCACCCCGGGTTCCGGCAGCTACGGCGCCGAGTCCATCCAGATCCTGGAAGGCCTGGAGGCGGTGCGCAAGCGCCCGGGCATGTACATCGGCGACACCAGTGACGGCACCGGCCTGCACCACCTGGTCTTCGAGGTGGTGGACAACTCCATCGACGAGGCCCTGGCCGGCCACTGCGACGACATCGTCGTGACCATCCACACCGACAACTCGATCAGCGTGGTGGACAACGGCCGCGGCATCCCCACCGGCGTGAAGATGGACGACAAGCACGAGCCCAAGCGCAGTGCCGCCGAGATCGCGCTGACCGAGCTGCACGCCGGCGGCAAGTTCAACCAGAACAGCTACAAGGTGTCTGGCGGCCTGCACGGCGTGGGCGTGAGCTGCGTGAACGGCCTGTCGAAGTGGCTGCGCCTGACGGTGCGCCGCGACGGCCAGGTGCACCAGATCGACTTCAAGCAGGGCGTGCTGCAGGACCGCGTGATCGAAGTGGTGGACGGCGTGGAGACCAGCCCCATGCGCATCGTCGGCGAGACCGAGAAGCGCGGCACCGAGGTGCACTTCCTGCCCGACACCGAGATCTTCAAAGAGAACAACGAGTACCACTACGACATCCTGGCCAAGCGCCTGCGCGAGCTGAGCTTCCTGAACAACGGCGTGAAGATCCGCCTGGTGGATGAGCGCAACGGCGGCAAGGAAGACAACTTCGCCTATGCCGGCGGCGTGAAGGGTTTCGTCGAGTTCGTCAACAAGGGCAAGAAGATCCTGCACCCCAACATCTTCCACGCCCAGGGCGACAAGCTCAGCGACCAGGGCACCAACGTGGGTGTGGAAGTGGCGATGCAGTGGAACGACTCCTTCAGCGAGAGCGTGCTGTGCTTCACCAACAACATCCCGCAGCGTGACGGCGGCACCCACCTGACCGGCCTGCGCGCCGCGATGACCCGCGTCATCAACAAGTACATCGACGACAACGAGATCGCCAAGAAGGCCAAGGTCGAGATCACCGGCGACGATATGCGCGAAGGCCTGGCCTGCGTGGTCAGCGTCAAGGTGCCCGAGCCCAAGTTCAGCAGCCAGACCAAGGACAAGCTGGTCAGCTCGGAAGTGCGCGCGCCGGTGGAAGACATCGTCAGCCGCCTGCTGACCGACTGGCTGCTGGAGAACCCCACCGACGCCAAGACCATCTGCGGCAAGATCGTCGACGCCGCCCGCGCGCGGGACGCCGCCCGCAAGGCGCGCGAGATGACCCGCCGCAAGGGCGTGCTCGACGGCATGGGCCTGCCCGGCAAGCTGGCCGACTGCCAGGAGAAGGACCCCGCGCTGTGCGAGATCTACATCGTGGAGGGCGACTCGGCCGGCGGCAGCGCCAAGCAGGGCCGCGACCGGAAGTTCCAGGCCATCCTGCCGCTGCGCGGCAAGATCCTGAACGTGGAGAAGGCGCGCTACGAGAAGCTGCTCAGCAGCAATGAAATCCTGACCCTGATCACCGCGCTGGGCACCGGCATCGGCAAGGGCATGGGCGGCGACGACTTCAACCCCGACAAGCTGCGCTACCACCGCATCATCATCATGACCGACGCGGACGTGGACGGCGCCCACATCCGCACCCTGCTGCTGACCTTCTTCTACCGCCAGATGCCCGAGCTGGTGGAGCGCGGCCACATCTACATCGCCCAGCCGCCGCTGTACAAGGTCAAGCACGGCAAGCAGGAGCAGTACCTGAAGGACGCCGCCGCACTGGACGACTACCTGCTGAAGGTGGCCATCGACAGCGCCGCCATCGACCCCGGCAACGGCAGCCCCGTTCTGACGGGCGAGGCCCTGGCCGAGAAGGCCCAGGCCTACGTCCGGGCCACCAACGTGATCGACCGCCTGAGCGCCTGGATGGACGTGGAAGCCCTGCGCGCCCTCAGCGACGGCCTGACGCTGGACCTGGACAGCACCACCGCCGCCGAACAAAGCGCCATCGCCCTGAAGGCCGCGCTGCACGACGCCGAGGTGGAAGCCGTGTTCGACGAGCGCACCGACAAGCACCTGCTGCGCATCAGCCGCCGCCACCACGGCAACATCAAGAGCAGCATCATCAGCCCCGACTTCGTCCACGGCGCCGACTACGACGCCCTGGCCACCGCCGGCCGCACGTTCAAGGGCCTGCTGGGCCCCAACGCCACCGTCAAGCGCGGCGAAGGCGAGAAGGCCAAGGAAAGCAAGTGCGGCGCCGACTTCCGCGCCGCCATGGCCTGGCTGATGGGCCAGGCCGAAAGCAGCGTGGGCCGCCAGCGCTACAAGGGCCTGGGCGAAATGAACCCCGGCCAGCTCTGGGAAACCACCATGGACCCCACCGTGCGCCGCCTGCTGCGCGTGCAGATCGAGGACGCGATCGAGGCGGACAAGGTGTTCACGATGCTGATGGGGGATGAGGTGGAGCCGCGGAGGGACTTCATTGAGACGAATGCGTTGAGGGCGGCGAATATCGACGCCTGACGCACCACACCCCGGCGAGCAGTTCGTGTCGGGCCTCGTGTTTCAACACAGGGAGGAGGCCACCCATGAAGAAGGACGTGATCGTTCGCTTGCACGCGAGCTTCGAGGAGCTCGTCCAGCATGACGAAGAGGGCAACGAGTACTGGTTGGCCCGAGACCTACAGGGTCTGCTCGGCTACGCCAGGTGGGAGAACTTTGCCAGGGTGATCGAGCGCGCCACGCAGTCCTGCGTGGCGGCCGGCTATGACGCCGCTGACCATTTTCTTGACGTCAGGAAAATGGTCGACCTGGGCAGCAATGCCACGCGCGCGATCGACGACATCGCGCTGACGCGCTATGCCTGTTACCTGATCGCTCAGAACGGTGATCCCGCCAAGGAAGCCATTGCCTTCGCCCAGACCTACTTCGCGGTTCAAACTCGCAAGCAGGAGCTGATAGAGCAGCGCCTGGCCGAGGTGGAGCGCCTGAGCGCACGCAAGAAGCTGACTCTGTCCGAGAAAGAACTCAGCGGCATCATCTATGAACGCGTGGGTGACCAGTACAGCTTTGCGCGCATCCGCAGCAAAGGCGATGTCGCGCTCTTCGGTGGGCACACCACCCAGGACATGAAGACACGGCTGGGCGTCCCCGACAACCGCCCGCTGGCCGACTTCCTGCCCACCATCACCATCAAGGCGAAGGACTTCGCCAATGAGATCACCAACTTCAACATCAAGCGAGACGGCTTGAGCACGGAAGTAGGCATCACTGGCGAGCACGTCAAGAACAACCACGATGTGCGCGAGCTGCTGCGCCAACGCGGCATCGTGCCCGAGGCGCTCCCCGCCGCAGAAGACATCAAGAAGATCGAACGACGCGTCCAGTCAGAGGCCAAGAAGCTGCCCAAGCCCAGGAAGGCCTGAGACGCGAACAGTTCAGCTCTTGGCACATCAGCCTTTCGTCAGAGGCATCATAGAGTCTGGGTCGCAATATCCCTTCTGCCGAGCAAAGACACCAAGTAGCGTAGAGATTCCATGCGTCTGAGCCATCTCAACCGGGCCGCTGTGATGCAGGCGCTCGACGAGTTCG
Source organism: Ideonella aquatica (assembly GCF_018069755.1). Lineage (GTDB taxonomy): Bacteria > Pseudomonadota > Gammaproteobacteria > Burkholderiales > Burkholderiaceae_C > Ideonella > Ideonella aquatica. The sequence goes on along the minus strand of NZ_JAGQDE010000045.1, from coordinate 2,206 downwards.
AGCGCATTGGGCGAGACGCGTTTCTTCTCAAGTACGGCTTTGGCCCGGCGCGCGACTACTTCGTTCGTCACCCCGTCACCGGCAGCCTGTGCGACTCCAAGGCTGTTGTGGGCGCGGCGTTCGCGTTCCTCGCGCCGCAGGCAGAGGCACTACCTGCATCGGCGTTCTCTGGTGGTGTCGCCACGGTGGTCAAGACACTGCGCCAGTTGGACTTCGAGGTCGTGTCCGCCGGGCCGATGTCGCCGGACACGCCACGCCGGGAGTGGTCGCGCCGCGAAGTTGAACTGCTGGTCGCGGACTACCTGCAGATGTTGACGATGGAACTCACTGGGCAGGCCTACAACAAATCCGCCCGGCGCAAGGCCCTGCTGCCACTGCTGGAGGGCCGCACGGAAGCGTCCATCGAGTTCAAGCGGCGCAATGTGAGCGCCGTGATGAACGAACTGGGATTGCCCAGGATTCGTGGCTACCTGCCCGCAGACAACGTTCAGTCCGAGATGCTGCTTGATGTGATTGCAGAACAGCTGCAATTGCAGCCAGACCTTGAGCTGGCAGCTGAAGCCGCCGTGGACCGTCCCGCTACGGTGGCCGAGAAGACTGACTTCGGCCATGCGCAATGCGAACCACCTCGACGTCAGCTTCGCACCGGTGAATCTGCGCCTGCATATCGGCGTCGCCCTTTTCGGCGGGACTATCTGGAGCGCGAGGCGAGGAACAGGACGCTGGGTCGTGCTGGCGAAGAGTTCATCGTCGACTATGAACGCTGGCGTCTCCTGCGGCTGGGACTGGGCCAACTGGCTGACAAGGTGGACCATGTCGCGAAGACGTATGGCGACGGACTGGGCTACGACGTCCTATCGTTCGAGGCCGATGGCCAGCATCGCTACATCGAGGTCAAGACCACGGCCTTCAGCGAAGAGACACCGTTCTTTGTCACCTCCAACGAACTACGCTTCGCGCGGGAAGCGCTGACCCAGTTCAAGCTGTGTCGGGTGTTCGACTTCAGGGCGGCGCCGCGCTTCTTCGAGCTGGCTGGCCCCATCGAGCAGCATTTCTATCTGGATCCTGCAACGTACAAGGCGAGCTTGCAATAGCTGTGGAAGCGCAAAGAAGTCATCACATGGCCCGCATCCGCTCGCCGCGATCCGCATTCAGATGCATTCAACCTGAGCCAACGGAAGTGCTGCCGCCAGGGTTCTTCATCGCGTTGTGCAGGCGGCGCCACAAGCCTTGGAAGCGCGCTTGCTCGCACTGAACGAGGGCCTCGTCACGCAGGAACCGAAGCAGTCGGCTACTGGCGCCGCCATAGGCTGACCACTCCCGGCGCATCAACTCAATGATGTCCTCGTCGGTCGACTTTGCGCGTGTAGGAAGGCTGCGTCGGGCATGCTTGGACATCGACGCATGCACCGCCAGCTTCGCCTCATGCATCGGCAAGCGATGCGCGTTGAGTTCTTCGAGGAAATGCAGCAGCGCGCGTTGGGCGAAGTCATTTCTCGTCCCAGTAAAGCGCGTGGTCTCCAGGCGATCGTCATATGGCAAGACCTGCTTGGCCAACCTGGCCGGCGCGGTGGCGGCCCATGACGGCGAGGTGAAGATGCGCAAGCGGGTCAGGACATCGTCGGGCAGTGAGGCCAGCTCGTCGGCGAGCATGGACAGATAGGTCCCAGGCATGGCCACATAGACGATGGCCAGTCGATTCACCGTGGCAAGCGTGGCCAAGGAGTTGGGCTGGCCAAGGGCACTCGTCAGGGCTGCCCACCAATCTGCGGTGGACGCGCTCACCGCATCCAATTGCGGATGGATGGTCGCGCCGGAGGTAGCTACGGTGAGGTCGTAGGCGGGGACGTACTGATCCTCGCCAACCAATCCAAGTCCCGCCGAGGCCACATAGAGCATAGCCCCCAACAGTTGCGACGCACGCTGAGCGTCCCGGAATGTGCGTCCGGCGTACAACTGGCTGGCACGGTGAACCGACTGCGCCTTGGCCAATTCCGCCGCCCAGGTCTTGGCGATGCTAGAGACGGGTGCACCCTTGCGTAGCAAAGGCAGGGTGACGGCGCAGTCGCGTTGCAACTTGTGTTGACGCCGACCGAATTTTGACCACCCGTGCCGATTGAACTTTGACCAGGGGCGGGAGGCTGTCGCGAGGACAGCCATCTGTGGATAAGTCTAGTCGCTGGCTGGGTTGACGCCCTCCTGGTCA
>NZ_JAGQDE010000044.1 GCF_018069755.1 Ideonella aquatica | reverse complement strand
CGGCTGCCTGCCCGCGCCCGAGGTGCTGCACGCCAGCCGCTGGGTGGGCGTGGCGCCCGAGCGCGGCCACCGCCTGCGCGCGCCGCGGCCGACCATGCCGGCCGGGCCGCTGCGCCGCGTCGGTGCGCTGGTGCTGGGCGGCGGCGTGTCGGGTCTGGCGGCGCTGCGCGCGCTGGTGGAGGGCGGCATCGACGACGCCCAGCTGCTGGAGCTCGACGACGCGGTGGGCGGCAACAGCCGCGGCCACGCACTGGCCGGCAGCGGTTGCCCGATGGGCGCGCACTACCTGCCGGTGCCCAGTGCCGCGGCGCCCGAGGTGCGCGAGTGGCTGCAGCAGATCGGCCTGCTGCGCATGACGGCCGCGGGCCTGCAGCCCGACGAGCGCCACCTGTGCCACGCGCCGCAGGAGCGCCTGTTCATCGACGGTGCCTGGCAGGACGGCCTGCTGCCCTCGGCCGAGGGCCGGCCGGCCACGCTGGCGCAGTACCGGCGCTTTGCCCAGGCCGTGGCCGAGGCGCAGCGCGCGCTGCCGTTCGCGATGCCCACCACCGGCCTGGCCTGGCAGCCCGGGCATGCGGCGCTCGACGCGCAGCGCTTCGACCAGTGGCTGCAGGCCCAGGGCCTGGACGACAGCCGCCTGCTGGGCCACCTCGACTACTGCTGCCGCGACGACTACGGCGCCGGCGTCGCCAGCGTCTCGGCCTGGGCGGGCCTGCACTACTTCGCCAGCCGCCACGGCTTTGCCGCGCCGGGTGACGAGGTGGCCGAGCGCGACGCGGTCTTCACCTGGCCCGAGGGCAATGCCTTCCTGGTGCGCGCGCTGGCCCAGCCGCTGGCTGAGCGTGTGCACGCCGGGCGCAGCGTGCTGGCGGTGGAGGCCGGCCGCCACGCGGTGCAGGTGCTGGCCTGGAACGAGGCGCAGGGCGCGCCCGAGCGCTGGCAGGCCGAGCGGGTGGTGGTGGCCCTGCCGCTGCACGCCGCGGTGCGCCTGGTGCAGGGCCTGGACGCGCCGCGCCAGCGCGCGCTGCGCGAGACCGCGCAGGCCACCCGCCACGCCCCCTGGCTGGTGGCCAACCTGCAGCTGGACGCCTGGCCGCTGGCACGCACCGGCGCACCGCTGGCCTGGGACAACGTGCCTTTTCAACTGGCGGGCCGCTCGCCAATGCTGGGCTATGTGAACGCGCGCCACCAGTCGCTGCGCACCGATGCCGCCGCCGCCCCCCCGGTGATCACGGCCTACCTGGCGCTGCCTGAGGCCGAGCGCGGCCGCCTGCTGAGCGGCTCGGCCGCCGACTGGACCACCGAAGTGCTGGCCCATCTGGCGCCGCTGCACCCCGACCTGGCCCAGCGCCTGCGCCAGGCCGAGCTGACGCGCTGGGGCCATGCGATGGCCATTCCGGCACCCGGCGTGGCCGGCCAGCCGGCGCGGCGCGCGCTGCGCGAGTCCGCCGGTCGCGTGGCCTTTGTCCACAGCGACCTGGCCGGCTATTCGGTGTTCGAGGAAGCCTTCACCTTGGGGACCCGGACCGGGCGGGCGCTGGCGCGCCTTCGGTAGACTTCAGCGCAGGGAGTCTCGAATGAACATCTTCAAATGGGGCCTGGGCGGTTTGCTCGTGGCCTTCGTGCTGCTCAGCGCCTGGCGCTGGCGTGATTCAACCTGGCTGGCGCCGCTGATCGGACGCAGCCCGCCGCCGCCCAAGGCCATCGTCTTCGACAACGGCACGGTGCGCGCGCAGCCGGCCTCCGAAGCCGCATCAGCCGAAGTGATCGCGCTGCCGGTGCCGGGCGGCATGCGCAAGTGCGTGAAGCGTGGCGAGGTGATCTACACCGACCGCCCCTGCCCGCAGGGCATGAAGGAAGCCGACATCGACGCCAGCCGCTTCAACCCGGTGCCGGGGCGCTGAGGCGCTGCAGCGCCGCCAGCTGTTCTGGCGTGCCCACGTTCTCCCAGGCGCCGCTGAGCACCTGGCCGCCCAGGCGGCCGCGTGCGGCGCTGGCAAACAGCAGCGGCCCCAGGGCCGCACGGGTGCCGGGCGCCACGCCGTCCACCAGCCGGGGCCGGCACAGCGCCAGGTTGGCGTAGGTCCAGGGGCGGGGCTCGTCGCGGCTCAGGCGATCGCCCTGCAGCGCAAAGTCGCCGCGGGCATTGAAGCCGGGGTTGGGCACCACCCACAGCCCGGCGTCGTCGTCGCTGGCGGCGAAGCGCTCGGCGTGCGACGCCTCGAACCCAAAGTCCGGGCACCAGATGTCGCCCGAGACCACCCAGAAGGGCTCGTCGCCGCGCGGTGCCAGCCAGGGCAGGGCGGTGGCGATGCCGCCGGCCGTCTCCAGCGCGCCCCCGTAGGCCTGGCCTTCCATCGAGTAGTGAATGCGCAGGCCCCAGCGGCTGCCATCGCCCAGCGTGGCGGGGAACTGCGCCTCCAGCCAGGCGGTGTTGATCACCACCTCGCGCACGCCGGCCCGGGCCAGCGCCTGCAGGTGGTGGGCGATCAGCGGCTGGCCGCGCACGGGCAGCAGCGGCTTGGGGCAGGTGTCGGTCAGCGGGCGCATGCGCTCGCCGCGGCCGGCGGCGAGGATCAGCGCGCGCAGTGGCGCGGCAGGGCTCATGCGGCCAGTGTAGTCAGCCGCGCAGTGCGCTGAGGTAGTTGTCCGGTGTGTGGTCGCTCAGCAGCCGGGTGGCGATCTGGCCGGTGAGCAGCCAGCTGAGCTTGCGCAGCGGGCCGTCCTGGGTCAGCGCATCGAACTGGTCCTGACGCACCTGGGCCTCGGTAGCGCCGGGCCAGGGCCGGCCCCGGCGGTCGATGTAGAGCCGCTGGCCGGCATGCTGGTAGCCCTGCGGCGCGCGCGCCAGCACCTCGGCCGGGTCCCAGCCGGCGTGGTCGCCCCAGCCATCGGCCATGGCCATCGCGGCGCGCGCCGCGGTGGTCGACCACAGCGCCTGCCAGCCGCTGCTGGGTGGCAGCGCGCCTTCGTGGCCGGGCGGCACCATCGGCACCAGGTCGATGGCCTGCACGATGCGGGTGTGGCGCTCGCCCAGGCGCTCATCCAGCGTGCGCGCGAAGACGGCGTCGCCCACGCGCGGGCAGCCGATCGTGACCAGGCGGTCGGCCCCCCAGGCCGAGGCCAGCAGCACCGCCAGCGCGCCGCCCAGGCTGTGGCCGCAGATCAGCAGGCGCCGGTCGGGCCGCAGCGCCGCCAGCGCCGGGCCGACCTTGGCATGGGTCAGCACCTTGTGCGCGGCCAGCGCGAAGCCGCTGTGCACCTGCGCGCCGGGCACCGCGGACCACTGGCGGGTCCAGGCCATGGCATCGATCAGCACGTCGCGCCGCCAGGGCTGGGTGCCGCGCAGCGCGGCGATCAGCCAGCCGTCGGCGTGGGTGGCGAGCAGGCCCTGGGTGTCGGTGGCGGGGTCGTCGAAGAACAGCGCCTCCTGGGCGCCGATCGCGGCCAGGGCGCGCGCGCGTGCGCCGGCATCGCCCAGGTAGGCGATGCGCGCCGCCGCAGCGCCCAGCAGCTCCACCGAGGGGCGCCCCGGCAACGTGGGCATGGCGCGGCGTTCGGGATGGAAGAGGGCGCCGGGGTCGCGGGTGTAGTCGGGCATGGGCATCTCCTGGGGGCCATCTTGCCGCGTCCGCGCCGCGCTGGGCACCCACCGGGTGCGGGGGATACAGTGCGCGCTGCAACCCTTGACGCCTGCGCACCATGGCCTTTGCCGACACCCTGAAGACCCTGCCCAGCGTCGCCCACCTGGCGGCGCTGCACCTGATCGACGCCGCGGGCCACACCGTGGCCGTGATCGAGAACCGCCCCGGCCAGGCCGGCTCGGTGGCGGTCTACCACGCGCTGGCGCAGCGCCATGGCGGGCGCCTCGATGCCGCCGCCGCGGCCGAAGGCCTGCAGCTCTACGGTGAGCACACCGCCGACGCGCGCCAGCGCCCCGGTGCCCACCCCAACATCGACCGCCTGCTGGCGCTGCTGGGCAGCACGCAGGTGCTGCAGGTGCGTCTGATCAGCGCCTGATCAGACGCCAAACCAGGGCGCCGCCTGCTCGCGCAGCCGCTGCGGCACGCTGCCGGCCACACCCACCGCCGCGGGGCCGGCCTGCTGCTGGCGGAACACCGCCTGCACCTGGGCGGGCGTCACCGCGTCCAGGCGCTCCAGCCATTCGCCGTCGGCGCGCAGCCGGCCCAGCGTGAACAGCTCCTGCACCGACTGCTCCAGCCGGCGCGCCGGCTGTTCCTGCTGGCGCAGCGCGCGCAGACGCAGTTGCTGGCGGGCGCGCGCCAGCTCGGGCGCCTTGGGGCGGGCTTCGGCATGGCGGCGCAGCAGCGTGGCCACCGCGTCCAGGTACTCCAGCGCCTGCGCCGGGCTGGTGGCCGCCTCAATGATGAACTGGCCGCCACAGGGCAGCAGGTCGGCCGAGCAGGCCACGTGGTAGGCCAGGCCGCGGCGCTCGCGCACCTCATCCAGCAGCGGTGAGCTCATGCCCTCGCCCAGCAGCGCCGCGGCCAGCACATGGGCCAGGTGGCGGTCGTCGTCGGGCGTGGGGGCCGGGTAGCCCAGCACCAGCTGCGTCTGCGAGCTGCCGCCCAGCCGGTACTGGCGCCAGCCGCCCTGCCAGGGCGCGCGCGGCAGTGGCTGCGGCGTGCCGGCAGGCATGGCCCCGAAATGCCGCTCGACCAGCGGTACCAGCGTGTCCAGATCCACCGGCCCGGCAGCGGCCACCACCACCTCGCTGGCCACGTACTGGGACTGCAGGTAGGCCAGCAGGTCGGCGCGCGTCAGGCGCTCGATCGTGGCGCGCTGGCCGATCACCGGGCGCGCCGCAGGGTGCAGCGCGCCGTAGCAGGCGCGGTCAAACGCCAGGAAGGCCATCGTCACCGGGTCTTCCTCGACCTCGGTCAGCTCGTGCAGGATCACCTGGCGCTCACGCTCCAGCTCGTCCTCGGGCACGCTGGGGTGCAGGATGATGTCGGCCAGCAGCTCCACGAACAGCGGCAGGTCGGCCGCCAGGCCGTCCAGGTGGTAGGCGGTGTGGTCCTTGTCGGTGTGGGCGTTGAGCTCGGCGCCCAGCGCCTCGGCGGCCAGGTTGATCGCCTGGCAGCTGCGCGTGGGCGTGCCCTTGAAGGCCATGTGCTCGACCACATGGCTGATGCCGGCCCAGCGGCGCGGCTCGTGCAGGCTGCCGCTGCGGATGAAGACCGACAGCGACAGCGTCTGGCGCCAGGGCATGGGCAGGGCCAGCACGCGCAGGCCATTGGCCAGGGTGCTGTGCAGGGTGGGAGGCGCAGCGGAGATCGTCACCCGGCGCACTGTGCCAGATGCCGTCTGCGGGGGCTGAACGCAGGGGCATCGTTCCATGCGAATTCCGCATAGATGAGGCGATCTTCTTGCGCCTGGTGGAATGCAACCGCACCATACGCAAGATTCAACCCATTCCATCGAGGAGACTGCGATGCCCGCCCCCGACCTCTCGCCCGCCGAACAGGCGCTGCGCGACGCCGCCCTGGACTACCACCGCGCGCCGACGCGGGGCAAGATCGCCGTCACCCCCACCAAGCCGCTGTCCAACCAGCGCGACCTGAGCCTGGCCTACTCGCCCGGCGTGGCCTATGCCTGCCTGGCGATCGAGGACAACCCGTCGCTGGCGGCCGACTACACCTCGCGCGCCAACCTGGTGGGCGTGGTCACCAACGGCACCGCGGTGCTGGGCCTGGGCAACATCGGCCCGCTGGCCGGCAAGCCGGTGATGGAAGGCAAGGGCTGCCTGTTCAAGAAGTTCGCCGGCATCGATGTGTTCGACATCGAGCTGGCCGAGAACGACCCCGACAAGCTGGTCGAGATCATCGCCGCGATGGAGCCCACGCTGGGCGGCATCAACCTGGAGGACATCAAGGCGCCGGAGTGCTTCTATGTCGAGAAGCAGCTGCGCGAGCGCCTCTCCATCCCGGTCTTCCACGACGACCAGCATGGCACGGCGATCATCTCCAGCGCCGCGCTGCTCAACGGCCTGGAGCTGGTGGGCAAGCAGATCGGCCAGGTCAAGCTGGCGGTCTCGGGGGCCGGGGCCGCCGCGATCGCCTGCCTGGACCTGATGGTCTCGCTGGGCGTCCAGCCGGCCAACATCTTCGTCTGCGACAGCAAGGGCGTGATCCGCGAGGGCCGCGGCGACAAGCTCGATGAGTCCAAGCAGCGCTACTGCCAGAAGACCAGCGCGACCACGCTGGCCGAGGTGGTGGCCGGCGCCGACGTCTTCCTGGGCTGTTCCGCCGCCGGCGTGCTGACGCCCGAGATGGTCACCACCATGGCCGCGCAGCCGCTGATCCTGGCGCTGGCCAACCCCGAGCCCGAGATCCGCCCCGAGCTGGCCAAGGCCGCGCGGCCGGATTGCATCATCGCCACCGGCCGCTCGGACTACCCCAACCAGGTCAACAACGTCCTGTGCTTCCCCTACATCTTCCGCGGTGCGCTGGACTGCGGCGCCAGCCGCATCACCGAGGCGATGAAGCTGGCCTGCGTGCGCGAGATCGCCGCGCTGGCCAAGGCCGAGGCCAGCGACGAGGTGGCCGCCGCCTACGCCGGCAAGACGCTGCGCTTCGGCCCCGACTACCTGATCCCCACGCCGTTTGACGCCCGGCTGATCCTGCGCATCGCGCCGGCCGTGGCCAAGGCCGCGCAGGAGTCCGGCGTGGCCACGCGGCCGATCGCTGATCTGGACGCCTACCGCCAGTCGCTGAGCCGCTTTGTCTCGCAGACCGGCATGCTGATGCGGCCGGTGTTCCTGGCTGCCAAGGCCGCACCGGCGCGCGTGATCTACGCCGAGGGCGAAGACGAGCGCGTGCTGCGCGCGGTGCAGGTGGTGCTGGACGAAGGCTTGGCCAAGCCCATTCTGGTGGGCCGCCCGGCGGTGATCGCGATGCGCATCGAGCGCGCCGGCCTGCGCCTGCAGCCCGGCGTCGACTTCGAGGTGGTCAACCCCGAGGACGACCCGCGCTACCGCGCCTGCTGGGAGGATTACCACCGCCTGATGGCGCGCGAGGGCGTGTCGGCCGAGGCCGCCAAGGCCGCGCTGCGCCGCTCCAACACGCTGATCGCCGCGATGCTGCTGCGCCGCGGTGACGCCGACGCGATGCTGTGCGGCCTGGTGGGTCGCTTTGATGCCCACTTCGAGCATGTGCAGGCGGTGATCGGCGCGCGCCCTGGCGTGCAGGTGATGGCCTCGATGAACGCGATCATGCTGGACCAGCACACGCTGTTCATTGCCGACACCTTCGTCAACGAGCAGCCCTCGGCCGAGCAACTGGCCGAGATTGCCCAGATGGCGGCCGACGAGGTGCAGCGCTTCGGCCTGCCGCCCAAGGTGGCCTTCCTGAGCCACTCGATGTATGGCAGCTCCAAGCGCGAGAGTGCGCGGCGCATGCGTGCGGCGCGCGACCTGTTCGTGCAGCGCGCACCGCAGATCGAGTGCGACGGCGAGATGCACGGCGACGCCGCGCTGTCCGAAACCATCCGCCAGGCGGTGATGCCGGATTCGACACTGCACGGCGCGGCCAATGTGCTGGTGCTGCCCAACATCGACGCCGCCAATATCCTGTTCAATGTGCTGAAGGTCACCGGCGGCCATGGCGTCACCGTGGGCCCGATCCTGCTGGGCGCGGCGGCACCGGCGCACATCCTGACGCCCTCGGCCACGATGCGCCGCGTGGTCAACATGACCGCGCTGGCGGTGGCCGACGTGGCGGCGCAGCGCGCCCGCTGAGGCCGGCAGGGGGCCGCGCGATGAAGCGCTCGATGTCCCTGGAGATGCTGCCGGCGCTGCACGGCGACGCGCTGCTGCTGGGCTGGCACGATGGCCGCCGCCAACGCCAGTTGCTGATCGACGGCGGACCGATCGGCGCCTGGGAGGCGCTGCGCACGCGCCTGGCGGCGCTGCCCGGAGCGAATCCCCGGCTGGAGCTGGTGGTGCTCAGCCACGTCGACACCGACCACGTCGATGGTCTGGTGCGCTGGTTTGCCGAGCCGCCCCCCTGGTCGGTCGAGATTGGCGAGGTCTGGTTCAACGGCTGGGCCCACCTGCTGGAGGCGGGTGCGCAGGAGCGCCTGGGCGGCAAGCAGGGCGAGTACTTCAGCGCGCTGATCGAGCGGCGCCTGCCGCCGGGCACCTGGAACCGGTCCTTCGACGGCCACGCCGTGCGCGTGCCAGCCAGCGGGCCACTGCCCGAAGTCCGGCTGCCGGGCGGCCTGCGCCTGACCGTGCTGTCGCCCAGCGACCAGGGCCTGGTGGCGCTGCACACCGCCTGGCGCAAGGACCTGAAGAGCGCCATCGTGCCGGGCGACTTCGACAGTGCCTGGGCGGCCTTGGCCGCGCAGCGACGCTACCTGCCCGACACCGGTCGGCTCGGCGGCGGCTCGGGGGCGAGACCCCGGCTGGACGCCGCACCCGCCAATGGCTCAAGCATCGCCCTGCTGGCCGAATGCGGCCGGCGCAGCGCGCTGCTGCTGGCCGATGCCCATGCGCCGGTGGTCTGCGCGTCGCTGCGCCGCCTGTTGGCGGCGCGTGGCCAGGCGCGGCTGAAGCTGGACGTGATGAAGGTGGCCCACCACGGCAGCCGCGGCAACACCACCGCCGAGCTGATGGCCCTGGTCGAGTGCCCGCGCTACCTGGTCAGCACCAATGGCGAGCAGTTCGGCCACCCGGACGAGGAGGCGCTCGAGTGCATCCTCGCCTCGGCCCAGCCACAGCGGCCGCAGCTGTGCTTCAACTACCTCAGCCCAGCCAACCGCGCCTGGGCCGATCCGGCACGCCAGGCTCGGCAGGGCTATGAGGCGGTGTTCCCGGCCCCGGGCACCGAAGGGCTGGCCGTGCACTGGTAACCGCGTCGTACCTGTCTCTGCGGATAATGGCCGCACCCCACCCCACCCCACCCCACACACACGGCGCCGCGCCCTGCCGGACGGCCGCCACAGGAGACCTGCCTCATGCCCCGTGCCACCAAGATCGTCGCCACCCTCGGCCCTGCGTCCAGTGACCGCGAGGTGCTGGAGCGGCTGCTGCGCGCCGGCGTCGACGTGGTGCGCCTGAACTTCAGCCATGGCAAGGCCCAGGACCACATCGACCGTGCCACGCTGGTGCGCGAGGTGGCCGCCCAGGTGGGCAAGCCGGTGGCGCTGATGGCCGACCTGCAGGGCCCCAAGATCCGCGTGGGCAAGTTCGCCGAGGGCAAGGTGATACTGGTGGGCGGCCAGCCCTTTGTGCTGGACGCCGGGCGCACCGACCTCGGCGATCTGGGCGGTGTCGGCCTGGATTACAAGGAGCTGCCGCGCGACGTGAAGCCTGGCGATACGCTGCTGCTCAACGACGGCCTGATCGTGCTGACGGTCGAGGCGGTCAAGGGCGAGCAGGTCCACACCATCGTCAAGATCGGTGGCGAGCTCAGCAACAACAAGGGCATCAACAAGCAGGGCGGCGGCCTGACCGCGCCGGCCCTGACCGCCAAGGACATGGAGGACATCAAGACCGCGATGTCTTTCCAGTGCGACTACCTGGCGGTGAGCTTTCCGAAGAACGCCACCGACATGGAGATGGCGCGCCAGCTGGCCAACGTGGCCGGCGAGCCCTACCGCCACAAGCCGGCGATGATCGCCAAGATCGAGCGCTACGAGGCCATCCCGCACCTGGAGTCCATCCTCAAGGCCTCGGACGGCATCATGGTGGCGCGTGGCGACCTGGCGGTCGAGGTGGGCAACGCCGCGGTGCCGGCGCTGCAAAAGAAGATGATCCGCATGGCGCGCGAGATGGACAAGATCACCATCACTGCCACGCAGATGATGGAGTCGATGATCCAGAACCCGGTGCCCACCCGTGCCGAGGTCTCGGACGTGGCCAATGCGGTGCTCGATGGCACCGACGCGGTGATGCTCAGCGCCGAGACGGCGGCCGGCAAGTACCCGGTCGAGACGGTCGAGCAGATGCACCTGATTGCGCTGGAGGCCGAGCGCGCCGAGGACGTGCAGCTCGACGCCGACTTCACCAGCAAGCACTTCGCCCGCATCGACCAGTCGATCGCGATGGGCGCGCTGTTCACCGCCCACCACCTGGGCTGCAAGGCCATCGTCGCGCTCACCGAATCGGGCTCGACCGCGCTGTGGATGAGCCGGCACAACATCCATGTGCCGATTTTCGGCCTGACCACGCAGCCGCGCTCGGTGGCGCGCATGGCGCTCTACCGCAATGTGCGGCCGCTGTCGATGGAAAGCTTCACCGACCGCGACGCCGCACTGGCCGCCGCCGAACGCATCCTGGTGGGTCGCGGCATCCTGCGTCCCGGCGACACCTATGCCATCACCTGCGGCGAGCCCATGGGCTATCCCGGCGGAACGAACATGCTCAAAGTGTGCAGGGTGGGTTGAACACCGGCTGAAGCGGACAGCCCGGCGACAGGGCGCGGGACTAGAATTCGGCGAGTTACGGCGCGGTTACATCGCGCGCCCGCCCAGATTTCTCCACTTCCTCCTGAGGACCCTCCCATGGCTCTCGTCTCGATGCGCCAACTGCTGGACCATGCCGCCGAACACGGCTATGGCATTCCGGCCTTCAACGTCAACAACCTGGAGCAGGTGCAGGCCGTGATGGCTGCCGCCGACGAGGTCGGTGCGCCGGTCATCCTGCAGGCCAGCGCCGGTGCCCGCAAGTACGCCGGCGAGCCCTTCATCAAGCACCTGATCCAGGCCGCGGCCGAGATGTACCCGCACATCCCGCTGGTGATGCACCAGGACCACGGCACCAGCCCCAAGGTCTGCGCCGGTGCGATCGACCTGGGCTTTGGCTCGGTGATGATGGACGGCTCGCTGCGCGAGGATGGCAAGACCCCGGCCGACTTTGCCTACAACGTCGAGGTCACCCGCGCGGTGGTGGCCATGTCGCACAAGGTGGGCGTCACGGTGGAGGGCGAGCTGGGCTGCCTGGGCAGCCTGGAGACCGGTGAGGCCGGTGAGGAAGACGGCATTGGCGCCGTCGGCAAGCTCGACCACAGCCAGATGCTGACCGACCCGGAAGAGGCCGCCCGCTTCGTCCAGGAAACCCAGCTCGACGCGCTGGCCATCGCCATCGGCACCAGCCACGGCGCCTACAAGTTCACCCGCCCGCCCACCGGCGACGTGCTGGCGATCAGCCGCGTCAAGGAAATCCACGCGCGCATTCCCAACACCCACCTGGTGATGCACGGCTCCTCGTCGGTGCCGCAGGACCTGCTGGCCATCATCAACCAGTACGGCGGCAAGATGAAGGAAACCTACGGCGTGCCCATCGCCGAGATCCAGGAAGCCATCAAGCACGGCGTGCGCAAGATCAACATCGACACCGACATCCGCCTGGCGATGACCGGTGCGGTGCGCAAGTTCATGGCCGAGAACCCCGACAAGTTCGACGCCCGCGAGTGGCTCAAGCCCGCCCGCGAGGCCGCCAAGGCGATCTGCAAGCAGCGCTACCTGGAGTTCGGCTGCGAGGGCCAGGCCGGCAAGATCCAGGGCCTGACGCTGGTCGACATGGCCGCGCGCTACGCCAGCGGCGCGCTGGCCCAGCAGGTGCGCTGATACCCCCCACGTTCTAGGGGCGTTATTCGGTGGGTCCACCCCCCTGTCCAAGGGGGGTAACGGGCTCGCCGCCTACAATCCAGGGCATCAGCCCACTGGATTGACATGGTTTCCGCGCTCCTCGAAAGCTCCCTGCATTCACTGCCCTTGCTCGCCCGCGGCAAGGTGCGTGACAACTATGCGGTCGGTGACGACCGCATCCTGATGATCGCCTCCGATCGGCTGTCGGCCTTCGACGTCGTGATGGGCGAGCCCATCCCCGGCAAGGGCGCACTGCTCACCCGTATGGCGCTGTTCTGGTTCGACCGCCTGGGCCATGTGGTGCCGCACCACCTGACCGGCGAGGACCCGCTGTCGGTGGTGGCGCCTGATGAGGTTGAACAGGTGCGCGACCGCGCGATGCTGGTCAAGCGCCTGAAGCCGCTGCCCGTCGAGGCGGTGGTGCGCGGCTACCTGGCCGGCTCGGGCTGGAAGGAGTACCAGCAGAGCCAGTCGGTGTGTGGCGAGGCGCTGCCGGCCGGCCTGAAGAACGCCTCCAAGCTGCCGCAGCCCATCTTCACCCCGGCCACCAAGGCCGAGATGGGCGACCATGACGAGAACATCAGTTTTGAGCAGATGGTGGCCATCGTTGGCCGCGAGCTGGCCGAACAGGTGCGCACGGTGTCGATCCGCCTGTACCAGGAAGCCGCGGCCTTCGCGCTGACCAAGGGCATCATCATCGCCGACACCAAGTTCGAGTTCGGCCTCGATGCCCACGGCACCCTGACGCTGATGGACGAGGTGCTGACGCCCGATTCCTCGCGCTACTGGCCCGTCGAGGGCTACCAGGAGGGCGCCAACCCCCCCAGCTACGACAAGCAGTTCGTGCGTGACTGGCTGGAGCAGGCCACGGTGGATGGCCAGCTCTGGAACAAGACCGCCCCGGCGCCCGCGCTGCCGGCCGATGTGATCCAGCGTACCGCAGCGAAGTATCGCGAAGCGCTCGAACGCCTGACCGGCTGAAGACCGGCTCCAGGCAGGGAGGAGAGCGCCCTGTGTCCCGACTGATCGACAGTCTGGACGCGGCGATTGCCGCGTGCCAGGACCCTGCGCAGGCCGACTGCCTGCGCGCTGAACGGGCCGCTGCCCAGGCCCGCTCGGGCCACCTGGCCGAGGCGCGCTTCATGCTGAAGGGGCTGCGGGTGCAGGCCCAGCGACGCGGCCGCAGCGCCCTGGCAGCCTGGGTGCCCTTTCTGGCCGGCATGATCGAGCACTTCGAGGCCTTGTCGCCCCAGGCCATCGATCACTTCGGCGAGGCGCAGCAGCGCGCCGCCGATGTTGGCCTGCCGCGCCTGCAGGCGCTTGCGCTGGCCTGGATGTCGCTGTGCCACTTCAACGCCCGGCGCTTCGGGGGGATGGTTGACACGATGGTGGCGGCCGGTCAGCTCGACGCCGGCCGCGACCTCGGCGTTCAGGCCCGTCTGTGCCTGGTGCGCGCCGACGCCTCACGCCTGGCCGGCCTGCACGCGCGGGCGCAGCAGTTGTACCTGCGCGTGCGCCACAGCGCGATGTCGCAGGGCGACACCGCGATGCTCTCGGCCATGGCGCACAACCGCAACTCCGGCCAGGTCGATCGCCTGGGCTTGCTCGATGCCCTGGGAGGGCGCACCGAGGACGAGGCGCGGCTGGCGCTGCTCGAGGCCGACTCGTGCAGCCAGCTCGACCTGGGCATGGGCAACGAGGGCCTGGTGGCCATGCCGCCCGTGATGAAGGCCCGGCTCTACACCGTGCTGCAGCGCTGGGCCGAGGCGGTGTCGCTCTACGACGCCGCGCTCGATGAGGCGGCCCACACCGGCATGGCCAGCCTGGTGCCTCACATGGCGTTGAACCGGGCCTGGTGCCGCTGGCACCTGGGCGATCGCCAGCGCGCCGAGCAGGAAGCGCGGGCGCTGGCGCCACTGGTGGACCAGCAGCCCGACGCCGACGACCGCGCCGCCGGCCACGCCCGCCTGGCGGCCCTGCTGGCGCGCTGTGGCGACAGCGCGGCCTCGGCCCGCCACCAGGCATTGGCGCAGGCGGCGCTGGATGAGTTCCAGGCTTTCCAGGCGACGCTGGCCGCGCACCTGGCCCGGGTGGACGCCGAACTGGGCAGTTAGCCCCGCGTCAGAACAGCGCCATGCTGAGCTTGCGGCGGTACTGCTCCAGCACCGGGTCAACCGGCGCCACGGCGGCCTTGCCGGTCACCTCCAGCGCCCCCTTGGGCGCGTCGCCGGCAGACGGCTTTGGTGCCGGCTTGGTCATCAGCTCGAGGATGGCGACATAGGTCTTGCGCGCGGCCTCGTCGTTCCAGGCCTTGTCGCGCATGATGATCTCGAGCAGCTCGTCCATCGCCTGCGGGAAGGCGCCGGCAGCGAACAGCACCTGCGCGGCCTCGAAGCGGGCCGCAAAGTCGCGCTTGTTGGCCGCCACCGCGGCCGCCAGGGCCTCGGGCGAGCGGGCCTGCTGCGCGGCCTCGCAGGCCTTGAGCCAATGCTCGACGGCGGCGAAGCGGCTGTCCGACAGCACCTTGGCCGCCACCGGGTCGAAGGCCGCACGCGCCTGGGCGATGCGCGACGGGTCCTGGCGCGCCACGCCCAGCAGCACCTTCAGGTAGTCCAGCCGGGCCACGTCGTTGGCCGGGTCGATCGCCACCGCTTCCTGCAGCTTGGCGATCACGCTGGTGATGTCGCCGCCCTCGGCCAGCATCGCTTCGGCTTCTTCCACCTCGGCCTCGGCCTCCAGCGCATCCTCGGTGGGCACATGCTTGCCCAGGAACTCGCGGATCTGCGGCTCGGGGATGGCGCCGACGAAGCCGTCCACCGGCTGGCCGCCGACGAACATCACGCAAAAGGGGATCGAGCGCACGCCGAAGGCCTGGCTCAGCTGGCCGGCGATCTCGGGCTGCTCGTCGCTGTTGAGCTTGGCCAGCGTGAAGCGGCCGGCGTACTCGGTCTCGAGCTTTTCCAGGATCGGGCCCAGCGACTTGCACGGGCCGCACCAGGGCGCCCAGATGTCGAGCAGCACGGGCTGCCGGGTCGAGGCGGTGATCAGCTCGGCTTCGAAGTTCTGCAGGGTGATGTCGATCATGTCGGAATCTGCGGTGGAGAAACACGGCGGGCACGCGCCAGACACACCCGGCCTGCGGCGCCAGCCTAAAATCGCGGCTTTTGCCCGTCCGGAGCCTTGCAGCCTTGAACAGCGCCTTGCCCGTGGTCGGCATCGTCATGGGGTCGTCCAGCGACTGGGACACCATGAAGGCCGCCGCCCAGATTCTCGCCGAGTTCGGCGTGCCCCACGAGGCCCGGGTTGTCTCGGCGCACCGCATGCCCGACGACATGTTCGCCTACGCCGAGCAGGCCCGCGCGCGTGGCCTGCAGGCCATCATCGCCGGCGCCGGCGGCGCCGCCCACCTGCCGGGCATGCTGGCCGCCAAGACGCCGGTGCCGGTGCTGGGCGTGCCGGTGGCCAGCCGCCACCTGCAGGGTGTCGACTCGCTGCACTCGATTGTCCAGATGCCCAAGGGCATTCCGGTGGCCACCTTTGCCATCGGTGCTGCCGGCGCGGCCAATGCCGCCCTCTTCGCCGTGGCCATGCTGGCCAACCGTGACGAGGCGCTGCAGGCCAAGCTGCTGGCCTTCCGTGCCGCCCAGACCGACGCCGCGCGGGCCATGACCAAGGACCTGCAATGAGCCTGGGTCCGCTGCTGCCGGGCGCCACCCTGGGTGTGATGGGCGGCGGCCAGCTCGGCCGCATGTTCGTCCACGCCGCGCAGGCCCTGGGCTACCGCACCGCCGTGCTCGACCCCGACGCGGCCAGCCCGGCCGGGCTGGTGTCGCACCACCACATCGCCACCGGCTACCTGGACGAGGCCGGTCTGGCCACGCTGGCCGACGTGGCCGACGCGGTGACCACCGAATTCGAGAACGTGCCCGCCGACGCGCTGCGCACGCTGGCCACGCGCCGCCCGGTGGCGCCCGCGGGTGACGCGGTGGCCATCTGCCAGGACCGCGCGCGCGAGAAGGCCCACTTCGGCGCTTCCGGCGTGCCCTGCGCGCCCTATGCGCTGATCGAGACACCCGAGCAACTGGCCGCCGTGGATGGCGCGCTGCTGCCCGGCATCCTGAAGACCGCCCGCCTGGGCTACGACGGCAAGGGCCAGGTGCGCGTGGCCGACCGCGCGGCGCTGGCCGCCGCCTGGGACGCGCTGGGCCGCGTGGCCTGCGTGCTGGAGCAACGCCTGGCGCTGCGCCTGGAGCTGAGCGTGATCGTCGCCCGCGGCGGCGACGGCCAGGTGGTGCACTTCCCGGTGCAGCAGAACCTGCACCGCGACGGCATCCTGGCGGTGACCGAGGTGCCGGCGCCCGGCGTCTCGCCCGCGCTGGCGGCGCAGGCGGTGCAGCGCGCCGGGGCCATCGCCGCCGAGATGGGCTATGTCGGCGTGCTGTGCGTCGAGTTCTTCGTCGTCGATGACGCGGCTGGCGGTCTGGCCCTGGTGGCCAACGAGATGGCGCCGCGCCCGCACAACTCCGGCCACTACACGATTGACGCCTGCGACTGCTCGCAGTTCGAGGCCCAGGTACGCTGCATGGCCGGCCTGCCGCTGGTGGTACCGCGCCTGCATTCGCCGGCCCTCATGCTGAACCTGCTGGGCGACCTGTGGTTCGATGCCGCCGGCACCGAGCGCGAGCCGGCCTGGGCCCCCGTGTTGGCCCTGCCCGGCACCCACCTGCACCTGTACGGCAAGACCAGCGCCCGGCGCGGCCGCAAGATGGGCCACCTGACCATCACCGCCGCCGACGCCGCCACGGCGCGCGCCACCGCCGACCGCGCCGCGCAGCTGCTGGGCCTGCCGCCGCTCTGAGCACCATGACGATCCGCGACGGCCGGGACCCCGCGGCACTGGCCGAGGCCGGCGCCCGCCTGGCCGCGGGCGAGCTGGTGGCCCTGCCCACCGAAACCGTCTACGGCCTGGGCGCCCGTGCCGATGACGACACTGCAGTAGCGCGCATCTTCGCGGCCAAGGGCCGCCCGGCCGACCACCCGCTGATCGTGCATGTGGCCGATGCGCCGCAGGCCAGCCGCTTCGCCGCCGCCTGGCCGGCGCGTGCGGCGCGCCTGACCCAGGCCTTCTGGCCCGGGCCGCTGACAGTGATCGTGCCGCGCGCCAGTGGCCAGGCGGCGGCCGCCGCGGGTGGCCAGGACAGCATCGGCCTGCGCTGCCCCGCGCACCCGGTGGCGCAGGCGCTGCTGCGCGAGGCCGCGCGCCAGGGTGTGCCCGGCGTTGCCGCGCCCAGCGCCAACCGCTTCGGCCGCGTCAGCCCCACCACCGCAGCCCATGTGGCGGGTGAATTCGACGACACGCTGCTGATCCTGGATGGTGGCGACTGCGAGGTCGGCATCGAGTCGGCCATCATTGACTGCACCCGCGAGGACCGCGCCGTGTTGCTGCGCCCCGGCGTGCTGGGCCGCGCCGCCCTCGAGGCGGTGCTGGGCGAACCACTGGCCGCGCCGGACGGCGCAGCGCCGCGCGCCTCGGGCACGCTGGCTTCGCACTACGCACCGCGCGCCCGCGTGCGCCTGATGGACGCGGCCACGCTGCGCTCGGCGCTGGAGGTGCTGGGCGCCCCGGCGCCTGGGGCGCCACCGCCCGTGGCGGTATATTCCCGCACAGTCCAGGGCCAGCCCGCCGGCCTGCCCTGGTGCCGCATGCCCGACGATGCCGCAGCGGCGGCGCACGACCTGTTCGCAGCCCTGCGCGCGCTGGATGACAGCGGCGCGGCGCTGATCTGGGTCGAAACGCCGCCGCCCACCCCCGACTGGGAAGGCGTGCGCGACCGCTTGCAGCGGGCTGCGGCCTGACCCCTTGTTCCCTTGTTCACCGGAGACCTCATGACTGCATCTTCCCTGGCGGCCCGACTGGCCCGCGCCGCTGGCGTGGCCCTGATCGGCGCGACGCTGCTGGCCGCCTGCGGCGGTGGCACCTCCCAGGTCGATCGGTTCGTCCCTGCGCGGGTGCTGAGCTTCGGCGATGAACTCAGCCGCCTCGAGGACAGTGGCGCCAAGTACAGCGTCAACGCGCTGACCACCACCACGCCCAAGACCATCGACTGCGGTACCAGCCCGATGTGGACGCAGTACATGGCCTCGTCGGCCTATGGCAAGGTCTTTGCCCAGTGCAAGGGCACCGCGACCTCGCCCGACGTCACCGCGATCCGCGCGGCGGCGGTCGGCGCCCGCGTCGACGACGTGGTGGCGGCGATGAAGTCCCGCATCGACAGCGGCGACATGCAGAACACCGATCTGGTCACCGTGATGGTCGGCATGCACGATGTCGTCGACCAGTACGCCCTGTACGACGGCAGCAACGAGGCCACCCTCATCGCCACGCTGACCACCCAGGGCCGCAAGCTGGCGACGCAGATCAACGCCGCCACCGGCACCGGCGCGCGTGTGCTGGTCAGCACCATCCACGACCTGGGCCTGTCGCCCTGGGCGCTGAAGGAAAAGGCCGACGTGGGTGACGACCGCCCGGCGCTGCTGACCCGCCTGGTGGATGCCTTCAACAAGGCGATGCGCCTGGAGCTGATCAACGACGGCAGCAAGATTGGTCTGCTGCTGGGCGACGACCTGTCGCGCGCGATGGTGCGCGTGCCCAGCGCCTACGGTCTGGGTGAGGTGATCACCCCGGCCTGCCTGGAAGCCCACTGGAACAGCGCGACCTGCACCACCGACACGCTGATCACCGCCGCCAAGGACAAGTCCGCCAGCTACCTGTGGGCCGACCAGCTGCGCCCCTCGTCCACCTTCCAGCTCTACCTGGGCCAGCAGGCCATCTCGCGCCTGTCCAACCTGCCGTTCTGAGGCCCTAGAGCCAGCGCTCCAGTCCGACTCAGGGTTTCCTGCCTGATCCCCGGCCGCGTGCCGGGGATAGAGTGTTCGCTGAATTTTCGAACGATCGTTCGTTTTTGCGAACCCGCACAGGAGACCTCATGCTTCGTTCCCGTCTAGGCGCATGTGCGCTGGCCAGCCTTGCGCTGGCGTCCTTGCTGGCCGCCTGCGGCGGCGGCGGTTCCGACACCAGCACCCGCGCCCAGGTCACTGCGGTCAAGGTCATGGGCGACAGCCTGGCCGATGTGGGCACCTTCGGCATCAAGTTCACGATCCAGGGCAACCCCACCTACCCCGACCTGGTGGCGCGCCAGTTCGGTGTGGCCGACGGCTGCCCCTTCTTCCTCTTCAACGGCAGCACCTTCGTGCCGAACCCGAAGACCGGCTGCACCAACTACGCCATCGGCGGTGGTGTCATCAACAACGCCGGCTCGGGCCTGGTGGCCGCCGACCCGCGCGGCGTGGGTGTGCAGCTGGCCGCGGCGGCCGCGGCCGGCTATGCCGACGGCGACCTGCTGCTGATCGACGGTGGCGGCAACGACGCAGCCGACCTGGTCGGCGCCTACCTGAAGGCGGCCAGCGACGGCGGCGCGGCCTATGTGGGCGTGCTGTCGACCGTGCTGACGCCCGAGCAGGTGGCGGCCGCCGTGGCCGGTGGCCAGACGGGCCTGGCCACGGCCGGTGGCGCCTACATGCAGGGCCTGGCCGACGTGTTCTACGGCATGGTCAAGGCCCAGGCGCTGGACAAGGGCGCCAAGCGGGTGGCCCTGATCAACATCCCCGGCATCACCAACACGCCGCGCTTCCAGATGGTGCTCGACGGCGTGGCCGCGGCCTTTGGCGGCGGTGAGACGGGCGCTGCTGCGCGGGCGCAGAGCGAGGCGCTGTTCAAGAGCTGGATCGAGGCCTTCAACGCGCGCCTGGCCGCCAAGGTGGCCGGCGACGACCGGCTGGCATTGGTCGACATCTACACCTCGTTCAATGACGAGATCGCCAACCCGGCGCAGTACCAGCTGAGCAATGTGGAGGACACCGCCTGCCCGGTCACCGGGCTGGGCTCCGACGGCCTGCCCACCTACACCTTTGCCACCTGCACCGACGCCAACCTGGCGGCCAACCCGCCCGCCGGTGCCAGCGGCAGCGATTGGTACAAGAACTACCTGTTCTCGGACGGCTTCCACCCGACGCCCTACGGCCACCAGCTGGCCTCGCAGCTGATCGCTCGCACCCTGGCCCAGGCGGGCTGGCTGTGATGTCCACTTTCGCAGGAGTCGTCCCCATGTTCCGCACCCCCCGCATCGCCCTTCTGGCCGCCGCGCTGCTGACGGCCGGTCTGGCTCAGGCCCAGTCGGCGGGCACGCTGATCGGCCGCATTGGCGCCACCAGCATCCAGCCCAACACCAAGAGCGGCGACCTGACGGCGCCGTCCTTCCCCGGGACCCAGGCCGCCATCGGCAATGACACCCAGCCCACCGCCGGCCTGACCTGGATGTGGACCGACCACATCTCGTTCGACCTGCCGCTGGCGGCCGGCTTCACCCACGAGCTGACCGGCGACGGCGCGATCGCCGGTGTCGGCAAGATCGGCGAGGTCAAGGCGCTGCCGATCACGCTGCTGGCGCAGTACCGCTTCATGGACCCGTCGTCGCGGTGGCGGCCCTATGTCGGCATCGGCCCCACCTATGCGCGCTTCTACAAGGCCAAGGGCACGGCCACGCTGACCGGCCTGACCGGCGGCTCGCCCGCCAACCCGACCACGCTGGAGATGGACTCGAAGTTCACCTTCACGGCCCAGGTCGGCCTGTCCGTGGCGCTGACCGACCAGCTGGGTCTGGACGTGGCGGTGATGACCACGCCGCTGAAGACGCGCGCCACGCTGTCCACCGGTCAGACGCTGGACGCCACCGTCAACCCGACCAGCTACAGCGTCGGTCTGACGATGCGCTTCTGACGCTGCGCCGCGCCCGCCCGCTCAGCGGGCGGGCGTGTCGCGGATGGTCCACTGCACCAGCGCGTCCAGCGCCGGCCGGCCAGCGCCCGCATTGGGGTGGTTGAGCACCGCCACCAGCACATAGCGCCGGCCGCTGTTCGACAGCACATAGCCGGCCACCGCCGCCACGTCGCGCAGCGAGCCGGTCTTCAGGTGCGCCCGGCCGGCGGTGGCGGTGGAGCGGCGCAGCGTGCCGTCGGTGCCGCTGATCGGCAGCGAGCCCATCAGCTCCGACATCACCGGCGAGCTCCAGGCCTGCTGCAGCAACCGCGCCAGCAGCGCAGCGCTGACCCGTGTTTCGCGCGACAGGCCCGAGCCGTTGTCGATCACCACGTCCTTCGTGGCCTCCTCGCCCAGGCGATCGCGCAGCCAGCGCCGCAGGTGCTCGCGCGCGTCCTCGGGGCGCACGCTGGCACCCGCCGGCAGGCTGCGCGCGGCCAGCGGCAGCGACAGGAAGAGCTGCTCGGCCATCACGTTGTTGCTGAACTTGTTGATCTCGCGCACCACCTCCAGCAGCGGCGGTGAGGCCTGCTCGAACAGCAGCCGCGCGCCCGCCGGCACCGTGCCCTCGCGCACACTGCCGGCCAGCTTGCCGCCCAGCTCGCGCCACAGTTGCTCGACCAGGCGGGCGTTGAAGCCCTTCGGGTCGGGGTGGGCCAGCGGCCAGGTTTTCTCGCCGCAGGCGCCGGGGTAGGCGCCGGCAAATCGCAGCCGCGCCGGATCGCCGGTGCTGGCCTTGAGCGCGCCGCGCCAGTCGTCGCAGGGACCGGCGGACAGCGGCACGCTGGCGTCCACCGCATAGCCGGCCAGCGGCGGATCAACGGTGACCAGCGCCTGGCCGCGCGCCGGGTCGGGCACGAAGCCCAGCACCACCGCCTTGTAGTTCAGCATCAGCGCGTCGGGGCGCACGTTGTAGGGCCGGCTGGGGTCGCCGTCGAACTCGGCGGGCGAGGTCTCGGGCACCATGAAGGCGCCGCGGTCGAGCAGGATGTCGCCGCGGATCTCGCGCACGCCCAGCTGCTGCACGCGGCGCAACAGCAGCCAGACGCGCTCCTGCACCAGCTTCGGGTCGCCGCTGCCGCGGATCGCCAGCGAGCCCTCCAGCACGCCGCCCTGCAGCGTGCCGCTGGCGAACACCGGCGTGCTCCAGCTCCAGGCCGGGCCCAGCTGGTCCAGCGCCGCATAGGTGGGCAGCAGCTTGAACACCGAGGCCGGGTTGATCGGCTGCTGCTCGCCCAGCGCCAGCTTGCGCTGGCCGCTGTCGGCTTCCAGCACCACGGCCGAGAGTGCCGACTCGGGCAGCTTGGCGCGCTGCAGCGCCTGGTGGACTTCCGGCGGCAGCAGGGATTGGGCCGGCGCGGCCGGCGCCACCAGCGCCAGCAGCAGCGCGGCCAGGGCAGGCAGGCGGTGCATCGGCCGATGATCGCACGGCTACACTGACGCCCATGCCCGCCCCACCACCCGCGCCCTGCCGATGAGACTGCTGGCCCTCGACACCGCCACCGAGGCGCTGGCGGTGGCGCTGGCCGACGGCGCGTGGGGCCGCAGCATCAACGCCAGCGGCGGCGCCCAGGCCTCGGCCACTCTGCTGCCGCAGCTGCTGGACCTGCTGGCCGGGCGCGGCCTGGCGCCGGCCGACCTGCAGGGCATCGCCTGCGGCCAGGGGCCGGGCGCCTTCACCGGCCTGCGCACCGCGGTGTCGGTGGCCCAGGGGCTGGCGCTGGGCATCGGCTGCCCGGTCTGGCTGCTCGACAGCCTGCTGATCGTCGCCGAGGACGCGCGCCGCCAGGCCAGCCAGGACGAGGGCTTCACGCTCTGGGTGGCGATGGACGCGCGCATGGACGAGGTCTACGCCGGCCACTACCGCCGCCAGGGCGGCCGCTGGCAGGTGCTGCGCGCGCCCGCGCTGTACGATCTGCCGACGCTGCACACGCTGTGGCGTGCGGCGCCGCCGCCGGCCTGCGCCGGCTCGGCGATCGACGCCTTTGGCGAGCGGCTGGCGCTGGGCGAGGCCCTGCTGTGGTCACGGCAGGCCGACCGCGCCGCCGCGCTGCTGGCCTTGGCCCGCGAAGCCGTGCGCGACCAAGCCGGCGTCACGCCCGACCAGGCGCTGCCGCTGTACCTGCGCGACAAGGTGGCGCTGACCACCGCCGAGCGCGACGCGCAGAAAGCCGGGAGCGCCGCATGACGGTCCTGCTGCGCCGCCTGCGCGAGACCGACCTGGACCGCGTCGCCGCACTGGAGGCGCGCTGCCACGAGTCGCCCTGGACGCGCGGCCAGTTCGCCGACTCGCTGGCCGCCGGCCACCTGGCCTGGGTGCTGGAAGACGGCCGCCGCCTGCTGGGCTACCTGGTGGCCATGGTGGGCGTGGACGAGATGCACCTGCTCGACATCACGATCGATCCGGCCCGACGCGGCCAAGGGCATGCGCGCCGCCTGCTGACCGAGCTGGCCGACGCCTGCCGCGCGGCCCGCGCGCCGCTGCTGTGGCTGGAGGTGCGCGAGGGCAATGCCGCCGCGCGCCGCCTGTATGAGGCCTGGGGTTTCGAGCCGCTGGGCCGGCGCAAGGGCTACTACGCCCGCGCCGACGGTGGCCGCGAGGACGCGCTGGTGATGCGCTGGGTCGTGCGCGCCGACGAGGAGGCCGCCTGATGGGCGCCGACACCCCCGCGCGCTGGGACGCGCGCCAGCGCGCGCTGCTCGAGGCCATGGGTGTGGTGGTCTGGACGCCGTCGGCCGCAGCGCTCGCGGCGGGCGAGGCGCCGGCTGCTCCCCAGACCGTGCCGCAGCCGGCCCCAGCGCCCGCGCCGGTGCGCGCCGCTGCGCCACCGCGGCCCGCTGCCCGCCCCGAGTCGGCCC
>NZ_JAGQDE010000043.1 GCF_018069755.1 Ideonella aquatica | reverse complement strand
GCTCATCGGCGGTCAAGAACTCCCGGAAACTGCGCTCCATTGAATCGCTTCCTGGGAGTTCTCGCCATCGGCATTCACCCCGCAGAGCCAGTGTTCATGCGGGTTGCGGGCGTTTTGCAGGGACGACCAGCTAGTAAAAATGCAAGACACCATGTTGTCAGTCAAACTTTGCGAGCAAATTCAACCCGAAGAACGGCAAGTCGAACTGCGTGAAAAAATCATCTTGGCACTGCTTCATCGGAGTTCAGCCATTCTTCCCTTTACCGAGCCAAAAAGCGGTGGCTAACAGGTCGCTCGAGCCGACGGCCCTCGACAAGCCTCGGTCCGCGGCTCAGTTTCGTTAGGCGTCACGAAGACTGCTGCGGTGACTCCGGAGGCTCTTTTAATGCCGGTTGGGCGCCGCGCCGCACTGGAGTGCGACCATCTTCGATTCGCCTCAGCAAGTTTGCACCTAGCATGTACGCGTAGAGGCTGGCAGGCCGAAACTCAAAGGCAACACCCTTGTACGTGACGTCACTCGCAGTAATGGTTCGAGTTGTTACCAAGACCGGCTCAAGCATCTTTGGGTTTCGCTGAACGAACTCAACACACCCATCCAGTTCGCTACGCACCTTCGCGGCGCGATCGGTCCACTTCACTTCTACGGCCCACACGGGAGTCTGCTGAGTTCCACTAAGGCTTACTATGTCAACCTCACCACCATTCCATCGGGCGTAAAACAATTGCGTCATAGCACTATGCGCCCATTGACTGAAGATTGCTGTTTCAGTCAGCGGTCCCATTGCATCAGAGTCCGCCTCAATCTGGCCGAAAAGGGCCGCCCTCATGGAAGGGTTCGTCAAATAGACCTTGAAGCAGACTGCCCGCTTAAACCTTTTTGCGTTGTTATCGATTCGCTCAACTCGCCTAATCAGGAAGGCTGCCTCGAGATACTCGAGGTACCTCCGGATCGTGTTCTTCGCAACCCCCGAAGACTGCGACAGCCCCTCCAAGCTAACTTCATTCCCAGTGTTGTACGCTAAAGTTGTGAACAACCGGTTTAGCTCTTGAATGTCGCTTATTCCATAGAGGCTGGGCAAGTCGCGAAGCAGCACCTTATCTATGATGTCGCTCTTGATGTATTGCCCAGGATTTGAACGAATCACCTCTGAGAACACTGCCTCGGGGTAGCCACCAAAATTCAAATACCGTACAAACTCGAAATTGAGTTCATCAACATCTAGCGCGGCATATTCGTAACGCTCGAACTTTGCCTCTTCGATCTTCTTGACAGAGACAAGGAGACTCTCGCGCCCGATAAACTGCAAGTACTCCGCAAAGGTGAGCGGGGGAAGGATGAAGTCGGTGAACCGCCCCGCCCCCGATTCGTTGCTCTTCAAGCGCAAAGCTGCCGCAGCGGATCCAGTTGCCACAAAGCGGTAGGTTGGAAATGAATCCACCAACGATTTGAGATGCACCTCCCAGTCACGCAAGTACTGGATCTCGTCGAAATAGATGTAGAGCTCGGAGTTCCGATCGTGTCCAAAAAGCTCAACAAAGTAGCCCACCATCTTCTCTAACGACAGGCCTGTATAAATTGGGGTCTCAAGCGAAACGTAGAGTATTCGCTGAGACGGAACCGTGGAATCGAGTAGAGCACGAATGCTGTGGTAAACGAGTACAGTCTTCCCAACACGCCTAGGCCCCATCAGCACCAGCGCGCGCCGCAGCGACGTATCGGACACCGCGGCGTGAAAGGGAGCAAAGTACTTGCGCCGTGGCGTGTGTTGGAACGCGACCGTTTCCTCCGCCCCGCCTGCCCACCATGGGTTATCGAAGCGCAATCGTGAAACGATATCGGCCTTGGCGATTTCTAGCACTTGATACCCTAAGATCAGTTGACTGATCTTAGTCTACCCCGCGGAAGCTTGGGCGGCAAGCGCACCCTGCGCCGCTCGGTGACGCCTCTGAAGAAACAGAACTTAAGACGGCCGATTTCATGCGGCAGTCTCGACGGGATTGATCTGGAAGCCAAGGGCGGCGGCGCGGCGCTTGAGGGCGGCGATGCTGCGCAGGCGCTGCTGCTCCTCGTAGCGCTGCTGTCCCTGGTCGACGAACGCCTGACCTCGGGTGAGCATGTAGTACACCATCCGCGCCAACTTGTGGGCTGTGGCGGTGTTGGCCTTGGGCTTGTCCATGCGGGAACACAGGCGGCGATAGAACGCGCCCAGCGCCGATTCACTGCGGCAAAGGCTCTGTGCGGCCATCTTCAGCGCCTGCCGAGCCCGACTGGCTGAGCGCCTGGTTCCCGAAGACAGCACCTTGCCACCACTGATCTTCGTGCCTGGGCACAGGCCGAGCCACGAGCAGAAGTGTTTGACGGTGGCGAAGCGGCGGAGGTCCGGACCGATCTCCGTGAGCAGCTTCATCACGATCGTCACGCCCAGTCCGTTGATTCGGGTGAGGTCCACGCCAGCCCAATCGGCCAGGCGCTGGCGGATGTCGTGCTCGACGCGGGCCTTGCTGCCCGCACGCGGCAATGGGCCGAGATCGACCTTCGCGGCGGCACGCTGATCGAGTAGCGCTTCGAGTTTGGCATCGCATTCGGCGAGGTGGCGGCCAATGTCGTCGTACACGCCAAGCGCCTGCTTGAGCACGAACAGGTGTTCCTCGCGCCAGTTGCCCGTCAGCGCCTTGACAATGTCCGCCTCGCTGGCCTTGACGCGGCGATGGCGGTGCCGCGCCAGCGCCTTCGGGTCGCGCTGACCGGCCACGATGTCGCGGATGATGGCCTGGCCGGTCTGGCCCATCACGTCCGTGATCACCTCGGTGAGCTGGATGTTCATCTGCACCAGGGCCTTGTGCATGCGCTGCACCCAACTGGCCTGCTCGGTGATCAGCGTCTCGCGCTGGCGCGCCACGGCGCGCAGCACGCACACCTCGGCGCTGGGCCGCCAGGCAGCGCCGCAGCAGCCCCAGGCTCATCAGCTTTTGCAGCCACTGGCAATCCTGGACGTCGCTTTTGCGCCCCGGCACGTACCTCATCTGCCGGGCATCGACCAGCCAGACCTTCAGCCCGTGCTGCTCCAGCACTTCGAATACCGGGATCCAGTACACGCCCGTGGATTCCACGGCCACCGTGTCCACGCCCAGCTTGACCAGCCACCGCGCCAACACATTCAAATCGTCGGTCATCGCGCCGGCTTCGCGCACCGGCTCATCGCCGGCAGCCTGGGCCAGATGCGGTGGCACCGCCACCCAATGACTCGACGCCCCGATGTCGATTGCCGCGGCGTTGGGAAACACCTCGTCTTCACGCTTGCGAACTGCCATGGCTTGCTCCACTATCGTTGATGAACGGCAGCGCCATGGGAAGCGTCGAATTCGACTCGATCTCTGAAACGGGATGCGGCTCTCACCGCTCACCACTGTCGCCGACGAATCCCGGACCATGCTCTCAAGCGGGCTCGCTAAAGCTCGCACCAATGCTGGGTCGGTCATGACGGCGCTGCCGTTCACCTTGTAGCGCAACGCCAGCACCAGTGTTTCTTCGCGAACGCCGGGCGCGGTCAGGGCCTGGGATGCTCTCAAGAAACTCCCCCCAAGTGACTGATCTGCAATGAATTTTTCAGATCGCCTGCGCGGTGCGGACGACGGACAGTCCGAGCGGCTGCAGTCGCCGGTGGACGCCGGGGCGCGGGCGATGGCGCTGGACGTGAACGACGTCGCCTCGATCGCCGCCACGCTGCAGGCCGAGGGCCTGCCGCTGCATCTGCTGGTCAACAACGCCGGCTACGGCCAGTTCGGCGCGCTGATGGACCTGTCACCGCAGGCGCTGCGGCAGCAGCTCGACACCAATGTGGTGGCCCCGGTGGCGGTGACGCAGGCCCTGCTGCCGCGGCTGCGCGCCGCCGCGCCGCAGGCCTGCGTGGCGCACATCGGCAGTGTCTCCGGCGTCACCGCCACGCCCTTTGCCGGCGCCTACTGCGCCAGCAAGGCCGCGCTGCATGCGCTGGCCGACGCGATGCGCATGGAGCTGGCGCCCTTCGGCATCCGGGTGGTGACAGTGCAGCCGGGCGGCATCGTCTCGGGCTTTGGCGACGCCGGGGGCGAGCGCGTGCAACTGCCCGAGGGCTCGCTGTACGCACCCGTGGCCAAGGCGGTGCTGCGCCGCGCCCAGGCCTCGCAGAAAGGGGCCACGCCGGTGGCCGACTTCGTGCGCGGTCTGGCCGATCACCTGGAACAGCCGTCGCCGGGCCCGCTCTACCGCGCTGGCGCCAACAGCGCCAAGCTGGTGTGGCTCAAGCGCCTGCTGCCCACCGCCACACTGGACGCCAAGCTGTCGGCGCTGTTCGGGCTGGACCGGCTGAGGAGCTGATCAGGGCAGCGGGGTCAGCAGCACGGCGCGGGTCGTGCCGTCCTTGCGGGCCGTGGCGGCAATCTGGCCGTTGTTGTTGATGCGAATGGCCTGCAGCAGCTCGTAGCCCGCGCCGCTGACCGGATCGAGCAGCGTGTTCAGGTCCACCGGATCTGTACCGACCGCAAACAGCAGCGCGCGCGAGCTGCCATCGGGCAGCAGACCATAGCCGACGATGCCGCCCTGGTCATTCAGGCCCGCGGCCACGGTCATCGCGCCGCCCAGGCTGCCCAGGTCGATCGGCAGGCCGGCGCGGTACAGCACCGCATGCCAGCGGCCATCGGGCGCCATCGAGCCGCCCGCAATGTCGCCGGCCTGGTTGATGGCCGCGACCGAGCACAGGTTGCCCGCCAGCTTGGGCAGGTAGCTGGCGCTGCCGCCGGCGGGCTGGCGCCAGCAGTTGAGCGTGCCGTTCGACGGGTAGGGGCGCTGGTTGCCGATCACCTCGCCGGCATCGTTGATGCCGTTGGCGGTGGTCTGACCCGGGCCGACCTGGCGCATCGTGCCACCGCTCCAGACGATTCCGTACGAGTAGCGTGCGCCGTGGTCGCTGTAGCCGACCACGTCGCCCTGGCGGTTGATGGCCAGCGCCACGCTGTTCCACATGCCGTGCCACTTGCCCAGGTCCAGCGGCTTGTTCTTCTTCCACAGCACCGCGCGTGCCCAGCCGTCGGCATGGCGGGTGTCGCCCACCGCCCAGCCACGGTCGTTGAGACCGAGGGCGCGGGTGTACTCGCCCGGCAGCAGCGGCTGAAGTGCGCGGGCGCCGCCCGTGCCGGTGCGGAACCCCTGATAGACCGTCAGCGGTCCGCCGGGGCTGGCAGTGGCCACCCCGTCGCCGGCGGCATTCAGGCCGTTGGCGATGGCCAGGCCGCTGCCTTGGTTGCCAAAGTCCATCAACTGGTAGCTCGTGGCGCTGGCGCTGCCCGCCAGCGCCAGCGCCGCACATCCGGCCCAGCCGGTGATCCACTGCCTCATGGCCTGTCCTCCACGTCTGTGCGAGAAGGACCCTTCCTCCACCGCCGCCATTAATGTGCAATTAGCACATTAAGACAGACTGAAGGGGCTTCAGGCGGGATCACGCTCCCAGAACACCCCTTCTTCGGTCAACAGCGCGTCCAGCGGAATGTCATGCGGCTCGGCCTGCAGCCAGGGCAGGTAGCCGTGCATGTAGCCCAGCCCGGCAGTGGCCGGCGCCGGCTCCAGCGCGGCCAGCGTGCGGTCGTAGAAGCCGCCGCCATAGCCCAGGCGCACGCCGCCGGGGCCGAAGCCGACGCAGGGCACCAGCAGCAGCTCGGGGTGGAAGGACTCGGTGTCCTTGGGTTTGGGGATGCCGTAGGCGTCCTCCTCCATCGGGCAGCCGGGGTACCAGACGTGGAAGGTGAGTTGCTTGGTCTCGCGGTTCATCACCGGCAGGCCGATGCGCCGGCCGGACTCGGCCTCGCTCCAGCGGTACAGCGCCGGCAGCGCGTCGAACTCGCCCTTGATCGGCCAGTAGGCGCCGATGGTGCTTTCCTTGCGGCTGATCAGCCAGACCATCAGCACCTCCTGCAGGTGGCTGGCGCGCTGGTGGCGGTCGAGCAGGCTCATGCGCTCGGCCTGCAGCTGCTTGCGCAGCACGGCCTTGTCGCGCGAGGGTTCGAGGTTCAGCTTGAACGGCAGGGTCATGTCCGCGGGCGTGGGGAGCGTTCGACCGGACCATTGTGCGCGACGACCCGCCCGCTGACTACACTGCGCGTCATGAGCACCGACAAGGGCTTCGTGAACTGGTGCGCCGAGCTGCTGGCACCGCTGGGCGCGGTGCGCACGCGGCGCATGTTTGGCGGGCACGGCTTCTATGTGGACGACCTGTTCATCGCGCTGGAGATGCGCGAGGTGCTGTACCTGAAGGTCGACGCCAGCACCCAGCCGCGCTTCGAGGCCGCCGGCAGCCACCGCTTCGAGTACACCACCGCCCAGGGCGAGCATGGCTCGCTGAGCTACTGGAGTGCGCCGGAGGAAGCGATGGATGCGCCGTCTCAGCTGCAGCCCTGGGGCCGGTTGGCCCTGGAGGCCGCGCTGCGTGCCCAGGCCGCCAAGGCACCGAAGGCCCGCCGCGCCGCCGCGCCGCGGTCCGCCAAGCCGCGCCGGCCGGCCTCGGGCTGAGCGGCCACGAAGACCACGGTGGGCCGGCTGCCGTCCTGCCAGGGGCCCAGATGCACCCGCTGGCCCGCCGCCACGCGCAGCACGGCGCCGCGCTCCAGCACATGATCGTCGGGATCGCCTTCGCGGGTGATCCAGGCGGGCTCGCCCGCCGCCACCAGCCAACCCGTCTGCGCCACGTCCCAGGACTGGCGCTGCCGAAGATGCCATTCCATCATCAATCTCCTGCCGCCAACCTTTGGCGAGTGGGATCATCATGCAGGGATGGAACCGGTTTGACGAATGAATTCGCCGCGTCGGATTCATAATCGGCGCTCATGAATCGCCCACCGCATCGACCGCTCTCGCTCGACGGCCTGCGCGCCTTCGAGGCCGTCGCCCGGCTGCTGTCCTTCAGCGCCGCCGCCGACGAGCTGCACCTGACCCAGCCGGCCGTCAGCCGCCAGATCAAGTCGCTGGAGGAGGAGCTGGGCGCCGCCCTCTTCCACCGCGCCACGCGCCGCGTCGACCTCACCAGCGCCGGCCAGGCCCTGCTGCGCGTGGTGGCGCCGGCGCTGGCGCGCATCGATACCTCGGTGCGCCAGATCCGCATGTCACGCAGCCGCGAGATGGTCAGCGTCACCACCTTTCCGTCGATGGCCTCGCTGTGGCTGATGCCGCGGCTGACCGATTTCGAGCGCAGCCACCCCGGTGCGGACATCCGCATCGCCGCCACCGACCGGCTGATCGAGACCGACGACTTCGAGCTGGATGTGGCGCTGCGCCACTGCCGCCCCGAAAAGGCGCCGGCCGGCTCCGAGCGCCTGTTCCCCGAGCTGCTGACCCCGGTGATCGGCGCCGCGCTGCACCAGGCGATCGCCCGTGGCGAGGCCCCGCCGCTGGCCGCACCGGCCGACCTGGCGCAGCACACGCTGATCGAGATGGACGACGGCACGCCGCCGGCCATCGCGCTGGGCTGGGGCGCCTGGCTGGGTGCCGAGCAGCTGGGCCATCTGGCGCCGCGGCGCTGGATCACGCTGAACTTCACCCACCAGCAGGTGCAGGCCGCGCTGGCCGGCCACGGCGTGGCGCTGGCCCGGCTGGCCCTGGTCCACGAGATGCTGGCGCGCGGTGACCTGGTCGAGCCCTTCGGCCCCGCCCACCGCCAACAGGTGCCCTGGCTGTACTGGCTGGTGCCGCTGGCCGGCGCCGGCGAGCCGCCCCGCACCGAGGTGCAGGCCTTCATGGCCTGGGTGCGGGCGCAGGCGGCGCTGACCCGCGTGGCGATTGGCGACGTGGCCGATCCCGAATCCGAGGTCTTGCCCGATTGATGCCGCCGGCGCATCGCGCCGATGCGGACTTTTCACCCACAGTCGCCACCCGCCGCCCTAGGATGCCAGCCAACAACCCCGGAGGCCCCATGCAGCTCTACATCGGCAACAAGAACTACTCGTCCTGGTCCATGCGCCCCTGGGTGCTGTTGCGCCACTTCGGCATCCCCTTCGACGAGGTGATGGTGCGCTTCGACAGCTTCGACCCCGGCAGCCAGTTCAAGCAGACGCTGGCCGGCAAGTCACCCACCGGCAAGGTGCCTTTGCTGGTCGACGAGGGTTTTGCGGTGTGGGACACGTTGGCGATCGCCGAGTACGCGGCCGAGCGCTTCCCGCAGCAGGCTCTGTGGCCGCGTGACGCCCGCCAGCGTGCCCGCGCGCGCAGCCTGTGCGCCGAGATGCACAGCGGCTTCGGCGCTCTGCGCTCGCACTGCCCGATGAACATCGAGGCCGCGCTGCCCGAGGTGGGCGCGAAGGTGCTGGCCGAGCAGCCGGCCGTGGCTGCCGACCTGGCCCGCATCACCGCGCTGTGGACCGAGGCGCTGCAGGCCAGTGGCGGCCCCTTCCTGTTTGGCGAGTTCAGCAACGCCGACGCCTACTTCGCGCCAGTCGTCGCCCGGCTGCGCAGCTACGCGCTGCCGGTGCCGGCCGCCGTGCAGGCCTACATGGACCGCGTCTGGGCCAGCCCGGGCGTGGCCGCCTGGGTGGCTGACGCGCTGGCGGAGCAGGACTTTCTCGACTTCGAGGAGCCCTACCGCCGCCAGCGCTGAGCCCGGTTGCTCAGCGGTCGATCGTCAGCGTGTACTGGCCGTTGGTCGCGCCAGTGCCACCCGAGTAGCGCACCACCCGCAGGTACCAGGTGGTGGCCGCACCGGTGTTGGTGCGGGTGATGGTGTCCACCAGGCCCGTACCCGACGTGCTGCTGGCCAGCTGGGTGCCACTGCTGTTGTACAGGTACAGGTCGTAGTCCGAGCTGGCATTGGGCGTCAGCGTGCCGACCACCGTGGCGCCGGAGGCCACCGAGAACTTGAAGTAGTCGGTGTCACTCGTGCTGCCAATGGTGCCCAGCACGCGGGCCGGATCGGGGCTGATGGTC
Source organism: Ideonella aquatica (assembly GCF_018069755.1). Taxonomy (GTDB): domain Bacteria; phylum Pseudomonadota; class Gammaproteobacteria; order Burkholderiales; family Burkholderiaceae_C; genus Ideonella; species Ideonella aquatica. Next base: position 14,866 of record NZ_JAGQDE010000043.1, on the reverse strand, counting down.
TGTGCCCGCGAGCGGGTGTTGTTGCTCTCGACCTCAGTCACATCGGTCCAGGTCGGCGGCGGCGTCACCACCACGGCCGCATCCACGGCGGCATTGGCATCGACGATGCCGGTGCCGCACTGGCTGCAGGTGCCCGGGAAGGCACGGGTGCTGGCCTTCATGCGCGCTTCCACGTCGTCCGGGGTGAGCGCCGGGTTGGCCGCGAGCATCAGCGCTGCCGCGCCCGCCACGTGCGGCGTGGCCATCGAGGTGCCCTCGTAGTAGGCATAGCTGTCGGCGCCGGGCGTGCTGGTGCCGGCATTGAGCGTGGAGTACACGCCATTGGTGGTGCCGGTGCTCATGTCGCCACCGGGCGCCGCCAGGTCCACCACCGCACCGTAGTTCGAGTAGTAGGCGCGCGCACCGGTGCGGCCCACCGCAGCCACGGTGATCACGCCGGCACAGTTGGCCGGGTTGAAGTTGGACGCGTTGGCGTTGCTGTTGCCGGCCGCCACCACCACCACCGTGCCGCGGCTGCGGGCGCCATTGATCGCGTTCTGGGTGGTGGTCGAGCAGGCGCCCGAGCCGCCCAGCGACATGTTGATCACGCGCGCCGGCGTGGCGTTCGCCGGCACCCCGCTGACCGTGCCGCCCGACGCCCAGATGATGCCGTCGGCGATGTCCGAGGTGTAACCGCCACACTTGCCCAGCACCCGCACCGGCTGCACCTTGGCGCCGAAGGCCACACCGGCCACGCCACTGGCATTGTTGGTCACCGCGGCGATCGTGCCAGCCACATGGGTGCCGTGCCAGCTGCTGTTCTGCGCCGAGTGGGTGTAGCCGCACTCATTGGCAGCGATCCAGTCGCCCGGGTCGCTGGGGTCGGCGTCACGGCCGCCACCGTCGTTGGCCACCGCCGTGTCGGCGATCATGTCGTAGCCGGCCACCAGGTTGGCGGCCAGATCGGCATGCGGGCGGTAGCCGGTGTCCACCACCGCCACCACCACGCCGGTGCCGGTGCTCTTGTCCCAGGCCGTGGGCAGGTTGAGGCCGCCGGTGGCCTCGTAGTAGTGCCATTGGCTGGCGTAGCTGGTGTCATTGGGGGTCAGCTGGGCCTGCAGGATCTGGTCGGGCTCGGCGTACTCGATGTCGGGGTCGGCCGCGGCCAGCGCGCGCGCCAGACGGCGCGCGTCCTTCAGCGCCAGGCGCTGGTCCATCTTGATGACCTTGGCGCCCAGCGCGGTGTCGCGCAGCACGCGCAGCTGCACGCCGGAGCGGTTGGCCAGTTCCTGGGCGCGGTCCATCGCCGCGGTGGCCAGCGCGCCGTCGCGGTACTTGACGATCAGGCGGTCGGTGGACGGCGCGCCGCTGGGCGCCCCCAGCGCCAGGGCCTCGGCCGACTGGCCCGCCCAGGCCGACAGACCAGCGCTCGAGCAGACGATGGCCACGGCTGTCAACAGCGCACGGCGAGAAAACGGATGGATCATGCAAGCCTCCTTGGGCGTGGGTTGGATTGGACGGAGCCCGCTGGCCGGGCCCGGGCCGATGATCGCGAGAGGAACCAATCCCTGGCAAGGGGTCGAATCGTGTCAAACTGTAATCCAGCCGTCCCCGGACCCCTAGAACAGATGCTCCTTTCCCCGAAGTCCTTCCGTCGCCTGGCCCTGCTGGGCCTGGCCGTCTGCGCGCTGCTGCCCTCGCTGGCGGCCGCGCAGGCGCGTCCCAACGAAGACCTGCTGCGCCAGGCCCGCGAGGCCTTCGGCCGCAAGGACAAGAACCGCCTGGCAGCGCTGCGCGCCAGCGCGCTGGAGCAGCGCGACCCGCTGGCGCCCTGGGTCGATTACTGGGAGCTGAGCGCGCGCATCACCGAGGCCCGCGCCGAGGAGCTTGATGCCTTCTACGCCCGCTGGCCCGGCAGCTATGTCGAAGACCGCCTGCGCAACGACTGGCTGCTCGAGACCGGCAAGCGCCGCGACTGGGCCGCCTTCGCCCGCGATCTGCCGCGCTTTCGCATGAACGATGACCGCGAGGTCCACTGCTACGCGCTGGTGCTGCAGCAGCAAAGCGGCAAGGTCGATGTCGACGCCGCCCGTCGCGCCTGGCTGGCCCAGCGCGACCCGGGCGACGGCTGCCTGCTGATGGCGCAGACCTTCTATGACGCCAAGCTGTTCGACGCCAACGACATCTGGCGCCAGGTGCGCCATGCCACCGAATACGGCCGCGTGAAGTCTGCCCGCGCTGCCGGGGCCATCCTGGGCGATCTGGCCAGCCGACCGCTGGGCGAGGCGCTGGACAACCCGGCACGCTACCTGGCCCTCAAGGCCAGCGGCCTGGGACACATGCGCGCCGAGATCAGCTCGATCGCGCTGGCCCGCATCGCCAGCAATGATCCCGACCGCGCCGCCCAGCTGCTGAGCGATCGCTGGGCCGAGGTGCTGGGCCCCGAGCACGGCGCCTGGGCCTGGGCGATGGTGGCCAAGCAGGGGGCGCTGGGCCTGCGCCCCGAGTCGCTGGACTGGACCCGCAAGGCCTGGCAAAGCCTGGGCAAGCGCCACGCCGATCACCCCGACTGGAGCCCCGAGACGCTGGCCTGGCTGGCCCGTGCCTCGCTGCGCCTGGCGCCGGCGCCCGAGCGCTGGCAACTGGTGCTGCGCTCGGTCGAGGCGATGGAGCCCGGATTCCGCGACGACGCCACCTGGGTCTACTGGCGCGCCCGCGCGCTGCAGGGCCTGGCCCGGTCGGGCGCCGAGGGCGAGACCCAGCGCACCGAGGCCCAGCTGCTGCTGGCCCGCCTGTCCACCCAGCTGAACTTTTACGGCCAGCTGGCCGCCGAGGACCTCGGCGCGCCGCAGCCGCTGCCGCCGCGGGCCGCCGCGCCCACCGCGCCTGAGCGCGAGGCCGCACGCGCCCACGCCGGCCTGCAGCGCGCGCTGCAGGCCATCGGCATCGGCCTGCGCAGCGAGGGCGTGCGCGAATGGAACTTCTCGCTGATCGGCATGAGCGATCGCGAGCTGCTGGCCGCCGCGCAATGGGCCTGCGAGCGCGAGGTCTGGGACCGCTGCATCAACACCAGCGAGCGCAGCAAGGCCGAGATCGACATGGAGCAGCGCTTTCCCACCCCCATGCGCGCCGACGTGCTGGCCAAAACCCGCGAGATCGGCCTGGACCCCGCCTATGTCTACGGCCTGATCCGCCAGGAGTCGCGCTTCATCATGGACGCCCGCTCATCGGTGGGCGCCTCGGGCCTGATGCAGGTGATGCCGGCCACCGCCAAGTGGACCGCCAAGAAGATCGGCATGAGTGACTTCCGCCCCGAGATGATCACCGAGCGTGACACCAACCTGCGCATCGGCAGCGCCTACCTGAAGCTGGTGTTGGATGATCTGGGCGGCTCGCAGGCCATGGCCGCTGCCGCCTACAACGCCGGCCCCGGCCGGCCGCGGCGCTGGCGCGAGGGCCCCACACTGGAGCCGGCGATCTGGGCCGAGAACGTGCCCATTCACGAAACCCGGGATTACGTCAAGAAAGTCCTGTCCAACGCCACCTACTATGCGGGCCTGCTGTCCGGCAAGCCGGCCGCGCTGAAGGCCCGCCTGGGCACCAGCATCGGCCCGCGTGCGGCCGGCGCCAACCCTGCCGACACCGAGCTGCCCTGATGATGAGCCCTGCCCCGTCCACCCGTCGCCTGCTGCTGCTGGGCGGCACCGGCTTCGTTGGCCGGGCGCTGTGCGAGCACCTGGCCCGCGTGGCGCCGGGCTGCCGGGTGGTGGTCCCCACCCGCCGGCCCGCCGCCGCCGCCCACCTGCGGCCGCTGCCGATGGTCGAGCTGGTCGCCACCGATGTGCATGAACCCGCCGCGCTGGCGCGCCTGCTGGTTGGCTGTGACGCGGTGGTGAACCTGGTCGCGGTGCTGCATGGCGACGAGGCGCGCTTCGAACGCGTCCACGTCGAGCTGCCACGCCGCCTGGCCGCGGCCTGCCAGGCCGCTGGCGTGCGCCGCCTGGTGCATGTCAGCGCGCTGGGTGTGGCCGAGGATGCGCCCTCGCGCTACCTGCGCAGCAAGGCGCGCGGCGAGGCGGTGCTGCGGCAGGCCGGCCTGGACCTGACGGTGCTGCGGCCGTCGGTGATCTTTGGCGCGCAGGACCGCTTCCTCAATCTCTTTGCCGCGCTGCAGGCGGTGGCGCCGGTGGTGCCGCTGGCCGGCGCGCAGGCGCAGTTCCAGCCCGTGTGGGTGGGCGACGTGGCCGCGGCCATTGCCGCCGCGCTGGCGCGACCCGACAGCATCGGCCAGACCTACGAATGCGCCGGTCCGCAGCGCGTGCCGCTGGCCGCGCTGGTGCGCCTGGCCGGCCAGCTCGCCGGCCACCCGCGCACCATCGTGCCGCTGCCCGGCCCACTGGCCTGGCTGCAGGCACTGGTGATGGAGTGGCTGCCGGGCGAGCCGCTGATGACGCGCGACAACCTGGCCTCGATGCAGGTGCCCAATGTCGCCAGCGGCACGTTGCCCGGGCTGGAGGCGCTGGGCATTGCGCCGGCCTCGCTGGCGGCGGTGGTGCCGGACTACCTGTCGCCCGGCCAGCAGTGCGCCCGCCTGGACGCCTGGCGCGCCCGACACCGATGAAGACCTGGGTCGTCGGTGGTGCTGTGCGCGACGCCCTGCTGGGCCGTCCGGTGCATGACCGCGACTGGGTGGTGGTGGGTGCCACGCCCGAGCAGATGCTGGCCCAGGGCTACCGGGCGGTGGGCAAGGACTTCCCGGTCTTCCTGCACCCCGACACGCACGAGGAATACGCGCTGGCCCGCACCGAGCGCAAGACCGCGCCGGGCTACCACGGCTTTGTCTTCCACGCCGCGCCTGACGTCACGCTGGAGGACGATCTGGCGCGGCGCGACCTGACGATCAACGCCATCGCCCAGGCACCGGACGGCACCCTGGTCGATCCGCACGGGGGCCGCCAGGACCTGGCCGCCAGAGTGCTGCGCCATGTCGGCCCGGCCTTTGTCGAGGACCCGGTGCGCATCCTGCGGCTGGCGCGCTTTGCCGCCCGTTTCCACGACTTCAGCGTGGCCCCCGAGACGATGGCCCTGATGCGCCAGATGGTGGCCGCCGGCGAGGTGGACGCGCTGGTGCCCGAGCGCGTCTGGCAGGAACTCGCACGTGGCCTGATGGAAGACCGCCCCTCGCGCCTGCTGGAGGTGCTGCGCGACTGCGGTGCCCTGCAGCGCCTGCTGCCCGAGGCCGATCGCCTGTGGGGCGTGCCGCAGCCGCCCGAACACCACCCCGAGGTGGACACCGGCGCCCACCTGCTGCTGGTGCTGGACGCCGCGGCGGCGCTGGGCGCTTCGCTGCCGGCCCGCTGGGCCTGCCTGTGCCACGACCTGGGCAAGGGCGAGACGCCGGCCGCCGACTGGCCGCGCCACATCGCCCACGAGGCACGCAGCGAACGCCTGGCGCGCCAGCTCTCGGTCCGTCTGAAGGCCACCGGCGAGGCCACCGAGCTGGCCCTGCTGGTGGCCCGCGAGCACACCAACATCCACCGCAGCCCCGATTTCGGTGCCGCCGCGGTGGTGCGCCTGCTGGAGCGCTGCGACGCCTTCCGCCGCCCGCAGCGCTTTGCCGACGCGCTGCTGGCCTGCGAGGCTGACGCCCGCGGCCGCGCCGGCCTGGCCGAGCGTCCCTACCCCGCCCGCGGGCTGCTGCTGCAGGCGCTGACCGAAGCCTGCTCGATCGACGCCGCCGCCGTGGCCGCCCGGGCCCAGGCCCGCGGCGCCCAGGGACCAGCGATCGCCGACGCGATCCGCATCGCCCGCACAGACGCCGTCGCCGCCGCCCTCTGACGGTGGCCACCCGGCGCGCGCCGCCGGCAGATTGATTTGCCGCAGTCGGCGCCTGCTTATCCGCCCTTCATGCCACGGCGCGGCGGCCGAAGATGGGTTGAGGACCGCCCGTCGGCGGTCACCTGCAGAGCCCGTCCATGTTTCAGAGATTGCGCATCGTCCACTACGTCCAGGGCCTGATCGTCCTGTTCTGGCTCAGCTTCATCGGCCTGGCCGGCCTGGCCTGGGTGGCCATGAGCAACGCCCGCACCGACCTGCACACCATCCACGACGTGCGCATGACCCGTTCCGAGGAGCTGGCCCGGATGACCCAGGCCACGATCAGCAACCGCATGGAGGTCCTGCTGATGTTCCAGCACGACCCGACGGGCGCGCTGCACGGCGTGCATGACCACGCGATCGCCATGCACCTGGACAAGTTCAGCCAGCGTCGCGAAGCGATCAACAGCGCCTGGGCCGCCGTCGAGGCGGGCGACCACGACACCGCCGAACAAGCCCTGATGGGCGAGGTGGTCAACCGCCGCAAGGCCTGGCAGGTCGAGGTGAACAAGGCCATCGAGGCCGTCAAGGCCCAGCAGTTCTCGCCCGAGATCATGGCCGCCTACCTGAAGGCCGGCCGCCAGGAGAACGAAGCCTTCCTGAAGGCGCTCGAGGCGCTGCGCCAGCACCAGGTCACCGCGGCCGACGCCGCCGTCGCTCAGGCCGAGGCCCTGCACACGCGCGGCACGCTGCTGATGATCGGCATGGCCCTGCTGCTGGGCATTCCCGGCACGCTGGCCAGCGTGCACCTGGTCTCGCGCCTGCGCCGCGGCTTTGCCGAGGCCGACGCCACCGCCACCGCGATCGCCGAGGGCCAGCTGGGCCGCCCGATCCAGACCAATGGCCACGACGAGATTGGCGAACTGCTGCAGCACATGCAGCTGATGCAGTCGCGCCTGCAGGCCCTGATCACCCAGGTGCGCCAGGCCGCCGACTCGATCGAGGTGGCCGCCACCGAGGTGGCCGCCGGCAACACCGACCTCAGCCACCGCACCGAACAGACCGCCTCCAACCTGCAGCAGACCGCCAGCTCGGCCGAGCAGCTGGGCGTGACCGTGCGCCAGAACGCCGACAACGCCCAACAGGCCAACCAGTTGGCCCAGAGCGCCTCCGACGTGGCCGGCCGGGGCGGCGACGTGGTCTCGCAGGTGGTGGGCACGATGCGCGAGATTGAAGGCAGTTCACGCCGCATCGCCGACATCATCGGCGTCATCGACGGCATCGCCTTCCAGACCAACATCCTGGCGCTGAACGCCGCGGTGGAAGCCGCACGAGCCGGCGAGAGCGGCCGCGGCTTCGCGGTGGTGGCCGGCGAGGTGCGCAACCTGGCCCAGCGCAGTGCCGACGCCGCGCGCGAGATCAAGGGCCTGATCCAGGCCAGCGTGGAGCGCGTGGACACCGGCACCCGCCAGGCCGACGAGGCCGGCCAGACCATGGCCGAGGTGGTGCAGTCGATCCGCCGGGTCACCGACATCGTGGCCGAAATCAGCCACGCCAGCCAGGAGCAAAGCGCCGGCGTGGCCACCGTCGGCCAGGCGGTCGGTCAGATGGACGAGGCCACGCAGCAGAACGCCGCGCTGGTCGAGCAAAGCGCCGCCGCCGCCGAGAGCCTGCGCGCCCAGGCGCGTCAGCTGGTGCAGGCGGTGGGCGTCTTCAAGTTCTGATCAGGGCAGCAGGATGCGGCCGTCGCCGACCACGCGGCCGCCCTGGGTGACCTTGATCTGCGGCTGCTTGACACGCAGCTTCAAGGGGTCGAGGCAGCGCAGCGTGGTGCGCTGGGTGCTGCCGGGCTCGATCTTCTCGGCCGGAAAGACCATGGCGCAGGTGACCTCGGGCCCGACACCGGTGTGGACCTGCGGCCGGTAGTTGTTCCAGGCCGGCGTGTCGCGCCCGGTCTTGCCCTGCGCGGGCCAGAGGTGGAACTCAGCCTCGATCGGCGTGTTGGCAGGCCATTCGCGCAGTTCGTCGGCAGCGGGTGCGGCGCCCGCCGTGCCGGCCAGCAGCGCGAGGGTCCAGGCGCTGTGGCGCATCCAAGTCGTCATGGGGTCTCCCTGTGTGGATTGGAGGGCAACGGCCGGCAGGCCGCCCGCGTTGACGCGGCTCCTCACAGCCGGTGCATGCGGTCGCCCTCGGCGCAGCCGCAGGGCACCCAGTGGGCCAGGTCGGCGCTGGCCAGGGCCAGCACCTTGAACAGCTCGCCCATCTCGTGCTCGGTGATCAGCTTCTGGGCCATGGCCCGCTCGCGCAGATCGGCGCCCTCGATCATGGGCGCCAGGCCGCAGTTCAGCAGAAAGCGCGCCTGGCTGGTGTAGCCCACCACGGCCAGGCCGGCGTCCTGCGCCGCCAGCGCGATGCCGGTGAAATTGACGTGCGCGGTGATGTCCTTCTCGCCCACCCGCTGCAGCGGGTCGCCATCGGCCTGGTGCAGGTGGTGGCACATCAGCGTGCCGCCCACGCGCTGCGGCAGGTAGTACTCGGCCTCGGGGAAGCCGTAGTCGATGAAGAAGGCGGCGCCGCGCTGCAGGTGCTGCGCCAGTGTGCGCACAAAGGCCTCGGCCTGTGGGTGGATCTCGGTCACGGTGCCGGGCACGAAGGGCGCGTCCAGCGGCGGGCGCAGATCGGTCGGGCGATCGGCAAAGGCCAGGGTGTCGCCCTGGGTCACCACGCCGCGCTCGAACCAGTCATGGCCGTCGAAGTGCAGCAGTTGCACGGGGATGGCGTCGAGCAGCTCGTTGGCCACCACCACGCCGTGCATCTTGTCGGGCCAGCGCGCGAGCCACTGCACCCGGTCGTTAAAGCGCGCCAGCCGCTCGGCCTGGCGCGCCTGCAGCGTGCCGGAGAGGTCGATGATCGCGTAGGCCACAGCCAGGCCGCGCTCGTCCAGGGCCTGCAGCAGTTGCTCGGCCAGCGCGCCCGAGCCGGCGCCGAACTCGTAAACCTGGCGCGTGCCGCTGGCCGCCAGGGCATCGGCCACCTGCACCGCCAGCGCGCGGCCGAACAGCGGCGACAGCTCGGGCGCGGTGACGAAATCACTGCCACTGGCCGGCATCAGCCCGAACTTGCGCCGCGCGCTGCTGTAGTAGCCCAGGTCCGGCTCGTACAAGGCCAGCGCCATGAAGCGGTCAAAAGGCAGCCAGCCGCCCGCCTCGGCGATGGCCGCACTAATGCGGGCCGGCAGGCCGCTGGCTACACTGTCGGGTTGGCTCGTCATGGGCCGCGATTCTAGGTTTCATGCCCGCTGCAACTGACGTAACTGCCGCCGCGACCGCCGCCGCCCCCGCCCACCGGCCGGTGACCCTGGTCACCGGTGCCGCTGCCCGCATCGGCCGCGCGATTGCGCTGGAGCTGGCCGCCGCCGGCCACGACCTGGTGCTGCACTGCCGGCGCTCGCACGACGAGGCCGACGCCACCGCCGCCGCCTGCCAGGCGCTGGGCGCCGCCAGCACGGTGCTGGTGGCCGATCTGGCCGATGCCGCCCAGGTCGATGCCCTGCTGCCCGCCGCGGTGGCCGCACGCGGCCGGGTCGATGCGCTGGTCAACAACGCCAGCCTGTTCGTCTATGACGACGCGCGGGCCGCCGACCCGGCCCTGCTGGACGCCCACTGGCGCGTCAATCTGGGCGCCCCGGTGCGCCTGGCCCAGGCGCTGGCCGCCCACCTGGCCACGCGTGGCGGCCGCGGCTGCGTGGTCAACCTGCTTGACCAGAAGCTCTGGAACCCCAACCCCGACTACTTCAGCTACACCCTCAGCAAGGCCGCGCTGAAAGAGGCCACGGTGCTGCAGGCCCAGGCCCTGGCGCCCGCGGTGCGGGTGGTGGGCGTGGCGCCGGGCGTGACCCTGCCCTCGGGACCGATGACCGAGGCCGAGCATGACCGCGCCCAGCGCATGACGCCGCTGGGCCGCTCCTCCACCCCCGAGGACATCGCCCGCGCCGTGCGCTTCGCGATCGACTCCCCCGCGATCACCGGCAGCACCCTGCTGGTCGACGGCGGCCAGCACCTGGCCGGCCAGTCGCGTGACGTGCTCTTCCTGGCCCAGGACACCCCCCGATGAGTTCCCTGCTGCTGCACCCGGCGCTGCGCGACTGCCGCCGCCTGTTCCTGCGCGACTACGCGGTGATGATCGACATCGGCGTGCACGATTTCGAAAAGCAGGCCGCCCAGCGGGTGCTGATCAATGTCGAGCTGTTCGTGCCGCTGGCACTGTCCACACCGAAGGCGGACGAGCTGGACGAGGTGGTCGACTACGACTTCATCCGCAGCCGGGTGGCCGAGCGCGTGGCGCGCGGCCACATCCAGCTGCAGGAAACCCTGTGCGACGACCTGCTGGCGATGATGCTGGCGCACCCCAAGGTGCGCGCCGCCCGCGTGTCCACCGCCAAGCCCGATGTCTACCCGGACTGCGACGCCGTCGGCGTCGAGGTCTTCGGCCTGAAGGAATGAACCGATGAACACCGACGTCCCTGTGATCGACGCCGCTGCCGACGAGGCGAAGAAGGCCAAGAAGCACGCCTTCGAGATCAACAAGCTCAGCAAGCGCCTGCACCGCCAGGTGGGCCAGGCGATCACCGACTTCGGCATGATCGCCGACGGCGACAAGGTGATGGTCTGCGTCTCGGGCGGCAAGGACAGCTACTCGCTGCTGGACATCCTGCTGAACCTGCAAAAGCGCGCACCGATCAGGTTCAGCATCGTCGCCGTCAACCTGGACCAGAAGCAGCCCGGCTTCCCGGCCGAGGTGCTGCCCAACTACCTGAGCGGCCTGGGCGTGGACTTCCACATCGAGACCCAGGACACCTACTCGATCGTCAAGAAGCACATCCCGGAAGGGCAGACCATGTGCAGCCTGTGCTCGCGGCTGCGCCGGGGCATTCTGTACCGGGTGGCGCGCGAGCTGGGCGCCACCAAGATCGCGCTGGGCCACCACCGCGACGACATCGTGGTGACGATGCTGATGAACATGTTCTTCGGCAGCCGCATCAAGGGCATGCCGCCCAAGCTGGTCAGCGACAACGGCGAGTTCGTCGTCATCCGCCCGCTGGCCTATGTGGACGAGACCGACCTGGAGCGCTGGGCCGCGCACCGCCAGTTCCCGATCATCCCCTGCAGCCTGTGCGGCAGCCAGGAAAACTTGCAGCGCGTGCAGACCAAGAAGATGATCCGCGAGTGGGAGCGCCAGTACCCGGGACGCATCGACAACATGCTGACCGCGATGGGCAACATCACGCTCTCGCACATGATGGACCGGCAGCTGTTCCCGTTCCAGACGATCCAGGCCACCGGCCGCCCCGACCCCCAGGGCGACAAGGCCTTTGACGAGGACGAGGACTGTGTCAAGCCGGTCAACGCACCGGCCGAACAGGTCGTTCGGCTGGGTTGGGAGTGACCTGACGCCCGGGAGTACCGCCATGCCGAACACCTTGCCGAACACGCTGCGCCGCCACCTGCTGGTCGCCGCGCTGGGCGCCGCCGCCCTGAGCGGCTGTGCCAGTCTGAACACCTTCAGCGGCGAGGTCAGCAGCTTTGGCGACTGGCCGGCCGGCCGCGCGCCGGGCAGCTTCGCCTTCGAGCGCCTGCCCTCACAGCAGCAGGACCCCGAGGAGCAGGCTCGCCTGGAGCGCCTGGCCACGGTGGCGCTGCAGGCCCGCGGATTCCAGCCGGCCGCCCCCGGCGCCAAGCCCGACGTGGTGGTGCAAGTAGGCGCTCGCATCAGCCGCCAAGCCCGTTCACCGTGGGATGACCCGCTGTGGTGGCGCTTTGGTCCGGGTGTGCGCTGGTACGGCCCCTGGTCGGGCTGGTCCAGCTGGCGCTGGAGCAACGGACTCGACCCCGAGTATGGCCGCGAGGTGGCCCTGCTGCTGCGCGACGGCCCCAGCGGCGCCCCACTCTACGAGGCACGCGCCCGCAACGCTGGCGCCACGCCGGGCAGCGATGCGCTGATGGAAGCGCTGTTCCTGCTGTCGATGAGCGACTTTCCGGCGGCGCGCGGCGAGCCGCATTCGGCTTCGGTCGTGCGACCCTGACGCCGCGGCGTTCTCAGCGCATCTGCGCGACCAGGGCTCCCAGGTCCGCCTCCCAGCTCGCCCACTGCCGCCGCGCATGCTCGCGCTGACGCGGACTGGCGCTGGCCTGCAGCTCGGCCAACAGTTGGCAGTGCGCCTGCTGGGTCTGCTCGCGCAGCATGCGCTGGGCCGGTGTGCCGGCGCGCCAGCGCGCCCACAGGCTGTCGAGCACGGTCGTGGCGTCGGCCACCGGCAACGCCGGCAGCTGGCGCAGCGTGGTCAGCAGCTCCTGTTGCTGGCGTTCGCGCTCGGTGGCCCAGCCGCTGCCGTCACCCTGGCTGTCGACCAGCTGGCCGACGCGCTCGCGCTGGGCCGCGCTGAGCGGGCCCAGCAGGCGCTCGTAGCGTTCGGCCAGGCGGTCCACCTGCGCTTGGCGACGCTCGGCCGGTGTCTGGCTTGCGGCGTCCTCGGCCTGCTCGCGGCGCTCGCGGGCGAAATGGGCCTCCAGGTGGCGCCATTGGGCCGGGCCCAGCTGCCGGGCCACCGCCACCGCGTCGGGGCGGACCTGCTGCCAGGTGGCGTCCAGCCAGTCGGGCAGGCGTTCGGTCCAGCGGCAGACGTCGGCCCCGGTGAGCGGGCGTTCCCAGTCGCGTCGCACCTGGGCCAGCGTGGCGGCCATCTCGGGCAGCTGGGCGCGGCGTTGCCAGGCCAGCCAGCGCGTGGCGGCGTCGCGCACCAGGGCGGATTGCGCGCGGTCGAAGTCGAACTGGCGGTCCAGCCAGGTGGCCAGCAGGGTGTCGGCCTGGTTGTAGGCCAGGCGCACTACGCTGCAGCCGGCCAGCGCGGCCAGCGACAGCGCCAGCAGGGCGCGCCGGGTCGCGATAATCCAGCCTCGCCCGGCCACGTCGGCAGGGCGACTGAACCACGGTTTTCGAATGACGCTTGACATCGTGATCATGGCCGCCGGCAAGGGCACCCGCATGCGCTCGGCCCGGCCCAAGGTGCTGCACCGCCTGGCCGACCGCAGCCTATTGCAGCATGTCCTGGACCGGGCTGCTGCGCTGGCCCCTGAACGCACCCTGGTGATCACGGGTCATGGCGCCGAGCAGGTCGAGGCCGCGGTGGGCGATGCCGCGCTGTGCGTGCGCCAGGAGCCGCAGCTGGGCACCGGCCACGCGATCCAGCAGGTGGTGCCGCACCTGGGCGACGCCGGCACCACGCTGATCCTCAACGGCGACGTGCCGCTGATCTCGCCCGCCACCGCGCGCGCGCTGGCCCAGGCCTGCGGCGGCGAGCGCCTGGCGCTGCTGACCGTGGTGCTGGACGACGCCACCGGCTACGGCCGCATCGTGCGCCAGGGCGAGCAGGTGCAGGCCATCGTCGAGCACAAGGACGCCAGCGACGCGCAGCGCCAGATCCGCGAGGTCTACACCGGCATGATGGCCGCGCCCACCGCCGCGCTCAAGCGCTGGGTGATGGCGCTGACCAACGCCAACGCCCAGCAGGAGTACTACCTGACCGACATCGTCGCGATGGCGGTGGCCGAGGGCGTGCCGGTGGTGGCCGCCCCCGCGCCGAACGAGACCGAGGTGCTGGGCGTCAACAGCCCGGCGCAACTGGCCGACCTGGAGCGCCGCTTCCAGCGCGCCGAGGCCACCCGCCTGATGGAGGCCGGCCTGCGCCTGGCCGATCCGGCCCGGTTCGACCTGCGCGGCACGCTGACGCACGGCATGGACTGCGAGGTCGACGTGGGCTGCATCTTTGAAGGCACGGTGGCGCTGGGCAACGATGTGCGCATCGGCGCGCACTGCGTGATCCGCAACGCGCAGATCGGCAACGGCGCGGTGATCCACCCGTTCACCCACATCGACGGCGACCGCGACGGCGCGGTGGTAGGCGCCGGCTCGCTGATCGGCCCCTTCGCCCGCCTGCGCCCCGGCGCGCAGCTGGGCCGCGAGGTGCACATCGGCAACTTCGTCGAGGTCAAGAACGCCACGCTGGCCGACGGCGCCAAGGCCAACCACCTGGCCTACCTGGGCGACGCCACGGTGGGCGAGCGCGTCAACTACGGCGCCGGCAGCATCACCGCCAACTACGACGGCGCCAACAAGCACCGCACGGTGATCGGCGCCGATGTGCACGTGGGCAGCAACTGCGTGCTGATCGCGCCGGTAACGCTGGGCGCCGGTGGCACGATCGGCGGCGGCTCCACCATCAGCAAGGACACGCCGCCCGGTCAGCTGACGGTGGCGCGGGCCAAGCAGGTGTCGCTGGGCGCCTGGTCGCGGCCGGTCAAGGCGCCGAAGAAATAGCCTGCGCGTACACCCGCCGCGCCAGCCGCAGATCGTCCCAGGCCTTGGCCTTCTCGCTGGGCTGGCGCAGCAGGTAGGCCGGGTGGTAGGTGACCACCACCGGCACGCCCTGGTAGCGGTGCACGCGGCCGCGCAACCGACCCACCGGCTCGTCGCTGCCGGTCAGCTGCTGGATCGCGAACTTGCCCATCGCCAGGATGATGCGTGGCTGCACCAGCGCGATCTGGCGCTGCAGGAAGGGCTCGCAGTGCAACAGCTCATCGGGCGCCGGATTGCGGTTGCGCGGCGGCCGGCACTTCAGCGTGTTGGCGATGTAGGCCTGGTGCGCCGGGTCACTGGCGCCGCGGCCCAGGCCGATCGCGCGCAGCATCGCGTCCAGCAGCTGGCCCGCCGGGCCGACAAAGGGCTCGCCCTGCCGGTCCTCCTGCTCGCCCGGGGCCTCGCCCACCACCATCCAGTGCGCGGGCACCTGACCGACGCCGAACACCGTCTGGGTGCGGCCGGCGTGCAGGCCGCAGGCCTGGCAGGCGGCCACGGCCTCGCGCAATGCGGGCCAGTCCAGGGCGGCAATGCGCTCGGCGCGCTCGCCACGCACCGGCGGCGCGAGCGGTGCGGCGACGGCTTCGCTGACGGCGGCGGCCGGGGCCGACTCGGGGCGGGCAGCGGGCCGCGGTGGCGCAGCGGCGCGCACCGGCGC
>NZ_JAGQDE010000042.1 GCF_018069755.1 Ideonella aquatica | reverse complement strand
CTGGTCGCCCGGCGCAGCCGCTGTGGCCTGGGCGGCGGGCGTGGTGGCCGCGCTGGCCGGTGGGGCCTGGCCGGCGGCGCGCGCGGCGCGGCTGGCGCCAGCCCAGGCCCTGAAAGGCCTGGGCGGCTGGGACGAGGCGCCGCCGCCCTGGTGGCCCGGCGCGGCGCTGCTGGCTGTGGCCGGCGCGCTGGCACTGCTGCCGCCCTGGGGCGAACTGCCGCTGGCGGCTTATGCGTCGGTGGCCTGTGCGCTGGTGGGCGGCATCGCGCTGCTGCCGGCGCTGGTGCGCGCGCTGCTGGGCCAGCGCGGCACGCAGCCCGCGCGCCACGCGCTGTGGCTGCTGGGCCTGCAGCGGGCGCGCCATGCGCGGGCCACCGCCACCGCGGCGCTGGCGGGCATCGTCGCCAGCCTGGCGCTGTGCGTGGCGCTCACCGTGATGGTGGCCAGCTTCCGTGGCTCAGTGGGCAGCTGGCTGGATGCGGTGCTGCCGGCCGACATGTACCTGCGCCTGGGCGGCGGCGGCGCGGCCTCGGCCGAGGCGCTGTGGCCGCCCGGCTTTGACACGCAGGCCGCCGCGCTGCCGGGCGTGACGCGTGCGGTGGGCGCGCGCTCTCGCGGCATGGACTGGGGCGCCGGCCTGCCGGCGGTGTGGCTGCTGGCACGGCCCCTGGGCGAGCGGCCCGAGCAGGCGCTGCCGCTGGTGGGTCTGGCCCTGCCGGCCGAGCAGGCGGCGCCGGGCGAGGTGCCGGTGTTCGTCAGCGAGGCCCTGCCGGCCTTGCATGGCGTGCAGCCCGGCCAGCACCTGACGCTGCCGATGCGCGACGCCCAGGGCCAGCCGATCCGCGTGTTCGTGCGCGGCGTCTGGCGCGACTTCGCGCGGCAGTTCGGCAGCGTGGTGATGGAGCGCGCTGACTACGAGCGCCTGACCGGCGACAGCCGCATCAACGAGCTGTCGCTGTGGCTGGCCGCTGACGCCGCACCCGCCGCGGTGGAAGCGGCGCTGAAGGACGCGCTGCAGCGCGCCGGCGGCGAGCCCGCGGCCGTGAGCGCGGTGACCGTGACGCAACTCAAGGCGATCTCGCTGCAGATCTTCGACCGCAGCTTTGCGGTCACCCGCTACCTGCAGGGCGTGGCGATCGCGATTGGCCTGGCTGGCGTGGCGGCCAGTTTGAGTGCCCAGGTTTTGGCGCGGCGGCGCGAGTTCGGCCTGCTGGCCCACCTGGGCCTGACGCGCGCCCAGGTGCTGCGTCTGGTGGTGCTGGAGATGGCCGGCTGGCTGGGCGCCGGGTTGCTGATGGGCCTGGGGCTGGGCCTGGCGATCAGCGCGGTGCTGGTGTTCGTGGTCAACCCGCAGAGTTTTCACTGGACGATGGACCTGGTGCTGCCGCCAGGCCCGGTGGCCGCGCTGCTGGGCGCGGTGGCGCTGGCCGGCCTGGGCACCAGCGCCTGGGTGGCGCGCCGCGCGGTGAACGCCGACGCGGTGCGCGCGGTGCGGGAGGATTGGTGATGCGGCGTCGTGTGCTGCTGGGGGCACTGCTGGCGACCGGCGCGGTAGGCGCCGAAGACGCGCGCGTGCGCCGCGGCCGCGTGCTGCGCTTCCCGCGTGACCACGGCGCGCACACAGCGCAGCGCACCGAGTGGTGGTACCTGACCGGCGCGCTGTGGCCCACAGGCTCACCCACCTCAGAGGCGCCACGCTGGGGCTTCCAGATCACTTTCTTCCGCTCGGCCACCGGCATTGACGGCAGCGGCCGGCTGGCGCCGCGTCAGCTGCTGTTTGCCCATGCCGCGCTGACCGACCGCGTGGCCGGCACGCACCTGCACGACCAGCGCTTGGCGCGCTGGAACGGCGAGGCCAGCGATGGCGACCACGCGCGCCTGGATGACCTGGGCCTGCGCATCGCCCGCTGGACCCTGGCGCGCGACGAGCGCGGCTACGCACTGCAGGCGCCGGCCAACGGCTTCACGCTGGACCTGCGCGCCGATGCCAAGCAGCCGCTGCTGCTGCAGGGCGAGGCCGGCTACTCGCGCAAAGGCCCAGGCGAGGCCGAGGCCAGCCACTACGTCAGCCACCCGCAGCTGGCGGTGCAGGGCCAGGTGGTGCGGGGTGCGCAGGCGCAGCCGGTGCAGGGCCGCGCCTGGCTGGACCATGAATGGAGCGACACCCTGCTGGCGCCGCAGGCCCAGGGCTGGGATTGGGTGGGCATCAACCTGGACGATGGCAGCGCGCTCACCGCCTTCCAGCTGCGCACCCGCGACGGCGGCGTGCTGTGGGCCGGTGGCAGCTGGCGCGATGCGGCCGGCAGGTTGCGCGTGTTCCTGCCTGATGAGTTGCGCTTCACCGCCGGCCGCCGCTGGACCAGCCCGGGCACCGGTGCCAGCTACCCGGTGGACTGGTGGCTCGACACGCCGGTCGGCCGCTTCCAGGTGCAGGCCCTGGTGGACGCGCAGGAGATGGACAGTCGCGCCAGCACCGGCACCGTCTACTGGGAAGGGCTGTCAGCGCTGCGCGCCGAGGACGGCCGCACACTGGGCTGGGGCTATCTGGAGATGACCGGCTACGCCGGGCGGCTGCGGCTGTGAGGCCGGCCTACTGCGCCAGCACCTTGAGCGAGCCCTGGTAGTCGTTTCCCCAGGACCAGTAGCTGCCGAGGTGCATCGCAGTGCGCCCGATCCGGTAGCGGCCGCTCCAGGCCCAGGCGGCATGGGTCGTGGACACCAGGGTCAGCGGACGCACCACCACCCAGTAAGGGCGGCCGGCGGTCAGCGCAATGCCCTGGATGCCGGTGCGCCGTGGCTTGCAGCACCACAGGTACTCCTCCAGGTCGTTGAGCCGGACCTCGGCCAGCACCGTGCCGGGACTGCCGCCGTCATCGGCGTTCAGGCTGACCTTGACGGCGTTGAGGCCGCTGATGATGCCCACACCGATCTCCCTGGCGGATCGATGGCCCCGGAAGGTGGGGTGCGGGCCAGGTCGACTCTGGGCAGGGGCCGGGCGGCGATCGTCCTCAGAACTGCGGAGAGTCGCCAGCGGCCGGGTCCCCGTGGGGCGCGCGCCGGGTGCGCAGCGACCAGCATTGTCGCAGGCCCGGCTTCAGTCGGCCACCCTGGATGCCGATAAGGGGTTCGACGCGCCGACTTGCCGATACTTCGTCTCGACCTCCCTGCAGTACACGATGGACCCCGGATCGCCCCTCGACCGCGCGCTGGCCAGCATCATCCTGGACTCGGCCGCCGCCCTGCGTGCGGCCCAGGCGGCCCTGGCGCAGCCCGAAGCGCCGCCTGCGCTGCAGGCGATGGCTCACCTGATCGAGGCCCTGGTGGCGGTGCGCGAAGGCACGGTCGAGCAGTACAAGCAGGCCATGGCCCGGGCCGAAGCGGCGGGTCCACTGGACGGGCCCGCGCGGCTGGCGGCGCTGCGCGACCATGTCCGCGCGCAGTGGCACCGCCGCGAAGGCCGCCTGAGCGAGGCCGAGGCCTTGCTCGTCCCGCTGCACCAGCGCGCCGAGCAGCGACCGCTGGTCGATGCCTACCTCAGCGCCGCCTCGCTGGCCACCGTGGTGTCGATGCGCGGAGACGATGACGGTGCGCTGGACCTGTACTACCAGGCCATGGCGCTGGCCCGGCGCAGCGGCGTTGACAGCCTGGTCGTCAATGCGCTGAACAACCTGGGTGCCCACCAGTCAGACCTGTACAACCTGGAAGATGCGGCCCCGCTGTTGCGGGAATGCATGGACGGTGCGCTGCGGCTGGGCTCCCGGCGCCAGATCATCTATGCGGCCGGCAACCTGGTCGAGAACCTGTGCTTTCGCGGCGAGGCCGTGGCTGCGCTGGCGCTGGCGCGCGAGCATCTGGTCGCCCGCATTCGCCCAGACGACCCGCCCGCCCTGCAACGCGACGAAGAGATCGCCCGTGCACTGCTGGACAACGGCTTGCACGACGAGGCTGCGGCCGTGCTGGCGCGCCAGACCTACACCGACCCCTTCAGCAACGAAATTGCCACCGAGCGCGTGCTGCTCGAGGCCCGGCTGCTGCTGATCCGGGGTGAGCCCGCCCAGGCTCTGCGCCTGTGCCAGGCGCGCCAGGCGCTGCTGGACGAGCAGGGCGCCGAAGGCACGCTGCCGATGGACCGCGTGGGCCTGCTGCGCACCGCCGCGCGCGCCGCGCAGGCCGTGGGCGAGCTGGCCCAGGCCTGCGCGCTGCACGAGCAGGCCTTCGCACTGCACGAGCAGTTGCTGGGCCGCGCCGCGCGTTCACGCCGGCTGAGCCTGCAGATCACCCACCGCCTGGCGGTGGCCGAGTGGGAACGCGACGCCGCCCGCCGCGAGCACGAGCGCCTGGCCGGACTCAATGCCCAGTTGCAGGCCCAGGTGGCCGAGAACGAGCGCCTGCAGCAGCGGCTGCGCGCCCAGGCGCTGGAAGACCCGCTCACCGGCGTGCACAACCGCC
This sequence comes from Ideonella aquatica, assembly GCF_018069755.1. GTDB lineage: Bacteria > Pseudomonadota > Gammaproteobacteria > Burkholderiales > Burkholderiaceae_C > Ideonella > Ideonella aquatica. The sequence goes on along the minus strand of NZ_JAGQDE010000042.1, from coordinate 19,491 downwards.
GCCACCTGCTGGAGGCCGGCCCGGCGATGCTGTCGCAGGCGCAGCGCCGCCAGGAGCCGCTGGCGCTGGTGATGGTGGACCTGGACCATTTCAAGCGCGTCAACGACCAGCACGGTCACGACCTGGGCGACCAGGTGCTGCGCGGCTTTGCGCAACTGGCGCGGCGCCGCTCGCGCGCCGAAGACCTGGTCTGCCGCTACGGCGGCGAAGAGTTCGTGCTGCTGATGGCCGGCGCCGATGCCCCGCAGGCCGCCGAGCGGCTGCGCAGCCTGTTGCAGGACTTCCAGTCGCTGGGTTTTGCCGTTGCCCAGGGATCGGCGCTGCATTGCAGCTTCTCGGCGGGTGTCGCGGCCAGCGGGCCGAATGGCGACGACCTGCACGAGCTGCTGGCGCAGGCCGACGCCGCGCTGTACCGCGCCAAGCAGCTGGGACGCTGCCGGGTGGAGCTGGCGGCGGCGAGCGTGGCGGCCTGAACCCGCCGTCGGGTAGAGTCGGCAGGTGGACCTGCCTGCCCTGAACATCCGCCGCGTCGGCATCGACACCTGGCGCGAGAACGTGGCCTACCTGCACCGCCACTGCGCGGTGGTGCGGGCGGCGGGCTTTCAGGCGCTGGCCAAGGTGACGGTGCGGGCCAATGGCCAGCAGATCCAGGCGGTGCTCAACGTGGTGGATGACGAGTGCATCGTCAAGCCGGGTGAGCTGGGTCTGTCGGAGGACGCCTTCAGCCGGCTCGCGGTGGTGGAAGGGCATGCCGCGCGCATCGCGCCGTCGGAGCCGCCGGCCTCGCTGTCGGCGCTGCGGCGCAAGATCGCCGGCGAGCGGCTCTCGCGTGAAGACCTGCATGCCATCGTGCGTGACATTGCCGGTGCACGGTACTCCAAGATCGAATTGGCGGCCTTTGTCGTGGCCACCAACGGCCAGGAGCTGGAGCGCGACGAGGTGCTCTACCTGACCGAGGCGATGATCTCGGTGGGCCGACGCCTGGACTGGCAGCAGACGGTGCGCGGCGGACCGGTGGTGGACAAGCACTGCATCGGCGGTATCCCGGGCAACCGCACCTCGATGCTGGTGGTGCCCATCGTCGCCGCGCACGGCATGCTGTGCCCCAAGACCAGCTCGCGCGCGATCACCTCGCCGGCCGGCACCGCCGACACGATGGAGGTGCTGGCCCAGGTGGAGCTGCCGCTGGAGCGTCTGCAGCAGATCGTGCGGGCCACCAACGGCTGCCTTGCCTGGGGCGGCACGGCCGAGCTGTCGCCGGCCGATGACATCCTGATCTCGGTTGAGCGGCCGCTGGCGATCGATTCGCCCGGGCAGATGGTGGCCTCCATCCTCAGCAAGAAGATCGCCGCCGGCAGCACCCACCTGGTGCTGGACATTCCGGTGGGTCCCAGCGCCAAGGTGCGCGCCATGCCCGAGGCGCAGCGATTGCGCAAGCTCTTCGAGTTCGTCGCCGGCAGCCTGGGCCTGCAGCTCGACGTGATGATCACCGACGGCAGCCAGCCGATCGGCCGCGGCATCGGCCCGGTGCTGGAGGCGCGCGACGTGATGGCGGTGCTGCACAACGCGCCCGACGCCCCGGCCGACCTGCGCGACAAGGCGCTGCGCCTGGCCGGCCGGATGATCGAGTTCGACCCCGATGTGCGTGGCGGCGAGGGCTGGCGCATCGCCCGCGACATCCTGGACAGCGGCCGTGCGCTGGCGCAACTGCAGACCATCATCGACGCCCAGGGCCGCCGCGCCGAGCCGCCGACGCTGGGCACGCTGGTGCATGAGGTCTGCGCGCCGCAGGCCGGCCGTGTGGCCGCGATCGACAACCTGCGCCTGGCCCGCATCGCCCGACTGGCCGGCGCCCCTCAGGTGCCCGGCGCCGGGGTCGACCTGCTGCACAAGGTGGGCGACGCGGTGGCCGCGGGCGAGTTGCTGTACCGCCTGCATGCGCAGTACCCGGCCGACCTGGCCTTTGCGCGCGAGCTGGCTCAGGCCGACAGCGGCTACCGCCTGGGGGCCGCCCCATGATCCACGCGGTGCTGGCCTTCGACGATGAACAGGCCGCTGCGGGCGCCCTGGCCCAGGCCCTGGGTGCGCCGCTGCGCCTGATCGGCCACCACCGCTTCCCGGATGGCGAGTTGCGCCTGACCCTGCCCACGCCGCTGGCGGGCGATGTGGTGCTCTACCGCAGCCTGCACCAGCCCAACGAGAAGCTGGTGGAGCTGCTGATCGCCGCGCCCACCGCGCGTGCGCAGGGCGCGGCGCGGCTGTGGCTGGTGGCGCCGTACCTGGCCTACATGCGCCAGGACATCGAGTTCTCGCCGGGCGAGGCCGTCAGCCAGCGCCACATCGGCGCGCTGCTGGCGCGCACGGTGGACGGTCTGGTGACGGTGGATCCGCACCTGCACCGCATCGCTGCGCTGGACGAGGTGATGCCGGGCTGCCGCAGCGTGGCGCTGTCGGCGGCGCCGGCGATCGGCGCCTTTGTGGCGGCCCAGCGCCAGCGGCCGCTGCTGCTGGGCCCGGACAGCGAGAGCGCGCAATGGGTGCAGGCCGCGGCGCGTGCGGTGAGCCCGGCCCTGGACCACGCGGTGTGCCAGAAGGTACGCCATGGCGACCACGAGGTGCGCGTGACCCTGCCCGCTGGCCAGGACCTGCGCGGCCGCGACGTGGTGCTGGTGGACGACATGGCCAGCACCGGCCGCACGCTGGTGGCCGCCGCGCAACTGGCGCTGGCGGCGGGCGCGGCACGGGTGGATGTGGCGGTCACGCACGCGCTGTTCGTGGGCGACGCGCTGGCGCAGCTGCAGGCGGCGGGCATAGGCGCGGTGTGGAGCACCGGCTGCGTGCCGCACGCGAGCAATGCGATCGACGTGACGCCGCTGCTGGCCGCAGCGCTGCGGGATCAGGTGGCCTGATCTACGCCGGATCGGGTGGCGCGTCGTGGATCAGGCGCTTGCCCAGGCCGATCACCTGGTCGTCGCCATAGCCCAGGCGGGCGTAGAAGCCCAGCACTGCGTCGTTGCCCTGGCGCACTTGCAGGTTCAGCTTGGGGCAACCGCGTTCGGTCAGCCGGGCCTCGATGTGGCGCATCAGCGCGGCACCGTGGCCGCGGCCTTGCAGCGCCGGCTCGACCGACAGGTAATTGACCCAGCCGCGGTGGCCGTCATAGCCCACCATCGCGCTGGCGACGATGCGGCCGTCCAGCTCGCCCACCAGCAGCAGTTCGGGCTGCTCGGCCAGCTTGCGCTGGATGTCCTTGACCGGATCGTTCCAGGGGCGGGTCAGGCCGCAGGCCTGCCACAGTGCGATCACCGTGTCCTGGTCCTCGGGCCGAAAGGTGCGGATCTGCAGGGCGTCGTTCGTCACAGAGGAATCCTCCAGCGCTGGCTGGGCTTGCCGCCATAGGCCGCGGGCTTGTTGAAGTGCTCGACCAGCGTGCCGCCGCAGCGCGCGATCACGCGCTGCGAGGCCGCGTTGTCGTCGTCGGTGGTCAGCTCCACCCAGCGCAGACCCAGCGCGCGGGCCTCGGGCAGCAGCGCGGCCAGCGCGGCGCTGGCGATGCCGCGGCCCTGCAGCCAGGGCACGACGGCGTAGCCGATGTGGCCCAGCACATGCGGCGGCAGCGCTTCGGTGCCGGCCTGCCAGCGCAGGTTGATCGAGCCGGCCATGGCATCGTCCGCGAAGATCCAGCGGCGCATCCAGGGCAGGCGCTGGGCCTGGCTGCCGTCGGGCAGTGTGACCAGGCCGATGCCGATGGGGTCGTCGCTGCGCTGGTAGTAGCTGTCGGGGTCGGACAGCAGCAGCGCCAGTTCCTCGTCGGCGGCGGCTTGGCCGCGCACGTTGTCGGCCGACCAGCCACGTCGCAGGGCGTCGCAGTAGCGGTCGACATGGCTGGGGCCGGGACGGATGAGCTGGACGGGTGCGTTCATCCGTCCAAGCATAGCGGGCTTCAGCTGTAGGGCCCGTCGACCAGGCGCTGCGACAGCCACCACAGGTTGCCATGGGCATCGCGCACGCCGCCCTGGCGGTCGCCATAGGGCATGTCGGCCACGGCCATCACCGGCTGCGCACCGTGGGCCAGTGCGCGCGCCATGGCGGCATGGGCATCGTCAACGAACAGGTAGTAGGACGCGGGCATCGGCGGATAGTCGGCGCTGGCCTCGCTGACCATCAGCATGCTGTCGCCCAACTGCAACTGGGCATTGGCGATGCGGCTATCAGGCCGGCGGTGGCACAGCTGCAGCTGCGCCCCCAGGCCATCGACCAGGAAGCGCACGAAGGCGTCGGCGTCGCGCATGAAGGCGTAGGGCGTCAGCTGCTGGAATCCGGGCGGTGTACGGGTCATGGGTCGCTCCAGGCCATTTCGGCGAGTTGGTCGATCTCGAGCTTGTCCCGGCTGCGGGCGGCGGCAGCGCGCCACTGCGGCGGCACCGGAGCCTTGCGGCTGCTGACGCGGCCGCCCCACAGGCTGGCTTTGATCGTCACCAGCACGGTGCCGCGCACCGGCGGCGGGCTCACGCCTTCCAGCGCCTGGCGCAACGACTGCGCGGCGGCCTCGGGCAGCGGCTGGTCCAGGTCCAGCCAGGCGCGCGGTGCGTGGCCGGGCCGCAGGCCCAGCACCAGGAAGCCGGCATTGGGGCGGCGCGCGAACTGCGCCTCCAGCGCACGCCGGGCGGCGTCCTGCAGTGCCAGCACATGGCGCGACAGCGCGTCGCCATCCACCCGCTGGCGCAGCTGGTCTTCGGGCTGCAGCAGCAGCACGTCGATGTTGGAGAGGGCTTGCAGCTCCGCCCGAAGCACGGCGGGGAGCAGTGCCAGCATCACAAGCTGCCGGCGGATCACGGCGACTTGTCCATGTGGAAACGGTGCAGCACGCGGTGCAGCACCGGCGTGACCAGCAGCGCCGCGGTGACGATGAAGACCAGGCCGGCGTACAGCGCGTAGAAGCTGGCGAAGAGCTTGCCGGCGTTGGTCTGCGGCGCGTGCACCGGGCCCATGCCACCCAGCAGCATCGCCGAGTCGAGCAAGGCGTCCAGCGGCGACAGGTGCTCAAAACCGATGTATCCGGCGATACCGATGCCCAGCGACACTGCGGCCAGCAACACCGCGGCGCCCAGGTGCAGGGCCAGACGCCAGGCAAAAGGCCGACGGGCCAGCGGCGGCTGGTGACGGGACTCGTACATGCCCCGGATTGTGTCAGCGCGGGCGGGCCAGCAGCAGGCCGGCGATCACCGCCAGCTCGGCCGCCTGGCCGGCAGCCAGGGCGCCGGCCCAGGCAGGCTGCATGGCGGGCCACAGCAGCCGCAACCCGGCGTCCAGCACATAGGCGCCGCCGGCCACCCACATGGCGGGGCCCACCCAGCGCCATACCAGGCCACTGCGCATGACCAGGCTGCCCAGCGGCAGCAGCCACAGACCCCAGAACGGCATGGCGAGTGCCAGGCCCTGGTGGTGCAGCTTCAGAGCCAGTTGGGTCAGCGTGTGGCGTTGCTCGTCGGACCAGGCGGCCAGCCAGGCGGCGTCGGACTGCAACTGCAGCGCGGCCACTTCGCCCAGCATCGAGACGAAGACGATAGGGATGGGCAGCAGGCCCAGCACCGCCATCAGCCGCGCCTGTGCGCGGTGCTGGTCGGCGAACAGGGCGTAGAGCGTGAGGACCAGCGGCACCTCGATCAACTGGTACAGCAGCTCGCTGGCCAGGCCGGCGCGCAGCCAGTGGGCCTGCTCGCGCACCAGTGCCGCCAGCGCGGCGGGATCGTCCACGCCGGCGAGTCGCCCGGGCACCACCACCAGGCCCAGCGGCGCCACCAGCGCCAGCAGCAGGTACCAGGCGCCGGCCTGGCGAGCCAGGCCTTGCGGTGGGTTGGGGAGGGCGCTCACCACGCCACGGCCGCGGCCAGCGGCGCGCTGTTGCGGCGGCCGGGGTAGCTCAGCCAGGTCATGGCCAGGTTGAGTTCATCGATGACGCCGGCGGGCTCGATCGTGCGGCCGTTGTCCAGTGTCATCGGGCTGGTGGTGTGGGCATCGGCCACCAGGGCCAGGTCGTAGCCGCGGTCCAGTGCGCCATAGGCGGTGGCGCGGATGCACCAGTTGGTGGCCGCGCCGGTCAGCACCAGGCGCGACACGCCCAACTGGGCCAGCACGCTCTCCAAGGCGGTGTCCTCGAAGGCGGAGTTGTGGCCCTTGGGAATCAGGGCTTCGTCGGCCAGCGGCACCAGCTCGGGCGCCCAATGCCAGGCGGGTGAGCCCTGGGGCAGGCCGTCATCCGCATGCTGGACCCAGATGACCGGCACACCCTCCTGGCGGGCGCGTCGCACCAGGCCCTGGATGCGCTCCAGCACGCCTGCCGCGTCCCAGGCGTCGGCGACCACGCCGACCTGCATGTCCACCACCAGCAGCGCGCTGGCGTCTCCGGGTCTGACTGTGGCCATGGGCGCTCCTCTCAGCGGATGATGGGCGAGGGGCGACGCGCCCCGCGGCGCGCGCGCCACAGGCGCAATGTGATGCCCAGGGCCACCGCCGCCAGCACGCCGGCCAGCAGGAATCGGCCCATCAGCAGCGCCAGACCGGCGCCGCTGACGGCGCCCAGGCGCAGCACAACGTCCAGCAACAGACCGACGCCGATGGGCCGCACGATGGGTGGCAGAGGCATGGTCACCAGTGTCGCACCGGGCGCTGTGCTTGTTGCACTGCGACATGGGGGGGCGGGCTCACCGCAGGCGCTCCTGGCGCGCGCAGGCCTGGATCAGCGTGTCCAGGCGGCGCGCCCGCGTGGCGGGCTGGCGCGCGGTGGTCACCCAGTGCAGCAGCGTCTTGCGGTAGCCCGGCGGGCAGGCGCTGAAGTAGGCCCAGGCGGTGGTGTGGGCCTGGAAGCGGGCCTGCTCGTCGGCGCTGAGCTGCGCGATGTCGGCCTGCTCGTAGGCGTAGATCACCGAGCGGTCGTCGCGCCGGGCCTGGAAGGCAGCCAGCCCGGCGGGCTGCATGCGGCCCGCCTCGATCAGGGCCTGGGCCTTGGCGATGTTGATCGCGCTCCAGACCGAGCCCGGCCGGCGCGGTGTGAAGCGGATGCGGTAGGCCGCGTCGTCCAGGCGCTGGCGCACGCCGTCGATCCAGCCCACGCACAGCGCCTCGTCCACCGACTCGGGCCAGCTCATGCTGGGCCGACCGGAGTTGACCTTCCAGAAGCCCACGACCAGCTCGGGTGTGCTGGCGGCGTGCTGCGTCAGCCAGGCGCGGAAGTCGGTGGCCCGGGCGAAGAAGCGCGGCGGCGGGCTCATGGGATCCTCCCGCGCCGGGCGGGTTCAGGGCGCCATGGCGCGCCAGGTGTCGATGCAGTGGCGCGCCAGCGCGGTGACCCAGGGCGGCTGCCCGGGCACGAAGGCCAGGCCGAAGCGCGGGCTGACCACATAGCCGGCGCGCACGAAGGCGTCCGGGTCCTGGGTGGCGATGAAGCTCTCCAGTGTGGCAAAGGGCACGGCCAGCGCGCCCAGGTGCAGCACCGCACCGGGCTTGGTGACTTCTTCCAGCCGGCCGCTGGCCTGGAAGCGGAAGACCACGTGGCCGTAGTCGAGTTCGTGCAACGCGATGGCGTTGACGCCTTCGCGGTCGGGCGGACCGCAGCGTTCGCGCACCTCGTCGGGCGTGGCACTGAAGGGCAGGTCATCGACCGACAGATAGGGCTCCAGGCGCATGAGACCCATTCTGGTGCGATGGCTGGATCGCGCCATCCCCCTCGTGGAGGATGCCGGGGGCTCATGGCCGCTGGCGCAGCAGCGGCGTGGCGCGCGGCGGCGGTTCATAGGGCTCGGGCCACCAATCGATGACCTCGACCAGGCGGTTGTGCTCATCCAGCGTGAAGAAGCCGATGCCGGTCATCACCTGGCCGTCGACGTGAAAATCGATGCGGCAGACGGCGCGCGGGCCCTCGCAGAGCAGCTCGCGCACCTCGGCGCGCCAGTCGCCGGGCCAGGTGCGGAAGAGCTCGAGGTAGGCGGCGGCGCCCTCGGCGAACTCGCGGGTCTGTGGCACCTCGTAGCGCAGGCCGGGGGCCAGCAGCGTGGCGAACGCGTCCCACTGGCGGGCGTTGGCCAGCGCCCAGTGGCGCTCCAGGGTGTGGCGGGTGCTGCTCATCGGGGGGGCTCTCCAGGGCAGTGGCGGTCGGTGTCGGCCACGCGGTGCAGCGTGAACACGGCGCCGGTGTCCAGGTCGCGGTAGCGGTGTTCATGGCGGCCCAGCGCGACGATGTCGGTGCAGTAGCGCTGGCCCGGGGGCAGCCAGAAGTTGGGCGTGGTCTGCTCGACCACGTAGCACATGCGCTGGCCCTGCAGGGTCCAGGTGCCGGCGCCGCGGAAGGGCTGCGGGTCGTCCAGCGCGCGGCCGCAGGCTTCGAAGCGGCCGTCGGACGAGAAGCGGTCCCAGGCCCAGCAGCCGCTGGCGTCGGGGTTGCACCAGGTGCCCACCAGCGACGGCGTGGCGCAGCCGCTCATCAGCAGACCCACCAGCAGGCTGGCGAGCGCACACAGGGCAGGGCGAGACAGCAGCATGGCGGACTTGTACCGTGTGGAATGCTGGCAGCAAAGACTGGATGAATATACAGTATTTATCCCCACCATGCTGCCTGCCTACGCCGAGCTGCACTGCCGCAGCAACTTCAGCTTTCTCACCGGCGCCTCGCACCCCGAGGAGCTGGTGCAGCGCGCCCATGCGCTGGGCTACAGCGCGCTGGCGATCACCGACGAGTGCTCGCTGGCCGGCGTGGTGCGCGCCCATGTCGAGGCGCAGCGCCTGGGCCTGCACCTGGTGATCGGCGCCGAGATGCAGCTGCACCTGCCCGCCGCCAAGCAGGGGGCCGCGCCGCAGTCGCACGCCCGGTTGCTGCTGCATGCGCAGTCGCGCCGGGGCTACGGCAACCTGTCGCAGTGGATCACCGTGTGCCGCCGGCGCGCCGCCAAGGGCCAGTACCTGGCACACCCGTCCGACCTGGAGGGCAAGGTCCCGCACGCGCCGCACCTGGCTGGCCTGCCCGAGTGCCGTGCGCTGCTGCTGCCACCGGCCGATGCGGCCGAGCTGCCGCGCTTCGAGCCGCTGTTCGCTCAGGCGATGTGGCTCAAGACATGGTTCGGCCCCGGGCGCTGCGGCCTGGCGGTGCCGCTGCTGCACCGCCGCCACGACGACGAACTGGTCGAGGCCATGGAAGCCGTGGCCGCCGCCACCGGCCTGCCGCTGCTGGCCACCGGCGGCGTGCTGATGCACAGCCGCGCGCGCAAGCCGCTGCAGGACGTGCTCACCGCCACCCGGCTGGGCTGCACCGTGGCCGAGGCCGGCCTGGCGCTGGAGGGCAATGCCGAGGCCCACCTGCGCAGCCGCCAGCGCCTGCAGGCGCTCTACCCGCCCGAGTGGCTGGCCGCCAGCGTGGCCTGGGCCGGGGCCTGCGCCTTCTCGCTGGCCGAACTGCGCTACGAGTACCCGCAGGAGGTGGTGCCCACCGGCCACACGCCCACCAGCTGGCTGCGCACCCGCACCGAAGCCGGCGCCGCCACCCGCTACCCCGAGGGCGTGCCGCCGAAGATCCGCGCCCAGATTGAGCATGAGCTGGCGCTGATCGCCCAGCTGCACTACGAGCCCTATTTCCTGACCGTGGCCGATGTGGTGCAGTGGGCCCGCGCGCGCGGCATCCTGTGCCAGGGCCGCGGCAGCGCGGCCAACTCGGCGGTGTGCTTCTGCCTGGGCGTGACCGAGGTCGACCCCAGCCGCCACACGCTGCTGTTCGAGCGCTTCATCAGCGCCGAGCGCAACGAGCCGCCCGACATCGACGTCGACTTCGAGCACCAGCGCCGCGAGGAGGTGATCCAGCACCTCTACCGCACCTACGGCCGCCAGCGCGCCGCGCTGACCGGCGTGGTGATCAGCTACCGCAGCCGCTCGGCCTTGCGTGATGTGGGGCGGGCGCTGGGCTTTGACCTCGACCGCATCGAGGCCGTGTCGCGCTCGCAACAGTGGTTCGACGGCAAGACCATCGCCCCCGAGCGCCTGCGCGAGAACGGCTTTGACCCTGACGCCCCGCTGGCCCGCCTGTGGGCCGAGCTGACCGTGCTGCTGCGCGGCTTTCCGCGCCACCTGAGCCAGCACCCGGGCGGCTTCGTCATCGCCGCCGATGACGTGGCGCGCCTGGTGCCGGTGGAGAACGCCGCGATGGACGGCCGCACGGTGATCCAATGGGACAAGGATGACCTGGACGCGCTGGGCCTGATCAAGGTGGACGTGCTGGCGCTGGGCATGCTCAGTGCCATCCGCCGCGCGCTGGCCTGGCTGGCCGTCAAGCAGCCCGGGCGCTGGCCGCTGCAGCGCTGGGGCGATGCCCCCGAGCATGCAGCCATCCCGATGAGCGCGCTGCCGCACGACGACCCGGCAGTGTTCGACATGCTCTGCGCCGGTGATTCAGTGGGCGTGTTCCAGGTGGAAAGCCGCGCCCAGATGAGCATGCTGCCGCGCCTGAAACCGCGCTGCTTCTACGACCTGGTGATCGAGGTGGCGATCGTGCGCCCGGGCCCGATCCAGGGCGGCATGGTGCATCCCTACCTGAAGCGGCGCAGCGGCGAGGAGCCAGTCAGCTACCCCAGCGACGAGGCGCGCCAGGCGCTGCAGCGCACGCTGGGCGTGCCGATCTTCCAGGAGCAGGTGATGCAACTGGCCATCCTGGCGGCCGATTTCACCCCCGGCGAGGCCGACCAGCTGCGCCGCGCGATGGCCGCCTGGAAACGCAAGGGCGGCCTGGGCCCGTTCCACGAGCGCCTGGTGGGCCGGATGGTGGCCAAGGGCTATGCGCCGGAGTACGCCGAGGCGATCTTTCGCCAGATCGAGGGCTTCGGCGAATACGGCTTCCCCGAGAGCCACGCGGCCAGCTTCGCGCTGCTGGTGTGGGTCAGCGCCTGGCTCAAGCACCACCACCCGGACACCTTCCTCGCGGCCTTGCTGGACAGCCAGCCGATGGGCTTCTACGCCCCGGCGCAGCTGGTGCGCGACGCCCGCGCCCACGGCGTGGCGGTGCGGCCGGTGTGCGTGCTGGCCAGCGAGGTGGGCTGCACGCTGGAGCGGCCTGAGGACGATGCCGCGCTGTGGCCGGTGCGCCTAGGCCTGACACGCATCAGCGGCCTGGGCGAGGCAGTGGCGCAGCGCATCGTCGCGGCGCGTGCCGAGCGGTCCTTCGACAGCGTGGAAGACCTGGCCCGCCGCGCGGCGCTGGACGCCCGCGCACTGCAGGCCCTGGCCGACGCCGACGCCCTGGCCGCGCTGGCCGGCCACCGCCGCCAGGCCGCCTGGGCGGTGGCTGGCATCGACACCCGGCCCGGCGCGGTGCTGGCCGCCACCCGCACTGCCGAGCCCGACGCACCGCAACTGGACGTGCCCTCGGCGGGTGAGGCCCTGCTGGCCGATTACCGCCGCACCGGCCTGTCGCTCGCCACCCACCCGCTGGCGCTGCTGCGCGACGCGCTGGCGCCATACAAGGTGCTGCGCGCGTCCGATCTGGCCGGCTGCCGCCACGGCCAACTGGCGCGCGCCAGCGGCCTGGTCACCCACCGCCAGCGCCCCGAGACCGCCAAGGGCGTGGTCTTCGTCACACTGGAAGACGAGACCGGCGCGATCAACGTGATCGTCTGGCCGCAGGTGGCGCTGGCGCAGCGCCGGCCGCTGCTGGCGGCGCGGCTGCTGACCGTCTACGGGGTGTGGCAGCAAGAGGGCGCGGTGTGCCACCTGATCGCCAAGCGCCTGGTCGACCACACCGGCCTGCTGCAGGGACTGGCGGCGCGCAGCCGGGATTTCCGCTAGCCTCCTGGCCCTCAGGAGCCTCGCCATGTGCCGCAACATCAAGACGCTGTTCAACTTCGAGCCACCGGCGACCGAGCTGGAGATCCGCGACGCCTCGCTGCAGTTCGTGCGCAAGCTCAGCGGCTTTGCCGTGCCCTCGCAGGCCAATGAGGCGGCCTTTGATCAGGCCGTGGAGCAGGTGGCCGCCGCGGCGCGCACGCTGATCGCCAGCCTGGTCACGCATGCGCCGCCCAAGGACCGGGTCGAGGAAGCGCGCAAGGCCCGAGCGAGGGGCGAGCAGCGCCGGCAGCGCATGGCCTAAGATGGCTGTCCGACTTTTGCAGGAGTCCTGCGTGCACCGCCCCACCCGATGGGCCCTCGCGGCCTGCCTGTTGCTGCCGGCCTGGGCCGGCGCCGTGACCTGTGAGGACCTGCGCGAGCAGGTCCTGGCCAAATACCGCGCCAATGGCGTGGCCGATGCGCAGATCGACATTGTTGACCTCGCCGCCTCGGGCCGCGAAGTGGGCCGCTGCGACCGCGGCGCACGCAAGCTGGTGCTGTTGGCCAAGGGCGGCACGGCGCCGCAGGCCGCTGCCAGCACGCCGCCCACCCGTGCCGTGATCACCGAGTGCGACGACGGCCGCACCGTCACGCCCGGCCGCTGCAAGCCCTCCTGACACCGCGGAACCCCACGATGCCTGGACCCGCCCGCGCCGGCCTCTTTGTCTATGCGCTGGACGCCGAGCGCCTCGCCGCCTTCTACCAGGCCGTGGCCGGCCTGCAGCGCCTGCACGCCACGCCCGAGCTGATCGTGCTCGACTCGCCCGACATCCAGCTGCTGGTGCATGCCATACCGCCCGCCTACGCGGCCGGCATCCACATCACCACGCCGCCTCAGCGGCGCGAGGATACGGCGCTGAAGTTCTTCTTCAGCGTCCACAGCCTGGCGCAGTCCGGGCCGTTGATTGCCCAACTGGGCGGCGAGCTGTTTGCCGAGCGCTGGCCCGGGCCGGGCTTCATCGTGGCCAACGCCATGGACCCCGAGGGCAATGTGTTCCAGCTGCGCGAGCCCGCGGCCACCGCCACCTGAGAGACCGCCGATGCGCGACACCAGCTTCCTGCTCCCGATGTTTGCACTGGCTGGATGGACGGGCCTGGTGCTGCTCTATGTGGCCGTCTGCCGGGTCACGGCCGGGGTGTCGCCGCGCGAATTCACGCTGGGCGAGTCGCCCCAGGTGCCCCAGCGCGCGATGCTGGCCAACCGCAATTACATGAACCTGCTGGAGCTGCCGCTGCTGTTCTACGTGGTGTGCCTGCTGGCCTGGCAGGCGCCTGCGGTACCGGTGGCGGCGCTGCCGCTGGCCTGGACCTATGTGGGTGTGCGCGTGCTGCACAGCCTGATCCACCTGGGCTACAACAACGTGCTGCACCGGTTCATCGCCTTTGCCGTCAGCAACTTCGTGCTGCTGGCGCTGTGGGTGGTGGTGGGCCGGGCGATGCTGGCCACCTGACGTTCCCATGCACCGTCTGATCGCGTCACTGCTGATGTGGCTGCTGCCACTGGCGGCCCGGGCCGACTACAGCGGCCCGCTGTTCGACGCCCACCTGCACTACAACATCGAGGCCTGGGACGGCCACGCCGGCCCGCATCCGCCGCCCGATGTGCTGCGCCGCCTGCAAGAGGCGGGCGTGCGCGCCATCCTGGCCAACTCGCGCACCAACGAAGGCACCCACACCCTGGCCCGCGACGATGGCCTGCGCACGGCCGGTGTGCGGGTGGTGCCGCTGATCCGCCTGTACCGCGACAGGCGCGACTACCAGACCTGGTTCGAGGACCCCAGCATCGTCACGATGGTGCAGTCCGAGCTGGCCCGCGGCACCGCGGCCGGCCCGTTCCGCGGCCTGGGCGAGTTCCACCTCTACCGATCGGGCGATGCCCGTGGCCCGGTGGCGCAGCAGCTGATGGTGCTGGCCGAGCAGCGCGACCTGGTGGTGCTGGCCCACTGCGATGACACGGCGGTCGAGCTGCTGATGGCCGCCACGCCCACCGCCGGTCAGCGCCTGCGCCTGGTCTGGGCGCACACCGGCATCGACGGCAGCGCCTCGCCCGAGCGGGTGGCGGCGCTGCTGGATCGCTATCCCGGTCTGCATGGCGAGCTGTCCTACCGGCCCGGCCTGGTGTGCGCCGACGGTCAGCTGTGCCCCGGCTGGAAGGCGCTGATCGAGCGCTACCCGACGCGCTTTCTGATCGGCTCCGACACCTGGGTCAACGGCCGTTGGGACGGCTACCTGCCGCTGATGCAGGCCTACCGCCGCTGGTTGGGCGGCCTGCCTGACGGCGTGGCGCGCGCCGTGGCCTGGGACAACGGCGAGCGCTTGTTCCCGCCGCTGGCCGAGCGCGGCGCTCAAGCCCGCTGAACGGCGCGGCCGGCGCACGGCGGCACAATCGCCGTCATGGATGACACCGTCACTACCTTGCGCTGGTTGCCTGATCAGGGCGCCCCGCAGCAACTCTTCCTGTTGTTTCACGGCGTGGGGGCCAATGCGGCCGACCTGGCGCCGCTGGCCGAGCAACTGCACCAGGCTTTTCCACAGGCCGCCGTGCTGGCCTTCGACGGCTTCGAACCCTTCGATGGCATCCCCGGTGGCGGCGCCGGCCGGCAGTGGTTCTCGATCCTGGGCGCGAACGACGGCAACCGTGCCCAGCGCGTGGCGGCGGTGATCCCGGCGCTGTCCGACCTGGTGCGCGCCGCCCAGCAGGCCACCGGGGTCGATCCGCAGGCCACCGCCTTGGTGGGCTTTTCGCAGGGGGCGATTTGCGCGCTGGAGCTGGCCCAGGCCCACGACGGCCTGGCCGGCCGCGTGCTGGCCTTTGCCGGCCGCTACGCCACGCTGCCCACGCTGGCACCGCGCATGACCACGCTGCACCTCTTCCACGGTGCGCAGGACGACGTGATCCCGGTGCAGCACGCGCGCCAGGCCATCGAGCGCCTGGCGGCGATAGGCGGCGACGCCACGATCGACATCGCCAGCGGCGTCGGCCATGAGATCGATGAGCACCTGCTGCGCAGCGCGCTGCTGCGTCTGTCGCGCCACATTCCGGCGCGCACCTGGGCCCAGGCGATGGGCGCCGCGCCGGGCCAGGCGGGTGCTGACGATGACGAGCGGGAGGACTGATGCTTTTTGTGCTCTCGCCCGCCAAGACGCTGGACTATGAAACCCCGCTGGCGCCCGAGGTCGAGGCGCTGGCCACCCGGCCGGCCTTCGTGCCGCAGGCCGCCGCGCTGATCGAGGTGCTGCGCACGCTGACGCCGGCGGACGTGGCCTCGCTGATGGACCTGTCGGACCCGCTGGCCCAGCTCAACGTGGCGCGCTACGCCGCCTGGCGCAGCCGCTTCACCCCGCACAACAGCCGGCCGGCGGCGCTGGCCTTTGCCGGCGATGTCTACGAAGGCCTGCAGGCCGGTACGCTGGCCGTGGACGAGCTGCGCTGGGCGCAGCAGCACCTGGCCATCCTGTCGGGCCTGTACGGCGTGCTGCGGCCGCTGGACCGCCTGCAGCCCTACCGGCTGGAGATGGGCACCCGCCTGGCCACGTCTGGCGCCAAGGACCTGTACGGCTACTGGGGCACGCAGCTGGCCGAGCACCTCAACGCCTGGCAGGCGCGCGAGAAGGCGCCGGTGCTGGTCAACCTGGCCTCGCAGGAGTACTTCAAGGCCCTGCCGCGCAAGGCGCTGCGCGCCCGTGTGGTGGACTGCCAGTTCGAGGACTGGAGCGCTGGCCAGTGGAAGGTGGTGAGCTTCTTCGCCAAGCGGGCGCGCGGCCTGATGGCGCGCTTTGCGATCCAGCACCGGCTGAGCCAGGTGTCGCAGCTGCGCGACTTCGACACCGACGGCTATGCCTTTGATCAAGGGGTGTCGGACGAGAAACGGCTGGTTTTTCGCCGACGCTGACACAATTCGTCCATGGCTGCGAGCACTTCAAACGGACAACAGGCGGCCCAGCAGGTGGTGACACCCCAGCTGCGCCAGTGGATCATCGCCCAGGCCGAGGCCGGCTGCCGTCCCGAGGACGTGCTGGCCGCGATGCAGACTGCCGGCTGGAAGGAGGACGTGGCCATCCGCGCCCTCGAGGACACCATGGCCCAGCACCTGGCCAGCCAGTCGGCGCCGGCACCGGCGCAGCCGACCCAGGCTGCCCGTGCCGCCGAGCCTGTGGTCCAGGCGACCGCCGTGCCCGAGCCGGCCCTGTCCGGCGAGCCCACCGTGCTGTGGGCCGGCGACCGCCAGGTGCAGGTGCTGCTGACCTGCAAACTGCCGCGCGTGGTGGTGTTCGGCAACTTCATGTCCGATGAAGAGTGCGACCAACTGGTGGCCCTGGCCACGCCGCGCATGGCGCGCAGCGAGACCGTGGTCAACCTGACCGGCGGCTCCGAAGTCAATGACGTGCGCACCAGCGACGGCATGTTCTTCCAGCGCGCCGAGAACGAGTTGTGCGAGCGCATCGAGCGCCGCATCGCCGCGCTGGTGAACTGGCCGGTCGAGAACGGTGAGGGGCTGCAGATCCTGCATTACCGGCCCGGCGCCCAGTACGAGCCGCACTACGACTACTTCGACCCCTCGCATCCCGGCACGGCCACCATCCTGGCGCGTGGCGGCCAGCGCGTGGGCACGCTGGTGATGTACCTGAACACGCCCGAGGCGGGCGGTGGCACCACCTTCCCGGACGCCGGGCTGTACGTGGCGCCACGCAAGGGCAACGCGGTCTTTTTCAGCTACGACCGCCCCCACTCGACCACCCGCACGCTGCACGGCGGCGCGCCGGTGATCGCCGGCGAGAAGTGGGTCGCCACCAAGTGGATGCGTCAGGGCGAGTTCATCTGAGAACCAGCGCCAGCGCCGCGGCCGCCAGCTGAGCGGCCAGTCCGAGCGCCACCCGGCCGCCGAATCCGGCGCCCCCGCTGGTCCAGGCTGCGACGGCGCGCACGGCGCTGTTGGACAGCAGCGCGGCCCAGACGCCCCAGATCGCGGTGGGCATGGCCAAGCCGCCAGACGACAGTCCCCCCACGGCGGCAATCGCGGCGTGGGCATCGGCGGCGCCTGCCAGCGCTGCGCCGGCCACCACACCGTCCTGGCCGAGCCAGCGGCCGGCGCCGTGGAGCAGCAGCGTCGCGGCCCCGATCATCAGGGCCACCGCGGCCGCCTCCCGCACCCTCAGCACGCTGCCAGCCTCGCTGGCCTGTCCCGCACCGCGCGGGATCCTGAGGGCCAGCCAGGCCGTCATGGTCAGGGCGACCAGGGCGCCGACCAGTGCCGCCGGCCACAGCTGCCGGGCCAATGCTGGCGCAATGGCGGCCAGGATCATCAGTGCCTGCAGCCAGGTGGCGATGGTGGACGCCAGCGCACCGGCCTGCGCGGCAGCCAGGGGGACGTCGCCATGGCGTGAGCGGCTGCCCATGGAGGCGATGGTGGCGGTGCTGGAGACGAAGCCAGAGAAGAAGCCCGACAGTGGCAGCCCGGCGCGGGCGCCAAACAGGCGCAAGGCCACATGGCCAACGGCCTGCAGCAGCAGGATCAGCAGCACCAAGGCCGCCAGCCGCCGCACATCGGCGCCACCCAGCACCGCCTGCGGTCCGGCCGGCAGCAGCGGCACCGCCACCAGCGCCAGCGCGGCCAGCAGCAGGCCGTCGTGCAGCTCGTGCTCGGTCAGCACGCGGGTGGCGAAGTGGTGCAGGCGCCCGCGCGCCGCCAGCAGCAGCGCCAGCAAGGCGCCGGCCCCGGCGCCCCAGGCCGGCGCGCTCATGCACAGCAGGCCGATCAGGTAGGTGGCACACAGCGCCAGCTCGGTGGTCAGGCCGGGGTCGCGCGCGGCGCTGCGCCAGTAGGCGGCCACCGCCAGCGCGCCCACCATCGCGCCGCCCAGCAGCAGCAGGCCAGGCGCCGCCAAGGCTTGCGACAGGCCCTGGGCCAGCGCACCCAGCATGGCCGCCACGGTGAAGCTGCGGATGCCGGCGGCCTGGCGCTCGGGGCCTTCGCCCTTGCGCCGCTCGCGCTCCAGGCCGACCAGCAGGCCCACGCCCAGCGCCGCGGCGGCGCCGCTCAGCGGTCCGTCGCCCAGGAGCGGGCCCATCAGACCTGGAAGCGCCCGCCCTGCGGCGGCACCCGCACCGCCCAGCCCAATTCGCGGGCGATGCGCTGGCGCAGCGCGTCGGCCGCCTCGGGCTCACCGTGGACCACATAGGTCTGGCGTGGCGGCCGCGGCAGGCTGCGCAGCCAGTCCATCAGCTCGTTGGCGTCGGCATGGCCGGACAGGCCGGCCAGGTGCGTGACGCGTGCGCGGATGGGCACGAACTCGCCGTGGATCTTCACGTCGGCGGCGCCGTTCACCATCAGCGCACCGCGGCTGCCGCCGACCTGGAAGCCGGCGAAGACGATGGCGTGCCGCGGATCCGGCGCCATCGCCTTGAGGTGGTTCAGGACCCGCCCGCCGGTGGCCATGCCGCTGGCCGAGATGATCACCGCCGGCAGGCGCCCCGCCTGTTGCGAGCGGGCCAGGCGCTGTGACTGCGCGCCGGTGGTGACCAGCGTCACGTGTTCCACCAGCCGCGCCATTTCGCCCTGGGGCACGCGCAGCAGTGGGCGGTGGCGACGGTAGAGCTCGGTGGTCTCAATCGCCATCGGGCTGTCCAGGAAGACCGGCAGCCGCGCCGGGATCTCGCCGTGGCTCTTCAGGCGCTGCAGGGCCAGCAGCAAGGCCTGGGCACGTCCGACGGCAAAGGCCGGCAGCAGCACCGAGCCGCCGCGGCCGATGGTGTCGCGCACGATCGCCCCCAGGCGGGCCACGTCGTCCTCCTGCGGGTGCAGGCGATTGCCGTAGGTGGATTCAACCAGCAGCACATCGGCCTCGGGTGGTCGGGCCGGCGGCGGCATCAGCAGGTCATCCCGGCGGCCCAGGTCGCCCGAGAACAGCAGCCGCTCGCCCTGGTGGCTGAGCAGCACGCTGCAGGCGCCCAGCAGATGGCCGGCGGGCACCAGTTGCAGCGTGAGGCCGCCGCCCAGGGGCTTGGCACGGCCCGGCGTGACGCTGACGAACTGCTTGAGCGCGCTGCGCGCATCGGCCTGGGTGAACAGCGGCAGTGCCTTGGCGTGGCGGCTGAAGCCCAGGCGGTTGGCGCGCCGCGCGTCTTCCTCCTGCAGGTGGGCAGCGTCGAGCAGCAGCACCTCGGCCAGGTCGCGCGTGGCAGGGCTGCTGAAGATGGGGCCGCGGTAGCCGTGGCGCACCAGGGCCGGCAGCCAGCCGCTGTGGTCCAGGTGGGCGTGGCTGAGTACCACGGCGTCGAGCGAGCGCACATCGAAGCCCGGTGGCGCCCAGTTGCGCTCGCGCAGCACCTTGAAGCCCTGGAACAGGCCGGCGTCGAGCAGCACGCGCCGCTCGTTCCACTCGATCAAGTGGCGCGAGCCGGTGACGCAATCGGCGGCACCGAGGAAGTCAATCTGCAGGCTCATCGGGGGGAGGGCAGGGCCCAAGTCTCCCCCGAGTGTGGCACCGCCGGTTGGCGGTGCTCAAGGGCGCGGGTCAGCGTCGGCCGCTGCCGCCACCGCCCTGGCCACCCGAGCCGCGTGGGCGCGAGGCGCCACCGCCCGCCGGTCGGCCGCCGCCGCCCGTCTGCGGGCGTGCCGCGCCGCGGCCGGG
>NZ_JAGQDE010000041.1 GCF_018069755.1 Ideonella aquatica | reverse complement strand
GCCGCACCGCCGCTGGTCGTGCCGACCACCGCGCCGCCGCGGCCGCGCCAGGCCGCCCGGCCAGCGCCCGAGCCACCGCCCCCGGCCGCTGCAAGCGCCGAGCCCGCCGCCCCGCCAAGCGCGCCGACCGATGGCGTCTGGCCGCGCTACGCCACCCGCCTGCCGCCACCACGCACGCTGCGCTTTGCCATCCGCCGCGGCGACGAACACGGCGAAGGCCTCTGGGACTGGCAGCACGATGGGCAGCGCTTCGAGTCCCGCCTGAGCGCCGAGCTGGGCGGCCGCCGCCTGATCGAGCAGCACAGCCAGGGCGGTTTCGACGACCACGGTCTGGCACCCGAGCGCGCGCTGGAGCGCGAGGCCCGCGGCGCCGCACGCGCCGTGAACTTCCAGCGCGAGCACGGCTGGCTGAGCTTCTCGGGCCGAGCGCAGGCCTGGGCGCTGCCCGACGGCGCCCAGGACCGGCTGAGCTGGCTGCCGCAGCTGCTGGCGGTGCTGGCGGCACAGCCGCAGTGGGCGGTGGGCAGCACGCTGCGCCAGCCGGTGGCCGGTGCCGATGGCGACCTGGGCGCCTGGGACTGGACGCTGATCGACACCGAGCCGCTGGACGGCCAGCCCGCGCTGCACTGGCAGCGGCCCGCGCGGCGCCCGTACGACCACCGCATCGACCTCTGGCTCGAGGCCGAGGCGCCGCATTGGCCTCTGGCCTGGCAATGGTTGCGCACGCCGGGCGGAAGTGCGGTACGCTGGAGCCGGCTGGACCAGGCGCCTTGAAAAGCACCCCCCGGTCGCCACCTGCGGGGCCTGAGGGTGCGTGTCCCTCCGACCACAACCATGACCGATGGAGGGCTTTCGATGATCGTGCTCTACAACTCCGACAGCTTCGCGGTGATGCAGATCGACCTGCAGCCCTCGTCGGGTGATGCGGTCAGCGGCATCGAGATCGTCGACAAGCAGACCCGCAAGGGCATCTTCCTCGACGGTGAACTGGCCGAGCTGTTCCGCGCCCAGGTCGAGGCCCTGGCCGACGACGACGAGATCGACCCGGCCGACATCGACGCCCACCTGGCCCGCTATACCGGCGCCGGCTGGCAGCCCACCGTGCTGCACTGACACCGTCGGCGCCAGCCCCAGGCCGCGCCGGCACCCGGAGGTTTCGCCGATGGCC
The DNA here is from genome assembly GCF_018069755.1 of Ideonella aquatica. Lineage (GTDB taxonomy): Bacteria > Pseudomonadota > Gammaproteobacteria > Burkholderiales > Burkholderiaceae_C > Ideonella > Ideonella aquatica. The sequence continues at coordinate 24,271 of NZ_JAGQDE010000041.1, read as the reverse complement.
CGCAGCCGGCTCGACACGACGGCGCTGCTGCCCTCGCCCGGTCTGGCCGAGGCGCCGGTGCTGGACCGGCGCTGCACCCACTTCGTGCTGCTGCTGGTGCTGGGCCAGGGTCCGCGGCTGCAGCTCCGGCGTGACTGGGGCAGCCTGCTGTCGCTGGTGGGCCGCCACCTGGTGTGGCCTCAGCCGGTGCTGCGTCGGCTGCGCGAGTACCTGTCGCGCCGCTGCGCCGGCAACCGCCTGTGGAGCGGCCATGAACGGCTGAGCGACACCGCCTTCATCGCCCGCCACGGCGTCTGGCGCGGACCCTACGAAGAGGGCAGCCTGTTCTTCCACCTGGATGAACACCTGAAGGACGAGCCCAAGGACCTGATGGCCCTGCTGCGCGCCACCGCCGACTGGCTGGGCGCCGACCTGCGCCGCCAGCAGACCCTGGTCGAGCGCAACCTGGACGCACTGGCCGGCCTGCTGCAGCTCAACCCGGCCGAGCGCGCGCTGCTGCTGTACGGCACGCTGGCGCGCTACCAGCGCGAGCTGCGCGGTCTGCTGGTGGAGTTCAAGGTGGGCAGCGCGCAGGAGGCCTATGCGCTGCTGGCCGGCGTGGCCGGTGTCGACGAGCGCGAGGTGGCCGACGCGCTGCGCACCGGCTCGCGGCTGGAGCGCATCGGCATGGTGGAGAACCTGATCTCCGAGCACAACATCACCGACCTGGCCGACCTGATGAAGGTGTCGGAGCAGCTGCCGCCGGTGCTGATGCGCGAGTACCACGGCCCCGACGAGCTGATGGCGGTGTTCACCCGGCCCGCCGAGCGCAGCACGCTCAGCAGCGAGGACTTCGCCTTCGTGGCCGACGATGTGGCGGTGATCAGCCGCCTGCTGGAGCAGGCCGTGGCGCGCAAGGCCAAGGGCGTCAACGTGCTGCTCTACGGCCCGCCGGGCACGGGCAAGACCGAGCTGGCGCGGGTGTGCGCCGAGCAGGCCGGCCTGCAGCTCTATGAGGTGGAATACGCCGACCGCGAGGGTCACCCGCTGGGCGGCCGCGACCGTTACCGCTCGCTGCAGATCAGCCAGGTCTTCCTGGACGGCAGCGCCCGGGTCGCGCTGCTGTTCGACGAGGTGGAGGATGTCTTTCCCACGCTCTCGGGCGACACCGCGCAGCTGGTGGCGCGGCTCGACGCTGGCGATGGCGGCACCGGCAGCGTCAGCGGCAAGGCCTGGGTCAACCAGATCCTCGAGAACAACCCGGTGCCGGTGATCTGGGTGACCAACCGCATCGAGCAGATCGACCCGGCCTTCCGGCGCCGCTTCCAGTACCACCTGGAACTCACCTCGCCGCCACCGGGCGCGCGCGAGGCCCTGGTGCGGCGCGCGCTGGCCGAGCTGCCGGTGGACGACGCGCTGGTGGCGCGCCTGGCTGGCCGCCCCGGCCTGACGCCGGCGCAGATCCGCACCGCCGCCCGCTTTGCCCGACTGGCCGGCACCGAAGCCGATGCGCAGGCGCTGATCGAGCGCCAGCTGGCCCATGCCGACAAGGCGCTGGGCCAGCGCGACCGCGGCGCCGCGGCGCGGCCGGTGGTCACCCGCTGGGACCTGTCGCTGCTGAACATCGACAGCCGCTTCGCGCTGCCGGCCATCCTGGAGGCGCTGCGCCGCCGCGGCCACGGCACGCTGTGCTTCCATGGCCCACCGGGCACCGGCAAGACGGCGCTGGCCGAGCACATTGCCACCTCGCTGGGGCGGCCGCTGATGGTGCGCCAGGCGTCGGACTTGGTCAGCAAGTTCGTCGGCGAGACCGAGCAGGCGCTGGCCCGCATGTTCGAGGCCGCCCAGGCCGAGCAGGCGGTGCTGCTGCTCGACGAGGCCGACAGCTTCCTGCGCAGCCGCCGCCTGGCCGAGCGCAACTACGAAATCACCGAGGTCAATGAGATGCTTCAGGGCATGGAGCGCCACGCCGGCCTGTTCATCTGCACCACCAACCTGTTCGAGGAGCTGGACGAGGCGGCGCTGCGCCGCTTCACCTTCAAGATCCAGTTCAAGCCGCTGGACGCCGCGCAGCGCCAGCGGATGTTCGTGGCTGAGGCCCTGCAGGGCGGGGAGGCCGGACTCGATACCGAGCGGCGCAGCCGCCTGGCCGCGCTGGACCAGCTCACACCGGGCGACTTTGCCGCGGTGCAGCGGCAAGCCGAGCTGCTGGGCCAGGCCCTGACGCCCGATGAATTCTTGAGTCAGTTGGAGGGAGAACACCGCTTGAAGCCCAGCGTGCGACAACAGCGGCACATCGGTTTCTGAGTGGTGGCAGCAAAGTGTGCGTGAGCCCGTCACGAAACGGGGGTTCAGTTGCTTGCGGGAATTCCGATAGCAAGGGATAAACCTGCCCAGTGATGGATTCCCAGACCCTTATCCCCGTTGCCAACGGCGTGGCCAGCCTGAGCGCCTCGCTGATGGGCATCCTGCTCTTCGCCCTGATCGGCCACGCGGACGAGCGCCTGCGCGCCGGTCGCCAACCGGGCGCGCTGGGCTGGCTGGCGGCCTTGTCGCTGGCTGGCGGCAGCGGGCTGTGGGCCATGCTGTGCGTGGCCCTGGCCGGCATGGGCCTGCCCTGGGACCTGCAGTTCCGTCCGGCCATGCTGGCGGCCAGCTGGGGCGTGGCCATTGTCGGCATGGCCGGTGTGCTGTCGCTGTCGCTGCTGTGGCCGCACCGGCCCTGGCTGCGCGTGCCGGTGCAAGCCGGCGTGCTGGGTGGCTTGTGGCTGCTGGCGTCCGCGGTCGCCGCCCATGCGCTGCTGTGGCCGGCCCAGCATCGGCTGCTGGACAGCCAGGCGGCGGCCGTGGGTGCGATCGCCCTGGGGGCGCTGGTGGGCCTGGGCGGGCTGGGCCACCCGCGCTTCAGCCAGGTGGCACGCGTGGAGGTGCGGGTGTGGGTGGGCGCGCTGGCCTTTGGCCTGCTGTGCGGACTCGCGGCGGAGCTGAGCATCAGTGCGCTGGCCTTTGCGCCGCCGCCGGCCGGTCCGCGGGGGGAGGGCGCCGACCCCGGCGTGGTGTGGCTGCTGTGCGGCGCCGGCACCGGCCTGCTGGTGCTGGGCGTGTTCGGGGCGCTGGCCGATGCCGGCTCGCGCCGCCGCCAGGCCAGCCTGCGCGCCTCGCTCAACGTGGCCCAGGAGCGCCTGCGCGAGCAGGCCTTGTCCGATCCGCTGACCCGGCTGCCCAACCGGGCCCTGTTTGAAGAGCGCCTGGCCCAGCAGCTGGAGCAGGTGCCCGCCGGCGAGCGTGAATCGCTGGCCGTGCTGTTCATCGACCTGGACGGCTTCAAGCCGGTCAACGACTCCTTCGGCCATGCCGCGGGCGACTCGGTGCTGGCCGAGGTGGGCGAGCGCCTGCGCAGCCTGGTGGAGCCGCAGGACCTGGCGGCGCGCGTGGGCGGCGACGAATTCCTGCTGCTGCTGCAGCTCGATGGCGACGCCACCCGCGGCCCGCGGACCGCACAGGCGGTGCTCAAGGCCATCTCGCGGCCCTACCGCCTGCCCAACCTGGTCGAGGTCAACCTGTCCTGCTCGATCGGCATCGTCACCTACCCGGCCCACGGCCCGGGCAACAAGCTGATCGCCAATGCCGACGCCGCGATGTATGCGGCCAAGCGTGCCGGCGGCTCATCCTTCGCAGTCTTCGCCCCCAGCATGGACCAGGACGCGCGCCTGCAGCTCGAGTTGCAGCACGACCTGCGCACCGCGATCGAGCGCCATGAGCTGGAGCTGTACTACCAGCCCAAGGTGCATGCGCTGTCGGGCCAGATCACCGGCGCCGAGGCCCTGGTGCGCTGGAACCACCCCACCCGCGGCATGATTTCACCGGCGGTCTTCATCCCGGTGGCCGAGCGCTTTGCGCTGATCAGCGCGCTGGGCTACTGGGTGATCGAAGACGCCTGCCGCCAGGTGCGCGAATGGCTGGACCAGGGCCTGCGCATGCGCGTGGCGGTCAACCTGAGCATGCAGCAGCTGCGCCAGGACGACCTGGTGCCGCGCATCCGCGCCGCACTGGAGCGCTTTCGCATCGAGCCCTCGCTGCTGACCTTCGAGATCACCGAGTCGGTGGCCATGGAGGACAACACCCTGCGCGCGCTGGGCGCGCTGTCCGGCGTGGGTGTGTCGCTGTCGATTGACGACTTCGGCACCGCCTACTCCAACTTCGCCGCGCTGCGCAAGCTGCCGGCCAAGCAGCTGAAGATCGACCGCAGCCTGTTCACCGACATCGATGAAAGCGGCGACGCACTCGCCGTGGTCGACGCCATGATCAAGATGGCCCACGCGCTGGGCCTGAAGGTGGTGGCCGAGGGCGTCGAGACCGAGCGCCAGCGCGACCTGCTGCTGGCCCTGCACTGCGACGAGTTCCAGGGCTACCTCTACGGCCGCCCGATGCCCGCGGCGATGCTTTCGCTGTGGGCGCTGGGCGAGGGCGAGACCCACCCGGTGGATTTCCGCGCGTCGCTCTACGACCCCCGCGTTCTCATCAACTGATCAGCCCTGCCGGCGCGCCACCACGGCCGCCGCCAGCGTGCGCAGCAGCGGCTCGGTATCGGCCCAGCCGATGCAGGCGTCGGTGATCGACACGCCGGGCTTGAGCGGCTGGCCGGGCACCGCGTCCTGGCGGCCTTCTTCCAGGTGGCTTTCGATCATCACGCCGGTGATGCGGCGCTCGCCCGCGGCGATGCGCGCGGCCACATCGGCGCCCACCTCGATCTGGCGGCGGTGCTGCTTGGACGAGTTGGCGTGGCTGAAGTCGATCATCACCTGCTCGCGCAGGCCGTTGGCGCGCAGCACCGCGCAGGCGGCGTCGACATCGGCGGCGGCGTAGTTGGGCTGCTTGCCGCCACGCAGGATCACATGGCAATCGGCGTTGCCGCGGGTCTCGAAAATCGCCGCCTGGCCCATCTTGGTCATGCCCATGAAGGCATGCGGCGCCTGGGCGGCCAGGATCGCGTCGGCGGCCACCTTGACGCCGCCATCGGTGCCGTTCTTGAAGCCCACCGGGCAGGACAGGCCGGAGGCCAGCTGGCGGTGGCTCTGGCTCTCGGTGGTGCGGGCGCCGATCGCACCCCAGGCCACCAGGTCGGCGATGTACTGTGGCGACAGCAGGTCCAGGAACTCGGTGCCGGCCGGCAGACCCAGCTCGGCCACCTCCAGCAGCAGCGCGCGGGCGCGGCGCAGGCCCTCGTTGATGCGAAAGCTGCCGTCGATGCGCGGGTCGTTGATGTAGCCCTTCCAGCCCACCGTCGTGCGCGGCTTCTCAAAGTAGACGCGCATCACCACCAGCAGCTCGCCGACCAGCTCATCGGCCACGGCCTTCAGACGGCGCGCGTAGTCGATCGCCTGCGCGTGGTCATGGATCGAGCAGGGGCCGACCACCACCACCAGCCGGTCGTCCTGACCGGCCAGCACGCGGGCGATGCCGGCGCGTGCGCCTTCGACCAGGTCCTGCGCCGGGGTCGGCAGCGGCAGCTCATCGAGCAGCAGCGCCGGTGAGATCAGCGGGCGCACCGCGCCGATGCGCAGATCGTCCACACGCGTGCTGTCCTGGGTGGCGGCAGACGTGCCGACCTCGTGGTCGTGCTGCCAATCGTCGGGGCGGGGGGTGCTCAAGCGCGGTCTCCGGAATGCGGCGGGGATCATAGCCGCGTGGCACACTGGCTTTCCTGACGACGCCTGCCGCCCACCATGATTCTTGAAATCGCCGACATCCGCATCCAGCCGGGCCGCCAGGCCGAGTTCGACGAGGCCATCCAGCGCGGCCTGACCACGGTCATCGCCCAGGCCCCGGGCTTTCGCGGCTTCAAGGTCAACAAGGGGCTGGAGAGCCCCGAGCGCTACGTGCTGCAGATCTTCTGGGAGACGCTGGAGGACCACACCGTGGGCTTCCGCGGCTCTGAGCTGTTCACGCAGTGGCGCGCCGTCGTCGGGCCGTTCTTTGCGCAACCGCCGCTGGTCGAGCACTTCACGCTGCTGGCGCGCTCATAGAACCAAGGGGGCCCGCAGGCCCCCTGATGGCAAGCTGCGGCAGGGCCTTACTTGGCGGCCACGGCCTCGATCGACAGCGTGATCGTGACCTCGTCGCCGACGTAGGGCACGTACTTGGCGGCGTTGAACTCCGAGCGCTTGATCACGGTGCTGGCGTTGGCGCCGATGGCGTCCACCTTCATCATCGGGTGGGCCTGGTTGACGAAATGCGTGACGGTCAGCGTGACCGGCTTGGTGACGCCCTTGATGGTGAGGTTGCCCTCGATCGAGGCCGGCTTGTCACCGTCGAAGACCACCTTGGTCGACTTGAAGGTGGCGGTGGGGAACTTGGCGGTGTCCAGGAACTCCTCGCCCTGGATGTGGCCGTTGAACAGGCTGGAGCCGGTCTCGACCGAGGTGGTGTCGATCGTCACGTCGACCGAGCCGGTCTTGGCGGCCTTGTCGAACACCACGGTGCCGGTGGTCTTGTTGAACTTGCTCAGCTGGGTGGACATGCCCAGGTGGTTGTACGAGAAGCGCGGGAAGGTGTGCGTCGGGTCGACGTTGTAGGTCACCGGCGCGGCGATGGCGGGGATGGCGGCGGCCAGCACGGTGGCGGCGAAGAGCGAACGCAGGTTCATCGAGAAACTCCCTGAGAGGGTGGGGGTGGAACGAAAGAGAGGCCTCACAGCGGCGCCATGCCGCTGATCGCCAGCTTGAAGTTGACGACGACGTCGTTGGCCACCATCGAGGTGTCGGCCCACTCGCCCTCGCCGATCTTGAAATCGAGGCGCTTGATCGTGAACGCGCCAGTGACGGTGGTGGCGCCACCGGCCTGGCTCAGCGCCACCGGCACGACGATGTCCTTGACGTTGCCCTTGACGCTGAGCTTGCCGGCCACCTCGAACTTGCCGCCGCCCAGGCCCTTGATGGCGCTGGACTGGAAGCTGGCGGTGGGGAACTTGGCCACGCCGAACCACTCGGGCTTGGGCAGCTCGGCATCGGTCTCCTTGGCGCCGAAGCTGGCGCTGCCGGTCTGGATGGCGAAGCTGACCTGGCCGGCCTCGGGCTTCTTGGGATCGAAGCGCATCTGGGCGGTCCACTGCTTGAAGCGGCCCTGCATGGCCACGCCCATCTGCTTGGCGCTGAAGCCGATCTCGCTGCTGGCGGTATTGACCACCGGGTCGGCGGCCAGGGCCGTGGCGCTGAACAGCGCGAGCACGGCGGGGATCAGAACACGGTTCATCGGAGTACTCCTGTGGGGGCTCAGCGGCCCGGACGCATGCGGTTGATCAGGCCATCGCGGTCGATGACGTGGTGCTTGATGGCGGCGGCCACATGCAGCACGACCAGCAGCGCCATCAGCCAGGCCAGGGATTCATGCCAGGGCTTGATCAGCTCGGCCAGGGCCTCGTCCTTGGGCACGAAGTCGGGCAGCGGCAGCACGCCGAACCAGACGATCGGGAAGCCCTTGGCCGAGCTGTAGGCCCAGCCCGCCAGCGGCACCAGGAAGAACAGCGCGTACAGCGCGTGGTGCGTGGCGTGCGCGGCCCGTTGCTGCCAGCGGGGCGCCGGCACGTCGGCCGGCGGGCGATGGGTGAGGCGCCAGGCCAGGCGCAGCGCCGACAGGGCCAGGATGGTCACACCCGCCCACTTGTGCCAGTTGTAGAGCTTGAGCTTGGCCAGCGAGTTGGGCAGGTCGGCCATGTACAGGCCGACGCCGAAGGCACCGACGATCAGCACGGCCAGCAGCCAGTGCAGGGCGATCGCGACGCCGGTGTAGCGTTCAGAAGAATTCATCGGGGATCCTGGGGAAACCATGGACAGCAGTGTCCGATCCGCCAGGGGCGCGGAGGTTCACCCCGATGCACGACGGGCTTCAGTGGTTTTGAAGCGTCGGCTCGATCCGGGCCGCAGCGTCGCCCGCCACCTGCAGCGCGGCCAGCGCCTGCACCGTGGCAAGGTCCAGCAGACCGTGGCGCGCAGCAAAGTCCAGTGTGGCCAGGCCGGCGTCGGTGGTCAGGGCGCCGGCGCGTACCTCGGCCAGCGCCTGGTCCACCGGCAGGCAGCGAAAGCCGGCCACCTCGCCGTCCTGGTTCTGCGGCACCCGGCCCGGCGGCAGCGGCAGGTCAAAGACAAACAACCACTCGCGCTGCAGGCCCTCGGGGATGTCGCAGTGCAGCGCCAGCACCTGGCCGGCACGCAGGTCGGCCAGTTCGGACGGCTGCAGGCCAGCTTCTTCCCAGGCCTCGCGCAGCAGGGCCTGGCGCGGCGTCTGGCCCAGCGGCACGCCGCCGCCGATCAGGTTGTCCAGCAGGCCCGGGTCGGTGGGCTTGTGCGGCGAGCGCTGGGCGATCCACAGGTGGCTGGGCCGGCCGTCGGGGCCGGCCAGCCAGCCGTTGCAGTGGGCGCCGAAGGTCAGGGCGCCCCAGAAGCGCGATGCGGCCCGCTCGATCACCGCGCAGCGCTGACCATTCTCGTCCAGCCAAGGGTAGGGCTCGTCACGCCAGGCGCGGATCCGACCCTGGGCCTGCAGGGCGCGGTGTACCGCATCCAGGGCGGTGTCCAGCGCGGCGCCGGGCGGGGCCAGCAGGTGCACCGCGTCGGGCGCGCAGCGAAACAGCGCGGGCCAGGCGGTCAGCGCGTTGCAGTCGGCCCAGGCGACGCTGCCCAGGCGCGGGGCCGCGGGGCCGTGCCCCAGCCGCACCGGGCAGCGGGTGGCGGGGTCGTGGTCGCGCGCCCGACGCAGGCAGGGCCAGACGGGGCTCATGGTGGCCAGCCGCCGACGCGTTGCCGGCGCTGCGCCAGACCGCGGGGATCGGGCATGCGCGCGAGTATCGCAGCGCGCCAACGGCAGGTGGTTCGCGCAGCGCGGCTCAGAGCGCCGGCAGGCGGATCTCGAACAGCGCGCCGCCGCCCTCGGCGTTCATGGCGATGATGCGGCCACGGTGGGCGGCCATGATCTTGCGGCAGATCGCCAGGCCCAGGCCGGTGCCCCCGGAGCCGTCCTTGGTGCGGGTGGATTGGGTGAAGGGCTCGAAGATGCTTTCCAGCTCGTCGGGCGGGATGCCCGGGCCATGGTCGCGCACGCGCAGCACCAGGTCGTCGCCCTGGCGCGACCAGCAGGTGTCGATGACCGACCCGGCAGGCGCGAAGCGCAGCGCATTGGCCAGCACGTTGCGCAGCACCTGCTGCAGGCGGAAGCTGTCGCCATGCACCAGCAGCGGCAGCTGGTCGTCGGGCAGCGCCAGCTGGATGCTGCGGCTGGCGGCCAGCGGCGCCAGCTCGGCCACCACCGCGCGCACGGTGGGCACCAGGTCGATCACCGCCAGCTCGCTGCGGCCGAAGGTGGCCTCCAGCTGTGACAGATCGAGCAGCGCCTCGACCAGGGTCAGCATGCGCTCGCCGCCCGCGTGGACCATCGAGAACATCTGCTGCTCGCGGCTGTTGGCAGCGGCGCGGTCGCAGCCCAGCTCGGAGAAGCCCAGGATGCTTTGCAGCGGTGTGCGCAGCTCGTGGCTGACATTGGCGATGAACTCGCCCTTGGCGGCGTTGGCCTGCTCGGCCGCCTCCTTGGCTTCGCGGGTGCGGCGCTCGGCCTCGCGAAACTCGCTGACATCGACCAGGCAGGTGATGGTGCCGCCGGCGTGCCCCCCCGGATCGGCAAAGGCCATGTGGCGCACCACCACGTCGCGCAGCAGGCCGCGGCCGTCGCGCAACTGGGTCTCGTGCTGGGCCGCGCTGCCGCGCTGCAGCAGGCCGGCGCCCAGCGAGGGCGCCAGCGCGGCGGCGGTGTCCTCGCCCAGCGCGGGCGTGGCCTGCTGTCCCAGCAGCGCCGCCGCGTCACGGCCGGTGAATTCGCACCAGGCGCGGTTGACCCGGACGAATCGCCCCTGGGCGTCCTGCACCGCCATCGGCACCGGGCTGACTTCGAACAGGCGGTCGGTGAAGGCATCCTGGGCGGCCAGCGTGCCCCTGGCCTGGCGCAGGTCGGCGCTGACCAGTTCGTGGCCGCGCAGGCTGCGCCAGGCCAGCGTGGTCAGGGCGGCGATCAGCGCCAGGGCCAGTGCGCCGCCGATCAGCGCGCCGTGGCGCACCTCGGCCAGGCGCACATCGACCGTGGCATGGGGCGTCTGGACCAGGACCACCAGCGGTGCGCGGCGCACCGATCGCCAGGCCAGCAGGCCATCGACATCGTCCAGGCCGCGGGCCGCCTCGACGCCGGATTCGTGGTCCGGCAAGTGCCGGGTGAACAGGTCCAGCTGCGACTGCCGGCTGCCTGGCAGGGCGCGCAACTGGTCGGTGGCCGCCACCAGCGTGCCCTCGTAGGCCAGCAGCGCGCCGTCGAAATGGGTGCCGCTGAGCGTGAGCTGCTGCTGGTTGGCGACGAAGTCGGTGCTGATCAGCGCCACCAGCAGGCCTGCATCGCCCGGCAGCGGCCAGGTCAGCGGCAGCACGGCCACGCCGGCCGGGGCGCGCTCACCGCGCGCCATCTGGGCCAGGTCGCGCGCCGGCTGCAGCGGTGCCAGGCCGCCCGGGCCGGCGGTGATGGCTGCGCGTGGCAGTTGCCACCCGCGCGCGCCGGGCTGCGAGCTGGCGCGCACCCGCCCCTCGGCATCGAGCCAGCTGATGCTGCGCACGAAGGGCAGGCCGCGCACCGTGGCAGCGAGCAGGTTGTCGACATGGGGCGGCGCGGCGGGCTCGGATTCCAGCGCCGGGGCCAGGGTCTGCAAGGCCAGCTCGGCACCGCCGATCAGCCGCGCGGTCTGGTCCTCCAGCACCCGCGCGTACAACTCGGCGCGGCCCTGCACGTCGGACTCGATCTCCAGGCGCTCATAGCGCACGAACGCCGCCAGGCCCAGCACCAGCGTCAGCGCCAGCAGCAGCCCGGCCCAGGGCAGGGCGTCGCTGCGCAGCCAGCGTGGCAGCGAGCCGGGTGCGGCGGCCATCGTCAGCGCACCACCACCTCGCCCAGGCCGGCGCGCTGGGCCGCGGTGGCCAGGCGGCCATCCTTCTTGATCTGTGCCACAAAGGCGTCGGCACGGGCCAGCCACTCGGCATCGCCGGGCTTGACGGCGTAGGCATAGGGCAGCACGTGGAAGGGCTTGGTGGGCGGCACCAGGCGCGCCCAGTCGGCGTTGTCCAGCAGGCGCCGGCTGTAGGGGTAGTCGGTCATGAAGACATCGACGCGTCCGGCCTCCAGTTCGCCCTCGCGGGTTTGTGGCGGCTTGACCACCACCATCGTGGCCTGCTTCAGCGCGGCCTTCATGACCGGCTCCATGAACGTGCCGGCCTGCACCGCCACCTGCACGCCGGGCTGATCGATGTCGTCCCAGTTGCGGATCGCCCGGTTGCTGCGGGTGGTGATGCCGTAGATGTCGCTCTGCAGATAGGGGTGGGTGAATTTCAGCTTCTCGGCCCGCGCGGGCAGCACGGCCACCGCGTGCATGGAGATGTCGCAGCGGTCGCCCAGCAGGTCGTCGATCAGCTTGGGAAAGGAGCTCTCGACATACTGCAGCTGCACGCCCAGGTCCTTGGCGAAGGCGGCGGACAGCTCGATGTCAATGCCACTGAGCTGCTGTGTGCGCGGGTTTCGCCAGGTGACACCGTAGTAGTCGGGCCAGATGCACACCCGCAGCGTGCCCGAGGCCTTGACGCGGTCAGCCACGGCGCCGGCGTGGGCCGGGGCGGCAGCCAGTGCCGCGAGTGCGGCGGCCAGCAGGATCGGACGGGTCAGGGCACGGGGCAAGGTCATGGCGATTCTCCAGCAGGGACCAGGGATGGATGTTGCCGTCGTCGCGGACACCACGAGCCGCCGAACAGCGTGGCCTTTCGGTCCTTCACCGAGCGATGTCCGGATTGTGGCGCCCAGCGCGTCTTCTTCAGTACGGACCCGCTGCTGCGGACCCGCCCCCTCACCCCCAAGGACCCAAGGAGCCACCCCATGAACACCCTCGCCCGCTCGTTCGCCGCCGCACTGCTGCCGCTGGCCGCCCTGCTCGCCGCGCCAGCCGCCCAGGCCCAGGCCGTCGACGATTGGCAGCACACCGTGCCGGCCTGCGCACCCGACGGCCTGAACTCGCTGCGCTTTGCGCAGATCAACGCACCGGCCGGCTTCGTGCGCGCCAACAACCCCGATGGCGGCGTGCTGCAGTTCACCTGCAATGTGCTCGACTCGTTCGCCACCATGAATCCGCTGTGGAACCGCATGGTCCTCCAGTACCGCGACGCGGCAGGTGGCCGGGTGATGGCGTCGCTGTATCAGAAGAACAAGACCACCGGCGTGTCGGCCATGATCGCCAATGTCGTCAGCCCGGCCTCAGTGGCGGTGGCCAATACCTCGGTGGCCGCGCCCGCGATGGACTTCGGCATCAACACCTACTACATCGTGGTGTCGATCCAGGGCTCGGCGCAGAACCCGCCGCAGGCCCACACCGTGATGCTGGTGCAGTGAGCGTTCAGGCCCGCGCCGTGCGGGCCCCATAGGGGCAATGCCCCGGCCGCGGCCCGACCTGCGGGTGTCGGCGGCAGGTGTCGGGCCGCTGCGCGTAGACCGTGCAGCGGCGCGTCGCCGCATCCAGGTAGCGGCAGTCTCCGCTGGCCCGCCGCGGCAGCGTGAAGACGCCGGCCTTGGCCGTGTAGCGCTCGATCTGTCCCGCCTTGAGCAAGCGCCGGGCGATCAAGCGGACCTCCTCGTGCTCGGCTTCGAAGGGATCGACCAGGCCCAGGCGCACCAGGTCGGCCAGCCGCACCTCGACCGGCATGGTGCAGCAGTTGGCCTGACAGTTGTCGCACAGGCCGGCCCGGTAGCGGGTCCAGGTGGCCAGGCGTTCAACGTCGACGATGTGGATCGGGGAACGCATCGGATGCCAATTGTCACGCCCGTGTGGTGCGCCCGCGCCCGGGATAACAGGCAGGTAACGACCTGGCAGGAGACTGGCGACAGGAAGTAACACCGCCCGGGCCCCGCGGCCCGTCCCCGACGTCTGCACTGTCCACCATGACAACTCCGCCCAGCCCCGGCCTGGTCAAGATCCACCTGACGCGCAGCCCCTGCCTGGTCCTGCCAGAAGGCGCCTCGGTGCCCCTGTCTCGCAAGGACGCCGCGTTGCTGGCCATTCTGGCCGTGGACGGCAGTGCCGCCAAGGATCTGGTCGCCACCATGCTGTGGCCGCGCGACAACCCGCAGGGCTCGCGCCTGAACCTGCGCCAGCGGCGCTTTCGGCTCACCCGCACCGCTGGCGCCCCGCTGGTGGAAGGCGACGACCAGCTGCGCCTGAGCAGCCGCGTCGAGGACCCGCTGTCGGCCTTGGCCGAGGGCCCCGGCACCGCGGTGGCGCCGCTGGGCGCCGATCTGCTCGACGGCCTGGAATTCGACGACTGCCCGGATTTCGCCGGCTGGCTCCGGCAGGCCCGTCCGGCCTGGCGGCAGCGCCTGCTCGACCGCATGGCGCGGGAGTCTGACCACCTGGAATCCATGGGCCGCCTGCGCGAAGCGCTGGCCATGAGTCAGCAGATCGTGGCCGCCAACCCGTACTCCGACCTCGCCCACCGACGGCTGATCTGGCAGCACTTTCTGGGCGGCGATCTGGGCAGTGCGATGGCCATCTACCAGGCTTTCTGCAACCGCCTGGCCAGCGACCTGGGCGAGTTGCCCGACGACGCCACCCAGAACCTGGTGGCCCGGATCCGGCAGGGCGAATTCGCCAGCACGCCCACCCTCATGCCCTCGACCGCCAAGCAGTGGCTGCCGCGCTGCGTCGGCCGCGAGGCGCAGCTGGCCGCGCTGCAGCAGGCCTGGACCCAGCGTCAGCCGGTGCTGATCGAGGGCGCTCCAGGCATCGGCAAGACCCGCCTGATCGGTGAAGCCATCCGCCGCCTGGGCATCCACCGCGCGCTGTACCTGCCCGCCTATGCCGGGACCACCGAGCGGCCCTATGCGCTGCTGGCGCGTCTGCTGTCGGCGCTGTGGGCCGCACCGCACGGGCTCAAACCACAAGGCCAGCGCAGCCTGCCGGAGTGGGCGCTGCGTGAGCTCTCGGCCGTGCTGCCGGAGCTGCACGAACGCGGCAACGAGGTCCAGGCCACACGGCTGCTGCGAGCCGTCGAGATCGCCCTGTCGCAGGCCGACATCGACCTGATCGTGCTGGACGACCTGCAGCAAGCGGACCTGGCCACGCTGGAGCTGCTGCCGGCGCTGGCCCAGCCCACGCTGCCGCCCTGGTGGCTGGCCTGCCGGGCCGGTGAGCGCCCGGCGGCGCTGGACACCTGGATCCGTGCCGCCGGCGCACCGTTGATGCTGGAGGTGCTGCCGCTGGACAGCGCCGCGGTCAGCCTCTTGATCGACGACGTCGACGCCCTCGGTCCGCTGCCTGCCGACGCTGCCGAGTCCATCCACCGTGCGTCGGGCGGACTGCCGCTGCTGGCGGTCGAGCTGATCAGGTCGATGGCCGAAGGCGTGTTCGGCGACGGCCTGCCGCCGTCCCAGGACATGGCCAACCACCTGCGGGTGCGTGAGGCCAGCCTGCCCCCGGACGCCCGCCAGCTGGCCCGCGCCGCGGCGGTGCTGCGCGCGCCGATCCCGCCGCAGACTGCGGCGGCCATCCTGGGCGACTCGCCCGATCGCTGGCGTCAGGCTTTGCGTCAGCTGGACGCGATCCACTGGGTTGACGGCGACGCCCGCATGCACGACATGATCGGCACCTGCCTGCGAGAGGGCATGCCTGACGTCGACCGCATCCGCCTGCACGAGCAGATCGCCCATTGGCTGGAACACAGCCAGGGCCCTGGCGTCGAGGCCGCACTGCACCATGAGGCCGCCGGCCGCCCGGTGCTGGCGGCGCCGCTGTACGAACGCGCGGCCCAGGAGGCTGCGCGCGCCGCCCGGGTGGCCGAGCAGGCCCGCTTTCAGCAGCAGGCGGCGCGTTGCTGGGAGGCCGGCGGCCATCTCGACAAGGCCTTCGAGGCCCTGCGCGCCAGCATCGGCCCACTGACGATGGGCCAGGGTGTCGACGCCGCCCTGCCGGTGGCCGAGCGCCTGTGCACGCTGGCGCGCTGGCCGCGCCAGCACCTGCTGGCCCGGCTGGAGCTGGCCGATCTGGCGCTGCACCGCGGCCACTATGCCGACGCCGAGCGACTGGCCCGCGAGCACCTGCCCGTGGCCCAGACCCTCAAGGACGTCGACGCCACGCTGCAGGCAGGCGCCACGCTGGCCTATGCGCTGGGCGGACAGACCCGAGCCGACGAGGCCTTCCAGACCCTGGCCACGCTGCAAGGCTTGCTGCCCCAGGCGTCGGTCGACGCGCGACGGCATTTCCTCAGCGCCCAGGCCGCCGTCTGCTGGCAGGCGGGACAGCTGGCCCGGTGCGCCCAGCACACCCAGGCGCTGCTGGATCTGCTGGTGGAGCAGCAGCAGTGGAGCGACGCCACCGTCGAGGTCAGCAACCTGGCGGCCATCCGCACCCAGCAGGGCCGCTTCGCCGAGGCCGACGAGTTGCTGCGGACCACCCGCACCTGGCGCGATTTTCTGGGCCCCCTGGAGGGTCACATGCAGGCCGGCCTGGACGTGACGCGTGCCGTCACCGACCTGGGCCTGGGCCGCGTGGCCAGCGCGCTGCAGCACGCCTGGCGCGCCCTGCACGAGTGCCAGCGCTCGCCTGAGCTCGGGCGCATCGGTGCCCGTGCGGCCGAGGCGCTGGTGCGCACCCACTTGTGCGCCGGTCAGCCCGGCGCCGCGCGCCAGGCGCAGGCTCGCCTGGCCGATGTCGCGACGCCGTCCGTGCGGGCCCGTGCCTGGCTGCTGATGGCGGCCATCGACAGTGCCGAGGGCCAGTTGAGTGAGGCGTCGCTCGAGCAGGCCTTCAGCGCCGCCACCGACGCCAAGGATCCGCTGCTGCAGCTGCGGGTGCAGGCCGAGCAGCTGTGCTCGCGCCCCGGCCATGCCGATCTGGCCGCGATCGAGGCGGTCGAGCAGCAGGCCCGACGGCTGGAGCAGGACGCCCTGGCGGCCCGGCTGGCCTGGCACCGCGTGGGCATCTGGCTGGCGCAGGGCCAAGGGGCCCCCGCTGCCGCCCTGGCGCAGCAACTGCTGGACGACTCCGCCCAGCCCGAGGACATCCTGCCCTGCCATTGGTTGGACCTGGGCGCCCGTGCCCTGCAGGCCGGCCAGCTGTCCGGCAGCGAGGCCGTGGCCCGCCGCGCCCGGGCCGCGCACGCCACCAGCACCGAGAAGCTGCCGCCCGACGAGGCGCCGCCCCGCGTGTGGCCCCGGTTCGCCAAGGGGCGTTCATGAGCACGAATGCACTGAAATCAGCGGTCTCGCGGTTCCGCCCTGCTGCGTCCGCCCACCGCGATCCATACACTTTGTTACAGCCTCCCCACGATCCCCTTCCGGCTATCGCCGGCCACCCTGTGCCAGGCCTTCCGCGTCGGGCACCCTTTACCCACCTGGAGTACCCATGAAGACCCCCTCCGCCTCACCCAAGCTGCGCGCCGGCATCGTCGCGCTGGCGCTGACCGGCCTGGCCGGCAGTGCGCTGGCCGACGCCGCCAACCCCAATGCCGACACCAGCGTCAGCTCGGTCCGCAACGCCGACAACAGCACCACGGTGACCATCTCCGGCAGCTGGTGGTGGCCCAAGCAGAACTGCAGCGGCCGCTACGGCGTGGCCTGGGGCGTGGACTGGTGGGGCGTGAGCACGCGCACCACCCCGCTGCCCAGCTTCACAATGACGAACGCCACCGTGGTCCTGGCGCACGGCAGCACCCAGCGCGCCAGTGTCAACCCCGCGGGCGCGATCGCCATCCCCGGCGGCACCTACTTCCACACCGGCGCGAACTTCTCCGGTGAGGTCCCGTTCTCCGGCTCGACCTGCCAGGTGGTGGTGCGCAGTGGCGTCAGCGGCGCCACCGGCGCCTGGTCGGCCCAGGCCACCTACCCGGCGGGCGCCCAACTGCCGCCGCAGCTGTGCGTCAACATGTACGACCCGCACGGCAGGGCCGGCAGGCCCAGCGACAAGGCCGCCGACCTGAGCCCGATCCTGCAGAAGGACAACTCGATCCAGACCAACGCCTACACCCCCGGAGGCGGCAGCTGCGCCGTGCTGACCCCGCCGCCGCCCCCGCCGCCGCCGCCCGTGAATCCCTGAGCACCACGCACTGAGGGAGGAGCGCAGCCCCGCGTGGGCGGGCTGTGGAGAGGGCCAGGCTGATGCCTGGCCTTTTTTCCTTTGGAAAGCGGGCGATCCGCACAACAAAAAGCCCTTGATCCTTTTGGAATCAAGGGCTGGGCTGTCTTCACCGACACGCGGATTTTCAACGCATCTTCGCCGGTTTCTTCAACAACCCAGTTGGAGCCGCCAGGCCGTCGAGCAGTGGCGCAACATCAAGTTCGCACCGCAGCTGGTGTGGGTCAGCGGCTGAGAAGCCCGACCGGCATGACATAGGAGCGCCTTCGGGCGCCCTTTTTCGTTGGGGTGGCGGCCCACGCGGCGCGCGCTTTGGGGCAGGAAGCAGTGGTGCCAGCGGGCAGGCGGTCGGCAGACCTTTGCGACCTGCACCACCGATGTGAGCGCTACGGTGTGCCCTTGCGGATTTCGGCTTCGAGCGCTGGCGAGGCAATGTCGCCGAGGTCCCGGAACGCACGCGTGAGCTGGTCGATGAGTTGGCCGTTGGCCCCGTGCTCTTCGAAGCAGGTTTTCCACTGCCGCACCTCGCCCCAGACACGGCGCATGATGCCCACCGCCGTCGGGCGTTCCGGTACGAAGGCGGCGTAGTGGCTCAAGGCGTTGTCCAGGGTGGCAAGCTTGCCCTGCTCGCCCACCCCCAGGTGGAGTCGGCGCTCGCTGGCCAAGACGGGTCGCGGCACCACGTCGTACAGCGGGCTGAGCACCCATCCACCCAGCCGCGGGTCGCGCACGAAGCCGTGGTTGCGCAGGTGGTCGTCGTCGTTGGTGACGAAGATGTTGAGCACCATGCGCGCAAACATCTCCTCGGCGTTGGCCTTCACCACGATGGGATGGACGTAGCGGCGGATGGCGCGGCCCAGGTCGGCATAGGCCTTGTCCGGCGACTCAAGCTCGCTGCAGGCCACCAGCGTGAGACCGCTGACAAAGGGGAGCCGCCCTTCCACCCGACCGTCGCCCGGGCGGGTGTCTTGCAGGGCGCCTTCCGGCAAGGGTTCGCCCGCCTGGGCCCAGTAGCGGTCGAACCTGCGGATGAGCATGACCGGCCGGCCTCCCAGGTCCAGGTAGCGCACCTCGGGCACGGTCAGGCCGCAGCGACGGGCCAGTTCCAGGGTGCAGGTCTCGGCCCGCGCCACGTCGAAGGTGTCGCCCTTGGCCGGAAACTTGGCCAGCCAGAGCGCGCCCGCTTCGTCACGCACCGCTGCTTTGGGCCGTGCGCCACCGGCCGACGGACCGGCGCCCAAAAAATGTTCAAGGTTGGCCGGCACGGGCGCGCCGTTCTCGACCGCCTCTGCCGCCTGCAGCACGTACTGCAGCGAGTGCATGTCACTGGCCGATGGCGAATCGGGACTGGTGCGCGTCTCCCGCACGTCCAGTGCCCCCACCCGGTCGCCGCCGGCGTGCAGCAGGTACTGCACCTCCAGCAGGCTGTTGGCCGGCGCCTTCAGGCGCGCCTCGATGACCCGGCGTCCCCAGGCATCGGGGGCCGCGTCGCGAACGCCACCGAACTCCCCCAGCCCGTTGACCGGGAAGAGCACCTTGCCCTTGATGCCCTGTCGGTCCCCGAACGCCAGGCTCACCGGGTCCAGCTCGAAGGACTCTGTGCGGTCGAGGTACCCGATGCCATAGGCGAACTCGCTGGCCAGCTCGCGGTTCTGCACGTTCGCGCCGTCGGTCTCCGTCAGGCCCAGGATGCCGGAGGGCACGAACCGGTGCCCATCGCGATGCCCATCGGCTGGCCCGATGTGGCTGAAGACGTAGACCTCGGACTTCTTGCGTGCCATCAGAAGTCCAGCCGCTCCAGCTCGGTTTTGCTCAGGGTGCGGACACGCTGGGTGGTCTCGCGCGCGGCCAGCGCCTGCAGCGACGGGTCGTCTTCCTTCAGCAGCGACAGCAGGCTCACGCCGGGCGCAATCGCCTCCAGGTACCGCAGGATCTGCGCCTGGGTGCGGCTGAGGTCCCCCTTCTCGAGCAGCACAGCCGTGGACCGGGAGAGCCCGGCCCGCGTGGCGGCGTCGGCTTGCCGAATCCGCCGGGCCATGCGCAGGCGCGCCAGCTTCTCACCGAGCTGGCGCGCCTCTTCCAGGCGCTCTGGGGTCATCAGGGGGTGTTCGTTGCGCTTCATGGCTGCAATCTCAGTCTCAAAGATTATAGAGACCGTGATTGCAGACATTTTGACGTCGGTCCATGAGGACGTCAAGTTTGCAATCACAGTCACAAATCTGTTTGCGTCTGTGATTGCGGACATGAACTCCCGACAAGCCGCCCAGTTACTCGCACCACTCACCAAGACTTGGCCCCGCCCAGCGGACGTCTGAGCCGGCGGCCAAGGATGACCTGATGAGCGCACATCGTGTCGCCAGACGGCCGCGCGCGACGGCTTTAGGCCCCCTGGAGCGCACCAGGCTACCGCCGACAACCGCCTCGCACTCTGTCTCCCGGTGGGCGTTGTAGGGGAACTGCGGAAAACGCCTCCCGGGAAGCAAAAAAGGCGACCCTTGGAAGGCCGCCTTCTTCTGCAAGTCCTTGATGTACAAGGAGAAATTCTTGGTGGCCTGGGGCGGAATCGAACCACCGACACGCGGATTTTCAACCCCTGGCGCAGCCCCGCAGTGTAGCGCGAAAAACGGCGGGAAGGCAAGCGCCGATTGGAAAAATCGGCGGCCGAACATCCTTCCGGATGCGCCTTCCGGTTCATCGAGGGCGGAAAGCCCGGGACTCCAAGCGCCGCGCGGCTTCAGCCCTTCTGGACATGCGCGAACAAGCCTCTTCGATGCAGAGCCGAAAAACCGCAGCCGGACCGGAGCGCTGGCGCCGGTGGCGTCCGGATCAAGCCTTGTCTTTGTTGGCTTCCGCTGGTTCGGCGCTCCGGTTGGCACCGGCGGAGCCCCTGCCGGACTGACCCGGAGACGGACCGGAGGGTGCAATTCAGGCGGACTTGGCGCGCCGGTCGATCAGGCTCCGGCCGGAGAACATCCAGGCCAGCTTGCTGCGGTGGCGGCCGCCCCGTAGGTGCACGCGCAGGATGTCCAAGGTGGCGCGCGCATCACTGTCGAAGTGGGAGGGGAGCATGTCGGCCTGTACGGTGATAGGCCCGGCGCGCGCACCGTCGAGCACGTCGATGTAGTGAGCCAGATTGTTCGCGTCGGCAGGCACGTGCAGGAGGACGGGAGCGGAGTCCGTCTTCAGATGCTGGCGCAGGAAGTGACGAGCTTGAACCGCCAAGCTGTCCGGGTGTGTGCTGTCGGCCTGCAGCCTGAGGACGGCGACGTGGGGCGTCAACGCTTGTAGGTCCAGCAGCGCAAGCAGCATGCCGTCCTCGGCCGTGTGCCGCGACCGTGTAGGGCCTAGGTGCCGGCTGGCAGTGCGCGTGTGCTCCACCGACACCAGCCGCAGGGGCACCACGCGCAATGACCAGTGCTGGCAAGCCGGGCCTGTACTTTGAAGAGCCGTCAGGTGGACCGCCCTGTCCCGGGATTGCCAGTGCCGTCGGATCAGGGCCGCATGGGTGGGCGCGGCTACCGCCCGCGTCGGCGCTGAGGCCGCTGCAACGGACTGGCGCAGCGACGCGATGTACGCGTCCCTAAGTGCAGCCTTCCTGCGCTGGAAACGCCCGGCCTCGGAGATCTCGTGGAATAACAGCTGGCCCGCCCAAGCCTTCTCGCTGAGTTGGCGCGCGAGCTGCTGGACCTGCCCGGTGGATGCCGGTGCCCAGCCCAGCAATTCCCACAGGAGCATCTGCTGGGTTTGCAAGGGGGGCAGGTCCTGGCCGGTCGGGTTGGTGACTGATGCCCCGGCGGCGGTGAAACCCCAGCGCTTCAAGTAGCTGCCCAGGGTGCGGGCGCTCATCGGCGCCCGTCGCTGCCCGAGCACCGCGTTGACCAGAGACATTACGGATGCGCGCGTCCAGCGCACGTCACCGTGAGCGGCGGGGTCGGGTGGGCCGGATAGGAGGCGAGAACGGATCGCGTGCTCCTCGCCGGGGGACAGCATGCGCCCAGTGCCCGACTTGCGGCCTCTGGCGGCCGGCTTCAGCCCGTCCATGCCGGACAGCAGAAAGCGCTTGATGGCGTCAGCCACGGTGGGCCTGCTTGCCCCGGTCAAGCGCGCGATCTCAGCCTTGTTGCGCACCCCGCGCTGGAAGTGCTCCACGATGGCCCGCCGTTGGCCGTAAAGCGATTCGTCGGAGCGTCCAGATCGCGGCATCGAAGCAAAAGTGTAAAAGCAATTGCTGCCGCTAGTGATTGGCGCCAAGTCGACGAAAGCCGCGAGGCTGAGATGCCGCGCGGTCAAGCGCACAAGGCCAGGAGGGCTCAGGACGATCGCCGGGCGACCAGCGCGATCACTTTTTCAGCGGGGGGGCAGGGGGGAGGCCTGCGCTAACGGATGTGGGGGACTTCGGTGCCACGGGAATGATGCGCTCACGCTGTGTGCCGGACTGCCCGACGGCACCCACAGCGGGATCGTCAACCACCTACCTCTTCCAGGAGAAATCCCATGTCTCAAGGCCTCTACCAACTCCCCAACTACACCAGCTTGAACCTGAGCATGGTGCACATGATCAAGCTCCGCCCTGGCAAGGGCCTGCTGCTGATCAACTCGTACAACAAGCCGATCGACATCGTCGATGAAGACGAAGACGATGTGTCCGTGGCCTTCAAGGTCGAGATCGAGAAGCAGATGGCCTCGGGCCGGAAGTGGACCCAGTCGAACTGGAAAGCGATCCGCGAGGCGGTAATCGCCAACCGCACGCAGCAGGCCGCAGCCTGATCAGTCGTAGCGGGGGGGCAGCCCCGCGCGGCCTGCGCGCGCAACACGCGCCGCCACACACCTTCAACGCGCCAACACCAAGCAAGCCGGGCCCAGTGCCCGGCTTTCTGCTTTTCCGGCGATCAAACTGGCGGATGTGGGTGGACCATGGCGTGCACGCGCACAGCGCCCGCAACGCGCGTGCTGCCGTCCTACGCCCATGCCACGCCGCCCGCCGCCACCGGAACCGCCCTCGCTGCCGCCAGAGCCGCCCGCGCCACCTGATGGTCGGGGCGGTGCTGGCCCAGCCTACGACCCGACACCGGCCTGGCAGGCATGGTTGAAGTTCCGGGAGGGGGTGTATAGCCAGCAAACTTCAACCGCGCTGGAGGACACCGAGCAGGACGACTACCTCGATGGCGACGGCCCTGAAGCGGACAGCGACGACCCCGCGAGCGCCGACAGCGACAGCTTCGACCTCGACGCCCAGTACGACAAGATGCTGTCGGATGCCGAGAAGGAGCTGGAGCAGGACCTCAAGGCGCTGGAAACGCCTGATGTGCCGCGCCGCGCCACAGGCGAGGCCCTGTGGATCGGTTTCGACGGGGAGTGGTACCAGACCGGTGACACCGAGAACACCATCCTGAGCATCCAGCTGTACGTCCCCCCGGACCAGCCGTGCTTTCGGATGCCGCTGCGCGATGAGGACCCGGGCATGCATCGCCGCCGGATCGAGCGCCTGAGCTGCATCGTCTACGCCGATGGCCCGGGTCAGGATCAACGACCGGAGCTGGGCCGC
Source organism: Ideonella aquatica (assembly GCF_018069755.1). Taxonomy (GTDB): domain Bacteria; phylum Pseudomonadota; class Gammaproteobacteria; order Burkholderiales; family Burkholderiaceae_C; genus Ideonella; species Ideonella aquatica. The sequence goes on along the minus strand of NZ_JAGQDE010000041.1, from coordinate 1,556 downwards.
GCGCTGCAGCGCATCGTCACTAAGGCCATCGAGCTGGGTGTCATGGCGCAGGAGCCTGCCGAAATCGTTGTGGTTGGCTTCGGCCTGCGATTCGACCTGGCGGCGCTTCGCGACTTCCAGCAGATCAAGCGAGACATTGACGCCGTGTCTGGGCGCGTCGCCACTGTCAACGCCTTGGCCGAGCTGGGCCTGACCTGGCGTCACAGGCTTGCTCAGGCGCCGGCTCCATCTCCAGACGAGCCGCGCGTGCCCGGCTCGAAGGCGCTGATGGCAGGCGACGAGCTGGGGCGTGTGCTGATGAAGGTGCGCTTCATCGACGCAGCTTCCTACGTGCCGATCGGTACCAGTCTGAGGTACGTCGGCAAATTGGTCGGGCGAGAGAAGCTGGGCATACCAGCGCCGTACTCGATCGCGCGGATGGACGAGTTCCTGCGCAAGAACCGCGCCGCCTACGAGGACTATGCGCTGCGCGATGCCGAGATCGCCGTGCTCTTCGCCATGCGTGTGCGGGACTTCGCTCGCGACCGCCTGGGCCTGGGCAATCTCTCGCCGACAGCGGGCGGCCTGGCGCTCAAGTGGTTCCTGAAGACGGTACCCGAGACCTTGCAGCTGTCCGCGTTCGGCCTGGAGAGGGTCCGACATGAAGGCTGGCACCAGGCCAGTCGACGCAAGACCACGCACACGGTGGCCGAGCCCACGCCGATGCGGCGCCTTCAAGAGGCATTCCTGACGGACTGCTTCAAGGGTGGCCGCAATGAAGCGTACTGGCTCGGGCCGACCGATCCGACGTTAGGACCGATCTGGGACTACGACCTTGCCAGCGCCTACGCGACCAGCCTGCTCGACCTCAAGCGCATCGACTTCGAGCACCCTGGCTTCAGCAACCGCATCGAGGACTACCTGGGCCATGTGGCCGGCTACGCGCTGGTGGACTTCGAGCACCCGGATGATGTGCGGTTTCCAGTCTTCTCGATCAGCGTCGGCAGCAAGGGGCTGATCTTCCCGCGGCGTGGAACGGCCTACGCCACTGCGCCAGAGATTCTGGCGGCACACGGCGTGGGCTGTCGCATGACGATCCGCTGGGGCGTGGTGTACCGCTGGGTGACGACGCCGCAGCCCGAAGGCGGCGCCGATGTACAGGAAGAGCTCCCCCGAGACCGGCTGTTCTTCGATTTCGTCAAGGTCGTGCGCGAGACGCGCAAGCAGCTGAAGGACGAAGAGGCGCAGCTGGCACGACAGGAAGGGCGTGAGCCCCGCAAACTGTTGATCGAAGAGCAGTTCGTCAAGCTGCTGGGCAACTCGCTGACCGGCAAGTGCTCGCAAGGGCTGAGGCCGAAGAATGTCTACGACGCGCGGGGGGCACGTAGCGTGCGGCTGCAGCCATCGGCCGTGACCAACCCGGCGATCGCGGCTCACATCACCGGCTTCATGTATCGACCCAGCGGAATCTGCTCAGTTCAAGCCGCTATTGCATAAGCTTCAGCGGGGGTCCTCATGTTCAGCGCCTGATGAGGGCGCCGGTGGTTATAGAAGTGGATCCAGTCGCCGATCAGTCG
>NZ_JAGQDE010000040.1 GCF_018069755.1 Ideonella aquatica | reverse complement strand
GCGCCACCGGCGCGCTCGGTGGCCAGCAGCTCGCGCTGCCAGGCCAGCGCCTGCGCCGACGTGCGCGCGTGGCGGGCCAGCGCGGCGCGGGCCTCGGTGGCCTCGGGCAGGGGCTGCGGCCAGGCCTTGAGGTAGCGCTCCCAGGTGGCGGCGGCGTCACGGTCCTGCGCGCTCTCGCGCCGCTGCGCGGCCAGCCACAGCGCGGTGCGGCGCGCCTCGGGCTCGCCGGCGCTGGCGGCCACGCGCTCGTACTCGGCGGCGGCCAGCGCGGGGCGCTGCAATTCGTCGTAGGCCAGCGCCAGGCGCGCCGGCAGCTGGGCCTGCAGCGCATGGCCGGGGTGCTGGCGGCGGAAGGCTTCCAGCGCCTCGGCGGCGCGTGGCCAGTCCTTCAGCGCGATCCACTGCGCGGCGGCGTCGAAGTCGGCGTTGGCGTGGATCGACGACCCCGGCGCGGCGCTGCCCACCCGGGTGAACAGCGCGGCCGCCTCGGCGCTCTGGCCGCCGTTGCGTGCGGCCTCGGCCTGGCGGTAGATCGACGCGGCCAGGCGCTCGCTCAGCGCGGCGCGCGACGGATCGCCCTCCGGCGTCAGCGCCAGGGCCTGCTGGCTGGCTCGCTCGGCCTCGGCAAAGCGGCCGGCGTCGAAGGCGGCGCGGGCCTGCACGCCCAGCGCACTGCGGCGCACTGGCGCGGCGGGCTCGGGCCGCCAGGCCAGCACCCGGGTGGCGCTGGCCTGGGCCTCGGCGGACTGACCGGCGCGCCACTGGCGCTCGGCGGCATCGGCCAGCACGGCGGCGGCGCGCGGGTCGGCGGCGTGCCGATCGGCAAAGCGCAGCGCGCTGGCCAGTCGCTCGCGCAGCAGCGGCGCGTCGTCGGGCGCGGACTTCAGCTGGGCGTCGTAGGCCAGCAGCGCGGCGTAGCCGGCCTCGGCGCTGCGCGGGTGCGGCGGGTCCTGGTAGGCGGAGCGCTCGTATTCGGTGGCGGCGGCGGCGTACTGCCGGTCCTCGAACAGCAGCTCGGCCAGCAGGAAGCGCTGGCGCGGGCTGTCGGCGTCGTCGGGGAACTGGGTCAGCAGCGCCTGGTACCAGCGCACCGCGGCCTGCACCTCGGCGGCCTGGTGGGTCTTCTGGGCGGCGGCGTGGTGGCGCTGGGCCAGCTCGCCCAGGAACTCGCGCACCAGCGGGCGCGCGCGGGTCCAGGCCTCGGGGGCGCTGGCCTGGAAGGCCGGATCCAGCCCGTAGTGTTCGACAAAGGCCAGCTTGGCGGCCAGCGCCTGCTGTTCGAAGCCGGCGTCGGCATGGATGCGCACCACCTGCGCCTGCAGCAGCGGCGCCATCGGGTCCTGCGGTGCGCGGCGCACGAAGGCGCCCAGCGCGTCGGCGGCGTCCTTGGGGCGGTCCTGCTTCAGGTACAGCGCGGCCTGGTTCTGGTACAGGCGTACCGCGTAGCTGGCACGCTGCGGGCTGTTCACCAGCGGCGCGATGGCGGCCACGCCCTGCAGGTTCTCCAGCGCCAGTGCGATGACGCGCAGCACGTCGTCGACCAGCTCACGGTTGGCGCGCGACAGGCCCGGCAACTGCTCGACCGGCACGGCGGGGTCACGCTCCGACAGGTGGGTGTCGAGCACCGCCATGAAGTTGCCCAGCGCCGGCTCCAGCCGGGCCTGCTTGAACTGGCTCCAGCCCTGCATGTAGCGGGCGCGCTCGGTCAGGCCGTGCGCACGGGGGCTGGCCAGCACGGCGCCGAAGGCAGCTTCAGCCGGCGCGTAGCGGCGCGCCGAGAACAGCAGTTCGCCGCGGCGGAACTGCGCTTCGTCGAGCGCCGTGGTCTGCGGGTAGCTGGCGACCAGGCGGTCCAGCGTGGCCAGCGCCGCGGGCGCGTCGCCGCCCAGCTCCTGGGCGCGGGCCAGCTGGTAGAGCACGCGGTCATTGCCGGGGTCGTTGGGGGTTTCCTTCAGCAGCGTCTGGTAGCGGGCGATGGCGGCGCGGTAGTCGGCGCTGGCGCCGTCCTGGCTGGCCAGGCGGGCGTCGGTGGCGTCCATTTCCAGGTCGCCCAGGCGGCGCAGGGCCTGCGCGCGCTGTTTGGCGTCGGGCTGGGCGGCCAGCAGCGCCTGCCAGGCGGCCAGCGCGCGCTGCTCGTCGGTGGGCAGGCGGCCGGGGGTGATGGCGGGCAGCGGGCGCTGGGCCAGGGCCTTCAGCGTGGGCTGGTCGTCGCCGGGCAGCGGGCCGCTGGCGCAGCCCGCCAGCACCAGCGCAGCCAGCAGGGCCGATTCAGCGCGGCGCATCTGCGGCCTCCGGGGTGTCCAGCGGCTGGCGCGCGCGGTCATGCAACTGGGCGATGCCGTAGCGGGCCTGCTGCGCGTAGGCCGCCAGGCGTTGCTGCTGGCTCTGCAGCGCGCCCAGCGCCAGGCGCTGCAGCGCAGCGGCCTGGTCGCGGGCGGTGCGCTCGAGGGGCGGCAGCAGGCGGGTGATGCGGGCGTCGAGCGCATCCAGGCGGCGGGCAAATTCGTCGAAGGCCTGGCGCTGGTCGGCCGGGCGGGCGTCGAAGCGCTGGCGGCGCGCCTGCGCCTCGTCCAGCGCGCGGGCGCTGGCCTGCAGCGCGCGGCGGGTGGTCCAGGCGGCCTCCGGCGCGGCCTCGGCCAGGTCCCATTGCAGGCGACCGGCCAGCAGGCGCAGGCGCTCGGCCTGGGCGGCCTGCTGCTCAGGCGGCAGGTCCTGCAGCGCGGCGCGCACGCGGGCGATGCGCTGCTGCAGCGCGCGCTGGCGCTGATCGGCAAAGGCCTGGCCGTCGCCGCTGGCTTCGGCGGCGGCCAGCGCGGATTCCAGCGCCGTCTGCTGGCGCTGCAGCGGCGCCACGGCCAGCTGGCCTTCCTCGGCCGCCAGCGCGGGCAGGCGCTGCTCGAAGACGGCGCGGCGGTGCGCCAGCATGTCGCGGTAGCTGGCGATGGTGCCCTGCCATTCGCTGAGGTGGGCGTGCAGGAACTGCAGGTCGCGCAGGGTCTTGTAGCCTTCCTGGAAGGCATGGTCGGCCAGCACCGGCGCCAGCTGTGCGGCGTGCGGCAGCGGCGGCAGGGTCTCGGCGCTGCGCGACCAGGCCATCGCGTCAGCGGGGTTCAGCGCCACCAGGGCATCGAGCCAGGCGTCGCGCTGCAGCTCGGCCTGGGTGGCTTGCAGGCGCTGCTGCTCGGTGTCGAAGCGGGCCAGCGCGTCGCTGTAGGCGGCCTCGGCGGCGGTGTCGGCGCCCAGCTCGGCCAGCGCGTAGGGAATGGCGATGCGCGACTCCAGCACGGCGGCGTCGCCCGGGTCTCTGCCGGCCAGCTCCTGCCAGGGCAGCAGCGCGCGGCGCGGGTTCTTCAGCGCCAGGTCGGCCCAGCCAAAGCCCAGCAGCGCCTTGGCCGAGGACGGGCCTTGCAGCCGCACGCGTTCCAGCGCGGTGCGGGCCGCCTCGGGCTCGCTGGCCTGCAGCGCGGCATAGCCAAGCGCCAGATTGGCCTGGTCGCGCAGCGCGCGCTGGGATTCGTGCGCGGCGGGCATGGTGCCCAGGCGCTCCAGCCAGGGCCGCCCCTCGTCCAGCCGGCCGGCGCGCACCAGGGCCACGCCCAGGTTGTAGCGGGCGTAGAGCGGGGCGTCGTCCACAGGTCGGCCCTTCGGGTCGGTCGCCAGACCGACGCCCAGCCAGGCCCAGAAGCGGGCCCACCCACTGCGCGCCGGGCCGACGGTGGCGCTGAGGTCGTAGGGCTGTTCGGCCAGGGCGGTCAGCGCGGCGGCGGCCGCATCGGGCTGCTGGCGCGCCAGCGCCACCTGGGCGGCCAGCAGTGCGCGTGCCGGCTCCAGCCCGTCGGCCAGCGGGGCGCCGATGCGGTCCAGCGCGGCCTGCGCCTCATCGTCCAGGCCTCGGGCATAGCGCACCTGCGCCAGGAAGTACCAGGCGCGGTCGCGCACGGCGGCATCGGTGCTGTCGGTCAGCAGCCGCTCGAAGACGGCGGCCGCCTCGTCGTGCATGCCCCAGGCCAGCAGCAGGCCGCCGCGCAGCAGCGCCGCCTCGTCGCCATGCAGGCCCAGGCGGTCGAAGTGCTGGGACACCATCAGGGCGCTCAGCGCGTCGAAGTGGCGGTCCTGGAAGAAGAAGAACAGCCCATCGCCCCAGTGCGGCGCCTGCAGCGCGCGCACCGGCGGCGGATCGACCGCGGCCTGTGCCGGGCCGAGCGCGGCCAGCGCCAGGGACAGCAACAGACGTTTCACTGCCAGACCTTGACGTCGAACTCGGGTTGCAGCTTGGTCATCCGGTCGGTGATGCGCAGTTCGATGTAGCGCGCCTCGCCGGCCTTGTCGAAGTTCAGCGTGGTGGCACGCCGGTAGTCGCGCGCATGCGGGCCCTGGCCGGTGAAGAAGGCGGTCACTTCATGCGTGCCGGCCTTCAGGTTGCCCAGCCACAGCCGCTGCACGCCGCCGCGGTGCAGCGCCGCCACCTCGCGCTCGGTGTAGAGGTGCTGCGCGACCACCTTGTCGTCGAGCTTGACCTGCACCGACTCCAGGCCGAACAGCTGTCCCACGTCCATCGACACGAACACCGCCACCTGGCTGCTGGCCGGGTAGAGCAGTTCCTCTTCCAGGACCAGCAGGTCGCGGTTGAGCTGCAGCACCTGGGCCTTCAGCGCCTGGGCGCGGGCGTCGAGTGCGGCATCGGGCTGCGCCGGGGCGGACGCGGCCGGTGCGGCCGGCGCCGCGGTCTGGGCCAGGGCGGTCGAGGGGCCGGCCAGCAAGGCCAGCACGAGCAGGAGGAGGCGGGTCATCGGTATCAGAAGCTGCCGGTGGCCTGCACTTGCAGCAGCAGGCCGGTGAATCGGTAGGCCGCGCCGGAGCGCAGGTCGGTGTAGTCGCTGTGGCGGAAGTTCACCAGCTCGAGCGAGCCGCCCAGCCGCAGGTTCCAGTCCTGCCAGCGACCGCCCACGGCACGGCTGGCCTTGGCGCCCAGGCTGGTGCTGGTGAAGCTGCCCAGCTGGCGGTTGCGGCTGACGTAGAGCGTCTCGCGCGTGGCGTCATCGCTGTAGAAGCTGGCCGCCTGCTGGCGATTGAGGCGCACGAAGCCCTCGGCCAGCCAGTCGCCCGTCGCGCTGCCCAGGTAGCGGCTGTAGCCGCCTTCCAGCGTCACGGCCTTCACGCCCCAGTTGTCGCGGTAGAGCCGGCCCTCGGCGCGCATCGCCTGGCGCACGCTGTTGGCCGACAGGTCGCCCTGCACGCGCAGCTTCACGGCCTGGCCGCTGCGGCTGCGCGGCACGCGCTCGGGCACCAGCGCGCCGAAGACGCGCGCGGCACGGTAGGGGCTGCCCAGGTAGCCGTCATCGGCCAGCGATTCGGCGCTGAGTGCGGCCAGCCAGCGCGGGCTGAGCACCTGGGTCCAGCCGGCGCGCCATTGCCAGTGGCGTGCTTCGTCGGCAAAACCCGGGTCGCCATGGCGCTTGACCTGGTCGGCGCCGCGGCTGAAGCCCAGGTTCACCGTGGCCATGCCGCTCCAGACCTCCTGGCTGATGTCGGCGGCCAGCGTGCGGGCGGTGTAGTCGGGCTCGGTGCTGTTCGTCAGCCCCAGGTGCAGCAGCGTGTCGCGCACCGCGTGGTCGACACCCACGCCCAGCTCGGTGCGCGTCTCCTTGAAGGGGCTGGCGGTGGTGACCACGTCGATCGAGGCATTGCTCACTGCATCCACGTACAGCTGGCCGCTGAGCTGCACTCGGTCAGCGATGCTCTTGCGCACCAGCAGCGCCGGGCCCACCGCCCGCACGCCACCGCCGTTATAGATGTGGACCAGTGCCTCGGCGCCGTCGGGCGGCAGGTCCACCGCCTGCGCGGCGGGGGCGAGCAGGGCGCCGCCGCCCAGGCCCAGCGCACGCGCCAGCAGGCGGGCGATGCGGCGCAGCGTGTCAGTTGCAGCCACAGCCGCCTCCTTGCACGCCGTTGGCGCCGCGGGCACCTTCGCGCACGGTGTAGACATGCTCGCGGTGGCGCGCGGCCAGCTGGTCGCGGCCGGGGTTCATCATCGGGTCGGCCAGGCGCTCGCGCTCGTACGGGGCGACCCAGGGCTCGGGGATCGCGCAGCCGGACAGCGCGGCGGCACACAGCAAGAGCATCAGCGTGGGCTTCATCGTCAGTCTCGCAGCAGTTCGCGCAGCTGGGGTTCGTAGAGCGACTCGACCCAGCCAGCCTGGTAGCCGCGGTGCAGGCGGCGCAGAACGCCGTCGCGGTCGATCAGCAGGGTGCTGGGCATGGCCTTGATCTCGTAGAGGCGGCTGACCGCCTTGTCGGTGTCCAGCAGCACCGGGAAGGCGGTGCGCAGCTTGTCGACGGTGGCGGCGGCGTTCTTCGGCTCGTCATCCACATTGACGCCCCACAGCGCAAAGCCCGAGGCGCGGTACTTGTCGTGCAGGCGCGAGAGCAGCGGCATCTCATCGCGGCAGGGGCCGCACCAGCTGGCCCAGAAGTTCAGCATCAGCACCTGGCCGCGCTGCTCGCGCAGGCGCAGCGGCGCACCGCTGAGCTGGCGCAGCGTGAAGTCGGGGGCGGCCGCACCGGGGGCGATGGCAGCGCGCGCCGGCAGCGCCGGTGCGGCCAGCGCGCCCAGCAGGAGGTGGCGTCGGGTCAGCGGCATGGTGTTCAGAACAGGAAGGAGGCGCCCAGCGTCAGCTCGGGGTTGTGGGTGCGCTCGCGCTTGCCCAGCAGGTCCAGCGGGAACAGGTGGTCGCGCAGGTCCACGCGCAGCGCCCATTCGTCGCGCAGGAAGACGCGCCAGCCCAGGCCCAGGTTGGTGGTCTGCGCGCGCTGGCCGTTGAAGCGCGTGGTGCCGACACCGCCGATCAGGTAGAGCTGGGTGGGCAGCGCGCGCTGGGCGCCCAGGAACAGCTCGCCCGGCAGCAGGTTGTAGCCCGCTGAGAGGTTCATGTACTTCAGCGTCTCCTCGCCCGGCGTGATCACGCCGCCGGGCAGCACGCGGCGGAAGGCCTCGTCGCTGACCGTGGCCTGGCCCAGCGCGGCCTCGACGAACCAGTCTTCGGTGAGGTGGTAGGCCAGGCGCAGGCCGGCGGCGCCTTGCGTCCCGAAGTTCTGCACCGAGTAGATGCCGAAGAACAGGCCCACCTCGAAGTCGGTGGAGGGCAGGCGCGGCAGCTTCACGTCGCGCCGCTCGACCTTGGGCTGCACCGGTTGCTCGGCCGGTGGCGGCGTCTGGGCGTGGGCCAGGGGCAGGGCGCAGGCCAGGGCCAGCGTGGCAAGAAGGCGGGTCAGGGGCTTCATCGGTGGGGTGGGGTCAGAAGAAGAAGGACAGGCCGGCGTTCAGCGCGCGGTACTCGCCATAACCGCTGTCGCCCAGCAGGGCGGTGTAGAGGGTCCAGTCCAGGCGCACCACGAAGCGCTCGGCCAGGTGCACCCGCAGGCCGGCGGTGGCCAGGCCCATGTTGACGTTGGTGCGCGCGTCGTCGACCAGGCTGTTGTTGGGCAGGTTGTTGAAACGCCCCAGGCCGACGCCCACAAACGGCGACCAGCGCTGGTTGGACCAGGGTTCGCTGATGAGTTGAACCTGGGCCAGCGAGGTGCCCGAGTACACGCCCTGCACCTGGCCGATCGCCACTTCCAGCGCCAGCGCCTCGTGCAGGCGCCAGCCGGTCCACAGGCGCACCATGGGCTCGGACTGGAAGCGGCCGATCATGGCGCCGGCTTCGACGCGGCGTTGCAGGTAGTCCTGCAGCTGCAGACCGGCAAAGCGCGTGGGCTGGCCGTCGTCGCCCAGCGTGGCCAGCAGCTGATCACGCGTGACCCAGCCGACCTGGCCGGTCTCGGCGCGCAGCTTGAACCAGTCGGTGTGGCGGCGCTCGATCTGCACCCAGGCGCCGCGCTCGGCCACGTAGTGCACCGGGTAGCCGCGGCCCGGGCCGGTGCGGAACTCGATGTACGGGTCGGCCACCTGCACACGCTGCACGGCGGTCAGGCCGGGGCCGTCCACGGCCTGTGCCTGCGCGCTCAGCACACCCAGGGCCAGCGCGCTGGCCAGCAGAAGTCTTGTCAGCCAGCTCATCGGGTGTTGCAGGTGCCGGTGGCCGGGTCGGCCGGGGTGAACATTGCGTAGGTGGCGCTGCTGAATTCGTCCTGGTCCTTGGGGGCCGGGTGGGTGATCCAGTAGCGGATGCGCAGCGCCAGCTCGTCGTCGGCACTGCCCAGCACCAGGCCGCCGCCATGCAGCATGCCCAGCAGCAGCGGCTTGGCCAGCAGGCGGCTGCCTTCGGGGTTGCCTGGCACGGTGACGCCCTGGGCGGAGTAGAAGTTGCGGTACATCTCGCTGGAGCGGATCTGGTCGGCCGTCTGGCCCAGGTCCACGGTGGCGGCGCTGCCGATCAGGCGCAGCGCGCCGCCGGTGCCGTTGGTGTTGTCGTGGCAGCCGCCGGCGGCGCAGGTGGCGGTGCCGCCGCCGGGCAGCGTCAGCGGCGAACTCAGCAGCGGCTGCACGCACTTCTGGAAGTAGGCGAAGGCCAGCTTCTGGCCGCTGGCGCCTTCCGGGTTGTCGATGTCGGCGGCGCCGCCGCAGCCAGCGAGCAGGGCGGTGGCCCACACAAGGGCGGTCAGTCTCATGGGGTGGGGCATCCGCTGGCGATCCAGCTGTACAGGGCCTGGTAGCCGGCGCTGCCCACCGGCAGCGGGGCACGGGTCTGGCCGGTGGCGCCGCTGGGGTGCGGGCGGGTGGATGGTTGGGCCAGCAGCGGGTTGGCCGCGGGCTGGCAGGTGTTGGTGACCATCGACAGCGTGACGTTGTAGTCGCCCTCGGCGTCGCCGGTCAGCACGAAGCGGTTTCGCCGGAAATCGGTGCCGCGCCCGCTGCCCACACCCATGTGGCAGGCGGTGGCGCAGGTGCTGCTGAGCACCGGCAGCACCTTGGCGGTGAAGGTGGCTTGGCTCAGCGTGCGCACCTCACGCACCTGGGCGTTGGCGTCGAAGGGGTCGTTGTAGTACTTGCCGCCCAGGTCGATCCACTCGGCCACCAGGCGCTTCTCGGCGGCGTTCAGCAAGCCGGCGTGGTTGACCGCGGGCGTGGGGTAGATCGTGCGGGTGTCGGCGCTGGCCATCAGCGTCTGGCCGCTGAGGATCTCCACCAGCCGGCTCTTGCGCGCCAGGCCGGCCGCATCGCCTTCGCTGGCGCCGGTCTCCACCAGCGCCGGCTCGCGCACCACCTGTGGCACCCCCTCGACCAGGCGCGTCACGGGCAGGCCGGTGACCGGGTCGATCACCGGCGCGCCCACCAGCAGCGACTCGTAGCTCAGCAGCCGGCCGGTGCCGGCGATGCTGCCGCTCAGGTCCAGCGCGGCGCCGGCGCCGTGGCAGCGGGTGCAGGTGTTGCTGCCGCGGTCGCGGGTCCACAGCGGCTGGATGTGCTCGGGGTAGTTGATGACGCCGCGTTGCGGCACCGCGGTGGCCAGGTCCTGGGCGGCCAGCGCATTGCCGGTGTAGCGCAGCGCCACGCTGGGGCGGGCCTGCACGCCGGGGCGGGCGGTGTCGGCCCAGATGTCCTGCGACAAGAGGTCGGTCGCCAGTTGCAGTGCGCTGGGGTCGAGCCGGGTGCGGGTGGAGGCCATGGTCTCGCCCGACAGCCGCGCCGAGGCCATGGCGCTGCGCCAGGCAGCCGGCACGGTGTCGACCACCGCGCCGGAGTTCAGCGCGCCGCCGCGCCGCGGGCTGTGGCAGCCGTCGCAGGTGCGGCGCTCGCCGGGGCGCACCTGGATCCAGTTGGTGTGGGTCTGGAAGGCGCGGCCTTCGGCGTCCACCACCGCCAGGCCGATCGGCGTGTCGGCGGGCACGCGCAGCTTGAACGAGCCGTCGGGTTCGATCGGTGCATAGCCCAGGATCTGCTGCGGCTCGAAGTTGGTCTCGCCGATCGCATGGCGCAGGCCGATCGAGCCCGAAGGCGGCGCCACCGCCCGCATCACGCGGATGAAGCGCGCCGGGCTGCACAGGTAGGCGCTGTCGGCCGGGTCCTTCATGCGCAGCAGGTGGGCCACCTGGGCGCGGGTGTCGGCGGCGTCGGTGGGGGTGGTCTTGGGGATGGGCTCGCTGCAGGCGCCGGCGGTGTCCACCGGGGCCAGCACCGGGTCGCCCATGCGGCCCAGGCCGTCGGTGTCGTAGACGCTGCGCACTTCCAGCAGGCCCAGCTTCTGCTTGGCCAGGTCTTCGTCCAGGTTGGTAGGCTCCACCACCTTGGGCTCGGTGCGGGCGACCAGCGCGATCGGGTCGGTGTACATGAAGCCGGGCGGCGGCGAGGCCACGTTCAGCCAGGTCTGCTGCTTCGGGTTGAACATGTAGATCGCGTAGTGCGGGCGCACGTTGTCCTGCAGCTCGTCGGCTTCGCGCTGTTCGATCGTGCGGTTGGCATCGCCCAGGCGGTCCAGTTCGGCCTGGGTCAGCGAGGCGCAGGGCACGACATCGGTGCCGCGGTGCACCTCGCAGGGTTTCCAGGCCACCAGGATGCGGTCGGTGCCGTCCCACAGCGGGTAGGGCGTGGTGGCGCGGCCGAAGGGCGAGAAGCCGCGCTCGGCGTTGAGCGTCTTGTCGGTCATCGCCACCTGGCCGCCCTCGGTGGGCACGTCCTTGTTGGCCGGGGTGTTCTGCTCGGAGTAGTTGGCCACGTCCACCCGCACCAGCGCGCCGCCTTCGTGGGTGCGCTGCAGCGGCATCAGGTCCGAGGTGATCTGGCCGGCGTAGGCGCCCTTCGGGTCCATGTCGCGCGGGTTCAGGAAGGTGTTGCCCTCGCTGTGCGAGCCGTACAGCACGAACAGGTCGGTGCCGTCGGGCTTCATGCGGAAGACCTTGAAGTGGTTGCGGTCCGCCACATGGTCCCAGCGCGAGAACATCACGTCGCCGTTGAGGCGGATCACCGGGTTGCGGTCGTGGCTCTGGTTGAACGAGACCTGGGTGATGGCCGCGCCGTCGGCGTCCATGGTGTGCAGGTTGAAGACGCGCTGGCGCTCGTACTCGTCCAGCGCGTAGTAGCTGCGGCCCAGCGCCTGGTTGGCGTAGGAGCCGGTCTGGCGGTTGCTGCTGAAGACGAAGCCGCGGCCGCCGGGCAGGTAGACCGGGTCGACGTCATCGCTCTCGGTGGAGGCGGTCAGGCGGCGGAAGGTGCCCTTCGTGAGGCCGCCGCTGCTCATGTCGTATTCCCAGATGTTCCAGCGCCCGGTGCAGGCGGGCAGCCCGCCGATCGTGGCGCTGTTGCTGGCCGGGCAGCGCATCGCGAAGACGATCTTCTTGCCGTCGTAGGACACCTCGGGGTCGGAGGCATCGCCGCGGCCCTGGGTGAACTGGGTGGTCAGGTTGTGTTCCGGCGCGCTGGGCGAGGAGGTCTCGCGCAGCATCAGATCGCCCCCCTCGGCAAAGCCGCCGCCATCGGTGGGGTTCAGGTTCAGCGTGTCGGCGCGCTTGACGTAGGCGATGGGGATGTCGCCCTCGACGATCACGCTGTCGCTGCTGCCGCTGCCGGAGCAGGCGGCCAGCACGGCGGCGGCGGCCAGGGCAGCGGCGAGCCACCCGATCGAACGTGTCAGGGTCATGAACGGCTCCCGTTGAATCCGGCGCTGGCGTGCAGCACGCCCTGCGCATCGACCAGCACGGCGTCGACGCCGGGCCAGTCCTCGAGCATCGCGAAGCCCCGGCGGGGCCCGTGGATGAACAGCATCTTGGACAGCGCCTCGGCGGTGACGCCATCGGGCGCCAGCACGGTGACGCTGGTGGCGCCGCGCGCCGAGTCGCCGGTGCGCGGATCGATCAGGTGGTGGTGGCGCACGCCGCCGCGCTCGAAACCGCGCTCGTAGTCGCCCGAGGTGGACACCGCGGTGTCCTGCAGCGGCAGCACCGCCACGTTGTGGCCGCGGCGGCGCGGGTGGGCGATGCCCAGCTGCCAGGGGCGGCCGCGGCGGTCGCCCAGCAGATGGCTGTCGCCGCCAGCGGCCACCATCGCATGCTGGATGCCGCGCTGGCGCAGCAGCCGCACCGCGTTGTCCACCGCGTGGCCCTTGGCGATGCCGCCCAGGTCGATGCGCATGCCGGCGCGGCCGAAGCGCAGCGTGCCGGCGCGGCGGTCCAGGTGCAGCTCGCGCCAGTCCGCCAGACCACGCGCCGCTTCCAACAGCTGCGGGCTGGGCACGGTGCCGGCGCGGTAGTCGTAAAGCTGGCCAACGGCGGCGAAGCTGATGTCGAAGGCGCCGTCGGTGCGGGCCGAGAAGTCCAGCGCGCGCGCCAGCAGCGTGGCCATTTCCTCGCGCAGCGGCACCGCATGGTGGGCCGCCTCGCGGTTGATGCGCGAGAGCTCCGAGGCCGGCTTGTGCGGGCTCATCAGGCGGTCGATGCGGTGCATCTCGTCGAACACCGCGTCCAGCGCGGCTTCGCCTTCGGCGGGGCTGTCGGCCCACAGCTCGGCGCTGATCGCGGTGCCCATGATCGCGGCCTCGCGGCGGTACCAGCCGGGCACAGGCACCACCGGCGGCGGTGGCCGGCGCAGCACGCGGGGCAGGGCGGCCAGCAGGCTCACGGCGTGCTCCGCGGGGCGGTGGAGGGTGTCGGGCAAAGCAGCGGCCCGACCTCGCTCACAAGCGGTGTCATCCGGGGGGTCCTTGTGGGTCTCTCGTGCGCCGGCGGTGGGGGTCAACCGGCGGCGAGAATGTAACAACGCGGACTTCTGAAACGCGTTACAACTCGTTCGAATGGGCAACTGCGCGCTTTCAGGCGTCCGCCGCGCGCAGGAGCTGCCAGGGTGGCACTTCTATAATCCGGAGCTTCGCCTCCACCCCGGTGGCACCCAGGGCCGTGCCCTGCCGCCGGGCCCCGCTTCGAACACCGAAAGTCCCGGATGAAAGCCTCCGAGATCCGTCACACCTTCCTGAAGTTCTTCGAGTCCAAGGGCCACCAGATCGTGGCCTCGAGCCCGGTCATTCCGGGTGACGACCCGACCCTGCTGTTCACCAACGCAGGCATGAACCAGTTCAAGGACGTGTTCCTGGGCTTCGACAAGCGCGCCTACAGCCGTGCCACCACCAGCCAGAAGTGCATCCGCGCCGGCGGCAAGCACAACGACCTCGACAACGTGGGCTACACCGCGCGGCACCACACCTTCTTCGAGATGCTGGGGAACTTCAGTTTCGGCGATTACTTCAAGAAGGACGCGATCGCTTACGCCTGGGAGCTGCTGACCGGCCACTTCAAGCTGCCCGCCGACAAGCTGTGGGTCACCGTGTACGCCGAGGACGACGAAGCCTACGAGATCTGGAACAAGCAGGTCGGCGTGCCCGCCGAGCGCATCGTGCGCATCGGCGACAACAAGGGCGGCCGCTACATGTCCGACAACTTCTGGATGATGGGCGACACCGGCCCCTGCGGCCCCTGCACCGAGATCTTCTACGACCACGGCCCCGACGTGGCCGGCGGCCCCCCGGGCAGCCCCGACGAAGACGGTGACCGCTACATCGAGATCTGGAACAACGTCTTCATGCAGTTCAACCGCACGGAAGACGGCGTGATGCACCCGCTGCCCAAGCCCAGTGTCGACACCGGCATGGGCCTGGAGCGCATCACCGCGGTGCTGCAGCATGTGCACAGCAACTACGAGATCGATCTCTTCGTGGCGCTGCTGGCCGCCGCGAAGAACGCGGTGGATGCTGCCACGCCCCAACGCGCCGAAGGCGGTTGCGACGCGTCCAGCCCCAGCCTGAAGGTCATCGCCGACCACATCCGCACCTGCGCCTTCACCGTCGCCGACGGCGTGATCCCCGGCAACGCCGGCCGCGGCTTCGTGCTGCGCCGCATCGCCCGCCGCGCGATCCGCCACGGCTACAAGCTGGGCGCCCGCGTGCCCTTCTTCCACACCCTGGTGCACCCGCTGGCCGCCGAGATGGGCGAGGCCTATCCCGAGCTGCGCACCCACGCCGACCGCGTGTTCGCGGTGCTGAAGCAGGAGGAGGAGCGCTTCTTCCAGACCATCGACCGCGGCATGGAGATCCTCGACGCCGCGCTGGAAGCGCTGGGCACGGCCGGCGGCACTGTGCTGGACGGCGAAACCGCCTTCAAGCTGCACGACACCTTCGGCTTCCCGGTGGACCTGACCGGCGATGTCTGCCGTGAGCGTGGCTACACCGTGCACCAGGGCGATTTCGAGGCGGCCATGAGCCGCCAGCGCGAGCAGGCCCGCGCCGCCGGCAAGTTCAAGATGGCGCAGGGCCTGGAATACAGCGGCGTGGCCACCGCCTTCCATGGCTATGAGCACCTGGTGTGCGAGACCTCCAAGGTGGTCGCGGTCTATGTGGACGGCAGCCCGGTGGTCAGCGCCAAGGCCGGCGACGACGCCGTGATCGTGCTCGACCACACTCCGTTCTATGCCGAGAGCGGCGGCCAGTGCGGTGATGCCGGCGAGCTGCGCAACGCCAGCACCAAGGTCGAGGTGGCCGACACGTTCAAGATCCAGGCCGATGTCTTTGGCCACCAGGGCCACATCGCCGAGGGCGAGGTCAAGGTGGGTGACGTCTTCACCGCCAAGGTCAACGCCGAGCTGCGTGCGAAGACGGTGCGCAACCACAGCGCCACCCACCTGATGCACAAGGCCCTGCGCGAGGTGCTGGGCGGCCATGTGCAGCAGAAGGGCTCGCTGGTCACGCCCGAGCGCACCCGCTTCGACTTTGCCCACACCCAGCCGATGACGGCCGACGAGATCCGCCGCGTCGAGGCCCTGGTCAACGCCGAGATCCTGGCCAACGCCGCCGCCAGCGCCCAGGTGATGGCGCTGGACGACGCGCAGAAGAGTGGCGCGATGATGCTCTTCGGCGAGAAGTACGGCGAGACCGTGCGGGTGCTGAGCATCGGCTCCAGCAAGGAGCTGTGCGGCGGCACGCACGTCAAGGCCACCGGTGACATCGGCCTGTTCAAGATCGTGGCCGAGAGCGGCGTGGCCGCTGGCATCCGCCGCGTCGAAGCCGTGACCGGCGACAACGCGCTGGCCTATCTGCAATCGCTGGAAGGCACGGTCAACGCCGCGGCCGGCGCGCTGAAGGCCGCACCGGCCGAGCTGCCCGGCCGCATCGCCAGCCTGCAGGAGCAGGTGCGGGCGCTGGAGAAGGACGTGGCCGCGCTGAAGGGCAAGCTGGCCTCCAGCCAGGGCGATGAACTGGTCGCCAAAGCCGTGGACATCAAGGGCCTGAAGGTGCTGGCCGCCACGCTGGACGCCGCCGACGCCGCCACGCTGCGCAACACCCTGGACCAGCTGAAGAACAAGCTCAAGACCGCGGCCATCGTGCTGGCCAGCGTGGATGGCGCCAAGGTGCATCTGGCCGCCGGTGTCACCGCCGACAGCGTGGGCAAGCTCAAGGCTGGCGAGCTGGTCAACTTCGTCGCCCAGCAGGTGGGAGGCAAGGGCGGCGGCAAGCCCGACATGGCCATGGCCGGCGGCACCGACGCCAGCGGCCTGCCGGCCGCGCTGGCCAGTGTGGCCGGCTGGGTGACTGAGCGGGTGTGAGTGGCGCCACGCTGAGCAGCGCGCTGATCGCGCTGGGCACGCCCGGCGTGCTGGGCTGGTTGCTGCTGCTGATCGCGCTGCTGTGGCTCAACACCCGCGCCGGACTGCCGCGCGCGCGGCGTGACCTGCAGCTGCGCGGCAGCGGCTTCGCGCTGTTCCTGATCGCCGCGGTGCTGGGCCTGGGCCAAGGCCTGGTGGCACTGTGGCCCTGGCCACCACAGGCCGCGCTGCTGTGCGCCGCCGCCGCGCCACTGCTGGCCGGCTGGCTGCTGGCCAACGGCCGCTGGGGCTGGGGGCTGCTGCTGGGCTTCAGCTTTCCCTTCTTCCTGCTGATCGCGCTGACGGCGTTCGTCGGCCAGTGGCTGGACCTGCGCCTGCTGGGCGGCGGCCTGCTGGCGCTGGCGCTGCTGGCCAGCGTCGTGGGCGCACTGCTGACCTGGCGCCTGCCGCGGCCCGAGGTGCCGCCCTTCGCCACCCACTTCCAGTTCCGCCGTGGCTTCGGCGGGCCGGGCTTTGGTCGGCGCGGGCCGGCCAACGATGACAACGTGGTGGACGTGCAGGCGCGCGACATCGACGAGCCGCCGCCGCCGGCTTTGCCGCGCTGACTTGACGGCGCCCCGTCGTCGCCCCTAAGCTGCAGCGCATGTCGCGCTCCCAGACCCTGACCATTCGCACCCTGCACACCCCCGTGGTGGGCCAGGCCGCGTTCGTCATGGTCCACCTGCGCCCCTAGCGGGTCTTGCGCGACACCCTGCAGCCACCGCTGCACCGCCCAAGGCCCGCGCACCCCGCGGGCCTTGTTGTTTTCAGGCCCCCGATCCAGGAGACTGACCATGAGCACCGATCCCGAGAACCCACCGAACCTCCTCTTGCGCCGCGCCCGCGCCGACGACGCACGCGACGTGGCCGCGCTGATGAGTGAGCCCGGCGTCTACGCCCAGACCCTGCAGATGCCCCACGCCAGCGAGGCCTGGTGGCGCGAGCGCCTGGCCGCGATGGACAAGCCCGGGGTGGAACTGCAACTGGCGGCAGAGCGCGACGGCCGCGTGGTCGGCCTGGCCGGCCTGCACCAGCCCACCCCGTCGCCGCGCCGCCGTCATGTGGCCGGCCTGGGCATCACGCTGGCCCGCGAGGCGCAGGGGCAGGGCGTGGGCGACGCGATGATGCGCGCGCTGCTGCAGCACGCCGACGAGTGGGCCGGCCTGCTGCGGCTGGAGCTGACCGTCTACGCGGACAACGCCCGCGCCATCCGCCTGTACGAGCGGCATGGCTTCGAGCGGGAGGGGCTGATGCGTGGCTATGGGCTGCGTGGCGGCGCGTATGTGGACTGCGTGGCGATGGCGCGGTGGCGGCCGGGTGCCGTCGGCGCAATGGCGCCGCTATAAGCCGCACGAGAAACGCAGGACGCTGGCTGCAAGGCTTCGAAGCATTGACGACCTTCTCCCCCTTCAGTGGGTAGCGGCCAGCACCCGCCCGGCGGAGACTGGCCGTCATTCACATTGCCGAAGGTCGCGCCGTGCGCTCCATTTCCGCCCTGCAGTCCAAAGTTCACATCTGTAGCACTCAGTGCTATATTTTGGTCCGCCGATGCTGACCACGGTCTTCCAGACACGGTGGTTTGCGCGGTGGGCCCGCCGGCAGGGCATCGGCGCTGACAGTCTGTGCCGGGCGATCGAGGAGATTCGCCAAGGTCTGGTTGATGCCGACCTGGGCGGCGGCCTGATCAAGAAGCGCCTGTCCCGCCCCGGCACTGGCAAGCGCGGTGCGTACCGCACCTTGTTGGCCACGCGCCGCGGCGAACGATGGATCTTCGTTTTCGGATTTGCCAAGAACGATCAGGACAACCTGGAGCCCCATGAGATCGACGCCCTCAAGGCACTGGCCGCCCACCTGTTGGCACTGTCGCCAGAGGCCCTGCGCCAGGCCACGCAGGCGGGTGAACTGATGGAAGTGAACTGCGATGCCCAAGCTACGCTCCCCCGTCCTCTCTGCCGTTCTTGACACCGCCCGCGGCCTGCACCGCGCCGGCGTGATGGACACCATCACGCTGCGCGAGTTCGATCAACTGTGCCTGCCTCCGGTCGAACCCCTGGAGCCCGCCCAGATCCGGCAGATCCGCGAGTCGCACCGCGTCAGCCAGGCCGTCTTTGCGCGCCTGTTGAATACCAGCCTGTCCACTGTGCAGAAGTGGGAAATCGGGCAAAAGCGGCCCACTGGGGCGGCGCTCAAGCTGCTGCACCTGGTGCAAAAGCGGGGGCTGGACATCGTTGTCTGACTGCTTGGTGTGAGTGGGAACCGCACGCCGATTCATACGGGCTCATGACGCATGACAGGGGGCTGCCATGGCCAGATTGGTGATCGAGGTCGATGACGCGCTGCTGCAGGCGGCGCGTCAACGCGCTGTGGCTGACGGAACCACGCTGGAGGCACGGGTGCGCGGATGGTTGGAGGCCGATGTGGCTGCCAGCCCACCCACATGGTTGACCGATGTCCGTGCTCGCGTGGCGTCGTTCGGTGGTGCGGAACCTGAGGAGTGGGTTCCGCCCCGAGACCCCAGCCCGCCCCGGTCGTTCCCGACCGACTGAGGGCTGATGGGATCAGAGCCAACTGAACTGGCAACGGAACGGCGGACGACCGGGCACAAGCGCGGGTCCGCTCGGCGCTTGCCCGATTGCGGTGCAGTTGGGCTATCCTGCCTGCAAACCAACAGGCGACGCCAGCGGAGGCGGCATGTCCGAACAGTCGGCCGAGTTCAATGATGAGCGGATGAACACGCGCTATGGGGTGCTGCTGGAGCAGTACCGCAGCGCGGGCCCGTCGCCCTTGCTGGAGCGCGTGTGGGCTCAGGAGTTTCCAGGTTACCAGCTCGCTGAGTACAACACCCTGGTCGCCGCGTCAGCCCCAGCGGATGTCTTGGCAGGCATTACATCGCTGTTCAATCAGTGGCTGGGCACTGATCACCGAGCCATCGGTGCATCAGACGAGGCTGGCAAGGCTTTGGTGACGCACCTGGGCGTCTGGGCGACAGCCCGGTTCCTGCGCAGCCAAGGCCTTCGGCTCGATTCGGCAGACGGCATCGCCCGGGTGCCCCGACTCAGTGACCTGGAATCGGCCTTTCTGGCTGCGGCGGAACTGGGTGAGGCACTCGTGTTGGAGTGTGTCTCAGCTGCAGGGCGCTCTGACGTTCGAGTCGGCAACCTCGTGACGGATACCGAAGAGGTCCAACTCGGCGTTCAAGGGCCGGCCCAGGTCTATCGCATGGAGATCCACCGCAAGCTGATGTCCCATGTGGCAGGTAGTGAGCACGTCCCCTCGGATGCCTTGCTCCGCAGCCAACTTCAACGCTATGAACGCCGAACAGGGCATAGCTTGATTGTGGTGGTCAACGAGCGGCCCGATGTGGCCGCCGCACTTCGGCAGGGCCTGAACGTGGGCGTGGTGTCGCGCGTGGACCAAAGTGGGCTCGGGTCGATCGAGGCTTGGATTCAGGACCTGCGCTCGCAGGTGCATGCCATCAGTCGCATGGTCATTGGCCCTCAGGATGAACCGCCTCCCAAGGTGCGCGTGTCAGACCCGCCGGTCGTCTTTGTCAGCTATGCCAGCAAGAACCGCCAACATCGCCAGGCCTTGGATCGATACACGCAGGGCGACGTCACCGCCAACCACTACAAGCTCTGGATCGACGACCAGATCGACACGGGTGATGACTGGGAGCCGCGGATCATGGAAGGTCTGGCCAAGTGCTCTGTCGCCGTGCTGCTGATGACCCCCGACTTCTTTGGCAGAGAGTTCATCGTCAAGAAGGAGCTTCCAGCGCTGGCGCACAGGAAGGCGCTTGGCGAAGTGACCGTACTGCCCATCATGGTCGAGCTGTGCAGGCCCATGCCGCCGGTAGACCAATGGCAGATCCACCCCTCCAGGAGCGATGAGTTGCTGAGCGATGGAGTCGTCCCGGCCAAGGCCTGGATGGATGTCGCCCAGAAGCTCGCCGACGCCGCAGCGAAACACTCAAACGCCCCCACGCCATGACCACCACCCCCCGCAGCGCTGCACTGGCCAAGCTCAACGCCCTGAAGGACGGCGAGGTCCGGCCGGTGAACCCCACCGATGGCCCCGACGGCCCCGTTCACCAGTGGTCCACCCCCGAGATCGACGCCGTCAGCCTGGCCCTGGCCTGCCAGCGGCCACTCCTGGTGCGCGGAGAGCCCGGCACCGGCAAAACCCAGCTGGCCCACGCCGTGGCAGGCGTGCTGGGCTGGGCCGTGCAGGCGATCACCGTCAACGCCCGGACCGAGGCCGATGACCTGATCTACCGCTTCGACGCAGTGCGGCGTCTGGCCGATGCACAGGCGCAGCGCACACTGGACGAGCCAAGCTACTGGGAGCCCGGGCCACTATGGCTGGCCTACGACTGGTCCAGCGCCCAGCGCCACGGCAGCCACCGCAGCCAGCCGAGTGCCCCGCCCGCCGGCCATGTGCTGCTGATCGACGAGATCGACAAGGCCGAAAGCGACCTGCCCAACAGCCTGCTGGAACTGCTGGGCCAGCGCCGCCTGGTGTTGCCTGGGCTGGGCCTGTCTGTGAACGTGCCGCCGCACGCCATGCCGCTGACCGTGTTCACCACCAACGAGGAGCGTCAGTTGCCCCAGGCTTTTGTGCGGCGCTGCGTGGTGCTGAACCTTGAGGCCGACCCGTCCATCAGCTATACCGACTGGTTGTTCGGCCGCGGTCAGTCCCATTTCGGCGAACAGACAGGTCGGCCCGCTCGCCTGGGCGACGGCATCCTGCGTGCCGCTGCCACGCAGTTGGTCACTGACCGCCATCACGCGCAACAGGCGGGTGTGCAGGCCCCCGGCCTGGCCGAGTACCTGGACCTGCTCGGCGCCCTGCACGAGCTGGCCCCTGGCGACCCGGTGGCGCAGGACGAGCAACTCAAGCGCCTGAGCGCCTACGCCTTTCTCAAGGCCGGCAGCGTGGAGCAGCAGCCCGCGCTGTCGCAGCGGCGCCCCTTTGGCGCCGGTCTGCCCCAGGCCTGAGCAACACACCGGCTCGCATGGCCCTCTGCACCGTCAACCGTGCCGATCTGCTGCGCGCCTGGGCGGCGCTGCCGGCGCGCGACCCAACGCGAATAGCGGTTGCGGCCGGATTTGTGCTGGAGGACGCGCCGCCCACCATGGTTCAGCTGGCCAAACCCGCGCCCGAAGCCAGACCAGAGGTGCCCGCCGA
The DNA here is from genome assembly GCF_018069755.1 of Ideonella aquatica. Taxonomy (GTDB): domain Bacteria; phylum Pseudomonadota; class Gammaproteobacteria; order Burkholderiales; family Burkholderiaceae_C; genus Ideonella; species Ideonella aquatica. The sequence goes on along the minus strand of NZ_JAGQDE010000040.1, from coordinate 6,010 downwards.
GCCGCCCACCACAACGGTGCGTCCGCCCTTGCAGGCCCGGCTGCCACTGATCACCCGCCTGTGGGACCGTGAGCTGCCATCGCCAGCCGGTCCGCCGTTGATGGCGCAGCGCAGCCCCTTTACAGCGGCCGACTGCGCCCCGCGCGCCAGCCTCGACAGCGTGCCCTGGAGCCCGCTGGTGCCGGACCAGCGCTTGTGGCCTGCGCTGCGCAGCAGCGTGTCGCGCCCTCATCAGGCGGGGCTGGACCTGCCCGCCTGCCTGCGGCAACTGTCAGCCGGCCATCCGCTGCGGCGTCTGCCGCGGCGTGTTCACCAGCGGCTGCCGACTGCCCTGCACATCGTGTGGGACGTCAGCGATGCCATGCGCCCCTACCAGCGCGACTTCGCCCGCCTCGTGGCCCTGCTGGCCCGCCTGCGTGGCCGGGCGGCCGTGTGCATCGAGCAGGTGGACGGCCTGCCCGGGCGCTACCCGGTGTGGGCCGACCCGCCTGCGCCACAGGCCAGCCGCCCGCACATTCAGGCCGACGCGGTGCTGGTGCTGTCCGACCTGGGGCACCTGGCGGCCCACCCGGGGCCGGCCCGGCGCTGGCAGGCCTGGGCGCATCAGATGGCGCAGCGTGGCCTGCCGGTCACCGCCTGGCTACCGATCGGGCCGGCCTGGGTCAGCGGCGCGGCGGCTTCATTGCTGCGCGTGCATTGCCTGGCCGGCGCGGCGGTGACCCACGCGCTGGCACCTGCGCGCGCAGCCGCTCAGGTGGGCGGGGCGTGTCGTGCGCTGCATCCCGCAGTCGGCAGCCTGCTGACGCTGGCGGCCTGTGCCATTCGACTGGAGCCCGAGCTGCTGCGCCTGCTGCGGCGCCTGCTGCCGGCGCTGCGCGGCGAGCCGGCACTGGAAGCCCTGGCCTGGACAGCCCAGCCCACCGTGGGCAGCGCCGCCGGCTCGCGCCCGCTGACCGGGCCCGAGCAGGCCGAGTACCGCCGACGCTTTGGCCAGCTGGACTCGGGTCTGCAGGTGCAGGTATTGCAGGCCATGCGGGCGGTTCACGCCAGCCAGGGCCGCTCCACCGAGACGCTGGAAACCCTGGTCTGGGCCAGCCATGCCCGCCCCGAGGCCCGGGCCCTGGCCGGCGATGCTGTGGTGGCCGAGGCGCGGCAGTGGATGCAGCGTTGGCTGCAGTCCAGCGCTGACCTCAGCCAAGCCGTGACGCACAGCCAGGATTTTGCGCGCGACCTGCTGCGCCGCAATGCGCACGATGCGCAGTTCCACCAATCCAACGACGACTGGCTCGGCGATACCTGGGCCCTGAGCGGCGAAGCGGTCCTGCCCGAGGGCCTGGATGCCGATCAGGCCCTGGCCGCCCGCCAGGCTCGCCAGACTGACCAGCCCTTGGGCTATGCACAGGTCCTGTTGAATGACGGCGCCGTGTGGCTGTATGGGCCTCGAGCCAAGACACCGCTGCACGGCGCCGCGCTGCTGGCCACCATCACAGCGCGCGGCGATATCGGCGTGCAGCAGGGGCCCCGGGGGCGGCACCACGCCGTGCCAATGGCGGCCGAGCGCACGTCTTTGGGCCAACTCGCCGGGGGGCATTGGCCCTTGCGTTTGACAGGGCTGAACACTGTGCTGGAGATCGATGCCCAGGCGCGCCCCGCATGGGCCACGCGGTGGGGGCACGATGCCTGGGGGTTGTTCGCCGAGCTGGACTGTGCGGGCATCACGCAGCGCATGCGCTACCTTCGGCCCGGGCAGTTCTCGATGGGCTCGCCGGAGGATGAGGCGGGTGGATATGACGACGAACGCCCTCACCACGCGGTGACCTTGACCCAAGGCCTCTGGCTGGCCGACACCCCCTGCACCCAGGCCCTGTGGCAAGCGGTGATGGGCGACAACCCCAGCCACTTCAAGGACCGGCCCGATGCGGCCGAGCGTCCTGTGGAACAGGTGAGCTGGGAGGATGTGCAGGTCTTTCTGGAGCGCTTGAAAGCCTGGCTGCCCGATGGCCTGGCGCCCGTGCTGCCCACCGAGGCCGAGTGGGAGTACGCCTGTCGAGCCGGCAGCGTCACCGACTATGCCTGGGGCGATGCCTTTGACCCGGAGCGTGCCAATGCGTATCAAGAGAAGGGCGGCTTGGGTGAGACCAGCGCGGTCAAGCACTATGCGCCCAACGCCTGGGGCCTGTACGACATGCACGGCAACGTGTGGGAATGGTGCGCGGATGGGCGGCGCGACTACGACCAGAGGCCGCAGACCGACCCGCGGGGCCCGGAGGGCCCCCAAGACCCGCGCGTGCTGCGCGGCGGCTCGTGGGGCAGCCTCCCTGCCCGCGCGCGCTCGGCCTTCCGCTACCGCCTGCACCCCGGCGAGCGCTACCGCCTCGGCTTTCGTCTTGCCCTGAGGTCCCCCAGCCCAGGGCCCGGAGGGCCAGCCACCAGCCCCGGGGCGAAGGCCGGAGGCCAGCGCCCCTCGGCCGCGGCGGCGGAGCCGGCGCGGCCGACCACCGGCCAGAAGAAGCGCCCGCGCAGGACATGACCGTGAGCCTGTTGTTCTTCTTCGTTCCGCTGCACCGCACCGAGCCCGCCGCCAGCGAGCTGAACGCGGCGCTGGCCGCCGACCGCGTGCTGAAGCCTGAGCGAACGTCCACGGGACAGCGTCTAAGTCGACTGCATCCAGGATGCTCTGTGACTCAGGAGGTTGCTGATGTGGCCGGCTGACCATGCCTGGCGCGCCCCGGTGGGCGACTTCCCGCCACGTTGGGCCAGCGCCTGGGGTGATGACTGCTTTGGCCTGTGGGCTGACCTGACGGTAGCCGGGGTGATGCAGCGGATGCGGTGGATCGAGCCAACGGGGCCAGAGGGCTTCTGGATGGGTTCGGATCAGTCAGAGCAAGACGTTGCCGAGATTCAAATCACAGAGGGGCTGGATCGCAAGCGTTGGAGGGCTTACCTCTCAAAGGAGGGCCCAAAGCATCAAGTGATTCTGTCGAAGGGACTCTGGTTGGCAGACACCCCATGTACGCAAGGGCTCTGGAAAGCTGTCATGGGCAGCAACCCAAGTGCATTCAGAGATCGACAAGATGCAAACGATCGGCCTGTCGAACAAGTGAGTTGGCTCGACGTCGTGGCTTTCCTCACGAAGCTACCGTTGAGACACTTTTCCATCGAGAGTTGGCAGGTCGGACTCCCTCTTGAAGCTGAGTGGGAATACGCCTGTCGGGCAAGTTCCAACACAGAATACTCATGGGGAGATGGCTTTATGCGTGATCGCGCAGCCGTTCTGACAGCAGAGACAATTGCTGTGAAGCGTTTTGCGCCAAATGATTGGGGACTCTACGACATGCATGGCAACGTTTGGGAGTGGTGTGGAGATGGCCCGAGAGCCTATCGAGAAGAGCGCGCCACAGATCCCAGCGGCCCGAAGGCCATGCAAGGCACGGGATCTCTCCGTGGCGGTGCTTTCGACACTGAGCCTTGGATGGCAAGGAGCGCCTCACGTGAGGATATGAGGCCCTCGTCCGCTTGGCCACGAACGGGGTTTCGGTTCTGTATTCGCCTGCCGAATGGCGGGTTGCCCAATCACTAGGGTTGCTCAAGCCTTGCACGCCCTTCATAGGCGATTCGCCGTAGCATCGCGGCCTTTGTCAAACGTTCGGAGACCCCATGTCCCTCACCCTGGGCACCGCCGCCCTGCCCACCTTCACCACTGCCCTGAGCAACCTGGCCCACCTGCTGGACAAGGCCGAGGCCAACGCCACTGAGCGGAAATTCAACCCCGACGTTTTCTGCACGCTGCGCTTCGCCCCCGACATGCTGCCCTTCACCGCGCAGATTCGCATTGCCTGCGACGCAGCGAAGAACGGCACCGCGCGCCTGGCCGGCATCGAGGCACCGAAGTTCGAGGACAACGAAACCACCTTTGCCGAGCTGAAGGCCCGCGTGGCCAAGACCCTGGCCTGGCTGGCCACGGTGCAGCCTTCGCAGCTGGATGGCCGAGAGGCGGTGGAGATCACCTTCCCGGTGGGCCGCGATGCCACCCGCACGATGGCCGGCCAGGCCTACCTGCTGCACTGGGCGATTCCCAACATCTTCTTCCACGTCACCACCGCCTACGACCTGCTGCGCCAGGCCGGTGTGCAGCTGGGCAAGGCGGACTTCCTTGTCGGGCCGGCGGCGCAACGCTGACGCGCATGGCCGGCGGCCCGCTGCTGTCCCTGCGCGGTCTGCGCAAGGCCTACGCCACCCAGGCTGTGTTCAGCGGCGTGGACCTGGACCTGCCGGCCGGCGAGTTCGTCGCACTGGTGGGCGAGTCGGGCGTGGGCAAGTCCACGCTGCTCAACGTCATCGCCGGCCTGGATGACGCCGATGCGGGTGAGGTGTGGCTGGACGGCGCGCCGCTGCACAGCCGTCCCGAACCCGAGCGCGCCCGCCTGCGCCGCGAGCGCCTGGGCTTCGTGTTCCAGGCCTTTCATGTGCTGCCGCACCTGAACGTGGCCGACAACGTGGCGCTGCCGCTGCTGCTGCAGGGCCGGCCCGATGCGGCGCGCGTGGCGGCGATGCTGGACGCGGTGGGCCTGGGCGCGCTGGGCGCGCGCATGCCTTCGCAGCTGTCGGGCGGCCAGTTGCAGCGCGTGGCGATTGCCCGCGCGCTGGTGCACCGCCCGCCGCTGATCCTGGCCGACGAGCCCACCGGCAACCTGGACCCGGCCACCGCCACCCAGGTGCTGGATGTGCTGCAGGCCCAGGTGCGCCATGAGGGCGCGGCTTGCCTGCTGGTCACGCACTCGGCCGCCGCGGCCGCGCGCGCCGACCGCGTGCTGCGCCTGACCGCCACCGGCGTGCAGCCGGCCGACCGCCCCGCGCATGCCGACTGAGCGCCCCCGGCTGTGGCGCCTGAGCTGGGCCGAGTGGCGCGCCCACCCCTGGCGCCAGCTGGCCGCGCTGCTGAGCGTGGCGCTGGGCGTGGCGCTGGCGCTGGCGGTGCACCTGATCAATGAATCGGCGCTGGCCGAGTTCTCGGCCGCGGTGCGCAGCGCCAATGGCGAGCCCGATCTGCGCCTGCTGGGCGGCGCCAGCGGCCTGCCGGACGACAGCGCCGCGCGCCTGGCCGCGCTGGCGCCGGTGCAGGCGGCGCATCCGCGCATCGAGCGCAGCCTGCTGATGCTACCGGCCGATGGCAGCCGGCCGCGCACGGTGGACCTGCTGGGCATCGACGCCCTCAGCGTGGCCGCGGTGGCACCGGGGCTTCTGCCGCGCCCGGACGACAGCGCGGACCGGCTGGCGATGCTGCGCCCCGGCCAGGTCTTCGTGAACCCGGCGCTGCTGAAACTGCTGGGTTCGGCCAAGGAGTTGCGGCTGCTGGTTGGTGGTCGCGCGCAGGCTTTTGCGGTTGCGGGCACGGTGGCCGCGGGCGGTGCGCCGCTGGCGGTGATGGACGTGGCCGCCGCCCAGGCCGCGCTGGGGCTGGATGGCACGCTCAGCGCGGTGGACCTGCGGCTGGCGCCCGGGGCCACCGCGGCGGCGGTGCGCCAGGCTTACGGCCCGCTGCCGGCCGGCGCGCGCTGGGCCGCGGCCGATGACGAGGCGCAGCAGGTCAGCAACCTCTCGCGCGCCTATCGGGTGAACCTGACGGTGCTGGCGCTGGTGGCGCTGGTGGTGGGCGGCTTCCTGGTGTTCTCGGTGGTGTCGCTGGCGGTGGCGCAGCGCACACCCTCACTGGCCCTGCTGGGCGTGCTGGGCCTGGACGCGGCCGGCCGGCGCCGCCTGGTGTGGGGCGAGTGCGCGCTGCTGGGCGCGCTGGCCGGCGTGCTGGGCGTGGCGCTGGGCACTGGCCTGGCGGCGGCGGCCCTGCACTGGCTGGCGGGTGATCTGGGCAGCGGTGTGTTCGGTGTCAGCGCGCCCACGCTGCGCTGGTCGCCCGGCGCAGCCGCTGTGGCCTGGGCGGCGGGCGTGGTGGCCGCGCTGGCCGGTGGGGCCTGGCCGGCGGCGCGCGCGGCGCGGCTGGCGCCAGCCCAGG
>NZ_JAGQDE010000003.1 GCF_018069755.1 Ideonella aquatica | reverse complement strand
ATCTTCACCGCCCGGCGCCTGCGCTCGTTGAGGGCCTCCAGCGGCAGCGTTCGAGAGTCGATCTTGTCCATGCAGGGTCAGACTCTACGCGTCCGGAAAAGTTCAACATTTCAATGCCGGATCAATAACCGGCACGGCGCGGCATGGCGCCCTGGCCGTGCGGCCGATGATAGACAAAGACGGGTGCACGGCCAGGGCGCCATGCCGCGGCGCGTCCGGTTGAACGACCTGTTAGGCCGCACGGTGCGCGTTAACCAAAGATGGAGAAAAGCGCCGCAAGAGCGCCCAAGATGCCACCGGCGGCGGTGTCCTTCTTTCGCGCCGCTGCGGCCCCCTTCGGATAGGCGATGGCCGCTTCATCGCGACAGCGGTTTACGTACTGATTGAAGTACCTCGTTCCTCCACGTGACTTGGTCCGACTGATCAGCGCGGCAAGATGCTGCCTGTAGCGTTCTTCCGTGTCTTCGTCTTCCATTGGAACTCCCTGGTCGGCTCACTTGTTGCATGCACAGCCTGACGGCTGTGTACACGTTTGGTTAGTTGCGATGCAGGTGTCTCCGCACGCCTTGCCATCGGTGCACACCTTGCAGCAGGAGTCTCCACCGCCGCACCCTTGAAGCGCAGGAATCGAACTGACGAGAAGCAGCGAAAGCGACAGCGCTGCGAATGTCGGTACGCGTAGTCTGAGTTTCATGCTCGCCCCCTGTGCAATGGGAATTGTGCGGCCTAACGTTGGAGCTGAGGGGCCGAAGACAGCTGGCCGCGCGCAGCGATGATGAACTGGTGAGCGTAGCGCGGCCAGTTGGCGGAGGTCCGCTCGAGCGACTTGTTAGGCATCTTGGCCTACTCCTTCGGTCTCTCGCCAGTATCGGCCACCGAATCGTTGTTCGCTTCCCTAGCAGGACCATGACTCAGCTTGCGAAACAGCCAGACGCCACCAAGCGCAACGCCTGCCACAAGACTGACACGGAAGTAGGTGTCATCCGCATGGGAGCCAAAAACGAAGGCCGCGACGAAGCTTGCCACCACGTAGTGTCCCAAACGCAGGTAGCGCGATGGGACTAGAAAGAAGATCACCAGAGCCAGCACAGCGACGCTGACCAACGAGTCGTCGCTTTGCACTTGGATCATTCCTCGAAAACAACCGCAACCATGACCTGGATGCCTAACGTTCGAGCTGAGCCGCGCACGCCGACATGGCGCTTGGCCCGCTGGACGGATGATGACCTAAGCCGGGAAGCGGGCCAAGTGCCATGGCGGTGGGCGTCGGTTCCAGCGAGGGGTTAGGCCTCAGCTGAGGGTCGCTGAAGACAGGGGACGGTCGCAAGGCGTGGACTCTAGACCTCACCGTGACACGCAGACGTGTGTTCATGTGGCGGTTCAATGGCAACCGGTGGCCTAGTGCTGGCGTTGCTCCTGATCGGGCGCCTCGTTGTAGAACGTCGCTCTTGCTCTTTGGCGAATGTACTTGCGGTCTGCCAATGCAACGCCAAGCCCGAGCAGACCAAGCACTACCTGCAACCAGAAAGGACCACCGAAGAGAGCGAGGCTGATTGCTGCAACCCACAAACAGACGAAGATCACGCTGAGATGCAAGGAGAGGCGTCGCAGCGAACTGTCATCTGTCTTTGTGCTCTTGCGCATTGAGGACTCGTTTGACTTCTGTGCTGGAGTAGCGACGGTCTGAATCTGAGGCCTAACGTTCGAGCTGAGCCGCGCACGCCGGCATGGCGCTTGGCCCGCTGGACGGATGATGACCTAAGCCGGGAAGCGGGCCAAGTGCCATGCCGGTGGGCGTCGGTTCCAGCGAGGTGTTAGGCAGCACTGAGCGAAAGCTCCATAGTCATTGCCTTCAGCTCCGAGCCCACCCGCAGAGGCTCCAGTTGCCCGACCTGTACAAAGCCATGTGCCGAGTACAAACTGAATCGCCCCGGGTTTGACGGAGGCTCCAACTCTGGAGAATGGAGCCATGAAGAAGTCCCCGAAGTTTTCACCTGAGGTGCGCGAGCGCGCCGTGCGCATGGTGCTTGAGCACCGAGGCGAGCACCCGTCGCAGTGGGCTGCCATCGAGGCCATCGCCGGCATGATCGGCTGCGTCCCGCAGACGCTGCATACCTGGGTCAAGCAGCATGAAGTGGATGCTGGTGTGCGCGATGGGGTGTCGACGGCCGAAGCCCAGCGCATCAAGGATCTGGAGCGCGAGGTGCGCGAGTTGCGCAAGGCCAACGAGATCCTGAAGCTGGCCAGCGCGTTTTTCGCCCAGGCGGAGCTCGACCGCCGCATCAAGTCCTGAAGGAATTTGTCGACGAACACCGTGGGCAGTTTGGGGTCGAGTCGATCTGCCGCGTGCTGCAGATCGCCCCATCCGCCTACCGGCACCACGCCGCGTGCCAGCGCAGGCCCGAACTGCGGTCCCATCGAGCCCAGCGCGACGCTGTCCTCATGCCTGAAGTCGAGCGGGTCTGGCGGGCCAACTTTCAGGTCTATGGTGCCGAGAAGGTCTGGCGTCAGCTCAACCGCGAGGGCATCGAGGTGGCGCGCTGTACGGTCGAGCGTCTGATGCGGCTGCAGGGCTTGCAGGGCGTTCGCCGAGGCAAGGCGCTGCGCACCACCATCCCTGACCCGACGTCGCCGTGCCCTCTGGACCGGGTCAATCGGCAGTTCAGAGCCGAGAGGCCGAATCAGCTGTGGGTGTCGGACTTCACCTACGTTTCGACCTGGCAGGGCTGGGTCTACGTGGCCTTTGTGGTGGACGTCTTCAGCCGGCGCATCGTCGGCTGGCGCCAGAGCAGTTCGATGCACACGGAGTTCGTCCTGGATGCATTGGAACAGGCGCTGTACGACCGCAAGCCAGATGACGACGGCAGCCTGACGCACCACTCCGACAGGGGCTCGCAATACCTGTCGATTCGCTACAGCGAGCGCCTGGCCGAAGCCGGCATTGAGCCCTCCGTGGGCTCCAAGGGCGACAGCTACGACAACGCGCTGGCCGAGACGATCAACGGGCTCTACAAGGCTGAAGTGATCCATCGGCGCGGGCCGTGGAAGACCAAACAGGCGGTCGAGCTGGCTACCCTGGAATGGGTGTCCTGGTTCAACCATCACCGCCTGATGGGTCCGCTGGGTCACTTGCCGCCGGCAGAGTTCGAAGCCAATTACCATCGGCAACGCGCTGGTCAGGCCGCGACCGTCTGACTTAAGCCAACTGGCCTCCGTCAAGCCCGGGGCGATTCAAACGTACTGCAGGGGTGTCGCCTTCAGTAACACCAAGGCGAAGTAGCTTAGCCCCAGAGGAGGCCGCCCATGCAATAGCCTCGGTGAGAAGCCGGGCACCGATACCAATCTGCCGGTACTCAGGTGCGACCCACATCTGGAAGAGGTTGGCAACACTCGGGCTCTCAGGGAACACCTTGCACCAAGTCAGGCCGCATAGGTCACTGCCGATCTGTGCGAAGAGCGCGATATCTTGTCCTGAGGCTGCGGCATCTCGAACTCGGGTGGTCCAGACTTCGTCCGGTCTGGCTACTTCGAGGCTGTACGTGCTCCCGAAGGCATTTGGTGAATCCTGGAGGGAGCGCAGGCGAAGTTCACGGTACTTCGACCACTCTTGGGGTTCGATCCGGCGGATGACGATCATGGGCTTGTCGTGCTGCCTAACGTTCGAGCTGAGCCGCGCACGCCGACATGGCGCTTGGCCCGCTGGACGGATGATGGCCTAAGCCGGGAAGCGGGCCAAGTGGCATGACGGTGGGCGTCGGTTCCAGCGAGGGGTTAGCGAAGTAATCGGCCCGACCCCGCCGCAAATCGTCCCGAAGAAACTCTGTGCTGGCGCGATGTGGCAAGGTGGAATGCGGCGCCGCGGAAGACCGATTTGGCAATGGTGCGCACTGCCCGCGGGTTAGCGTGGTCCTGGGTGACGTCATCGACATTGGTGAATCGGCGCGGCAGTTCGCAGCTGCCCCGACGATATCCCGTTTGAGAGAGTGAGCAAGACGACGTACCCGATGCGGCGCCACATTCCGCAACGGATGATGGAGGACGCCTTGGCTCAACGCAACCGAATTTCCCCACCACCTCGCTCTGGCAAGGCGCGCGCCGCGCTGAGCCTGACCCACCCCAACGCCGCCGGCATCGACATCGGCTCGGCCTCGCACTATGTGGCCGTGCCACCCGATCGCGATGACGAGCCGGTGCGCGAGTTTGCGAGCTTCACCGCCGATCTGCACCGCCTGGCCGACTGGCTGGCCGCCTGCGGCGTGGACACCGTGGCCATGGAGTCCACCGGCGTGTACTGGATCCCCCTGTTCGAGCTGCTCGACGCGCGCGGCTTCACCGTGCTGCTGGTCAATGCCCGGCACGTCAAGAACGTCTCGGGCCGCAAGAGCGATGTGCTGGACTGCCAGTGGCTGCAGCAGCTGATGAGCTATGGCCTGCTGCGCGGGGCCTTCCGCCCGGCCGATGAGGTCTGCGCGCTGCGTGCCCTGTCCCGCCAGCGCGAGATGCTGCTGCGCAGCCAGTCGCGCCACGTGCAGCATATGCAAAAGGCGCTCACCCAGATGAACCTGCAACTGGCCAACGTGATCTCCGACATCGTTGGCGCCACCGGCCAGAAGATCCTGCGCGCCATCGTCGCGGGCGAACGCGACGGACTGACGCTGGCGGCCCTCAAGGACGCCCGCATCAAGGCCAGCACCAACGAGATCGCCCAGAGCCTGCAAGGCTCCTGGCGCGCCGAGCATCTGTTCGCCCTGAAGCAGGCCCTGGCCCTGTTCGACTTCTACGCCACCCAGCTCGCCGAGTGCGACGCCGCCATCGAGGCGCAACTGCAGGTCCTGGCCGCTCACACGGGCGATCCTCAGCCCGGCAAGAAGCGCAGCCGCGCCCGCAATGCGCCCAAGTTCGACCTGCGGGCCCAGCTGTTTCGCATGTGCGGGGTCGACCTGACGCGCATCGATGGCATCGACGTGACCACCGCGCTGGTCGTGGTCTCGGAGATCGGCGTGGACATGTCGCGCTTCCCCTCCGTCAAGCACTTCACCTCCTGGCTCGGGCTGTGCCCCGGTACCAAGATCACCGGCGGCAAGCTGCTCAGCGGCAAGACCAAGCGGTGTGCCAACCGCGCTGCACAGGCCCTGCGCCTGGCCGCCGCCGCGCTGCGCTCGAGCAAGTCGGCGCTGGGCGCGTACTTCCGCAGGATGTGCTCACACATGGACAAGCCCAAAGCCGTCACCGCCGCCGCTCACAAGCTCGCCCGGCTGATCTACACCCTGCTGACCAAGGGCGAGGAATACACCGACCAGGGCCAGGACTACTTCGAGGAACGCTACCGCGAACGCGTCATCCGCCAGATCACCCAACGCGCCGCCAAGCTCGGACTGTCCGTCGTCCCCACGGCCCAGGCGACCTGAAAAAGTCATTGCAGATCAGTCACTTGGGAGGAGTTTCTTGAGAGGCTTCACTGCAGAGAGGAGTCGAGTACGAACCTTGGGAGGAAAGTTGTGAACATTGGGCTCATGGCTGGTCTGTTAGCTGCGGGCGGAATAGATGGCGATCGCAATCACTGCGACAAGTGCGAGGACAGACAAGGCGTTCAACAGCGTGTTCTCAAAGAGTTCACCTTGCTTGTCTTCAAGCCAGCGCTCGACGAACGACAAGCCGCCAACAAAGCCAATGGCTGCGCCTATGGCGAGATACCAAAGGATCAATCCTGACAAGTCCCACGAATCAGGGTTGGCGAAGTGCCGCGGATCGCGCGTTAGCCAGGTGACGTACGCGGTAAGGCCGAGTAGGAGGCCGACTAGAGTTGAACGGATGCGCCGATACATGTCCGCTGCGCGATGGTTCGGTTGTGAAGCCTAACGTTCGAGCTGAGCCGCGCACGCCGGCATGGCGCTTGGCCCGCTGGACGGATGATGAACTAAGCCGGGAAGCGGGCCAAGTGTCATGACGGCGGGCGTCGGTTCCAGCGAAGGGTTAGGCAGCACGGTACTCATCCGGTAGCGTTGAGCAGCGCGGCTCGAAGCTCTGACAGTCGAGTGACCGTTTCGGCGTGCGACTGGCATGAGCCGCAAGCCAAGATAGAACCGCGATCTGCCGAGAGACGATGAAGAGTGGTATCCAAGCATTGGCCATCTTCCCAGAGCTCGATGCTTGCCACAACACCTGGGCCTTCCAGCTCGATGACAGCCTTGCCAAGAGCACTTTGCTTTGTGCTCGACTTGAATCCACGCTCCAGAAGAGGCGTAGCGAGCTGCGCCCAGGTTTCGATGACCGTCGCGACGAACGATGGCATTCGTGCTGCCTAACGTTCGAGCTGAGCAGCCCGCGTAGGCAGGCACTGTAAGCCCGGACTGAGACGATAGTTCAACTGGCTCAGGCCGGGCTTACAGTGCCTGCCGGAGCGGGTCGGCTCGAGCGAGGGGTTAGCGAAGTAATCGGCCCGACCCCGCCGCAAATCGTCCCGAAGAAACTCTGTGCTGGCGCGATGTGGCAAGGTGGAATGCGGCGCCGCGGAAGACCGATTTGGCAATGGTGCGCACTGCCCGCGGGTTAGCGTGGTCCTGGGTGACGTCATCGACATTGGTGAATCGGCGCGGCAGTTCGCAGCTGCCCCGACGATATCCCGTTTGAGAGAGTGAGCAAGACGACGTACCCGATGCGGCGCCACATTCCGCAACGGATGATGGAGGACGCCTTGGCTCAACGCAACCGAATTTCCCCACCACCTCGCTCTGGCAAGGCGCGCGCCGCGCTGAGCCTGACCCACCCCAACGCCGCCGGCATCGACATCGGCTCGGCCTCGCACTATGTGGCCGTGCCACCCGATCGCGATGACGAGCCGGTGCGCGAGTTTGCGAGCTTCACCGCCGATCTGCACCGCCTGGCCGACTGGCTGGCCGCCTGCGGCGTGGACACCGTGGCCATGGAGTCCACCGGCGTGTACTGGATCCCCCTGTTCGAGCTGCTCGACGCGCGCGGCTTCACCGTGCTGCTGGTCAATGCCCGGCACGTCAAGAACGTCTCGGGCCGCAAGAGCGATGTGCTGGACTGCCAGTGGCTGCAGCAGCTGATGAGCTATGGCCTGCTGCGCGGGGCCTTCCGCCCGGCCGATGAGGTCTGCGCGCTGCGTGCCCTGTCCCGCCAGCGCGAGATGCTGCTGCGCAGCCAGTCGCGCCACGTGCAGCATATGCAAAAGGCGCTCACCCAGATGAACCTGCAACTGGCCAACGTGATCTCCGACATCGTTGGCGCCACCGGCCAGAAGATCCTGCGCGCCATCGTCGCGGGCGAACGCGACGGACTGACGCTGGCGGCCCTCAAGGACGCCCGCATCAAGGCCAGCACCAACGAGATCGCCCAGAGCCTGCAAGGCTCCTGGCGCGCCGAGCATCTGTTCGCCCTGAAGCAGGCCCTGGCCCTGTTCGACTTCTACGCCACCCAGCTCGCCGAGTGCGACGCCGCCATCGAGGCGCAACTGCAGGTCCTGGCCGCTCACACGGGCGATCCTCAGCCCGGCAAGAAGCGCAGCCGCGCCCGCAATGCGCCCAAGTTCGACCTGCGGGCCCAGCTGTTTCGCATGTGCGGGGTCGACCTGACGCGCATCGATGGCATCGACGTGACCACCGCGCTGGTCGTGGTCTCGGAGATCGGCGTGGACATGTCGCGCTTCCCCTCCGTCAAGCACTTCACCTCCTGGCTCGGGCTGTGCCCCGGTACCAAGATCACCGGCGGCAAGCTGCTCAGCGGCAAGACCAAGCGGTGTGCCAACCGCGCTGCACAGGCCCTGCGCCTGGCCGCCGCCGCGCTGCGCTCGAGCAAGTCGGCGCTGGGCGCGTACTTCCGCAGGATGTGCTCACACATGGACAAGCCCAAAGCCGTCACCGCCGCCGCTCACAAGCTCGCCCGGCTGATCTACACCCTGCTGACCAAGGGCGAGGAATACACCGACCAGGGCCAGGACTACTTCGAGGAACGCTACCGCGAACGCGTCATCCGCCAGATCACCCAACGCGCCGCCAAGCTCGGACTGTCCGTCGTCCCCACGGCCCAGGCGACCTGAAAAAGTCATTGCAGATCAGTCACTTGGGAGGAGTTTCTTGAGAGGCGTCAACGCGGAGGCGCCCTGCGTGGGAACTCGGTTCAAGTCTGGAAGACGACGAAGTGAGCTGCTCACTGGGCAGGCTCCCGTTGTTCTGCGGCTTGCCAGAGCGACGAGAACTCTTCCGAACTCAGCGGATCGAGCTGTTCCGGCTCGAACTTCTGGCTTGCCATGTCCGTCCAGAACCCTGTGTTCCTAGCGTTCGGTGACCGAAAGAGTGCTTCTCCACTTACTGACAGTCCAACCTCTCGCTGAGGAATCCCCTCATCGGACAATTCAAGCGCCCAGGCTCGGACCTCGGGATACTTGACCTCGTTGTCGGGATTGGCGCGTGGCACAAAGAAGAGCAAGGTTTTGATCGCCTTCACACGCCAGTCGTTCATACCAGCGTGGGTGAAGTTCGTGGCTTCGCGAGTGATGCCGTAGTGCATGACTTTGACGCCTAACGTTTGAGCTAAGCGGGCGACGACGGCGAGACACCTGGCCCGCGTGGTGCAGGATAAACCAAGGCGCCACGCGGGCCAGGTGGCTTGCCGTTGGCGCTCCGCTTGAGCGAAGGGTTAGGCGTCATTCTTCAGCCGGGGATAGGAGTTGCGAGAGCGCTGTACTTAAGGCCTGCAATGCAAGGCTAGCGCGGAAAGCAGGCAAAGATGGAATCGTAGGTGGGAAGCCAAGTGGCTGCGACGGCGATGACCAGCATTGCTAGAGCCAAAAAGGAAACTCTTCTCGCCCAGTCACCTGAGCGTTGAAGCTCAGGGTCATTGATTGAGCGGTACTCCCCTGCAATGAGATACCAGTGCTGTGCGGCTGCCTCCGGGCTCTCATGCGAGCGCCAAAGGCCGCGCCTACCGAAAGCTGCCCAGATCTTCTGGTGGCGGGCGGCTAGGTGGCGAAAGAAGCGACTCTGCAGCTTGACAGCGAGAGCCAGTGTGACAACGCCTGATATTGCGAGACCAATGGAAAGGGCCTCAGGGACTGTGCACATGACGCCTAACGTGTTGTCATAGGGCGCAACATCCTGAGAACTCCGAACAGCGCCGTTTTATCAGGTAGACCTGGGCGACCGGGACGTCGTTGTTGGCCATGACTTTCCTCCTGTTGACTGTATTTTTATACAGTATTAAATTCCGGACAAGACCGGAGCCAAGTCACAACTGATTGTGACGGTGCTCAACGGTCCTTGCCAAGGGAGGCAAGCCATGACCGACACAACCGCACCACGACACGGTGGTGCCGGGCCAGCAGACATGGCTCGAAGTGCAGCCATGCCACACTTCGGGCCGCAGCCGCCGCTGCAATCCCATCGTTTGCTCGATCAATTGCGGGAGCGCATTCGATTGATGCACTACAGCCGACGGACGGAAGCGGCCTATGTGCACTGGTGCCGACAGTTCATACGATTCCATCGCCTGCAGCACCCGAGGGGCATGGGGAAGGCCGAGGTCGAGGCATTCTTGACGCACCTGGCGGCCGATCGCGAGTTGTCGCCATCCAGTCATCGGCAGGCCCTGTCGGCTCTGCTGTTCATGTACACGCGAGTGCTGGACATTCAGCTGCCGTGGATGGACGACATCGGCCGACCGATCGTCACGCCGCGCCTGCCCGTGGTGCTGACGCCCTCAGAGGTGCAGGAGGTGCTGCGCCGAATCCCCGAAGGCCCCTATCGTCTGTTGGCGAAACTGCTGTATGGGACAGGGATGCGTATCTCCGAGGGCGTTGGCCTGCGGATCAAGGATGTCGACTTTGCCCAGCAGGCGATCTATGTCCGGGCTGGCAAGGGCGGCAAGGACAGGGTGGTCATGCTGCCCCGGTCGCTGGCAACGGACCTGCGCGAGCAATTGGGCCATGCCAGGGTGCAATGGTCCGCTGATCAGATGGAAGGACGGTCTGGCGTCGAGTTGCCTCATGCGCTGGCCAGAAAATACCCTCGTGCTGGCGCAACATGGGCGTGGTTCTGGGTCTTTCCTCAGGGCACGCATTCGATCGATCCTCGTAGCGGCGAAGTGCGCCGCCATCACCTGTACGCTGACACTTTCCAGCGCGCCTTCAAACGCGCCGTCCAGTCCGCCGGCATCGCCCGCCCCGCCACCCCCCACACGCTGCGCCACTGTTTTGCCACGCACCTGCTGCAGGCGGGCGCCGACATCCGCACGGTGCAAGAGTTGCTGGGCCATGCGGATGTGTCCACCACGATGATCTACACGCATGTGCTGAAGGTGGGCGGCCTGGGTTCGCGCAGCCCGTTGGACGCGCTTCAGCTGCCGCCGACCCCGATGATGCAACCCCCAAGGTCAGATCGCAAACAACCCGACAATGCCCTCGTCTTCCCCGAATTACCCAGAGCCTGACTGAACTTTTGTGATCACATCCATGCCATTCGGCTACACTGCCGTGCATGGACACCCCCCTGCACGACTTCCTCTCACGCCACCGCATCCACGAGGTCGAGTGCGTGATCCCGGACATGACCGGCATTGCCCGCGGCAAGATCCTGCCGCGCGATCTGTTCCTGGCCAGCGGCGAGATGCGCATTCCCAAGAGCGTGCTGCTGAACACCGTCAACGGCCAGCAGCCAGACAACGGCCCCTTCGTGGGCGACACCGACCCCGACATGGTCTGCAAGCCCGATGCTGCCACCGTGCGCATCGTGCCCTGGGCCGCCGAGCCGGTGGCGGTGGTGATCCACGACTGCGAGGAATGGGACGGCCGCCCGGTGCAGTTGTCGCCGCGTGCGGTGCTGCGCCGCGTGCTGGCGCTGTATGAACGCCAGGGCTGGAAGCCGGTGGTCGCCCCCGAGATGGAGTTCTACCTGGTGGCCCGCCAGCAGAACCCGCACGAGCCGCTGCAGCCGCCGCTGGGTCGCACCGGCAAGCCCGAGGTGGGTCGACAGAGCTACTCGATTGACGCGGTCAATGACTTCGACCCCTTCTTCATGGAGCTGTCCAACTTCTGCGACCAGCACCAGCTGGGCGTCGAGACACTGATCCACGAAGCCGGCCCCGGCCAGATGGAGATCAACTTCAGCCACGGCGAACCGCTGGAGCTGGCCGACCGGGTGTTCCTGTTCAAGCGCGCGGTGCGCGAGACCGCGCTGCGCCACGGCGTGTTCGCCACCTTCATGGCCAAGCCGATGGAAGGCGAGCCCGGCAGTGCCATGCACATCCACCAGAGCATCGTGGATGCGGACGGGGCCAACATCTTCAGCCGGGCCGATGGCGGCCCGTCGGAGCTGTTCCACCACTTCATCGGCGGGCTGCAGACCTACATCCCGCAGGTCATGCCGATGTTCGCGCCCTACGTCAACTCGTACCGCCGGCTGGCGCCCTACATGTCGGCGCCGATCAACGTGCGCTGGGGCGATGACAACCGCACCTGCGGCATCCGCATCCCCAAGTCGGGCCCGGCCGCGCGTCGAGTGGAGAACCGCGTGCCCGGCGTGGACGCCAACCCCTACCTGGCCATGGCCGCCACGCTGGCCTGCGGCTGGCTGGGCCTGCAGGGCGGCTTGCAGCCCAGCGAGCCCACGCAGGGCAGCGCCTGGAACGTCAGCCACGAGTTGCCGCGTCACCTGGAAGACGCGATCGAGGCCATGCGCGCCTGCGAGCCCATGAAGGAGATCCTGGGCGAGACTTTTGTCGATGCCTTCTGCGCCGTCAAGGAACTGGAATACGCCACCTACAACCGCGTCATCAGCAGCTGGGAGCGCGAGCACCTGCTGCTGCTGGTCTGAACGCACTGGAGACCCGCCTCGATGAGCGCCCACGCCCCCCACGCCCGCCCCGACACTGGCGTCGATCCCGCCCAGGTGCATGCGCTGCTGCAGCGCGAGCGCCAGCGCTACGAAGACACCCACCCGCATTCGCGCGCGCTGGCCGGCCGCGCCGCCGAGCACCTCATGTTCGGCGTGCCGCTGCACTGGATGAACGACTGGGGCACGCCCTTCCCGCTGCAGGTGGCGCATGCCCAGGGCGCGCAGCTGACCGACGTGGACGGCCACACGCTGGTGGACTTCTGCCTGGGCGACACCGGCGCCATGTTCGGCCACTCGCCCGCGCCAGTGGCGGCCGCGCTGCAGCACCAGGCTGCCGCCGGCCTGACCACCATGCTGGCCAATGAAGACGGCGCGGTCGTGGCCCGCCTGCTGGCCGAGCGTTTAGGACTGCCGCAGTGGCAGTTCGCGATGACCGCCACCGATGCCAACCGCTTCGTGCTGCGCTGGCTGCGCGCGGCCACCGGCCGGCCGGTGCTGCTGGTCTTCAACGGCTGCTACCACGGCACGGTGGATGATGTCTTTGTCGACCTGATAGCCGGCCAGCCAGTGCAGCGCCCCAGCCTGCTGGGCCAGGTGCACGACCTGCTGCCCACCACCCGCGTGGTCGAGTTCAATGACCTGACCGCGCTGGAAGCCGCACTGGCCCCCGGCGACGTGGCCTGCGTGCTGGCCGAGCCGGTGATGACCAACATCGGCATGGTGCTGCCGCAGCCGGGCTTCTGGGAAGCCGCGCAGGCCATCATCCGCCGCCACGGCACGCTGCTGGTGATGGACGAGACCCACACCCTCAGCAGCGGCCCGGGCGGCTACGCGCGGGCCCACGGCATCGCCGCCGATGCGGTGGTGGTGGGCAAGGCGCTGGGCGGCGGCATGCCCTGCGCCGCCTATGGTTTCACGGCCGATCTGGCCGCGCGCGCGCAGGCCGCCAAGCGCGCCGCGCCGCCGGGGCACTCGGGCATCGGCACCACGCTCACCGCCAACTTGCTGGCCATGGCCGCCATGCGCGCCACGCTGGAGCAGCTGCTGCGGCCCGAGGTCTTTGCGCCCATGCACGCCCGCGCCGCCGCCCTGGCCGACGGCCTGCGTGCGCTGTTCCAGCGCCATGGACTGCCCTGGTGCGTCACCCAGGTGGGCGCGCGCACCGAGTTCCAGTTCTGCGCTCAGCCGCCTCACAATGGCACGGCCGCCGGCGCGGCGATGGATGCCGAACTGGAACACGCGCTGCACCTGTACCTGCTCAACCGCGGCGTGCTGATCACGCCCTTCCACAACATGATGCTGGTCTGCCCCGACACCACCGACGCCGACCTCACCCGCCTGCTCCAGGCCATGGATGGTGCTCTGCAGGAACTGCGCCGTGGCTGAGTCCGTCGTCCAACACCCGCTGTTTCGCCTCAGCGGCCAGGTGGCGCTGGTCACCGGCGCGGGCAGCGAACACGGCATCGGCTTTGCCACCGCCCGGCTGCTGGCCGAACTAGGCTGCGAGGTGGCCTTGGCCGCCACCACCATGCGTGTGCACGACCGCGCCAACGCGCTGCGCGAGCGCGGGCATGTGGCGCGCGGCTACGTTGCCGACCTCACTGAGGCCGCCGCCGCCACCAACCTGGTGGCGCAGGTGCTGGCCGACACGGGCCGGATCGACATCCTGGTCAACAACGCCGGTATGGCCCAGCAGGGCCAGGCCGAAGACTTCACGCCCCTGGCCGAACTGGACGACGCCCAGTGGCACGCCAGCATCGCCCGCAACCTGGACACCTGCTACCTGGTCACGCGGCGCGTGCTGCCCGGCATGCTGGCGCGCGGGCATGGCCGCATCGTCAACGTGTCCTCGGTCACTGGCCCGCTGGTCAGCAACCCCGGCGAAGCCGCCTACAGCGCCGCCAAGGCCGGCATGGTGGGTCTGAGCCGGGCGCTGGCGCTGGAAGTGGCCGGCCAGGGCGTTACCGTCAACTGCGTGGCACCCGGCTGGGTGGCCACCGGCTCCACCACACCCGAGGAAGCCCAGGCCGCGCGCCACACGCCCATGGGCCGCGCCGGCACGCCGGACGAAATGGCCGCCGCCATCGCCTTCCTGGCCATGCCGGGCGCCGCCTACATCCAGGGCGAGCTGCTGGTGGTCGATGGCGCCAACTGCCTGCAGGAGCGCAAGGGATGAGTGTCTTCGCGCCCGACCTGATGCAGGGCCGCGTGATCCTGGTCACCGGTGCCGCCGGCGGCGTGGGCGGCGCGCTGGCCGACCTGCTGGCCAGCCTGGGTGCCCGCCTGCTGCTGACCGACGTGCAGGCCGAACCACTGCAGGCCCGCGCCCAGGCGCTGGGCGCCCCCGCGGTGGTGGCCGACCTGCGCGACAGCGCCCAGGCCGACCAACTGGTGCAGCAGGCGCTGGACCACCACGGCCGCCTGGACGGCCTGGCCAACTGCGCCGGCCTGTGGGTGGAAGGGCCCAGCGAACAGGCCACCGAGGCCGACTGGCAGCGCTGCATCGACGTCAACCTGAAGGCCGTGTTCTTCCTGTGCAGCCGCGCCATCCCGGCGCTCACCGCCAGCCGCGGCGCCATTGTCAACATCGCTTCCGATGCTGGCGTGGTGGGCAACGCCGGCGCTGCCATCTACTGCGCCAGCAAGGGCGGCGTGGTGCTGATGAGCAAGGCACTGGCGCGCGAACTGGCGCCGCAGGGCGTGCGCGTCAATGCGCTGTGCCCGTCAGACATCGCCTCGCCCATGCTTGATTTCCAGGCCCAGCGCTATGGCGAAGGCGACCCCGACGCCTACCACCGCCGCCTGCTGGCCCACTACCCTCAGGCAGAGGCCGCGCGTTTCCTCAGCCCGCAGGAAGTGGCGCAGCACGCGGTCTGGCTGCTGTCGCCCGCCTGCGCAGGTGTCACCGGCGCCGCGGTGATGCTCGACTTCGGCCTGACCGCCGGCTACTGATGAGCGCCACTGACGACGCCAGCACCACCCAGCAGGACGAGGTCTACGCCCGCCTGCGCCAGTGGATCACCGTGGGCCGCTTCCTGCCCGGCGAACGGCTGAAGATCCGCAATGTCGCGGCCGACCTGGGCGTGGGCCAGATGCCGGTGCGCGCCGCACTGCAACGCCTGGCCGCCGAGGGCGCACTGGTCAACATCCCCAACGCCGGTGTGGCCGTGCCGCGCCTGGGCGTGGCCGAGTTCGACGACCTGCTGCAGACCCGCATGCTGCTGGAAGGCGAAGCCGCCGAACGCGGCGCCGCGCGTCTGGACGCCGCACAGCGCAAGGCCCTGAAGGCACTGTGCACCCGCATGGCCCAGGCCCTGGCCCGTGGCGACGCCGCCGACTACCTGGCCGCCAACGAGGACTTCCACGTCATCCTCTACCAGGCCGCGGGCTCGCCCACGCTGTGGCGCCTGATCGACACCCTGTGGCTGCAGGCCGGCCCGATCAGCAACCAGCTCTTCGACACCCCCGACGCCGCCCGCGTGCTGAACGACGCCCACGAGGCACTCATCAAGGCATTGGCGCGCAACGACAGCGCCGGTGTGCGCCGCGCGGTGGAGCAGGACATCTTTGTCGCAGGGCAGTTTCTTCGCCAGCGATTGCGAGACGGCAGCTAACTGCCCGGAGCAGCCGTAGGCTGCTCCGGGCCGAGGCCCGCACATGGAGCTCCCCCCAGCCCCCCTCCAAGAGGGTGGCTCCAGTCACAACTACAAAGGGTGGTGCGCCCAGCGTGCCAGCGCTACGCCGGCCGGCAGGCCGGCCCGAAGCTCATGCTGGAGCCCCCTTCTTGGAGGGGGGCTGGGGGGAGCTCAACGGAAAAGGGCTCTGCCCACAGCGGCCTATGGCCGCTGTGGGCAGTCAGCCGCCGGTCGCGGGCTGTGCCGGGGGCCGTCCGCGGCTTCGCTTGGCCTGCTCGATGCGTTCGTTGAGTTGCGCGAACTCGGCCAGCAGCGCCTGGCAGGCGGCGGCGGGGGATTCGCAGAGGTGGTCGGTGCGCACCTGGACCTGGCCATCGGCACCGCGCACCATCGTGCGGCGCAGCACCGCCGGGTAGGCGGCATGGCCCGCCGGCGGGAAGGACCACTGGGCGGCGGCGGCCGGCTCGTTCACCGTGGTCCAGCCGTCGCCGTGGGTGACCACGGTGTCCTTGCCGTCGCGGGACTCCAGGTCCTTCAGTGCGGCAGCCACGCTGGGGTAGTTGATACCGGGCGCGGCGGACTGCTGCGCCAGTGCCTGATCGCTGAGGGCCAGCACGGCCAGCAGTGCTGCCAGGGTGGGGACGATGCGGGAGTTCATGCGCTGCATGGTAGTGCGGCGCCAGGGCCGCCAGGCACAGGGGAACTCCTGCGTCAGGAATGGGGCAGTTCGCGCAGGAACAGGTACTTCACATGGCCGCCGCCGAAACCCTCGATGCGGGCTTGTTCAGCGTAGCCCAGCGCGGCGTAGAAGCGCGGCGCCTGGAAGCTGAAGGTGGTCAGGTAGACGCGCCGCACGCCTCGCTGCACCGCGGCCGCCTCGAAGCGCTGCATCAGCGCACGGCCCAGGCCCTGCTGGCGCTGCTCGGGCAGCACCCACAGTTGCTGCAACTCGGCGCATTCGCCCCAGGTGCGGCCCAGCGCGCCGCCCAGCACCCGCCTTTGTGCATCACGGGCCAGGCAGGCCAGCGGACGCACGCCGACCACCGAGGGTGCGTTGTGCGCGTCCAGTCCGTCGTCCACGACGCCCGCATCGGCTGGCCAGTCCTCGTGCTCCGACAGTTGCCACCAGCCCGTGCTCATCCGTCCCTCCGGTTCAGCGGGCCAGCGTGGCCAGCGCCTGCTGCAGGCTGCTGGCGGGTCGGAGTGCGCCCACTGCAGTGCCGCGCCAGTTGCGCAGCGTCACCGCCACGCGCGGGGCCAGCACCGCGGCATCGGCCTCGTCGCGCACCAGCAGGGCCTGCGCCACACTGGCCAGCACCACCTCGGCAGCGCGGGCATTGTTGCCATCGTCCACCTTGATCGCCAGCCCCCAACCCAGCTCCGGCAGCGCAGCGCAGTAGACACCCTCGGCACCCACCTTGCAGCACAGGCGCTCGCCGAAGTGCGCCATCAGGTCAGTGTCCAGTCGGCCGCTGCCGGCCACCATGAAGGGCTGCGCGGCGATGGCCCGGCGCAGGCGCCGCGCTGCCACGGCGTGCCCGGCCGACAGGCCCTGGCCAGTGGCCACCCGCGCAAAGCCCCGTGCCAGCGCCTGCAGCGGGATGGCGAAGGTGGGGATCGAGCAGCCATCGATGCCCATCGGCGCATGAGCCAGATCGTGACCGGTCGCGGCCTGCAGCGCGGCGCTGACCTCGCGCATCACCGGATGCTGTGGCTGCGTGTAGCCCGACAGGAAGCCGCGCGCATCGGCGCCACCGGCCAACAGGCAACCCAGGCAGGCCAAGCCGCTGTGCTTGCCCGAGCAGTTGTTGTGCAGTGCCGATGGCTCGGCGCCGCTGCGCGCCAGCGCACGGGTGGCCGGCTCGTGGCCCGGCCAGTGCGCGCCGCACTCCAGCACGCTGGCGTCCAGCCCCAGGCGCGCCAGCAGGCCGGCGGCGGTGGCCACATGCGCGGGCTCGCCACCGTGCGAGGCGCAGGCCAGCGCCAGTTCGGCGTCCGTCAACTGCCAGCGCTCGGCCGCACCGCTGGCCACCAGCGGCAAGGCCTGCAGCAGCTTCACCGCCGAGCGCGGGAACACCGGGCGCTGCACATCGCCCAGCGCCAGCACCGTGGCGCCATCAGCATCCACCACCACCAGCGCGCCGCGGTGCGCCGATTCCACGGTGTCACCGCGCAGCGCCTCGACCAGAACCGGATTGCTCATCGCCGCAGTATGCCGCGCGCGCGCCCTACACTGGAGCCATGACTTCCCCCATCGACGAGGTCCCGGCGGTCCACGAGGACCGGCTCTGGATCGACAAGGGCTGGACCGCCCGCGTGATCAAGAACGAGGACGACGACGGCTGGGCTGTGGCGATGTTCAAGCAGGGCGAGGACGAGCCCGCGCTGGTCGGCCCCTGGACCATGGGCCGCGACAAGAAGAACCCCAAGCCGCTGGACGTGGGCGCCTTCAACACCCTGGTCAAGACCGCCAGCGAGGTGCTGCGCCGCCACGAGCAGCACCTGCACGCCACGCTGCACCAGGCGATCACGGTGTCGGCCAGCGAGCGGCGCATCACCGTGCGCCTGGACATCACACCCGACGAGGACCAGCCCAGCGCCCGCCTGAGCGCAGTGGACGATGGCGGCGACGTGCTGGCGGCCGTGGCCGTGTCGCCCGGCTTCAAGCTCAACCGTGCCAGCGCCGAGGCCTGGATCGCCAGCGAGTTTGCACGCCCCCGGTAGGCTCAGGGCCGCTGCGGGGCGCGCTTCAGCTCGCGCAGCATGAACAGGTACAGGCTCTCCAGCTTGGCGCGCGCCCACGGCGTCTTGCGCAGGAACTTCAGGCTGGAGGCCACGCTCGGGTCGCTCTGGAAGCAGCGCACCGGCAGCCGCTGGGCCAGGCCGGCCCAGCCGTAGTGCGCCGCCAGGGCCACCACCATCGCTTCCAGCGTCACGCCATGCAGCGGATTGCGGGGCTGGGCGGGCGGCGGCGAGGCAGTCATGGCGGCATTCTCGCCGCCATCACCGACAATCCCGCCATGCCCGAATGCCACGCGCGCCACTGACAGCATGCCGATCAGCGCCTTGGCCCTGGTGATCGTGGCGGCGCTGCTGCACGCGCTGTGGAACGTGGCGGCCAAGAAGGCCGGTGGCAACCACCACTTCGTGCTGCTGTCGGCCATCGGCATCGTCGTCTTCTGGGCGCCGGTGGGTGTGTGGGCCGCGTGGACCGAACTGCCGCGCTGGGGCGCGCTGGAATGGGGCCTGGTGCTGGCCAGCGCGATCACCCACCTGGTCTACTTCAATGTGCTGCTCACCGGCTACCGGCTGTCGGACCTGACCGTGGTCTACCCGGTGGCGCGCGGCACCGGCCCGCTGCTCAGCGCCGCGCTGGCCTGGTGGCTGCTGGCCGAGACCCCCGGTCCGCTGGGCGTGGCCGGCGTGCTGGCGGTGTGTGCCGGCATCTGGCTGATCGCCGGCGGGCCGGCGCTGTGGGCGCGCGCCCATGACCCCGCGCAACGCCTGCGCGTGCGCGCCGGCCTGGCCTGGGGTGCGGCCACCGGCGTGCTGATCGCCGGCTACACGGTGATCGACGGCTATGCGGTGAAGGTGCTGCTGGTCTCGCCCATCCTGGTCGACTATTTCGGCAATCTGCTGCGCGTGCCCTTCATGCTGCCGGCCTGCTGGCGCGACCGCGCCGGCTTTGCGCAGGCGCTGCGCACGCAATGGAGGCACGCGCTGGTGATGGCAGTCTTCAGCCCGCTGGCCTACGTGCTGGTGCTGTACGCGGCGACGATGGCGCCGCTGTCGCACGTGGCACCGGCGCGCGAGGTGTCGATGCTGTTCGCGGCGCTGATCGGCGGTCGCTGGCTGGGCGAGGCCGACCGCGGCTGGCGCCTGGCGGGTGCGGCCTGCATGGCCGGCGGCGTGGCCGCGCTGGCGATGGGGTGAACATGCGCTGCGCGGCCCTGTTCCTCGCACTGATGCTGGCCGCTCTGCAGGCCGCCGCCTGGGGCCCGCGCGGCCACCAGACCAGCGTGGCGATTGCCGAGGCGCTGATCGCCGGCAGCCGCGCCGAGCGCGAGCTGCGCGCGCTGCTGCAGCCCGCCGGCTGGACGCTGGCCGATGCCGCCCAGCGCCCCGACTGCCTGCGCGGCGTGGGCAGGCCCTCCTCGGGCCCGCCCGAGTGCCGCGTCTTCAGCGCCGACGACCTGGCCGCCGCCGTGGCCGGCTTCGAGGGCGCCTGCGGTCCGCGCATCCCGCCCGAGGCCTGCCACCGCCGCCTGCACTACACCGACGTCGCGATCCAGCGCGAGGCCTGGCGCCCCGGCCTGGCCGGCACGCGCGAGGCCGACATCGTCGGCGCACTGGGCGCCGCCATCGCCGTGCTGCAGGACCAGCCGCCACCCGGCCCGCCGCGCTTTGCCAGCAAGCGCGAAGCCCTGGCCTGGCTGGCCCACCTGGTGGGCGACCTGCACCAGCCGCTGCATGTGGGCGCGCTGTACCTGGACGCAGGCGGCCAGCCGATCGACCCCGACCACACCCCGCATGGCCCCACCCACGACACCGCGGGGGGCAACCGGCTGCAGCTGGGCGAGCGCAACCTGCACAGTCTGTGGGACGCTGCGCCGCCGATCAGCGTGAACGCCGCGCTACTGGCCGAAGCCCGTGCCCTGCCCCGCCCCAGCGGTGCCGCGGCGGGGTGGCC
The DNA here is from genome assembly GCF_018069755.1 of Ideonella aquatica. Classification (GTDB taxonomy): domain Bacteria; phylum Pseudomonadota; class Gammaproteobacteria; order Burkholderiales; family Burkholderiaceae_C; genus Ideonella; species Ideonella aquatica. Next base: position 419,400 of record NZ_JAGQDE010000003.1, on the reverse strand, counting down.
TGCGCAATGGGCCAGCGAAACCCTGGGCGTGGCGCGCCAGGCGCTGTCACCGCTGCGTTTCAGCCCCGCCCGCGGCGACCCACCGCAATGGACCCAGCGCAGCCCCGACGACGCCGCCACACGCGAAGCGCTGCAGCGCCGCCAACTGCTGCGCGCCGGCGCCCGGCTGGCCCAACTGCTGCAGGCGATCTGGCCATGATCACGCTGACACCCATCACCCTCGAAGACGCCGCGCCGCTGTGGCCGCTGATCCAGGACCCCGCCCTATACACCTACACCGACGACCACCGCCCGCACGGCCAGGCGGCCTGGCAGTCGCGCGTGGCGCGCTGGGTGGCCGGCGCGCCCGCCGACAGCGGCGAGACCTGGCTCAACGCCGTCATCCGCGACCGCGCCAGCGGGGCGCCGCTGGGCCTGGTGCAGGCCACGCGCGAGGCCGATGGCCGGATCTGGGTGGGCTACCGCATTGGCAGCACCCACGCCGGCCGCGGCGTGGCCACCGCGGCGCTGCAGGCCTGGCTGCAGCAATTGCAGGATCGTTGGCCGGCCAGCACCGTGTGGGCCAGCGTGGACCTGCGCCACGCTGCGTCACGCCGGGTGCTCGACAAATGCGGCTTCGTGCTCGACCACACCGCACCCAGCACAGTGCACGGCGCGCCCAGCGAGGACGCGCTCTACCGCTTCGGCCCGCCCGGGCGCTGAGGCTTGCGCGGCGCCGGCCGCGCACCGGTCTCGCGCGGCGGCAGGCCGGTGTGCTGGGTCAGCATCCGGCCCTTCTTCGGCGCCGCGGCGGGTGCTGCGGCCTTGGTCGGCGTCGAGTTGCTGCGCCGCGGGCTCTGGTAGCCGCTGTCCTCGCGCGGCTGCCAGGTCGGCACCAGTTGGTGCTTGCCGTTGCCGATCAGGTCGGCCCGGCCCATGTCCTTCAGCGCCTCGCGCAACAGCGGCCAGTTGGCCGGGTCGTGGTAGCGCAGGAAGGCCTTGTGCAGGCGGCGGCGGCGGTCGCCCTTGACGATGTCCACCTTCTCGGCGCGGCTGTCGCGGTGGATGCCGCGCAGCGTGTTCAGCCCGGTGTGGTACATCGCGGTGGCGGTGGCCATCGGGCTGGGATAGAAGGTCTGCACCTGGTCGGCGCGAAAGCCATTGCGCTTGAGCCAGAGCGCCAGGTTCATCATGTCCTCGTCGCGCGTGCCCGGGTGGGCGGCGATGAAGTACGGGATCAGGAACTGCTGTTTGCCGGCCTCGGCATTGGCCTGCTCGAACATCGCCTTGAAGCGGTCGTAGGTGCCTATGCCGGGCTTCATCATCTTGGACAGCGGGCCGTTCTCGGTGTGCTCGGGCGCGATCTTCAGGTAGCCGCCCACGTGGTGGGTGACCAGTTCCTTGACGTACTCGGGCGACTGCACCGCCAGGTCGTAGCGCAGGCCCGAGCCGATCAGGATCTTCTTCACGCCCTTGAGCGAGCGGGCGCGCCGGTACATCTTGATCAGCGGGCCGTGGTCGGTCTTCAGGTTGGGGCAGATGCCGGGGTAGACGCAGCTGGGTTTGCGGCAGGCGGCCTCGATCTCCGGGCTCTTGCAACCCAGCCGGTACATGTTGGCGGTGGGGCCGCCCAGGTCGCTGACCACGCCGGTGAAGCCCTTCACCTTGTCGCGCATGTCCTCGATCTCGCGGATCACCGAATCTTCACTGCGGCTCTGGATGATCCGGCCCTCGTGCTCGGTGATCGAGCAGAAGCTGCAGCCGCCGAAGCAGCCGCGCATGATGTTCACGCTGAAGCGGATCATCTCCCAGGCCGGGATCTTGGTGGCGACGTCATGGCTGCCCTGCGCGTCGGCATACGAGGGGTGCGGCGCCCGCGCGTAGGGCAGGTCGAACACATGGTCCATCTCGGGCGTGGACAACGGGATCGGCGGCGGGTTGACCCACAGGTCGCGCGCGATATGACCGTCGCCATGGCGCTGCACCAGCGCGCGGGCGTTGCCGGGATTGGTCTCCAGGTGCAGCACGCGGCTGGCGTGGGCGTAGAGCACCGGGTCGGACTTGACCTGCTCATAGGCCGGGATGCGGATCACGGTGTGATCGCGCGGCGTGGTGATGGCGCGCGCGCCCTGGTGTTCCAGCGCGCGGCGCACCAGGCGCACCGGCTGCTCGGCGGCCGGCTCGGCAGCGCCCTCGGCGCAGGCGGCGCCGGGCGTGGTGTCCACCTCGGCGTAGGGGCTCAGCAGGGCATCGACGTGCCCCGGCGTGTCGACCTCGGTCGAGTCGATCTCGAACCAGCCGGCCAGCGCCGGATCATCCGGCTTGCGCAGGAAGGCGGTGCCGCGCACGTCGGTGATGCTGTCGATCGGCTTCTTCTGCGCCAGACGGTGGGCGATCTCGACGATGGCGCGCTCGGCGTTGCCATACACCAGCAGGTCGGCCTTGCTGTCGACCAGGATGGAGCGGCGCACCTTGTCGCTCCAGTAGTCGTAGTGGGCGATGCGGCGCAGGCTGGCCTCGATGCCGCCGATCACCACCGGCACATCCTTGAAGGCCTCGCGGCAGCGCTGGGTGTAGACCAGCGTGGCGCGGTCGGGCCGCTTGCCGGCCACGCCACCGGGCGTGTAGGCGTCGTCGCTGCGGATCTTTCGGTCGGCCGTGTAGTGGTTGATCATCGAATCCATGTTCCCGGCGGCCACGCCGAAGAACAGGTTCGGGCGGCCCAGCGCCGCGAAGGGCTCGGCCGAGTGCCAGTCGGGCTGGGCGATGATGCCCACGCGAAAGCCCTGCGCCTCCAGCGTGCGGCCGATCACCGCCATGCCGAAGCTGGGGTGGTCGACATAGGCGTCGCCGCTGACGATGATGATGTCGCAGCTGTCCCAGCCGAGCGCGGTCATCTCCTGCCGGCTCATCGGCAGGAAGGGCGCGGGCCCGAAGCGCTTGGCCCAGAACGGGCGGTAGGCGGTCAGCGCCTTCGGGCGGGCAGGGGCGGCGGAGGTGGTGGCGACAGTCACGGCGGTGGGCAAGAGCAACCCCGTATTGTCGGTGTTTGGGCCTGGGCGGGCCGGCAAAGCCCCTGCTTCGCCCCGCGCCGACGGGGTCTATCCCCGCGCGCTCAGCGGCCGAACAGGCCCTTGATCACGTTGCCCACGCCCTCCACCACGCCGCCCAGGCTCACGCCCACCGCCTCGGCCACGCCGGTGGCAAAGCGCTGGGCCAGGCTGTCGTTGATCGAGAAGGCGGGGTCGTCCAGCCGGCCCTGCAGCGTGAAGTCCAGCGTGATGCGGCCCTGGTTGCGCAGCGCCGCCACCGCCGCCTGGCGCGACAGGCTGCCCAGCCGGCCCAGCAGGCCGGAGCCGTCGGCCAGTTCCAGCCCGGTCAGCACCATGCGGCCGGGCGCCTTCAGGCGCTGGCCGTGGACGCTGGCGGTCAGGCGCAGGTCCAGCCGGCCCTGGCGAATGCCGCCATCGTTCACCTTCAGCAGGTAGGGCTGCAGCGCCCGCATGTCGATGGCGGTGAAGTCGGCCGCCAGTTCAGCCTCGCGCGTGGCCGGGGTGAGCTGGCCGCGCAGCGCCACCTGGCCGTCGTGCGCCGGACCCTTCAGCGTGGCCGACAGGTCGATGTCGATCGCCTGGTCCAGCCCGGGCAGAGCCAGCGTGTCCAGTGTGGCGTTCAGGTCGGCCAGGCGGATGCGGTGCGGCCGCGGCAGTCCGAGGCTGGCATCGAACAGATCGACCTGCACGCCGCGCAGCACGATGTGGTCGATCAGCACCGCCGGCGCAGGCGGGGCGGCGCTGGCAGTCGGCGCCGCCGCGCGGGCCGGCGTCTCCAGCATCGAGGGCAGCACGCGCAGCCGCCCATCGCGGGTGCGCAGCAGCACGATGCGGGCGTCCTCGACGACGATGCGCTGCACGCGCCAGGCGCCGCTGAAGGCACTGGCCAGGTCGGGGCGCACGGTCACCAGGCCGGCGTGCAGTTCCTCATCGGCTGGCCAGCCGGGCGCGGCGGCCACGTGCAGCTCGCGCACCCGCAGACCGGTCCAGCCCACTTCGATGGCCCCCACCGTGGCGCGTGGGCCCAGGGCCTCGCGCAGGCCGGCCTCCAGGCGCTGCAGCGCCACGCGGTAGGCGGCGAACAGGCCCAGCAGCAGGGCGCCGATCAGGGCCAGGACGATCAACACGCGGGAACGGGTCATCCCGGCATTGTCGCCACGCTGCAGTGCCCTGGCAGCGAGAATGCGCGCCACCATGCCCCACCCTGCCCCGCCCACCGACCGGCTGCTGCTGGGCGTCGACTTCTCCAGCGCACCCCGCGCCGCCAAGCCCATCGTCGCGGCCTGGGGCCGGCGGGTGGGCGCGGTGGTCCGGCTCGACACGATCGAGACCCTGCCGCGCCTGGACGATTTCAGCGCCCTGCTGCGGCGCCCCGGTCCCTGGGTGGGCGCCTTCGACCTGCCCTTTGGCCTGCCGCGCGAGCTGGTGCTGGCGCTGGGTTGGCCCACCGACTGGGCGGCGCTGATGCGCCACTACGCGGCGCTCTCGCGCGAGGAGATCCGCAGCACCTTTCAGGCCTTTTGCGATGCCCGGCCGGCGGGCGGCAAGTTCGCCCACCGCGCCTGCGACGGACCGGCTGGATCCTCCCCCAGCATGAAATGGGTCAACCCGCCGGTGGCCTACATGCTGCATGCCGGCGTGCCGCGGCTGATCGAGGCCGGTGTGGACCTGCCCGGCCTGCACGCGGGCGACCCGGCGCGCGTGGCGCTGGAGGCCTACCCCGGCCTGCTGGCGCGCGAGCTGATCGGCACCCGCTCGTACAAGAGCGACGAGCACGCCAAGCAAACGCCCGAGCGCCTGATCGCCCGCAAGGACCTGCTGGCCGCGCTGGAGCAGGGCCGCAGCCGCCTGGGCCTGCGCCTGAAACTGAGCCCGGCCCAGCACGAAGCCCTGGCCGAGGACGCCAGTGGCGACCGGCTGGACGCGGTGCTGTGCCTGCTGCAGGCGGCCTGGGCCGTGGGCCAGCCGGGCTGGGGCCTGCCGGCAGTGATGGATCCGCTGGAGGGCTGGATCCTCAGCGCCTGATCAGCGCAGCGCCACGTACAGGAAGTACGGCGGCGGCCCGTCGGCGCCCACCACACCAAAGTGCGGGCTGTCGAAATCCTCGCGGTACCACTGTTGCAGGTCGCGCTCGGTCTCGCGCATCTGGGTCTCGGACGTGGTCTGGCCCAACACCACCAGCTCCGCAAAGTCGGGCGCCTGCCGGTGGTACAGGTCGGCCCGGGCGTCCACATCGCTGGTCAGCCCCACCCGAAAGCTCAGCGCACGCTCGCTGCGCGCATGCACCGCGATGCGGCGGCGCAGGTCCAGGCCGGTGGGCCAGGCGACTGGCGTGTCTTGGCGGATCAACATGCGGCGTCTCCCCGGAGGATCGGTGCCGCGATGATAGTTCGCCCGACCCCAGGCGCCGCCTGTGCGCCTGGGGGGACCTTCAGGCCACCGAAGCCTGCAGCACCGCCAAGGCGTTGCGCGCCGCCCAGACCCCCATCTTGACGTAGGCCTCGGCCGTGACACCGCCGATGTGCGGGCTGAGCGTGATCCGCGGCTCACCATGGAAGGGGTGCGGCGCCACCATCGGCTCGACCACGAAGCTGTCCAGGCCAGCGGCCGCCACCTGGCCCGAGCGCACCGCGGCCAGCAGGGCCGCTTCGTCGATCAGGCCGCCACGCGCGGTGTTGACGATGATGACCCCCGGCTTGCACTGCGCCAGGACCTCGGCGTTGATCAGCCCGGCGTTGTCGGCGGTGAGCGGGCAATGCAGCGACACCACGTCGGCACGGCGCCACAGCGTGGGCAGGTCGACGCGCTCGATGGCGCCGGGCAGCTCGCCGGCATAGGGATCGAAGCCCAGCACCTGCATGCCCATCGCATCGGCGATGCGGGCCAGGCGCAGGCCGATCGCGCCCAGGCCCACCAGCCCGATGGTGCGGCCCTCCAGCTCCAGGCTCTTGTGCGTGGCCTTGTCCCAGTGGCCGGCATGCATGCGTTCGTTGAGAGCCACCACCGACTTGGCACAGGCCAGCAGCAGCGCCAGCGCGTGTTCGGCCACGGCCGCCGCGTTGGCGCCGACCGCTGCCACCACCTGGATGCCGCGCGCCTGCGCGGCGGTCTTGTCGATGGTGTCGGTGCCACTGCCATGCTTGGAGATCACGCGCAGGCTGGGCGCGGCGTCCATGGCCGCAGCGCCCACCCGCCCGTAGCGCACGATGATGGCCACCGGGTCGTGGCGTCGGCACAGCGCGACGATGTCGTCGTCGCTGGGCGCCTTGCCGGCGTAGACCACCTCGAAGTCCTCCAGCAGCGCCAGGGCCGGGGCGGCCAGGTCGGCGCCGGTGACCAGGAACACGGGGCGGGAGGCGCTCACAGCGTCTCTCCCTCGCCGATGACGCCGGCAGCACGCAATGCGCCGTCCAGCCAGCCCGGGCGCAGGGCCTTGCGGCTGCGGATGTCGGCGATGCGCCGGGTCTCGGCGGCCACCTTCTCGCCGGCCAGCGGCAGCAGCGCGGCCGCCTTGGCGCGCTCGATAACGGTGACGCCGTCGGCATCGCCCACCACCAGGTCGCCCGGGTGCACGGTGACACCACCGACCGACACCGGGTGATTCAGGCGGCCGGCGATGGCCTTGGTCGGCCCGTTTGGGTTCAGACCCGCGGCGAACATCGGGAAGCCCAGCGCGCGGATGGCCTCGCTGTCGCGCACCGCGCCGTCGATGACCACCGCCGCCACGCCCAGGGCCATGGCCTGCTGGCTCATGATCTCGCCCATCAGCGCGCTGCTGAGGTCTCCCTTGCCGTCGACGACGATCACATCGCCCGGCTTCACCACGGCCAGTGCGGCGTGGATCATCAGGTTGTCGCCGGGGCGCAGTTCCACGGTGACCGCCGGGCCGGCAAAGCGCATGCCGGGCGCCAGCGGCGCGATGCGGCCATGCAGCGCACCACGCCGACCGGCCACGTCGGCCAGGATCGATGACGGGTACTGGGCGGCTTGCGCGACCACGGCAGGGTCGACGCGCTCGATCTCGCGGATCACATCGGGCAGGGCGGTGCCTCGATTCATGGGGGGCTCCTTCGGGAACAGGGACGGGGTGGGCGGGCGGGGCGGCAAGCGGGGGCGGCTCAGTCCACCTTGGCGCCGGACTCCCTGACGACCTTGCCCCACTGCGGAATCTCGTCCTTGAGCAGGGCGGCGAACTGCTCCGGCGTGCTGCCCGCGGGATCGGCCCCTTCGTCGTTCAGGCGCTTGTTGAGTTCAGGGTCCTTCAGCGCCTTGTTGAACTCGGCATTGATCCGTGCGATGACCTCCTTCGGGGTGCCAGCCGGGGCCAGCAGGCCGAACCAGGTCACCGAGTTGAAGCCCTGGTAGCCCGACTCGTTGATGGTGGGCACCTGCGGCAGATCGTCGACGCGCTTGGCCGAGGTCACCGCCAGCGCCCGGACCTTGCCCTGCCGGATCTGGCCCAGCAGCGTGGGCACCGACGACAGGTACAGATCCACCGTGCCGCTGATGACATCGGTCATCGCCTGGGCGGCGCCCTTGTAGGGCACGTGCTGGGTCTTGATGCCCGCCGCCTTCTGGAACAGCTCGCTGGTCAGGTGGGCCACGGTGCCGTTGCCCGGTGAGGCGAAGTTGATTTCGCCCGGCCTGGCCTTGGCCGCCTTGACCGCGTCGGCCAGGGACTTGTGGGGCGTGTTCAGGCCGGTCACCATGACCAGCGGCGCATTGGCCAGCAGCACGATCGGCGTCAGGTCCTTCTGCGGGTCGTAGGGCAGCTTGCTGTAGAGCGTGGGGTTGATCGCCAGGTTGCTGGTCTGGCCCAAGACCAGGGTGTAGCCATCGGCCGGCGACTTGGCCACCGCATCGACACCGAGGTTGCCGCCGGCGCCGGGCTTGTTGTCGATGACGAAGGTCCAGCCGGTGGACTTGGCCACGCGCTGGCTGGTTTCGCGGGCAATGATGTCGGTGCCGCCACCCGGCGGGAAGGGCACGACGATGCGGATCGGCTTGGCGGGCCAGGCCTGGGCGAAGGCGGTGCTGCCCAGGGCCAGTGCGGCGCAGGCGAGAACGAGGCGTCGGGGGGTGTTCATGCTGTCTCCGTGTCTGCCTGGCACAACCACCGGGGAGTCGGGGTCTGCAGGTCTGGTGCGCAGTATTGGGCGCCGGCGCAGTACAGTCCAATCAATACTTTCTTCAAACCCATCAACCGGGCTTTTGGAATGGACCTGCGAGACCTGCGCTACTTCGAGACCATCGCCGAGCTGCAGCACCTGGGCCGCGCCAGCGCGGTGCTGCACCGCACTCAGCCGGCCCTGACCAGCAGCATCCGCCGCCTCGAGGCCGACTGCGGTGCCGCGCTGTTCGAGCGCGCCGGACGCGGCATCCGCCTCACCGATGCCGGGCGCGTGCTGCTGAAATGGGCGCAGCGCATGCGCTTCGACGTGGAGGACGCCCAGCGCGAGCTGCGCGCCATCGGTGCCGGCCTGACGGGCCAGGTGCGCATCGGCATCGTGCCGACAGCGGCCCAGTTCGTGCTGCCGGCGGTGGCGCGGCGACTGCTGCAGGAGGCCCCCGGCGTGACGCTGCGCACCGTGGTGGGCCTGGTCGACACCCTCAAGCCGCAGCTGCGCGCCGGCGAGCTTGACCTGATCGTCGGCTCCGAGACCGGGGCCGAGCCGGGCTGGGTCTCGCGGCCGGTGGCCGAGGACGTGATCGTGGTGGCGGCCAGCAACCGGCACGAGATCTTCCGCACCCGCCCGACGCTGAAGGACCTGTGCCGCTACGCCTGGGCCCTGCAGCCGCCGGGCGCCCCCACCCGCGACTGGCTGGACCACACCTTCGACCGCCAGCGCCTGCCACGCCCGCGGGTGCAGGTGGAGACGACGATGCTGCTGATGCTGCCCACGCTGATCGTGCAGACCGGGCTGCTGAGCTTCATCTCGCGCGACCACCTGCAGGGCCGTGGCCGCATCCCGGGCCTGAAGGAGGTGCCCGTCCCCGGCGCCGCGATGACCCGCCGCATGGTGGTCATCCACCGCGACAAGGCCTACCTGTCGCCGGCCACGCAGCGGCTGCTGCAGCTGTTCGAGGAGGTCGACGCGGCGGGGTGAGGGCCGCGTCTCTGGCGCGTCAGACCGCCGGCAGCACCGTGCCGATGCAGGGGCCGAAGCCGATGGCCACCGCGCCGGGCGCTTCACAGCGGCCGCTGATCTGCACCGCATCGCCATCCTGCAGGAAGACGCGCTGCTCGCCGTTGGCCAGCGTCAGCGGCTGCTTGCCGCCCAGGCTCAGCTCCAGCAGCGAGCCGCCCTGCCCCGCCTCGGGACCGCTCTGGGTGCCGGTGCCCAGCATGTCGCCGGGCTGCAGGTTGCAGCCGCCGGCGCTGTGGTGCGCCAGCATCTGCGCCACCGTCCAGTAGGCGTGGCTGAAGTTGCCGCGCGACACCCGCTCGAAGCCCTGGCCAGCGGCGCGCATCTGCGCCGTCTGCAGCAGCACGTCCAGCACCACCTGCACGCTGCCGCAGCGGCGGTTGAAGTCCGAGTCCAGGTAGGGCAGCGGCTGCGGGTCGTCGGCCGGGCGGGTGAACGGGGCCCGGAACGGCGCCAGCGCCTCCTGGGTGACGATCCACGGCGAGATGGTGCTGGCGAAGTTCTTCGACAGGAAGGGGCCCAGCGGCTGGTACTCCCAGGCCTGCACGTCGCGCGCCGACCAGTCGTTGAGCAGGCCCATGCCGAACCAGTCGGCCTCGGCCTGGTCCATGGTCATCGGCTGACCCAGCGGGTTGCCGGCGCCGACGAAGACGGCCATCTCCAGCTCGTAGTCCAGGCGCTTGCAGGGGCCGTACTCGGGCACGGCCGCATCGGGCGCCTTGAACTGGCCCTTGGGCCGCGGAAACTGCTGGCCGCTGGGGCGGATCGAGGACACGCGGCCGTGGTAGCCGATCGGCACCCACTTGTAGTTGGGCAGCAGCGGGTTGTCGGGGCGGAACAGCCTGCCCACCGTGGTGGCATGGTGGACGCTGGTGTAGAAGTCGGTGTAGTCGCCGATCTGGCAGGGCAGCGCCATCTCGGCGGCGGATTGCGCCACCAGGCACGGCGCCAGCGCGGCCTGCTGCGCACTGCCCTCGCGCAGCGCGGCGCTCAGCGCGGCACGCAGGCCCTTGCGGGCCGCTGGGCCTTGCGCCATGAAGGCGTTCAGGTCGCCCGCCGCCAGGGGCGCCAGCCAGGCCTGGGCCTCGGCGCTCCAGCCGCCCGCGGCCAGTGCCTGCTGCAGGTCCAGGATCTCGTCGCCGATCGCCACGCCCACGCGCAGCGGTTCGCTGCTGCCGGCACGTCGGAAACGCCCGAAGGGCAGGTTCTGGATCGGGAAGTCGGTGCCCGGCTGCTTGGCCGAGGGCACCCAGCTCTTCAGCGTGGGGGCGTGGGTGGCGTCCAGCATGGCGTTCAACCTTCCAGCGCCTTCCACATCTCGATGTCGCGCTCGGCGGTCCAGATGCGCGGGTCGGGGTACTGCGTGGCCTCGTCATAGGCACGGGTCACGTCGAAGGGCATGCAGTGGTTGAAGATCACCCAGTGGCCGTACTTGGGCTGCAGCGCCTTGAAGGTCTCTTCATAGACGTCGCGCAGCGGCTTGCCGGCGGCAGCACCCGCCTTGACGCTGGCGAAGAGTTCGGTGACGAAGGCCTCGGTGCCTTGCAGGCCGGCCTGCACCTGCTCCGGCGTGGCCAGCGCAGCGCCGCGGCCGGGCACCAGCTTCTCGGGCTGGAGTGCGGCGATGTTGCGCAGGGTCTGCGGCCAGTCCTGGAAGTAGGCGTCGCCGGCGTAGGGGGTGGCGTCGAACTCGACCAGGTCGCCCGAGAACAGCACCTTCTCCTGCGGCAGCCAGGCCACGGTGTCGCCCTTGGTGTGGCCGCGGCCCAGCTGCAGCAGTTGCACTTCCAGCTTGCCCAGCCAGACGGTCATCTTGCCGGTGAAGGTCATGGTGGGCCAGGTCAGACCCGGGGGCACGCTCTCGACGTTCTGGAACAGGCGCGGGAAGCGGCCGATCTCGCTGGCCTTGTCCTGCTCGCCGCGCTGCACGATCAGGTCGTAGGTGTCCTGGCTGGCGATGATCTGCTCGCCGCCTTCGGCCATGTAGGCGCTGGCGCCCAGCACGCGCACCGCGTGGTAGTGGCTCATCAGCACGTACTTGATGGGCTTGTCGGTGACCGTGCGGATGCGGCGGATCACGTCCTGCGCCATCACCGGCGTGGCCTGGGTGTCGATGACCATCACCGCGTCGTCGCCGATGATGATGCCGGTGTTGGGGTCGCCCTCGGCGGTGTAGGCCCAGGCGTGCTCGGACAGCTGGACGAAGCTGACCTGCTTTTCTTCCAGGTCGGCGTGCGAGGCGAAGGTCTTGGTGCTCATGGCGGTGTTCCTGTGGCGGCGGCGCGAAAACGGCGGAGCCCGGCCTGCGGGTTCCACCCCTTGATCTTAGTTTGGTTGTTCGATAATGTCTAATCGATTTGTTTCAGTATAAACCCGAGCCGATGAGCCTGCACGACACCGCTGACGACGCCGAACCCCGCGGACCGCGTGGCATCCAGAGCATCGAGGTGGGCGGCCAGCTGCTGTTGGCCCTGGCCCACCACGGCCGCCCGCTGCCGCTGAAGGACCTGGCCCGCGAGGCCGGCATGGTGCCGGCCAAGGCCCACCCCTACCTGGTGAGCTTCCAGAAGGTGGGCCTGGTGGCGCAGGACGCCGGCAGCGGCCACTACGGCCTGGGCCCGCTGGCGCTGCAGATGGGCCTGATCGGTCTGCAGCAGTACGACCCGCTGCGCCTGGCCACGCCGCTGATCGAGGAACTGGCCGAGGCGCTGGGCCTGACGGTGGCGCTGGCGATGTGGGGCAACCGCGGACCGACCATCGTGCGCGTGGCCGAGGCCGCCACGCCGGTGCATGTGACGATGCGCCATGGCACCGTGATGAGCCTGCGCGACACCGCATCCGGCCGGCTGTTCGCGGCCCTGCTGCCGCCCGAGCGGCTGCGCGAGGCGCTGGGCGCGGGCCTGGACGAGCTGGCGACCGATGCGCCCTTCCAGCAAGCGCTGTCAGAGATCCGCGCCGGCCAGCCGGCGCGCGCCGAGGGCGACGCGGTGCCCGGCATCCACGCGCTGGCAGTGCCGGTCTTTGACAGCCTGGGGCGGCTGGTGCTGGGCCTGACCGTGGTCGGCCCGGGCGCCGCGATCGACCTGGGACCCCAGGGCGCCGTGGCCCGCCGCATGCAGCAAGCGGCCCAAGCCCTGTCCCAGCAACTGGGCTGGCGCGGCAGCGCCTGAGATGGACCCGATTGCGCGCGTTCTTCCCTGGATCGTGTGAGGGTCCCTGCCAGGACACTGAGGAGGTCTTGACCCCATCCCGACTCTCGAAGGACAACCGCGCATGAAAACCCGCACGCTGCTGCTTCTCTCGTTCGGTGCGCTCGCAGTCCTGGTGCTGATCACGGCCCTGCTGGGGTTGAACACCGCCGCCAGCTCGAACGACGCCTTCGACCGCTATGTCCACGGGCCGGCCCAACGCATGGCCATGGCCAACAAGGTGCTGGAGGCCACCAACGCTCGCGCGCTGGCGGCCCGGAACCTGTTGATCACCACGGACCCGCAGCGCCTGGCGGCCGAAAAAGCCGCTGTGGCCAAGGCGCACAGCGAGGTCCAGACCCAATTGGCCGAGCTGCACAAGCGCGCCGCCCAGGCCGCTGACCCGAAGGTCAAGCAACTGGTCGACGCCATCGTGACCATCGAAGCCAAGTACGGCCCGGTGGCGCTGGACATCGTGGCCAAGGCCACAAATGGCGAGCGCGATGCCGCCATCGCCAAGATGAACGCGGAATGCCAACCCCTGCTGGCGGCCCTGATCGCCGCGGGTGACGACTACCTGGCCTATGGCGCACAGCGCGGTGATCAGGACACCGAACAGGCCCGGGACAGCTACGCCACCGCCCGCGCCATCCTGCTGGCCGCCCTCCTGCTCGCCGTGGCCACGGCCATTGGCCTGGGTCTGTACATCCCGCGCAAGCTGATGCGCGCACTGGGCGCCGAACCCGACGAGCTGGGCAACGCTGCGCGCAAGATCGCCCAGGGTGACCTGGGCCCGATCGCCGGTGCGGCGCAGGCGCCGGCCAACAGCGTGCTGGCCTCGATGGCGGCGATGCGCGACAGCCTGGCGACGATCGTCTCCCAGGTGCGTGCCGGCAGCGACAGCGTGGCCACCGCCAGCAGCCAGATCGCCCAGGGCAACCAGGACCTCTCCGGCCGCACCGAACAACAGGCCAGCGCGCTGCAACAGACCGCTTCGTCGATGGAAGAACTGGGCAGCACGGTCCGGCAGAACGCCGACAGCGCCCAGCAGGCCAATCAGCTGGCGCGCGCCGCCGCAGGCGTTGCGCAACAGGGTGGCACCGTCGTTGGCGAGGTGGTCACGACGATGCAGAACATCAGCGACTCCAGCCGCAAGATCGGCGACATCATCGGTGTCATTGACGGCATTGCTTTCCAGACCAACATCCTGGCGCTGAACGCCGCCGTCGAGGCGGCGCGCGCGGGCGAGCAGGGCCGCGGCTTCGCGGTGGTGGCCGGCGAGGTGCGCAACCTGGCTCAGCGCAGCGCCGAGGCCGCCAAGGAAATCAAGGCCCTGATCACGCGCAACGTCGAGCAGGTGGAACAGGGCACGACGCTGGTCGGCCAGGCGGGCGAGACGATGGAGCAGATCGTCGGCTCCATCCAGCGGGTCAGCGACATCGTCAGCGAGATCAGCTCGGCCTCGGTGGAACAGAGCACCGGCATTCAGCAGGTCAGTGATGCCGTCGGCCAGATGGACCAGGCCACCCAGCAAAACGCTGCCCTGGTCGAAGAAAGTGCCGCCGCAGCCGAGAGCCTGAGAACCCAGGCCGGTCAGCTGGTGCAGGCGGTCTCGGTCTTCAAGCTCTGATGACGCCGGGGCCCGCGCCGGCCAGCGTGCCCCTCAGTCGCGGCGGGCTCAGGCGCTCTGCGTGCCCTTGGCCAGCCGGCGCTCGATCAGCGCGCGCATGTTGCCCAGCGAGACCTGGTGCGTCATCAGCACGGCCGCCAGGCCACCTCGGTGCAGCTCCAGCACCTCGGCGTCGCCCAGCGCGGCCATCTTCTCCTCGTCAACAGCGAGGAAGCCATCCACCACCAGCGGCTGGCCGTTGGGCAGCGTGGCGTCAAAGCGCTTTTCCTGCAGCAGGCCCAGCTCCAGCAGGCGCTCGCCGGCCTGGCGGGTGCGCTCGATCTCGCCCTCGACGCGCTCGACGAATTCGCGCACGGTGTTCATGTAGGGCGTGGGCTCGCCCTGGTCGTCGAACAGGCGCTCGCCCTCGGTCTCGGAAAAGCCCTTCCAGCTGCGGTCCATGGCCACCGCCCACTGGTCAGGCTGGGTGCGGGCCATCGTGAACGGGTAGGCGCGCAGCACCGCCGGCACGTAGCGCGCGGTCCAGCGTTCGCTGCCGTCGTGGGTGGTTTCCATCATCAGGTTCTCGCCCGGGCTCAGGCCCATCACCGCCACCGCGGCGACCTGCTGCTTGCCGTCCAGTTCGCCCGCGCGCAGGAACAGGATCGGGTACTCCTTGCAGGCATCGCCGAACTCGGCCACGGTCAGAAACATCGAGTTCAGCTGCTTGGCGACCACCAGGTTGTTGAGGTCGTTGCGCAGGCGCAGCTGGCGATGCAGGTTGCGGTCCAGCAACTGGGGTTGCTTGTGCAGGTCGGAATTGATCATGGCTCTTGTCTCTCGTCCTCAGGGTCGTGCAGGCGGCTGGCCAGCACCTTGTCCACCCGCTTGCCGTCGAGGTCGACCACCTCGAAGCGCCAGCCGCTCCACTCGACGACGTCGGCGGTGCGGGGCAGGCGCCCGAGCAGCAGCATGACCATGCCAGCCAGGGTGTTGTAGCGCCCGCGGTCTTCCTCGGGCAATTCCTTGATGGCCAGGCGGTCCTTCAGCTCGGGCACCGGAATCAGGCCGTCAACCAGCCAGCTGCCGTCCTCACGCTGGACCGCCCAGGCGTCTTCATCTGTGGACGTGCCGAACTCGCCGGTGATGGCCTCCAGCACATCGCGCACGGTGATCACACCCTGCACCGCACCGTACTCGTCCACCACGAACACCAGCTCGGCACCACTGGTCTTGAAGTGCTCAAGCAACTCCATGCCCGACAGGGTTTCGGGCACGAAGACCGGCGGCGCCAGGTGGTCGCTCAAGGCACCCAGGCGGCCCTCGGCCAGCGGACGCAGCAGACTGTGTGCGGCCACCACACCGATCACGTCGTCCAGGCCGCCGCGGCACACAGGGTAGCGCGAGTGCTCGGCCTCGGTGACGATGCGCAGCACATCGCTCACCGGGGCGTCGGCGTCGATCCAGTCGATCTCGGCGCGCGGGATCATCATCGAGCCGATCTGCCGGTCGTCCAGGCGGAACACGTTGCGCACCATCTGGTGCTCCTGGGCCTCGATCACGCCGGCGTCCAGGCCCTCTTCCAGCTGCGCCGCAATCTCTTCCTCGGTGACGCTGCGGCTGGGGCCGCCGCGGATGCCGATCAGGCGCAGCACCGCCTCGGTGGTGACTGACAGCAGCGCCACCAGCGGCCGGGTGGCTGAGGACAGCCACTGCATGGCCGGTGCCACCAGGCGGGCCACGGTCTCGGGGTACATCTGACCCAGGCGCTTGGGCACCAGCTCGCCAAAGATGATGCTCAGGATGGTGATGATCACCACCACCAGCGCCGTGGCAGTGACGGCCGACGGCTTGTCGCCCAGGCTGAAGGTGGCACGCAGCCACTCGGCCAGCGGTCCGGAGAAGGCCGCCTCGCCGACGATGCCGTTGAGCACGCCGATCGAGGTGATGCCGATCTGCACCGTGGACAGGAAGCGCGTGGGGTTGTCGTGCAGCGTGATCGCCGCCTGCGCGCCGCTCTCGCCCGACTCCAGCATCACCTGCAGGCGCGCCTTGCGGCTGGCCGACAAGGCCATCTCCGACATCGCGAACACGCCGTTGATCAGGATCAGCAGGACAAGAAGTGCAACGTCCATGGAACGCGGCGTACCGCCCGAGGCGCCGCCGCTGAAAGAAAAAGGACCCGCGAGCGTAGCAGAATCCGCGCCATGCACTACCTGATCGGCGACCTGCAGGGCTGCCACGACGCCTTCGAGCAGTTGTTGGCCGAGATCGGCTTCAGCCCCTCGCGCGACCACCTGCACGTGCTGGGTGACCTGGTCAACCGCGGCCCCGACTCGCTGGGCGTGCTGCGCCGCCTGCGCGGCTTAGGCGCCAGCGCCACCTGCCTGCTGGGCAACCACGACCTGCACCTGCTGGCGGTGGCCGCAGGTGTGCGCCGGCCGCACCGCAAGGACACGCTGGGCGCCCTGCTGGCCAATGACGAGCGCGACGCCTGGCTGGACTGGCTGCGCCAGTGCCGCCTGGCCGACAGCGCCTGCGGCTGGCTGTGCGTGCATGCCGGCGTGCTGCCGCAGTGGAACCGCGACCGCACACTGGCCCTGGCGCGCGAAGTGGAGGCCATGATCCGTGGCCCGCAGTTCCCTGACTTCCTGCAGGTGATGTACGGCAACGAGCCACCGCGCTGGGACGACACGCTGGGCGGCTTCGACCGCTGGCGCTTCATCGTCAACGTGCTCACGCGCATCCGCTTTTGCAGCGCTGACGGCCTGCTGGAGTTCGACACCAAGGACAGTGCCGAGCAAGCGCCAGCAGGCTTCGCCCCGTGGTTCAGCCACGCTGACCGCGCCAGCGCGGGCGAGCCGATCGCCTTCGGCCACTGGTCGACGCTGGGCCTGATCAACCGCCCCGACCTGCTGGCGCTGGACACCGGCTGCATCTGGGGCGGCGCGCTGAGCGCGGCACGGGTAGATGGCGGCCGGCGCGAGGTGGTGCAGGTGCGCTGCCACCAGGCCCAGGCACCCGGCTGAGGGCGGCCCGGCGCGACCTCAAGTTGGTACGGCAATGGCCGATATCCGATCGAACTGCCTCCGGCGGTGCCAACGCCTTCGCCCGTGTTTCCTGACCTGCCCGGCCCCCCGCTCGACACACGCACGCTGCTGTTTGCCACGGCGATGGTGAGCTTCGTGATGGCGGCCTTCACCGCCAGCGTGGCCCGCTCGATGCCCGAGCAGGCCAGAGGGCTGCGCCTGTGGACACTGGCCAACAGTGCCGCCGGTGTGGCCTTTCTGCTGTACTTCCTGCGCGGCCACATTCCTTTTGGCCTGTCCTTTGTCGGCGCCAACGTGGCCGTCACGGCCGTCCCGGCGCTGTTTCTGCATGCCCAGGCCCGCCTGCTGGGCGCGACGCCACGGCGGCGCCTGAGCCGCTGGGCCGTGGGCCTGGCCGCGCTGAGCGTGCTGCCTGCGCTGATCGACCCGCACCTGGGCTGGCTGGGCGCGGTGGTGGTGTCCAGCGCCATCGCCACCCTTGCAGCCGCCATCGCCCACCTGATGTGGACGGACCCGCAGGCCCGCACGCTGGCCTCCTCGCGCTTCGTCGGGCTGGCCGCTGCCTTTGCGGCCGCGGCCGTGGCCTGGCGGGCCGGCAGCAGCGCCTGGCGGGCCGTGCAGGGCATGAGCTTCGACATCCACGCCACTGCGCCCGCGCACACGATTTCGCTGCTGCTGGGTGGCCTGTTCCTGGTGGCCGCGTCGGTGAGCTTCATGTCCACCGTGCACGAACTCAGCCGCCGCGCGATCTCCGAGCGCGCCCGCCGCGACGGCCTGACCGGCGTGCTCACCCGCACCGCCTTCTACGACGAGGCCCGCCAGCGCCTGGCCGCCCAGCCCGACCTGCGCTATGCAGTCGCGATGATCGACGTCGACCACTTCAAGCGCATCAACGACGGCCATGGCCACGCCGCTGGCGACCAGGCCATCGTGCACCTGGCCCGTGAGGTCAGCACCAACGCGCGCGTGGGCGACCTGGTCGGCCGCTATGGCGGCGAGGAATTCATCGTTCTGCTCGACGGCGCTGACCTGGGCGCCGCTCACCGCTTCGGCCAGCGCCTGGTGGAGTCGGTGCGCCAGAGCGCGGTGCGCCTGCCCAATGGCCTGTCACTGAGTTGCACCGTCTCCGCCGGCGTGGCCGAAGGCCTGCCCGCGCGCGCGGCCGGCAGCCTGGACCTGGAGCAGACCATCGCTCTGGCCGACGCCGCCCTGTATGTGGCCAAGGCGCAGGGCCGCGACAGGGTCAGCAGTGCGCTGGACAACAATGGGCTTCACAGCGCATCCGCCTGATGCACGGCAAGCCACCACACGGCTGTCGGCTGGCTGGACCCGTCGGCGTGTTCTGTCACAGGCTGCCAGTCGGGGGTTCACTGCGATCGAGCTGATCACGGTTGTCGTCATCCTGGGCCTGTTGGCCGCCACGGCCCTGCCCCGCTTCCTGAACCTGGCCAGGGACGCTCGGCGCGCATCCCTGGAGGGATTGGTCGCGACCCTTCAATCAGCCGCACAGCAGGGCCGCGCCCGTTGCGCCATGTCGCCCACCTGCAGCCTGGCCCAACCGGCGTGGAACCTGCCGCACTACACCGAGCAGGGGGTGACGATCTGGACACACCGAGGCTGGCCGACGCCGATGGGAAGGATCTGGGTCGACGACTGGAACGGCTCCGTCGACAACCTGATCACTCGCCCAGCGGACTACGACCGCATGCCGCACCAGCCCGGCACCTGGGCCGGTGTTTATCAGCTGACGTCCGCACCCACGCCGGCTCATTGCAAAGTCACCTACCAGCTCGACAGCGCGAGTGACAGCCTGACCATCTTGATCGATGACTCGGGCTGCTGACAGCAGGCGCCGGTCCGCCACAGTGCCCACCGTTGTGCATGGATAATGATGTCGTCTGGTAGACGTGAACGCAGGCAAAACCGCCGACGCGCTGATAATGCGGTGCCCTGGGAGACGTGGCCGAGTGGCTTAAGGCAGCGGTCTTGCTCTGGGGCCGCGCCAGCGGTCCCAGCGCCGAAGTTCATGTCGCCCAGCGACGTGAACGCAGGCAAAACCGCCGACGCGCTGATAATGCGGTGCCCTGGGAGACGTGGCCGAGTGGCTTAAGGCAGCGGTCTTGAAAACCGCCGAGGGAGGAATCCCTCCGTGAGTTCGAATCTCACCGTCTCCGCCAGCCTGGCCGTTCAGGCCAGCTTGAACTGCTGCACCCGCTGGGCCATGCGCCGCGCCTGATCGGCCAACGAAGAGGCGGCCGCTGCGGTCTGCTCCACCAGCGCCGCGTTTTGCTGGGTGGCCGAGTCCATGTCCTGGACCGCGGTGGTGGTCTGGCGCACGCCACTGGCCTGCTCGCCAGCGCCGCGAGCGATCTGGCCCAGCAGCTCATTGATGCGCCGGGACTCCTGCATGATCTGCTCGATGGCCTGGCCGGACTGTGTGACCTTCTCCGAGCCCTTGCTGACCTGCTCGCTGCTGTCGATGACGAGCAGCTTGACCTCGCGCGCTGCTTCAGCGGCGCGCTGGGCCAGGCGGCGCACCTCGGTGGCCACCACGGCGAAACCGCGGCCGGCCTCGCCGGCCCGGTTGGCCTCGACGGCGGCATTGAGGGCTAGGATGCTGGTCTGGAAGGCGATGCCATCGATCGATCCGATGATGTCGCTGATGCGGGCCGAGGATTGCTGGATCTGGTCCATGGTGTCGATCATCGAGCCCACCACCTGATAGCCCTTCTGGGCGGAATGGGCGTTGCGCTCAGCCAGGGCCGAGGCCTCGCGCGCGGTCAACGCGGTGTGTTGCACGGTGGCTGCGATCTGCTCCATGGCCGAGGCCGACTCCTGCAGGCTGGCCGCCGACCGCTCGGTCCGTGCCGACAGGTCCTGCGAGCCGGAGGAGATCTCGGCGCTGGCCTCGACGATGCTGTCCGCGGCCGACCGCACCTGCGAGACGATCTCGCGCAGGCTGGACTGCATCTGCAGCAGCGTGTTCATCAGTTGGGCAGCCTCGTCGGCGCCCCAGGGATTGGGGCGGGTGGTCAGGTCGCCGTCGCGCATCGCGTTGATGTGGAAGGCCACCTCGCGCAAGCCGCCGTCCAGCACCTTGCGAAACGCCGTGAACAGGTACACCACCATCAGCAGCGACACGCCCATCAGAGCGGCGGTGGCATTGCGGGCCCGCTCGCTGGCAAGGACGCGCACCGCCAGCAGCCGCCCGAGCTCGTCCACCGCGCGCTGGCGCAGTTCGCGGCTGGCACTGAGTGCGGCGCCTGCGGCCGCCCGGAAATCACCGGCGCCACTGGCGCTGGCCTGCGGCCCGATCTGCCCGTCCACGATGCGGGCGATCTGCTCAACACTGGCCAGCAGGCCGGCGCCGTCGTCGCCCAGGCTGAGTTGCGGGTTGTAGGCGCGCGCCTTGGCCAGGTCGGCGCGCACACCGGCCGCTTGGCTGCGCAGATCGGCCAGCCGTTCGATCAGCAGGCGTTGCTCAGCCGGGCTGCGGCCGTCCGGCGGCATCGGTCGGGCCAGCACGGCCATCAGTTGCACGATGCTGTCACTCATCGGCGCGGCGCGGAACATCGACACGTTCATCAGGTAGTAGGTGTCGATGTCAGGATCCAGGGTCAGGTTGGACCCGTCGGTGGCCTGACCGATCAGCGCGATGGCGGCCGACACGGCACCCTCCACAGCGGTCGGATCCCCGGGGCGGATGCTGCGCACCGCACTGGCGAGGCTGTCGAACGCCGCACCCGTCCCCAGTGCCGCCGAATGGTCCCGCTCCTTCGCCTGCAGGGCCGAGAGCGCGCGGTCGCTGTCATCGGTGGCCTGTGCCTCGCCGGTCTGGCGCTGCTGCAGGGCGTCCACCAAGGCCAGGGTGCTGCGGGCGTACTCCAGACCGATCTGCTCCTTGGCCGAGAAGGCGATGCTCGCTGCCTTGTCGCCAAAGTAGTTGTAAGCCAGCACGATGATCGGCACGACAAACGCGCTGGAGATCACCAGCGCCTTGGCGCGAAAACCCAGGCGGCGGAACAGGCGCACCCCCGGCGCCCAGACACCGTGGTACTTGAAGAAATCGGCGAGGCCTGTGGGGGACTGAACGGAAGAGTTCATGGGCGTACCGGAGGTGGCGGCCTGCCGATGCGGACGGCGGCACGTGGGTGGTGATTGCGAGAGCTTGAACAGCTCCGGGACGCATCTTGCTGGGCAGGCTCCCGGCGGAGTCGGGGGACTGAACGGTCAAAAGGCCTGCATTTCCGGCCAGTCAACGGTAACGGCCAAGCCGCCTGGCGTGGGCGGTGCCGTTCTTCAGGGTCGGCTGAACCGGGCCGGACCGGGTGGGTCTCAGCGCCCCGACGCGGCGCCGTCCCCACGCCAGCTGACCTGCATCAGCCGGAACTGCTCGGGCACCGGCAGACCGGCGATCTCGTTCTCGAGCATGCGCAGCTGCAGCAGGCGCCGCCGCGTGCCCGGATGCGTAGGTGAATCGCCCAGCACACCCTGGCGCAGCAGCAGGCCCACGGCGTCCTCGACCCCCAGCTCCAGGGGCCGCGCCAGGCGGTAGCCCCAGGCGTCGGCCTCGAATTCATGGCGCCAGCTGAGTGCGCTGCCCTCGTGTCCCAGCACGCCGGCCACCGGGTCGGTCAACTCGCGCCGCACGGCCGCCGGCACATGCTGGTGGTACAGGCCGGCCAACGCTTCCCAGTGACCCAGCGCCTGGTGGCCCAGTTCGTGGGCCAGCATCAGCAGGCGCTCGCGCTCAGGCAGTTCGCCTACGGCGGTGCTGGCCGCCACCACGCGGCGGCCAAACAGGCTCTCGGCGTACAGGTCGCCCCCCACCAACTGCAGCTCCACATCGGCCAGTTCGGGGGCCAAGGCCTTCAGCCGCTCAAAACTGGTGCGCAGGTTCTGCACCGACTCGGGGGATGGGTTCAGCGCGGGGCCACGGTCAGCCAGGCGCTGGGCCTGCGAGCGCAACAGCACCTGCTCGATCGTCTCCTCGGCCTGGGCCCAGGCTGTGGTCAGGCCAAGCACCGCGGCCAGCAGGACGGGCAGGAACGGACGGGGCATGGGGAACCTCCTGGGAAGCAGTCGGCAGCGGACCCGGCATCTTGACCGCTGGGCCAAGACCCTGTTCGCATCAAGTGTGCCAACCCTTGGGGCGGCCCGCCGCCCTCAGGCGATGCAGGTGCGGTTCTTGCCGGTGCGCTTGGCCTCGTAGAGGGCCTCGTCGGCGCGCTCCAGCGCGGCCTCCAGCGCCTCGCCGGGCCGGTAGGCGGTGACGCCGGCCGAAAAGGTGACAAACACCTCCTGGCCGTCATGCATGAACAGGCTGGCGCTGAGCTCGCGCTGCAGGCGGGTCAGCACGCGGCAGGCCTCATCCACCGCGGTGCCGGGCAGCAGCACGACGAATTCCTCGCCACCGAAGCGCGCCACGCCGTCCACCGGACGCAAAGAGGATCGCACATGCTGCGCCAGCGCCACCAGGGCCTGGTCGCCGGCGGCGTGCCCCAGGCTGTCGTTGAGGCGCTTGAAGTTGTCGATGTCGAGCAGGCCGACCGCCAGCTCGCCGCCGTCGCGCTGCTGGCGCGACTGCTCCTGCTCGAACTGCGCCACCAGACCACGGCGGTTGGCCACCTGGGTGAGCTGGTCGGTGGCCACCTCGTCGGACAGGCGGCGCAGCTCCTGTTCCAGCTCGCGCACCTTGGACTCCAGCAGGCTGGCGCGCGCGTGCTCATCGTGCAGCCGGCCACGCGTGCTGCTGACCAGCGCATGGACGCTGCGGCTTTCGTCGACCATCTCGCGCACCACGCCAGCCAGGCTCTCCAGCGAATCGGCCTGCTCAATCGTCTGGGCGTAGCGCAGCATGCCGTCCTGGAAACGGCCGGTGTGCTCGTCGAGTTCACCCAGCTCGGACAGCATGCGCTGGATCAGGTCCTTGAGCGCCTGGCGGGCCTGGTCGCGCTCGCCACGCAGGCTGCGCTGGCGCTCGCGGGTGAGCGCCAGCAGGCCGCTGGCCGCCTGCACCGCGCGGGCGCTGGGGGCCTCGTCCAGGGTCAGCTGCAGGTGCTGCAACTGGCCTTGGACCCAGCTGTCGTCCTCGGCCAGTTCGGCCAGGCCGCCGGCCAGCTCGCGGCTGAGCCGGTGCACCTGATCCAGCAGGTGGTGGCGGTGGGCCAGCAGGCGGCGGGCGCGCGCGCAGGCCTCGCCGATCTCGGCAGCCAGTGCCGGGCTGGCGCCTTCGGCGGCGATGCGGTCGGCCAGGGCGGCCAGTTCGTCGGCCAGCGCGCGGGCCCGCGGTGAATCGTCGGGCAGGGCCACCAGCAGCGCGCCATGCAAAGGCTCGACCAGGCGCGGCCAGTGGTCAGGCTCGGGCGTCAGCTGGGCGGGGCCGGGGTGGCCTGCGGGGCCGGAAGCGCTGTCGGCCGCAGGCGGCTCATCGGCCGGCGGCCGCTCGGTGGCAGGGCTCTCGTCGCCGGCCTCGGCGGGCAGGGGCTCGTCGCCGTCCCAGGCACCCACCAGTTGGCTCAGGCGGTGCAGCAGGCGGGCGCTGTCGCTGCTGGAGGAGTCCAGCACGCGCTGCAGGCTGTCCTTCTTGCGCGCGAGGGTCCAGTGGCGGCCGCCACGTTCCAGGCCGCGCGCCAGTCGCTCGACCAGTTGCGCCCAGGCACGCGCCTGGGCCAAGGCACCGTCGCCCTGGCGGTCGAGCAGGCGCGCCGCCTCATCCCACTGCGAGCGGCCCAGCGCGCGGCCCAGCTCGCTGCGTGCCGCCGCATCGTCACAGGCGCGGGCGGCCAGGCGTTCCATCAGGCTGCGGGCGCGCGGCGGCAGCGTGCCGGTGGCCTCGCCGGACTCCTCGGCCCAGGCCTTGGCGTAGTTCTCGGGTGTGGGCTCCAGCTTGGCCAGGGCCAGGCGGCGCAGCGCAGCCTTGGCGATCTGGGCTGGGGTCAGGGGCTCGGCAGCGGCCATCGGTGGGTCGTCAGGACGGACGCGACCGCTCAGGCCGAGACCGTCTGGCCTTCGTCGTCCTCGGGCACCTCGGCCATCGGCGCGAGCTGGAAGTCACGCAAGGGGCCCAGGGCCGCGCCGTCGACCGGTCGGCTGAACAGGTAGCCCTGCATCGTCGTGCAGCCCTGGCGGTGCAGGATGTTGGCCTGCGCCTGGCTTTCGACGCCTTCGGCGATCACGCTCAGGCCCAAGGCGCGTGCCAGCGCCACGATGGTGGTGATCACCGCCTTGCCCTTGTGCGTGACGCCCAGGTTCTGCACGAAGGAACGGTCGATCTTGAGTTCGGAGATGGGCAGTGTGGTCAGGTAGGCCAGCGACGAGTAGCCGGTGCCGAAGTCATCGACCGAGATCCGAACACCCAGTTCGTTGAGCTCCCGCAGTGTTGGCAGGATGGCGTCAATGTTGGTCATCAGGGTGCCTTCCGTCAGCTCGAGGAGCAGGCGGTCGGGTCGCAGCCCATGCACCCCGACCGAGCTGGTCACGAGTTCCAGCAGGTCGCTGCGGTGGAACATGCGGCTGGGCATGTTCACCGCCACGCCCCCCTGGTAGCCGAACTCGTCCTGCCAGGCGCGCACCTGGCGGGTGGCTTCGCGCAGCGCCCATTCGGTCATCGGCACGATCAGGCCGGTTTCCTCGGCCAGCGGGATGAAGTCGGCCGGCGAGACCAGGCGATCGGGCCGCTGCCAGCGCATCAGCGCCTCGACGCCCACCACGCAGCCCTTGGCGACGTCGATCTTGGGCTGGTAGAACAGCCGCAGCTCGTCGCGCTCGATCGCCTTGTGCAGGGCGGTTTCCAGCTCCAGCATCTCGGGGCCGCGGCCGGCCAGGCTGGAGCTGTAGGTGACGGCGTTGTTGCGGCCAGCGGTCTTGGCGGCGTACATCGCCACGTCGGCGTTGCGCATCAGGTCGGTGACGTTCTCGCCGTCGCGCGGGTAGACCGCAATGCCGATGCTGGCGGTGGCGAAGCACTCCTGGCCCGAGACATAGAGCGGCTCGCGCAGCGCATCGAGAATGCGTCGGCCCACCCGCTCGGCGTCGGACACGTCGTGCACCTCGGGCAGCAGGGCGACGAATTCGTCGCCACCCAGCCGGGCCACGCCTTCAAGCTGGCGGTGCGAGCGGTTGCCCACCGTCTCGACCACCATCAGGTCGTTGAACTGGTCGCAGTGGCGCACGCAGGCGCGCAGCCGGGCCGAGACCTCGATCAGCAGCTCATCGCCAGCGAAATGGCCCAGCGTGTCATTGATGTTCTTGAACCGGTCCAGGTCGATCATCAGCATCGCCACCAGATGACCACTCTTGCGGGCCACCTCCAGCGCGCGCTCGGCACGGATCATCAGCTGGCGCCGGTTGGGCAGCGTGGTCAGTGCGTCGGTGCTGGCCAGGCGGCGGATGCTGTCCTCGGCGTGGCGCCGGTCGGTCACGTCCTGGACGATGCCGCGGTAGCCGATGCACTGGCCCAGGTCGCCGAACTCGGGCTCGGCCTCGACGTGGATCACCCGGTCGCGCCCGTCGGGCAGGTGCATCGGGATGTCGTTGGCGATGACATTCACGTTGCGCAGCACCAGGCGCAGCTGGCGGAACAGCGCCACGCGGTCGGCGGTGTCCAGCATGTGCAGGATCTCGCGCAGCGACAGATGCTCTTCGGGGCCGTAGCCGAACACGCGCAGCGCCTGCTCGGACAGCTCCAGCCCGCTGCCCAGCGGCAGGTCGGGGCTGTACCACCAATCGAAGCTGCCCATGCGCGCCAGATCCTGGGCGCGAGCCAGGTTGGACTTGCTGCGCTCCAGCTCGCGGTTGGTGCGTGCGGTGCGCAGCATGTAGTGCAGCCGCTGGGTCAGCAGGCTCCACTGGTTGGACTTGACGAAGAAATCGGTGGCGCCGGCCTGGAAGGCGCGCTGCACCGAGGCGTCGTCCTCGAGGCCGGTCAGCATCAGCACCGGCACATGCTCGAAGCCGTAGTAGCTGCGCATCTCGCGGCAGGTGTCAAAGCCGTCCAGGCCCGGCATGATCGCGTCGAGCACGACCAGATCGGGCACCCAGCCGCTGACCATGCGCAGCGCGTCATTGCCGTTGGTGGCCTCGACGATGTCGAACTCGGTCGACAGCGCGGCGCGCGTCAGCATCAGGTTGACCTCGTCGTCGTCGACCAGCAGCACCCGCGGCCGGTCGGGCGGGTGGATGCCGGGAATCTGGTGGCGCTGGCTCACCGCGCAGCCTCCTCGGCCAGCGTCCACTCGACACGGCGTCGCACGCCCTGGGCGTCAACCGCCAAGGTGGCCAGGCGCTGGTCCATGCCGGGGCTGTCCAGGCCCAGGGCAACCAGCTCGCGCTCGATCTCGGCGCACAGCTGACCGAAAGGCTCGGCGCCAATCTGCAGCGACGAGGACTTCAGCGAATGCACCACCATGCGCAGCGCGGCGGCGTCTCCGCGGCCGCGGGCAGCGAGGATCTCGGGCAGGTAGCGGTCCAGTGAGCCCAGGTAGGTCTTGAGCACGCGCAGCACGAACATCGAGCCACCCGCCGGGTCAAGCGACCGCAGCACGGCCAAGGCCTCGGTGCGCAAAGGTGGTGCTCCACCGGCATCAAGGACTGCAGACAGGGGTGGCAAGGAGGTCGACATCAGCGGGCAATATACATGGCAAGCATGCGTCCAGGCCGGCCCCGGGTCAACCTGGAAATGGGCGGCCGGAAGCTCGCTTTACCCAGGACCGGGCCTGCTGGGTGACTGTCAGCGTGTCGCGCGGGCTCTTTACAATCGGTCGCATGAGTCCGCCGCCGCGCCCCACCCCAGCACCCGGCAGGACGCTGGCCTGGGTGGCTGCGACCCTGGTGCTGGCGGGCCTGCTGTGGCCCTGGTCCCCCTGGGGTGGCGTGGAGGCGCACCTGGGCGACCCCGCCGGACCCTGGGCCTGGCTGCCGATGCTGGCCTTTGGCGCCGCCTGCGGCCTGGCTGGCCTGCTGTGGGGCCGCCAGCATGCCGAGCGTCAACTGAGCGAACAACGCCAGGCGCTGCAGCGCACCGAACAGTTGATCGACGCCTGGTACTGGGAAACCGACCCCAGCCACCATCTGACGCTGTGGCGCCCGCCACCCGAAGCGCCCTCGGCCGACTGGGCTGAAACCCTGCCGGCCGGCCAGACGCTGGGCCAGCGCTTCCGGCTGGAGCATGCCGGCGCGCTGGAGGCGCGTCTGGACAGCCACGCCGCCCTGCTGGACGTGCGCGTCATGCGCCAGGATGGCGAGCATGCCGAGCCCTGGTCACTGCGTGCCGTGCCGCGCTATGGCGCCGACGGCTGCTTTGCCGGTTACCTGGGTTGCGCTCGGCCGCTGTCGCAGCTGGAACAGCGGGCCTTTGACCAAGCCGCGCTGGCCCACCTGCTGCCCGGCCTGGGTGTGGCCGCTCTGGTGCTGCGCGAAGGCACCCAGGGCTGGGCGGTCGAGGCACTCAGCGACGAGGCTGCCAAGCTGCTGCAGCTGGAGCCGGCTGCCGCCCGCGGCCGCGATTGGCCCAGCGTGCGCCAGGCGCTGCCCGCCCCGCTGGCCGATGCCGCTGCACAGCTGGATGCCGGCGAGTCCTGCGCCGCCGGCGACTGGACGCTGGACGTGCACGGCTTCGAGCACGGCCAGGTGATGCTGCTGCGCGGCGCGGCGCGGCCCCGCGAAGCCACGGTCAGCGCCGCCGAACACGAGTCCTTCACCTACTCGGTCTCGCACGACCTGCGGGCACCAATCCGCGTGGTGGACGGCTTCGCGCGCATCCTGAAGGAGGACTACGGCCGCTTCCTCGACCGCATCGGCAACGACCACCTCGACCGCGTGCTGGCCGCCGCTGCCCGCATGAACGCCATGATCGACGCCCTGCTGGCGCTGTCACGCCTGCAGTCGCAGCCGCTGCAGCGTCGGCCGGTCGATTTGTCGCAGCTGGTCACCTACATCCTCGACGACCTCAAGCGCGAGCATCCCGAGCGCGTCACCGAGCTACAGATCGAGTCGGGCATCGTCGTCGACGGCGACCCCACCCTGCTGCGCATCGCGATGGACAACCTGATCGGCAATGCCTGGAAGTACAGCAGCCAGGCACCGGCCACCCACATCGAGTTCCGCCGCGAATCGCGCGATGGCCAGGCGGTCTATGTGGTGGCCGACCACGGCGCCGGCTTCGACATGCGCTTTGCCGACCGCCTGTTCGGCGTCTTCCAGCGCCTGCACAGCCCCAAGGACTTTCAGGGCACCGGCGTGGGTCTGGCCTCGGTCAAGCGCATCCTGCGCCGCCATGGCGGGGACATCTGGGCCGAGTCGGAAGTGGGCCGGGGCGCACGCTTCTACTTCACCCTCGGGGCTTGAGCAGCGGCGCGGGCGGCCGCTCAGTCGGCGTGCCGGGCCAGCAGTTCTGCCGCGTCAACCAGGGCGGCCGCGTGCATGGCCAGCGGACGGCCGTCGGCATCGGCCAGGCGCTGCAGGCGCTCCAGGGCCTGATGGCGGGTGATCGAGTAACGGTGCATCAGCACCCCCACCGCCAGCGGCAGCGGATCGGACAGCAGCTCGCGCGGCGCGGCCGGCGGCACGGCGGGCGCCAACACCGGCGCGGCCGGGCTGGTGACCAGTGAGGGCCGGGGGACCGTGCCCTTGCGCACATTGGACACCGCCGCCTCGACCGTCGGCACGATCTGCGCCACGTCCAGCGGTTTGACCAGGTAGGCCACCGCGCCCAGTTCACGCACCCGCTGCACGGTGGCGCTGTCGGCAAAGGCCGACAGGAACATGAAGGGCGTGCCCAGCGACTCGCGCAGGTAGTCGGCCACATCGAAGCCGGTCTTGCCCTCCATGCGGATGTCGAGCAGGGCCAGGTCGGGGCGGTGTTCGCGGGCCAGCAGGATGGCGTCGTCGCCGTTGTCGGCGTCGATCACCTCGAAGCCGGCCTGGGACAGGCCGTGGGTCACGGTGGCCAGCACCAGGCGGTCGTCGTCGACCACCAGCACCTTGCCTTTGCTACCCTGCATCACCTCTGCTGCCATCTGCGGATTCTCGCCCAAACCGCGCCGCCCGTGGGTCCGTTCACAGCGGCGCCAGCAGCGACACCGCCGGCGGCTGCAGGCGCAGCGTGGCCACCACGCAGCTGCCCTGTTGCTCCAGCGCCATGGCGGCGCCCTTGCGCGGCAGCAGCGCACGCACCAGGCCCAGACCGGAGATGCCGGTGGGCACCGCCGAGAGCTGGAAGCCCTCGGGCAGGCGGCCATCGTTGACCACCGCGATCGACACCTCCTGCTCGCCGAAACGCACCTGGCAGCCCAGCGCGCCGCCCACGCCGCTGTGCTTGATGGCGTTGGTCAGCAGCTCATTGACGGTCAGGGCGATCGGGATGGAATCGGCCTCGCTGAGCGCAAAGCGGTGCGGCGCGGCGCCGTCGATGGCCACGCTGATCGGCCGGCCAAACATGCGCTGCACCGAGCTGCAGATGGCCTCCACCACATTGCGCACCCGCAGCGGCCCGCTGATGCCCACCTGCAGGCCGTGGACCTGGGCGATCGCATGGACCTGGCTGACCGCCTCGGCGATCGCGGCGGCCGCCTCGGGATGGCGCTGCGCGTTTTGCTGCAGCAGGCCGGCCACGCCCTGCAGGTTGTTCTTGATGCGGTGATGGACTTCCTTGACCAGCATCTCGCGCTGGGCAATGGCCGCCTCCAGCCGCGCCTGGTCGGCGGCGCGCTGCTCGGTGACGTCGCCGGCCACCAGCAGCAACTGCTCGGGCACCTCGCCGCGGGCGTCCAGCGCCACGATACGCACATCCCAGACCCGCGGCGCCTGGCCGGGGGCGGCGGGCAGCAGCAGCTCGCGGTGCACACTGGCGTGGGTGCGTGCGGCGCGGTCCAGGTCGGCCACCAGCGGCTCGGCCAGATCGGCCGGCAGCCAGCGCAGCGGCGGCTGGTCCTGCATGCGCGCCAGCGGCTGACCGGCGAACTCGGCCATCATCTGGTTGAGCTGCACCACCTTGTGGCTGTCGGCCTCGAACAGCGCAATCGCCAGCGGCGCGGTCTCGATGATGCGCTGCAGGCTGGCGCGGGCGCGGGCGATCTGCACCTCGGCCTCGCGCCGGCTGTCGATGTCCATCAGCGCAAAGGTCAGCTGGCGCTGCTGCGACTCGCGGCCGGTCACCACCACATTGCCCACCACCCAGAACTCGCGGCCGTCGCGCGCCTTCAGGCGGCAGTCGAAGGTCTCGGCCTGGCCTTCTTCCAGCGTGGTCAGCCAGTCGGTGCGGCGCAGCGGGTGATCGGGCTCGGCCGTGGCCACGGTGCCGATCTGCTGGCCCACGAAATCGGCCAACTCGCCGCCGAACATGCGCCGGGCCGAACGGTTCATCCACTCGATGCCGCGGTCATCGACGCTGACGATGCCCACCAGCACGGAATCGAGGATGGCGCGCGTGCGGTCGGCCTGCTGCAGCACCTGCTCGCGGGCGCGGCGGCGCTCATCCACACTGACAAAGGAGCAGATGCTGCCGGCGCGCGGGTTGGCGGTGTCCACCAAGCGCTGGCTGGACAGCACCCACAGGCTGCGGCCGTCGCGCCGACGCAGCTGGCGCTCGGCGCTGTGGCGGCCCGAGGCCGCCAGGTCGCGCCGCTCGCTGGCGCTGTGCGCCAGGTAGCTGGCCTCGTCGGCGAAGAGCTCGGACAGCGGCAGGCCCTGCAGGCTGGCCTGGTCGTGGCCGCTGAGCTCTTCCATGGCCTGGTTGGCGCGCTCGATGCGGCCGTCGCGCTGGTAGACGATGCCCACGTCGGACAGGCTGAACATCAGCTCGCGCTCGCGCGCCAGCGCCGCCATCTCGGCCTCGCGCTGGCGCAGCTCGGTGATGTCGGTGAGCACCGCCACGGTCTCGTCGGCGCCGCGGCCGATGTCGCCGGAGCGGCGCAGCGCCAGCGCGTACCAGCGGCCGCTGCCGCCGATCTCGCCGGGGCTGAACTCGGTGGCGCAGCGGTCGTCGCGCACAAAGGCGGCCAGCGTGGCATCGACCACCTCGGCCGAGACGCCGCCGCGCAGCAGCAGCTCGCCCAGCGTGGCGCCGCGCGCGCTGCCCTCGGGCAGGCCCAGCAGCAGCTCGAAGCGGCGGTTGCAGCGCACCAGACCCGGGCCCAGAAAGTAGGCCATGCCGGCGGGGTTCTCATCCAGGATGGCGGTCAGCTCGCGCAGCAGCTGCTCGTTGCGCCGACGCGCGCCCTCCTCCTGGCTGACGTCCAGCGTCATCACGCTGAAGGCGGCGCGCCCCGGTGAGAGCTCGCCGGGCTCGACGCGCGACATCAGCCAGCGCTGCCCGGTCTGCGGGTGCTGCACGGCGTAGCGCACCTCCACCCGTTCGCGCTGGCGCAGCGCGCGCTGCAGGCGCTCGTACTCGGGCAGTGAATCCGGCTCGACCAGCTCCTTGCTGACCGAGGTGATCGCGGCCGACGGCGCGCCGCCACCGGCGCTGGCGGCCCGGCGCGCCGAGGTGGCGGGCCGCGGCACCCAGCCGCGCGCAGCATCCCATGACGCGAGGCCAACCTCGGCGTCGCCCATCAGCGCAGCAATCTCCAACCGGGACAGGTCGCGCTCGTCCTCGATGCTGCGGTCCTCGAAGGAGGCCAGCCAGCGCGCGCCCTGTTCCATCGGCGCCAGCGCGGTGATCCGGGCGCGCAGCCGATGGCGCAGACCGTCCTGGCCGTCGACGAAGCCGTCGAGCTCGCGCGGCACACCGGCACGGGGCAGATCGCCAGGCCAGCCCAGCAACTGCTGCAGCACCGGGGGCAACTGCTCGACCCGCTCGGTGGCATGGCCGGCCAGCTTGCGCAGGGCGGTGTTGCTGCGCAGCACCTGCCCGCGCTCGTCGAACATCAGCAGCGCCTGCGCACTGAGCTCAAGCAGGGCTTCGACATCGGTGTCGGCACAGGGCCGGGGGGCACGCGCGGCACCCAGCGGAATGGAGGAGGAGCGGAGGATGGAACTCATGTCGCGCAGCAGGGCTGCGACGAGTGTACGCGTCGCCCGCCCGCCTGGACGACGCGGGTCAGCTTTGCAGTTGCCGCGCAGCGGCCAGCGCCTTGAGCACGGCCTCGTTGTACTCGCCCGGCGTCAGCATCAGCGACTCCATCGCCGCCTCGATGTCGTAGGGCAGGCCGGCCTCCACCGCCTGCGCCAGCGCCAGCCCGGGGGCGTGGGCGCCGGCACCGTCGAGCAGGGCCAGGGCCACGCGCTCGGGCACCGGCAGCTTGGCCAGCAAGTGGGCAAAGGGCTGGCCCAGCATGCGGTCAAGCAGCGAGAACACACCGCAGATGAAGGCCTCGTTGCGCAGGGTCTCATCGCCCTGCAGGCGCGCCAGTTCCTCCATCATCAGACCGCGGCGCAGCGCCAGGTGCATCATCGGCTGCAGGTCGGGGCTGTCGACGGTGCTGGTCAGCAACAGCGCCAGCCAGCGCTTGAGGCGCTGGTAACCCAGCACCATGATGGCGTGCTGGAAGGAGGTGATCTCGACCGACAGGCCGAAGCCCGGTGAGTTGATGTAGCGGATCAGCCGGAAGGCCAGCGCCGGGTCTCGGCGCAGCACCTCATCTAGCCGGCCTACCGGCTCCTCGCGGTCCAGGCGCTGCATCAGCTCGGCCACGGTGCTCACCGCACCAGGGAAGTCACGCCGCGCCGTGCCACCGGCCGGTGGGTCGCCCAGCGGCCAGCCCAGCACCGCCGTGGCGCCACGCTTGAACGCCGCCGAGGCCTCGGCAGGCGTGTTCACGCCCGATTGGGCAAACGGCAGCGAGCGTGTCGGCACCGTCGTCGAGGCCTCGCCCGGCACGCGGCGTTCCTCATCGACATCGATCACCGCCAGCTTGAAGCTGCGCAGCTGCTCGGGCGCCAGCGGCGCCAGCGGCCGGCCCTTGAGCACCAGGCCCTGGCCCTGCGAGGACAAGGTGGCCAGGCGGTCGGTGGTGGCGCCGTCGGCCAGCATGAAGGCCGGCAGCTCGACCAGCCAGTGCTGCTGCACACCGGCGTGTTCCAGCCAGTCCAGCAACGCACGCAACCAGGCCTCGCTGGTCAGGTTCAGCGCGATCGGGCCGGCCTCGGCCGGCCAGGCCTCGGCCAGCAGCTCGGCCAGCGCCTGGGGATCGGGCGCCGATCCACCGGGCAGCGGGTGCACCGTCAAGCGGGCAATGGAGGGCTGGCGGCGCGCGTCGAACAAGGCGCTGCCAGCCAGGATCAGGTGGTCGAGGACGGGGGCAGACATGGCCGTGGGGGCCTCAGCTGTTGATGTATTGGAAGAGCGACATCTTCTGCAGAGTCGCATAGGTTTGCAAGGCCACCTGGTAGCCCGTCTGCTGGTTGGCAAAGTCGGAGATGGCCTGCGTCTCGTCCAGGTCCTCGGCGTCGGACTCGGTGGTCTTGGCAAACAGCTTCAGGTCGGAGACACGGGCCTGCACACCCTCGATGCGGTTGAGCGTCTCGCCGGCCAGACTGCGCGAGGATTGCAGCTGGCCCAGGCTCTGGTCCACGTCGCGCAGGCCGGTCTGCACCACCTGGGTGACCTGGGTGGCGGTCTGGTTGGGGGTCTTCAGCGCATTGACCACCTGGTCCAGCGCATCAAAGACCGACAGGCCCACCGACGAGGGCACGATCTCGAAGCTGTCGGCATCCGCCGGGTCGCCGCTGACGGCAAAGGACATGCCGTCGATCGAGATCGCCTGGCCGGAGGTGTAGGGCTGGCCGCTCAGCGCGGTGGGGTTGCCATCCTGGAAGACGCTGTAGGTGGTGACGCCACCCACGACGCTGAAGCTGACACTGTAGGTCGAGCCGGTGAGCTGGGCCGGATCGGTCACCCGGCCGGCGTCGATCCAGGCGCTGTCGCTGCCCAGGTTGCGGGTCTCGAAGACGCCATTGCCGGTGCGCGCACCCATCCAGACCTGGCGGCCGTCGAAGGTCAGCGGCAGTTGTTCGTCCGAGGCCACCTCGACCTGGCCCCCGGTGCCGGTATAGGCCACGCCACCGGGCGCGTCCAGGAAGGGCGGTTGGCTGGTGCCCTGACCGGAGAAGACAAAGCCGCCAGCGCCGTTGCCGCGGTTGGCCACGCTCATCAGCTGCTTGCGGATCTCGGCCAGTTGCTTGGCCACGTCCTGGCGCTGCGCATCGCTGTAGCTGGCGTTGCCGGCGGCCACCACCAGCTCGCGCGCCTGCTGCAGCAGCTCGCCGGCATCGCCCAGTGCCGACTCGGTCAGCGTCATCGAGTTCTTGCTGGCGTCCACGGCGCGCTGGTTGGCATCGGAGCGCTGCAGCAGCGCGCGCGCGCGCTCGGCACGCGCCGCCGCCACCGGATCGTCGCTGGCATGCAGCACCCGCTTGCCGCTGGTGAGCTGCTGCTGCGCCTCGACCAGGTTCTGCTGGCGCTTCTGCAGCGTGTTGATGACCTTCTCGTAGGCGTTGAGGGTGGCGACGCGGAACATGGATGGACTCCTGGAAGGTCACTCGGTCACTGGCCAAGCTGCAGCATGGTGTCGAACACCTGCTGGGCCACCTGCAGTACCTTGGCAGCGGCCTGGTAGCTTTGCTGGAACTGCAGCAGCATCGCAGCCTCCTCGTCCAGGTTGACGCCAACCTTCGAGGTCACGGCATCGGTCGCCTGGCCGTAGGCCGACTCGGAAATCTGCGCCGCGGTCTTGGCGCTCTGCACACGCACGCCGATGTCCGACATCGAATTGGCGTAGGCATCGGTGAGGGTGGCGCCCTCGGCGATGCTGCCGTCGTCGCGCAGCGTGCGGCCCACGAAGCGTTCGTCGCGCAGCGCCGCCACCTGCAGCGCGTTGCCGTTGTTGGTGGCGGGGAACTGGGTCTTGGCAATGCTGATCGTGTCACCTGACTTGGGCACGCCGTTCAGGCGCAGCTCGAAGCCATTGAAGGCGATCGGCTCGCCCGGCACCCAGGCACCGGTGCCGCTGTCGACGACGGTGCCGCTGGGATCGGTGATGGTGTAGTCGAACTGGCCGGTGTCGTCATTGAAGCTGATGGCCACGCTCAGGTCCGGGTCGATGCCGGTGCTGACGACCTTCAGCGAGGCGACGGTGGCCGTGCCGGTGTTGGCATCACCCATGGTGGCGGTCACCGGCGCTGCGGCGGCGATGCCATCCGGATCGTCCAGCACGCGCTTCATGCCGGTGGCGGCGTGGCCCACCGGCTGCAGCAGAAAGCGGTCGCTGCTTTGCAGGCCGGGCGGCGGAACGCTGACGGTGAAGCCATCCACCGTGTCGCCATCGGCGATGCTGCGGGTCAGGCCGTCGGACAGGCGCTTGAGCAGGAACTGCCCGGGGTTGTCAGGGTCGTTGGTCAGCTCGTAGTCGCTGGCCTGCAGCAGCGTGGCGTCGGCAATATCGACATTGACCGTGGCAATCAGGTCGCCGTTGCCGTCGCGCGCGTTGTTGCGGTTGGGCACCACGGTGGGGCCGGAGATGCCAAACAGCGCGCTGCCGGCCCCGGGCGGATCGCCCAGGTCCAGGCCCATGGCCTGCTGGTCGTTCATCTTGACGGCAAAGGCCGTGGCCATCTGCCCGAGCTGGTTGCGCATGTCCACCAGGTCGTGGTTCTGGTAGCGCAGCAGGCCGGCGATCGAGCCGCCGGTGATCAGCTCGTCGCCCACCGGCAGCTCCTCGCTGCCGTTGAGCAGCGACAGGGCGGCGCGGCTGGGATCGGCCGGATCCGGACCCACGCTCAGCGTCGAGGCCTCGGTGCCCAGCACCAGGCGCTGTCCACCGGCGATGAACACGCCCAGCGTGCCGTCGTCAGCCTCGATGGTGCTGACCTGCAGGTACTGGCTGAGCTGGTGCACCAGCGCGTCGCGCTGGTCCAGCAGGTCGTTGGGTCGCTGACCCAGCGACCAGACCGAGGCAATGCGGTCGTTGAGCGTGGCGATGTCCTGCGCCAGGCCATTGACGGCCTGGGCCGAACTGGCCAGGTCGGAGCGCACGCCGTCCTGCAGCACCTCGATGCGACCGGCCGCGCTGGCAAAGCGCGCAGCCACGTCGGCGGCGCGGGCCAGGTAGACCTGGCGCGCCGAGCCATCGGCCGGCACACTGGCCAGGTCGGCTGCGGCGTTCAGGAACTCGCCCATCGCATAGCCGATGCCGGCGGTGCCGGGTGGGAACACGTCCTCCAGCTGCTGCAGCTGGACCGAGCGCATCGAATCCATGCTGGAGAGCGAGGCGGCAGCATGCGACTGCGCGGTCAGGAACTGGTCGTGGGCACGGCGCACGTCCACCACGTTCGAGCCCTTGCCGAAAAAGCCGGCGCCGGTGAACTGGCCGGTGTTGGTGGCCAGGATGGCCGACTGGCGCGAATAGCCCTGGACACCGGCATTGGCGATGTTGTGGCCGGTGACCTGCAGCGCGGCGCTGTTGGCCAGCATGGCGCGCAGGCCGATGGCCATCAATCCGGAGGTCGACATGCCGTGTGCTCCTTCAGGCGCTCAGGCTGCGCTGCAGACGCAGCGTGGTGTTGATCACCTTGCCCAGCTTGCTGGCATAGGCGGGATCGGTGGCGTAGCCGGCGTTCTGCAGGCCCTGGGCAAAGCCCTTGGCGTCGGCCCCGGCGGCCACCACCTTGGCGTAGCGCGGGCTGTTCTTCATCAGGCTGGCGTAGTCGGCGAAGGACTCGGCGTAGCTGGCGTAGGCGCGGAACTTCTGCACCACCTTGCGTGCTGTGCCGTTGATGTACTCGGTGGTCACCACGTCGGCGGTGGCGCCCTTCCAGTTCGGGCTGGCCTTGATGCCGAAGAGGTTGAAGGTGTTGCTGCCGTCGGCGGCCTTCATCTCCTTCTTGCCCCAGCCGCTCTCGTGCGCGGCCTGGGCCACCATGAAGGTGGCGGGGATGCCGGTGGCGGCCTCGGCGGCCTTGGCCGACTCGGTGTGGCGGGCCACGAAATCGGCGGCCGACTGGGTCGGGATGCCACTGCGCTGGGCTGCGCCAATGGGCGCGGAGGCGGTGTCGGGCTTGGGGATCGGGCCGGGTTGCAGGCCCATGTTGCGCTCAAGCTGGCGGGCGATCACGTCGCTCAGACCGCCCGGACGGCCGGCCACCTTGGCCGCCCACTGCGAGTCCAGCATCTCGCGGCCCAGCTTGCTGCCTTCGTTGTCCAGGCTGCCGTCCTGGCCCGGCTCGGAGGCCTGGCGCATGGTCTTCAGCAGTTCCTGCATGAACAGCGACTCAAACTGCTTGGCCGCCTCGCGCACGGCCGTCTTCGGGTCGGCCGCGGCCTTCTGGCGCAGCGACTCGATGCCGCGGGCGTCGCCGAAGCCGGTACGCGCGCTGCTCAATGCGGTGGTGGGGATGGCGGCCATGGTGTGAGCCTCAGATGACTTCGAGTTCGGCCTGCAGGGCCCCTGCCGACTTCATCGCCTGCAGGATGGCCAGCAGATCCTGCGGCGTGGCGCCCAGCGCATTGAGGGCCTTGACCACGTCCGCCAGCTGCGCACTGGCCGGCACGTTGATGACCTGCCCGCCCTGCTGGGTGACCTGGATGTCGTTCTTCTCGGTGACCACGGTCTGGCCGCCGGACAGCGCGCCGGGCTGGCTGACCTGCGGCGTGGAGCTGATCGTCACCGACAGGCTGCCATGCGCGATCGCACATGGCGCCAGGGTGACGCTCTGGTTCATCACGATCGAGCCGGTGCGCGGGTTCAGCACCACCTTGGCCGCGGGCTTTTCCAGCGTCAGTGCGAGGTTCTCGACCTCGGCCAGGAAGGCCACGCGCTGCGCGCTGTCCTGCGGCGCGCGCACGCGCACCACCCGGCCATCGATGGCCTGGGCTGTGCCCTCGCCCTTGGCGCCATTGATGGCCTTGGCTACGGCGTTGGCGGTGGCGAAGTCGCCCGAGCTGAGGTCCAGCTGCACGAACTCGCCCACCAGCAGCGGCGTGGGCACCGAACGCTCCACGGTGGCGCCCTGCGGGATGCGGCCGCCGGAGAGGTGGTTGATCTGCACCTTGGCGCCGCCCGCCGACGCACCGGCGCCGCCGACGATCAGGCCGCCCTGGGCCATCGCATAGATCTGGCCGTCAGCGCCCTTGAGCGCCGTGGCCACCAGGGAGCCGCCGCGCAGGCTCTTGGCATTGCCGATCGACGACACGCTGACGTCAATCTGCTGGCCCGGCTGGGCAAAGGGCGGCAGCGTGGCGGTGACCAGCACGGCGGCCACGTTCTTCAGCTGCATCTGAGCGCCGGCCGGCACCGTCACGCCCATCTGCTGCAGCATCGAGTTGACGCTTTGCGCGGTGAACGGGGTCTGGGTGGTCTGGTCACCGGTGCCGTCCAGACCGATGACCAGGCCGTAGCCCATCAACTGGTTGGGACGCACCCCTTGCACCGAGGCGACTTCCTTGATGCGCTGGCTGGCCTGGGCCGGCCAGGGCCACCACAGCGCGGCGCTGGCCATGACGGCCGTCAGCATGGCGGCCAGGCGCAGCAGTCGTTCGGTACGGTCGGGCGCGTTCATCACGAGGCTCATCAGATCGGCAGCAGGTTCAGGAAAAAGCGGCCCAGCCAGTTCATGCCCTGGGCATCCTCGATCGCACCGCGACCGCGGTTTTCGATGCGGACGTTGGCGATCTGCGCGCTCTGCACGGTGTTGCCCGGTGCAATGGCGCGGGGATCGACCTGGCCGGTGAAGCGCAGCACGTCAACACGCTGGTTGACGCCCACCTGCTTCTCCCCGGCCACCAGCAGGTGGCCGTTGGGCAGCACGCCCACCACGGTGGCGGTGATCGTGCCGCTGAACTGGTTGGTCGTGGCGGTGGTGCCCTTGCCTTCGAAGTTGTTGGCGCTGCTGCCCGAGATGCCCAGGCGCGACAGGCCCAGCGCCGACAGGCCGCTGAGCGCCGAGGCGCTGGACTCGACCTTGCCGGTCTTGCCGACGGTGCTGTTGGCGGTCTGGGTGGCGCTGACGTTCTCGACGATGTTGATCGTCAGCGTGTCGCCCACCATGCGCGCGCGGTAGTCCTCGAACAGCGGCCGATAGCTCGAGGCCTGGTAGATGGCGCCATTGCCACCCATCGCCACCGGCGCGGCGTGCGGCAGCGGCTGCAGCTCGGGGAAGGCGCTGGGGCCGCTGGCCGGCGCTTCGGGCGCGGTGGCGTGGGCGAAGTCGACCTTGGGCGTGGGGTACAGGGTCTGGCAGGCCGCCAGGCCCAGGGCCGGCAGACAGGCCAGCAACCGCCAGGCAACGCGGCGGCTCACAGCTGCGCCAGACGCTGCAGCATCTGGTCCGAGGTGGAGATGGCCTTGGAATTGAGCTCGTAGCTGCGCTGGGTCTGGATCATCGTGACCAGTTCTTCCACCATGTTGACGTTGCTGGTCTCCAGGTAGCCCTGTTGCAGCGTGCCCAGGCCGTTGGTGCCCGGCACGGCTGCATTGGGCGTGCCCGACGCGGCGGTCTCGGTGTAGAGGTTCTGGCCCCGCGGCTCCAGGCCGCCCGGGTTGGCGAACGAAGCCATCGAGAACTGACCCAGCACCTGCGGCGTGGCCTGGCCCGGCAGCGTCACGCTGACCTGGCCACTCGGGCTGATCGACACGCTCTGGGCATTGGCCGGGATCGTGATGCCCGGCTGCACCACGTAGCCCGAGTTGTTGACGATCTGGCCCTGCGCATCCAGCTTCAGCGCTCCATCGCGCGTGTAGCCGGTGCCGCCATCGGGCAGCGTGACCAGCAGAAAGCCGTTGCCGTTGATGGCCACGTCCAGGTTGTTCGAGCTCTGCTGCACATTGCCCTGCGAGAAATCGCGCGCCGAGGCCACGGCGCGCGTGCCCAGGCCCACCTGCAGGCCGGTAGGCAGCTGCGTCTGCTCGGAGCTGGCCGCACCGCTTTGGCGCAGGTTCTGATACATCAGGTCCTCGAACACCGCATGCGAACGCTTGTAGCCATTCGTCGCGGCATTGGCGAGGTTGTTGGAGATGTGGTCCAGCTGCGTCTGCTGGGCCTCCATCCCGGTCTTTGAAATCCAGAGGGATCGGATCATGGTGTACTGCTCCCATTCAGGGGGATGACACGATGATCCCGGGAACTTGAGCCCGCCTTAGCCGCGAAAAGCCCGGGTTTGACTGGGTATCTGCGAGCTTGGGAGCGGATGCGTTGGCCCACACGGCCGTAGGCCGCTGTGGGCAGGAAGCTGCCCCCCTCGGCTCAGGCGAGCTCGACCAGATGCCACAGGTCCCAGTCGCGTCGCGGATCCGGCTGGGCGTGGCGTTCAGCACTCTCGTGGCGCTTGATGCCGACGTAGGCGTCGATCAGCGGCGAGCCCAGGTGGGCGCGCAATGTGGTGCTGGCCTGCAGGGCGTCGAGTGCGACCGTCAGCGAGATCGGCAGCGGCTGCCCGTCGCCCGGCAGGCGCCCGGCCTGCAGGCCGTCCAATCCCAGCCCGATCATCGAGGCCAGGATCAGGTAGGGGTTGGCGTCGCCGCCAGGCAGGCGGTTCTCCACCCGGCGGCCGGCCGGGCTGGAGGCCGGGATGCGAAAGGCCAGCGAGCGACTGTCCTCGCCCCAGCTGGCGTGCGAGGGTGCGGCGTCGCTCAGGCGGATGCGGTCATAGGACATGTCAAACGGCGCGCAGAAGGCCATGGCCGCGGCGGCCTCGGCCTGCAGGCCGGCGATGACATGCTGCAGCACCGGCTCGCCGCCGGGCGGGCTGAAGGCGTGCGGCCACGCGCGGCCGTCGGTGTGCTGCAGGCTCAGGTGCCAGTGCATACCGGTGCCGGGCTGATCCAGAAAGGGCTTGGCGGCAAAGCTGGCCAGGAAGCCGCGCCGGGCCGCCAGCTCGCGCGCCAGGCGCTTGAAGCGCCACACGGCATCGGCCTGGGCCAGCGGCTCGCCGGGCAGGAAGTTGACCTCGTACTGCGACAGCGCCGACTCGTGCGCATGGCCGCTGACCGGGATGCGCAGCGTGGCACAGGCGTCATACAGCGCGTCGAAAAAGCCGTCGAAGTGGCCGGCGCGCTCCAGCGAATAGGCCTCGCAGGCCCGCTCGCGGGCCGGCGCGTCGGGATGGGCACGGGCGGCCAGCAGTTCGCCCGCTGGGCCGCGCTCCAGAAGAAAGAACTCCAGCTCGGGCGCCACGGTGGCACGCAGGCCGGCCGCCCGCAAGCGCGCCAGCGCCGCACGCAGCGCCGCACGCGGCGACAGCGCCGAGGCGTCCAGCGCCGGGCGCAGCGCGCCGGTGGGCTCGCAGACCACGCACAGCTCGCCCGGGCGGCCCGGTCGCGGCGCCAGCGTGGACAGGTCAGGCACCAGGTGAACATCGGCGTAGCTGGCCGGCAGCACCGGGCCGATCACGTCGACCGGCTCGCCGCCGGTCAGCGTCAGGCCCAGCACCACCGAGGGCAGCTTGCAGCCGGTCTGGCCCTCGAAGTCAGCCCGGCCCACATGCTTGCCGCGCGCCACCGAGCTGAAATCGCCGGTGGCGCATTCCACGCGGCGGGTGTCGGGGTAGACATCCAGCGCATCGCGCAAGGTGTCAGCGTCGGGCAGCGGCAGGGGCAGGATCGGGGACATCGGTCAGGCCGGGGTGGCGGGGGCCCGGATGATAGGCGGTCGCCGGAACAGCACCGGGAAGGCCGATGTCCCTGGCCCGTTGTCAGCGTGGGCAGCTTCCTAGAATGCAGGCCGTGCACCTGCTCAACGCTGACCTGCACTGCCACTCGGTGCATTCCGACGGCAGCCTGCCCCCCGATGAACTGGCCCGCCTGGCCCACGCCGGTGGCGTGCAGCTGTGGTCGCTCACCGACCACGATGAGCTCGCCGGCCAGCACGCCGCGCGTGCCGCGGCGCAGGCGCTGGGCATCGCCTATGTGTGCGGCGTCGAGGTCTCGGTCAGCTTCCTGGGCGAGACCGTCCATGTGCTGGGCCTGGATGTCGACCCCGACCACCCTGAACTGAATGCCGGCCTGGCGCGGCTGCGCGCCGGACGTGAGCAGCGCGCCCGCGACATGGGCGAGAGTCTGGCCAGGGTGGGCATCCACGGGGCGTACGAGGGGGCCCGCCGCTACGCTGGCAACCCCGATCTGGTCTCGCGCACGCACTTCGCCCGCTTCCTGGTGGAGCATGGCCACTGCGCCAGCGTCCACGAGGTCTTCCAGCGCTACCTGAAGGAAGGCCTGCCCGGCTTCGTGCCGCACCGCTGGGCGGCGCTGGGCGAGGCGATGCAGTGGATCCGCGACGCCGGCGGCCTGCCCGTGCTGGCGCATCCGGCACGCTACCGCTTTTCGCCCACCGAGGAGTGGGCGCTGTTCCACGAGTTCGTCGGCCACGGCGGCGTGGGGGTCGAGGTCACCTGCGGCGCCCACTTCCCCGAAGAAGCCCAGCGCTACGCCGCCACTGCCCAGGAGTTCGGCCTGCTGGCCTCGCGCGGATCGGATTTCCATGCGCCGGGCGAAAGCCGCGTCGCACCGGGCCAGTTGCCCGACCTGCCCGGCGGCTGCACGGCCGTCTGGACCCGCTGGGCCGATCGGCTGCAGCACCTGCGCTCGCCGGCCGAGCTGACCTGAGGCCGGCGCGGCTTCAGCCAGGCTTCAGCGGGCCCTCAGCCCGCCTTCATGCGCGCGCCGCACCATGGCTTCCACGGGCATGGTGCCCGACAGGAACCTGAGCATGCACCCCGAACTTCGCCTCTTCGTCCAGCGCTGGCTGGGTACCGTCGCCCTGGCCCTGGTGCCGGTGGTCTTCACCGCCTTTGTCAGCCTGCCGGTGGCGCTGGAGCGACATCCGGGCGAGCCGCCCGCGCTGCACGCCCAGCACATGACCTGAGCGGACCGCGGCAGGCGCGACAATCGGGCCACCATGGCCCAGTATTTCGAGGTTCACCCCGACAACCCCCAGGCCCGCCTGCTCAAGCAGGCGGCGCAGATCCTGCATGCCGGCGGCGTGGCCGCCGTGCCCACCGACTCCAGCTACGCGCTGGTCTGCCACCTGGACGACAAGACCGCTGCCGAGCGCCTGCGCAAGATCCGCCAGGTCGACGACAAGCACCACCTGACGCTGCTGTGCCGCGACCTGTCGGAGCTGGCCAGCTATGCCCGGGTCGACAACCGGCAGTTCCGGCTGCTCAAGCTGGGCACGCCGGGGCCGTTCACCTTCATCCTGGAAGCCACCAAGGAAGTGCCGCGGCGGCTGTCGCACCCCTCGCGGCGCACCATCGGGCTGCGCGTGCCCGAGCACCGCGTGCTGCAGGCGCTGCTCGAGGAGCTGGGCCAGCCACTGCTGGCCACCACGCTGATCCCGCCCGGCGAGACCGAAGCGCTGAACGACCCGCACGACATCCGCGACCGCTTCGAGAAGCAGTTGCAGGCGGTGGTGGATGCGGGTGCCTGCCAGCTTGAGCCCACCACCATCATCGACCTGACGGGCGACGCGCCCGAGCTGATCCGCCGCGGGCGCGGCGACCCGGCGCTGCTGGGCCTGTGATCAGCGCAGCGCGTCTCGCACGCGCTGCGGGCTGAAGCCCAGCTGCGGCTGGCCGCGCACGAAGATCAACGGCGTACCCGGCGCACCCTGGGCCTGGTAGCGCGCCATGCAGGCGCCGTCGCGCTCAACCAGGCACTCGTCAAAGGGCACCTGCTGCGCCGTCATCCAGCGGCGCGCAGCGGCACAGAAAACGCAGGTCTCGCTGGACACCATCTGGATGTCGCCGGGCCGCGCCAGCCGCGCGATCTCGTCACCCACCTGGCCAGCGCGCCAGGCCTGGATGGCGGACCAGGCGACC
The DNA here is from genome assembly GCF_018069755.1 of Ideonella aquatica. Taxonomy (GTDB): domain Bacteria; phylum Pseudomonadota; class Gammaproteobacteria; order Burkholderiales; family Burkholderiaceae_C; genus Ideonella; species Ideonella aquatica. Next base: position 375,626 of record NZ_JAGQDE010000003.1, on the reverse strand, counting down.
AGGGCCAGCAGCCCGACCACGGCCAGGGCCGTGACATCGCGGCGGGCCCAGGCCACGGGCTCAGGCCGCGGCCGTGACGACGATCTCGACCTTCCACTCCGGCTTGGCCAGCGCGGCCTGCACGGTGGCGCGCGGCGGCGTGTGGCCGGCCACCACCCAGGCTTCCCAGACGCTGTTCATCGCGGCGAAGTCGGCCAGGTCGGCCAGGAAAATCTGGGCGCGCAAGATCTTGGTCTTGTCGCTGCCGGCGCGGGCCAGCAGGGCGTCGATCGCGTCGAGCACCTGGCGGGTCTGGCCCTGGATGTCCTGGTTGCCATCGGCGGCCACCTGGCCGGCCAAATAGACGGTGCCGTTGTGGACGGCCATCTCGGACATGCGGGGGCCGACGTCGAATCGCTGGATCATGGTCAATGCTTTCCTGAGGGGTTCTTGCGCGTGTGGCGCGTGTGATGGGAGGGATGGGGTTCATGCGCCGCAGCAGGGGCCGCGGCGGCCTTCTGGCCGATCTTCGATTCGGTGCCGGCCAGCAGCTTGCGGATGTTGCCCTCGTGGCGCCACACCAGCAGCGCGCTCATCACGGCGATCGCGCCCACCATCGGCGAGACCCCAAAGGCCAGCAACTGGATCACTGGTGCGGCCACGGCGGCCAGGATGGACGCCAGCGACGAATAGCGGGTGAAGTAGGCCACCGCCAGCCACAGGCCCATACAGGCCAGGCCGGTCACCGGCACCAGGGCGAGCAGCACGCCCACCGCGGTGGCTACGCCCTTGCCGCCCTGGAAGCGGAAGAACACCGGCCACAGATGACCCAGGAAGGCCGCCAGGCCGACCAGGCCCAGCGTGCCCTCGCCCCAGCCGAAACGCGGCGCCAGCGCCTGCGCCACCAGCACCGGCACCACGCCTTTGAGGGCGTCCAGCAGCAGCGTGAGGATGGCCGCCTTCTTGCTGCCTGAGCGCAGCACATTGGTGGCACCGGGGTTGCCCGAGCCGTAGCTGCGCGGGTCCGCCAGACCCATGGTGCGGCTGACGATCACGGCAAACGACAGCGAGCCGATCAGGTAGGCCACGAGCGTGGCCGCCAAGGTGGACAGCAGGGACATGGGTGTGGGGTGTGGGCCGGAGGAACCGGGCGAGGAGTGTAAGCCCCCTTCGCGGTCGGTCCACGGTGCTATAACCACGGCATGTGTCGTCGCGCCTGGACCTGGTGGCTGCTGCTGGCGCTGGCGCTGGCGTTGCCGCTGCGTGGCTGGGCCGCGCTGGTGCCGGGCAGTTGCCACGAACTTCCCGCTGTGGTGGTCACCGATCACGCCGGTCATGGTGATCACACCGCCGCGGTGTCCGACACCGCCCATCTGCCCGGCAAGCTGGCGCACCACCTGAGCCCCTGCTGCCTGGCCCTGGCGCCACCGCTGGCCAGCCCACCGACTGCGCTGGCCCTGCCTGCTGACCCGCCGACGCCCGCCGCGGCCCCACCAGTGAGCCCGGCCCTGTGGCCGGTGGACGAGCGACCGCCCACGCGCTGAGCGCCCCGCCGTCGCCGCGCCGGGTCCCGCCCGGGCGCACTCCCCTCTCCTTGTCTTGAAGAGGTCACGATGACCTTCCTGAACCTCGGCCGTCCGGCCGCGGCCGGGCTGCTGGCTGCGTCACTGGTCGCCCTGCTGGGCGGCTGCGCCAGCCTGCCTCCCCCCGACTCGTCCCCCACCAGTGCGCCGATCGCGCGCCTGGCCCCGTCTCTCGACCCGTCCATGCTCGGCCGCGCCGACGCCGCGCGGGTCGAGGCCCTGCTGGCCGCCCCGCTGTCGATGGACGGCGCGGTGGAATTGGCGCTGCGCCAGAGCCCGGCCCTGGCCGCCCTGCTGACCCAGGCCCGCGCCGACCAGAGCCAGGCCCGCGTCGAGGCCGCCCCGCCCGCGCTGTGGCTGGGCTTCGAGCGCCTGAGCGGCGGCGGAGAGCTGGCGATCAGCCGCACCCTGAGCCTGGGCCTGTTCGAGCTGCTGAGCCTGCCCGCGCGCCAGCGCGAGGCCGCACCGCGCCAGGAGGCCGCCCGACTGGCGGCCGCGACGGCGGTGGTCGACAGCATCACCCGGGTCCGCCAGGCCTGGGTCGAGGCGGTGGCCGCGCAGCAGCACCTGCAGCAGGCCGAACGGGCGCTGGTGGCCGCCGAAGCCGGCGCCGAGCTGGCGCGACGGCTGCAAGCCGCCGGCCACATCGGCGCACTCAACGGTGCGCGCCAGCAGCGCTTCGAGCCCGAAGCGCGGGCCCAGCTGGCCGCTGCCCGCGCCAGCCAGGTCCGCCAGCGCGAGGCCCTGGTGCGGGCCCTCGGCCTGAGCGATGCCCAGGCCCAGCGCCTGGCGCTGCCCACCCAGCTGCCCGCGCTGCCGGCCGAGCCGCTGGCGCTCGCCGCGCTCGATCCCGTGGCCGCCGAGGCCCGGCTGGACCTGCGCCTGGCGCAGACCGCGCTGGACGCGGCCGCCGCCGCCGAAGGCCGCGAGCCGGTCGGGCCGCTGGTCGACCTGGAGCTGGGCGCGCGCAGCGAAACCAGCTGGGACGGCAGCACCCGCCAGGCCACGCGCGGCGTGGAGCTGGGCGCGCGGCTGGACCTGTTCGGCGCCTCCGCGCGCCGGGAGGCCCGCAGCGCCCGCAGCGCCGCCGCCTGGCAACAGCGCGAGGCCGTGCGTGCCAGCGCCGCCTCGCAGCTGCGCGAGGCCCATGCCGCCTGGCTGGCCGCCTGGACCATCGCCCGCCAGCACCACGACCTGCTGCTGCCGCTGCGCCGCAGCGTCGCCGAGCAGACCCTGCTGCACTACAACGGCATGCTGATCGGCCTGCCCGAGCTGCTGGCCGACGCCCGCGCCCAGGCGCAGGCGGTGCAGGCCGCGGTGGCGGCCGACGCGCAGTTCTGGCGCGCCGATGCCGCACTGCAGGCGCAGTTGCTGGGCCGTCCCAGCGAGCCCCTGGCCCTGAGCACTTCCGCCGCCCCGGATAGCCCCTCCGGCGCCGGCCACTGATCGAAAGCATCCCATGAGTACCCGACGAGACTTTTTCCGCGCCGGCCTGGCCGGTGGCGCCGTGGCCGCCGTTGGCGTGGCCCGCGCCGCGATGGCGGCCCTGCCCGAGCCACCCACCCGCAGCGACGCCGCCACCCAGCCGCCGCTGCAACCGCCCACCGGCCGCCCCTACCGGCCGGTGCTCACCCTCAATGGCTGGACTCTGCCCTGGCGCATGGTGGACGGCGTCAAGGAATTCCACCTGGTGGCGGAGCCGGTGAAGCGCGAGATGGCCCCCGGCATGGTGGCCAACCTGTGGGGCTACAACGGCCAGAGCCCGGGCCCGACGATCGAGGTGGTCGAGGGCGACCGCGTGCGCATCTACGTGACCAACCGGCTGCCCGAGGCCACCACCGTGCACTGGCACGGCCAGCGCCTGCCCAATGGCATGGACGGCGTGGCCGGTCTGACGCAGCCGGCCGTGCCGCCGGGCAAGACCTTCGTCTACGAGTTCCAGGCACGCCGCCCCGGCAGCTTCATGTACCACCCGCACGCCGACGAGATGCTGCAGATGGCCATGGGCCTGCACGGGATGTGGATCACCCACCCCAAGGCCCGCCACCCGCTGATCGCCGATGTCGACCGCGACTTCTGCTTCCTGCTCAACGCCTTCGACATCGAGCCCGGCGCCGCCACGCCCAAGGTAATGACCATGCTCGACTTCAACCTGTGGTGCTGGAACAGCCGGGTCTTTCCCGGCATCGACAGCCTCAACGTGCGCCAGGGCGACCGGGTGCGCATCCGCGTGGGCAACCTGACGATGACCAACCACCCGATCCACCTGCATGGCCATGAGTTCGAGGTCACCGGCACCGACGGCGGCCCGATCCCCAGGAGCGCCCGCTGGCCCGAGGTCACCACCGATGTCGCGGTGGGCCAGATGCGGCAGATCGAGTTCATCGCCGACGAGCCCGGCGACTGGAGCATCCACTGCCACAAGAGCCACCACACGATGAACGCCATGGGCCACAGCGTGCCCACCATGCTGGGCATCGAGCAGCGCGACCTGGCACGGCGCATCAATGGCATCGTCCCCGAGTTCATGGCCATGGGCTCCGAGGGCATGCACGAGATGGCCGAGATGGCCATGCCGCTGCCCGACAACACGCTGCCGATGATGAGCGGCGACGGCCCCTTCGGCGGCCTGGGCATGGGCGGCATGTTCAGCGTGCTGAAGGTGCGGCCCGACCAGCCGCCGGGCGACTTCCGCGACCCCGGCTGGTGGCGGCATCCGCCCGGCAGCGTGGCACGCGAGGTGGCCGCGGCGCCGGTGCCGCCGACCGTGGCCGCGCCCACCGCAGCGCCGGCCACGCTGCGGGCGCGCAAACCGCATCAGCACTCGCACTGACCCGCACCCGGCCTGCAACCGTTTCCGGCCTGACCTGGGTCAAGCCGGCTTCGGGGATGCCCGCTGGGACGCCAGCGCCGCTGCAGGCAAGATCGCGGCATGGGAGATGACACGCTGCACTCGATCGAAACGCGCCTGTGGCAGGAGCTGCAGCGCGCGCCGCAGCGCGGCCACCCTTGGCGCCTGTGCACCCTGGCCACCGTCACCCCCGACGGCCTGCCCGATGCCCGCAGCGTGGTGCTGCGCCAGGTCGACCCGGCCGAGCGCGAGCTGTGCTTCTTCACCGACACCCGCTCGCCCAAGGTGGCGCAGATCGCCCGCCAACCGCGCGGCGTGCTGGTGATGTGGTCGGCCGAGCTGGGCTGGCAGCTGCGCCTGGGCGTGCACCTGGAAGTGCTGGACAGCGGCCTGGCCGTGTTGTCGCACTGGACCCGGCTGAAAATGACGCCCGCGGTGTTCGACTACCTCAGCCCGGTGCCGCCCGGCAGCCCGCTGGAGCGTCCCTCGGCCGAGCGTGGCGACCGCGAGCACTTCGGCGTGATCTGCGCCCGCGTGCACACCCTCGACTGGCTGGACCTGAACACCGACGGCCAGCGCCGCGCCCGCTTCGGCCCCGAGCCCGGCGCCGCCACCTGGCTGGCCCCCTGAGCCCCAGGCAAACCCTGAGCCGGCCTCGTCGCCGAACTGCCCCGCCGCGGTGACACACTGTGCCGGCGGGCCGCCGATTCGTCGGCGGTCCTGCATGGCGCATGTTTTGCAACCTCCGCGCCGTTGCCAGCACACGAAAGACGACATGGCCAATGACGACGGCGTGCTCGCCGACGGCCGGGCGCGCGCCCGGCAACTGGAAGACCAGGTCAACGCGGTCGTGGTGGGTCAGTCCACCGCGGTGCGCCAGTTGGTGACCGCGGTCTTTGCCCGCGGCCATGTGCTGCTGCAGGGCGACGTGGGCGTGGGCAAGACCACGCTGCTGCGCGCCATGGCGCGCGGCCTGGGCGGCGGCTTCGCGCGCATCGAGGGCAGCGTCGACCTGATGCCCAATGACCTGCTGTACCACGCCTATGTCGATGAATCCGGCCGCCCGGCGATCGAGCCCGGGCCGCTCACGCGCGAGGGCGACTCGCTGGCCATCTTCTTCTTCAACGAGATCAACCGCGCCCGCCCGCAGGTGCATGCGCTGCTGCTGCGCGCCATGGCCGAGCGCAGCGTGCAGGCCTTCAACCGCGAGGTGCCGCTGCCGCTCCTGCAGGTCTTTGCCGACCGCAACCGCCTGGAGCGCGAGGAAACCTTCGAGATCGCCAGCGCCGCGCGCGACCGCTTCATGATGGAGATCGCGGTGGACGCGCCCACCGACCCGGCGCTGCGGCGCGCGCTGGCCTTCGACCCACGCTTTCACGACACCGACAGCCTGGTCGCCGAGGTGCCCGAGGGCATCGCGCCGATCGCTGCGCTGCCGGCGCTGTCGCACGCCATCCAGCGCGCGGTGCATGCGTCCGAGGCACTGCAGGACTACGCGCTGCGCCTGTGGGAGGCCACCGCCGCGCCGCAAGGTGTGGGCGTGGAGCTGCCGGGCGTGGACAGCGCGGCCCTGGTGCTGGCCGGCGCCAGCCCGCGCGGCATGAGCCTGCTGCTGCGCGCCGCGCGCGTCAATGCCTGGCTCGATGGCCGCGATCACCTGCGCCCGGTCGATGTGCGCGCTGTCTTCGGCCCCTGCATCGCCCACCGCCTGTGCCTGCAGCCCGCCTATGAACTGCGCCGCGAGGCGCTGCTGCCGCCGCTGATCGAGCAGCTGCTGGCCCGTGTCGGGGCCCCCTGATGACACCCGGCCCGCGCGAGATTCCCTACCGCCTGCGCTGGGACGCCGGCGGCCACCGCCCCGGCGCCCACCGCAGCCGCCAGGGCGATGCCGGCCTGGCCTTCCGCGGCCACCGCCGGCTGGTCGATGGCGGCGACCCGCGCCGCCTGGACATCCACGCCAGCCTGCGCGACCCCCTGGGCCAGTGGTGGGTGCGCACGCTGGCCGAGCGGCGCGCCGTCACGGTGGTGCTGCTGGCCGACCTGTCGGCCTCGATGGACGACGACACGCCGCCACCGCGGGTGCAGGCCCTGGCCGCTCTGGCCGACAGCCTGGCCTGGTCGGCCCAGCGCCTGGGCGATGCCTTCGGCTGCCTGGGCGCCGACCGCGCGCTGCACCGCCTGGGCCCCTGGCCGCCCACGCGCCAGCGCGGCTGCGGCCCGGTGCTGGCGCAGGCGCTGCAGGCCCACCGGCGCCAGGGCGCGCAGGCCGCCGGCATCGACGGCCTGCTGGCCGCGGTGGCCGAGTTGCCGCGCCAGCGCTGCCTGGTCTTCCTGGCCTCCGATTTCCACTGGCCGGCCGCCACGCTGGGCGCCGTGATGGACGCGCTGGCGCCGCACGACGTGGTGCCGGTGGTGCTGTGGCAGCGGCGCGATTTCGAGCTGCCGGCGCGCGACGGTCTGGCCTGGCTGCAGGATGCCGAAGGCCACGGCGCCCACCTGGTGTGGGTGCGCCCGGCACTGCGTCTGCGCCATGCCGACCGCCTGGCCCAGGCGCGCCAGGCCCTGACCGAGCGGCTGCGCGCCTGGCAGCGCCAGCCCGTGTTCCAGATCGATGGCTTCGACCCCGATGCGTTCGCGGTGCACTTCCAGGCCTGAGCGGGGCGCCGCCCTGGCGTTGGCCCTGGGCTGCGGCGCCGCCCTGGCCGCCGTCGAGGTGCCCACGCTCGCCACCACCGAGCCCGTGGCCTACGGCCACCGGCTGGGCGATGTGGTCGAGCGCCAGCTGCACCTGCGTCTGCCGCCCGGCGCGCGGCTGGAGACATCCAGCCTGCCCGTGCCCGGCACCCAGGGCGCGCTGGAGCTGCGCTCGCTGCAGCACCAGGGCGCCGCGGACGCCGCCGAGCAGACGCTGCGCCTGCGCTACCAGGTGATGCGTTCGCCCGAGCAGCCGGCGGTGAGCGAGCTGCCGACGCTGACGCTGCGCGTCACGCTGCCGGCCGGTGCCACACGCCGCGAGGCGGTGCTGCGCGCCGAGGCCTGGCCGCTGGTGGTGGGGCCGCTGACGCCGCCGCAGCCGCCCGAGCGCGCTGGCCTGGGCCCGCTGCAACCCGACCGGCCGCTGCCACAGCAGCCGATCGCCCCGATCCGCCAGCAGGCCCAGCTGGGCGCCGCGCTGACGCTGCTGGCCGCCGCCTGGCTGGGATGGCGGCACCTCGGCCGGCCGCTGTGGTGGCGCCGTCAGCGGCCCTTTGCGCGCGCCTGGCGCGCGCTGCGGCAGGAGGCCAGCCTGGACGCGCAGCTGCGCCGACTGCACCGCGCGATCGACGAGGACGCTGGCCGTGCCGTGCAGGCCGAGGACCTGGACGCCTGGCTGGCCGAGCGCCCTGCCTACGCGCCGCTGGCGACCGAGCTGCGTGCGGTGCTGGACGCCTCGGCCTGCCACTTCTTCGCGCCGGCAGCGGGCCGCGACGACGCCGCGCTGGCCACCCGCCTGCGCACGCTGCTGCGCCAGCTGGCGCAGGCGGAGGCGCACGCATGAGCGGCATCGACTGGCTCGGCGTCGTCCACCCCGCCTGGCTGTGGACACTGCCACTGGCACTGCTGCCCTGGGCCGTGCCCGGTGCCGCGGTGCTGCGGCCGCGGCGCTTCGCCCACCTGGCGCTGTGGCCGGCCGACGCCGCCTCGCGCGCGCTGGCGCTGGCGCTGCGCGCGGCGTCCAGCCTGGGCCTGGCGGCCATGGTGCTGGCCCTGGCCCAGCCTTACCGGCCGGCCTACGAGGTGCAGCGCGAGGGCCGTGGCGCCGAGATCGTGCTGCTGCTCGACCGCAGCCGCAGCATGGACCAGACGCCCATGGGCAGCACCGGTCCGATGGCCGGCTACACGCCCACCTATGGCGTCACCGCACGCCACTCGGCCGAGGAGCGGCTGACCAAGGCCCAGCTGGCGCGGCGCGAGCTGTCAGCCTTCGCCGCCCGGCGGCCGCAGGATCGCTTCGCGATGATGGTGTTCAGCAGCCGCCCATTGAAGGTACTGGGCTTCACCGAGAAGCCGGCCGCCATCCAGGCCGCGATCGAGGCCGGCGCGATCGGCCGCGGCATCGGCAACACCGACATTGGCGCGGCCGTGCTGGGCGGGCTGTCGCTGTTCGAACAACGCGCCTACACCGGCTCGCGGGTGCTGATGCTGGTGTCGGACGGCGGCGACCACCTCGAGCAGGAGACCCGCGACGCCATCGCCCAGGCGCTGGCGCGCCACCGCGTGCGCCTGGTCTGGATCTACCTGCGGGCACCGCAAAGCCCCGGCCTGGAGGTCGAGCCCGGCAGCGACGCCGAGGCCGCCAACACCGTGCCCGAGGTTTTCCTGCACCGCTTCTTCCGCTCGCTGAGAACACCCTACACCGCCTACGAGGCCGGCTCGCCCGAGGCGCTGCAGCGGGCCATCGCCGATGTCGAGCGCCTGGAGAACCTGCCCATCACCACCACCGACACCGTGCCCCGCCGCGACCTGACCGGCGCCTGCCTGGGGCTGGCCCTGGTCTGCGCGCTGGCGTTGGGCTGGGCAGCGCGCAAGGAGTTGCCGGCATGGGCCTGACGCCGCGCTGGCGCCCCCGCCGCCTGGCGCCCTGGGCGCTGCTGCTGCTGTCCGCCGTCCTGCTGACCCACGCCGCCTGGCAGGCGCGCCAGCGCCAGGTGCTGCGCCACAGCGTGCAGGCCGCGCTGCGCGCGCCCGTGGCCGCCTCGGCCGTGCCCGCCGCAGCGCCGCCCGCGCAGCGCTTTGCCCGCGCCCAGCGCCTGGCGGCCGATGGCCAGCACGACGCCGCGCTGGGGCTGTTCCGCGCGCTGCATGACGATCCGCGGCTGGGCCCCGCGGCCCGCTTCAACGGCGCCAACGCGCTGATGCGTCAGGCCGTGGCGCTGCGCGACGCCGGCCAGGCGGACGCGGCCTATCCGATGGTCGAACTCGCCAAGGAGGCCTACCGCGAGCTGCTGCGCCAGGATCCGGGCGATGACGCCGCGCGCTACAACCTGGAGCGGGCGCTGCGCCTGAACCCCGAGGAAGACGCGCCGGACCTGTCCGCCGCCGGCCCGGCCCGCGGCGAGCGCGCCGCCACCACGATGCGCGCGATCAGCCAGGGCCTGCCATGATCCGCCGCCGCGAAGCCCTGCTGGGCGCGACCGCATTGCTGCTGGCGCTGGCCTGGTGGAACCCCACCTGGAGCGGCGAGCAGGCGCAGCTCGACGCGCTGGTGGTGCTGGACATCACCCAGAGCATGGACGCCGAGGACATGCCGGTGGGCGACGATCCGCAGCCGCACAGCCGCCTGGTGCGCAGCCGCGCGCTGCTGCTCGAGGCCCTCCAGCAACTGCCCTGCGGCAGCCGTCTGGGCCTGGGTGTGTTCACCGAGTACCGCAGCCTGGTGCTGCTGGCGCCGGTCGAGGTCTGCGCGCATTTCACCGAGCTGCGCGGCACGCTGGCCTCGATCGACTCGGCCATGGCCTGGAGCGGCAACAGCGAACTGGCCAAGGGCCTCTACGGCGCGCTGCAGACCCTGGCCGCCCTGCCCCGCCCACCGGCGCTGGTCTTCATCACTGACGGCCACGAATCGCCGCCGCTGGACCCGCGTGCACCGCCGCCCTGGAACGGCGCCAGTGGGGCGGTGGCCGGCGTGGTGGTGGGCGTCGGCGGCGACACCCCCGTGCCCATCCCTCGCCACGATCCGCAGGGCCGGCCGATCGGCACCTGGGGCGCCGCCGACGTGCTGCAGACCGCCGGCCGGGTGCACAACCCGAACGACCCCGCCGCCGCCTCGCAGGTGATCCCGGCGATGCCCGACGCCACCCCGGGCCGTGAACATCTGAGCAGCCTGCGCGAGTACCACCTGCAGGCGCTGGCGCGGCAAACGGGCCTGGCCTACCTGCGCCTGCGTGACGCGCGCGGCCTGCGCCAGGCCTTGATGGACCCCGCGCTGGCCCACGCCGTGCCGGGCCCGGTGTCGCTGCGCGGTCCGGCCACCGGGCTGGCCGCACTGCTGTGGCTGGCCGTGCTGCTGCCAGCCCTGCGCCAGGGCGTCCGTATTCCCATGCCGTTCAGAAATAGCAGATAGAGCCGGCATTGCCTAGCCGGCATGACTGCGGCTGACCAGAATCCGCCCACTTCCACCCTGGCGGAGACTGCACCCGTGATCCAAGGCATCTCATCGATGGCCACCCGCCTGCTGCTGACCGACCTGGTCCAGGCCTGGCAGGACCGCGGCGGCGAGCCGGTGCAGATCGCCTCGGTGGGCGGCGTGGACGCGGCCAAGCGCGTTGCCGCCGGCGAGGCCTTCGACCTGGTGATCCTGGCCTCGGAGGCGATCGATCGCCTGATCGCCAGTGGCCACGCGCTGCCCGGCAGCCGTGTCGACCTGGTGCATTCGGGTGTGGCCGTCGCGGTGCGCAGCGGCGCCCCGCTGCCCGAGCTGTCCAGCGAGGCCGCGCTGCGTGCCGCGGTGCTGGCCGCACCCTCGCTGAGCTATTCCACCGGCCCCAGCGGCGTGGCCCTGGCCGCACTGTTCGAGCGCTGGGGCGTGATGGACACCCTGCGTGAGCGCATCGTCACCCCGCCGCCCGGCGTGCCGGTGGGCACGCTGGTGGCCTCGGGCCAGGTGGCGCTGGGCTTTCAGCAGCTGTCCGAGCTGATCCATGTCAGCGGCATCACCATCGCCGGGCCGCTGCCCGATGCGGTGCAGATCGACACCATCTTTGCCGGCGCGGTCTGTGCCACCTGCACGCAACCCACCGCCGTGCGCAACCTGCTCGCCTTCATGGCCTCGCCAGTGGCCGCCGAGGCCAAGCAGCGCCAGGGCATGACGCCCGCCTGACTCCCAGATTCCATCCACAGGAACCCACCCATGAGCCTTGCCCAGCCGCTGATCATCGACGTCCACGGCCACTACACCACCGCCCCCGCTGCGCTGGGCGCCTGGCGCGACCTGCAGATCGCCGCGCTGAAGGACCCCTCCAGCAAGCCCAAGGCGAGTGATCTGAAGATCAGCGACGACCAGATCCGCGAGACCATCGAGACCAACCAGCTCAAGCTGATGAAGGAGCGCGGCTCCGACATCACCATCTTCAGCCCGCGCGCCAGCTTCATGGCGCACCACATCGGCGACTTCGAAACCTCCAGCACCTGGGCCGCGATCTGCAACGAGCTGTGCTACCGCGTCAGCCAGCTGTTCCCCGAGCACTTCGTGCCCGCCGCGATGCTGCCCCAGAGCCCGGGCGTGGACCCGGCCACCTGCATTCCCGAACTGGTCAAGTGCGTGGAGCAGTACGGCAATGTGGGCATCAACCTGAACCCCGACCCGTCGGGCGGCCACTGGACCAGCCCGCCGCTGTCTGATCGCCACTGGTACCCCATCTACGAAAAGATGGTCGAGTACGACATCCCGGCGATGATCCACGTCAGCACCAGCTGCAACGCGTGCTTTCACACCACCGGCTCGCACTACCTGAACGCCGACACCACGGCCTTCATGCAGTGCCTGACCAGCGACCTGTTCAAGGACTTCCCGACGCTGAAGTTCCTGATCCCGCACGGCGGCGGCGCGGTGCCCTACCACTGGGGCCGTTTCCGCGGCCTGGCGCAGGAGCTGAAGAAGCCGGTGCTGGAAGAGCACCTGCTGAACAACATCTTCTTCGACACCTGCGTCTACCACCAGCCCGGCATCAACCTGCTGACCGAGGTGATTCCGGTGAAGAACATCCTGTTCGCCAGCGAAATGATCGGCGCCGTGCGGGGCATCGACCCGCGCACCGGCCACTACTACGACGACACCAAGCGCTACGTCAACGCCACCGCCAACCTGAGCGATGAGCAGCGCTACCAGGTGTTCGAAGGCAACGCGCGCCGCGTCTTCCCCCGCCTTGACACCCGCCTGAAGGCCAAGGGCCTCTGACCCCCCCAGGAGCACCCCATGTACGAACTCGGCGTCTGCCACCGCACCATCACCCGCGCCCCGCGCGAAGCCGCCGACGGCCTGGCCGCGCTGGGCTCGGCCACCGTCCACGAGGCCATGGGCCGCGTCGGCCTGATGAAGCCCTACATGCGGCCGATCCAGCAGGACGTGCAGGTCTCGGGCACCGCGGTGACCGTGCTGCTGCAGCCCGGCGACAACTGGATGATGCACGTCGCGGCGGAGCAGATCCAGCCGGGCGACATCGTCGTCGCCACCGTCACCGCCGAGTGCAGCGATGGCTACTTCGGCGACCTGCTGGCCACCAGCTTCATGGCCCGTGGCGCGCGCGCGCTGATCATCGAGGCCGGTGTGCGCGACACCAAGGTGCTGCGCGAGATGGGCTTTCCGGTGTGGAGCCGCTATGTGTCGTCCAAGGGCACGATCAAGGCCACGCTGGGCTCGGTCAACATCCCCATCGTCTGCGCCGGCGCCTGGGTCACGCCGGGGGATGTGATCGTGGCGGATGACGACGGCGTGGTCTGCGTGCCCGCCGCCCGTGCGCTGGACACGCTGGCCGCCGCGGCCAAGCGCGAGAGCTTTGAGGGCGAGAAGCGCGACAAGCTGGCCTCGGGCGTGCTGGGCCTGGACATGTACCAGATGCGCGAGCCGCTGGCCAAGGCCGGCCTGAAGTACATCGATTGAGCGGCCGCGATGCACGCTGATCCCGCGCACTGGCACGTCGGCCTGATCGGCTACGGCGAGGTCGGCCGCATCCTGGCGGAAGACCTGCGTGCGCGCGGCATCACCGTCAGCAGTTTCGACCTGAAGCTGCTGCAGCCCGACACCGCGCCCGCGCTGCGTGCCCACGCGCTGGACCACGGCGTGGCCCTGGCCGACGACCACGCCGATCTGGCGCGCGACGCCGATCTGGTGATCAGCGCCGTCACCGCCAGCCAGGCCGTGCCGGTGGCGGCCGCCTGCGCTCCGGCGCTGCGGCCAGGGGTCTTCGTGCTGGACCTGAACTCGGCCTCGCCCGGCGCCAAACAGCGCGCGGCCGAGCTGGTCGATACCGCCGGTGGCCGCTATGTCGAGGGCGCGGTGATGACCAGCGTGCCCCCCTACCGCAGCCGCGTGCCGCTGCTGCTGGGCGGCGCTCACGCCGCCGCGCTGGCGCCTCTGCTGCAGGCGCTGGGCTTCGACGGCGCGCGCGCCCACAGCGACCGGCTGGGCGTGGCCAGCGCCACCAAGATGTGCCGCAGCGTGATGATCAAGGGCCTCGAGGCCATGGTGATCGAGAGCTTCACCACCGCCCGCCACTTTGGTGTGGAGGACGCGGTGATCGCCAGCCTGCACGAGACCTTCCCCGGCATCGACTGGGAGAAGCAGGCCGCCTACTTCTTCCAGCGTGTCATCGAGCATGGCCGCCGACGCGCCGAGGAAGTGCGCGAGGTGGCGGCCACCGTGCGCGAGGCTGGCCTGGAGCCCTTCAGCGCCAGCGGCACCGCCGAGCGCCAGGCCTGGATGGCCGACCTGGCCGACGCCGGCCTGTTCGGCCCGCGCGCCACCGCTGATTTCGCCCGCAGCGCGGATTGGCGCACCGAGTCCGACCGCCTGCTGCACCACCTTCACAAGGACGCCCATGAGCAAACCCACCAGCGGTGACTTCACCAAGACCGCGGGCTGGATGGACTGGTACACCGGCCCGTCCAAGCCCCGCTTCCAGCTGCCGGCCGGCGCGGTGGATGCCCACTGCCACGTCTTCGGCCCCGGCGCCGAATTCCCCTACGCCCCCGAGCGCAAGTACACGCCTTGCGACGCCAGCAAGCAGCAGCTCTACGCGCTGCGCGACCACCTGGGCTTCGCCCGCAACGTGGTGGTGCAGGCCACCTGCCACGGCGCCGACAACCGCGCGATGGTCGACGCCTGCCTCTCCGGCGGCGGCAAGGCGCGTGGCGTGGCCACCGTCAGGCGCAGCATCAGCGATGCCGAGCTGCAGGCCCTGCATGAGGCCGGCGTGCGCGGCGTGCGCTTCAACTTCGTCAAGCGCCTGGTCGACTTCACGCCCAAGGACGAGCTGATGGAGATCGCCGGCCGCATCGCCCAGCTGGGCTGGCATGTGGTGATCTACTTCGAGGCGGTGGACCTGCCCGAGCTGTGGGACTTCTTCACCGCGCTGCCCACCACCGTGGTGGTGGATCACATGGGCCGCCCCGACGTGAGCAAGCCGATCGACGGCCCGGAGTTCGCGCTCTTCCTGAAGTTCATGCGCGAACACCCCAATGTGTGGAGCAAGGTCAGCTGCCCGGAGCGCCTGTCGGTCACCGGCCCGAAGGCGCTGGATGGCGAGCTGACCGCCTACCAGGACGTGGTGCCCTTTGCCCGCCGCGTGGTGGAAGAGTTCCCCGACCGCGTGCTGTGGGGCACCGACTGGCCGCACCCCAACCTGAAGGACCACATGCCCGACGACGGCCTGCTGGTCGATTTCATCCCGCAGATCGCCACGACGGCTGAGCTGCAGCAGAAACTGCTGGTCACCAACCCCATGCGTCTGTACTGGCCCGAAGAACAGTGAGCCCCCGAGCTCGCTGGCGCTCGCTACCCCCCGAGGGGGCCAGCGGCAGCGGTCCGGCAAAGCCGGATCCGCGCCGTGCCTTGACGGACGGGCGAACGACCAGACGACTCACAAGAACTGACCGGAGACACCCCATGCGCCTGCTGACCCCTGCCCTGCTGGCCAGCGCCGCCGCACTGGCAAGCTGCGCCACCGTCGCGCCCACGCCAGTGGCCTGCGCCGACCTGCCCGCGGCGCTCGGCGCCCTGAAGAACGTTCGCCTGACCAGCGCCAAGGAGGTGCCGGCCGACGACAAGGGCACGCCAGCGCACTGCCAGGTGCAGGGCCTGGCCAATGAGCGCACCGGCCTGGACGGCCGGCCCTACGCCATTGGCTTCGAGATGCGCCTGCCGATGGACTGGAACCGCCGCTTCGTCCACCAGGTCAACGGCGGCAATGACGGCAAGATCGTGCCGGCGCTGGGCGCGCTGCCGGTGCTGCCCACCAATGCGCTGCAGCGCGGCTTTGCGGTCATCAGTTCCGACTCGGGCCACAGCGAGGACGCCCCGGCCAACGCCGCCGCCGGCCTGGCCAAGGGCAATGTCTTCGGCCAGGACCCGCAGGCGCGGCGCGACTACGGCTACAGCGCCAACGACACGATGTTCACGGTGGCGCAGCAGCTGATGCGCAGCCGCTACGGCCGTGCGCCCGAGCGCAACTACATGATCGGCTGCTCCAACGGCGGCCGCCACGGTCTGGTGGCGGCCAGCCGCTTCGGTGAGCGCTACGACGGCATCCTGGCCGGCGCGCCCGGCTTCAACCTGCCCAAGGCCGCAGTGCAGCACGCCTGGGACGTGCAGAGCTGGCAGCTGGCCCACGCCGACATCCGCCAGGCCTTCAGCCCGGCCGACATGCAGCTGGTGGCCCGCCATGTGCTGGCGCGCTGCGATGCGCTCGATGGCCTGGCCGACGGCATCGTCGGCGACCTGGCGGCCTGCCAGCCGCAGGTGGACATCGCCGCTGTGCAATGCGCGGGTGCCAAGACCGCCGAATGCCTGAGTGAACCCCAGGTGCGCGCCCTGAAGCGCTCGCTGGCCGGGCCGCGCAACAGCGCCGGCGAGATGCTCTACAGCGACTGGTCCTGGGACGCCGGTTTGGGCGCCGGCAACTGGCGCTTCTGGAAGCTGGAAAGCCAGATCCCGCCCTGGGACAAGCTGCCGCTGATCGCCACCATGGGCGCCGGCTCGCTGAGCTATATCTTCACCACGCCCCCCACCGCCACCGCCGGCACGCCGGCCGAGCTGCTGGCCTTCCTGACGCGCTTCGACTTCGACCGCGACGCGCCCAAGATCCGCGCCACCAGCGGTGCCTTCAACGAGTCGGCGATGGCCTTCATGACGCCGCCGGATGTCGACAACCCGCAGCTGAGCAGCTTCCGCGCCCATGGCGGCAAGCTGCTGGTCTATCACGGGAACAGCGATGCGGTGTTCTCGGTCAATGACACGCGTCGCTGGGTCGACAAGCTGGTGGCCAATGGCGGCGCTGACACGGTGCGCTTCTACGGCGTGCCCGGCATGGCCCACTGCAGCGGCGGCCCGGCCACCGACCAGTTCGACGCGCTGGGCGCGCTGGTCGACTGGGTCGAGCAGGGCCGTGCGCCGCAGGCCTTGGTGGCCCGCGTCAACCCGGCCAACAAGGAACTGCCCGCCGACTGGGCCAAGGACCGCAGCCGTCCGCTGTGCCCGCACCCGCAGGTGGCCCGCTACAGCGGCGGCCCCGCCGACTCCGCCAGCAGCTTCCGCTGCGTGGCGCCCTGACCCGAAGGAGACCGCGATGGCACTCGACAAACCCTACCGTGACGTGCCCGGCACGACCATCTTCGACGCCGACCAGTCGCGCAAGGGCTACTGGCTCAACCAGTTCTGCATGAGCCTGATGAAGGCCGAGAACCGCGAAAAGTTCAAGGCCGACGAGCGCGCCTACCTGGACCAGTGGCCGATGACCGAGGAGCAGAAACAGGGCGTGCTGACCCGCGACCTGAACCGCTGCATCGCCGCCGGCGGCAACATCTATTTCCTGGCCAAGATCGGCGCCACCGACGGCAAGAGCTTCCAGTACATGGCCGCCAGCATGACGGGCATGACCCAGGAAGAGTACGCCGCGATGATGCTGGCCGGTGGCCGCAGCCCCGATGGCAACCGCTACACCCAAGAGAAGCCCTGAAGCCATGGCCCACATTTCCGCCAGCGTCTACACCTCGCACGTGCCCGCCATCGGCGCCGCCCTCGACCTGGGCAAGAGCGCCGAGCCCTACTGGCAGCCCGTCTTCCAGGGCTACGAGTACTCGAAGCAGTGGATCGAAGAAGACAAGCCCGACGTCATCTTCCTGGTCTACAACGACCACGCCACCGCCTTCAGCCTGGAGCTGATCCCCACTTTCGCGATCGGCTGCGCCGCCGAGTTCAAGCCCGCCGACGAGGGCTGGGGCCCGCGCCCGGTGCCCATGGTCAAGGGCCACCCCGAGCTGGCCGCGCACATCGCGCAGAGCGTGATCCAGGACGACTTCGACCTCACCATCGTCAACAAGATGGACGTCGACCACGGCCTGACCGTGCCGCTGAGCCTGATGTTCGGCCAGCGCGACCCGGTGCATGGCGCCTGGCCCTGCCCTGTCATCCCCTTCGCGGTGAACGTGGTGCAGTACCCGGTGCCCTCGGGCCGCCGCTGCTTCCAGCTGGGCCAGGCCATCCGCCGCGCGATCGAGAGCTACGACGAGCCGCTGAAGGTGCAGATCTGGGGCACGGGTGGCATGAGCCACCAGCTGCAGGGCCCGCGCGCCGGCCTGATCAACCGGGTCTGGGACAACGCCTGGCTCGATCAGCTGATCGCCGACCCCGCCGCCTGCGCCGCCACCCCGCACATCGACTACGTGCGCGAGGCCGGCAGCGAGGGCATCGAGCTGGTCATGTGGCTGATCGCCCGCGGCGCGATGGCCGATGTGGCCGGCGGCCCGGCCCCCACCGTGAAGCACCGCTTCTACCATGTGCCCGCCAGCAACACCGCGGTCGGGCACCTGATCCTGCAGAACAACCGCTGACTCTCCAAGGACGGACAACATGAGCAAGACGATCAAGGTGGCGCTGGCCGGCGCCGGTGCCTTCGGCATCAAGCACCTGGACGGCATCCAGAACATCGACGGCGTCGAGGTGGTCTCGCTGATCAGCCGCGACCTGGACAAGACCCGCGAGGTGGCCGACAAGTACGGCATCGCGCACGTCACCACCGAACTGGCCGACAGCCTGGCGCTGCCCGAGCTGGACGCCGTCATCCTGTGCACGCCCACCCAGATGCACGCCAGCCAGACCCTGGCCTGCCTGCAGGCCGGCAAGCATGTGCAGGTCGAGATCCCGCTGTGTGACGTGCTGGCCGAGGGCGAGGAGGTGGTGCGCGTGGCCGAGGCCAGCGGCCTGGTCGCGATGTGCGGCCACACCCGCCGCTTCAACCCCAGCCACCAGTACGTGCACCGCAAGATCCAGGCGGGCGAGTTCAACATCCAGCAGATGGATGTGCAGACCTACTTCTTCCGCCGCACCAACATGAACGCGCTGGGCCAGCCGCGCAGCTGGACCGACCACCTGCTGTGGCACCACGCCGCCCACACCGTGGACCTGTTCGCCTACCAGTGCGGCAGCCCCATCGTGAAGGCCAACGCCATCCAGGGCCCGATCCATCCCACGCTGGGCATCGCGATGGACATGAGCATCCAGCTCAAGGCCGCCAACGGCGCCATCTGCACGCTGAGCCTGTCGTTCAACAACGACGGCCCGCTGGGCACCTTCTTCCGCTACATCGGCGACACCGCCACCTACATCGCCCGCTACGACGACCTGTTCAACGGCAAGGACGAGAAGATCGATGTCTCCCAGGTGGACGTGTCGATGAACGGCATCGAACTGCAGGACCGCGAGTTCTTCGCCGCCATCCGCGAAGGCCGCCAGCCCAACAGCAGCGTGGCGGGCGTGCTGGCTTGCTACCAGGTGCTGCACCAGCTCGAACAGCAACTCGCCTGATCTCCGGCTAAGCTGTGCGGCGCCTCTCGGGGCGCCGTTTCTCTTTCTTCTTCCGCACCATGCAACAACGACCCCTCGGCCCTTTCACCGTCTCCGCCATCGGCCTGGGCTGCATGAACCTCAGCCACGCCTATGGACAGCCGCCCTCGCCCGAGGCCGGCCGCGAACTGCTGGCCCGTGCGCTGGACCTGGGCTGCACCTTGTTCGACACCGCCGCGCTCTACGGCTTCGGGGCCAACGAGGAACTGGTCGGGCCGGTCCTCAAACCCCATCGCTCGAAGATCACGCTGTGCTCCAAGGGCGGCATGGCTGGCGTGCAGTTCCCGGACGGCGTCAAGCGCGTGATCGACGGCCGCCCCGAGGCCATCCGCCGGAACTGCGAAGACAGCCTGCGCCGCCTGGGCACCGACGTGATCGACCTGTACTACCTGCACCGCTGGGACAAGCAGGTGCCGATCGAGGAGTCGGTGGGCGAGATGAGCCGGCTGGTGGCCGAAGGCAAGGTCCGCACGCTGGGCCTGTCGGAAGTGTCCGCCGCCACGCTGCGCCGCGCCCATGCGGTGCACCCGATCACCGCGCTGCAGACCGAGTACTCGCTGTGGACCCGCAACCCCGAGATCGCCGTGCTCGACGCCTGCCGCGAGCTGGGAGTGGCCTTCGTCGCCTTCAGCCCGGTGGCGCGTGGTTTCCTGGGCACGCTGAGCGACGTCAGCGGCTTCGACGCCAAGGACATCCGCCGCTCGATGCCGCGCTTCACCCCCGGCCACTACGCCGCCAACCGGGCGCTGCTGGCGCCGGTGCAAGCCCTGGCCGACGCGCGCGGCGTGACGGTGGCGCAACTGGCGCTGGCCTGGCTGCTGCACCGCGGCGAGCACATCATCCCGATCCCCGGCACTACCTCGGTCGCGCACCTGGAGGACAACCTCGCGGCGGCCGATCTGGCGCTATCGGCGGATGAGATGGCACTGCTCGACGGCGCGATCAACCAGCGCAGCGTGCAGGGCACGCGCTACAACAGCACCACCCAGGCCGAGATCGATACCGAGGAGTTCAGCGCCTGAACAGCCAGGGATCGTGGCCGTCTTGGACGATCGTATAGTCGGCGTCCCGCCGTCCTCGTCTGATCGCATGGCCCCCTCCTCCGACCCCACGCCCGCCGAGCCCAGCCCGCGCCCGAAGCGGCCAGCCAGCGGCCGCGGCGCGCCGCGCGAGGACCAACCCGACCGCCGCACCAACATCCTGCTCGCCGCCGAGAAGCTGTTCGCGCTGCGCGGCTACCACGCGGTGTCGATCCGCGACATCGCCGCCGAGGCCGGTGTGCCGCTGGCGCTGGTGGGTTACTACTTCGGCGCCAAGCACGAGCTTTACCACGCGATCTTCGAGACCTGGAGCCCGGCCATCGCCGGCCGCCGGCAGGCGCTGGACGCGGTGATGCAGGAGCCCGATCTGGCGCTGCGCCTGGAGCGCATCGTCGACACCTTCGTCAGCCCGCTGATTGCGCTGCACCAGCACCCGGAAGGGCAGTACTACGCGCTGATGGCGGCGCGCGACCTGGCGGCGCCCACCGAAGAATCCGAGCGCAGCAACCGCGAGTTCTTCGACCCGCTGGCACACGCCTTCATCGATGCGCTGATGAGCACCGCCCCCGGCGCCAGCCGCGGCCAGGTGGCCTGGTGCTACCAGTTCATGCTGGGCGCCTTGCTGCACTTCCTCTCTGACCGCCGCGTCGAGCGCCTGTCGCGCGGCGAGAACCGCGCCGCCGACCCGGCCGCCAAGGAGCGGCTGCTGGTCTTCCTGCTGGGCGGCTTCCGCGCCGTGCTGGGCGCGCCCGGCAGCCCCTCGCGCCCCCGCAAGCGCTGACCCCCACCCGCCTGGCTGCAGTGCGCAGCGGCCCTGGACGCCCAGGGCAAACCCTAATTTGTACGATCGTACAAACTGCGGCACAGTCACGTCCATGCACCCTGGTGCGGGGCCTGCCCTGCATCGCCACCCGGAGACCCTCGTCCATGCACCCCACCCTGACCCGTCGCCAGCTGATTGCCGCCACCGCGGGCGGCCTGTCCTTCCCCGGCGTGCTGCGCGCCCAGACGGCAGTGAAGGTGGCCTACGGCTACTCGGCCGTCACCGACTACGCCACCGTCTTTGTCGCCGCCGAGCAGGGTCTGTTCGCGAAGAACGGCATCGACATCGAGCTGCGTTTCATCCCGATCAACCCGACCATCGTGCCCGCCATCCAGTCGGGCTCGCTGCAGATGGGCGGCCCCACGCCCACCGCCTACTTGCAGGCGGTCTCGGGCGGCATGGACCATGTGGTGGTCGGCGGCGGCGGCGTGCTGTCCAAGCGCTTCACCGAGGTGGGCTTGGTCACCGCCGCCGGCAACAGCCTGCGCACGCCAGCGGACTGCGTGGGCCGCAAGATCGGCGTGCCGGGCCTGGGCGCGCTGCTGCACATCACCTTCCGCCAGTGGCTCAAGCTCAATGGGGTGGACCAGTCCAAGGTGGTCTTCGTCGAGGCGCCGTTCCCGCAGCACGCCGACCTGCTGCGCGGCGGCACGGTCGATGCGGTGGTCACCGCCGGGCCGTTCATGTCGCGCATCCTCTCCAGCGGCGAGGGCCGCGTGGCGGCCTACTACACCACCTTCCTGCCGGAGGGCCAGCCCACCGTGCTGCACACCGCCACGCGGGAGTGGGCACAGAAGAACCCGGCCGCGGTGCGCGGCTTTCGCAATGCGATCGGTGAGGCGGCCGCCTTCATGGCCAAGCCGGCCAATGAGGCCGCGGTGCGCGCCGCGCTGGGCAAGCACCTGAAGGTGCCGGCGCCGGTGGCCCAGGCCATGCAGATCTCGCCGCCGGGGCCGGTGGTCACCACGGCCCAGCTGCAATGGTGGGGCGGCCTGATGCGCGAGCAGGGCTACCTGAAGACCGAGCCCAGCTACGCCGGGCTGATCGCCTGAATGCGCCGCTGACATGAGCGCCCTGCCCGTGATCGACATCCACACTGGCGCCGCCCCGGTGCTGCGCGAGACCGTCCTGGAGTTCGACCAGGTCGCCGTGCAGCTGGGCGGCCGCCAGATCCTCTCACCCACCAGCCTGAAGATCGGCCGCGGCGAGTTCATCACCATCATCGGCCCGTCAGGCTGCGGCAAGACCACGCTGCTGCGCGCCGCCGCCGGCTTCGTGCGGCCCGAGGGCGGCGCGGTGCTGCGCCAGGGCCGGCTGGTGGGTGGCCCGTCGCGCGAGGTGGCCTTCGTGTTCCAGGACTATGCCCATGCGCTGCTGCCCTGGCGCACGGTGCAGGGCAATGTCGAGCTGGCGCTGGAGGCCGCCCAGGTGCCGGCGACCGAGCGCGCCCCGCGGGCGCAGCAGGTGCTGCAGACCGTGGGTCTGGCCGCCCATGCCGCCAAGTTCCCGGCGCAGCTCTCGGGCGGCATGCAGCAGCGGGTGCAGATCGCCCGCTGCCTGGCCCAGCAGCCCGAGCTGATGATGATGGACGAACCCTTCGGCGCCCTGGACGCGATGACCCGCGAAGGCCTGCAGGACGAGCTGGCGCGCCTGGTGCGCGAGACCGGCCTGACCGTGCTCTTCGTCACCCACGACCTGGAGGAGGCGATCTACCTGGCCGACCGCGTGGTCGCCCTGCGCGCCAACCCCACGGCCGAGCGCCCCAGCCTGGCCCGCGTGATCGACGTGAACCTGCCGCGCCCGCGTGAGCAGCTGGCCACCAAGGAGCACCCCGAGTTCCTGCGCCTGCGCCGCGAGCTGTACGGCTACCTGGGCCACGGCCATGGCTGATCGCTGGCGCTCAATGGCCCGCGCCCTGGCCCTGCCGCTGGTGGTGACGCTGGCGCTGGAGGCCTTCGCCCGCACCCTAGGCCAGCACAGCGACGCGCTGGCGCCGCCCAGCCTGGCCTTCCTGGCCTGGTGGCGCGCGGCGCTGGACGGCTCGTTGTGGGCCGCCACCGGCTTCACGCTGAGCAGCGCCGCGCTGGGCCTGGGCATGGGCATGGTGGGCGGCATCAGCCTGGGCACGCTGCTGGGCCTGTCGCGCCGTGCGGCGGCGATGAGCTTTCTGTCGATCGAGCTGCTGCGCCCAGTGCCCTCGGTGGCGCTGATCCCGATCGCGATGCTGGTGTTCGGCTTCGGGCTGTCGATGGAGGTCAGCGTGATCGCCTTCGCCACCTTCTGGCCGATGCTGCTGCTGGCCCAGTCCGCCGTGCGGCAGTTGCATCCACGGCTGCTGGAAGTGGCCGCGGCACTGCAGCTGAGCGCCATGCAGCGCCTGCGCCTGATCGTGCTGCCCGCCGTGCTGCCGCGCCTGTTCGTGGCACTGCGCCTGGGCGTGGCGGTGGCGCTGGTGGTGGCGGTGACGGTGGAAATCGCCGCCAACCCCAGCGGCATGGGCTATGCGCTGATGATTGCGCAGCAAAGCCTGGACCCGGCGCTGATGATGGCCTGGCTGGCCTGGATCGGCGTCATCGGCTACGCCATCAATGCCGCCGCCGAGGGCCTGCAGCAGGCCGCGGCGCGCCGCATGGGAGCCGCGTTGTGAGCGCCCGCTGGAGCGAACGCGCCGGCTCTCTGGCGGTGCTGGGTGCGCTGCTGGGCTTGTGGGCCCTGGTCACCGCCCAGGGCTGGGTCAGCCGGGTCTTCCTGCCCGAGCCCGCGGCGGCGCTGGCCAGCCTGCGCGAGGGCCTGGTCGAGGGCGACCTGGCCCGTCACAGCCTGGCCACGCTGGGGCGCATGGCGCTGGGCTGGGGCCTGGCCTCGCTGCTGGGCGTGGCGCTGGGTGCGCTGATCGGCCGCTCGGCCACGGCCCGCGCCTGGCTGCAGCCCTCGCTGGAGTTCATCCGCCCGCTGCCCGCCTCGGCACTGATCCCGCTGGCGGTGGCCGTGTTCGGGCTGTCGCCGGGCATGGTGCTGTCGGTGGTGGCACTGGGCGCGATGTGGCCGGTGCTGCTGGGCACGATCCACGGCGTCAGCGCGCTGCACCCGCGCCTGCCCGAAGTGGGTGCCGCGCTGCAACTCAGCCGCACCCGCTTCCTGTGGACCATCGCCCTGCCGCACGCGCTGCCCGACATCCTGGCGGGCATGCGGCTGGCGCTGACCGTGTCGCTGATCGTCTCGGTGGTGGGCGAGATGGTGGCCTCGCAGGCCGGGCTGGGGCAGGCGGTGCTGATGGCTGCGCGCTCGTTTCAGTCGGCCGAGCTGTTTGCTGGCGTGATGCTGCTGGGCACGATCGGCCTGCTCAGCAACGCCCTGCTGGCCTGGGCCGAACGCCGCCTGCTGCGCTGGCAGGCCCCGCATTGATCAGGAGCTGTCCATGCTGGAGCTGCACCACGCCTTGATCTCCACCTGCAGCCAGAAAGTGCGCTGGGTGCTGGCCGAGAAACAGCTGGACTGGGTGGACCACCGTGTGCAGCTGGACCGCGAGGAACACCTGCGCCCCGAGTACCTGCGGCTCAACCCCAACGGCGTCGTGCCCACGCTGGTCCATGAGGGCGAGCCGGTCATCGACTCGTCGGTGATCAACGAGTACCTGGACGAGTGCTTCGACGCACACCCGCTGAGGCCGGCCAGTGCGCTGGCGCGCGCCCGCATGCGCGCCTGGCGCCAGTACTTCGACGAGGTGGCCACACCCTCTGTGCGCTACCCCTCTTTCAACATCGCCTTCGTGCCGCACTTCCAGCGGATGAGCGACGAGGAGTTCCGCGCCTATGCGGAGCAGCGCCCGCTGCGCCGCGACTTCTACCTGAAGATGGGCCGCCACGGCTTTCCGCCCGACGAACTGAACGCTGCGCTGGCACGACTGCGGCAAACCTTCGAGCGCATGGCCGGCGCGCTGGCCGACGGCCCCTGGCTGGTCGGCACACAGATGACGCTGGCCGACATCAGCATCCTGCCCACCGTAGTGCGCCTGGCCGACCTGGGCCTGCCGATGCTGTGGCAGGACCTGTCCGAGGTGGCGCGCTGGTACCGCCGCATGCAGGACCGCCCGGCCTTTGAGGCCACCTTCGTGCCCGGCTCGCGCGACCTGACCCTTCACTGACCCCCACCCGCCATGACCCGCCGCTTTGTCGACCTGTCGATCTACCTGGAAAACGATGTGGCTTCCGACCCGCCCGGGCTGGAGCCGCAGATCAGCTACTTCACCCACGAGCACACCTACGAGCAGATCGCGCCCTTCTTCCCCGGCCTGCGCCGCGAGGACCTGCCCGATGGCGAGGGCTGGGCGGTCGAGCGGGTGCAGCTGACCACCCACAACGGCACCCACCTGGACGCGCCCTGGCACTTCCACAGCACCATGGACGCAGCCCTGGGCGATCGCCGGCCGTCGATCGCGATCGACCAGGTGCCGCTGGCGTGGTGCTTCCAGCCCGGCGTGAAGCTGGACTTCCGCCACCTGCCCGACGGCCATGTGGTCAGCGCCGCCGAGGTCGAGGCCGAGCTGGACCGCATCGGCCACACGCTGCAGCCGCTGGAGATCGTCGTGGTCAACACGCGCGCTGGTGCGCGCTATGGCGAGAAAGACTACGTCAGTGCCGGTGTCGGCATGGGCTACGAAGCCACGATGTACCTGCTGGAACGCGGCATCCGCCTGACCGGCACCGACGCCTGGAGCTGGGACGCGCCCTTCGTGCACACCGCCCGCAAGTACGGCGAGACGCACGACGCCGGCCTGATCTGGGAGGGCCACAAGGCCGGGCGCGACATCGGCTACTGCCACCTTGAGAAGCTGCACAACCTGGAAGCCTTGCCGCCCGACGGCTTCTACATCTCGTGCTTCCCTCACAAGATCCGCGGCGCCTCGGCGGGCTGGACCCGCGCGGTGGCCATCTTCGACGAGACCCTGCTCGCCAGCGCGCCATGACGCGGCGCTGACCCCTTCCCCTGCTCGTTCCGGACCGGTCCCCCGCGGGGCCGGCCATGGCGGAGCCTTGCCCACTGACCCTTCCTGGAGACACCCATGACACCCACCCGCACCCTACTGGCCAGCTGCGCACTGGCCGCTCTCGCCCCCGCCGCACTGGCCCAGTCCAGCGTCACCGTCTACGGCCTGCTCGACGCCGCCGTCGTCCAGGGCAAGGGCGCCGCCACTGGCGTCAAGGCCATCGATGCCACCGATCGACGGGTGGATGGCGGCGGGATGTCCACCAGCCACATCGGTCTGCGCGGCAGCGAGGACCTGGGCAGCGGCTGGTCGGCCGAGTTCGACCTCTCCAGCTTCATCCGCAATGCCACCGGCGCCAGCGGCCGCAATGACGCGATCGGCGCACCGGTCAACGTGGCCGCCGACCCCTTCTGGTCGCGCGCCGCCTGGGTGGGCATCGGCAGCACCAGCCTCGGCCGCCTGCGCGTAGGCAACCTCACCACGCCCTTGTTCATCAACTCGATCACCTCGAATGCCTTCGGCGACTCCACCGTCTTCAGCCCGCTGAACCTGGTCACCCACATCGGCGGCCCGCAGGCCGGCGGCACCGGCTGGTCATCCAGCGTGGTCTACGACAGCCCGCTGATGGCCGGCGTCGGCCTGAGCCTGGCCGTCACCGATGCCAACGCCAGCGGACGCAACCTGGGCGCCCGGCTGGGCTGGCGCAGCGGGCCGGCCGCCGCCTCGCTGGCCTGGCAGTCGGTCAAGCGCAACCCGGTCAGCTTTGCCGACGGCACCACCGCCAACAATGTATCGACCTGGATGCTGGGTGGCTCGTATGCCTTCTCGGCGCTGACGGTCTATGCACACCTGGGCCGGCTGCAGAACGATGGCACCGAGGCCGCACCGCAGAACGTCAGCTACCGCCTGACCGAGCTCAGCGCCGCCGTGCCGCTGGGCAATGGCCGCGTGCTGGCGGGCTGGGCCCAGCGCAAGACCAGCGACACGCCCTCGCCGGTGCCCGCCACCGCGGCCGGCGGCAACGTCAAGCGCAGCGTGTTGACGCTGGGCTACGACCACACGCTGTCCAAGCGCACCGATGCCTACGCGATGCTGCTGCGCGACCAGACCGACACCCGCGCGCTGGGCGCGCCGCCCCGCATCGTCTCGGCCAGTGGCAGCACGCTGGGCCTGGGCATCCGCCACCGTTTCTGACATCGGGCGCGGCCATGCTCAACCACACCCACGACCCGGCCCTGCGCAGCTGGGTGGCCTCGGCCCAGGCCGAGGGCGGCGACTTCCCGATCCAGAACCTGCCGCATGGCGTGTTCCGTCCGCGTGGCAGCAGCGAGCGCTGGCGCGGCGGGGTCGCGATCGGCGACCAGATCCTGGATCTCTCGCGCCTGATGGGCAGCGGCCTCGCCCGGCCCGAGGTGCTGGCCGCGCTGCGGGCGGCACAGGCTGACAGCCTCAACGAGCTGATGGCTCTGGGACCCACGGCCTGGCGGGCGCTGCGCAGCGAGCTCTCGCGCCTGCTGCGCGAGGACGCCGTCGAGCAGCGTGCGCTGGCCAGCTGCCTGTGGCCCCAGGACCAGGCCGAATTCACCCTGCCCGCCCGCATCGGTGACTACACCGATTTCTTCACCTCCTGGCACCACATGCTCAATGCCGGCCGCATCTTCCAGCCGGATGCGCCGCCGCTGCCCAATTTCCGCTGGCTGCCCATCGCCTACCACGGCCGGGCGTCCACGGTCGAGGTCAGCGGCGCCCCGGTGCTGCGCCCCCGCGGCATCACCCGGGCGCCGGGCCAGGACGCCCCCCACCTGGCGCCCGTGGAGCGCCTGGACTACGAGCTGGAGCTGGGGCTCTGGGTCGGTCCGGGCACACGGCGCGGCGAACCGGTGCCGGTGGGCCAGGCCGAGGGTCATGTGTTCGGTCTGAGCCTGCTCAACGACTGGTCGGCGCGCGACGTGCAGGCCTTCGAAGCCATGCCGCTGGGTCCCTTCCTGGCCAAGAACTTCCTGACCACCGTGTCCCCGTGGGTGGTCACGCTGGAAGCGCTGGCGCCCTACCGCTGCGCGCTGCCGCGCCGCGCCGACGACCCGCCACACCTGCCGCACCTGGCACCGCCCGACCCGCGCAGTGCCGGCATCGACATCCAGTTGCAAGCCCTGCTGGTGCCTGCCGGTCAGGACGGTCCGGGCGTGACGCTGAGCCGCACCAGCTTCCGCCACGGCTACTGGTCGCTGGCCCAGATGGTGGCCCACCATACCGAGGGCGGCTGCGCCCTGCGCCCGGGCGACCTGCTGGGCACCGGCACCCAGTCCGGACCCGCCGAGGGCGAGCAAGGCTGCCTGCTGGAGCTGACCCGGGGTGGCCAGCAGCCGCTGACGCTGCCAGACGGCAGCCAGCGCCGCTACCTGGAGGACGGCGACACCCTCGTGCTGCGCGCCTGGTGCGAGCGAACTGGGGCGGCGCGCATCGGCTTTGGCGATTGCCGCGGCACGGTGCATCCCGCCGCCTGAGGCGCCTGCTATGGTGGCGCCATGCTCCGCCGCCACCTGCTGAACGCCTCTGCCGCCCTGCTGCTGCCTGCCGCCGCACGCGCGGCCACACCGGTGACCCTGGTCGTGCCCTTCGCCGCCGGCGGCGTGGCCGACCTGACCGCGCGCACCGTGGGCCAGGCCATGGCGGCCACGCTGGGCCAGCCGGTGGTGGTGGACAACCGGCCCGGGGCTGGCGGCATCGTCGCCACGCAGGCGGTGCTGCAGCGCCCGGCCGACGGCCAGACGCTGCTGCTGATGAGCAACGCCACGGCCGTGAGCGTGCACCTGGTGAAGAAGCTGCCCTTCGATGTGCAGCAGGACCTGGCGCCGGTGACCACGCTGGGATTCTTCGAGCTGGGCTTGGCGGTGGCGGCCGAATCGCGCTTCAGGTCCTTGCAGGAGCTGCTCGCCTTCGGCCGAGCGAACCCCGGCAAGCTGACGGTCGGCACGATCGCCGTGGGCAGCACCCAGCACCTGGCGGCCGAGCTGTTCAAGTCGCGCAGCAGCCTGGACGCGGTGGTCGTGCCCTACAAGGGCTCGCCCGCGGTGCTGCAGGCCCTGCGCGCCGGCGAGATCGACCTGGGTGTCGAGGTGCTCAGCCCCCTGCTGCCCCAGGTGCAGGCCGGCAGCCTGCGCCTGCTGGCCGTCACCGGCGCGCGGCGCTTTGCCGCGTTGCCCGAGGTGCCCACGGTGCGCGAGCAAGGGGTCGCCGACTACGAGGTGGACAGCTGGAACGCGCTGGCCGTGGCCCGGGGCACACCGGCCGCCGCCATCGAGCGCCTGCGCCAGGCCGCACTGGCCGCGCTGGCCGAGCCCGCGGTACAGCGCACGCTGCTGGCCCAGGGCGTGACGCCGCGCGGCGGCACGCCGGCCGAGTTGCAGGCCTTGCTCGCCGCCGAGATCCGCCACTGGGGCGGCGTCGTGCGCGCCGCGAAGATCGACCCTGAGTGAGCCGCGGCACGGCCCGGCGGCTTACCATCACCGGGCTGTATGAGCGGACTGTCCGACCTCGACCCCGCCGCCTTCGCCGAGTTGCGCCGTCTGCTCGACGAGGGGCTGGACCTGCCTGGCGCCGAGCGCGCCGCCTGGCTGGCGGCGTTGCCCGCCGCCCAGCAGCCGCTGCGTGAGCGCCTGGAGCGCCTGCTGGCCGAGGCCGCCGCGGACAGCGGCGAGGCATTCCAGACCCTGCCGCCCATCGCCGCCTCGGACACCGCGGCCGCCCCGGACCTGCCCGGCGACATCGGCCCTTGGCGCCCCTCGCGCCTGCTGGGCGAAGGCGGCATGGGCACGGTCTGGCTGGCCGAGCGCGTCGACGGCTTGCTCAAGCGCCCCGCTGCGCTGAAGCTGCCGCGCGGCGCCTGGCGCCAGGCCGGTCTGGCCGAGCGCATGGCCCGCGAGCGCGACATCCTGGCGCGGCTGGACCACCCGCACATCGCGCCCATCCTGGACGCTGGTGTCACGCCCGAGGGCCAGCCCTGGCTGGCGCTGGCCTATGTGGAAGGTCAGCCGATCGACGAGTACGTCAGCCAACGCCAGCTGGGCCTGCGCGAACGCATCGGCCTGCTGCTGCAGGTGGCCGGCGCGGTGGCGCACGCCCATGCGCGGCTGGTGGTGCACCGCGACCTCAAGCCCGGCAACATCCTGGTCACGCCCGAGGGCGAGGTGCGGCTGCTGGACTTCGGCATCGGCAAGCTGCTCGACGACGAAGCCGCCGAGGGCCTGGCGCTGACCCAGCAGCTGGGCCGCGTGATGACGCCCTGGTACGCCTCGCCCGAGCAGGTGCAGGCCCAGCCGATCGGCACCGCCAGCGACGTCTACGCGCTGGGCGTGGTGGCCTTCGAGCTGCTCACCGGTCAGCGGCCCTACGCGCTGCAGCGCGAGACCCGCGTCGAGCTGGAGCAGGCCATCGTCCAGGGCCGGCTGCAGCGCCCAAGCGCCGCTGCCACCACGCCCTGGGCGGCCCAGCTGCGCGGCGACCTCGACACCGTGCTGCTCAAGGCGCTGAAGACCGACCCCGACGAGCGCTACCGCACGGTCGACCAATTCGCCGACGACCTGCAGCGCTGGCTGCGCCAGCGCCCGGTCAGCGCCCAGCCCGACCGCCTGGCCTACCGCGTGCGCAAGTTCGTGCAGCGCAACCGCCTGGGCGTGGGCCTGGGCACGGCCGCGGTGGCTGCGCTGGCCGTGGCCCTGGGGGTGGCGCTGTGGCAGCGCGAACAGGCCCGGCTGGAGGCCGCCAAGGCCAACGGCATCAAGGACTACCTGGTGTCGCTGTTCGAGACCAACGACGTCGACCAGGCCGACGCGCTGCGCAAGCGCGGCCAGAGCGTGCAGGACCTGCTGGAGCACAGCGCCCGAACGCTGGGCAGTGGCCTGGCCGATCACCCGGAGGTGCGCGACGAGCTGCAGATGCTGGTGGGACAACTGCTGCAGGACCTGGAACTCAGCGCCAGTGCCTTGAAGCTGCGCCAGGAGCGGGTGCAGGCCCTGCAGGCGCTCCAGGCACCGGCACTTCGGCAGGCCGAGGCCCTGCGTGCGCTCGCCCAGAGCCAGTACTGGAGCGACGACGCGCGCGGCGCGCGCACCACGTTGGACCAGGCCCGCCAGCTGTGCGAACCGCTCGGCGACACGGTCGGTTGCCTGGGCGTGCAGTCCGATCTCGGACAGATGGAGTTCGATGCGCGCCACCTGGACCGAGCCCTGGCACTGACCCAGCCGGTCGTGGCACAGCTGCGGCAGATCGCCCCAGCGAGCGCCGAGCTGGCGCAGGCCCTGGAGCTGCTCGGCAACATCGAGCTGGCACGCAACGAGGTGGAGGAGTCGCTGGCGCGGTTCCGCGAGTCGATGGACATCCGGCGCACGCTGTTCGGCGAGCGTTCGGTGCGCCTGGCCACCCTGCGCTACCGCCTGGGACGCAACCTGTGGGTGGCCCGCCAGCTGTCACAGGCCGAAAGCGAGTTCCGTGCCGCACGGGCCATCACCTTGGGCACGCTGGGCGAGGCACATCCGCAGACCCTGCGCATCGAGGTCAATCTCGGCCGCCTCACCAGTTTCATCGGAGTTCGCACCGACGGCCTGCAAATGCTCGCGCATGCGGTGCAGCAGATGCTGGCCATGCCCGAGCCGATGCCGACCACCGAGGTGCTGCAGGCCCGCGTGGCGCTGGGCAGCGCGCTGCTGCTCGATGGCCACCTGGAGCGCGCCCGGGGCGAGCTGGACGCGGCCATGGCGCTGCGCGCCCAGCTCGGACCGGAGCAGGTCTACAGCGACCCCTCGCTGGACCAGTCGTGGGCGCGACTGCTGCTGGATACCGGCCGCTATGCCGACGCGCGCCACAGCCTGGAGACCATGCATCGGCGGATCGTGGCCACCTATGGGGCAGACCACCCGCTGGTCGCGGATGCCCTGATCCGGCAGGCCAGCGTGGCGCTGGCCGAGCGCGACCTGAGCCAGGCCACACGCCTGCTGGATCAGGCCCTGTCCACGCAGGACAGTCGCGAGGCCGCCTACGGCTCGCCCAAGCACCGCGCGCAGTTGCTGCAGGCCACGGTACTGCTGGACAGCGGCCGCCCCCTGGAAGTGGCGCCCCTGCTCGAACCGGGCTTCGAGGTCGCGCGCTCGACGCCCCGCGGCGACCTCTTCCGCGATCCCTTGTTCCAGCTGACCATGCTGATGGCCCGGCTGCGCTGTGCGCAGGGACGGCATGCCGACGGGGAAGTCCTGTTCGAGCGGGCCATCGCGCTGATGCGGCCGGCCAACGCCAGCCATCCCCTGCTGATCGACGCCCATGCGCGCCATGCCCTGTGCCTCGCGGGGCGCGGTGCGCTCGAGCCGGCCCGCGCCCAATGGCAGCAGGCCGAGACCTTGTGGGCCGCCCAGCCCGGGCTCGGACCCCACTTGCGCCGAGGCCTGGACGAGGTGCGCCGCCAGACCTGGGCCCGTGCGTCGCCCCCCTAATCCGAACCTTGCCTGTCACCGGCGAACGCGGCCAGCATGTCCGGGTTTGCAGCGCATCCTGCGTTGTCCAAGGCACACCCCTTCTGGAGATGACCATGTCCCGCCACCTTACGCTCCTGCTGGCCGCGGCCGCACTCACCGCGCTGTCCACGGGCGCGCTGGCCGCCGGTCCAGGCACCAACTGCCCGACCAATCCCAGCACGCAGGGCGTCGGCGATGTCCAGCCCGAGGTCTTCACCAACCTGCAGCCGGGGGTGGGCTACAACCTGCCGCCGACCAATGCCGACACCAACCCGGACCTCTCGGGTGCGACGGTGCTGACGTACACCGTGCCCTTCTCATTCAACATCGGCAGCAACGTGGCCAGCGGCGTGTTCACGCAGGTGATCGGCAACAGCACCTTCTCCACCACCAAGTGCGCCTCGAATGCGCAGGTGGTCATGTCGTCCACCGCGACCGCCAAGATCTGCGCATTCCGGATCTACAACTTCAACTACCCGGCGCCACTGCCGGTCTATGCCGCCCGCCGCACCGACTCGTCCCCGGCGGCCGATGTCGCCGGCAAGAAGGTACGGCGCACGCCAGGCGCCGGCAGCATGGTGCGCTTCCAGTTCGCCCGCTGCCTGGACGCCAGCGAGGTTGGTGAACAGCTGGTGCTGGTCTTCGAGTCGCCGCTGGTCGGCAAGGACAGCCAGGTCCGCTTCGAGAGCGACACGGCCGGCCTGTCCGGCCCGTACAAGATCTACGGTCCCCGGCTGCCCTGAGCGGTCGAAACAAAACGACAAACACCGCGACCGCGCTGACACCCGCGGCGCGGCCGCCCTGGGCACCATGGGCTCCATCGACAACCCCTTCGATTGGAGCCCTGAAATGAAACCCTGGATCAAGCGCACCGTCATCGGCGCCTTCATTGGCGTGGTCACGCTGGGCGGCTTGGCCGCCTGCGGCCACCGCCCCCACGGTCCGATGAGCGACGAGCAGGTCACGGCGATGCGCGGCAAGGCGGTGGACCGCATCGCCGGCAAGCTCGACCTGACCGAGGCCCAGAAGGCCAAGCTGGGCGTGCTGGCCGATGAACTGATCGCCCAGCGCCAGGCGATGCGCGGCAGTGCCGAGCCCAAGGCCGAGCTGCAGTCGCTGATCGCCGGCCCCACGCTGGACCGCAGCAAGGCCCAGGCCTGGCTCGACCAGAAGACGCAGGCCGTGCAGAGCGGCAGCCCCAAGGTGATCGCCGCACTGGGCGACTTCTACGACAGCCTGAACCCCGAGCAGCAGGCCAAAGTGCGGCAGTTCATGAGCGAGCGCCGCCACGGTGGCTGGTGGGGCCGTGGCTGAACGCCTGGCCCCGCGTTTGAAGGCCGAGCCGGCGCTGGCGCTGCTGGCCGGCAGCGCCGACCCGCACGTTGACTGGCTCGACCTGCTGTGGGGCCCGCGATTCGACCGCGCGGCCGCGTTGGACCTGGCCGCCGCGCGGCCGGGCCTGGACGCAGCCGCGCTGCTGTCGGCCGGCGAGCGCTTCGATGCGCTGGCCGCGCCGGCCCGGCAGCAGCTGCGCCGGCTGATCGTGCGCCACCGCCTCCATAGAATGGCCCATGCCCCGCATCCTGCTGATTGACGACGACGAGCAGCTGGGCCCGCCGCTGGCCGCCTACTTCCGCCGCTACGAGCTGGACCTGGAGCAGGCCGTGCGCCCCAGCGCCGGCCTGGCGCGGCTGAGGGCCGGCGGCTTCGACGCCGCGATCCTGGATGTGATGCTGCCCGAGATGGACGGCTTCGAGCTGTGCCGCACGATCCGCAAGGACTCGGACCTGCCGATCATCATGCTCACCGCCCGCGGCGATGTGATGGACCGCGTGGTGGGCCTGGAGCTGGGCGCCGACGATTACCTGCCCAAGCCCTTCGAACCACGCGAGCTGGTGGCCCGGGTGCAGACCGTGCTGCGCCGCCGCGTGGCTCGGCCCGCCGCCGACCCGGCCACGCTGCGCTTCGACGGTCTGCAGATTGACCCGGCGCGGCGCAGCGTGCTGCGCCAGGGCCAGCCGGTCGAGCTGACCGGCAGCGAGTACGAGCTGCTGCTGATGCTGGCCCGCGAGCCTGGCCGCATCTTCAGCCGCGACGACATCCTCAATGCGCTGCGCGGCCACGAGGCCGATCTCTACACCCGCGCGGTGGACATTGTCGTCAGCCGCCTGCGCCGCAAGCTCGAGCCGCTGGAGGCGATCAAGACGCTGCGCAACGCCGGCTACACGCTGGCGCTGCCGCGGGCCGACGCATGAGCACGCCCACGCGCTGGCACCGCCGCGCACGCCAGCACCTGGCGCACTCGATCAAGTGGCGCATCCTGGTGGTCTTCGGCCTGCTGGGCCTGGCGGTGTCGGCCATGTTCGCCTTCGGCGCGCAGCGCGCCTTCGCGGTGGGCTGGCGCGATGCCGCGCGGCCGCTGCTGACCGACTACCTGGCCCATCTGGCGCAGGACGTCACCGGCGGCGGCGACACGCCTGACCTGGCGCGCGCCCAGGCCCTGGTCGAGCGACTGCCGCTGACGCTGCGCATCGACGGGCCGCGGCTGCAGTGGAACTCGCACCCCGCCGCGGTGAAGGAACCCGAGCGCGGTCTGGCCCAGCTGCTGAGCGCCACCACCGCCGACGGCCATGTGCTGCACTTTGGCCTGGACAGCGGCGCCATCGAGCGCCGCCCGCGCTTCTTCGTGGGCGTGCTGCTGGCGCTGTTGGGCGCGGTCTCGCTGGCCTGGTGGACGCTGCGGCGCCTGCTGCGCCCGCTGGACGACATCGGCGCCGGCGCCCAGCGCTTTGGCCAGGGCGATTTCAGCCAGCCCATCCCGGTGCGTCATGCGCATGCGCCTGATGAGCTGGGCACGCTGGCGCAAACGATCAACACCATGGGCCAGGACATCCACCGCATGCTGGAAGCCAAGCGCGCCCTGCTGCTGGCCATCAGCCATGAACTGCGCAGCCCGCTCACCCGCGCCCGCCTGAACGCCGAGCTGCTGCCCGAGGAGGGCGAGGCCGGCGCCCAGCGCGCCGCGCTGCTGCGCGACCTGCAGGAGATGGCCAGCCTGATCACCGACCTGCTCGAGAGCGAACGCCTGGCCAGCCGACATGCCGCGCTGCAGCGCGAGCCCACCGACCTGCCGACGCTGGCGCAGGGGGTGCTGCAGGAGCTGTCGCAGCGCCACGCGGCAGCGGCGCAGGTGCGCATGGACAGCCAGGGCGATCTGGACCGCGTGGCGGTCGATCCTTCCCGTCTCCGCCTGCTGCTGCGCAACCTGCTGGACAACGCGCTGCGCCACGCCGGCGATGCACCGCTGCCGCCCGAACTGCTGCTGCGCCGCGACGGCAACACCATCCACATCGCGGTGCGCGACCACGGCGCTGGCGTCGATGACGCCCACTTGCAGCGCCTGTCCGAGCCCTTCTACCGGCCCGACAGCGCACGCACCCGCACGGCTGGCGGCGTCGGCCTGGGCTTGACGCTGTGCCGCCTGGTGGCCGAGGCCCATGGCGGGCGCCTGCGCCTGTCGCAGGCCCATCCCGGCCTGCGGGCCGAGGCAGATGTCACGCTGGGCTGAGTCAGGGACTCAACACCGCGTCCCGGTGGACGATCAGCAACGCTGAACAACCCTGAGGACCCCCATGGATCTGACCCAGGCCGCCCAGGCCCACGCCGAATGGAAAGTCAAGCTGCGCATGGCCATCGCCAAGAAGGAGCAGATGGATGTGCGCACCGTCAGCGCCGACAACTGCTGCCCCCTGGGCCAGTGGCTGCATGGCGAGGCCAAGACCCGCTGGAGCCAGTTGCCGGCCTACAAGGACGTGGTCACCAAGCACGCCGCCTTCCACCGCGAGGCCGGCGCCGTGGCCACCGCGATCAACCAGGGCCTGTACAGCAAGGCCGAAGGCATGCTGGGCGCCGGAACCCCCTACGCCAATGCCACCAGCGCCGTCGGCTCGGCCATCCTGGGCCTGAAGAAGGACGTCGGCTCGACCGTCTGAGTCTGCCGACGCGGTACGCTGCGGGGCTGACATGGAGCCCCGCCGATGACCGCCCCCGCCCTGCTCTTCCTGCCCGGCCTGCTGTGCGACGCCGAGGTCTGGGCCGCCCAGACCGCCGCGCTCGGTCGCGACCGCCGCTGCCTGGTGGCCGAGTACGGACTGGCCGACGCGCTGACCACCATGGCCGAGCGCGCCCTGCAGCTGGCCGATGCGGCCGGCCTGGATCGCTTGGCCGTGGTGGGCCACTCGATGGGTGGCCGGGTGGCCGCCGAGCTGTGGCACCTGGCACCGCAGCGCGTGGCCGGTCTGGCACTGATGGACACCGGCTGGCACCCGCTGCCGGGCGGCGAGGCCGGCCAGGCCGAACGCGCCGGCCGCCAACGCCTGCTGGACATCGCCCGCCGCCAGGGCATGAGCGCCATGGCCCGCGACTGGGTGCAGGGCATGGTCCACCCCGATCGCCTGGACACCCCGCTGGCTGAGGCGGTGGTGGCCATGCTGGCCCGGCGCACCCCCGATCACCAGGCCGCGCAGATCCACGCCCTGCTGCACCGCCCCGACGCCAGCGCCACGCTGCGCACGGTGACCGTGCCCACGCTGCTGCTGACCGGCGCGCAGGACGCCTGGAGCCCGCCGGCCCGCCATGACGAGATGGCTGCGATGGTGGCCGGCCCGGTCAGCCGCGTGGATGTGCCGCACTGCGGCCACATGGCGCCCATGGAGGCGCCCCAGGCGGTGACGGCGGCGCTGGCCGCCTGGCTGACCACGCTGTAGGGGCGGGCCCGCGATGTCGACCGGCCTCACCCTTGCCGCGCTGCAGTGCTGCTTCACCCTGACCTGGACGGTCTACGTGGCCTTTCTGCCTGCGCTGCTGGCCCAGGCGGGCTTGGCGCCCATGTGGCTGCCGGTGCTGCTGGTGGCCGACCAGGCGGTGTTTGTGCTGGCCGACCTGGCGGCCGGCGTGGCGGCAGACCGGGCCGGCAGCGCGCTGCATCGCCTGGGGCCGTGGCTGCTGGGCGCCACCGCGGTGTCGGCGGTGGCCTTTCTAGCGCTGCCGTTTCTGGCGGGCTCGGGCGCTGCGACATGGATGCTGGTCGCCACCGCGGTGTGGGCGATCAGCTCGGCGGCACTGCGCGCGCCGGTGGCCGCGCTGCTGGGCCAACGTGCGGCCCGACCGGCGCTGCCGCGCCTGCTGGCCTGGTGGTCGCTGGGACTGGCGCTGGCCAGTGCGCTGGGGCCCTGGCTGACGGTGCAGCTGCGCGGCGGCGATGCGCGCCTGCCCTTCGTGCTGGCCAGCATGGCGCTGCTGGCCGCCACGCTGGCGCTGCTGCGGGTGGAGCGTCAGCTGCCACCGCCCGCGCCCGCAGCCAGAGGCACCCTGCCGCGCAGGGGCGCGGCGCTGATCGTGTTCCTGGCAGCAGCGGCGGCGCTGGGCCTGGGCTTCCAAGCGCATGCGCAGCTCAACGCCACGCCGATGTACCTGCGCTTTGCCACAGCGGCCGACTTGCCCGGCTGGCTGTCCCTGTTCTGGGTGGCGTTTGCGCTGGCGCTGTGGCCGGCGGGTGAGCTGACACGGCGTCTGGGCGCGGTGACGGCGCTGGGCGCCGGCGCGGCCCTGGCGGCGCTGGGCGCGGCGCTGGCAGCATGGGCGCCGGCCATGGCCTGGCTGGCGCTGGGCCAGGCGCTCAGCGGCGCGGCCTGGGGCGTGGTGATGGTCAGCGCCTGGACGGCCGCCGTGCGCTTTGGCCACACCGGGCGCGAGGGGCTCAGCAGCGCTGGCCTGTCGTCGCTGCTGGCGCTGGCCGCCTTGCTGCGCATCGCCGTGGTCGCGGCGCAGTGGCCGCAGCAGCCGGCGGTGCAGCCCTGGCTGGCGTGGTTGCCCGTGGCGCTGTGGGCGCTGGCAGCGGTGCTGCTGGTCGGCGCGGCGCAGGCCCTGCGCTCAGGCAGCCAGCAGGCTGCCCAGGTCGAAGCGGCTGTCTGAGGCCTGGGCCGGCGTGGGCGACACGCCCGCATCCAGCAGCTTGCGCGCCTGCAGGTGGTCCTTGGCCGCGTTGACCGAGTCCACCGCGATCAGGCGGCCGCCACGGTAGTGGTAGACCGAGAAGCTGGCGCCGCTGTCCATGTCGCCGCGCACCGCCCAGGCGTCGGCGCCGGCCGACAGACCGGCCATCTGCAGCTTCTTGTTGTACTGGTCGGACCAGAACCAGGGCGTGGCGGTGAAGGGCCGCGGCTGGCCCAGCAGCGCGGCCGCGGCCGACTTGGCCTGCTCGGTGGCGTTCTGCACCGACTCCAGGCGCAGCAGGCTGCCGTCGTCCAGGCGGCGCGCGGTGCAGTCGCCGGCGGCCACGATGCGCGGGTCGGCCGTGCGGCCGCAGGCGTCGACGATGATGCCGCGCTCGCAGGCCAGGCCGGCCGCGGCGGCCAGACCGTCGTTGGCCGACACACCGACACCCAGCACCACCAGGCCGCAGGCATGGCGCGTGCCGTCGGCCATCACCACGGCGCTGGCCAGACCGTCGCTGGTGTCGATGCGGTCGATGCGCGCGTCCAGCACCAGTTGCACGCCGTGGCTGCGGTGCAGCGCGGCGTACCAGGCCGACAGGCCGGGCGACAGCACGCGGCCGAGCAGCCGCGGCGCGGCCTCCAGCACGGTGACGGCCAGGCCCTTCTTGCGCGCGGTGGCCGCCACTTCCAGGCCGATGAAGCCACCTCCGATCACCACGACCGGCAGCGCTTGTTCGGCGCAGCGCGCCAGCGCGGCAGCGATGGCCGACGCGTCGTCCTTGCTGCGCAGCGGCAGCACGTTGGGCGCATCGCCGCCGTCCAGCGGCAGGCGCCGCGGCGTGGCGCCGGTGGCCAGCACCAGGCCGGTGTAGGCCAGGGTCTCGCCGCCGGCCAGGCGCAGCGTGGCGCTGGTGCGGTCCATCGCCTCGACCTGCACGCCGGTGCGCAGTGTGATGCCCTTTTTGGCCAACATCTCGGGCGCGCGCAGCATCAGTTGCGCATCGCCCACCTCGCCGGCCAGCCAGGCCTTGGACAGCGGCGGGCGGTGGTAGGGGCCGTGCGGCTCGTCGCCCAGCAGCGTGATCGCGCCGCTGAAACCGCCGCTGCGCAGCGCCTCGGCCGTCAGCGTGCCGGCCTGGCCGGCGCCAACGATGACGATGTGGCCGTCCGCCGCCACATCGCTCATTCCTGGCACTCGGGCAGCGTCAGCGTGCCGCCGTTCATCGCGGCGGTGGCCTTGATCTGGCAGGACAATCGGCTGTTGGGGCGGCGCTCGGCGGCCACGTTGGCCAGCATGTCGAGCTCACCGGCGCTGGGCGCGGGCAGCACGCTGGCCAGCAGGTCGTCCACATAGCAGTGACAGGTGGCGCAGGCACAAGAGCCGCCGCATTCGCCAAGGATGCCATCGATGCCGTTGGCGGTAGCGGCCTGCATCAGGCTCCAGCCGTCCGGCACGTCGACCGTGGTGCTGTTGCCGTTGGCTTCGAGGTAGGTGATCTGGGGCATGGAATGACCAGTGGGGGACACAGCCCGCAAGCTTACTGGGCCTGCAGCGCCAGGACCAGCGGGCTGCGGAAAGTGGATGACGGCATCCACGGCAATTGGTCGGCCACGCGGCGGTAGTCGGGCACGACCTGATGGAATTCCTCGAAGGCGATCTTCACCGCCAGCCGTGCGATCGCCGTGCCCAGGCAGGCGTGCACGCCGCCGCCAAAGCCCAGGTGGCCGCGCGGCTTGCGGGTGATGTCGTACGCGTCGGGGTTCGGGTACTGGCGCTCGTCGCGGTTGCCGCTGCCGTAGGCCAGGCAGACGAAGTCGCCTTCGCGCATGGTCTGACCATGCAGCGTCACATCCTTCATCAGCCGGCGGCGGAAGCGCTGGGCCGAGGTGTTGAAGCGCAGGCTCTCCTCGATCGCGTCGGGCAGCAGCGCCGGGTCGGCCACCACTTGGCGACGCGCCTCGTCGAAGGTGGCCAGGTTGTAGGCGAACATCATCATGAAGCCGCCCAGGCTTTCCACACCGGCCATGATCAGCGTGGTGGTGGTCAGCAGCACCTCGCGGTCGTCCAGGCGGTCGCCGTCGACCTCGGCCAGCGCGAAGTGGCTGATCAGGTCGTTGCGGGGTTCGGCGCGGCGCATCGCGATGACCTTGCCGGCGTAGTCCTGCATCCAGTTGTAGGCGGCGATGTGCTCGGGGCCCTTGGCCCGGGTGCGGGCGTCGCTCTGCACCATCAGCACCGCGTTCTCGCGCACCTCCTGCTCGGGCACCAGGGCCTCATCGCCCATCGGCAGGCCCAGCGCGGCCATCAGCACCTTGACGGTGAACTGCGAGGACACGTCCTTGAAGTCGAAGCG
Source organism: Ideonella aquatica (assembly GCF_018069755.1). Classification (GTDB taxonomy): domain Bacteria; phylum Pseudomonadota; class Gammaproteobacteria; order Burkholderiales; family Burkholderiaceae_C; genus Ideonella; species Ideonella aquatica. Next base: position 334,914 of record NZ_JAGQDE010000003.1, on the reverse strand, counting down.
GCCCACACCGCGCAGCTGGCCGAACACCTCCTTGGCCACGGCCCGGATCGGCTCCTCCAGCGCCAGCAGGTTGCGCTTCATGAAGGCATGCTGGATCAAGCCGCGCAGGCGATCGTGCTTGGGGGGATCCGAGCTGCCCAGCGTGGCGCCGGCGCGGCCCGGCAGCTCGGTCATCAGGTTGCCGCTGGCCGACGAATACGTCTGCCAGTCCTGGCCTGCGCTGACGATGTCGGCGTAGCGCGAGAGGATCCACATCTGCGCCTCCTCGCTCCAGAAGCAGGGGTGCTCGTCGCGCAGTGTCTGGTAGTACGGGAACGGATCGGCGTCGACCGCGGGGCTGTAGGGATCGAAGTGGAAGCTCATCGCTGGTGTCTCCTTCTGGAGCGTGATTCTGGGCAAGACCCGCCCGGGACTGGATGGACGAAGCCCCGCCAAGACTTGCACTTTTGACGTATCCTGCCTGACATGGCCGGCCACCCCGCCCCCACCCGCCGCGGCGCCGCGCGTGCCCGCGCGGCGCTGCCCGCCTTTGCCCTGTATGGCGAGGCCGGCGGCCCGGCGGCGCCGTTGCTGCACATTGAATCGATCGACTCGCGCAGCCGGCTGTACGACTGGGAAATTGACGCCCACACCCATCAGGGTTTGCACCAGGTGCTGTGGGTGGCCCAGGGGCGGGTGGAGGCGATGTTGGACGAATCTCGTGTTGACGCCGCCGCCCCGCTGCTCCTGGCCATCCCGCCGGGCGTGGCCCATGCGTTTCGCTTCACGCCCGGCACCGAGGGCTTCGTGCTGACCGTCAACACCGCCTTGCTGGCCGAGGGCGACGCCGCGGTGGGCGAGGCGCTGACCACGCTGTTCGCCGCGCCGCGCGGTCTGGCGCTGGACGCCGATGCGCCCGAGGTGGCGCGCCTGCAGGCGCTGTTCGCCACGCTGCACACCGAGCTGCGCGCCGACGACGCCGGCGCCAGTGCCGGCCAGGTGCCGATCTGGCTGGCGCGCGCGCTGCTGTGGCGTGCGGCCGAGCTGGCACGGCGCGAGGTGGCCCAGGCCCAGCGCCGCGGCGCGGCCGCCCAACCTGCGCTCTACACCCGCTGGGTGGTGCTGATGGAGGCCCATTTCAAGGACCACTGGCCGGTCACCCGCTACGCCGAGCGCCTGGGCCTGTCCACCGAGCGCCTGAACCGCCTGGTGCGCGCCGAGACCGGCCTGAATGCCCAGGCCCTGCTGCACCAGCGCCTGGCGCGCGAGGCCACGCGCCGCCTGGTGCATGTGGCGGCGCCGGTGTCGCGCCTGGCTTTCGAGCTGGGCTTCGAGGACCCCGCCTACTTCTGCCGCTTCTTCAAGCGCCAGACCGGCCTGTCGCCGCGCGACTACCGTGCCCGCGCCGAGCAACTGCGCGCGGCCGCGGCGCCGATGTCGGACTAGGGCCTGTTCACACTACCGGAAGGGTTGCGAAGGCCCGCCAAATCGGGCCAATCTAGGCGCAGCGCGCCGCCCGCACTGATGTGCGGGCAAGCGGTGCAACGACGAGTGGCCCGATTTGACGGGCCTTCCCGAAGGGTTGATGCCCAGATAGGCCGCATGCGGCGTTGCACATCCTCGCCGGGTATCCAACCCGGCTGCGGTGTGCGCCTTGCCTGCGGCCTATCTGGGCATCAACGCAATCCCTTCCGGTAGTGTGAACAGGCCCTAACGCGGCAGGCGTATCCTCACCAACGCATGAACGCAGAGCTCGGCGCCGAATGGCGACGAGCCCAGGGGAGGCTATGCCACAGAAAAAAACACCTTGTCCGAACTGCGCCAGCCGAAACACCCAGCTCCGGTCTGTCGCCTGGCAGGATGGCTTGAGCGTGACGACCCATTCCAATGGCCATACCAGCCTGCGGGTGACGGCGCGTTCAAGCGCGAATGCGCCACCGCCCTCCGGCGAGTCCTATGCCGTTCTCGCTCTTGAAGCCGCCGGCATCAGCGTCGGCTCTGCCGTTCTTGTCTACTTGACAACGTGGCTGCCCTTGCCGCTCGGACTCCTCTGCTGGGCCGGGCTGACGATGGCCCTGATCTGGCACGCCCGTGCACTGCGCGCACGCTGGCGGCTCCTGCGTCCTTCCAACTACAAGGCCTATGTCGCTGCACAGCAGCACCAGGCGCTGCAATACGCGCGGCAGTGGTACTGTCAGTCCTGCGGCCATGTGTTCGTTCCGCCCGATCCGCTGGACTCGTCAAGCACCCTGTAGCGATCGTCCATGCATCCAGGCGATGCAGCGCGCCAGCGGGCCGCACCCTCACCCACACAGGCGACAACGCCCGCTTTCAGGCGCCGTTGGGCGACAGCAGCTTTGAGGCCGTCTGTTCCTGGCGCTCGGAGGTGGTGATCATCTTCATCTGCTGCTCGAACTGCCGGGCGGCGGTGATCATCGCCACCATCGTCTCCACCGGGCTGACGTTCGAGCCCTCAAGCGCCCCATCCTGCAGGCGGGCGTTGGGGTCAGCGTCCAGGTCCTGGTTGTCGCGGGTGCGGAACAGGCCGTCATTGCCGCGCGTCAGCGCCTGCTCGGGCGTGACCATCTTGATGCGGCCCACGGCCTGCGGCGGCTGGCCCGGCGCCAGCGCGCTGACCGTGCCGTCCGGCGCGATCGTCACGCTGGCGTTGGCCGGGATGGTGATCGGTCCGCCGTCGCCATTGACCTGCAGGCCGCCCGCGGTGACCAGCAGGCCCTCGGCATTGACCTCCAGCGCACCGGCGCGGGTATAGGCCTCGGTGCCCTCAAGCGACTGCACCGCCATCCAGGCGTTGCCCTTCATGGCCACATCCAGGTTGCGGTTGGTCTGGGTGACCGGGCCGGCGTCGGGCTTGTAGCCCACCGTGGTCTCCAGCGAGTAGACGCGGGTGGAGGCGCCGTCGCCGCGCACCGGCACGGCGCGCATCGCGGCCATCTCCTCGCGAAAACCGGTGGTGTTGACGTTGGCCAGGTTGTGCGACAGCACCTCCTGGCGGTTCATCGCCGCCTTGGCGCCGGCCATCGACAGGTAGATCATGCGGTCCATCGGGTACTCCTAGTGCGGCCTGAACCAGTGCGGCCTGAACCAGTGCGGCCTGAAGCGGCGGGCCGAAGGCCGTCCGGCGCCGGGCCGCCCCCAGCCGGACGCTCCCCCTCGGGGGGGCGACGTCGCAGACGTCTTGGGGGCCGACATCAGCGCAGGTTGACCAGGGTCTGCATCACCTGGTCCATGGTCTTGATGGTCTGCGCATTGGCCTGGTAGTTGCGCTGGGCGGTGATCATGTTGACCAGCTCGCCGGTCAGGTCCACGTTGGACTCCTCCAGCGCACCCGCCTGGATCGCGCCCATGTTGCCCTGCGCGGGCGTGCCCACCACCGGGTCACCGGACGAGTAGGTGCGCTGCCAGCCGTTGCCGCCCACCGGCTGCAGGCCCTGGTTGTTGCGGAAGGTGGCCAGCTCCAGCTGACCGGCCGACTTCGACTGGCCATTGGAGTAGCGCGCGGTGATCACGCCGCTGGCATCGAAGGCGATGCTGGAGAGCGAGCCTGCCGAGTAGCCGTCCTGTGCCAGGTTGGTCACCGAGAAGGACGAGCCGTACTGGGTGGCGCCGGAGATGTCGATCGCGATGCCTGGAATCGGCAGCGTGATGGCCCCCTGCGAGTTGGTCGAAGCCGGCACGTCCAGTGTGATCGACTCGGGCGTCGGCGTGGCACCGTCGGCGGTGAAGCTCATGGTCTCGACCGGCTGCGGATCATCCGCGGTGCCGCCGATCGAGGTGCCATTGGCGGTGATGTAGACGTTCCATTGGTCGTCCGCGGCCTTCTGGAAGTAGTAGGTCAGCGCCACCGGCTGGCCCTTGGCGTCATAGACCGTCACCGAGGTGGCGTTGTTGTAGGTCTTGGCATTCGAGAAGTCGACGCGCGGCGTGGTACCGGTGTCGGTGGTGGCCAGGCGCGAGTCGAGGTTGAACTCCATCTCGATCTCGGTGGACGCGTGCGGCTCGATGCCGCCGGTGGGCAGTTGCAGCGGCACGGCCTGGCCGGGCTGGATGGTGCCGCCGGCATCGGCCGCATAGCCCAGCAGCTTCAGGCCGCCGTTGTTGACGATGAAGCCTTCGGAATCCACCTTGAACTGGCCGTTGCGCGAGTAGGTGACCGGGTTGCGGCCATCGGTCAGCTGGAAGAAGCCGCCGCCGTTGATCGCCAGGTCCATCGAGTTGTCGGTGGTGGTGATGTTGCCCTGCGTGAACTGCTGGGCCACGGTGGCCAGGCGCACGCCGATGCCCACCTGCGAGATGCCGGTGCCGCCCAATGCCGCTGCATAGACATCGGCGAACTCGGCGCGCGAGCCCTTGGAGCCATAGGTGTTGGCGTTGGCGATGTTGTTGCCGATGACGTCGAGGTTCTTCGACGACACATTCAGACCGGACAGGCCTTGTTGGAAGCTCATGAGGTGCTCCTGGTGAGGAAGGGGGTGGCGTTCAGAGGAAGGCCCAGACGGCGTCGTACGCCACCCGGTCGCCGTTGGCCAGTTCCAGGGCCAGCGTGTTGTTGAAGGTGGACACGGCGCTGATGCGCTCGTGCTGCAGCGTCATCGAGCTGACCTTGTTGTCACCCGAAGTGGCCGTGACCTTGAAGGTCAGGTCCTGGCCCTTGGCGCTCTCCGGCACGGTCCAGTCGAAGGTGTGGCGGCCCGCGGCCTGGCCCTTGAGCTCAATGGTGTCGATGGTCAGGCCACCGGCGCCGACGATCTCGACCTTGACGGTGTCGGCGGCCGCGGCCAGCTCGAAGCCACCGTCGGCCTGTTCGCCCTGGATGCGCAGCACGTTGCCCTCGACCGCCACGTCGTGCCCCACCAGCGACGCCCCCTGCATGGCCTGCATCTGCGTGAACAGGCCGCCCAGCGTGGCGGTGGTGGTGTTGAGCTTTTCCAGGCCCGAGACGGTGCTGATCTGCGCCATCTGGGTGGTCAGCTGCGCGTTGTCCAGCGGATTCAGCGGATCCTGGTTCTGCATCTGCGCGACCAGCAGCTTGAGAAAGCGGTCCGATTGCTCGGTGGCGCTGGTGACCTGGCTGCTCAGCGAGTTCGAGGCCTGGGTCGTGGAGGTGACGGTGGTGCTCATGCTTCAGTCCCTGCGGTTCAGCCCTGGCCCATCTGCAGCGTTTTCAGCAGCAGGCTCTTGGCGGTGTTCATGACCTCGATGTTGTTCTGGTACGACCGCGAGGCCGAGATCATGTTGACCATCTCCTCGACCGCGTTGACGTTGCTGTAGGTGACGTAACCGTCGGCATCGGCCGCCGGGTGGCTGGGGTCGCGCACCTTGCGCCCGGGGGTGTTGTCCTCGGACACGGTGGAGACCGTGACACCGGCGCTGGCACCGGTGGGGTCGCCCATCTCGCCGCTGGCGGCGCGGCCCTGGGCGTCCATCATCACGGTCTGGAAGACCACCTGGCGCGCCTTGTAGGCCGAGCCATCCGGGCCTGCCACGGTGTCGACGTTGGCCAGGTTGGACGCCACGACGTTCAGGCGCTGGCTCTGCGCACTGACCGCCGAGCCCGATATGTCAAACACCTTGAACATGCTCATGTCAGCCCCTCGTCTGTCGGGTACGCCAGCCGATCCCCCGAGGGGATGCGGCCCGGCTTGGGAGCGGCCCGGCGCTCGGGCCGCTGGTGCGTTGTTCAACAGGCCTTGTCATGTCAGCCCCTCATCAACCCTGGGAAGGGCTCTTCATGGCGTCGCCGAGCGAGCGGATCTGGCCATTGAGGAAGCGCAGCGTGGCCTCGTACTTGACCGAGTTTTCGGCGAAGCTGGCGCGTTCGCGGTCCATGTCGACGCTGTTGCGGTCCAGGTTGGTCTGCGCCGCGGTGGCATAGCGCAGGCCCGACGGCGCCAGCGCGCCCGCGGCGGGCTGGATGTGGCCGGCGCGGGTGACGTTCATCTGCCCCGGCACCGCCAATTGACCGGTGGCCTGGCGCAGTGCGCTGGCGAAATCCATGTCGCGGGCCACATAGCCCGGCGTGTCGGCATTGGCGATGTTGCTGGAGATCAGACGCTGGCGCTCGGCGCGCAGCGTGAGCGCCTGGCTCTGGAAGTCCAGCGTGTCGGTCAGGCGGTTGAGCATCGGCGTGTCCTTCGCGGGCTGGCCCCGTCGCGATGGCGGCAGGACAGCCCGTCGGCCGATTGTGGGCAGCGCTGAAGACCAGCAAAGGCGCAAACAGCCGCCCCGGCACCCTTCATTTCAGGCCGGTGATGGCCGACAACAAGTCTCAAGATCACGTTCCATCCACCGACCCTGCCCCCGCCATGCCCCTGCACCTGCCCGCCGTCCGATCCCGCCTTGCCGGTGGGTTGGCCGCTGCGCTGTGCGTGGCCGCGCCGGCCTGGGCCCAGGCAACGTCGGAGGCCGGCGAACTGCTGCAGCGCATCGACCAGTTGGCGCGCGACTCCGCCCGCCAGGCCACCTCGCCCACGGCGCGGGTGGAGGTCGAGGTCGGCTCGCTGGACCCCCGGCTGAAGCTGGCGCCCTGCCGCCGCATCGAGTCCTACCTGCCCCCCGGCCTGCCGGCCTGGGGCCGCACCCGCGTGGGCATGCGCTGTGTCGAGGGCGAGAAGCGCTGGAATGTCACGCTGCCCGTGACGGTGCATGTGTTCATCCGCGCCCTGGTGTTGTCGTCGGCCGGTTCGGCCGGCCAGACGCTGGCGGCGCCCCAGCTGACCGAGGCCGAGGTCGACCTGGCCAGCGGCAGCAGCATGCCGCTGCTGCGCCCCGAGGCCCTGGTGGGCCGGGTGCTGGCCCGGCCGCTGGCCGCCGGCAGCCCGGTGCGCGCCAGCGACCTGAAGGCCCGCCAATGGTTCGCCGCCGGCGACAACGTGCGCATCGTCGCCGTCGGACCCGGCTGGCGCATCGCCAGCGAAGGCCAGGCCGTCACCCCCGGCGTGGAGGGCCAGACGGCCCGCGTGCGCACCGAGAGCGGCCGCCTGATCCAGGGTCGGCCGGTCGCCGATCGGGAACTGGAGGTGATGCTGTGAGCTTTTCTCGATTCCCCACCGCTGCCAAAAGTCCTAAAGTTCCGGCAGCGGGCTCCGACAACCGATGCAAGACATTCGGGTTTTCGGCCAGGCCAGGAACCCACTGGAGCACACCATGAAGATCGGATCCTTTGACCCCAAGAGCGCCACCTCCCCGCTGGCGGACACGCGCACCCGGGGCGCCAAGAGCGACAAGTCGGGCGCCGCCGAGGCCACCGACAGCGCCCAGGTCAGCCTCTCGACGACCGGCAGCGCCATCGCTGACGCTGGTGCGGACCCGAGCTTCGACGCAGCCAAGGTCGAGCGCATTGCGCAGGCCATCCGCGAGGGCAAGTTCAAGGTCAACCCCGAGAAGATCGCCGACAAGCTGATCTCCAACGCGCAGGACCTGCTCAAGCGCTACAGCGACCACTGAGCGGTCGCTGCGATCCGGGCGGCGCCGCGGCGCCCCCTTCGGTTTTTCCCAGGTTTATTGATCCGTCGGCCCAGCGCCGGCGGAGGCTGGATCACGCCATGCTGAGCACCCCTTCGGAACACGACGCCGTTCGCAACCTGGGCGAACTCGAGACCGCGCTGGGCGCGGTCGAGCTGGAACTCGCGGCCCTGGGCCAGGCGCTGCAGGCGCACGACCCCGCCGCCACCGAACACGCCGCCAACGCGCTGCACCGTGCACTGCAACGCGCGGTGGAGCGCTTCGGCCACCAGGCCAGCCCGCAGGGCGTGCCGATGCCGCTGCGCCGCCGCCTGGCCATGGCCGGTGGCCGCGTGGCCGCCCAGCGCGAGGCGGTGCACCGCGCCAGCTCGGCGCTGGACCGAGCGATTGACGTGCTGCTGCCTGCGCCGCCGCAGCCGATCGGCGTCTACGGCGCCAGCGGCCAGACCGCCCGCCGCGGCTCCAGCGGCTACGCCGAGGCCTGAGCCGCCCCAGCGGCGCGCCAGTCGCGTGCCAGCAGCGCCATGCCGATCAGGTCATGGTGGCGGCCATGCCAGTGCCCTGCCTCGCGCATCAGCCCCTCCGCCTGGAAGCCCAGCCGCTGCAGTGACCGCCGGGAAGCGGCGTTGTCGGGATGCACCAAGGCCTCGATGCGGTTGAGCCGCATGTGGGCAAATCCCCAGTCCAGCACCGTCCGCAGCGCCTCGTCCATCAGGCCCTGACCACGCGCCGACGGGTGCAGCTCATAGCCCAGCGTGCACTTGCGCCACTGGCGGTTCCAGCCGAACAGGCCGCAGCTGCCCAGCAGACGGTGCTCCTCGCCCCGCCGCGACAGCCCCCAGCGGGTGCCCGGGGCGGGCTGCCGGCGCCAGCCCGCGAACACGGCCACCAGGCCCTCGGCGGCCGCCAGATCGGCCAGGGGGTCGCTGCCGAACCAGCGCATGTCCTGGGCGTTGCCATGCACCGCCAGCAGCGCGGGCGCATCGGCCAGCAGGATCTCGCGCAGCACCAGACGCGGGGTGTGCAGGGTCGGAAAGTCGGGGTCGCTCATGGCGCCTGGCCGGGGGCGTCGGTGCGCTCGCGGTCGTAGTAGTCGACCGTGGCCTCGGCGCGCATCACCTTGCGCAGCCGGGCCTGGCCGTCGGCGCCGTCGGAGGCCACCAGGATCTTGCCGGAGTCCGGGTACTCGCACAGCTCCAGCGGCACCCGGTTGGACACCGCCAGGTAGCGCATCGGCACGCTGCCGGTGTTGATGATCTGGTGGGCCACCTCCGCTGAGCCGGTCGGGCAGGCCACCACGTCCATCGGCCGCAGCGGCAGGCGCTGCTGCCCAAAGCGCAGCTCGCCGGTGCCCTCCAGGATCAGGAACATCTCCTCCTCACCGTGGTGGTTGTGGAAGGGGCACTGGGCCTTGCCCGGTGGCAGCAGCGTCAGGTTGTAGCCCAGCTGACGCGCGCCGATGGCGGCGCTGAAGCAGGCACGGCGCGAGGTGTAGAAGCCGTTATCCTCGATGTCGTCGAACTCGACCTCGTCCAGGTTGGCCAGGGGGTGCATGCAGTGTCTCCGCGGTGGCAACGCGCCGATGGTGCCACCAAACGCAAGAGGGGCGTCCTCGGACGCCCCTGTTCATCGCCTGCTGTTGCGGGCCTGGCCGGCCAGCGTTCACCACTCGCGCAGCTTCACCCTCAGGCGTGCGATCGACTGGCTGTGCAGCTGGCACACGCGCGACTCGGTCACGCCCAGCACCGCGGCGATCTCCTTGAGGTTCATGTCGTGCTCGTAGTACATGCTCATCACGTACTGCTCGCGCTCGGGCAGGTGCTTGATCGCTTCGACCAGGGCCTCGCGCATGCGGTGGTCCTGCAGCATGGCCAGCGGGTTGGCGTCCTCGTTGGCCACATGGCGGTCGAGGAACTCGTCACCGCCCTCGTCGCCGCTCATGTCCTCGAGGTAGACCAACTGCGTGCCGCGCACCTTGGTCAGGATGTCCTGGTACTGGCCCAGCGTGATGCCCATCTCGGCGGCGATCTCGCTTTCGTGTGGCGCCCGGCCCAGCTTCTGCTCCAGGCGGTGCACGGCCGCCTCGATGTCGCGCTGCTGCTTGCGGTTGCCGCGGCTCATCCAGTCGCTGCCGCGCAGCTCATCGAGCATCGCGCCGCGGATGCGCTGGGTGGCAAAGGTCTCGAACTGCACGCCCTGGCCGGCGTCAAAGCGGCCCAGCGCATCGTGCAGGCCGATCATGCCGACCTGGATCAGGTCGTCGATCGCGACGTTGGCGGGCAGCTTGGCGATCATCTGGTGGGCCAGGCGGCGCACCAGGCCGCTGTGCTGCTTGAGCAGGGTGTTGGTATCGAGTCGGCCGTTGGCGGTGTACATGACGCTCTCCGTGGGCGCTTGTCAGAAAGGGATCCGGGGGGGCTGCTCGGCGCCCGACAGGGCCGCCTGCACCAGCGGCCCCGGGGCCGGGTCGGTCGCGTGCGGGGCACGCGTGCGTTGGTCGTGGGCCAGCTGGCGCAGGGCCTGCGGCAAGGTGGCCTGGGCGGGCTGGCGGCAGTCGACGGCGGCGTAGGAACGCTGCACCGCGCCGAGAAAGACATCCGCGGTGTCGGCCAGGCGGGCTGCGGCGGCGGCGGCGCGCTGCGGGCGGCCGTCCTCGCTGACCAGCAGGTCGAAGCTGCGCAGCGCCAGGCGCTGGGCGAGCAGCTTGATCGAGGCGTAGGCATCGGTCAGGCTGGCGTGGTCAACGCCGCACATCAGCACCGGGCGGGCCTCGCGGGCGCCGATCAGGCGGGTCATGTCGCGCGCGGTGGCGTGCATCAGCACCAGGTCCACCGGCGGCGCGGCGGCTTCCACCGCCGCCAGCCAGCCCTGGGCCGAGCCACGGGTGTCGACATGGCGGCGCGGCAGGCCGCGCGCGGCCAGGTAGTGCACACGCGCACCCAGGCGCTCCATGCAGGCGGACAGGTCCACCTCGCACAGCTCATGCGGTTCGGGCGAGGTGTCGGCGGCGTCGATCACCAGCAGCCGGGCGCCGTGCTCGGACAGTGCCGAGCACAGCCGCTCCAGCAAGACGGGGTGGCTGCGCAGGTGCGGATTGGCCACCAACGGCACCAGGCGGGCCTCGCTGGGGCCGAACAGCGCCCGCAGGCCCGCGGCCTGGTCGTGGCGGTGCAATCGTCCGGCGTTCATGCTGCGTGCCATGGCCGGTGTCCTCACAGGGTGCTCGGGGCCGGTGCCACGCGCGGTGCGGTGGCGAAGACCAGTTGCACCTCGGGCAGCTCCAGGCGCCAGCTGGCGGCGCCGGTGGCCTTCATCGCACGCTGCACCAGGGCGTTGGACGACAGGCGGTGCCAGTCCTCGGGCACCCGCTGGCCATTGGCCACGGCCAGCACCTTCAGGCGGTGGCGGATCACGGCGTCCAGCGCGGGGGCCAGCTTGACGGCCTCGTCGATCTTGGACAGCACCACGCCCTTGCAGCGCGCGGCACGCCAGGCGGTGATGACTTCGTCGATGGTCTCGCCCTGCGACGAGGCATCGACCACCAGCAGGCGCTGGATGCTGGGATGCGACAGCATCTCCAGCAACTCCTTGGTGCGGCTGTCGCGCTGGGCGATGCCGGCGGTGTCGATCAGCACCATGCGCTTGCCGGCCAGCAGCTCCAGCAGGTCTTCCAGCGAGGCGCGGTCATGGGCGGTGTGTACCGGCACACCCAGGATGCGGCCATAGGTGCGCAGCTGTTCCTGGGCGCCGACGCGGTAGGCGTCCAGCGTGATCAGGCCGAGGTTGGACGCGCCGTAGCGGGTGGCGAAGGCGGCGGCCAGCTTGGCGGTGGAGGTGGTCTTGCCCACGCCGGTGGAGCCGATCAGGGCATAGATGCCGCCCTGCTCCTCCAGCGCCGGCTCGGCCTCGCTGGTGGCAAGGTTGCGCTCCAGCACGCGGGCGGCCCAGTCGGGGGCGTCGGCGGTTTGGGCCGGCAGCGCCTCGACCATCTTGCGGATCAGACCGGGCGACCAACCGCAGTCCAGCAGCGTCTGGGCCAGCGTGGCCTGCTGCGGATGGCGCTGCAGCTTCTCCATGAAGGCCAGGGCGCCGAAGCGCTCCTCGATCAGTCCCTTCATCGCGCGCAGCTCGTGGACCATGTCCACCTGGTCGCGGCGCTCGGGCAGCGCTTCGGACAGCTGCGGCACCACGATCGGCGCGGCGGTCTCGCTGCGGGTCGGGCTGCTGGCGCGGGCGGCGATCGAGGCGCTGGCCGCGCGCTGGGCAGGCGCGGGCGCCGGCATCGGCTCGGTCGCCTCGTCGGTCGGGGTGCCGTCGATCGCGGCCTGGCGGCGGCGCAGCATGCGCTCGCGCACGTAGTCCTGGAACGACAGCGTGCTCATCTGCAGCTGCTCGACGTCCTGGTCCACCTCGTTCTGGGTGATCGCCGCGCCCGGCTGGCGCTCAACCAGGCGCTGGCCCGGCAGGCCGCGCTGGGCGGTCTGCCGCTCGGCACGGGCAGCCAGGCCATCGCGCGCCGGCGCGGGCTTGCGGGCGGCGGCGCCGCTGACGCGCTCGATCTGGTCGACCGCATCGGGGGCCATGGCCAGGACCTCGACGCCCTCACTGCAGGGCTTGGTGGACAGCACCACGGCGTCTTCGCCAAAGGCCTGGCGAACCAGGACGAAGGCCTCACGCGAGGTGCGGGCGGTGAATCGCTTGACGTTCATACGGCCTCCTGCCGGGTGCGCTGGGAGCCCATTGCTCCGGCGGGGGTCCGCGGGGTGCGCGGACGGGTGAAATCACAAAGGGTCATGCGCCTGCTCCGATGATCGAGCCGATGCGGATCGAGTGGGTCTCGGGGATCTCGCTGTGCGCCAGCACCTTCAGGCGGGGCGCGGCGCGCTTGAGCAGGCGGGCCAGGGGCGCACGCAGCACATCGGGCACCAGCAGGCAGGCCGGGTGGCCCAGGTCTTCCTGCTGGCGCGCGCTGTCGGCGGCCTGGCGGGTCAGGGTGTCGGCCACGCCGGGATCGAGGACGGGGCCATGCGGGGAGTTCAGTGCCTGGCCGACCAGGCGCTCGAGTTCGGGGTCCAGCGCGATCACGTCCAGCTCCTTGGCCGGGCCGTAGATCTGCTGCACGATGGCCGGGGCCAGCTGGATGCGGATGCGGCGGGCCAGCTCCGACGGATCGGCCACGCTGGCGGCATGCTCGGCCAGGCACTCGATGATCGAGCGGTAGTCGCGCACATGCACGCCTTCGTCCAGCAGCAGCTGCAGAACCTTTTGCAGGGCGGCGATGCCAACCATCTTGGGTACCACGTCTTCGATCAGTTTGGGGGCCAGCTTGGTCACGTGATCCACCAGGGCCTGGGTCTCCTGGCGACCCAGCAGCCTGGCGGCATTCACCTGCATCAAGTGTGAGAGGTGGGTGGCCACCACGGTCGAGCAATCAACCACCGTATAGCCACTCATTTGGGCCTGCTCGCGCAGCCGCTCTTCCACCCACACCGCGGGCAGCCCGAAGGCCGGGTCGGTGGTCTTGGTGCCGGGCAGCTGCGGCACGCTGCCGCCGGGGTTGATGGCCAGCAGCATGCCGGGGAAGGCCTCGCCCTCGCCAATCACCGCGCCGCGCAGCGAGACGCGGTAGACGCCGGGCTTGAGCTCCAGGTTGTCACGGATGTGCACCGACGGCGGCAGGAAGCCCACCTCCTGGGCAAACTTCTTGCGCACGCCCTTGATGCGCGCCAGCAGGTCGCCGCCGCGGGCCTTGTCGACCAGCGTGATCAGGCGGTAGCCCACCTCCAGGCCCAGCGTGTCCACCGGCTGCAGGTCGTCCCAGCTGGCTTCGGCATTGGCCTGCGGCGCGGGGTCGTCCTTGCTGGCCACGGGCTGCTCGGCGGCCAGCCGGGCGCGCTTGGCCAGCCACCAGGCGTAGTAGCCGATGGTGCCCGACATCAGCAGGAAGACCAGGTGCGGCATGCCCGGGATCAGGCCCAGCAGGCCGATGATGCCGGCGGTGATGCCCAGCGCACGGGGCGAGCTGAACATCTGGTCGCGGATCTGGTGACCCACATCCTTCTCGGAGCCCACGCGCGAGACCACCATCGCCGCCGCCACCGAGATCAGCAGCGCCGGGATCTGCGCCACCAGCGCGTCACCCACCGCCAGCAGGATGTAGCTGGAGGCCGCCTCGCCCACACCCAGGCCATGCTGGGCCACGCCGATGATGAAGCCGCCGATGATGTTGATCGCCAGGATCAACATGCCGGCAATCGCATCGCCGCGCACGAACTTGCTGGCACCGTCCATGGAGCCGAAGAAGTCGGCCTCCTCGCCCACCTCGGCGCGGCGCTTCTTGGCGGTCTCTTCGTCGATCAGGCCGGCGTTCAGGTCGGCGTCGATCGCCATCTGCTTGCCGGGCATCGCATCCAGGGTGAAGCGCGCGCCCACCTCGGCGATCCGCTCGGCACCCTTGGTGACGACGATGAAGTTGATCACCACCAGGATCGCAAAGACGATCAGGCCGACCGCGAAGTTGCCGCCGATCAGGAAGTGGCCGAAGGCCTCGATCACCTTGCCGGCGGCGCCGGTGCCGGTGTGGCCTTCCATCAGCACCACGCGGCTGGAGGCCACGTTCAGCGACAGGCGCAGCAGTGTGGTGACCAGCAGCACCGTGGGAAAGGCCGCGAAATCCAGCGGCTTGATCATCTGCGCCGCCACCAGCATCACCATCAGCGACATCGCGATGTTGAAGGTGAAGAACAGGTCCAGCGCAAAGGGCGGCAGCGGCAGCACCATCATCGCCAGCACCATGACGATGAAGATCGGCGCCATCAGCGCCTTGATGACGTTGGCGTTGTCGCCCAGCAGGGCTTGGAGTCGGGGCAGGAAGGCGTTCATGGGTTCGGTGCGGGCAGGACTTCACCCGCTGGACCCCATGGTGCCCAAGGCCGGCCCGGGACTTGAGCCCGAAAAACGGCCGGAAACCGGCTGTCATCCCGCCCACTGGCGGCGAATGCGGCAAAGTGCCGCGTCAGACCGGCGGCGTGCCCTGTCCCTGCCAGCCGGCGCCGTGGCCCAGCGGCACCTCGACCGCGAAATGCGCGCCGCGCTCGGACGCCAGGCAGGCGATCTCGCCGCCCATGGCGCGCACGATCTGGGCGCTGATGGCCAGGCCCAGGCCGGCGCCCTGGTGGGCGCGGCGGCCTTGCTCGCCCTGGGCGTAGGCCTGGAACAGCTGCTCGCGGTCGGTGGCGCTCAGGCCGGGGCCGCTGTCGTGCACCTCGATGCGCAGGCGTGGCGGATCGCTGCCGTCGACCACCCAGGCCCCGGCGCGCACCTCGCCCTCGGCGGTGAACTTCAGCGCGTTGTTCAGCAGGTTCTGCACCACCTGGCGCAGGCGCACGCCGTCCAGGTGGGCGGACACCTCGTCCAGGCCGCGGCTCTCCTCGACGAAGCCCAGGCCCTTGGCCTGCGTGGCCAGGCGCGCCGGGTCCAGCGTTTCGCGCCACCAGGGGCCCAGGGCCACCGCGGTGGGCTGCAGGTTCAGCTGGCCCTGCAGCGACTGCTCATAGCCCAGCGTGGTTTCCAGCAGCTGCAGCAGGCTGCTGGCCGAGTTGCCAATGGCCTGCAGCAGGCGGTCGCGGCGCACCGGGTCGTCCTGGGTGCGCAGCAGCTGGGCGCCAGAGCTGACCGCGCCCAGCGCCCCGCGCAGCTCGTGCGCCAGGTAAGCCAGGAAGCGACCGCGGGCGGCGATGCTGTCCTCGGCCTGGCGGCGCGCCAGCTGCTCGGCCTCGTGGGCGCGACGCAGGCGGCGCTGGCCGATCCACAGCAGCAGCGCCACCAGCACCGGCACCGCCACCAGCGGACCGGCCACCTGCAGCAGCTCGCGCCAGTCCGGGCCGGTGGGCACCTCGCGCGCCAGCCAGCGGGAACGCAGCGTGGCCCATTCACTGTCGTTGACCGACTCCATCGCCCGCGCCAGCACCCGGGTCAGCTCGGGACGGCCGCGCGGCACGCCCAGGTAGAGCTCGCTGTCACCACCGCTGACCACGCCCGACAGCGCCACCCGGCCCGCAAAGCGGCGCTCCAGCAATTCGTTGACCACATAGAGGTTGCCCAGCCCCACCTCGGCCGCGCCCTCGGCCACGGCCGACAGCACCTGGTCCTGCCGATCAAGCTCGACCACCGACAGGCGCGGGTGGCGCAGGCGCAGCTCGGGCAGCAGGAAGTGGCCCTTCAGCAGGGCCAGCCGGCGCACGCCGATGTCGGCGGTGTCCACCACTTGGCTCTGCTCGCCCGAGCGGGTGAACAGCACGGTGGGGGTGCTCAGGAAGGGCCCGACGAAGTCGTAATCGTCGCGCCGGGCCGCGGTGCGGGCCATGCCCACCAGCACCTCGATCTCACCCTGGCGGCCGCGCTCGTACAGCTCGGCAAAGGGCAAGCCCACCTCCTGGGCCACCGACAGCCCGGCCTTGTCGGCCAGCAGGCGCAGCAGGTCGGGGCCGAAACCGGTGAAATCACCCAAGGGGCCGCGCAGACTGACCGGCGCGAAGCTGGGGTCATAGCCCACGCGCAACTGGCCATGGTCGGCCACCCAGCGCTGCTCGGGCTCGCTGAGCTGGGCGCTGGCGGCCGGCAGCGGCAGCCGGGTCGACCCCGCCGGCAGCCAGCGCCGGGCCAGGCGATCGCGCTCGGCCTGGCCGCCCTCGGCGGCCGCCTTGTCCAACAGCCCCGCCAACACGCCACGGCCCGGCGCCAGCACCGGGCCCATCGGCACCGGCCCCAGGTTGGCACGCAGCTGCACGTTGGCCAGCAGCTCGTGCTCGATGTGATAGACCGCCGCCTGCTGGTAGCCGATGAAGATGTCGGCGCCGCCGGTGGCCACGGCCTGCAGCGCCTCGCGCGCGGTGGCGTGCCGCTCCAGGCGCAGCTGCGGAAACCGGATGGCCAAGGTCTGGTCGACGCTGGAGCCCAGCTCGATGGCCACCCGGCGGCCGGCGAAGTCGGCCGTGGGCGAGATGTCAGGCACGTCGCGTCGGGCCGCCACGACCAGCGGCACCGACATCACCGGCGCGCCCACCGGCAAACCGGCGGCGCGCGCGCGGTCCAGGGCGGCGAAGGGCGTCAGGTCGATCTCGCCTCGCTGCAGCGCGGCACGCAGCTCATCAAAGCTGTCGTAGTGGTGCAGCGTGGTCGACACGCCCAGGCGCTGGGTCCAGCGCGACAGCAGCTCCAGCACGAAGCCATGGGCGCGGTCGCTGCTGGGCTCGCGGACATAAAAGGGCGGGAAATCGCGGGTCAGGCCCACGTGCAGCGTGGGATGGCTGGCCAGCCACTGCTGTTCGGCCGGGCTGAGCACCAGACCTGGGGCCGCGGCGGATGGCGGTGCGGACGTCGGTGTGCTGGGGGATGCCGCAGCGGCCAGCAGCGGGCCGGCCAGGAACAGCAGGCACAGCACCAGCCACCGCCACCGCTCACGCAGGCCCTTGCACTGCACCACCGAACCTCCCCGACCACACCATTCCAGCGCCGGATGGCGCCCGCGGCATGATCAGCGCAAGCGGCCCGCTTGTCCAGACAGGCCGTGGCGCCATCGGTACGCCGGCGCACCGCGCTGGGGCTGGGCGCGCGTCAGGCGCGGGTCTCGTGCGGGTCCAGGCCCTGTGGTACCTGCACCTGTGGCGGTGCGCTGGCCAGCTCGGGGCTGCGGCGCAACTGGTAGACCCAGGCCAGCACCTGCGCCACGGCGGCGAACAGCGTGGCCGGCACCTCCTGGTCGACCTCGCAATGCGCGTACAGCGCCCGTGCCAGCGGCGGCGCCTGCAGCACCGCCACCCGGGCATCGCGCGCCAGGTCGCGGATCTTCAGCGCCAGCAGGTCAGCGCCCTTGGCCACCACCCGCGGCGCGCCCATGCGGGACTCGTCGTACTTCAAGGCCACTGCATAGTGGGTGGGGTTCATGACCACCAGATCCGCCTCGGGAACCGCGGCCAGCATGCGCTTGCGGCTGATCTCACGCATGCGCGCCTTGATCCGCGCCTTGACCTCGAGGTTGCCCTCGGCGTCCTTCATTTCCTGCTTGGCTTCCTCGCGGGTCATCTTCAGGCGGCTCAGCCACAGGTGGCGCTGCAGCGGCACGTCGATGGCCGCCCAGCCCGCCAGGGCCAGCAGCATCAGGCCCATGCAGGTGGCCAGCACGCCGCCGATCTCGCTGATCGCCTGCGGCAGCGGCACCGCAAGCAGCCCGGCCAGGTCGAAGAAACGGCTGCGGATGTAGAGCGTACCGACCACGCCCACCACCACGGCCAGCGTGATTGTCATCAACACATTGAGCAGGTGCTGCCTTGACACCATGCGCCCCAGCCCGGCCAGCGGATTGAAGCGCGAGAAGTCCGGCTGCAGCGCCTTGAAGCTGACATTCCAGCCGCCCGACAGCTTGGCCGCCAGCACCGCTGCCAGCGCCACCAGCACGCCCAGCGGCAGCACCACCAGCAAGGCCTGGCTGCCCAGGCGCTGCAGGTGCTCGCCCATCGCCGCCGGGTTTTGCACGTCGGTAGCGCCAAAGCGCAGCGCACCGGCCAGCAGGTCGCGCAGCCAGGTGGCCAGCGGGCCGGCAGCGGCCAGCAAGACGGCGCCGCCGCCCCCCAGCGCCGCCACATGGCCCAGGTCGCGCGAGCGCGGCACCTGGCCGTCTTCACGGGCACGGCGCTTCTTGCGCTCTGACGCGGGGAGGTTGCGGTCCTGGGCGGAGTCGGACATGGACGCTGATGCTGCCTGCCCGCCGCCAGGCCGTTGTCGGCTGGAGCGCGGCTTTCGTCTGCCACTTCGTCAAGCACGCTGGGACCCGGCCGTGTACAGTGGAGAGCGGCGAATGGTGGCAGGGCCCGCCCAAGCCCCACCGACAAGCCATGCAGTACCTTCCCGGCCGCCCCCAGGATCCGGACGCGCTTCGTCTGGAACTGCTGCGCCGTTCCGCCCAGCGCGAACTGGCCGCCATCTACAGCAGCGTGCTGGGCGTGGGGCTGATCGTCGCGCTGCAATGGACGCGCGCCCCGACCGCCCTGCTGCTCGCCTTTGTGGCGCTGCGCTTCGCGTCGCTGGTTCACAACCACTGGCTGGCGCGGCGACTGCTGCGCCTGCAGACGCTGCAGCAGGCCGGCACCCTGCCGCTGCGCCTGCTGGTCGGCGTGTCGCTGGCCGGCTTCAGTTGGGGCCTGCCGGTCTGGATGGTCGCTGACATTCCCTTCAGCGGCCCGGACCTGGTGATGGTGGTGCTTCCGCTGGTGGCCACGGTCCTGATGCTGATCACGGCCGCGTATTGGGGGCAGGCGATGGTGATCTTCGTGGCCCCCATGTGGTTGACGGTCGGGGGCCGGCTGGCACAGGAGTCCTGGTCAAGCGCCTGGCCGCTGCTGGCAGGCATTGCCGTGCTGCTGGCCGTGGTCATCATCTATGGCCGGCAACTGCACCGGCAAAGCTGCGAGGGCGTGGCGGCCGAACTGCTCAGCCGCCAGCTCAGCAACGACCTGCAACTGGCCAACGCCCGGCTGGAGACGGCCTTGCAGCGCGCGATGGATCTGGCCACCCGCGATCCGCTGACCGGCCTGCTGAACCGGCGGGCCATGATCGAACGCATCGAGGCCGAGGGTTCCCGTCTGGCACGCCAAGGCCAGTCCGCCGCAGTGCTGCTGCTGGACCTGGACCACTTCAAGCAGGTCAACGACCAGCATGGCCATGCGGTGGGTGACGAGGTGCTGCGCCAATGCGCCCGCAAGATGCTGGCCGCCCTGCGCCAGGAGGACCTGATGGCGCGCTGGGGCGGCGAAGAGTTCCTCGCGCTGCTGCCTGGCGCGGACCGGACGGCCGCCATGCAGGCGGCCCAGCGGCTGCGCGCAGCGGTGGCCGCCGTGCAGTTGGCGACGGCGCCGACGCTGCGGCCGACGGCCTCGATCGGCTGGGCGCCGTGGTCGCCGTCGCAGCCGCTGGCCGGCGCGATCGCCGAAGCCGATGCCGGCCTGTACCGGGCCAAGTCGGCGGGTCGCGACCGCGTCGAGCCGGCTATCTGAACGGCGCCAGCATCCGCTCCAGGGTGGCCACAAAGGGCGCCTGCAGCGTGGGCAGCATGGCCATCAGGCCGATCAGACCCACCGACACGGTGACCGGAAAACCCAGCGAGAAAATGTGCACCTGCGGCGCCACGCGCGACACCACGCCCAGCACCAGGTTGACCAGCATCAGCATCGCGATCAGCGGCATGGCGATCCACAGGCCCATGCGGAACACCTCGGCGCCCCATGCATGCGGCCGCGTCGCCGCCAGAAAGGCAAAAGGCTGTGGACCGACCGGGAAGACCTCCAGGCTGCGCACCACCGCCTCGATCACCGTCAGGTGACCATTGATGACGATGAACAGAAAGGCCACCAGCGTGCCGAAGAAGCGGCTGCTGGCCGTGGCCTGGGTGGCCGAGACCGGGTCGAAGAAGCCGGCGAAGTTCAGGCCCATCTGCAGTCCGGCAATCTCGCCGGCCAGCTCCACCGCCGCCACCACCAGGCGCACCGCAAAGCCCAGCGTCAGGCCGATCATCAGCTGTTGCGCCAGCAGGCCAACGGCCAGCGCCGAGTCCAGCGGCACCGGATCGATCGGCGGCAGCATGGGCTGAGCGGCCAGCGCCACCAGGAAGGCCAGGCCCACGCGCACCCGCAGCGGCACCAGGCGCTGGCCGATCACCGGCAGCACCTGCAGCAGCGCCAGCACGCGGACGAAGGGCCAGAGGATCGGCGTGATCCAGGCCAGGATCTGGGCTTCGCTGAACGAGATCATCGCCGGCGCGGCCAAGCGCTCAGGAGGCCGCGGTGGCGATCGACATCAGCATCGAGCGCAGGTAGTCCACCAGCGTGGTCATCATCCACGGGCCGGCCACCGCCATCACCGCCACCGCTGCCACCAGCTTGGGCACGAAGCTCAGCGTGGCCTCGTTGATCTGCGTGGCGGCCTGAAAGATGCTGACCAGCACGCCGACCAGCAACACCGCTGCCAGCATCGGCGCCGAGACCATCAGCAGGATCATCAAGCCCTGCTGGCCGATCGTGAAGACATGAGAGGCGTCCATGGTCGGGCGAGAAGTCAGGTGACAAAACTGGCGGCCAGCGAACCCAGCAACAGGTTCCAGCCATCGGCCAGCACAAAAAGCATCAGCTTGAAGGGCAGCGCCACCAGCACCGGCGACAGCATCATCATGCCCAGCGACATCAGCACGCTGGCCACCACCATGTCGATCACCAGGAAGGGGATGAAGATCAGGAAGCCGATCTGGAAGGCGCTCTTGAGCTCGCTGGTGACAAAGGCCGGCACCAGCACCTTGAAGGGCACGTCCTCGCCCTTGACCGCCGGGTCGAGCTTGGCCAGGCGGGCGAAGAGCTGCACGTCAGACTGGCGCGTCTGCTTGAGCATGAAGCCGCGCATCGGCACCTCGGCGCGCTTGATCGCCTCTTCAAAGCCGATCTGGCTGGCCTGGTAGGGTTGCCAGGCGTCGGCATAGACCTTGTCAATCGTCGGCGACATCACGAAGAAAGTCAGGAACAGGCTCAGGCCGATGACCACCTGGTTGGGCGGCGCGGCCTGCGTGCCCAGCGCCTGGCGCAGCAGCGACAGCACGATGACGATGCGGGTGAAGCCGGTCATCAGCAGCAGCACCGCCGGCAGAAAGCTCAGCGCGGTGAAGAACAGCAGCGTCTGCATCGGCACCGAGTAGCTGGTGCCGCCACCGCCCTGCCCCACCAGCAGCGGCAGGTTCGGGCCGCTTTGCGCCCAGCCCAGCACGGGCAGGACCAGCAGCGCCGCGGTCAGCAGGCGACGGATCGTGCGGCCCAGGCTCACGGCGCGGTCCCCTGGCCGCCCTGGCGGAAGCGGTTCAGCAGCTGTTGCACCGCCGGGCCTTGCGGGCTGTTCAGCAGCGCGGCGCTGCCGGGCGGGGCATCCAGCGTCAGCAGTGGCGTCACATGGTCCTGGCCCACACCCAGCACCAGCCAGTGCGCCTGGCCGCCGGTGCCCAACTCGACCACCACCACCTTCTGGGTGGGTGACAGCGGCAGGCCGGCCACCGCACGCAAGAGGTTGCCGGGGCCGGCCGAGCCGACGCCCGCGCGGCGCATCAGCCACAGCGCCAGCGGAATCGCCACCAGCACCAGCACGAAGGCCAGCACCGGCCACAGGGCGGACGAGGCGTTCATCGTGGCAGCACCGTTCACAGCTTGCTCAGGCGGCGCATGCGCTCGCTCGGGGTGACGATGTCGGTCAGGCGGATGCCGAACTTGTCGTTCACGACCACCACCTCGCCCTGGGCGATCAGGAAGCCGTTGACCAGCACGTCCATCGGCTCACCGGCCAGCGCGTCAAGCTCGACCACCGAGCCCTGCGCCAGCTGCAGGATGTTCTTGATCGGGATCCGGGTGCGGCCCAGCTCCACCGTGAGCTGGACCGGGATGTCCAGGATCATGTTGATGTCGTTGGGCGCGCCGGCCGCGGCGCCCGCGGGCGAGAAATTGGCGAAGGCCGCTGGCGCGACCTGGTCGGCCGGGGCCGCCACCTCGCTGGCCACGGCATTGCCACCCGCGCCGGACTCGGCGAGTGCCGCCGCCCACGCGTCGGCCATGTCGTCCTGGGTGTTGGCTTCTTCAGCTGACATGGTGTTCTCCCAACCAGCCCTGCTGCGGGCCGGTCAACGTGCGTTCAATCTTCACGGCGTAGTGGCCGTCCGAGGTACCGTAGTGGCAGTCGAACACCGGCACGCCATCCACCTTGGCCTGCACCAGCGGCTCAAGGTCGAGTTCGATGAAGTCGCCGGGCTTGAGCGCCAGCAGTTGTTCCACTGTGGCCGGTGCGGTGCCCAGCTCGACCACCAGGTCAACCTCGGCGCTCTGGATCTGCTGCTTGAGCAGGTTCACCCAACGGTGATCCGGCTCGACGGAGTCGCCCTGCATCGACGAATACAGCACGTCGCGGATCGGCTCCAGCGTCGAGTAGGGGATGCAGAAATGGATCTGGCCCGAGGTCTCGCCGATCTCCAGCGTGAAGCTGGTGGCCACGACGATCTCGCTGGGCGTGGCGATGTTGGCGAACTGCGGCTGCATCTCGCTGCGCTGGTACTCCAGCTCCAGCGGGTAGATGCCCTTCCAGGCGCGCTTGTACTCGGCCGTGACCACCTCGACCAGGCGCTCGATCACGCGCTGCTCGGTGGCCGAGAAGTCGCGCCCCTCGATGCGGGTGTGGAACTTGCCGGCGCCGCCGAACAGCGCGTCGATCACCGAGAACACGATGCTCGGGTCGCACACCACCAGGCCCGAGCCGCGCAGCGGCCGCACCTGCATGATGTTGAAGTTGGTGGGCACCACGATCTCGCGCAGGAAGGCGCTGTACTTCTGCACCTTGATGCCGCCGATCGAGACCTCCGGGCTGCGCCGGATCAGGTTGAACAGGCCGACGCGGATGTTGCGGGCGAAGCGCTCGCAGATGATCTCCATCGTCGGCATGCGGCCGCGGACGATGCGCTCCTGGCTGGCCAGGTCATAGTCGCGGATGCCGCCGGTCTGGACTTCTTCCTGCTCGAGCTTCTGGCTCTCGCCGGTGATGCCCTGCAGCAGTGCATCAACTTCGTCCTGGGAGAGGATTTGCTGGTTCATGGAGAACCGTTCACTCTTGGCTCATTGAATGATGAAGGAGGAGAACTGCACGTGCTTGATCGGTGAATCGTCGATCGAGTCGTAGCGCTTCTTTTTCTTGCCCTTGGCGGCAGACTCCTCCTCGCCGGGTGGTGCCAGCTCGATCCCCATGGGCTGCACCGCCACCTGCAGGATTTCCTCGGCCAGCAGTTCCTTGCCTTCGGCGCCGGCCAGGTCCTGGGCGGACTTGCGCGACAGCAGCAGCAGGATGTTGTTGCGGATGGCCGGCAGATAAGCCTTGATCTCGTCGCCCGCGTGGGCGTCCTCAACCTGCAGCGTGATGCCGATCTGGGCGAAGCGGTCGCTATCGCGGTCGGCCAGGTTGACCGTGAACGGATCCAGAGGCACGAAGACCGGCAAGGCATGCTTGTCGTCCTTCTTCTCCTTCTTGTCCTTCTTCGGCTTCTTCTCGACGTGGGCGGACGATTCGCCGTCCTCACCCTCGGCGGCAGCTTCCTCGGCGGCGGCGTTCTTCTTCATCACGTAGAACGCGGCCCCACCGCCGCCCAGCAGCAGCACGGCCACGGCAGCGATGATGATGATCAGCTTCTTCTTGCCCTTCTTGGGCGCGGCCTCGGCGGCATCTGGGGCGGCAGCGGCGGCGGACATGGCGGCTCCTCGTTGACGGTGCAGGCAGGAGGGACCACCTGGTCCACTCCGACAGTCACCGATTATTCGGAGCCGCCCGGCTGGCGAAGGCCGGAAAAGCGGGGGGAAACAGCCCTGCCCGGGCGCTGCTCAGCGCCAGGTCGGCGCCGGATCAGGCGTACAGGTCGAGCAGACCCCGGCGCCGGGCCGCGGCGGGCACGGGTGCCGGCGCCGGCTCAGCGCCTCCCGGCAGCGCTGCGGCGCCGCCATGCGGGCCGGCGGCGGACTCATCGCGGGCGCGGCGGCCGGCCTGGTCGGAGACGTCGCCGCCGGCCAGTTGCACGCCCACGTCGCCAAGCGCTTCGGCCAGCTGCGGCAGCGCGTCGGCCAGGGCCTGGCGGGTGAAGGGCACGTCAGCGGCCAGGGCCACCTGGGCCTGGCCGTCGCGCAGGGCGATGCGCACGTCGATCGGTCCCAGCTCGGCCGGGTTCAGCTCCAGCGCCGCATGCTGCACGCCTTCGCGCAGCCAGGTGCTGATCTGCAGGCCCAGCGCGGGTGCGAAGGCCGGGCTGGTGGGCGGCTGCGGCAGGTGGGCGCGGGCCGTGGGTGCCGGCTCGGCCGGGGCGGGCGTGGCCGCGGCGGTGTCGCTGGCGCCACCCAGGCTGGGCAGGGTGCCCGCGACAGCATGGATCGGTGCAGTTTCCGGGACCGGCTCAGGCCCGGCCGGGGTAAGCGGGGCTTCGGTCATCGGGTCTGTGGCGGGCCGCTGACCGGCCTCACGCAGCTCGGCGACGGGCCGCTCGGTGGCAGGGGTCTGCTGGGACTCGTCAGGAGCGGTGGAGCGCTCCAGGGCGTCGCGGGCAGCGCTCGCACGGCTGCGGCCGGTGGCGCCCAGGCGCTGCAGGGCATCGCCGCCCTCCGTCTCGGCCGACGGCTCGGCCGCGGTGGCGGTGCGCACGGTCGGGGTCCAGGCGGGCACCGGTGTGGGGACGGACGCCGGGGCGGGTGAGGGGTCTCCCGCTGGGGCGGCGGTGGTCTCAGAGCGGTCGCCGTCCTCGTCCTGCGGCGCGTCCTGGGCGCCGGCCTCGGGTCCGGGAGGGGCTGCAGGCGTCGCTTCGGTGTCGCCCTGTTGGCCGCGCAACAGCAGCGCAAACAGGCCGGCTGGCGCGTTGCCCCCCGGCCCTGAGGCCGCGCCGGAAGGCGGGCGGGCACCGGCGGTCGACGGGCTGCGGTGGGCGGGCGTGTGGGCGATGCTGGCTTGGCTCATGGCGGTGTCGGGTGGGGTCAGGCGGCCTGCAGGCTGCGCGGGCCGCGCCGCCCCATGCGCTGGGCGGCTTCGTCACTGGTCTTCTGGTCGCGCCGCGACTGCGCCAGTTGGGCGGCAGCCTGGCGGCGCTCGATCAGCTTGCGCACCATCGCCACGCGGGTCTCGCGCTGGCGCAGCGCGCGCAGCGCGGCGTCCACCAGGGTCTGGCTGTGCTCGGCCTGCTGGCCTTGCAGGTCGATCGCCTGGTCCAGGCGGCCGACAAAGCCCTGGTAGCAGCGCAGCAGGTCGATGCCGCAGCCCTGGCGGAACTGACCGGCCCAGCGCTGTCGGTAGTCATCGCGGTAGCCCAGCAGCGCCTGGTGCTGGCCGCGCGCGGCCTCGGCGCGCTGCTGGCAGGCGCGCCAGTGCGCCAGCGCTTCGTCACGACGGCGCTCCTCGCGTTCGAGCAGGGTGGCCAGCAACTGCATCCGGTCCATGGTTCAGGCGTGTGGTCTCAAGGGGATCAGGGGCTGAGCTGTTGCAGCTGGGCACTGCTGGCACCCAGCGGGGCCGGCTCGTGCATGTCCTGCTGCAGCAGCGCGATCAGCTGCGGGTGAACGCGCACGGCGGCGTCCAGTTCGGCATCGGCGCCCGGGGTGTAGGCGCCGAGCTGGATCAGATCGCGCGCCTTGTTGAACTTGGCCAGCCACTGGCGAGCGCGGCGGGCGGCATCCAGGTGCGGCCGGGCGGCGACCGCGTTCATCACGCGCGAGATCGAGCGCTCGACATCAATCGCCGGGAAGTGGCCACTCTCGGCCAGTTCGCGCGAGAGCACGATGTGGCCGTCCAGGATGCCGCGGGCGGCATCGGCGATCGGGTCCTGCGGGTCGTCGCCCTCGGTCAGCACGGTGTAGAAGGCGGTGATCGAGCCGCCGCCGGCCAGGCCGTTGCCGCTGCGCTCGACCAGCTGCGGCAGCTTGGCGAAGCAGCTGGGCGGGTAGCCCTTGGTGGCGGGCGGCTCGCCAATGGCCAGGGCGATCTCGCGCTGGGCCATGGCGTAGCGGGTCAGCGAGTCCATCAGCAGCAGCACATGCTGGCCCTTGTCGCGGAAATGCTCGGCGATCGCGGTGGCGTAGCTGGCGCCCTGCATGCGCACCAGCGGCGGTGCATCGGCCGGTGCGGCCACCACCACGGCGCGGCGCAGGCCCTCCTCGCCCAGGATGTCCTCGATGAACTCCTTGACTTCGCGGCCGCGCTCGCCGATCAGGCCGACAACGATGACATCGGCCTCGGTGTAGCGCGCCATCATGCCCAGCAGCACGGATTTGCCCACGCCGGTGCCGGCGAACAGGCCCAGGCGCTGGCCGCGGCCCACGGTGAGCAAGGCGTTGATCGCCCGCACGCCGGTGTCCAAGGGGCGGCGCACCGGATCGCGGTCCATGGCATTGATCGGGCGGCGCAGCATGGGTTCGTTCTGCACCACTTGCAGCGGGCCGCCGCGGTCCATGGGCTGGCCGTGGGCGTCGATGACACGGCCCAGCAGACCCTCGCCGATCGGCAGGTGCAGGCCGCGGTCCTCGCTGCGGCGCCAGGGATGGTTCTCGGCACCCAGGCGCGGCGGCAGCTGCGGCACGGGCAGCGGCACCACGCGGGCGCCGCTGGCCAGGCCATGCAGCTCGCCGGTGGGCATCAGGTAGGCACGGTCGCCGTCGAAACCCACCACCTCGGCGGTGACCGGCGTGTCACCCGGCATGCCCACCGCGCAGACGGCACCCACAGGGGCGCGCACGCCGGTGGCTTCGAGCACCAGGCCGGTGACGCGCACCAGCGAGCCCTCCATCTCCAGCGGCTGACGCAGCGCCGCGTAGCGGCCCAGATCGTCCAGAAAGCGTTCCCAGCGCTGGGGGCGATCCAAGGTCGTCATGCGGTCTCCGCGGCACCGGCGGGGTCGTCCTGCAGCGGCAGTTCGGCGCCGAACACGGCCACCGCCTGCGCCCAGCGCTGAGCGATGCGGGCATCGACACGGCCCAGGTCGGACTCCACCACGCAGCCGCCGCGCTGCAGGCCTGGGTCGGGCTGCAGCTGAACCTCGCGCGAGCGCAGCAGCTCGCCGTCGTCGGCGGCCACCAGGGCCAGGTCATCAGGATGCAGGCGCAGGCGCAGATGGCGCGCCGAGAGCACCACGGCACCGATCGCCTCCTGGGCCACCTGGCGCACCAGCTCGGGCCGCTGCGACAGCTCGCTGCGCACCACCTGGCGGGCCAGCGTCAGCGCGGTGGCGGTGACGGCATCGGCCATGCGCTGCTCCAGCGCGGCCATCTGTTCCTCGAAGGCGGCGGCCAGACCGGCAAATTGCGCGGTGACCTGCTGCAGATGCTGGCGACGCGCGGCATCAAGCGCCTCCAGGCCATCGCGGTAGCCGTCCTGGTAGCCCTGCTGGCGGGCGTCCTGGACGCGCTGCAGCCAGTCCTCCTCGCTGGGGCCGACCAGGGTGTTCGGCGGCGGCGCTGCCGGCGGTGGCTCGACCGGCGCGGGCGGCGTGCGGCGCAGACCGGTGGGCAGGGGTTCGGCCTCGTCGGCCAGGCCGACGAAGGCATCGGGGGTCCAGTTCGAGAAGCCCGAGAGCTCCTCGCGCGGGATGAAGCGGGTGTAGTGGCCGGCCGGCCGTGGGTTGCTGCCCTGGGGCGGTGGCACCTGGCGCGGGCCGCGCCGGTCAGAGGAAGTCATCCGCGCCTCCCGAGGCCAGCACAATCTGGCCCTCGTCGACGAGTCGGCGAACGATCTTCAGCATTTCCTTCTGCTCGGCCTCGACCTCGCTGACCCGCACCGGGCCGCGGCTCTCCAGGTCTTCGCGCAGCGTCTCGGCGGCGCGGCTGGACATGTTGCGGAACACCTTCTCGCGCAGCTCCGGGGTGGCGCCCTTGAGCGCGATGACCAGCGACTCGCCCTGCACCTCCTTGAGCACCGACTGGAAGCCCTTGTCGTCGAGCTTGTTCAGGTCCTCGAAGGTGAACATGTTGTCCATGATCTTCTGCGCCAGGTCGCCATCGGCCTCGCGGATGTAGTCCAGCGCCGAGGTCTCGACCGACGAGCCCATCAGGTTGATGATCTCGGCCGCCGCCTTGACGCCGCCCAGCGAGGCCTTGCGCAGGCGATCGCCGCCGGCCAGCACCTTGGAGAGCACCTCGTTGAGGTCCTTCAGTGCGGTGGGCTGGATGCCGTCGAGCGTGGCAATGCGGATCAACACCTCGTTGCGCTGGCGCTCCGGCAGGGTCTTGAGCACCGAGGACGACTGGTCCTGGTCCAGGTGCACCAGGATGGCGGCGATGATCTGCGGGTGTTCATTGCGCAGCAACTCGGCCACCGAGGCGGCGTCCATCCACTTCAGGCTCTCGATGCCGGTGATGTCGCTGCCCTGGATGATGCGGTCGATCAGCAGGTTGGCCTTGTCGTCGCCCAGCGCCTTGCGCAGCACGCTCTTGACGTACTCGTCGGTGTCGGGCACCAGCATGTGCTGCTTCTCGGCCTCGTCGGTGAACTTGTCGAGCACCTGCTCGACGCGCTCACGCGGGATGACCTTCATGCGGGCGATGGTCTCGCCCAGCTTCTGCACTTCCTTCGGGCCCAGGTGCTTGAAGACCTGGGCCGCCTCTTCCTCGCCGAGGGACATCAGCAGGATCGCGGCGTTCTCGATGCTCTCGTCTTCGCTGGCCATGGTTGCAGACTCTCAGATTCAGGCCACGGCCTCGCCGGTGACCCATTCGCGCATGATGTTGGCCACGGCCTGCGGGTTGTCGCGGGCCAGGCGGCGGGCCGCCTCGAGCTTGGCGTTCTCCTGCGGCGACTCCAGCGCGGGCAGCATGCCGGCCTCGGTGCCGGGCAGCGCCAGGCCGTCGTCGACCACGGCGTCGAGCTGGGCCACGGCGGTGTCGGCGGCCGCCTGGGCATCCTCCACCGGCTGCGGCTTGGCCGCCTGGATGGCCGGCCGGATGGCGCCGAAGATCAGACCCAGCGCGACGATGGCCAACGCGGCCGGCACGGCGCCCGCACGCAGCAGATCCAGTACCCAGGGCTGCTTCCACAGCGGCAGCTCGTCGGGCTTGGGCGTGTCGTCGGCACGGAAGGGCGCGCTGATCACCTTGATCGAGTCGCCGCGTTCCTTGCTGTAGCCCACGGCTTCCTGCACCAGGGCGGTGATCTTGTCGATTTCCTCCTGGGGCAGGGCCTCGGGCTTGGGTTCGGTCTTGCTCTTGGCCTTGGGATCGGGCGTGGGCAGGCGGTAGTTGACCACCACCGCGGCATTCAGGCGCTTGACGCTGCCCACCGGGGCGCGGGTGACGCGGGTGGTCTTGTCGACCTCGTAGTTGGTCACCGCCTCGCGGCGCGAGCCGCCGCCGTTCTGGCCGCTCTGGTTGGCCTGCAGCGGTGCCGAGGCGCCGTTGACCGGCGCGGTGGCCGGGGTCGGCGGCTGGTTGGTCGCGGCACCCGGCACGCCGGTGGGCACCGGGGTGCCGGGCTGGGTGGACTCCAGGGTCTGCTGGCTGCGCACCGCGGCCGGCTGGTCACCCTGGTTGGGGCGGTACTGCTCCTGGGTGGCCTCGGTCTGGGTGAAGTCGATCTCGGCCGTCACGGTGGCGCGCATGTTGTCGTGGCCCAGCACCGGCTCCAGGATCTCCTGCACGCGCTTGAGATAGGTGGTTTCGATCTGGCGCTGGTACTGCAGCTCCTGCTCGTTGAGGTTGCGCGCCGTCTCGTCGGGACCGGACAGCAGGGTGCCGGTCTGATCGAGCACGCTGACTGCCTTGGGGTTCAGCTCGGGCACGCTGGACGACACCAGGTGAACGATGGACGCGGCCTGCGCCCGGTCCAGGCTGCGGCCCGGGTGCAGGGTCAGCATGACGCTGGCGCTGGCCTTTTGCTGCTCGCGAAAGAAGCCGTTCTGGTTGGGCAGGGCCAGGTGGACGCGGGCCTCCTGCACGCCGTCCAGGCGGGTGATGGTGCGCACCAGTTCGCCCTCCAGCGCGCGCTGCATGTTCATGCGCTCCTGGCGGTCGGTCTGGCCGAAGCGGGCGTTGTCCAGCAGTTCATTGCCGGTCACCGAGGCCTTGGGCAGGCCGGCGGCGGCCAGCTTCATCTTCAGGTCATACACGCGGTCAGCCGGCACCATGATGGCCGCGCCACCGTCGGTGTGGCGGTAGGGCACGTTCATCTGCGAGAGCTGGGCGATGATCGCGCCGGCTTCCTTGTCGGGCAGGTTGGCGTACAGCACCTTCCAGTCGCCCTGGCTGGCCCACAGGGCCATGGCCACCACGGTGGCCAGCAGACCGGCGAGGCCGATGCCCAGCTTGAGCCTGGTGGCCTGAGGCAAGGCAGCCAGCCGGGCCATCAGGCCGGGCGGCTGTGCAGGAACCAGCGGGGTGGGAGATTCGACGACGGCGTCCATGGCGTTGGGCAATACGGGCCCGCCATGCGGGCTAGTGACCAGTTGCCAGCCATTGTTGGGCAGCCGAGGGCCCCGCCATGGTGCGAGAAGGCCGCCAATCGCCCGGCAGTTCCCCCCTACGCCGCACCCGGGCCCGACCTACGATGCCGTCCATGTCACCTCGCCGAGGAGGCTGCTCCCATGGACCTGAAACTCACCCCCTTCAACTTCAACCAGGCCCTGGCCAAGGCCGGCATGGGTCCGGACGGCCAGCCGCTGGGTCGCACACGCGCTGTCAGTGCGCCGGCGGCCGTGGACGGCACGGCTGCGGTGGACAAGGGCGGCTTCCAGAACGCCATGGCGCAGGCCTTGCGCCAGGTCAGCGACGCCCAGAACGAGACCGGCCGCCTGCAGCGTGAACTGCAGCTGGACAACCCCACGGTCAGCCTGGAGCAGACCATGGTGGCGATGCAGAAGTCCCAACTCGGCTTCCAGGCCGTGCTGTCCGTGCGCAACCGCATGGTGCAGGCCTACACCGACGTCATGAACATGCAGGTGTGAGGCCCCCACGGGCGGGGTACCGCCCGTCGCCCCCCGAGGGGGCTGCGCCGGCCGGACGCTTGGGGCGGCCCGGCGCTGGCCGGCGCAGGTGGCGCCATGACCCTGGTGCTTGATCTCATGCCCCCACGGGCGGGGTACCGCCCATTGCGTGCTCAATCCAAGGACATCATGCGGCGGCGCTTCTGGATGGCGTCGATGTAGCGCTGCAGCACGCGGTCACCGTCACCCGGCAGCGCGACGAACTCGCAGCCCAGGCGCACGCCGCGGGCATCGGGCTGGATGGCGGTCACGTGGTGCACATGCAGCCGCAATGCCAGCGACTGGCCCGGCTCAAGTTGCAGCTGGGCGGCGTGGATGGTCACGCCGGGTTGCAGCGGGGGCACGTTGTCGGGCAGGAAGAGCGCGCAGCCGTTGACGCTCAGGTCCAGCACGCGCAGGCTCAGCGTCATCTCGGGCAGCGCCGGGTGACGGAACTCCACATGCGGTGCCATGCGCTCGATGGTGCGCACGCGGTAGGCGTTGCGGCGCTGAAAGCGGTAGAGGGCGCGTGGCCAGTCGGCCTGCAGCACGCAGGCCTGGCGGCCATGCACCAGCAGGCGGCCGCCCACTTCGAACTGCAGCTTGACCTTGTCCAGGTAGGCCACCGCAGTGACTTCGTCGGCCTCGACCATGCGCTGCACCATCGGCGAGCCCAGGTCGGCGGTGAAGGCGATGCGGCGCTGCTCGGCATCGACCGACCACAGTGTGCTGCCATAGACGCTGCCGTCCGAGGCATTGAGGTTGACGATGATGCCGCGGTCCATCAGCGACTTCAGCAGGCTGCGCACCTCGGGCGGTGAGGTGACCCTGAACTCCGCCATCGCGTCGCCCGGGCTGCCATCGCCCAAGTCTGCCGGTCGGGTGTCCTCGTACATGGCCTGGCCTCCAGCGCTGTCAGTGCAGGGTGCGCGACTTGCCGCGCATCATCATGTCGAGGTCTTCCATCCACGGCTCGGCCAGGTGGCGGATCTCGGCGTCGTTGAGCAGGATGCGCTGCATGATGCGCGATTTGGTGCGGGCTTCTTCGGCCTGCAGCGACTCGGTCTGGGCCGCCTGCTTGAGGCGGGCGATCAGCACGGCGCAGGCCCCTTCAAGCTGTACCACCTGGTCCCAGTCGCCCAGACGGGCGGCCTCCAGCATGTCGGCACTGGCCTTCTCGATGGCCTCGTAATAGGTGAGCAGGGAGCTGTTCATGATCTTGGGTCCTCGGACGACCGCTGGGCCATCCGCTGGGTCGGTCGGGCCGACCATGGCTTCAATTCACGGCGCGGGTGGCCTGCGGTCGGATGTCCTTCCAGGCCTGCCGCAGCGGCTCGATGAGGCGGCTGCACTCTTCCAGGATCGACACGTCGTTGCGCACGTTCGCCAGCACCAGGCGCAGCGAGACATACTCGTACAGGTCCCGCAGATCGGCCGCCAGGCGACCGCCCTTGTCCAGGTCCAGCCCGGCTTTCAAGCCCTCGTCAACGATGCGTGCGGCTCGGCTGATCGAGCGACCCTTGATTTCCGTCTGGCCGGCCAACATGGCGCCACGGGCCTGCACCAGACACTCGGCGTAGGCGTCGAAGAGCAGCTCGATCAAACGGTGTGGATCGGCATCGACCACACTGGTCTCGGCGCCGATGCGGCGGTAAGCCTGGGCCAGGGCGCCGGAGCGGCCGAAGGGAGAGGTCATGGCGGCGGGGTACATCGTGATGGGTCCGCGTGAGAGGCGGTCAATGGCGGTGTTGTCCAGTTATCGGCCCTGCAGTGAAGCCCCTTAAGCCGCCGCTGTCGGCCGCCAGGCCCTATTTCCACGCCTTGCAGGGCTTGACAGGCCTGCGGAAAAGACAAAGGGCGCCTCGCGGCGCCCTTCAACCGGGGACGGCAGGCGTCAGGACGATGAGTACTGCTGCGAGATGTAGCTGGCCAAGGTGCTGAGCGTGGCCATCTTGGTGTCCAGGGCCTCGTACTGGGCGCGCAGCCGCTTCTCGGTGAGCGCCAGGCGGTCTTCCAACGCGTCTTGCTGATCCTGGTTGCGGTTGATCGCGCCCTGCAGGCCCTCCTCGCGCAGCGTGACCGAGCCTTCCACGTCCAGCATCGCTGCCGCCAGGTCGTCGAAGCGGGTCATGAAGCCCGAGCTGCCCACTGCGTCGGTGTTGGCGGTCAGCATCTTCTTCAGCTCGGTCTGGTTGGCCAGCGCATCATCAAAGTCCGAGCTGCTCATCTTGAGCTTGCCGTCCTGCTGCATCGTGATGCCGATGCTCGACAAGGTGCCAAACACCGACGACGCGCTGCTGGGCTGGTTGATCACGCCGCGCAGGGCCCATTGCAGATTGACCGCCATGCGGTCGCCCTGGAGCGCGCCGGCCTTCTTGCTGGCGCTGTCGTACTTCAGGTTGGTCTGCAGGTTGCTGGCCACTGCGTTGAAGGCGGTGATGAAGTCGTTGACCGCGGTCTTGATGGCGGTGGTGTCGGTGGCCACGGTCAGCTGGACCGGCGTGGCACTGACCTTGGACAGGGTCAGGCTCAAGCCGTCCGAGACATTGCTGAGCGTGTTGCTGGCTGATTCCACCTGGATGCCATTGATCAGCGCCCGCGCATTGCTGCCGGCCTGGTTCAGGCTCATCGGCGGCGTGCCGGCCGACGGGTCGTAGCCCAGCATCGACAGGCCGGTGGCCTCGTCGTTGTCGTCGGTGGTCTCGGTGGCGGTGATCTTGAAGCCGTTGACGGCCCCGCTGTCGGTGGAGCGCAATGACAGCCGCGCGCCATTGACGTCGTTGACGATGGTGGCGGTCACGCCGGCACCGGCCGCATTGATCTTGTCGCGGATGGCGCTGAGGCTGGTGTCGCCCGCACCGATGGTGATCGACACCGGGTTGCTGCCGGTCTTGGCGGTGAAGCTGCTGCCGCTCCAGCTGCCCAGCTGGATCGTCAGGCTGCCTTCGTTCAGCGCGGTGGACGAGCTGGCCAGGGCGGTGGAGGTCACCGTCTGCGAGGCGGCCAGCGCCTGGACCGTGACCTGGTAGGTGCCGGTGGCCGTGCCCGTGGTGGTGGTGCCGGTGGCCACGGTGGCATCGCTGCTGCTGACCGTGGTCTGGCCCCACAGGCTGGTGGAGGTCAGCGCCTGCGCCTTGTCCTGCATCGTGGCCAGCAGGCCCTTGAGCGTGCCCACCGTCGACAGCTGCGACTTCATGTCGGTCTGCTTGG
The DNA here is from genome assembly GCF_018069755.1 of Ideonella aquatica. GTDB lineage: Bacteria > Pseudomonadota > Gammaproteobacteria > Burkholderiales > Burkholderiaceae_C > Ideonella > Ideonella aquatica. The sequence continues at coordinate 300,704 of NZ_JAGQDE010000003.1, read as the reverse complement.
TCTGCAGCAGATCGACCTGGCGGTGCTCGATTGACATCAGCTTGGCGATGATGGTCTCGGCATCCAGGCCGCTGCCCACGCCGAGCGAGGAAATGGTGCTCATGGGTCGATCCTGAGGGTGTTCGTAAAGGCTTATCGGCCGATATGGAGCGCAACTTCAGCCCCAGAAGAAACGCCGCGCACCGAGCCTGGGCCCGGTTGCGCGGCGCATGTCACGGCGCGGCGGGCTTCAGCCCAGCAGCTTGAGCACCTGCTGCGGCAGCGCATTGGCCTGCGCCACCATCGCGGTGCCGGCCTGCTGCAGGATCTGCGCCCGGCTCATGCTGGCCGTTTCCGCCGCGTAGTCGGCATCCATGATCCGGCTGCGGGCCGCCGCCTGGTTCTCCACCGACTGCTGCAGGTTGGAGACGATGGCGTCGAAGCGGCTCTGCGTCGCACCGAAGGTGGCGCGGGTGTCGTTGATGGTGTCGAGCGCCGCATCAATGTTGTCGATCACGGTCTTGATGGCGCCGGCGGTGGCCGCGGCATCGATCGCCGCGCTGGCGCCGGTGACCACGGTGATCTCCGAGGCCGACTTCATGTCGGTGGTGGTGACCGTGATGACATCGTCGGTCGTCGTGTTGGCGCCGATCTGGAAGGTCAGCGTCGTCGCGTCGGAGCCCAGGATGTGCTTGCCGTTGAAGGTGGTGCCGCCCAGCACGCGGGAGATTTCCGACTGCAGCTCCAGGAACTCCTTGTTCAGCGAGTCCTTGTCCGAGCTGGAGTTGGTGGCGTTGCGGCTCTGCACCGCCAGCTCACGCATGCGCTGCAGCGCGTCGCCCACCTTGGACAGCGCCCCCTCGGCCGTCTGGGCCAGCGAGATGCCGTCGTTGGCATTGCGGATTGCCACGTTCATGCCACGCACCTGCGCATTCATGCGTTCGGCAATGGCCAGGCCGGCGGCATCGTCCTTGGCGGAGTTCACGCGCAGACCGGAGGACAGCCGCTGCATCGAGATCTGCAGCGACGACTGGGACATGTTCAGGTTGCGCTGCGCATTGAGCGAAGCGATGTTGGTATTGATGGTCTGTGGCATGTGAGTACCTCTTCAAAGTCGACCACGCCCGGCGCTGCTTGCCGGCCTTGCGGTCATGGCCATTCGGGAACGGCCCTGACCAACGAGCCCGGCACAACGTCACCGTTGTAACCTTCCCTTGGCGCGCCTGGGCGCCTCGGGCCGGTCCTTGCAGTGCTTGTCGGACCACGCCACTTCCGGCTGGAGGAGGCGTTGGAGTGATTCTGAACAGGTGGCCCCCTGGCCAAAGCCGGGAAATGCGGCAGCTTGGGCCGGTACTTTGGTCCCCACAAGGAAAGACGCCCCGACCGGCGGATGGCCGGTCGGGGCGCTGGGACGGGGGATTCACCGGGCCGCTGGCCCGGCCAGGTTCACTGCAGCAGACGCAGGACCTGCTGCGGCATCGAGTTGGCCTGAGCGACCATCGCCGTGCCGGCCTGCTGCAGGATCTGCGCTCGGCTCATGTTGGCGGTTTCCGTCGCGTAGTCGGCATCCATGATGCGGCTGCGGGCGGCGCTCTGCGATTCCACGCCTTGCTGCAGGTTCGCGATGATCGCCTCGAAGCGGCTCTGCGTGGCACCGAAGTCGGCGCGCTGGTCGTTGATCGTGTCGATCGCAGCGTCCAGGTCGTCGATGACGGTCTTGATCGCACCGGCCGTGGCGGTGGAGTCGATCGTCGCCGAGCCGCCGGTGACGGCCGTGATCGTCGAGTCGCCCGTCATGTCGGTGGTTGTCACGGTGATGACGTCATCGGCGCTGGTGTTGGCACCGATCTGGAAGGTCATGGCCGTGGCGTTGGCGCCCAGCATCTTCGAGCCGTTGAAGCTGGTGCCGCCCAGCACGCGGGTGATTTCCGCCTGCAGCTGCTTGAATTCCTTGTCCAGCGAGTTCTTGTCCGAGCTGGAGTTGGTGGCGTTGCGCGACTGCACGGCCAGCTCACGCATGCGCTGCAGGGCGTCGCCCACCTTGGACAGGGCGCCTTCAGCGGTCTGCGCCATCGAGATGCCGTCGTTGGCATTGCGGATGGCGACGTTCATGCCACGCACCTGGGCGTTCATGCGTTCGGCGATTGCCAGACCGGCGGCATCGTCCTTGGCCGAGTTGATGCGCAGACCCGAGGACAGGCGCTGCATCGAGGTGGCCAGCGAGCTTTGCGAGCCGTTCAGGTTGCGTTGGGCATTCAGCGAGGCGACGTTGGTGTTGATGGATTGAGCCATGATGACACTCCTACAAGTGGTTCCAGAAGTCTCCGGTAAAGCACCGGCGCGTTCGTTGCTACGCCCAGCGCCAGGTGCTCCTCCGATCGGGCGCTGCCTTGTGGCGTTGCCTGACCCTTGGCCATCTCACCGGACCGCGGAACCCGATGAATCAGATCCCGTTGTGCTGGGTATCGGTGCCGCTGTTCCGGAACTTGAGGGTGTCTTTACAAAAAGTTGTTGGAAGGCCCCTTGCGGGAGCCTTCCAATGGGGAGCCGTCAGCCGCCGGGGCTAACCCGGGACGTTTGCCCCGCCGCCCGGCACCCTGCTCAGGGATGCCAGGCCAGCGTCATCGAAGAAGCGACAGGACGGTACTGGGCAATTGGTTGGCCTGGGCGACCATCGCGGTGCCGGCCTGCTGCAGGATCTGCGCCCGGCTCATGTTGGCGGTTTCCTGGGCGTAGTCGGCGTCCATGATGCGGCTGCGGGCGGCGCTCTGGGCCTCGACCCCCTGTTGCAGGCTGGAGATGATCGCCTCGAAGCGGCTTTGCGAGGCACCAAAGGTGGCGCGCTGGTCGTTGATCGTGTCGATCGCGGTGTCCAGGTCGTCGATGACGGTCTTGATCGCGCCGGCGGTGGCCGTGGAGTCGATCGTCGCCGAGCCGCCGGTGACGGCCGTGATCGAGGAGTCACCGGTCAGATCGGTGGTGGTGATGGTCACCGAGTCGTCGGCGCTGGTATTGGCGCCGACCTGGAAGGTCATCGCCGTGGCGTTGGCGCCCAGCATCTTGGTGCCGTTGAAGCTGGTGCCGCCCAGCACGCGGGTGATTTCCGACTGCAGCTGCTTGAATTCCTTGTCCAGCGAGTTCTTGTCCGAGCTGGAGTTGGTGGCGTTGCGCGACTGCACCGCCAGCTCACGCATGCGCTGCAGGGCGTCGCCCACCTTGGACAGGGCGCCTTCAGCCGTCTGCGACATCGAGATGCCGTCGTTGGCATTGCGGATGGCGACGTTCATGCCGCGCACCTGGGCGTTCATGCGCTCGGCGATCGCCAGGCCGGCGGCATCGTCCTTGGCCGAGTTGATCCGCAGGCCCGAGGACAGGCGCTGCATCGACGAGGCCAGCGAGTTCTGCGAGCCGTTCAGGTTGCGTTGCGCATTCAGAGAAGCGATGTTGGTGTTGATCGTGGCGGACATGGTGTGACTCCTTCAACGGGTTCGATAAGCGGGTCCTGGGACCCTTGGTTGTCGCCCCCGCAGGACATTGGTTGGGGCCGTGAGATGCATTTCGGAGGGTTGATCGCCGGACTTGAGGTCGATTCACATCTTTTTTCAATCGACTGCCTGGCTCAAGTTCCGGGGGCGGCTGAAACACCCTCCCCGAACCTGTCTTTTCGGCGCTTTGAGCGCCCGACTGGAGGCCTAAGGTCCGGCCGATGACGACCGATACGCGCGCGCGCATCGCGCTGGTGATGATTGCGCGCAACGAAGCCCGCCACATCCGCCGCGCCCTCGACAGCCTGCGTCCCCATGTGGACGACTGCCTGGTGCTGGACACCGGCTCCGATGACGCCACGCCCGCGCTCGCCCGCGCCGCCGGTGCCCGCGTCGAGACCTTCACCTGGGTGGACGACTTCTCGGCCGCCCGCAACGCGGCGCTGGATCTGGCCCAGGCCGACTGGCACCTGGTGGTGGACGCCGATGAGTGGCTGGTCCGCGGTGCCCCGGTGCTGGCGGCGCTGCGCCGTCAGACGCCAGACTTCGTCGGCCAGATCTGCGTGGACAGCCAGCAGGACGGCGAGGCCGGCAACGTGCCGAGCTGGATCAGCCGCGTGCTGCCCGGCCCGGTGCGCTACCTTGGCCGCATCCACGAGCAACCGGTGCACGCCCTGCCGGTGCGCCGCCTGGACCTGGTGCTGGGCCATGACGGCTACCAGGGCGACGCCCTGGCCCGCAAGGCCGGCCGCAATGCCCGCCTGCTGGCACAGGCGCTGGCCGCCCAGCCGGACGATGCCTATCTCTGGTACCAATTGGGCAAGGACCATGATGTCTACGGCCGCTGGGCCGAGGCGGTGGCCGCCTTCGACGAGGCGGCGCACCGCCCGGGCGACGAGCCCTGGCGCCATGACCTCGCCGTGCGCCGCCTGCACGCCCTGAAGTGCCTGGGCCGCCACAGCCAGGCGGTGCAACTGGCCGAATCCGAGCTGGCCCGCTGGACCGACTCGCCCGACTTCTTCTTTGCGCTGGGCGACCTGCTGCTGGACTGGGCCGCCCAGGAGCCGGCGCGGGCCGGCGAGCTGGTGCCAATGATCGAGGCCGCCTGGCAGCGCTGCCTGGCGATCGGTGAGCGGCCCGACCTGGAAGGTGCGGTGGCGGGCCGCGGCAGCCACCTGGCCGAGCGCAACCTGCGCCTGCTGCACGAGCTGCTGGGCTGAATCGGGCGGCTTTTCAGCGGCTCATCCGCGCACTCGACGCGACCGCGCTGCCTACAGTGCGGTGACATGAAGCATGCTGCCCACCGCGCCGAGGCGCACCGCCGTGCCGGCCTGACCGCCATGCGCGCCCAGGCCTGGAAGCAGGCCGCCGCCGAGTTCGAGCGCGGCACCCGTCTGGCCCCGGCCGACGCCCTGCTGTGGATGAACCTGGCGCGCGCGCGCCTGGGCCTGCGCCAGTTGGACCCCGCCATCGCCGCCGCCCGCGAGGCCGTGGCCGCCGACCCCACCCTGCCGCTGGCCCGTCGCCTGCTGGCCGACGCCCTGGTCCAGTCGCACCGCCCGGCCGAGGCCGCCGAGGTCTTCGATGCCCAGCCACCGGAACAGCCGCGTGACTTCGACTGGCACAACGCGCACGGCAATGCCCTGCTGCTGGCCGGCCGCCATGCGGATGCCATCCAGGCCTTCTTCCAGGCCCTGGCGCTGAAGATCGACGCCCCGCTGGCGCATTACCGCCTGGGCCTCAGCTTCATGCACCTGGGCCTGCGGCACGAGGGGGTGCAGTGTTTCCGCACCGCGATCGCGCTGGACGACCCCACGGTGCGCGCGCTGGCGCTGTCGCTGCTGGTGCATGAGCAGCGTCAGACCTGCGACTGGGCCACGCTGGAGGCCGACACCGCCGCCCTGCTGCAAGCCATGGACGGCGCCGATCTGGCGCTGGGCCAGTTGCTGTCGCCCTTTGCCCTGCTGGCCGTGGACGCCACCCCGGCCCAGCAGCGCCGCATGGGCGCGCTGCGCGCCCGCGGCCTGACCGAGCATGTCCGCCCGCTGCCGCCACCCGGCCCGCGCCGGCCCGGCCCGCTGCGCGTGGGCTACCTGTCCAGCGACTTCCACCAGCACGCCACCGCCGCGCTGCTGGCCGAGGTGCTGGAACGGCGCGACCGACAGCGCTTCGAGGTCACGCTGTACTCGCACAGCCAGACCGATGGCACGCCGCTGGAGCAGCGCGTGCGCAGCGCCTGCGAGCACTTCGTTGATGTCTCGCTGCTGGGCCATCAGGCGATCGCCCAGCGCATCCGCGACGACGGCATTGACCTGCTGGTCGACCTCAAGGGCCACACCCGGGGCAGCCGCTTCGAGCTGCTGGCCTACCGCCCAGCGCCGGTGCAGCTGGCCTGGCTGGGCTATCCGGCCAGCACAGGCGCCACCTTCATCGACTACATGGTGGGTGACCCCGTCGTCACACCGCTGGACCATGCGCCGCAGTACAGCGAGCAGATCGCCCAGCTGCCGCACAGCTACCAGCCCAACGACCGCCACCGCGCCCTGCCCCCGGCGCCCAGCCGCGCGGCGCTGGGCCTGCCCGAAGACGCCGCGGTGCTGTGCTGCTTCAACCAGACCTACAAGATGTCACCGCACATGCTGGACCTGTGGGCCCGCATCCTGCACGGCGCGCCGCGCGCGGTGCTGTGGATGCTGGCCTGGGACCCCCATGCGCGCAGCGTGCTGACGCGCGAGCTGGGCCAGCGCGGCGTGCCGCCTGAGCGCGTCTTCTGGGCGCCCAAGCTGGGCCTGGCCGAGCACATCGCCCGGCTGCGCGCCGCCGACCTGTTTCTCGACACCTGGCCCTGCAATGCCCACACCACCGCCAGCGAGGCGCTGTGGGCCGGCGTGCCGGTGCTGACCGTGCCCGGCCCCACCTTCGCCTCGCGCGTGGCGGCCAGCCTGGTCAGCGCCTGCGAGCTGCCCGACCTGGCCTGCGCCGACGAGGACACCTATGTGGCCCGGGCGATCGCGCTGGCCGAAGCACCCGCCGACCTGGCCGCACTGAAGCAGCACCTGGAAACGCGCCGGATGGCACTGCCCCTCTTCGACACCGACCGCTTCGTGCGCGACTGGGAGGCGCTGCTGCTGCGCATGGCCGAGCGCGCCCAGGCCGGCCTGCCACCGGCGCCACTGCCGGCAGCCTGAGGATCTGGGCCCGCGGCGCCGCGCTTTTCCGGGGAGCGGTGGCCTCCAGCCTGCCTAGAGTGGCAGTATGAGCCACGCGCCGTCCACGCCCTTCCCCCAGGAACTCGCCTCGCTGCTGCGCCGGCTCCCGCTGGCCGCCGCCGCCGGTGGACCGCTGGAGCCCGACGTGGTGCTGGGCGAATGCCCGCCCGCCCTGCTGGACGAGCCACTGACACTGGCAGCCGCACTGCTGGCCGGCGGTGCCGACCTGGCCGAGGCCTGCATCGCCCGCCGCCATCCCGATCTGGACGCCTCGCAGCGCACCGCCCTGGTCGCCCAGGTCCTGTGCACGCTGCTGGATGAGGCCGCCGGCGATGCGCCGCCGGCCTGGGCCGCCGCGCTGGCTGAGCCGCTCTCGCGCGAGGCCGACACCCTCGCCGAGTCGCTGCGCGTGCGCTTCCTGCTGGACCGCGGTACCGTCGAAGAGCTGCCGCAGGCCATCCATGCCGCCACCTCGCTGCATGACTGGCCGCTGGCCCTGCATGGCGTCGAACGCCTGCGCGGCGCGCTGGGCCCGCACACGCCGCCCGCCGTCTACGGCCTGGGCGCGACCTGCCTGCACCACCTGCACCGCTTTGCCGAGGCCGACCGCTGGGTGGCCGAGGGCCTGGGCCCGCAGGCCCGGCGCATCGCGGCGCTCGAGCCACCGGGCGAGGACGCGCTGTTCGAGCGCTGGGGCGGCCAGACCGCCCCGGTGGTCAGCATCGTCTGCACCACCTACAACCACGAACGCTACATCGAGTCGGCGATCCGCGGCTTCCTGGGTCAGGACTGCCCGTTTCCGTTCGAGGTCCTGATCCACGACGACGCCTCCACCGACGGCACGCAGGCAGTGATCCGCGCCTGGCAGCAGCGCTATCCGCGCCTGATCAAGCCGGTGCTGCAGACCGAGAACCAGATGTCGCGTGGCGTGCGCCCCTTCGAGCTGCTGCTAGCCCGGGCCCAGGGCGAGTTCGTCGCCACCTGCGAAGGCGACGACTACTGGATCCGGCCCGACAAGCTGCGCTACCAGATCGGCTTCATGCGCCAGCACCCGGACGTTTCCTGCACCGCCCACAACTACTACCACTTCGCCGAGCTGCAGCTGGCGGTTCGCCAGTGGGGCAAGGGGCAGCACAACGCCTGGATCACCGCGCACCAGCTGATGAGCGTGCAGCTGCTGCTGTGGCTGCCGACGCTGGTCTTTCGCCGCCACTTCAGCGCCATGCCGCCAGAGCGCGCGCTGGCCGCCTTCGGCGACCAGTTCCTGGTGTCCTGGCTGGGCACCTTCGGCCGCGGCGCCTACCTTGACACCTTCGTCGGCGCCGTGCGCCGCGAGAACGAGTTCAGCTCCTGGAGCCCGCTGCCCGAACGCGTGAAGGAGCAGCGGCGCGTGCAGACCTGGGTGGCGATCCGTCGCCTGCACCAGCGCCTGGGCCACGCCGAGGTGGTGGCCGAGCTGGACCGGCGCATCGCCGCCTCGCCGCTGGACGCCACTACCAAGGCGCAGCTGCTCGCACGTGCCGACACCTTCCATACCGAACCTGCCCTGGCCGCCTGACATGAAGCCCATCTACGTCACCCAGCCCGCCCTGCCGCCGCTGGAGGAGTTCATCCCCTACCTGCAGCAGATCTGGGACAGCCGCGTCCTGACCAATCAGGGGCCGATGCACCAGGCGCTCGAGCAGCAGCTGTGCGACCACCTGGGGGTGGAGCACATCTCGCTGTTCGCCAATGGCACGCTGGCCCTGGTCACCGCACTGCAGGCGCTGCGCATCTCGGGCGAGGTGATCACCACGCCCTACTCCTTCGTCGCCACCTCGCACGCGCTGCTGTGGAACGGCATCAGCCCGGTGTTTTCCGACATCGACCCGCAGACGCTGAACCTGGACCCGGCCAAGCTGGAGGCCGCGATCACCCCGCACACCAGCGCCATCCTGCCGGTGCACTGCTACGGCACGCCCTGCGACATGGACGCCATCCAGCGCATCGCCGACGACTACAACCTGCGCGTGATCTACGACGCCGCCCATGCCTTTGGCGTGCGCCAGAGGGGCCAGAGCGTGCTCAAGGCCGGCGACCTGTCGATCCTGAGCTTTCATGCCACCAAGGTCTTCAACACCTTCGAGGGCGGTGCCATCGTCTCGCCCGACGCCAAGACCAAGCAGCGCATCGACCACCTGAAGAATTTCGGCTTCGTCAACGAGACCACCGTGGTGGCCGCCGGCATCAACGGCAAGATGAGCGAGGTCAACGCCGCCTTCGGCCTGCTGCAGCTCAAGCATGTCGACGCAGCTCTGCAGCGCCGCGCCGAGATCGAGGCCCTGTACCGCGAGCGCCTGAAGGACCTGCCGGGCCTGCGCCTGCTGAGTCCGCCGCCTGCCGACACCACCCGCAACCACTCCTACTTCCCGGTGCTGGTGACGCCCGAGTTCACCGTCTCGCGCGACCGCCTGTACCAGTTGCTGAAGGACCAGGGCATCCATGGCCGGCGCTATTTCTACCCGCTGATCAGCGAGTTCCAGATGTACCGCCACCTGCCCAGCGCCCGGGCCGACGGCCTGCCGGTGGCCCATGCGCTGTCGCGCCAGGTGCTGTGCCTGCCAATCTACCCGGCGCTGGCCGATGCCGATGTGCACCGCATTGCCGATCTGCTCTGCCAGGCCGCCGAGCTGCGCCTGCAGGCCGCGGCCTGAACCGAGACACCGTCATGGCCAGCGCGCCGAACGCCATCCTGTGCCTGTCGGGCTACAACCCGCGGGCGGTGGTGGCGCTGTGCCGCGAGGCCGCGGCGCGCGGCTGGCCGCTGTACCTGGCCGCGCGCGGCACGAAGGACCCGATCTTTCGCACCACCCACGCCGAGCGTGTCCTGGTCACACGCGGTACCGAGGCGCTGACGCTGCAAGCCCTGCTGGGCTGGATCGCCACGCTGCGCCAGCAGCATGGCCACCAGCGGGTGATGATCGCGCCGTCCTGCGAGTTCCTGAACCGCCTGCTGCTGCGCGAGCGCGCGGCACTGGAAGCCGCCGGTGCTGTCGTGCCGCTGGTGGATGAGGCGCTGTATGCCCGCATCTCCGACAAGCACAGCTTCGGCGCGATGTGCCAGGCCCATGGCCTGGCGGTGCCCGAGGAACTGCCGGCGCCGCCCGCCAGCTACCCCTTCGTCGCCAAGCCGCTGCGCTATGCCGGCGCCGACGGCCGCCAGCTCAAGCCGCACCTGATCCTGGGGCCCAACGAGCGCACCCGCTTCGAGCGCGAGGAGCGCGCCGCCGACTTCTACTTCCAGGTCTTCGCCGAGGGGCGCAGCCTCTACCTGCTGGCCCACCTGGGCCGCGATGGCCGAACCCTGGTCAGCTCGCAGGAGAACCTGCTGCAGCAAACGGACGGCGGCTCGATCATCCTGGCGCGGCGCAGCGACTTCCACCACAGCGCCGAGGCCGCTCGCTACCTGGCCATGCTGCGTGCCGAGGGCTTCCACGGCCTGATCATGGTGGAGCTGCGGCAGGACCTGGACAGTGGTCGCTGCGTGATGATCGAGGCCAACCCGCGCATGTGGGGCCCGATGCAGTTCGCGCTGGACAACGGCCTGGACCTGTTTGGCGGCCTGTGGCGCGATGCCTTCGGCACCGAGCCGTCACCGCGGCCGGCTACGCCGGCCCCGGGCGGCGGCGCCTACTACTTCTGGAGCGGCGGCCTGGTGCCGGCGTCCCAGCCCTATGCCTTCCACCAGTACGAGGCCGCGCGCCTGCTGGACGAGCACGCGGCCATCGCCGCCTGCGATCTCTTCGACCGCGAGGACACCCGTGCCTTGCACCATGACGAACTGAGCCCCACACCATGATCGATCGCCAGCTCCAATCGCTGTTCCAGGCCGCCAGCAAGCACAGCCAGTACCAGGTGCTGCCACCGGCGGTGCTGGACCTGCTGCCGCAGGACGCGGTGCAGGTGAAGTCGCGCTATGAGCGCGAGCGCCTGGACTACATCGCCAGCCGGCTCGACCTGAGCGGCTGCCGCGTGGCCGACATCGGCGGCAACACCGGCTACTTCTCGTTCGAGCTGCTCGAACGTGGCGCCACCGCGGTCAGCCACATCGAGGGCAACACCGCCCACCACCGCTTCGTGGCCCATGCCGCGGAGCGCCTGGGCCTGGCCGACTGCTTGCACAGCGAGAACCGCTACATCGATTTTGAGCGCCCCGACCTGGCACCGCACGACGTGGTCTGCCTGCTCAATGTGCTGCACCATGTGGGCGATGACTACGGCGACCCCGCCACCCGGGCCGAGACCGTGCAGCAGACGATGCGCGATGCCCTGCTGCGCCTGGCGCCGCTGGCGCACCACCTGGTGCTGCAAATCGGCTTCAACTGGCAGGGCGACCCCAAGCGCCCGATCTTCGCCCACGGCAGCAAGGCCGAGGTGATCGAGCTGGTGCGCCAGCTGGACGCCGACTGGGCGGTGCAGGCGATCGGCATTGCCGAGCGGCACGAGGGCCGCGTGGTCTACCGCGATCTGGACGCGCACAACATCGCACGCGATGACAGCCTGGGTGAGTTCCTGAACCGGCCGCTGTTCATCCTGCGCTCGCGCCGCTGGCTGCAGCACTGAGCTGCCGCCAGACGCCGCATCAGCGGCGCCGCTCGGCGACGCCGAATCCCGTGCGGCCGAAGCCGTTGCCGTTGTAGAACAGCAACTGGCGCTCGCCCAGGTTCAACACATACGGATAGGCCACGGCCTGGCCATCCCAGGCCTGCTCGTCGGCGTCGCAGGCCAGGCCCACGCGCTCGTCCAGGCGGGTCCAGTGCTGGCCATCGTCGGACTCGGCGTAACCGGCCCGGTAGCCCTGGCGCGGGTCGGTGCGGAAGGCGCGCAGGTCGCGCCGGCTGTACCACATGCGCCAGCGGCCCTCGTCGAACAGCACCGAGGGGCGCGCCGTGGCCTCCCACTCATGCGCCGGCGGAATGCAGGTGATGTCCTCACGCAGCCAGTCGATGCCGTCCACCGAGTGGCCGTACTTCACGTGGTAGAAGATCTCGGGCTTGCCCTTGATGACTTTCCAGGCGCTGCCGCTGGTGTACCAGAGCCGAAAACCCTGGGGCGTGTGCAGCACGTCGACCGCGCCGGTGTAGAAGGGCTCGCTGCGCGTGCGGTCGAGCACCGCGCCGTCAAAGGCGCGCTGGAAGGTGGTGCCCCCATCCTCGCTGATCGCCAGGCCGATCGCGTTGCGGGTGTGCACCGTCGTGCTGGGGTTCCAGCCGATGAAGTACATGTAGACGCGCGTGCCCACGCGCAGCACACAGGAGACATTGGCGCCCGAGTCATCAAAGGCACCCAGCGTGCCCAGGTCCAGCACCGGCCGGTCGTGCACGTACAGCACACGGGTCGGGTCGTCAGCGCTGACATCGACAAAGCTGGTGCGGGTGCGGCCGCGTTCATCCCGGGTGCCGAAATAGACGCGAATCGTCTGCGGGTCGATCAGCAGTGGGGTGGGCTTGTGGCAGTGACTGGCGTCAAAGCCATGCGCGCCAGACGGTGCATAGACCCGGCCCAGCTTGCGCCAGGCCTGCGGCTGATCCGGCCGGTACAGCGCAGACATCAGGCGCGCGCGGCGACGCGGGCCACCACGTCGGCCTTCAGCTCCGTGCTGGACACGCCCTCGGTGCGCGGGAGGTAAACCACTTCGCACATGTCCTTGAACTCGTCGAAGCGACCGTCCCAGTCGCTGCCCATGACCAGGGCGTCGGCGCCATAGGCGCAGATGTCGCGCGCCTTCTGGTCCCAGGCCTCCTCGGCGATCACCTCGTCGACATGGCGGCAGGCCTTGACCATCGCCACCCGGTCGTCGAAGGGCACCACCGAGTGCTTGCCCTTGAGCGCATTGAACTCATCGGTGGACACCGCCACGACCAGCCGGTCGTAGCGCTGCTTGATGCGCTCGAACAGCCGCACATGGCCGATGTGGAACAGGTCGTAGGTGCCATAGGTGATGGCCACCGTCGGTCCCGGATGGGCCGGCAGGCGGATCAACGAGGCCGAAGGGATCGGACGCGTGGCGCGGGCATGGGGTTTCATCGCGGGTCTCCGGCAAGCGCGCGCGGGACATCCGCGGCACGCCCCTGGCACTCTAGGCCGCGGCGGCTGGCGCGATGGCTGGATCAGCGGCCGAATGCGCCGCTGTTTGCGGTGCCAACTGGCGCAGCGCCCGCTCGGCCGCGTCGGCGCGGGCCAAGGCAGAGGCGCACTGCTTGCTCAGCACGCCCAGCGCCGCGCTCAGCGGGTCGGCACCGGCGCGGCGGGCCGCCGGGACAGGGGCGGTGCCTACCGGCAGCGGCTCGGCCAGCAGGATCGCCTCCCAGCCATCCTTGAGCTGCACCCACTTGAAGCCGAAGCGGTAGTCCACGCCGGTGGCCAGGATGGCGCGCGGCACCTTGAACACATCGTCCCAGCGGTGGTAGATGCAGATCGCCAGGCGCGGCCGGAAATGACGGATGGTGTGCTGCGCGCCCTGCAGCGCCTGCACCTCGGCGCCCTCGATGTCCATCTTCAGCAGGTCCAGGCGCTCCATGCCCATCAGCACCACGTAGTCGTCCAGCGTGACGGTCTGCACCTTCACCCCGTCACTGCCCTGGCCGAACATCGAGGTCGAGCCCTGTGTGGCGCCATCGGCCACGGTGATCTCCTGGCCGGTCTGGTCGGACAGCGCGAACTGGTTGACCACCACCTCGCCGTCCTGCACGCCGTTGCGCTCCAGGTTGTGCAACAGCAGCGCCAGGTTCTCGGGCAGCAGCTCGAAGCTGTGGACCTGGCAGCGGCCCTGCAGCTTGTGGTGAAAGTAGACCGCGGTGTCGCCGATGAAGGCGCCCGCGTCGATGATCACGTCATCGGGCTGCAGCTGCACGCCCCCATGCTCGTACTGCGCATAGCGGATGTCGTGCGCCCCCAGCCACCAGTCGTAGCCCAGCATCTTGAAGTCGTAGCCCTGGTCGCGCATGTCACGCAGCCAGTAAGGCCGGCCGTCCAGCTCGATGATCGGACGCTCCTGGGCCTGCAGCGCGGCGATGGTGTCGTCGTACAGGCGCCGCTCGACCGGATTGACCAGGTCGATCTTGCCCCAGCGCTTGAGCATCCACTGCACGAAGCGCGGCCGGTCGGCGGCGTCCAGGCGGGCGTAGAGCGACTGATCGATCTCGTCGAGATGGGGCTCGTAGCGCGCATGGAAGGCGCAAAAGCGGGCCAGGTCAGCGCCCTTCAGGCGCGGCAGCAGCAGCGCCAGGTCCTCGCGCAGGCTCATCGGGGTGGGGGTCATCGCGGGCTCCGTCAGTGGGGGGTGGCCGCCAGGGCCAGCGAGAGTTCGTCCAGCAGCAGCGCCGCCAGGCGCTCACCGCTGCGGCCGTCGAGGTGGTCATGCAGCTGCTGGCGCAGGCGCCGGCGGTCGGCCGCTCGGCGGTCCTCGGCCAGTGCCTTGGGCTTGAGCTGGGCCAGCAGCGCATGGGCATCGGCGAGCACCGGGCCGGGCAGTGGGTTGAGCTTGCGCTCGTCCAGCGTGCGCGAGCTGGCCTGGTAGTCGCGGTGGTCGGGGCGGAACAGCAGCACCGGCCGGTCCAGCAGCAGGAAGTCGAACATCACCGACGAGTAATCGGTGATGAGCGCGCTGGCCTCGCGCAGCAGCGGGTACAGGTCGGTGCGCGGGGCAACAAAGCGCACGCCGGGCAGCGCTGGCGCCAGCTGCGGCAGCATCGGCGCCTCCACCGGGTGCAGCGCCACCACCAGCAGGTCACCGCGTTGCTGCAGCTCGCGCGCCACACGGTCCAGGCCGGCCTCGATGATCCAGACGCCGCGGCGCGCATCGCGGAAGGTGGGCGCGTACAGCAGCACGCGGCGGCCAGCGGCGCGGGCCTCGCGCATCGCCTGCAGCGTGGCGCTGTCGGTGTTCAGCAGGTCTTCAGGCGTGGGCTCGCGCAGCAGCACGTCGTTGCGGGGGTAGCCGATCGGCTCATAGCGTTGCAGCCCGAACCAGCGGCGGAAGTCGCCTTCCTGCGCGGCCGAGGTGCCGATGAAGCGGCTGAACGGCCCGGTGGTGGCCAGCACGCGGGCCACCCGGGCGTTCATCTGCTTCAGGCCCGGGCGGTTGCCCAGGCCGATCTCCTTGATCGACACGCCGTGCCACAGCTGCACCGTGCGGGCGCCGGCCAGCAGCGCCGGCACATAGGGGTTGGGGTTGAGCAGGTGGTCGCAGGCCACCACCACCGCGGCCTGCAGCGCCGCGCTGACGTGCTCGGCGCTCCACTCGGCCGGGTTCAGCGGAAAGCAGCGCTCGCCCAGCGCCTGCACGTCGCGCAGTTGCTGTTCGGTCTGGGGCAGCCACCACAGCGTGATGCCCAGGCGACGCGCCTGCTCGCGGAAGGCCAACCAACCGTACTTGACGTTGCAACCGAAGTAGGTGGTGCCGACAAACACCACCGAGCGGGTCTTGTGATGGAAGCGCGACACGCGCTCCAGGTCTTGCAGCGTCTGCTGCAGCGACCACTGGGCCTCGAGCTGCTGCACGCGCTTGAGCAGCGCCTCGGGGGCGGTGGCGGCCTCTGGCGCCGGGGCGCTGGCAGTGCGCAGCTCGACCACCGCCTCCACCAGCTGCTCGATCGCCTGGCCCAGCTGCCCGGTGAAGCCTTCCACCGCCTCCAGCCGGGGCAGCCACTCGGGCAGCGTGGCCTCGGACGCGGCGGTATCGGGGGACAGGGTGTGCATCGGGGCCTCAGGCGGATGAAGGGATGCGGCCACTGTAGGAGGCCGCCCCTGGCCAGAAGGCGCGAAAAACGCGGCCCCCCCGGGGCTGTTCACTGGCAAAACCGGCTGATACGGCCGATTGGATGACACGGCTTGTAGGAATTTGCCTGACACGGCTGACAGAAAAACCCGGACTCAAGGGCTGGAAGTGAACCGATGTTTCCGGCCTGTTTCGGTCCTTACAGTTCATTCCACGCCGACACCGAAACCTTCCAACGCACACAGGAGCACCACCATGGACACCCAGCAAATCCTCGCCGAAATCCGCGAAGCCAACCTGTCGTACCTGATGCTGGCCCAGAGCCTGATCCGGTCTGACCGCGAGCAGGCCCTGTTCCGCCTGGGCATCTCGGAAGACACCGCCAACCTGCTGGTCACGCTGACGCCGGCCCAGATGATGAAGATCGCCACCGGCAACACCCTGCTGTGCCGCTTCCGCATGGACGACGACCTGGTCTGGAGCCTGCTGACCAGCCATGGCAAGTCGGCCGCCAACGACAGCGTCCAGCGCCTGCACGCCTCGATCCTGATGGCCGGTCGCCATCAAGAGGCGGCATAACGAGCCCACCCCCGAAGCGCCTGCGGCGCTTCCCCCTCAAGGGGGCGGCGCCGACGGCCCGGCAGAGCCGGTTCCGTGGCGCCACCAGACGAACACCCAGCACAACGCACAGGACGGAGAAACACCATGGCCCGCACCAAGAGCATCCTCACCGAAGCCCGCCAGATCGAACGCGCGGTGACGCTGATCCACCTGGGCGCCCGACTGCAGGTGCTGGAGTCCGAGACCGACCTGTCCTACGAGCGCCTGCTGCGCCTGTACAAGGAAGTGTCGGGCCGCAGCCCCTCCAAGGGCCAGCTGCCCTTCTCCACCGACTGGTTCATGACCTGGCAGCCCAATATCCATGCCAGCCTGTTCCTGAACATCCACGAGTACCTGAACAAGACCTCGGAGCTGGAAGAGATCGACACCATCATCAAGGCCTACCAGCTCTACCTGGAGCAGACCCAGTCCCAGGGACTGGAGCCCCAGCTGACCGTCACCCGCGCCTGGCGCCTGGTCAAGTTCGTCGACAACGGCATGCTGACCATGACCAAGTGCACCAAGTGCGGCGGCCACTATGTGACCCACCCGCACGAGATCGCCAAGCACTATGTGTGCGGCCTGTGCAACCCGCCCGCCCGCGCCGGCAAGGGCCGCCAGGCCGGCTCGCTGCAGCTGCCCAGCGCCGTGGCGCGCCAGGCTGCGGTCTGCGAATGACGCCCTGAAGGTACCGGGAGCGTGGCAAAGCACACGATCCGCCGCTCAAGGCCGGAACTTGTCGCGCCGACAACGCTCTCATCACTGAACCGTTTTCCGTTCATGCTTGTCTCCTCCTAGCACAACCCCTGTGCTTTTCAGGCGGGTTGCCCCACAGGCACCCGCCTTTTTTCTTGTCCAGCATGAACAGCCCCTGCGCCGGGGGCTTTATCCGCCCCTTGGCCGGCTCAAGGCCCGCGAAGATCACACCGATATGAGCCCCAGAGGCCACCCGATGTCCGGTGTGGCCAGCACGTCGCCTGCGGGAACGGATTCACCATGTTTGTCATCGTCGGTTGGCTGGTCGCCATCGGTTGCATCTTCGGCGTGTACATCGTGCACGGCGGCAACATCGGCGTCATTCTGAAGGCCCTGCCCTTCGAGATGATCACCATCTTCGGCGGTGCGCTGGGCGCCTTCGTGGCCAACAACCAGCCCAAGGTGCTCAAGGCCACGGCCAAGGGCCTGGGCGCCTGCTTCAAGGGCAGCAAGTATTCCAAGGCCCGTGCCATGGAGCTGCTGGCCCTGCTCTACGACATCCTGCAAAAGGCCCGCAAGGAGGGCCTGATGTCGATCGAGAAGGATGTGGAAGACCCGCACAGCTCGGCGCTGTTCCAGAAGTACCCGGTGGTGGGTAACGACCACCACGCGGTGGAGTTCATCACCGACTACCTGCGCATGATGGTCTCGGGCAACCTCAATGCCCACGAGATCGAGAGCCTGATGGACACCGAACTCGAGACCCACCACCACGAGGCTCACGCCGCCGCCGCCGCGATCGCCCGCCTGGCCGGCGCGCTGCCGGCCTTCGGCATCGTGGCTGCGGTGCTGGGCGTGGTCAACACCATGGGCTCGGTCGGCCAGCCGCCGGCGGTGCTGGGCGGCATGATCGGCTCGGCGCTGGTGGGCACCTTCCTGGGCATTCTGCTGGCCTACGGCTTTGCCGAACCGCTGGCCGGCCTGCTCGAGCAGAAGATCGACGAGGACGGCAAGGAACTGCAGTGCATCAAGACCACGCTGCTGGCCTCGATGCAGGGCTATGCGCCGCAGGTGGCGATCGAGTTCGGCCGCAAGGTCCTCTACTCCACCGAGCGTCCGAGCTTCTCCGAGCTCGAAGGCCACGTGAAGAAGAAGTGAGGAGATCGCCATGGCTGGCGACGCGAAGAAGCTTCAACCGATCATCGTCAAGAAGATCAAGAAGGGCGGCCACGGTGCCCACGGTGGCGCCTGGAAGATCGCCTATGCCGACTTCGTGACGGCGATGATGGCCTTCTTCCTGCTGATGTGGCTGCTGGGCTCGACCACCGAGGGCGACAAGAAGGGTCTGCAGGACTACTTCCAGTCGCCGCTGAAGGTGGCCCTGGGCGGCGGCAGCGGCTCGGGCGATTCGTCCAGCGTGATCAAGGGCGGCGGCGAGGACATCACCCGTACCGCCGGTCAGGTCAAGCGCGGCGCGGTGGAAGCGCCCAAGCGCACCTTCAACCTGCAGGCACTCAAGGCCGAGCAGGTGCGCGCCGAGGCGCAGCGCCTGGAAGAGCTGATGAACACCATCGAGAACCAGATGCGTGGCAGCGAGAAGTTCAAGTCGATTTCCTCACAGGTGCGCCTGGACATGACCCGCGACGGCCTGCGCATCCAGATCGTCGACGATCAGAGCCGACCGATGTTCGACTCGGGCTCGGCCGTGGTCAAACCCTATATGCGCGAGCTGCTGCGCGCCATCGGCGAGCTGCTGGGCGAGGTGCCCAATCTGCTGACGCTGGAAGGCCACACCGACGCCCAGCCGTTTTCCGCTGGCGAACGCGGTTACAGCAACTGGGAGCTCTCCGCCGACCGCGCCAATGCCAGCCGGCGCGAGCTGATCGCCGGCGGCCTGGAGGAGCGGCGCGTGCTGCGCGTCCAGGGCCTGGCCAGCAGCCAGCTGTTCGACAAGGACAACCCCGGTGCGCCCACCAACCGACGCATCAGCATCATCGTGATGAACCGCGAGGCCGAGGACCGGGTGTTCAAGCCCGAGGTCCAGCCTGAGCCGCCACCTGCTGAAGACGAATCGGGCTCAAGCCCGGCCGCCAGCAACCGATAAACGCCTCATTCCCCCCGTACCGAGGACCGCCATGAGCCATCCCAGTGATCTGAAGTTCCTTGTCGTCGACGACTTCTCGACGATGCGCCGCATCGTGCGCGGCCTGCTCAAGGAGATGGGCTGCAACAACGTCGAAGAGGCCGAAGACGGCCAGGTGGCGCTCAACATGCTGAAGAACGCCCGCTTCGACTTCGTTGTCAGCGACATCAACATGCCCAACATGAACGGCTTCGAGCTGCTCAAGGCCATCAAGGCCGACGACGGCCTGAAGCAGCTGCCGGTGCTGATGGTCACCGCCGAAGCGCGCAAGGAGGACATCGTCCTGGCCGCGCAGAGCGGTGCGGCCGGCTACATCGTCAAGCCCTTCACCAAGGCGACGCTGGAAGAGAAGGTCCAGAAGATCCTGCAGAAGCTGGCCACGCCGGCCTGACCCCCTCCTCCACCCACGGGAGCGTCCCATGAAGATGGAAGATCTGACCACGCTGGCCCCCACCGAGCCACTGACGGTATCGCCCGAGGTGTTCCAGCAGCTGGGCTCGATCACCCGGCTGCTGCACGACACGATGCAGCAGCTGGGTGTGATGCCCAAGCTGCAGGTGGCCGCCGACGGCCTGCCCGATGCGCGCAGCCGCCTGAACTACATTGCCAACAAGACGGCCGATGCCGCCAACAAGGTGCTGAACTCGGTGGATCAGGCCAAGGCCGATCACCACCACATCAGCCAGGCCACGCGCGAGCTGGCCGAGGCGCTGGTCAAGGACCCGGTGCGCGCGGTGGCCTCCGGCCGGGTGATGAACTTCGTCAAGGACGTCGAGGACAGCACCAGCCGCATCGATGCCCACCTGACCGACATCATGCTGGCCCAGGATTTCCATGACCTCACCGGCCAGGTGGTGGCCAAGGTGGTGACCCTGGCCAACGACCTGGAGGACAGCCTCGTCAAGCTGCTGCTGCAGGTGGTGCCGCCCGAGCAGCGCGACAAGGTCGATCCGGCCGTGCTGCAAGGCCCGGTGGTCGCACCGGAAGGCCGCACCGACGTGGTGGCCGACCAGGGCGAGGTCGACGACCTGCTGGCCAGCCTGGGCTTCTGAGGCCGCCGTGATCACCGAGGCGCACGCCGCTGACGACACCGCCTTGCACGCCGACGAGGCGCCGCACTGGCTGCTGCCGCGCCAGGCGGGCAGCCCGGTCGAGTGCCTGCGGCGGATCCGCTGGATCTGCCACGAGGTGCCCGAGCTGTTCGAGGCGGTGCTGCTGGTCTGCGCCACGCACCAAGGTGTGCCGCGCGCCAGCCTGGCCGCCGCGATCCAGCGCTACCACCCCGCAGTGGCGGCGCTGAGCGTCGACGACGTGCTGGGCCTGGTCAACGGCCTGCTCAACGGCGGCCGTGACGGCCTGGAAGCGGTGCACCGCAGCCGCAAGAACGGTGCGCGGCGACAGTCGCCGATGCCCTTCCTGCGCCCGGACTGAGCCCGTCGACACCCCGCCCGCCACCGACACCACACCAACGAGAAGGCACTCCCATGCTGCCCGATCCCTCCCTTCATGCCGCCACGGGAACCTGGGTCAAGCCCGAGCTGCGCCAGGCCGTCCGCGAGGTGCCCGACGCCTGCGAGCGCCTGGAGTACGTCGGCAAGATGACCGAGCAGGCGGCCACCCGCGTGCTGGCCCTGATCGACGAGGCCAAGCCCGCCTGCGACGAGGTCCGCCGGCGTGGCCTGGAGATCGCCGAGGCGATGCGCCGGCTGGCCGAGTCGCCCGAGATCGACACCGCCCGCTCGCGCGTGATGATGAAGCTGTGCGCCGACTACGCCGCCAGCGCCGCCGCCTTTGCCGACGACCAGAACCGGGTGCTGACCGATGTGATGCTGGCGCAGGATTTTCAGGACCTGTCCGGCCAGGTGATTGGCAAGGTCATGAAGATCCTGTTCCGCGTCGAGGACGAGCTCAAGCACGTGCTGGCCGACGGCGACCTGCCCGATCCGGTCAGCGCCATGAGCGGCGCCACCGAGGAGCTCGCCGGCGTGCAGGTGCCTGACCGCGCGCTGCAACAGGACGACGTGGACGACCTGCTGGCCTCGCTCGGATTCTGACCGCGCTCGCTCCCGCTTTTCCCGGCGCCCGCGCTGTGCGGGCGTTGTCACAATCGGCCCGATGTCACTCGTCTGGCCGCTTCCTGCGCTGCTGACCTGGGCTGCGGCCTGGGCGCTGTTCCTCGCCCTGGGTGCGGCGGGACTGCCGGTCGTCGGCTTCGGCCTGGCGCTGGCGCTGTCGGCCCTGCTGGCCTGGCGCGGCGCCACCGGCATGCGCCGGCTGATCCTGTTTGCCGGCTTTCCGCTGTCGCTGCTGGCCGCCGGCCAGGTTGCCATCCCACCGCTGGCCTGGCTGCTGCCACTGGCGCTGCTGGCCCTGCTCTACCCGGTGAACGCCTGGCGCGATGCGCCGCTGTTTCCCACGCCCACCGCGGCCCTGCACGGCCTGGCGGCCGCGGCCCCCCTGCCCCCGGGTGCCCAGGTGCTGGACGCTGGCTGCGGCCTGGGCGACGGCCTGCTGGCGCTGCACGCCGAGTACCCCGGTGCCCGGCTGGAAGGCCTGGAATGGAGCTGGCCGCTGGCCCTGCTGTGCCGGCTGCGCTGCCGCTTCGCCCGGGTGCGGCGCGGCGACATCTGGCGCGCCGACTGGTCGGCCCTGGACATGGTCTACCTGTTCCAGCGGCCCGAAAGCATGCCGCGGGCGATGGCCAAGGCCCAGGCCGAGTTGCGCGCTGGCGCCTGGCTGGTCAGCCTGGAGTTCGAGGCGGTGGGCTGGACGCCCGCGGCGCGCCTGGAGACCGTGCCGGGCAAGCCGGTGTGGATCTACCGCGCGCCGTTCCATTGAGGATCGGGCCGGCCCGCGCGGCCAGCGCCGGGCCGCTCCCAAGCGGCCGCGCACCCTCTCGGAGGGTGGCGCGGGTACCCCCGCGCCGGGTGTCCTCATTCCCCGACCAGGCCATTGCGGATGGCATAGACGGTCAGCTCGGAGTTGTTCGACAGGCCCAGTTTCTCCAGCACCCGCGCCCGGTAGACGCTGACCGTCTTGGGGCTGAGCATCAGCTCATTGGCAATGTCGGCCAGGCGCTTGCCGCTGGCGATCATCACCAGGGTCTGCAATTCGCGGTCGGAGAGCTTCTCGTGGGCGTTGGCCACTTCGGGGGCGGTCAGGCTCTCGACCAGCATCTGGGCGATCTCGGGCGTGACGTACTTGCGGCCCTGCGCCACGGTGCGCACCGCCTGCACCAGCTGCGCCGGATCGCCGCCCTTGTTGACATAGCCGAAGGCGCCGGCCTTGAGGGCGCGGATCGCGTACTGGTCCTCGGGGTACATGCTGACCACCAGCACCTTGATCGGCGAGCCCTCGTCCTTGAGCACATGCAGCACGTCCAGGCCACTGCGACCGGGCATGTTGATGTCCAGCACCAGCACGTCGCAGCGTTCCTGGCGCATCAGCGCGCGCAGCTCGCCATAGTCGCCGGCCTCGCCGATGACGTCGATGTCGGGGGCATCCGACAGGGTGTCGCGGATGCCACGCCGGATCAGCGCGTGGTCGTCACAGATGATGACGCGGGTCATGGCTCTCCCCAGGCGGACGGGTCGTGTCCCGCCTCGCCGAACAATCCCGGGTCGGGTGCGCCGGGCTCCTCGTCGTCCAGCGACTCACCGTCCAGCGGGATCGACAGGATCAGCGTGGTACCGCCCGCCCCGCTGGACAGGTCCACCCAGCCACCCACCGTGCCCGAGCGCTCGCGCAGGCCGCGGATGCCGAAGCTGCGCGTCTTGGCCAGGTCCTCGGGCGACAGGCCGCGGCCGTTGTCGGACACCTCCAGCGACAGCACGCCACCGGCCAGGGTCAGGTCGATCGCCACCCGCGTGGCCTGGGCGTGCTTGCTGACGTTGGTCAGCGCCTCCTGGGCGGTGCGGTAGGCCACCAGCGGCACGCCGGCCGGCAGCGGCGGCAGCTCGTGGCTGGCGCGGAAGCTGCAGGCGATGCCGGTGCGGCGCTCGAAGCGCGTGGCCATCCACTGCAGCGCGGCCACCAGGCCCTGCTCCAGGATGGCCGGGCGCAGGTTGTGCATGATGCGCTTGCTGGCCTCCAGGGCATGGGTCAGCGTCTCGGTGGCGGTCTCCAGGCGCTGGCGCACCTCGGGCGTGTTCTCGCCGATGTGGCGGCCCAGCCAGGCCAGATCGAACTTGAGGGCGGTCAAGGACCCCCCGACGTCGTCATGGATTTCGCGGGCAATCGCCGCACGTTCGTGCTCGACGGTGGTCTGCAGATGCTGGGCCAGCTCGGACACGCGCTCGCGCGAGGCCGCCAGCGCCTGGTCGGCGGCGCGGCGGGCGCGCTCGCTGGCGTGGGCATCGATGGCGTGCTCCACCGCCGGCGCCAGGCGCGCCAGGTTCTGTTTCAGCAGGTAGTCGCTGGCGCCATTGCGCATGGCGGCCACGGCGACATCCTCGCCAATCTCGCCGGACACCAGGATGAAGGGCGGCGGCTCGGCCATCTCGCGCACGATGTCCAGTGCGCGGATGCCGCTGAAGCCCGGCAGGTTGTAGTCGGACAGCACGATGTCCCAGGATTCAGCCAGGGCAGCGCGGAAGGCGGCTTCGTCCTCCACCCGGGTGGCCAGCACCGTCAGCCCAGCACGCTGCAACTGGGCCATGGCCAGCGCATGGTCCAGGTCGGAATCCTCCAGGTGCAGCACGCGCAAGGGTGATGGAACGGCGGGGACCTGCATACCCGCAAGTATGGCCCAGCCCGGGCTGGCGGGTTGAGCCTCCCTGTCGTGCGAAATACGGTCGGAATGCCGGGGTCATTGACGCAACACCTGGCCCGGTGCTGCCGAAGAATCCATGACAACTCCCCGGATGGCGACCGCCACCTCGGGGGCCTCCCACCCATGCCAGACACGCGTGGAACGCCGATGCAACTCAACGAGACCTCGCCACCGGACCCCGGCGCTGCCCTTCCGCTGCTGATGGCCGCGGACCTGCAGGACCACCTGATGGTGGCCAGCAACGACCTGGAGCGCCTGCAACGTCTGCTCGACGACGCCAGCGAGACGCTGTCGGGGCACTTTTACGGTGCCACCGACCGCATCAAGCACGTGCTGCGCGACCTGGCCATCCTGGCCGAGGGTGGCGACGACGACGGCGCCCTCAACCAGGCCATGACCGAACTGGCCGGCGCGATCACCGCGCTGCAGTTCCACGACATGGCCACGCAACTGATTGCCCACACCCACCGTCGGCTGCGCAACTGCGCCGACCGCATCGCCGCCGAGGCGATGGGCGAGGACCCCGAAGGCGAGACCATCGTCGAGGAAGGCCCTGGCCGCCCCAATCCCGTGACCCAGGACGAGATGGACGCCGGGTCCATCGACCTCTTCTGACCCACCCATCCCGCCTGCACCGAAAGATTTCTGGAGAACTGCCATGCACTCGATCCTTGCCGTTGACGACTCTCCCTCGATGCGCCAGATGGTGTCGTTCACGCTGAAGAACGCCGGTTTCAACGTCGTCGAGGCGGTGGACGGCCAGGACGCGTGGGAGAAAGCCAACCAGCGCGACTTCAACCTGGTGCTGACCGACCAGAACATGCCCCGCATGGACGGCATCAGCCTGGTCAAGAAGCTGCGCGAGAACCCCAAGTTCAAGGGCACGCCCATCCTGATCCTGACCACCGAGTCCAGCGACCAGATGAAGCAGGCCGGCCGCGCAGCGGGCGCCACCGGCTGGCTGGTCAAGCCCTTCGACCCCGCCAAGTTGATCGAGGTGATCGGGAAGGTCATCCGCTGACCGGACCCCACGGACCTGCACGGCCCACCACGACAACGACCAGGAGCCTCCCATGGCCGACACCATGCACCACGAATCCGGACAGTCCGGCGCCGGCATCGACCTGAGCCAGTTCTACCAGGTCTTCTTTGAAGAAGCCGGCGAGAACCTCGAGCTGATGGAGCAGAAGCTGCTCGAGCTTGACGTCACCGCCGCCGACGACGAGGAACTCAACGCCATCTTCCGCTGCGCCCACTCGGTCAAGGGCGGCGCCGCCACCTTCGGCTTCAACGACGTGGCCGAGCTGACCCACCAGATGGAGACGCTGCTGGACAAGCTGCGCCGCCACGAGCTGACGCCCACCACGGCCATGGTCGACGTGCTGCTGCAGGCCGGCGATGCGCTCAAGAGCCTGCTCGCCCGTCACCAGGCCGGCGGCGCCGGCGAGGCCCTGGACACCCGCGACCTGGTCGCCCACATCCGCGCGCTGGCCGACGGCGGCGCGCCCCCGGCCGCCGTGGCACCTGCGCCAACCCCGGTCGCGCCGGTCACCGCCGTGCCGGCCCCTGTGGCCGCGGCGGGCCCCTCGGTGCGCACGCTGGAGCTGACCGTCGGTCCGCTGGACGACCCCGCACAGGCCGACAACCTGGCCGAGCTGTTCAAGGAAATCACCGACCTGGGCAGCATCGAGCCGCTGGACGCCGGCCGCGACGCCGACGGCATGCGCCGCTTCAAGATCACCACGGCGAGCAGCGACGACGACCTGCTCGACCTGTTCACCTTCCACGTGGCGCGCGAGCGCATGCAGCTGCAGCCGCTGGGTCCGGGCTATGGCTTCCATGACGGCAACCCCGGCGCGCCCGCCGAGACCGCTGCACCGGCGGTGGACCCCGGCTACGGTTTCTTCGACGACGCCCCGGGCTCGCCCGGGGCCAGCGCACCTGCGGCAGCCGCCGAGCCGACCAGCCCGGCCGCACCGGTCGCGGCGGCCGCCGCCCCGGTCGCACCGAAGCCGGCAGCGCCCAAGGCCGAGTCCAAGAACGCCGGCCAGGGCCTGGATTCGTCCACGCTGCGGGTGTCGGTGGAGAAGGTCGACCAGCTGATCAACCTGGTGGGCGAGCTGGTCATCACCCAGGCCATGCTGGCCCAGAACAGCCGCGACAGCGACCAGCAGCTCAGCCAGCAGCTGCTCTCCGGGCTGACCGATCTGGAGCGCAACACCCGCGATCTGCAGGAAGCGGTGATGTCGATCCGGATGATTCCGATGTCGATGGTCTTCAACCGCTTCCCGCGCATGCTGCGCGACCTGGCCAGCAAGCTGGGCAAAAAGGTTGAGCTGGTCACGCAGGGCGAAGCCACCGAGCTGGACAAGGGCCTGGTCGAGAAGATCACCGACCCGCTGACCCACCTGGTGCGCAACAGCTGCGACCACGGCATCGAGCTGCCCGCCGAGCGCCTGGCCAAGGGCAAGCCCGAACACGGCACGATCACCCTGGTCGCCTCGCACCAGGGCGGCTCGATCGTCATTGAGGTGCGTGACGACGGCAAGGGCCTGTCGCGCGCCAAGCTGCTGGCCAAGGCCCGCGAACGCGGCATCGACGCCCCCGACAGCCTGACCGACGGCGAGGTCTACAACCTGATCTTCGCGCCGGGCTTCTCCACCGCCGAGGTGGTGACCGACGTCTCCGGCCGCGGTGTCGGCATGGACGTGGTGAAAAAGAACATCACCGCACTGGGCGGCTCGGTCGAGATCGACTCGGCCGAGGGCTACGGCATGAGTGTGCGGGTGCGCCTGCCACTGACGTTGGCCATCATGGATGGCATGAGCATCGGTGTCGGCGAGGAGGTCTACATCCTGCCGCTGTCCTCGGTGGTCGAGTCCTTCCAGGTCGAGAAGACCATGATCAAGACGATCGGCGGCACCGGCCGCGTGGTCGAGGTGCGTGACGAGTTCATGCCGGTGATCGACCTGGAGCGCGTCTTCGACGTGCCCCGCTTCGAGTTCGACAACGTCTCCAACATCATGGTGGTGGTCGAGGCCGAGGGCGGCCGCGTCGCCCTGCTGGTCGACGAACTGCTCGGCCAGCAGCAGGTGGTGGTCAAGAACCTCGAGGCCAACTACCGCAAGGTCAACGACGTCTCGGGCGCCACCATCATGGGTGACGGCCGCGTGGCGCTGATCCTGGATGTGGGCGCGCTGGTCCGACGCTCGCGCCACTGATCGCTCTGCTGCCACAGCGCTCCTCTCGCACTACCCGGAGTCTGCCTTGTTCAATGCCCTGATGCCTCTGATGCGGCGTTTCTCCATCCGCCTGCGCATGCTGGGTGCGATCGGTGTCGTGCTGGGGCTGTTCGCCCTGGTCGGCGTCGCCGCCCTGGTCGGCGGTCGGCACCTGTCCTCGCTGAGCGAGGATTTCATGCACCACTCGGTGGCCGAGTTGCGCAATGCCACCGAGCTGCGCACCCGACTGGGCGCGCTGCGCCTGCATGAGCGCAACATGCTGATCGACTACGAGGATGGCGTGGCTGTGCTGGCGCACCGCGAGAAATGGCAGACCGAAGTGGCCGGCCTGCGCAAGGCCTTCAATGCCCTGCTCGAAGGCGAGGAGGACGAGGACAACCCACTGGCCCGCCACGCGCTGGCCGAGATCGACACCTACGCCAAGTCCACCGGTGAGCTGCTCAGCCGCATCCAGGATGGCGCCTATGACAACGCCCGTGGCGCGGACCGCATGTTTGCGCGCGGCAGGCAACACATCGAGGCGGTCGAAGCCGATCTCGACAAGATCGACACCATCCTGACCAGCGAGGTCGAGGGCACCCGCGCCTCGTTCGACGAGCAATTGCAGCGCACCACGATGGCCTTCCTGGCGGTGCTGGCGGCTGCGGTGTTCATCGTCGTGCCGCTGACGCTGGCCAACTCGGCCTCGATCACCCGACCGATGGTGCAGGCCCGCGAGGTGGCCCTGGCCATCGCCGACGGTGATCTGACCCGCCGCATCGACGCCCGCGGCCAGGACGAGCTGGCCGAGCTGCTGCGTGCCCTGGACCAGATGCAGGGCGGCCTGGGCCGCATCGTCGGCCGGGTGCGTGAGGCCAGCGAGAGCATCCGCATGGGCTCGGGCGAAGTGGCCTCGGGCAATGCCGATCTGAACCAGCGCACCGAGCAGGCCGCCAGCAGCCTGCAGCAGACCGCCAGCTCGATGGAAGAGCTGACCGGCAGCGTCCGCCACAGCGCCGACAACGCCCAGCAGGCCAGCGGCCTGGCGCAGGCCGCGACCGGCGTGGCCAGCCATGGCGGCGAGGTCGTCGCCCAGGTGGTGCAGACCATGAACGAGATCAATGCCGCCTCGCACCGCATCGCCGACATCATCGGCGTGATCGATGGCATCGCTTTCCAGACCAACATCCTGGCACTCAACGCCGCGGTGGAAGCCGCCCGCGCCGGTGAATCGGGCCGCGGCTTCGCGGTGGTCGCCGGCGAGGTGCGCAGCCTGGCACAGCGCAGCGCCGACGCGGCACGCGAGATCAAGCGCCTGATCGGCGCCAGCGTCGAGCAGGTCGAGAACGGCTCGCGCCTGGTGGGCGAAGCCGGCGCCACGATGCAGGACATCGTGGCCTCGGTGCAGCGCGTCAACGACATCATCGGCGAGATCTCGCACGCTGCCGCCGAGCAAAGCCGCGGCATCGGTCAGGTCAACGCTGCCGTCACCGATCTGGACCGCGTGACCCAGCAGAACGCCGCACTGGTGGAGCAGAGCACGGCCGCGGCCGAGCACCTGCGAGGCCAGGCCAGCACGCTGGCCGAGGTCGTGGGCTCCTTCCGTCTGCCCGCCTGAAAGGACCGACATGCAGGCCTTGCTGCGTCGACTGAGCATTCGCCTGCGTTTGCTGGGCAGCATGGCCCTGCTCGCGGTGGCGGTGGTCGGTCTGGGTTTGTGGTCGGCCTGGTCGCTGCGCCAGCAGCAGGACCTGGCCGCCGAGCTGCTGCATGAGCAGGCGGCGTTCGCCGGCACCGGTGCCGGCCTGCAGCTGACGCTGGAGCGCATCCAGCGTCTGGAACAGGCGGTGCTGCTGACCGGCAACAACGCGGTTGAAGCCGGTGAGCTCAAGACAGCCTGGAGCAAGACCATTGCCCAGGGCGACCATGACCTGGCAGCCCTGGCCGCGGCGCCGCAAGGGGCTGCGCTGCAGGCCGCCCGTGACGGCCTGTCCACCTATGCCAAGGAAGTGGGTGACGTGCTGCAGCAGGTGGTCGACGCCCGCATGGATGCCGCGGCGGGCCACGCCTACACCCAGCGCTCGGCCGAGTCGCTGGACAAGGCACGCCAGGCGGTGCAGTCCTGGTCGGACGCACGCCGCGGCGCGATCGATGCCCGCCAGGCCGAGGCCGTCGTGGTCGCTCAGCGACTGTCGGTGCTGCGCACCGTTGTCGTGCTGGTGCTGCTGGCCAGCTTCAGCGCGCTGATGTGGGCCGCCGCGCGCTCGATCACCGTGCCCCTGGACCAGGCCACCGCCGCCGCCGCCGCGGTGGCCAACGGCGACCTGTCGCAGCGCCTGGACAGCCCGGGCTCGGACGAGATCGCCCGCTTCATGCACACCCTGGCGCAAATGCAGGACGCACTGCGCGGCATCGTCAGCCAGGTGCGCGACAGCGCCGACAGCATCCGCGTCGCCAGCTCTGAAGTGGCCAGCGGCAACCTGGACCTGTCGCAGCGCACCGAGCAGGCCGCCAGCGACCTGCAGCAGACCGCTTCGCACATGCAGGACCTGACACGCGTCGTGCAGGCCGGTACCGAATCGGCCCACCAGGCCAGCGATCTGGCCCGATCGGCCAGCGAGGTCGCGCAGCGGGGTGGCGAAGCCATGGGCCGGGTGGTGCAGACCATGAACGACATTGCCCAGGCCAGCCGCCAGATTGCCGACATCACCGGCGTCATCGACGGCATCGCCTTCCAGACCAACATCCTGGCCCTCAACGCCGCGGTGGAAGCCGCACGCGCTGGTGAGCAGGGCCGCGGTTTCGCCGTGGTGGCCGGCGAGGTGCGCACGCTGGCCCAGCGCAGCGCCGACGCCGCGCGCCAGATCAAGCAACTGATCGGCCAGTCAACCGAGCGGGTGGAAACCGGCTCGGCCCTGGTGCGCGACGCTGGCCAGACCATCACCGACATCGTCGGCTCGGTGCAGCGCGTCTCGGTGATCGTGCAGGAGATCGCCACCCGCTCCGGCGAGCAGAGCAGCGGCATCGGCCATGTCGGTACCGCGCTGGACAGCCTGGACCTGATGACCCAGCAGAACGCCGCCCTGGTCGAGCAGGGCGCCGCCGCGGCCGACAGCCTGCGCCACCAGGCCGAGGGCCTGACCACGCTGGTGGCCACCTTCCGCACCGGCGATGCGCCGCGCGCAACGATCGCCGCGGCGTCGGCCACGCCAGCCACACCGGCCGCCAGCCGACCCGCCGTGCCGGCGCCCGCCACCGTCCGGCCGCCAGCCAGGCCTGCCCCTTCCACGCCGGTTGCAGCGCCGGTCGCCACCGCCAGCGCGGGCGACCAGGACGACTGGACCACGTTCTGACCCCAGCGCCATGCCACTCAAGCTCTCGACCCGCCTGTGGACACCCACGCTGGTGCTGATCGTCATGCTGGTCGTGATGAGCGTGATCGCCGCAGTGCGCACGCGCAGCCTGATCGAGGCTGCCGGACAGGCCTCGCGCGACCAGCAGACGCGCCTGACGCTGGCCCACCAATGGCAGGGTGAGCTCTCTGCGCTGGAGGCACGGCTGTCGGCCGGCGCCGCCGCCACCACCCAAGCGGCCCGCATCGAGGCCCTGCGCCAGCGCCTGAGCCCGCTGGCCAGCAGCGACGATGAGCGCCGCACGCTGGCCCGCCTGGGCTCGCTGCCCGGCGACCTGACCGCTCTGGCGCCCTACCGCGCCGCGCTGAGCGATCTGGTGGCTTTGGAAGAACAGTTGGCCGAGGCGCTGCATGTGCGCACCAGCCAGGAGCGCATGCGCACCGTGTGGCTGGTCGCAGGCGTCTCGGTGCTGGTGGCGGCCGCGCTGGCCGTGGCCTCGACCCTGCTGGTGCGCGCGATCTGCCGGCCGCTGGCCGAGCTGGCCCGCGCCGCGCGCCAGATCGGCGAGGGCGACCTGCGTGTTCAGCTGGACACCACGCGCCACGACGAGATCGGCGATGTGATGCGCTCGGTGGTCGCGATGCGCGACGGCCTGCGCCGCACCGTCGGCCAGATGCAGGACAGTGCCGAAAGCATCCACACCGCCAGCCGCGAGGTTGCCAGCGGCAACCTCGACCTGTCGCAACGCACCGAGCGCGCCGCCGGCTTCCTGCAGCGCACCGCCTCGGGCATGCAGGGCCTGAGCGAGACCATGCACCACAGCAGCGCCGCCGCCAGCGACGCCGACCGTCTGGCGCGCGATGCCTCTGCCGCCGCCGAGCGGGGCGGTGCATCGATGCAGCAGCTGATGTCCACGATGGAAGAAATCAACCAGTCGAGCCGGCGCATCAGCGACATCATCGGCGTCATCGACGGCATTGCCTTCCAGACCAATATCCTGGCCTTGAACGCGGCGGTGGAGGCCGCGCGCGCTGGCGAGCAAGGCCGCGGCTTCGCCGTCGTCGCATCCGAGGTGCGCACGCTGGCGGGCCGCTCGGCCGAGGCAGCGCGCGAAATCCGCAGCCTGATCCTCAGCTCCAGCGAAAAGGTCGACAGCGGCACCCAGCAGGTGCGCGAGACGGACGAGCGCATCGGCGAGCTGGCTGCCGCCGTGACCCATGTGTCACAGCGGGTGCGCGAGATCACCGTCGATGCCGAGCAGCAGAGCAGCGGCATCCTGGAGCTGCACGCCGCCGTGCAGGAACTCGACCAGATGACGCAGCAGAACGCCGCGCTGGTCGAACAAAGCGCAGCCGCTGCCGAGAGCCTGCAGCAACAGGCCGCCCGCCTGAACCAGGCCGCCAACTCCTTCCACCTGGATGACCGCCCCCGGCAGCTGCCGACGGCGCCCGGCGAGCCACCCCACGCCCGCGCCGCCCGCGACGTGATCGCCCTGGCGCAGGTGCGTGCACAGATCGCCCCGTCGGCACCCGCGCCCTCCTCTCCCCGACCGTCCAGCACGCCGGCCCCCGGGCCCAGCGATGACTGGGAATCCTTCTGACCCCGCGGCCCTGTCCGCACCTCCTGGAGACACGCCATGAAGCGCTTCCTCACCGCCACCCTGATCCTGCCGATCGCGCTGATCGGCGCCCATGCCGCCGAGGGCGGTGCCACCGAGGCCGATGCCACCGGCATGGTCAAGAAGGGCCTGGCCTTCATCAAGGCCAATGGCAAGGACAAGGGCTACGCCGAGATCACCAGCAAGACCGGCCAGTTCCGCCAGCAGGACCTGTACCTGGTGGTCTACGGCCTGGATGGCATGGTCCACGCCCACGGTGCCAACGAGAAGATGGTGGGCAAGAACCTGATCGACCTGAAAGATGTGGACGGCAAGGCGTTCGTGCGCGAGCGCGTCGAGCTGGCCAAGGCCAAGCCCAGCTTCTGGCAGGACTACAAGTTCACCAACCCCGAAACCAAGAAGATCGAGCCCAAGGCCATGTACTGCGAGCGCCTGGACGAGACCATCGTCTGCGGTGGCATCTACAAGTGACATCGGCCACGGGCCTGTGGGCTGACACAGGCCGCCTGACTAGACTCTGGAGAACCTGATGAAACTCGGCACCAAGCTGTTGGCCCCTGCGCTGGTCACCGCCCTGGTGGCCCTGGCCGGCGCCGCCGCCGTGGGCATGGGCAGTCACCTGCAGGCGGCCAAGGCCGCCCGCAACCATGAAGCCAGCCTGGGTGAGGTACGCGCGCTGGCCGACGCCCAGGCCCGGCTGGGACAGCTGCATTCCGGGGTCTACCGCGGCATCAGCATCATTGGCTCGATCGACGAGGCCGGCCTGAAGGCGCTCTCCGATGGCATCGTCAGCGGCAGCAAGGCGATCGACGACAGCCTGTCACAGTCGATCGACGAGGCCGACCTGGGGAACTCGCCGGTCACCGTGCCCACAATCCAGTCGGCACTGGCCCAATACGCCAAACAGGCCGCCCAGGCCCTGGACCTGGCCTCGGTGGACCCGAACACCGGCATTGCGGCCATGCAGGGCGCCGACGCGGCCTACAAGGACCTGGCCGGCCAGCTGGTCGAGATGCAAAAGGCCATCCTGGCCACCAGCCGCGACGAGCAGGCGGCTGATCTGGCCACCAACGACCGCCTCACCATCGCCCTGCTGGTGGCCACGCTGCTGCTGACCGCCGCCGCGGTGGGCGTGGGCGCGCGGCTGCTGGTGAGTGTGGCCCGCTCGCTGTCACGCGCCTCGCAGGCCGCCGAATCGGTCGCCGACGGTGACCTGACGGTGCAGGTCGACACCGACCGCCAGGACGAGATCGGCGCGCTGCAGCGCAGCCTGGCGCGCATGGTCGAGCGCCTGCAGTCGTCGATGCAGCAGGTCCGCCAGGCCGCTGACAGCATCGCCAGCGTGAGCAGCGAAATCGCCACCGGCAACCAGGACCTGTCGCAGCGCACGGAAACCGCCGCCAGCCAGTTGCAGCAGACCGCTTCGTCGATGACCCAGCTCACCGAGTCGGTGCGCCAGGGCACCGATGCCGCGGCCCAGGCCAACCAGTTGGCCACCTCGGCCAGCACGGTGGCCCAGCGTGGGGGCAACGTGGTGTCCCAGGTGGTCAGCACGATGGACGAGATCCACCAGGCCTCGCGCAAGATCGCCGACATCATCGGTGTGATTGACGGCATCGCCTTCCAGACCAACATCCTGGCGCTCAACGCCGCGGTGGAAGCCGCCCGCGCCGGCGAGCAGGGCCGCGGCTTCGCGGTGGTGGCCGGCGAGGTGCGCAGCCTGGCGGGTCGCTCGGCCGACGCCGCGCGCGAGATCAAGGCACTGATCGCCGCGTCGGTGGAAAAGGTCGAGAGCGGCTCGCGCCTGGTGCAGGAAGCGGGCACCACGATGACCGAGATCGTCGGCTCCTCGCAGCGCGTCACCGACATCATCGCCGAGATCACCGCCCACAGCGGCGAGCAGCGCGACGGCATCGGCCAGATCAGCCAGGCGGTGGGCCAGCTCGACCAGATGACGCAGCAGAACGCCGCGCTGGTGGAGCAAAGCGCCGCCGCCGCCGAGAGCATGCGCACCCAGGCGAGTGGCCTGGCCAATCTGGTGGGCAGTTTCCGTCTGCCGGGGCACGCGGCCTCGCTGGGCGCGTCCGTGCCATCCGCCGCGCCGCAGGGCCGGCCGGCCGCGCCTGCGACGCCCAAACCGGCGCCGGTGGCGGCCGCAGCTGCCGCCGCCACCCGTGCGCTGGCCATGCCCACGCCGGCACTGGCGGGCGCCACCGCGGACGGTGACTGGGAGACCTTCTGACACCGCCCTCAAGTGCCGCCACCGGCGGCCGATGAACCCTTCTGAACCCCTGAACCGCCCTCCGAGGACCTCGCCATGGACATGATCACCGAAGCCCGCCACGTGGCCCGCCACGAAGCCGCCCGCAGCGGCCAGGCCGACGCTCGCGGCCCCGCCACCACCCCCCACGGCGAGTTCCTGACCTTCCGCCTGGGCGGGGAGGAATACGGCATCGACATCCTGCGCGTGCAGGAGATCCGCAGCTACGAGCAGCCCACCCGCATCGCCAACGCGCCTGACTTCATCAAGGGCGTGGTCAACCTGCGCGGCGTGATCGTGCCGATCATCGACCTGCGCGTGAAGCTCAACTGCCCCAGCGCCGAGTTCAACGCCTTCACCGTGGTGATCGTGCTGAACATCCGCGGCCGCGTGGTGGGGGCGGTGGTGGATGCGGTGTCAGACGTGCTGGAGCTGGGCGGCGACGCCATCAAGCCGGCGCCGATGATGAACGCCCAGGTCGACATGTCCTACATCACCGGCATTGCCAACGTCGGCGAGCGCATGCTGATCCTGATGGACATCCAGGCGCTGATGTCCTCGGCCGACATGGGCCTGATCAGCGACGCGGCCGCCTGAGGCCTTCGTCACCCCCCTGTCACGGGCCGCCTTCGGGCGGCCCGTGCCGTTTCAGACCGGCACCCAGATCTCGGTGCGCAGCGCCTGTGCCGGCGTGTCCCGTCGGTCATCGACCATCAGGTCCAGCGGCGCCGCCCTGGCCTGCAGGCCCATGGCCGGCAACGCCGTGTCGAAGACCTCGCGCCAGGCCTGGGCCAGCGTGTCGTGCGGACCCTGGTGGCCGAACACCGCGTAGCGCCCGCTGGCCAGCGGCCACCAGGCCAGCGAGCCGTGCATCGCCACCGCCGGACGTTCGCCCGCGCCCTGGCCGGTGCGCAGGTCATGGCCGAAGAGGTAGCCCGCCACGAAGCGGCAATCGGCGTCGTCCGGCCCGCTGGGCACATCGGGGCTGATGCTGATGCAGTTGCGCACCTCCCGGATATGGCCAGCCAGCCGGGTCGCGCGGGCCAGCTCGCCAAAGGCCTCGGCCGAGGCGCGGCTGAAGCGGCCCTCCTCCATGCCGCGTGCGGTGGCGGTGAGGGCGGCCAGGCCAGCGGGCAGCTCGGCGAAGCGGATGAGTCGAGGGCCGTTCATGGTGGGGTGCCCGACATTCTCGCCCCAGCCGCGGCGAGAATCGGGCGATGCCCTCCGACCGCGACCAACGTCTGCTGGACCGGGCCCGCGCCCTGGGTCTGGACCCCGATGCCCCCCTGCTGGTGGGCGGCAACTACCAGCCCCTGCTGCTGCATGCCGGCATCGCCCACGTGAGCGGCCAGGTGCCGCGCATCGGCCAGCAGGTGGTGGTCACCGGTTCGGCCGAGACGGTGGGGCTGGAGGAGGCCCGCCGCGCCGCCTGCATCGGCGCGCTGCGCGCGCTGGCGCTGCTGCGCCAGCAACTGGGCAGCCTCGGCGCTGTGGCGCAGCTGCTGCGGGTGGGCGTCTACGTGCAGGCCGGGCCCGGCTTCAGCCAGCACTCAGAGGTGGCCGACGCTGCCTCCGAGCTGCTGGTGGCGGTGCTGGGTCCGGCCGGCCGCCACGCTCGCACGTCGGTCGGGGTGGCCTCGCTGCCCAAGAACGCGACGGTGGAGCTGGAGCTGCAGGCGGCGCTGCTCAGCGCGGCCGGGTGAAGTCGACCTGACCGGCGATGCGGTAGCTGAAACTGCCGTTGAACAGGCCGGCGTGGAAGGTCTGGCCGCCCAGCAAGGTGACGGTGAGCTTGAAAGGCACCTTCTGGCCCACCGCGGCCGAATAGAAGTTGAAGCGCGGCTGGCCGTACCAGGTCTCGTCGTTCGAGACGATCAGGGTGCGGCCGCGGATCGTGCCGTGGCTGCTGCCCACCTTGGCCACCAGCTCGATCACCTTGGGCGCACCCAGCACGCCCTGGGCCGAATGGTCGCCGCTGTCGTAATCGGTGTTCTGGAACAGGATGCCGTCGGCCGGACGGACGAAGCGGACGGTCAGCACGCCGTCCACCTCGCTCACGCTGGCCGGTGCGGCCTGGGTGTGGGGGTGCCAGCCGGCACCCGAGCTCCAGCTGCTGCCATCGCTGAGCTGGTAGCTCAGGGCCTGCGGGAAGACCATGAAGCTGCCGCCCGCGTTGTAGCTCTGGTCGTACTGTCCGAAGGGCGCCACCAGCATTTTGTCGATCGTGGCCGCCTGGGCAGCCCATTGGGTCAGGGCCAGCAGCAGGCCCAGCAGCAGTCGTGGCAGAAAGGTCATGGTCATCGTGGCTGTCTTGTCCAGGCCAGTATAGGGGGCCGCCCAGGAGCAGAATCCGTCGCATGCGTTGCTTCCACTCCCCCCTGCACCGTGGCCATGCCGGCACCCACGAGATCTACCGCGGCGAGCTGGTGCCCTGCTTTGAAAAGCCCGAGCGTGCCGATTTCGTGCTGCAGGCCTTCCAGCGCGCCGGCCTGGGCGAGGTGTCTGCGCCCGAGGACCACGGCCTGGCGCCGATCGAGCGCATCCACGCGCCGCGCTACCTGGCCTTCCTGGCGCGGGTGTGGGACGCCTGGGCCGCGCAGGGCGGCACGCGCGACCTGCTGCCGGCCGTGTGGCCGACACGCGGCTTTCGCGACGACATCGAGCCTGACAACCTGGTGGCCCAACTGGGTCTGTACTCCTTCGACAGCGGCAGCCCGATCACCGCCGGCACCTGGACGGCGGCGCTGGCCGGTGCCCACTGCGCGCTGACGGCCCAGGCCGCGGTGGCGCAGGGCGCCCGTGCTGCGTTCTCGCTGGCACGGCCGCCCGGCCACCACGCCGGCACCGATTTCTACGGCGGCTACTGCTTCCTCAACCATGCCGCCATCGCGGCGCAGGCCTTCGTCGATGGCGGCGCCGCCCGCGTGGCGCTGCTGGACGTGGACTACCACCACGGCAACGGCACGCAGCAGATCTTCTACCAACGGTCGGACGTGCTGTTCCAGAGCATCCACGGCGATCCGCGCACCGAGTACCCGTTCTACCTGGGCCACGCCGACGAGACCGGCGCGGGTACCGGCCTGGGCTTCAACGCCAACTACCCGCTGCCCGCCGGCAGTGACAACACGCGCTGGTTCGAGGCGCTGGAAGCGGCTTGCCGCCGCATCGTCGCCCATGGCGCCGAGGCGCTGGTGGTCTCGCTGGGCGTGGACACCTTCGAGGGCGACCCGATCTCGCGCTTTCACCTGCGCACGCCAGAGTTCAAGCGTCTGGGCGCACGCCTGGCCGCGCTGGGCCTGCCCACGGTGTTCGTTCTGGAAGGCGGCTACGCGGTGGCTGAGATCGGCGACAACGTGGTCAGCGTGCTGGCGGGGTTCGAGGGCGGCTGAGGGCCGCTCAGCTGCTGCGCTGCAGCCACCACACCAGCGTCGGCGAGGCTGCCAGCGCCATCAGGCCCAGCGGCAGCAGCTGGCCCTGGCGCAGGTTCAGGTCCTGCAGCGCCTGGCGCCAGGGGCGGCGCAGCAGCCAATGGGTCAGCGCCAGGTCGAAGCTGGCCATGAAGGCGGCCAGCACCGCGCCCAGCAGCGCGTGGGCCAGTGGCCCCTGCAGGCCGAAGCCGGGCACCCGCCAGGCGCACAGGCCAAAGGCCAGCAGTGAGCCGCTGATCACGCTCCATCGGCGGGCCCGCTGCTGTCCCAGGCGCGGCGCCACCCACAGCGTGCGGGCGATGCCGTGCAGGGTCTCGGCCGAGGCCAGCAACAGGCACAGCGCCAAGGTGTCGATCAGCAGGTGCATCGCCGGTGATCGTGCCCGACAGCACCGCAGGGCGGCTTGCCGCGGCTCAAACCGTGCCGCGCATGCCGATCAGCCAGGGCCGCAGCTCGGCCGTCAGCAGCCCCGACTGCACCGCCGGGTCAGACTGGGCGTGCGCGCGCACCTCGGCCTCGGGCACGCCGGCCGCCGCGATCATCATGCCGCCGGCCGACCCGTCCATGAACGGGCCGCCCAGGGCCAGCTTGCCCTCCTGTTGCCAGCGGCGGTAGTGGGCGATGTGGGTGTCCAGGCCCGGCTGCTCGAACGGGCTGACCCCGGACTGCCAGGCCGGCCCCGGGCGGTGCACGACCACCCAGCGCTGGTCGCGCGCCGGTGGCGACGTCTGCGCTTCGGCCGGGGACAGGGCGGCGGCGGACAGCAGGCCGGCGGCGGCGCGCAGGCTGGTTCGGCGGGTGCTCATGGCGGTGGTCCTTCCTGGCCGACAGGGTGCCGCGCAGTGATGGCCCTGTCCATCCCCCGTGCACCGTAAAATCACGGGTTTCCTGCGGCGCCTGACCCTGCAGGCGGGCCGCCGGCCCGCGCGGGCCCGGCGTCCCTGGCTGCACCATGACCCGCAAGCTCTTCGTCACCACCGCCCTGCCCTACGCCAACGCCCCGTTCCACATCGGGCACATGATGGAGTACATCCAGGCCGACATCTGGGTGCGGGCGCAGCGCATGAAGGGCCACGAAGTGCACTTCGTCGGCGCCGACGACGCCCATGGCGCGCCGATCATGATCGCCGCCGAGAAGGCCGGCAAGACGCCGCAGCAGTTCGTCGCCGAGGTGGCCGCCGGCCGGCCGCAGTACCTGAACGGCTTTCACATCAGCTTCGACAACTGGCACTCGACCGACGGGCCCGAGAACCATCAGCTGGCGCAGGACATCTACCGCGGCCTGCGCGACAACGGCCTGATCGACGTGAAGACGATCGAGCAGTTCTTCGACCCCGACAAGGGCATGTTCCTGCCCGACCGCTTCATCAAGGGCGAGTGCCCCAAGTGCGGCGCCAAGGACCAGTATGGCGACAGCTGCGAGGTCTGCGGCGCGGTTTACGCGCCCACCGAGCTGAAGAACCCGTACTCGGCACTGTCGGGTGCGACGCCGGTGCTGAAGACCTCGGACCACTACTTCTTCCGCCTGTCCGACCCGCGCTGCGTGAGCTTCCTGGAGCAGTGGACCCATGAGCCGGGCCGCCTGCAGCCCGAGGTGCTCAACAAGATCAAGGAGTGGTTCGCCAAGGACGAGCAGGGCCAGGGCGGCCTGGGCGACTGGGACATCAGCCGCGACGCGCCCTACTTCGGCATCGAGATCCCGGATGCGCCGGGCAAGTACTTCTACGTCTGGCTGGACGCGCCGATCGGCTACCTGGCCTCGCTGAAGAACTATTTCGGCAAGAAGGGCCTGGACTACGACGCCTTCTTCCGCGACCCGGCGGTGGAGCAGGTGCACTTCATCGGCAAGGACATCACCTACTTCCACACCCTGTTCTGGCCGGCGATGCTGCACTTCAGCGGCCGCAAGACGCCGGACAAGGTGAACGTGCACGGCTTCATCACCGTCAATGGCGGCGAGAAGATGAGCAAGAGCCGCGGCACCGGCATCAGCCCGCTGAAGTACCTGGAGCTGGGCATGCACCCCGAGTGGCTGCGCTACTACATCGCCGCCAAGCTCAACGCCCGGGTGGAGGACATCGACTTCAACCCCGATGACTTCATCGCCCGCGTCAATGCCGACCTGGTGGGCAAGTACATCAACATCGCCAGCCGCGCCGCGGGCTTCCTCAGCAAGCGCTTTGGCGGGCGCCTGAGCGCCGACCTGGGCGTCGAAGGCCGCACGCTGCTGGATACCCTGCGCGCGCACCGCAGTGCCGTGGAGGCGCTGTACGAGGAGCGCGAATTCGGCAAGGCGCTGCGCGAGATCATGGCGCTGGCCGACAAGGTCAACGAGTACGTCGACACCCACAAGCCCTGGGAGCTGGCCAAGAAGGACGGCGCCGACGCTGCGCTGCACGATGTCTGCAGCACCTGCATCGAGGCCTTCCGCCTGCTGAGCATCTACCTGAAGCCGGTGCTGCCGGCGCTGGTGGCCCAGGTCGAAGGCTTCCTGAAGGTCGAGCCTTTCGCCTTCGCCGACGCGGCGCGCTCGCTGGGCGGCCATGTCATCGGCGAGTACAAGCACCTGATGCAACGGGTGGACGCCAAGCTGCTGGACGAGCTGCTGGCCCCGCCGCCGGCGCCGAAGGTGGTGCCCGGCGGCGAGGATCTGGCGCCCGAGATCAGAATAGACGACTTCACCAAGGTCGATCTGCGCATCGCGAAGATCGTCAAGGCCGAGCACGTGGAGGGCAGCGACAAGCTGCTGCGTCTGACGCTGGATGTGGGCGAGGGACGCACCCGCAATGTCTTCTCCGGCATCAAGAGCGCCTACCGCCCTGAGGACCTGGAAGGCAAGCTCACCGTGATGGTGGCCAACCTGGCGCCGCGCAAGATGAAGTTCGGCGTCAGCGAAGGCATGGTGCTGGCCGCCAGCCACGCCGACGAGAAGGCCCACCCGGGCATCTTCGTGCTCGAGCCCTTCCCGGGCGCCCAGCCCGGGATGCGCGTGCGCTGACGCTCAGCGTCCGACGCGGAACACCGCCACCGCCTGCTCCAGCTCCTGCGCCTGCCGGCGCATCGACTCGGCCGCAGCCGCCGCCTGCTCCACCAGGGCGGCGTTCTGCTGCGTCATCTGATCGATCTCGCTGACCGATTGGCCGACGCTGGCGATGCCGCTGTCCTGCTCGGCCGTGGCCTGCGTGATTTCCGACACCAGCGTGCTGACGCGCCGCACCGAGTCGACGATCTCGTCCATGGTGCGGCCGGCCCCTTCGACCTGCTCGCTGCCCACCCGCACCTTGTCGGTGGAGTCGGCGATCAGGTCCTTGATCTCCTTGGCCGCGTTGGCCGATCGCTGCGCCAGGCTGCGCACCTCGCCGGCCACCACGGCAAAGCCGCGGCCCTGCTCGCCGGCGCGCGCCGCCTCGACCGCGGCGTTCAGGGCCAGGATGTTGGTCTGAAACGAGATGCCGTCGATCACGCCGATGATCTCCTCGATGCGGCGTGACGCGGTGTTGATCTGGCCCATGGTGTCGACCACGCGGGCCACGGCCTCGCCGCCGCGCTGGGCCACCTCGCTGGCCGCTTGGGCCAGGGCATTGGCCTGGCGGGCGTGCTCGGCGTTCTGCCGCACCGACACCGTGATCTGGTCCATCGCCGACGCGGCGGCCTGCACATTGCCGGCCTGCTGCTCAGTGCGCTGCGAGAGGTCGTTGTTGCCCTGGGCGATCTCGGCGGAGGCGGTGGCGATGCTGTCGGTGCCCTGGCGCACCTGGCCGACGATGCGCTCGAGCGAGCCGGTCATCTCGGCCAGGGCCCGCATCAGGGTGCCGAATTCGTCGCGGCCCCGCACGGTCACCGGGTGGCTCAGGTCGCCGGCGGCCACGGCCTGGGCCACGGCCACCGCTTCGCCCAGCGAGCGGCGGATGTGTCGCAGCACAGTGGCCGCCAGCACCCCGCCGCCCACGGCCAGCAGTCCGACCACGCCGAGCGCCAGCAGGGCCTGCTGGCGGCCGCGGGCGGCGGTCTCGGCGGCTTCGCGCTCCAGGTAGTCGCGCTGCATCCGCACAAAGCCCTGGATGTGTTCGTTGTAGGCCTTTTGCGCCGGCATGAAGGCGGTGTCGAACATGGTGCTGGCAGCGGGCATGTCGCCGATCTTCCGGTACTCGGCCATGTCCTTGAGCGATTGCAGCAGCGCCTCGCGCTTGGGCGTCATCTGCTCGAACCAGGCCAGCTCCTCTGGCCGGGTCGCCAGGCCCTTGATCTGGCGGAACAGCTCGCCGACCTCCTTCACCTTGGGGCCGATCTCCGGACCGAACAGGGCCGAGATGGCCTCATCACCCGATTTGTTGACCGCCATGATGCGCACCGAGGCGGACTCGGACAGCGCGGCCCAGCGGTCGACCAGGCGCAGCTTGTCGGACTGCGCGGCCAGTCCGGCCATCATCGTGGCTGTCTGCGACTGCTGCCACAGGTTCAGACCGGCATTGGCGGCCAGCACGGCCAGCAGCACGCCGACGGCCAGCGTCAAGCGGGCGATCACGCCAAGCGAGGACAGGGTTCTCAAGGGCATCTCCAGGTCAAGAAGGGCGCACCGACTCAGGGTGGCGGCTTGGCTGGTGACAATACCCTCTACCGTTTATGGGCATTCACCTTAACTGGGGCCCTGAATGCCCGCAAACGTCCTGATGAGCCGGCTCAGGCCGCGCCCAGTGCCCTCAGGCCGCGCCCTGTGCCATCAGCGCCTGCATCAACACGGGATGGACGTGAGCCAGGGTCTCGCGCTGCCCGGCAGGCATCCCGGCCCAGCGCCGTCGCACCGCGCCCAGGTCGCGGCCGGGCTGGCAGGGTGCCCCTGCGAAGACGATGCGGTTGCCCGCATCCGCGCTGGGCACCGCCACCAGCTGACCGTCGAAGCACAGCGCCAGCCGGTCCAGCAGCCGGTGTTCCTGGTCGCCGTCGGCGTGCAGGTTGACGACCAGCAGGCCGCCGGGCGCGAGGCGCTCGCGGCAATGGGCGTAGAAGTCGGGGCTGCACAAGGCCTCGGGCTGACCGTCGTAGTCAAAGCCGTCGACCAGCAGCAGGTCGTACTGCGCCGATGTCGAGGCCACATGCGCCGCCCCATCGGCGCACAGCACGCACAGCTGCTCGTCGTCGCGCGGAATGGCGAAGGCGTCACGCAGCGCGATCACGTGCGGATTGATCTCCACCACGGTCAGTGTCGCGGCGGGCAGCTGCGCGCGCAGGAACTTCAGCAGCGAGCCGCCACCCAGGCCAATCATCAGCACGGTGCGCGGCGCCGGCGCCAGCAGCAGCGCAGCGGCCATGGTCCGCGTGTAGTCCAGCGCCAGCCGCTGCGGATCGTCGCTGCGCATGCTGCTCTGCACCTCGCCCAGGTGAAAGTGCAGCGACAGGTGCTCCCCGTCGCGCACCAGGAAAGGCTGCACCTGGTCAGGCTCGGCCGGCTCGGGCAGCGCCCACCAGGCCTCGCTCATGGCGCGGCTCGGCGCGTCCACAGGTCGCGCAGCAGCGGCGGCGCGGCCATCACCATCAGCAGGCCGGCGATCGGCAGCGTGGCCACAAAGCCCAGGCGCTTGAAGGCCACGGCCCCCAGCAGGCCGCCACCGAAGAACATGGCCAGGATGGTGGCATGGATGCCCAGCTTGTCGCGGTTGGCGAGGACCGCATGGCCGGCCTCCGCGTCGGGCCGACGGTTCCAGTAAAACAGGCGCCCCAGCTCGATGCCCAGGTCGGTGATCACGCCGGTCATGTGGGTGGTGCGGATCTCGGCCTGCGAGATCTTGGTCACCACGGCGTTCTGCAGTCCCATCACGAAGCACAGCAGCAGCACGGTGGACGGCACGAAGATGTCCACCAGCAGCTCCAGGTTCGCCCCCAGCAGCCCGAACAGCAGCAGCAGCACCGCCTCGGTCATCAGCGGCAGCGCAAACTCGCCCTGCAGACCCTGGCGGCGCGCCCAGTGAATCTGCATCGCGGTGGTGGCCGCCCCGGCCACAAAGGCCAGCAGCAGCGAGACGCCGCCCAGCGCCAGCGCCACCTGGCCCAGCACCAGGTCATCGGCAATGCCCGAGACGATGCCACTCATGTGCGAGGTATAGCGCTGCACCGCCAGAAAGCCGCCGGCATTCACCGCGCCGGCCACGAAGGCCAGCACGCTGCCCAGCTGCCGGTTGGCGCGGCGGGTGCGCTGGGGCGCGGTCAGGCGGTGCAGGAAATCGGTCGGCATGGCGTGCAAGAAGGGCCTTGCGACACACATCATATGCGCCTAGGATTCGCCTTGTATGTGCATATGACGCACATGTTTTTGAACTGCGCCGCATGGAACTCAAGACCGCCCGGCTGACCGTGCTGATTGATCCGGCCAAAAAGGCCGCCTTCGAGCGCCTGTGTGCCTCCCAGGACCGCACGCCCTCGCAGGTGGTGCGCCAGTTGATCCGCGACCACCTGGCGGCCCACGGCGTGTCCTACCAGCCCAGCGGCAGCGCGGCGGCGGCGGCCGGGAACGACGACCCCGCCGCACGGTGATCCGATGGCTCGCCTGCACCGTTTTCAGCCGCGCCTGATCCAGGCTGTCCAGGGCTATGACCGCCTGTCCTTCGCCAAGGACCTGGGTGCCGGCCTGACCGTGGGCATCGTCGCGCTGCCGCTGGCCATGGCCTTTGCCATTGCCAGCGGCGTCAAGCCCGAGGCCGGCCTGTTCACGGCCATCATCGCCGGCTTCCTGATCTCGGCGCTGGGCGGCTCGAACGTGCAGATCGGCGGGCCAGCCGGCGCATTCATCGTCATCGTCTACGGCATCGTCGAGCGCTACGGTCTGGCCAATCTGCTGATCGCCACCTCGCTGGCCGGCGTGCTGCTGTTCATCATGGGCTGGCTGAAGCTCGGCGCGCTGGTGCGCTACATCCCGGTGTCCATCGTGATCGGCTTCACCAATGGCATCGCGGTGCTGATCGGCCTGAGCCAGCTGAAGGACCTGCTGGGCCTGCAGGTGGCGAAGATGCCGGGGGACTTCTTCTCGCAGATCGCCACGCTGGCGCGCCACCTGGACAGCGTCAACCCCTGGGCCGTGGCGATCGGCCTGGCCTGCCTGGCGCTGGTGGTGATCTGGCCCAAGAGCTACACCATGCCGGTCGGCCCGCAGACCTGGCGCGACAAGTTCCGCCGCCACGCCGCGCAGGTACCGGGCACGGTGATCGCGCTGGCCGGGGCCACGGTGGTGGCGCAACTGCTGGCCTTGCCGGTGGAGACCATCGGCAGCAAGTTCGGCGGCATCCCGCAGGCGCTGCCCGCTTTTGATCTGCCCGAGTTCACCTGGGCCACGGCCAAGCAGCTGGTGATCCCGACCATCACCATCGCGCTGCTGGGCGCGATCGAGTCGCTGCTGTGCGCGCGTGTGGCCGATAACATGGCCGAGAT
The DNA here is from genome assembly GCF_018069755.1 of Ideonella aquatica. GTDB lineage: Bacteria > Pseudomonadota > Gammaproteobacteria > Burkholderiales > Burkholderiaceae_C > Ideonella > Ideonella aquatica. The sequence goes on along the minus strand of NZ_JAGQDE010000003.1, from coordinate 255,764 downwards.
CCCGCGCCACGACCCCAACCAGGAGCTGATGGCCCAGGGCGTGGCGAACTTCGTCACGCCCTTCTTCGGTGGCATCCCGGCCACCGGCACGATCGCCCGCACGGTCACCAATGTGCGCGCCGGCGGCCGCACGCCCGTGGCCGGCATGCTGCATGCGCTGACGCTGCTGGTGATCGTGCTGGTGGCGGCGCCGCTGGCCCAGCATGTGCCGCTGGCGGCGCTGGCCGGCATCCTGCTGTTCGTGGCCTGGAACATGGGCGAGTGGCGCGAGTTCGCGCGGCTGCGCCAGTTCCTGCTGCCCTACCGCACGGTGCTGCTGGGCACCTTCGTGCTGACCGTGGTGTTCGACCTGACGGTGGCGGTGGAGATGGGCCTGCTGGCGGCCTGCGGCTTCTTCATCTACCGCATGGGCACGCTGTTCAGCGTGACCCATGTGCCGCACGAGGGCCTGCCGCCCGGCAACGAGGTCTTCGAGCTGTTCGGCTCGCTGTTCTTTGGCGCCGTGGGCAAGATCGAGGCCCTGCCCGAGCAGGTGCCCGAGGGCACCCGTACCGTGGTGCTGGAGATGCACCGCCTGGTGTCGATGGACACCTCGGGCCTGGACGCGCTGGAGCAGCTGCACGCGGCGCTGAAGCGGCGCGGCATCGCCCTGGTGCTGGCCAGCGTGAACCCGCAGCCGCTGGGGCTGATCCAGCGCTCGGGCTTTGCCGCCGAACTGGGCGCCGAGGCCATCATCCCGGGCGTCGAGGCCCTCTGACTCAGCGCGCCACGGCGGCCAGCCGGGTGGGCGTGGGCAGGTCGACCCAGGTCACCGAGGCGGGAGGCTGCACCAGGAAATGGTTGGCGTCGATGCCCGTCTGGGCAGCCAGCCGCTGCTGCGCCACGGCCGGATGGTCGGCGTTGGCGTGGCGCACCGGGGCGTCGGTCCGCACCGCCCAGGTCACGGTGGCCGGCGGCTGCACCAGGAAGTGGTTGGTGTCGATGCCGGCCTGGGTGGCCAGGCGCTGCTGGGCCACCGCGGGGTGATCGGCGTTGGCATGGCCCGCGGCCTGGGCCGACGCGGCCAGGGCGGACAGGCTGACCAGGGCGGCCAGGGCGAAGGGCATGGGGCGGATGTGCATGGGGGCTCCGAATGGTTGAGGTCTGTGCGGTCCGGCCACTGCCGTCCCGTCCCTCGTACAAACGGATTCCCGCAGGTCGGCTGCGGCCGACCATCCCCCTAGGCCAAGGCCGAGGCTAGGGGTTCAGAGCGGCTGCGACCAACCCAGCAGCGCCAGCACCAGCCGGTTGTAGCGCTCGCCGCGGGCCACCCGGGCGGCGGCGCCCACCATCGGCTGGGTGTCCAGCGGCGCCAGCAGGGCCACCAGGGTCTCGGCCCAGGCCGGGTCGGGTGGGGCTTCGTCGGCCGCCGCACGGCCCAGCACCTGCAGCAGCTCGGCCAGGCCGCGCAGCCAGGCGCTCAGGTGCGGGGCAGCGGCCTCGGCGGGCATGTCCGGGTCGGCCAGCACGCTGGCGCTGGCCAGCACGCCGTCCAGCAGGCCCGCCACGGCGGCACGCGCGGGCAGGCTGGCGGCCGGGCGCGCCACGGCGCGCGGCGGCGTGGCGGGCAGCTTGCGCGCCAGCAGGTGGCCGCGCTCGGCCTTGCTGCGGGTGTCCAGCCACAGCCCGTGGCGGCCCACCGCCTCGGCCGCCAGGTGCAGCAGCGCCGCTGGCTCGCCACTGCGCAGCTCGAACTCGATCTCGGCCAGCGGCAGTTCGCGGCCCGCGGCACGCACCGCGCCTTCATCGAGTGCCAGCTCGACCCAGGCGCCCGAGGGCGCGGGGGCGTCCAGGCGCAGGCGCTGCACATCGGTCTCGAAGACCACGCTCAGGGCTGCGGTGGCGCCCTGCAGCGCGGCCTGCAGCGCCTGGGCCACCGGCGTGCCGGCGTGGCGCGCCAGGTCCAGGGCTGGCGGCTCAGGCGCCGGGCCGACCAGCGCATCGTGCTCCAGCCGGGTCAGGACATCGGCGCCCAGCGCCTTGGCGGTCTGCACCCAGCCGGCCTCGCCCTCCAGGCGCAGGCGCAGCGCGGCCCGGGCGGCCGACAGCCGGCCGTCGGGCGTGTCCAGGTAGAGCGCGCGCAGCGACTGCGGCGTGGCGCCGCGGGCCAGCAGTTCCTCGCGCAGGGCGGGCAGCGCGGCGGCGGGGATCTGGAACTTCAGCTCGGTCTCGGTCATGGCGCGATTGTCCGTGTGCGGGGACGGCCTGAAGGCCCGGTGTCAGCCCCTGGCCTAAAATCGGCGGTTTCGTCGAACCACGCCCCACGCTATGCCGCTCTTCTGGAAGCCCTACCAGTCCGACGCCACCCAGTTCATCAATGAGCTGAAGTCGAAGAAGCCGACGCTCGAGTCCGAGCAGCTGGCCGGCCGCTCGCTGCTGTGGGACCGCCCGCAGGACGCCGATGCCGCCGCGGCCTACCGCACGGCCAAGGTGCCACAGACGGCCTACGTCTACTTCGCGCAGAAGAAGTGATCCTGGCCAGGCCGACACCGGCCCGGCCCCGCGGCGCGTGAACGACGACGTCCTGCCCCCTGCGCCACCCGCGCCCGAGGCCGACACCCCGCAGGTGGTGGACGGCATTGCCGTGGCGCGCCTGTACGGCGAGCCGCTGTTCGCGCTGCCCACCGACCTGTACATCCCGCCCGATGCGCTGGAGATCTTCCTCGAGGCCTTCGAGGGCCCGCTGGACCTGCTGCTCTACCTGATCCGCAAGCAGAACTTCAACATCCTCGACATCCCGATGGCGGATGTCACGCGGCAGTACCTGGCCTATGTCGAGCAGATCCGACGCCACAACCTGGAGCTGGCAGCCGACTACCTGCTGATGGCGGCCATGCTGATCGAGATCAAGTCGCGAATGCTGCTGCCGCCCAAGAAGAGCGATGACGGCCAGGAGCCCGAGGATCCGCGTGCCGAGCTGGTGCGCCGCCTGCTGGAGTACGAGCAGATGAAGCTGGCCGCCGCGCGCCTGGATGCGCGGCCCCAGCTGGGTCGCGACGTGCTGCGCGCCCAGGTGACGATCGAACAGGCGATCACGCCGCGCTTCCCCGAGGTGGACGCTGACGACATCCGCGCCGCCTGGGCCGACATCATGAAGCGCGCCAAGCTGCATCAGCACCACAAGATCACCCGCGAGCAGCTGAGTGTGCGCGAGTACATGAGCGTGGTGCTGCGCCGCCTGCAGGGCGAGCGCTTTGTGGAATTCCGCGACCTGTTCGACGTGACCCGCGGACCGGCGGTGATGGTGGTCACCTTCATCGCGATGCTGGAGCTGGCGCGCGAGCGCCTGCTGGAGCTGACCCAGGCCGAGGCCTTTGCGCCGATCTACGTGCGGCTGAGCTACACGCCGCACTGAGCGGCGGGCTCACTCGGGGGTGGGCTCGCCCTCATCCGGCGACGGCTCGCCGATGCGCAGGCGCCGCTTGGACGCCCCCATGCGCGACACCGCCAGCACCGCCTGGGTGCGCGAGGACACGCCCAGCGAGCGCAGCACCGCCTGCACATGGTCCTTCACCGTCTCGACCGACAGGCCCAGGCGGCGCGCGATGTCCTTGTTGGGCAGGCCCTGCAGCAGCAGGTGCAGCACGTCGGTCTGGCGCGGCGTGATGCCCAGGTCGTCCACCGACAGCTTGCCGGCATAGACCGCATCGGGCGCCGACACCGAGCCCGGCCCGGACACCGCCATCAGGTCGGCCAGCGGCAGCGGCGGCACGAAGATGCCGCCCTCCATGACCAGCTTCAGGGCATCGGCCAGCGCCTCGGTGCTCATGCGCTTGGGCAGGTAGCCCATCGCGCCCAGGTCGATTGCGGCCAGCACATCCACCGCGCGGTCCGAGGCTGAAATCACCACCACCGGCAGCTGCGGGTAGCCGCTGCGCAGCGTGCTGAGCAGATCAAAGCCCTGGGCATCACCGAGCTGCAGATCCAGCAGCACCAGGTCCTGCTCGCCGTCGTTCTGCAGCGCCTCGCGCAGCGCCGCGGCGCTGGACAGGGCGGTCACGAGGACGCCGGGCTGCATCTGCTCGATCATGGCCTTCAGCGCGGACAGGATCAGCGGATGATCGTCGACCAGCAGGACTTTGGCGAGGCGAGCAGCGTGGACCATGACCCGATGCTAGCTGCAGCAGCCCACGCGGCCCTGACGTGCGGCCCCCTATTGACGGGACAGCCAATCTGTCAGTGGCGCCCACTGCGCCAGGTCGCGCTCGACCCGGCCCGGCGCCACGTCCCACAGCGTCAGGCCATGGGCCGCCAGGTGCACGTAGTTCTGGGTGTCGCGCAGCATCGCCACCATTGGCGCCTGCAGCGTGGCGGCAAACTCCTCCAGCCGCTCGCGGGCGATGGTGTGGTCCTTGACCCGCATGCCGACCAGGGCCACGTCAATGCGCTCGGCACGCGGGTGCTCGCGCAGCGCCTGCATGAAGGCATGGGTGGCCTGGATGTCGAACAGGCTGGGCTGCAGCGGCACCAGCAGGCGGTCGACGATGCGCAGCAGCGCATCAAGCTTCTTGCCATGCAGCCCCGCCGGGGTGTCGATGACCGCATGCGTGGTGCCCTTGGGCGGGCGCACCAGACCGCCCTCGCGCAGCTCCCAGCCGGCGATCGGCGGCAGCTGCGGCGGGCGCAGCGCACGCCACTGACAGGACGATTGCTGCCGATCCAGGTCACCCAGCATCACGGCATGGCCCTGGCGCGCCAGCCAGCCGGCCAGGTTGGTGGCCAGGGTGCTCTTGCCCACCCCGCCCTTGGGGTTGGCCACGGCGATCACGGGCATCGCGCGCCTCCGTCTTGGTGTCGACCAGCCCATGGTAGCCCATGGAAAGTTCGGCCACAGCGGGGCATGACCGACGGATCGGCGGCGGCGGCGCGCGCACAATGGCGCCCCATGCAGCACCCACTCGTCTCCCTGATCGGCGCCCCCACCGACATCGGTGCCGGGGCGCGCGGCGCCAGCATGGGCCCCGAGGCCCTGCGGGTGGCCAACATCGGCCCTATCCTTGAAAGCCATGGCGTGGACGTGGTCGACCGCGGCAACCTGTCCGGACCGGCCAACCCCTGGCAACCGCCGGTCAACGGCTACCGCCACCTGCCCGAGGTGGTGGCCTGGAACCGCCTCGTGCACGAGGCGGTGCACGCCGAGCTGGCGCTGGGCCGCCTGCCCATCCTGCTGGGCGGTGACCACTGCCTGGGGCTGGGCTCGATCAGCGCGGTGGCGCGCCACTGCCGCGAAACCGGCAAGAAGCTGCGCGTGCTGTGGCTGGACGCCCACGCCGACTTCAACACCAACGAGCTCACCCCCAGCGGCAACATCCACGGCATGCCGGTGGCCTGCCTGTGCGGCCACGGCCCACGTGAGCTGATCGAGATCGGCGGCCAGGTGCCAGCCATCCACCCCAGGTGGATCCGCCAGATCGGCATCCGCAGCGTCGACCCGGGCGAAAAGCGCTTTGTCCACCAGGCGGGCCTGGAGGTGTTCGACATGCGCTACATCGACGAGATGGGCATGCGCCACGCGATGGAGCTGGCGCTGGCCACGCTGGACGCCAACACCCACCTGCACGTGAGCTTTGACGTCGACTTCCTCGACCCCGACATCGCGCCCGGCGTGGGCACCACCGTGCCCGGCGGCCCCACCTACCGCGAGGCGCAGCTGTGCATGGAGATGATTGCCGACACTGGCCGCCTGGGCAGCCTGGACGTGGTCGAGCTGAACCCGGCGCTGGACCTGCGCAACAAGACCGCCGAGCTGGCGGTGGACCTGATCGAAAGCCTGTTTGGCAAGAGCACGCTGATGCGCGCCTGAGTCAGGCGCCGTTCCAGACCGTGCTGCCCAGCCACCACACGAAGAGCATCAGCAGCACCAGCCACAGCGCGATGATCGCGAACAGGCCGCCGCGCAGCTGGGGCAGCACCTCGGCCTGGGTCTCGGCGGCGCGCAGGCAGTCCTGCCACACTTCGCCGGGCGTCAGCCGCACGACCAGGGCCACGCCGGCCGGGATCAGCACCAGGTCGTCGAGCTGACCCAGCACCGGGATGAAGTCGGGGATCAGGTCGATCGGGCTGACCGCATAGGCCAGCACGGCCAGCGCCACCCAGCGCGCCAGGCGCGGCGTGCGTGGGTGTCGCGCCAGTTTCCACAGGGCGATCAGGTAGGTGGCCAGGCGCGCCGCCTGGAAGCGGCGCAGCCAGCTGCGAGGTCGGCTCATGCCGCTATTGGAACCGATCGCGGGCCTGTCGCAGGCCCACTGGGGCCGTGTCCTGATCTGACGCCAGGCGTGCCGCGCTGGCACGCCTGGCGGCTCAGATCCCCGGGGGAACCCTGAAACAGCGCCGTGCGCATGCGCGCGGAAACGGTTGCGCGGGCGCGCGGACCGCCTGGCACACGGCTTGCGCCCCGGGGCACCGCGTTGAAAACCCACCGAGGAGACCCCCGATGACGAAGACCCTGCTGGGCCTGGCCCTGTGCGCACCGCTGCTGGCCGCGGCCGCCGATGGCCCCACCGTCTACAACCAGAACTGCGCGATGTGCCACGTGCCCGGCCTGGCCAATGCGCCGAAGTTCGGCGACAAGGCGGCCTGGGCCCCGCGCCTGGAGACCGGGCGCGACGCCCTGCTGGCTTCGGCCCTCAAGGGCAAGGGCGCGATGCCCCCCAAAGCGGGCAACCCCAAGCTGAGCGACGAGGAAGTGGCCTCAGCGCTGGACCACCTGCTGGCCTCGGTGCGCTGACGTCAGCGGATCGGCGCGATCTGGCGCAGCGCCTTCACGGCGCCCTGGCCGATCGAGGCGCCGAACTGCTTGGCCAGGCGCTCGGCGACGTTCTCCTGTGGGGTGTAGTCGATCACGTGCTCGGCCTTGACCACCTCGCGGGCGACGAAATCGAGGTTGCCGAACGCATCGGCCAGGCCCAGCTTGACCGCCTCCTCGCCGTTCCAGAACAGGCCCGAGAAGGTCTCGGGCGTTTCCTTCAGGCGGTCGCCGCGGCCCTCGCGCACCACCTGGATGAACTGCTCGTGGATCTGGCCGATCATCGCCTTGGCGTAGGCGGTCTGCTTGTCGTTCTGCGGCGAGAACGGGTCGAGCATGCCCTTGTTCTCGCCGGCCGTGAGCAGGCGGCGCTCGACACCCAGCTTGTCCATCAGGCCGGTGAAGCCGAAGCCATCCATCAGCACCCCGATCGAGCCCACCAGGCTGGCCTTGTCGACATAGATCTCGTCGGCCGCCGCAGCGATGTAGTAGGCACCTGAGGCGCACATCTCCTCGACCACCGCGTAGACCTTCTTCTTGTGCAGGGCCTTCAGACGGCGGATCTCGTCATTGATGATGCCGGCCTGCACCGGGCTGCCGCCGGGCGAGTTGATGCGCAGCACCACCGCCTCGGAGCCGCCGTCCTCCATCGCCGACTTGATCGCGCCGATCAGGTTCTCGGCGTTGGCCTCGGTGTCCACCGCGATCTCGCCGCGCACCTCCACCAGCGCGGTGTGCGGACCGGCGTTGGGGTGGGTCTTGGCGCCCGGCTGGGCACTGAACGCGCTCCAGACCAGGAAGACGAACAGCGCCAGCCAGCCCAGCCGGACCCCGATGTTCCAGCGGCGTGCGGAGCGGCGCTCGCGCAGCAGATCGTCCTTGAACTCGCGCAGCAGCGGCTCCAGCGCCAGCGGCTGCACCGGCACGCTGGCCTGCACCGGCGCGGCCGGGGCAGCCTCCGGCGCAGGGGCCGGGGCGGGCGAGAAGGGATTGAGGTCGTCGGAGGGGTTCATGGCGGGGGCGCCGCAGAGGGCGCGATGGGGGACGTGGAGCACTCGCCCGCGGCGGGCTCGACGTCGCGGCTAGGATACCAATACACCAGGGCGTCGGCCTCGCCGACCTGCAGCGGGATCAACCGCTTGTGGACACAGGGGCCGGCCACGCACAGGCCGTTGGACGGCTCGTAGACGGCGCCATGGATCGAGCAGACGATCCAGCGCCGCTCCAGGTCCAGGAACTCGCCCGGCTGCCAGTCCAGCTCCGCCGGCACATGGGCGCAGCGGTTGACGTAGGCCACGACGCGGCCGTCAAAGCGCAGCGCAAAGGCACGCGCCGGCTGGCCCCACAAGCGCACGTCGAAGACATGGCCGCGGCCCCGCTCGACCAGCGCGTCGGTCGGGCACAGGGCGATGCGCTCCGGGCTGTTCATGCGTGGGCCAGCAGCCAGTCGTGCAGTTCGCGCGTGCTGTGGGCGACGAAACGCGGGCCCAGGGGCTCGAAGGCGGCGTGGTCGTGGGCGCCGAAGCTCACGCCCACCGAGGCCGTGCCGGCATTGGCCGCCATCTGCAGATCGTGGGTGGTGTCGCCGATCATCAGCGTGCGCTCGGGCGGCACGCCGAACTCGGCCATCAGCTCTTCCAGCATGCGCGGGTGCGGCTTGGAGAGGGTTTCGTCGGCGGTGCGGCTGCCGTCGAACAGGCCTTTCAGCTCGGTGTGCGCCAGCGCCTCGTTCAGGCCCTGGCGGGTCTTGCCGGTGGCCACCGCCAGCCAGTGGTGGCGCTGGCGCAGCGCGTGCAGCATCTCCAGCGTGCCGTCGAACAGGCTGATCTGGTGCTGAGCGGCAAAGTAATGGTGGCGGTAGCGCTGGCCCAGTTCGGGGTAGCGGGCCTCGGGCAGGCCGGGCACGGCGTGCATCAGCGCGTCGCGCAGGCCCAGGCCGATCACGTACGAGGCGCGCGCGTCATCGGGCACGGCCACGCCGATGTCTCGGCAGGCCTGCTGAATGGCGCGCACGATCAGCGCCGTGGAATCGAACAGCGTGCCGTCCCAGTCGAAGGCGATCAGGTCAAACTGGCGAGGTCTATCGGTCATGCGGCGGGGTCGGGCAAGGCGGCCAGCAGTGTCGCGCATTCCGCAGGCAACAGCGCCTCCAGGGTGATGCGCTCGCCGCTGGTCGGGTGGTCAAAGGACAGGCGGCGCGCGTGCAGGAACATGCGCTCGAACTTCTGGCCCGGCAGCAGGCGGCCGCCGGCCAGGGCCTTGTTCAGCGCGAAATCGCCATACTTGTCGTCGCCGACGATCGGGTGGCCCTGGCTGGCCAGGTGCACCCGGATCTGGTGTGTGCGGCCGGTCTTGATCGTCACGTCCAGCAGCGTGAAGCCGCGGAAGGCGCGCACCACCTTGACCAGCGAGATCGAGCGCATCGCCTCGGGGTGATCGGCCGGCACCGGGCGCACGCGGCGCTCGCCCTCGGGCGTGAGGTACTTGTGCAGCGCGACGTCGATGACCTTCTTGCTGGCCGGCCAGCTGCCCACCACCAGTGCAGCGTAGGTCTTGCCGGTTTCGCGCTGGCGGAACTGGTCCTGCAGCGCGGTCAGGGCGCTGCGTTTCTTGGCCAGTAACAGCGCGCCCGAGGTCTCGCGGTCGAGGCGGTGCACCAGTTCCAGAAACTTCGCCTGCGGCCGGGCCCGGCGCAGCTGCTCGATGACACCGAAGCTCACGCCACTGCCCCCGTGCACCGCGGTGCCGGCCGGCTTGTCGACCACCAGCAGCGCATCGTCCTCGAACAGCAGCGGAAACTCGCGCGGCGGCGCGGCATCCGGCTCGGCGGTGCGCGTGGGCACGCGCACCGGCGGCACCCGCACCACGTCGCCCAGGCTCAGCCGGGTATCGGCGGCGGCGCGGCCCTTGTTCACGCGCACCTCACCGGCGCGGATGATGCGGTAGACGTGCGTCTTGGGCACACCCTTGAGTTCGCGCAGCAGGAAGTTGTCCAGGCGCTGGCCGTCGGAGCCGTCATCGACGGTCACCAGGCGCACCGCCGGGGCCGGATCAGGCGTGGCCGCAGCCGGGGTTTTCCCCTTTATAATGGTCCGAACCACGATTGAGCCGTAAGTGCTTGATTTATCAGAGTTTACCCGGGCATGAGCGGGCTTATCGTGGCGGAACACATCCTCGGGGTGTGTTCCACAGGTGATGCAACACCTGAGCCGGTGCCGGAATGAGCGTCCCGAAGCGACCCTCGGCCGGTGCCCATCAGGTGGCAGAGAAACATCGGACGTGCCGCCCTGCACTGTGCAGGGAAGTCCAACAAGGTTTTCACGGGCACGCGGAGTCCCGGCGTTCACGCCGCGGGGTCCACGGTCCCGGTCAGCGCGCTCCGGCGCCCCCCAACGCATGTCGCCAGACACCACCCTCGCAACGCTGATCCACGGCCCCGGCTCCCTGCCGGCGCGGCCCGGCGGTGCGCTGGGCAGTGCCGAGCGCCTGCACCGGCGGCGGCGTCAGACACACTGGCACGCGCCAACGCCGTGACGGTCGGCCGCCTACCCGGCGGCCAGGCCACCACCATGGTCCAGGGCGATTCCTTCCCACGGCGCGTCGGCGTTCCTCGTGCATCGATGGAGGCCTGAGCGGGCGCCCTTCAGGGCACCCGGCGCGGCCTCGCGCGCAGTGCGCGCCGCTGAGCCCGTCAGATCGGGTCGGTGGCGCGGGAAGGAGTGCACATGAAACGCATGCTGATCAACGCCACGCAGCCCGAAGAGCGGCGCCTGGCGATCGTCGACGGCCAGAAGCTGCTCGACTTTGAAACCGAGATCGAAGGTCGCGAGCAGCGCAAGGGCAACATCTACAAGGCCGTCGTCACGCGCGTCGAGCCCAGCCTGGAGGCCTGCTTCGTCGACTACGGCGAGGACCGCCACGGCTTCCTGCCCTTCAAGGAAATCTCCAAGCAGTACTTCAAGGAAGGCGCCAGCGTCCGCGACGCGCGCATCCAGGATGTCATCTCCAACGGCCAGGAACTGCTGGTCCAGGTCGAGAAGGAAGAGCGCGGCAACAAGGGCGCGGCGCTGACCACCTTCGTCAGCCTGGCCGGTCGCTACCTGGTGCTGATGCCCAACAACCCGCGTGGCGGTGGCGTCAGCCGCCGCATCGAGGGCGAGCAGCGCGAGGAGCTGAAGGAAAACCTCGACCAGCTCGAGTACCCCAAGGGCATGAGCCTGATCGCCCGCACCGCCGGCATCGGCCGCTCGGCCGCCGAGCTGCAGTGGGACCTGAACTACATGCTCAAGCTGTGGGACGCCATTGATGGCGCCTCCAAGGCCGGCAAGGGCGCCTTCCTGATCTACCAGGAAAGCTCGCTGGTGATCCGTGCGATCCGCGACTACTTCTCGGCCGACATCGGCGAGATCCTGATCGACACCGACGACATCTACGATCAGGCCCAGCAGTTCATGAACCACGTGATGCCGGAATCCGCGCATCGCGTGAAGCGCTACCGCGACGATGCGCCGCTGTTCAGCCGCTTCCAGATCGAGCACCAGATCGAGACGGCCTTCAGCCGCACGGTGAACCTGCCCTCGGGCGGCGCCATCGTGATCGACCACACCGAAGCGCTGGTCGCGGTGGACGTCAACTCGGCGCGCGCCACCCGCGGCGGCGACATCGAGGAAACCGCCACCCGCACCAACCTGGAAGCGGCCGACGAGATCGCCCGCCAGTGCCGCCTGCGCGACCTGGGCGGCCTGATCGTGGTCGACTTCATCGACATGGAGGAGAGCAAGAACCGCCGTGACGTGGAACAGCGCCTGCGCGACGCCCTGCGCCAGGACCGCGCCCGCGTGCAGTTCAGCTCGATTTCCAAGTTCGGCCTGCTGGAGCTGAGCCGCCAGCGCCTGCGCCCGGCCCTGAGCGAAGGCAGCCACATCACCTGCCCGCGCTGCAACGGCACCGGCCACATCCGCGACACCGAGTCTTCCGCGCTGCAGATCCTGCGCATCATCCAGGAAGAGTCGATGAAGGAGAACACCGCCGCCGTGCATGTGCAGGTGCCAGTGGAGGTCACCTCCTTCCTGCTCAACGAGAAGCGCACCGAGATCACCAAGATCGAGTTGAAGCAGCGCACCACCGTGCTGCTGGTGCCCAACAAGCACCTCGAGACGCCGAACTACAAGCTCGAGCGCCTGCGCCACGACGACCCGCGTCTGGAGAACCTGCAGGCCAGCTACACGATGATCGAGGAGCCGGACGAGGAAGTGGCCATCTCGCGCCGCGAGAAGACCAAGGCCAAGCAGGAGCCGGTGATCAAGGGCGTGCTGCCCGACCAACCGGCCCCGATCGCCCCGCCGCCCGCCCCCACGCCCGAACCGGTGGCGGCCGTCGCCCCGCCGGTGGCTGCACCGGCGCCGGCCCCGGCGCCCGCGCCAGCCAGTGGTGGCTTCTTCGGCTGGCTCAAGAAGCTCTTTGGTGGCGACGCCCCGGCGCCGGCCGCCGCGCCCGCTGCCCCGGCGGCGGCCCCGGCCGCCGAGGCGCCCGCCCGCAGCGGCGAGCGCTCCGGCAGCGACCGTGGCAGCCGCGGCAGCCGTGGCGGCTCGCGCGACAGCGGACGTGGCGGCAAGGACAGCTCGCGCGGTGGCCGCGATGGCCAGCGCAGCAGCGGCAGCAAGGACAACGCCCCGCGTGGCGACCGTGGTCCGCGTGATGGCAACCGTGATGGCAACCGCGACGGCAGCCGCCGCACCCCGGCCCCGGCCCGCACCGAGGACTTTGAAAGCACCCAGCCGCTGGCCGAGGCCCAGGGCCAACGCCGCCCGCCGCGCCCGCCGCGCGAGCTGAGCGCCCCGACCGAGGCGGTCGAGGCCCAGACCCTGCTCGATACCGAGTCCAGCGCGCCCGCCGGTGAGGCCCCGGCCGACACGGCCGCCGGTGAAGGTGGTGAAGGCCGCCGCCGCCGCCGCCGCCGCGGTGGCCGTGGCCGCGAAGACGGCAGCCGTGACGAGGTCCGTGAGGAAGGCAGCGACGCCAACGCCGACGCTGCTGACACCCCGGCCGACGCGGTGGGCGCCAGCGCCGACATCGCCAGCCCCGCCGAGGCGGCGGCGGACACCCCGGCCGAGACCGGTGAAGGCCGAGACGGCGGCAGCCGCCGCCGTGGCCGCCGGGGTGGCGAGCGCCGCGATGGCGACGTGGTCGAGGCGGTGGAGGCCACCGTGCCCCAGGCCACCGAAGTGGCTGCGGTCGAGGTCCGCACCGTGGCCGACGACACGCCGCCCGCAGCCGCGCCCAGCGTGGCCCAGCCCGCCCGCGTCGAGCCCTATGTGCTGGCGATGGACGATCTGCAGCGCGTGGCCGAGGCCGCCGGCCTGGCCTGGGTGAACTCCGACGCCGACAAGGTGGCGGCGGTGCAAGCCGCGATCGCCGCCGAGCCGCGTCCGGTGCATGTGCCGCGCGAGCGGCCGCCGCTGCTCATCGTCGATGAAGGCCCGCTGATCCTGGTCGAGACGCGCAAGGATCTGTCGCAGGTGAGCCTGCCCTTCGACCGCGACGCGCAAACCACCGCCTGAGCCGGTGCCATGGCGGCTGTGCTGCCATGAACAAAGGCCACCCTCTCGGGTGGCCTTTGTCGTTGTGGAGCGTCGTGCGTCGGCCTTCAGCTGCCCAGCCGCTCCAGCGCGCGCAGGTAGGGCGCGTGGTGCATCAGCTCGTCCCAGGGCAGCGGGTCGGTCTGCGGCAGCAGGGCGACGCGGCGCCGCTCGCTGTGCGGGTTGGCGGCCCAGCGGCCGCGGGCCAGCGCCTCGCCCAGGCCGTCGAGCAGCTCGTCCAGCGGCCGGCCAGCATCCACCGCCGACTGGTTGCACAGCAGCACCAGGTCGCAGCCGGCTTCCAGCGCGGCCAGCGCGGCGTCGGTGGCGCTGACCGCCCGGCCCTCGATGAAGCGCGCGCCCTCCATGCTGAGGTCGTCGCTGAAGACCACACCGGTGAAACCCAGCTGGCCGCGCAGGATGTCCTGCAGCCAGACGCTGGAGAAACCGGCTGGCCGCTTGTCCACCCGGGGATAGACCACATGCGCCGGCATCACCGCGGTGAGCGAGCTGCTCATCCAGGCGTAGGGCCGGGCGTCGTCGGCCAGGATGGCCTTGCGCGAGCGCTTGTCCACCGGCACCGCCACATGGCTGTCGGCCTGCACGAATCCATGGCCGGGGAAGTGCTTGCCGCAGTGCGCCATGCCGGCCTGCGCCAGGCCCAGGGCCAGGCTCTTGGCCAGCAGGGTCACCACGCGCGCATCGCGGTGGAAAGAGCGGTCGCCGATCACGCTGCTTTCGCCGAAGTCCAGGTCCAGCACCGGCGTGAAGCTGAAGTCCACGCCGCAGGCGCGCAGCTCGCTGGCCAGCACATAGCCGGCCGCGGTGGCGGCGTCGGTGGCCGCCATCGGGTCGCGCATCCACCACTGGCCGAAGTGGCGCATCGGTGGCAGGTGCGTGAAGCCGTCGGTGCGGAAACGCTGCACCCGGCCGCCCTCATGGTCGACGCAGACCAGCAGGTCGGGCCGGATGGCCTTGCACTCGGCCACCAGGCGGGTCAGGTGGGCGCGGTTGGTCCAGTGGCGACCGAACAGGATCATGCCGCCGGTCATCGGATGGGCGAGGCGGCGGCGGTCGGCGGCAGTGAGCTCGGGACCGGCGATGTCGAGGATGACGGGGGCGTGTGTGCTCATGGCGGAGGCGCTTGGGTTTCGACGACGACGAAGCTGACCGTGTAGTCGCTCTCGTCGCTGAGCGTGACGTGGGCCTGCAGGCCCTGCTGGCTGAACCACTCGGCCAGCGCGCCGTGCAGGCGGATGTAGGGCTGGCCGCTGGGGTGGTTGAGGATCTCGCAGGCGCGCCAGGTCATGGGCATGCGCATGCCCAGGCCGATCGCCTTGGAGAAGGACTCCTTGGCCGAGAAGCGGCTGCCCAGGTAGGCCAGCCCGCGCGAGGTCTCACGCGCGCGCCGGTGCTGGAACACCAGCCACTCGCTCGGTCCCAGCGTCTTGTGCGCGAAGCGGTCGCCCTTGCGCTCGAGCACGCGCGCGATGCGACGCAGGTCGCAGACGTCGGTGCCGATGCCGTAGACCGCCATCGCTCAGCGCGCGTGGGCGGCGCGGATCACGCGCTGGTAGTCACGGATCGTGGCGGCGTAGCCCAGCTCCAGGGCGTCGGCGATCAGCGCGTGGCCGATCGACACCTCCAGCACGCCGGGCACCTCGCGCAGAAACGCGCCCAGGTTGTCGCGGTTGAGGTCGTGGCCGGCGTTGACACCCAGGCCGGCGGCCAGTGCCGCCTGTGCGGTGGCGGCGAACTGCGCGCGCACCGCGGCCTCCTGCGGCGTGCCGCAGGCGCTGGCGTAGCTTTCGGTGTAGAGCTCCACCCGGTCGGCGCCCACCGCACGCGCATGGGCCATGGCCTCGGGCTGCGGATCCATGAACAGGCTCACGCGCACGCCCAGGGCGTGGCATTCGTCGATCAGCGGGCGCAGCGTGTCGGCGTCGGCCGGCAGGTTCCAGCCGTGGTCGGAGGTGAACTGGCCCACGCTGTCAGGCACGAAGGTGGCCTGATGCGGCCGCACACTGCGGATGAAGTCCATCAGGTTGTGCAGCGGGTTGCCTTCGATGTTGTACTCGATCTGCGGCCAGTCGCGGCGCAGCAGTGCCGCCAGCTCGTGGACGTCGCTGCCGCGGATGTGGCGCTCGTCCTGGCGCGGGTGGACGGTGATGCCGTCGGCGCCGGCCTGCAGCACCAGCTCGGCGGCGCGCAGCACGCTGGGAATGCCCAGGTGGCGGGTGTTGCGCAGCAGCGCGACCTTGTTCAGGTTGACCGACAGGGCAGTGCCGCTGTCGGCGGCGACGAGAGGATTCATGGGACGGCGTCTTCCGGGGCGGTGGCCGCGCTGTCGGGCCGCAGGGCGAATTGCTGGGAGGCCAGCATCACCTCGCGGGTGCGCAGCCGGGTTGAGCCCAGATGGTAGTGCAGCCACTGGCGCAGGGTCAGCTTGAGCGCCGGCAGCGCCTGCGCTGCCGCAGCCTGCAAGGCCGGCAGGTCGCCCTGGTCCAGTGCGTCCTGCATCGCGCTCAGTGTGCGGCCGCTGATCGGCGCGTCGCCATGGGCATAGGGCAGCACGCCCAGCTCGGGGCGCAGCATGTACAGCGCCTCCTCATCCAGGCGCTGGTCACGGGTGCCGGTGCGGTCGAGCTGCGGCAGCAGGCCCAGCTCGCGCAGCAGCACCACCTCGAAGGCGCGCAGCGCGGCCGGGGTCAGCGTGGGGTCGGCCAGCGACAGCGCCGGCAGCGTGTGGGCATAGGCGTCGAACAGCACCGGGTGGGCGTCACCCCTTGGCAGCAGCTTGATCAGCAGCTCGTTCAGGTAGAAGCCGCTGAACAGCGCGGCACCCTGCAGCATCGGCGCGCCACCGGCCCATTCGGCACTGCGCAGCGTGAAGATGTCCACGGGCTCGTCGCCCTTGGGCTGGCTCAGCAGCGCCATCAGGCGCTGGAAGGGCAGCAGCACCGGGCGCAGCTGCGAATACGGCCGCTTGGCGCCCTTGGCGGCCACGGTGACCCGGCCGCGCTCGCGGGTGAACAGGTCCAGGATCAGGCTGGTTTCGCTCCAGTCGTAGCGGTGCAGCACGAAGGCCGGCGTGGGCGCCGAGCGCGGCTTCATTCGTAACCGTAGGAGCGCAGGTGTTCCTCGCTGTCGGCCCAGCCTGAGCGCACCTTGACCCACAGCTCCAGGAAGACATGCGCCTCCATCAGGTGCTCCATCTCCTGGCGCGCCTCCGAGCCGATGCGCTTAAGCCGCTCGCCACCCGCACCGATGATCATGCCCTTGTGGGCATCGCGCTCGACGATGATGCTGGCGCCGATGCGCCGCTTGGCCCCGCCCTCTTCCTCCAGCCACTGGTCGATCACCACGGTGGAGGTGTAGGGCAGCTCGTCGCCGGTCAGGCGGAAGAGCTTCTCGCGGATGATTTCGCTGGCGAGGAATTTTTCGCTGCGGTCGGTCAGCATGTCCTCGTCGTAGTACCAGTCCTGCTCGGGCAGGTAGGGCTCGAGGATGCCGAAGAGGCGATCGACATCGGCCTTCTTCTGGGCCGACATCGGCACGAACTCGGCGAAGGCGTGGCGCTCCTGCATGCTCTTGAGCCAGGGCAGCAGGTCGGCGCGGCGCTTGACTTCATCCAGCTTGTTGGCCAGCAGCACACAGGGCTTGCCTTCGGGCACCAGCGACAGCACCTTGGCATCGTCCATGCCGAAGCGGCCGGCCTCGACCAGGAACAGCACCACATCGACATCGGCCAGCGTGGACTGCACCGTGCGGTTGAGGGTGCGGTTCAGCGCGGTGGCGTGCTTCATCTGGAAGCCGGGCGTGTCAACGAACACGAACTGGGCCGCGCCCACGGTGCGCACCCCGGTGATGCGGTGGCGCGTGGTCTGCGCCTTCTTGGAGGTGATGCTGATCTTCTGGCCGACCAGCGCATTCATCAGCGTGGACTTGCCCACGTTGGGTCGGCCGATGATGGCGATCAGGCCGCAGCGCTGCGCGGTATCAGGGTGGTCGGACATGGGCATCAGCCTTGGGCGAGCAGCAGCTCGAGCATCTGGCGGGCCGCTTCCTGCTCGGCGGCGCGGCGCGAACGGCCCTCGCCCACCGCGCGTCGGCCCAGGGCCGGGACCAGGCACTCGACCTCGAAGATCTGGGCATGGGCCTGGCCGCGGGTGGCGGCAATGCGGTAATCAGGCACCGGATGGCGCCGCGCCTGCAGCCACTCCTGCAGCTCGGTCTTGGCATCCTTGCGCCAGGCGTCGACGCTGGTGTCCAGGATCAGCTCGCCAAACAGCGACGCCACCAGGGCGCGGGCGGCGTCGAAGCCACCGTCCAGGTACACCGCACCAATCACCGCCTCGGCCGCATCGGCCAGGATCGACGGCCGCTGGGCACCGCCGCCGCGGGCCTCGCCCTCGGACAGGCGAAGCACCTGTGGCAGGCCCAGTTGCAACGCGGCGCGGTGCAGGCTGTCTTCGCGCACCAGGTGGGCGCGCACCCGGGTGAGGTCGCCCTCGGCCGACTCACCAAAGCGCTCGAACAGCAGGTGCGACACCGTCAGGTTCAGCACCGCATCGCCCAGAAACTCCAGGCGCTCGTTGTGGCCGCTGCCGAAGCTGCGGTGCGTCAACGCGCGCTGCAGCAGGGCCGGATCCCTGAAGCGATAGTCCAGCCGCTGCTGCAACTGTTCAAGGCGTGAGTCCATGCCGGTGTCGCGCGGGCGCGTGGAGCCGCTCACCTCGTGTGGCTGCCCTGGTACTTGATCAGCAGAAAGACCGGCTCGATCACCGGCACCTCGCGCTCGTAGGCGTAGCTCACGGTGGTGCGGTCACCCTGCTGGGTGACCTCGAGGTCGGAGCCGGAGATGGACGAGATCGAGTACTCGATGTCCTTCTGGCGATCGAAGGCGGTGCGGATCGCCGGCACCGAACCCGGGTTCTCGTCGAGCACCTTCCTGACGGCCTTCTCGATCGTCAGGTACTCGTTGATCGTGGGCAGCACGCGCACCGCCACCAGACCGATGAACGCGACCAGGATGGCCAGGAACAGCATCCCGAACAGGCCCATGCCCTGGTGGCCGAAACGGCGGGAATATCGCATCGCATCAAACTCCTGCAGTGAGCTCAGCGGAAGGCGCCAATGCGCCCCAGGCTGGAGAAGTTCATCCAGACAAAGAAGGCCCGGCCGACGATGTTCTCGTCAGGCACGAAGCCCCAGTAGCGCGAATCCTCGGAGTTGTCCCGGTTGTCGCCCATCATGAAATAGTGGCCCGGCGGCACCTTGCAGACGAAGCCCTCGGCACTGTAGCGGCACTGGTCCTTGCCGGGGAAGTCGCGCACCTGCATCGGGTTGAAAGGCAGCACCTGCTTGTAGCGCTGGATGCGGTGCTCGACCTCACCCAGCTTCTCGGTGAAGCGGGCCATGTAGCGCATGGCCTCGTCGTCATAGGCGTCGGCCCCGGCGGCGGTGGGCACCGGCTGGCCGTTGACGCGCAGCTCGGCGTTCAGGTAGGAGATCTCGTCGCCCGGCACGCCCACCACCCGCTTGATGAAGTCGATGCGGGTGTCCACCGGGTAGCGGAAGACCATCACGTCGCCGCGCTGCGGGTCGTTGTTGGCGATGATCTTCTTGTTGATCACCGGCAGACGCACGCCGTAGTGGAACTTGTTCACCAGGATCAGGTCGCCCACCACCAGCGTGGGAATCATCGAGCCGGACGGGATCTTGAAGGGCTCGAAGAGGAAGGAGCGCAGCACGAAGACCACCAGGATCACCGGGAACAGGCCCGCGGTCCAGTCCAGCCACCAGGGCTGGGCCAGCAGCTTGGCGCGGGCCTCGTCGAGGTTGCCGTCGACCTTCTCGATGCCCAGGCGGGTCAGTTCGGCGCGGCGCGCGCTGTCCTGGCTTTCGAGTTGGCGCACCGCGGCTTCACGTGCCGGCTTGAAGCGCAGCCGCTCGGCCAGCCAGTAGACGCAGGTGACCAGGGTCAGCACGAACAGCAGCAGCGCGAAGTTGCCGTGCCAGGCGTCGAAGTACCAGCCCGCCAGGTAGGCGGCCAGCAGGGTGAACAGCGCAGCGGTGAGTTGGCTCATGAAGGGCAGTGTCGGGGCGGTCAGTCGTCCACCTGGAGGATCGCGAGAAAGGCTTCCTGGGGCACCTCGACCGAGCCGATCTGCTTCATCCGCTTCTTGCCGGCCTTCTGCTTCTCGAGGAGCTTGCGCTTGCGGGTGATGTCGCCGCCGTAGCATTTTGCCAGCACGTTCTTGCGCAGCGCCTTGATGTTCTCGCGGGCGATGATGTTGGCGCCGATGGCGGCCTGGATGGCCACGTCGTACATCTGGCGCGGGATCTGCTCGCGCATCTTGGCGGCCACGGCGCGGCCGCGGTACTGGCTCTGGCTGCGGTGGACGATCATGGCCAGCGGGTCCACGCGGTCGCCGTTGATCATGATGTCGACCTTGACCACATCGGCCGAGCGGTACTCCTTGAACTCATAGTCCATCGAGGCATAGCCGCGCGAGACGCTCTTGAGCTTGTCGAAGAAGTCCAGCACGATCTCGGCCAGCGGCAGTTCATAGGTCAGCATGACCTGCTTGCCGTGGTAGGCCATGTTGAGCTGCACGCCGCGCTTCTGGTTGGCCAGGGTCATCACCACGCCCACATAGTCCTGCGGCATGTACAGGTGGACGGTGACGATGGGTTCGCGGATTTCGCGGATGCGGCCCTGGTCGGGCATCTTGCTGGGGTTCTCGACCTGCAGCACGGTGCCGTCGTTGAGCTCGACCTCGTAGACCACGCTGGGCGCGGTGGTCACCAGGTCCTGGTCGAACTCGCGCTCCAGGCGTTCCTGCACGATCTCCATGTGCAGCAGGCCCAGGAAGCCGCAACGGAAGCCGAAGCCCAGTGCCTGCGAGACCTCGGGCTCGTAGCGCAAGGAACTGTCGTTGAGCTTGAGCTTTTCCAGCGCGTCTCGCAGCTGGTCGTACTCGGAGGCCTCGGTCGGGTACAGGCCGGCGAAGACCTGCGGCTGGATCTCCTTGAAGCCAGGCAGCGCCTCGGTGGCCGGACCGGCGTTGTTGGGCAGCTTCTTCTCGATGGTGACGGTGTCGCCCACCTTGGCCGCCGCCAGTTCCTTGATGCCGCAGATCAGAAAGCCCACCTCACCGGCGCGCAGCACGTCGCGGTTCTCGCTCTTGGGCGTGAACACGCCCAGGTGCTCGATCGGATAGACGGTGTTGGTGGCCATCAGGCGGATGCGCTCGCCCTTGGCCAGTTGGCCGTCGACCATGCGCACCAGCATCACCACACCCACGTAGTTGTCGAACCAGGCGTCGATGATCATCGCGCGCGGCGCACCCTCGGGGTTGCCGCGCGGTGCTGGCATGCGGGTGATGACGGCCTCGAGGATCTCATCGATGCCCATGCCGGTCTTGGCCGAGCAGGGGATGGCGTCGGTGGCGTCGATGCCGATGACGTCTTCGATCTCGGCCTTGGCGTTGTCGGGGTCCGCCGACGGCAGGTCCATCTTGTTGAGCACCGGCACCACTTCGACACCCAGGTCGAGCGCGGTGTAGCAATTGGCCACGGTCTGTGCCTCGACGCCCTGCGAGGCATCGACCACCAGCAGCGCACCCTCGCAGGCCGACAGCGAGCGGCTCACCTCATAGGAGAAGTCGACGTGCCCGGGCGTGTCGATCAGGTTGAGGTTGTAGACCTTGCCGTCGCGCGCTGTGTAGCGCAGCGCCGCGGTCTGCGCCTTGATCGTGATGCCGCGCTCGCGCTCGATGTCCATCGAGTCGAGCACCTGCGCTTCCATCTCGCGATCGGACAGCCCGCCACAGCGCTGGATGATGCGGTCGGCCAGCGTGCTCTTGCCGTGGTCGATGTGGGCAATGATCGAGAAGTTGCGGATGTGGTCCATGGGGAGATCTGGGCGCCTGCAGCGGTCACCGCCTGCGGTGGTGACGCGGGTCCGTCGGAGGCGTCGGACGCCCCGTCAGGCGGGTGTCCGGGAGGAGCTAAAAAAAAGGCACGTCCAAGGTGAGACGCGCCTTCCAACAAAACGTATGGCAACTGCTTGTTGGGCCTTCATTGTAGCCAAAAGGCCCCCGCTGCAAGCCGCGAATTTGTTCGCCCAGGCGTCGTTGCAGGTCGCCAACAGCGAATTTATCCACAGCTTATTCACATTGCCCAGGTGCCGCGCGATCGCAGCGTGACTGACCGCAGGCTATTGCGAAACAAGCGCCTAAACGGCGTCAAAACAGGCACTATTGTAGCGCCAGGCAATGTCAATGCGGGCACGTGGAAATGTTGGCGAACACTCACTCTTGGAATGAAAGGCCGGACGCAGAGACCGGGCATCCCGCCAAGTGAAAAGACCCATGTTTCCACTTGGATGATGCCCGCCGGTGGCGCAGGCCGCTGTCGCGGCCCGCGCGGCCATCACTTGGTGGGACGAATCACGTAGTAGCTGACCCAGTCGCCACGCCGCGCCAGCACCGACACCGGCTTGTTCTTGTCGAGCTTGGCGACCAGCGCGGTGAACTGCCTGGCATCGGTGATGTCGGCGTTGTCGATCTGCAGCAGGACATCGCCCTCGCGCAGGCCGGCGCGCGCCGCGGCGCCGTCAACCGACTCGACCTTCACGCCGCCCTTGATCTTGAGTTCCTTGCGGGCGGCCTCGTTCAGGTCGCTGACCGTCAGGCCCAGCGCCGACTTGACCGGCGACGAGGCCGGCTCGGCCGGCGCCTTGCCGGTCTTGGTGTCGGGCTCCAGCTCGGCCACGGTGACCACCAGCTCCTTGGCCGTGCCGCGGCGGAACACCGTGATCGGCAGCTTGGTGCCCGGCTTGGTGCCGCCGATGATGCGCGGCAGGTCCACCGAGCGCTCGACCGGCTTGCCGTCAACCTTGGTGATGATGTCACCGGCCTCGACGCCGGCCTTCTCGGCCGGCGTGCCGGGCTCGACGCCTTGCACCAGCGCGCCCTGGTTCTTGCCCAGGCCCAGCGATTCGGCCACGTCCTTGCTGACCGGCGCGATGCGCACGCCAATGCGGCCGCGGACGACCCGGCCGTTGCTGCGCAGCTGGTCGGCCACGCGCATCGCCTCGTCGATGGGGATGGCGAACGAGATGCCGGCATACCCGCCCGAAGGACTGTAGATCTGCGAGTTGATGCCCACCACCTCGCCGCGCATGTTCAGCAGCGGCCCGCCGGAGTTGCCGGGGTTGATGGCCACATCCGTCTGGATGAAGGGCAGGTAGTCGCCGGTGTCGCGCTGCTTGGCGCTGACGATGCCGGCGGTCACGGTGTTCTCCAGGTTGAAGGGTGAGCCGATGGCCATCACCCACTCACCGACCTTCAGGCGGCTGACGTCGCCGATCTTCACCGCCGGCAGACCGGTGGCCTCGATCTTGACCACCGCCACGTCAGTGCGGGCGTCGGCGCCGATCAGCTTGGCCTTGAACTCGCGCTTGTCGGTGAGGGTGACGATCAGCTCGTCGGCGCCATCGACCACATGGGCATTGGTCATGACCAGGCCGTCGGCGGTGAGGATGAAGCCCGAGCCGACACCGCGGCGCTGCGGCGCGTCGTCGTCGTTGCCACGCGGCGTGCGGCCGTTGGGCATCGGGATGCCGAAGCGGCGGAGGAACTCCTCCATGCCGGGGTCAAGCTGCTGCGAACCGCGGTTGCCGATCTTGGCCTTCTCGCTGGTGCGGATGTTGACCACCGACGGACTGGTCTGCTCGACCAGTTCGGTGAAATCAGGGCCCGGGCGGACCTGTGCGGACACCTCGGGCGCGACAACCGCCAGCGCGGCGGCGCACAGCAGCGCGGCGGCCGACAGCGTACGGCGCACGCGCGGCAGGGGCGAGGCGATGGACATCGTCGACATCAGAACTCCTTGAACATCATCGGTGTGGGCAGATCCGGCAGGATCGGCAGGCGGTACGACAGGCCGTGTCAGCGACGCCGCACGAGCGCCTCGCCAAAGCGCTGCAAGGTCTCGGCGGGCACGTCGCCAACCAGGGTGATCCAGTAGGCGTCGCGGCGCAGGGTCAGGGTGCTGGTGGCACCCACCGGCGCGCTGGCACGGGCTTGGTGTCGCTCGGGCTGAAAAGGTTCGATGAAGACCGACACATGCGTCAGGCCGTCGCCATAAATGGCCTGCAGCACCACCGGGGCGTTGGGCTCGCTGGCCGGGCCCAGCACGCGGCGCACGCAATGCAGCTCACGGAAACCCGCAGGCAGCGCGCCCAACTGCCAGCCTTCGGACTCCAGACGCACCGGCAGCGCGGTGGCCTTGGCCACCCGGTAGTTGTCGAGTTGGCGCAGCGGCGCCTGCAACTGGTCGATCTGGGGGCGCACGCCCAGCGCCAGCTCGGTGAAGCCCACGGACTCAAGCACCTGACCAGCGGGCGACAGGATTTCGGCCCGCAGCAGCAGGCCGCTGCCCAGTTCGGACCACAGGCGCTGGCTGAAGCGCAAGGGGTCGCGGGCGCGCATCAGCACGACCTCGGCATCCAGGCCGGCCACTCGGTCGCGGCCGATGCGGCGCCACTCGTAGGATTCCAGTACCTGCCGCGCCCCGGTGGCGAAGACGGCAGGGAAGGCGCTGCGGGCGTCGCGGCTCTCCACCACCGCCAGGCGCGAGCGCGGCCACAGCGTGTGCTGGACCTCGTTGAGGCGGATCATCAGGCGGCTCTCGCCGTCGAGCCAGTCGATGCGCTCGGCCTGCACACTGCCATCGGCGTAATGCACCAGGCGCGAGGCGCTGGACAGGCCATTCACGCTGACCACCAGTGTGCCCCGGTAGTTGCGCCGGGCCGCCGCATCCTGGCTGCGGCTCACCCAGGCGCGCGCATCATGTGGCGCGTCCGGCTCAGGCGGCCAGGCCGGTTGGGCCCAGGCCAGGCCGGAGGCCAGGCACGGTCCGATGACGGCCAGGCACAGCTGGCGGCGGGGACGCAACGACGACATCGGCGACGACCGCTCAGCGCGCCGGGGCCACGACCTGGCGAACACCGTCCTCGGGGCTCAGCGCCACCGTGGCGCCGCGTGAGCGCAGGCGGTGCTCTTCCAGGTAGCGGTCGAGCAGCGGGTCGCGCAGCAGCACGTCGCTGCCTGCCGGGCCGGCCGCGGCCACGCCGCGGGGCGCGGCGGGTGAGGTCTGCGACACCTGCTGCACGCCCGCACCCGTCTGGGCCAACTGGGTGCCGGCACCGGTGGCCTCGGGCGCACCCGGGCGCATCATCACCGCCACGCCAACCACGGTCATCACGCCAGCCGCCATGGCCATGGGAGCACTCAGCCGGCGCCAGGTGCGCACCGCCGCGCGCGAAGCTGCGGGACGCGCCTCGGGCGCACGCGCCAGCACCACCGGCTCCTGGGCCAGGCGCTGCTGGAAGCGCGCCAGGAAGGCGGCGTCGTGATCGGCGCCACGTGGGCACAGATCGTCCGAGCGCAAGACATCGCCGATCACCGCATAGGCATGCCAGCGCTGACGGGCCTGGGGGGCGTCGTCGCGCCAGGCTTGCAGCGCGGCGTCGAGCTCGGGGCCCCGGGCTTCGCCATCGCACAGCGCGGACAGGCGCTGCGCCAAGGACTCACCGGCATCGGTCTGGACTTGCGGCTTCATCGACTTCCACCTTCCACTTCTTGCGGTCCATTCACCAGCGTTCGCCGTCGCGCGTGTCAAGCAGCGGCCGCAGGCGCTCGGCGATCGCCTCTCGCGCACGGAAGATGCGTGAGCGAACGGTGCCGATCGGACAGTTCATCACTTCGGATATCTCTTCGTAGCTCAAACCTTCGATCTCGCGCAGCGTGATCGCCTGGCGCAGATCCTCAGACAGCGATTCGATCGCCGCGTTCACCGTGGCGGCAATCTCCTTGCTGGCCAGCAGGGCATCGGGCGTGGCCATGTCTGTTGGTTCCACCTGGCGCCCGGAAGTTTCCTCCTCATCGACCGGGGCCAGCGCCGATTCGGTCACGATCGGGTCGCGTTTGAGCTCCAGCAGGGCCTTCTTGGCCGTGTTGACGGCGATCCGGTAGAGCCAGGTGTAGAAGGCGCTCTCGCCGCGGAACTGCGGCAGTGCGCGGTAGGCCCGGATGAAGGTCTCCTGGGCGATGTCCTCGACCAGGTCGGTGTCGCGCACCATGCGGGCAATCAGGCGCTCGATCCGACGCTGGTATTTGACGACCAGCATCTCGAAAGCCCGGGTATCCCCTCGTTTGACCCGGTCGACCAGGGCGGCATCGGCGTCCGCCTGTTCGGCACTCACACCAACGGTCCCTCCGCCGGGGCCGCGGTCTGGCGCAGGGCCACCCGCAGCGGATGCCAGGCGCTGCCCTGGCTGGAGCGGGCGACAGGCAGCCAGACGCGGCGGCGTCGGCGGCCGTCGGTGGGCTCGGACTCCCAGCGCAGCAGCATGGCGTCACCAACGTCGATCACGGTGTCGACCTGCCCGGGTTCACCCTCGGTCTCGCGCACCTGCCAGTGGCCCGGCAGGGTGCAGCGCCATTCGGTGCCGGTCCAGCGCAGCTGGGCCGGGTGCTGACGGGCATGCCACAGGGCAGTGACGGCGGCGGTCAGCACACCCAGGCCGCCAAATCCGACCAGCAGCCAGGTGCCCAGCGGGCCGTCCAGACCGGGCAGGCCGTCGGCCTGAATGTGCCAGACGAGCGTGCCGGCCCACGCCAGCGCAGCCATCGCCCACAGCAGCCACGCCGCGATCCACCAGCCACCCCGCAGGTCGGCCTGGATCTCGATCGTGGGGGCGGCGCGCATTGTCAGTGGTGGGCCCCGGGCTGCGGTGCTCGGCTCAGATCCGGCCGAACACCAAGGTGCCGTTGGTGCCGCCGAAGCCGAAGTTGTTCTTCACGGCCAGATCGATCTTCATGTCGCGCGCGGTGTTGGCGCAGTAATCCAGGTCGCATTCAGGATCCTGGTTGAAGATGTTGATCGTCGGCGGCGAGATCTGGTGGTGCAGCGCCAGGATCGTGAAGACCGACTCCACGCCGCCCGCCCCGCCCAGCAGGTGGCCGGTCATGGACTTGGTGGAGTTGACGACCAGCTGCTTGGCGTGGTCCCCAAAGGCCAGCTTGATCGCGTTGGTCTCGTTGAGGTCACCCAGCGGCGTGGACGTGCCGTGGGCGTTGAGGTACTGCACCTGGTCGGCGTTGATGCCGGCATTGCGCAGCGCCGCCTTCATCGAGCGCTTGGGGCCATCGACGTTGGGCGCGGTCATGTGGTACGCATCGGCGCCCATGCCGAAGCCGCGCAGTTCGGCGTAGATCTTGGCGCCGCGCTTCTTGGCGTGTTCGTACTCTTCGAGCACGATGACCCCGGCGCCCTCGCCCAGCACGAAGCCGTCGCGGTCCTTGTCCCAGGGGCGGGAGGCGGTCTCGGGCGACTCGTTGCGGGTGGACAGCGCGCGCGCCGCGGCAAAGCCGCCGACGCCCAGCATCGACACCGTCGCCTCGGAGCCACCGGCCACCATCACGTCGGCGTCGCCGTATTCGATCATGCGGCCGGCCTCACCAATGCAGTGCAGGCCGGTGGTGCAGGCGGTGACCACGGCCAGGTTGGGGCCGGTGAAACCGAAGCGGATCGAGACATGGCCGCTGATCATGTTGATGATCGAGGCGGGCACGAAAAACGGCGAGATGCGGCGCGGGCCGCGCTCGACCACCGTGCGGGTGGTGGCTTCAATCTCCGGCAGGCCGCCGATGCCCGAACCGATCATGCAGCCGATGCGCTCGGCCGTCTCCTCGGTGAGGGCGTCGTTGGTGGGCAGGCCGGCATCCTGCACGGCCTGGATCGCGGCGGCCATGCCGTAGTGGATGAAGCTGTCCATCGCCTTGGCTTCCTTGCCGGGGATGTAGTCCTCGACCTTGAAGCCCTTGACCTCGCCCGCGAACTGGCAGGTGATGCCAGAGGCGTCGAACTTGGTGATGGGGGCGATGCCCGGGCGGCCGGCGATCAGGTTCGCCCAGCCTTCGGTGACGGTGTTACCGATCGGGCTGATCAGCCCAAGACCGGTCACGACGACGCGACGACGAGTCATGCGTTCTTCACTTCGTAGTCAGTTCGGGCGCTCGGGTCAGGGCGCGCCCGAGCGACGCAGGCCGCTCAGGCCTTGGCGTGGTTCTTGGCGTAGTCGATCGCCAGCTGCACGGTGGTGATCTTCTCGGCTTCTTCGTCCGGGATCTCGATGCCGAACTCGTCTTCGAGGGCCATCACCAGCTCGACGGTGTCCAGCGAGTCGGCGCCGAGATCGGCGACGAAGGCCTTCTCGTTGCTGACATCGGTTTCGGGAACGCCCAGTTGTTCGGCAATGATCTTCTTGACGCGTGCTTCGATATCGCTCATGACTCCTCCAGGAGGTTGGTGCAAAACGGCCCGGATTCTACCCGGGGAGAGGGTGGGACCCGCCTGCGGGTTTCAGCCCATGAACATGCCGCCGTTGACGTGCATTTCAGTGCCGGTGATATAGCCGGCCTCGGGCGAGGCCAGGAAGGCCACGGCATGGGCAATTTCTTCGGGCTGGCCCAGGCGTTGTAGCGGGATCTGTGCCAGCAGCGCGGCCTTCTGGGCCTCGGGCAGTTCACCAGTCATGTCGGTGGCGATGAAGCCCGGCGCGACGCAGTTGACGGTGATGCCACGGCTGCCCAGTTCGCGCGCCAGCGCGCGCGTCATGCCGGCCACGCCGGCCTTGGCGGCGGCGTAATTGGCCTGGCCCGGGTTGCCGGAGGCGCCCACCACCGAGGTGATGTTGATGATGCGGCCATAGCGCTGTTTCATCATCGGGCGCACCACGGCGCGGGCGAGCCGGAACACCGCCTTCAGGTTGGTGTCCAGGACAGCGTCCCAGTCGTCATCCTTCATGCGCATCGCCAGCGTGTCGCGGGTGATGCCGGCGTTGTTGACCAGGACCTGCAGCGCGCCGTGCTCCTTGACCAGGGCGTCGACCAGGGCCTCGGAGGCGGCGGCATCGTTGACGTCCAGCTTGACGCCGCGGCCGCCCTGGGCGGCCAGCGCCTCGGTGATGCCGGCGGCGCCAGCCTCACTGGTGGCGGTGCCAACGACGATGAAGCCCTTGGCGGCCAGCGTGGCGGCGATCGAGCGGCCGATGCCGCGCGAGGCGCCGGTGACCAGGGCCACCTGGCGCGAAGTGGTGTCGCTCATGTTCGGGAAAGCTCCTGCAGTTCAGCCCAGCAGCGCGCGGGCCTCGGCCAGCGAGGCCGGATCGAGGACGGTGGCACTGGCGGCCTCGGCATCGATGCGCTTGACCATGCCGGCCAGCACCTTGCCCGGGCCGCACTCAAGGATGGCGCCCACGCCGCGCGCGCGCAGCGCCTGCACCACCTCGACCCAGCGCACCGGGCCGAAGGCCTGGCGGTACAGCGCGTCGCGGATGGCGTCGGCATCCGACACCACGGCGACATCGATGTTGTTGACCACCGGAATCTGCGGCGCGGCCAGCGTGACCGCGGCCAGGTGGGCCTTCAGGCGCTCGGCGGCCGGCTTCATCAGGCTGGAGTGGAAAGGCGCCGACACCGCCAGCGGCAGCGCGCGCTTGGCGCCCTTGGCCTTGAGCACCTCGCAGGCCTTGTCGACACCGGCCTTGGTGCCGGCAATCACGGTCTGCTTGGGGTCGTTGAAGTTGGCGGCCTCGACCACCTCGCCGCTGGCGGCGGCGGCCTCGGCGCAGCCCTCGCGCACCGCCTGGGCCTCCAGGCCCAGGATCGCCGCCATCGCGCCCACGCCCACCGGCACGGCCTCCTGCATGGCCTGGGCGCGCAGGCGCACCAGCGGCAGCGCGTCAGACAGCGTCAGCACCCCCGCGGCCACCAGCGCGCTGTACTCGCCCAGCGAATGGCCCGCCACCGCCGCCGGTTGCAGGCCGGTCTCAGCCAGCCAGGCGCGGTAGCAGGCGATGCCGGCGGTCAACATCACCGGCTGGGTGTTGGCGGTCAGGTCCAGCTGCTCCTTCGGGCCCGTCTTGATCAGGGCGCCGATGTCCTCGTTCAGCGCGGCCGAGGCCTCGGCCAGCGTGGCGGTCACGGCGGGGTGGTCGCCCCAGGCGTCGAGCATGCCCACGGACTGCGAGCCCTGACCGGGAAAGACGAATGCGAATGCGGTGCTCATGACTTGTCTCTGATGTTCTGGGAGGGGGCGCGGGCCGGGCTCAGAGTTCGAGCAGCACGGCACCCCAGGTGAAGCCGCCACCCACGCCTTCGAGCAGCACGGTCTGGCCCTTCTTGACCTGGCCGCTGCGCACGCCGTGGTCCAGCGCCAGCGGGATCGACGCGGCCGAGGTGTTGCCGTGCTCGTGCACGGTCACCACCACGCGCTCGGTAGGCAGCTTCAGCTTGCGGGCGGTGCCCTGCATGATGCGGATGTTGGCCTGGTGGGGCACCAGCCAGTCGATGTCGGCGGGCGTGCGGCCGGCGGCCTCCAGGGCCTCGCGGGCGACTTCGTCCAGCACGCCCACGGCCAGCTTGAACACCGCCTGGCCGTCCATCTTCAGCAGCGGATCGCCCAGCACCTGGCCGCCGCTGACGGTGCCGGGCACCTGCAGAATCTCGCGGTGCTTGCCGTCGGCGTGCAGCTTGCAGGCCAACAGGCCGGTCTCGCTGGACGACTCCAGCACCACCGCGCCGGCGCCGTCGCCGAACAGCACGCAGGTGGTGCGGTCGTTGAAATCGAGGATGCGCGAGAACACCTCGGCACCAATCACCAGAGCGCAGTTGGCGGCGCCGGTGCGGATCATCGCGTCGGCCACGGTCAGCGCATAGACGAAGCCCGAGCACACCGCCTGCACGTCGAAGGCCGGGCAGCCGGCGATGCCCAGCTTGTGCTGAACGATGGTGGCGGTGGACGGAAACACCATGTCCGGCGTGGACGTGGCGACGATGATCAGGTCCACGTCCTCCGGCAGCCGGCCGGCAGCCTCCAGCGCGTGGCGCGCGGCGCTCACGCCCAGGTCGCTGGACGACTGGTCAGCGGCGGCGAAGTGGCGCGCGCGGATGCCGGTGCGCTCGACAATCCAGTCGTCGGAGGTTTCCAGACCGCGCTGGGCCAGCTCGGCGGCCAGCTCGGCGTTGGTGACGCGGCGGGTCGGCAGGCAGCTGCCGGTGCCGGTGATGCGGGCGTAGCGTTGCGTGTCCACGCGGTGATGTCAGAGGGGGAAGTCAGGCAGCGGCGTCGGCCGGTGTGGCCGGCATCGCCTCGAGGGTCTCGACGATGCGGTCATGCACCTGGTCGAGCAGTCGGTTGCGAGCCGCATCATAAGCGCGGGCCAGCGCATTGCCGAAGGCCATCGCATCGGCCGAGCCGTGGCTCTTGAAGACCAGGCCCCGCAGGCCCAGCAGCGCGGCGCCGTTGTACCCGCGCGGATCGACGCGCTTCTTGAAGCGGCCCAGCACCGGCAGCGCCGCCAGCGCGATCAGCTTGGTCCACCAGGTGCGGGTGAACTCTTCCTTGATGAACTGGGCCAGCGCATGGGCCAGGCCTTCCGAGGTCTTCAGCGCCACATTGCCCACAAAGCCGTCGCAGACCACCAGGTCCACCGTGCCGGTGAAGATGTCGTTGCCTTCGACGTTGCCGATGTAGTGGATGTGGCCGTCGGCCCCGGCAGCGCGCAGCAGCTCGCCGGCACGCTTGATCACGTCGGAGCCCTTGATGACCTCGGCGCCGATGTTGAGCAGGCCCACGGTGGGATCGGGCTTGCCGTCGATCGCGGCCACCAGGGCGCTGCCCATGACGGCGAACTGCAGCAGGTGCTCGGGCGTGCAATCGACGTTGGCGCCCAGGTCCAGCATCGTGGTGTAGGCGCCCTTTTCGTTGGGCAGCACCGAGGCGATGGCCGGGCGGTCGATGCCGTCCAGGGTCTTGAGCAGGTAGCGCGCCAGCGCCATCAGTGCGCCGGTATTGCCGGCCGACACGCAGGCGTCGGCGCGCATGGCGCCGGAGTCATCCGGCTTGAGCTGGGAGATGGCCACGCGCATCGACGAGTCGCGCTTGCGGCGCAGAGCCACTTCCACCGGGTCGTCCATGGCCACCACTTCAGTGGCCTCGACCAGGGTGCAGCGGCTCCAGCCGGCCGCCTCGCGCAGGGCATCTGCCTGGCCAACGAGCAGCAGCTCGGCCTGGGGGTGGCTGTCGAGGAAGGCGCGGCAGGCCGGCAGCGTGACCGACGGGCCATGGTCGCCGCCCATGCAGTCGACGGCGAGGCGCACGCGCTCGAGCGGCTGGAAGTTCAGGCGATGGGTCACGGGCAGCGCAAAGCCGTCAATGCACGCACGAACGCGCCTGGGCCGTGGCGGCACAGGCGAGGTTCAGCAGGCGATGAGGGCAGGACCGGGGCATCGAACGCGCCAGCCGGCCCGGGTTCAGGGCAGCAAGGCTCGGCATGGGATGCCGACCCGGCAGCATACTCAGGATCAGGCCTCGGCCTTGCCCTTCAGGACCTTGCGACCGCGGTAGAAGCCGGTCGGGCTGATGTGATGGCGCAGGTGCACTTCACCGGTGGTCGGCTCGATCGCGGTGCCCGGGTTGGTCAGCGCGTTGTGCGAGCGGTGCATGCCGCGCTTGGAGGGCGACTTCTTGTTCTGCTGGACGGCCATGGAAATCTCCTGGGGGCGCCTGGAACCACCGGCGCCGCGATGCGACGCACTGGCAGGACCCGCGCGTGCGGCTCAAGACACCGGGTTGCCCCGGCCGGCCGCCGTGAATGTTGGAAAAAGGGTGGTCTTCCGGGCCCGCGAGACGCCGCAGCAGCGACACCCCTGAGTCGGGAAAGCCCGAAAGTATAGCACGCAGGGCGTTCACTCGCCAGCGCCGCGCCCACCCTGCCCTTTCAGGGCCGCCAGCACGGCGAACGGGTTGGGGCGCTCGTCCTCGGGCTCGTCGTCATGGGCAGGCGGCAAGGGCAGCGGCTGTGGGCATTCGGCATGACGGGGCACCAGTGGCAACGCCAGCAGCAGTTCGTCCTCCACCAGCTCGCGCAGGTCCAGCGCGCGCTCCAGCGACAGCACGTCGTCTTCCAGCTCGGCGTCCAGCGCCGCTGCCTGCTGCTCGTCGGCGACAAAGCGCAGTGCGCGGTCCAGCGCCACGGTCTCGTCCACCGGCGCCAGGCAGCGCTGGCAGCACAGCGCCAGGCGCACATCAGCCTTGAGCTGCAGCCAGACCTCGGCGGTGCCGCCGGGCAGCGGGCGCAGCTCGCCGCGGGCCTGCCAGTGCACCAGTGCGCCGGCCGAGGCCTCGGGCACCGCCGACTCGGCCAGCCGCGGCAGCGAGGCCAGCGGCCAGTCGCCGGCCAGCTCGCCGTGCTCGGCGGCAAAGGCGGCCATGTCCAGCTTCAGGGGATCGTGCGGCCTCGACTTCGGTTTCATGCGCTCAGTGTACGAGGCCGATGGGAGAATTCCGCCATGACCGCCCTGCCCCCGCTGATCCTGGGCTCGACCTCGCGCTACCGGCGCGAGCTGCTCGAGCGCCTGCGCCTGCCCTTCACGGCCGATGCGCCGCGCGTCGATGAAACGCCGCTGCCCGGCGAGGCCCCCGCCGCTCTGGCCACCCG
Source organism: Ideonella aquatica (assembly GCF_018069755.1). Taxonomy (GTDB): domain Bacteria; phylum Pseudomonadota; class Gammaproteobacteria; order Burkholderiales; family Burkholderiaceae_C; genus Ideonella; species Ideonella aquatica. The sequence continues at coordinate 222,823 of NZ_JAGQDE010000003.1, read as the reverse complement.
GCTGGCGCTGGCCAAGGCGCGCGAGGTGGCGGCGCGCCACCCCGGTGCGCTGGTGATCGGCTCCGACCAGGTGGCCGATGTGGATGGCGAGGCGATCGGCAAGCCCGGCAGCCACGAACGCGCTGTGGCCCAGCTGCGCCGCATGAGCGGCCGCGCGGTGGTGTTCCAGACGGCCGTGGCCGTGGTGCGCCCCGACACCGGTTTCGAGCAGGTCGAGCGGGTGCCGGTGACGGTGCGTTTTCGAGCCCTGGATGACGACGAGATCGAGCGCTACCTGCGGCTGGAGCAGCCCTATGACTGCGCCGGCAGCGCCAAGTGCGAAACCTTGGGCATTGCGCTGCTGTCGGCGATCGAGTCCGATGACCCCACCGCCTTGGTCGGCCTGCCGCTGATCCGCACCAGCGCCCTGCTGCGCGCCGCCGGGCTGGATCCGGTGCGCCAGGCCCGATGAGCAGGTCGGACGGCCGCCTGGTGCTGGTGCCCAGCACGCTGGACCTGCAGGCTGCGCCCACGCCGATCACCGAGGTGCTCAGCCACGGCGCGATCGCCCGCGCGGCCGGCATCGAGCACTGGGTGGTGGAAAACGCCAAGGCGGCACGCGCCTTTCTCAAGCGCGTCGGCGAAGTCGTGCCGCTGGCGCGGCCCCTGCAGGCCTTGCAACTGGTGGAACTGCCTCGTCCGCGCAAAGGCGCCCCCGCCGACGACACCGACCCGAAGGCCTGGGCATCCCTGCTGGCGCCCGCGCTGGCCGGCCAGACGCTGGGTCTGCTGTCGGACGCCGGGCTGCCGGCCGTGGCCGACCCCGGCGCGCGGCTGGTGGCTGCGGCGCATGCGCACGGTGTGGTGGTGGAGGTACTGGCGGGGGCCTCGTCGCTGACGCTGGCGCTGGCCGCCAGCGGCCTGAACGGCCAGCGCTTCGCCTTCGAGGGCTATCTGCCGCAAGACAGCGGCGAGCGCGCACGCCGCGTCAAGACACTGGAGCAGCGCTCGCGCCAGGAGGGCCAGACCCAGTTGGTGATCGAGACGCCTTACCGCAACCAGGCGCTGGCCGATGCGCTGCTGGCCGCGCTGCAACCCGCCACGCGGCTGTCGCTGGCCTGCGGACTCACGTCGCCCGGCGGGTTCTGCGCCACCCGCACCGTGGCCGATTGGCGGCGCCAACCGCCGGTGCTGCCCGACACGCTGCCGGCCGTGTTCCTCTGGCTGGCCTGATCAGCGGCGGCGCGTGGCCAGGGCCCCCAGCGCCACACCCACCGCATCGGCCACAACATCGCCCCACGAGGGCTCGCGATCCGGGGTCAGCGATTGCAGGCCCTCGATCAACCCGCCGAAGACCAGCAGGCCGGCGGCCAGCATCCAGCCTCGGGCGCCGGCACGCCAGCCCACCAGCCACAGCAGGGCAAAGGCCGCCGCGTGGCGCAGTTTGTCGGCCTGGTCAAACCAATCTTCCGCGCCCGCATTGGGACGCACCGCCAGCCACAGGATGACCAGCAGCGCGCCGACAAAGAGCGCGCGCCAGGTGCCGGTGCGCGGCACGGCAATCAGGCTTTGCCGCCGCCCAGCAGCGAGGCCACCTTGCGCTTGGGCCGGATGTTCGGCGACACGCGGGCAGCGGCGGCGGTTGGCGCCGGCGCGGTGGTCTTGTCCTTCTCCCAAGCGGCCGGCTCGGCGCGCTCAGCGGACTCGTAGGGCTTGTCGAAGAACGGATCGCGCGAGGCGCTGGGCACAGCGCGGCGCGGCGCCGGCTCGGCGCTGCGGCGCTCGGCCGGGGATTCGTCGTCATCGCGGCGGCGCGGCGGGCGGCGCGGGCGATCGTCGTCCAGCTCGATGGCTTCCAGGTCGATTTTCTTTTTGATCAGCTTCTCGATGTCGGCCACCAGGCGGCTGTCATCGCGCGTGACCAGCGTGATCGCCACGCCCGAGGCGCCGGCGCGGCCGGTGCGGCCGATGCGGTGCACGTAGTCCTCGGCGTTGAAGGGCACGTCGAAGTTGAAGACCGCCGGCAGGTCGGCAATGTCCAGGCCACGGGCGGCCACGTCGGTGGCCACCAGCAGGTCGACCTCGCCGGCCTTGAACGCCGCCAGCGACTTCAGGCGCTCGTCCTGGCTCTTGTCGCCGTGCAGCGCGGCGGTGCGCAGGCCGTCGCGCTCAAAGGAGCGGGCCAGGCGGGCCGCGCCCAGCTTGGAATTGACGAACACGATGGCCTGCTTCAGCTCGCGCTGGCGCAGTTGCTGGCGCACCACCGCGCGCTTGTCGTCATCCGAGACGCTGTAGAAGCGCTGCTCCACAGTGGAGGCGGTGGCATTGGGCCGCGCCACCTCGACCAGCACCGGGTCGTGCAGGTAGCTGTTGGCCAGCTTCTTGATCTCGGGGCTGAAGGTGGCCGAGAACAGCAGGGTCTGGCGGTTGCCCTTGGGAAGATAGCTGAGGATGCGCTGCAGATCGGGCAGGAAGCCGATGTCCAGCATGCGGTCAGCCTCGTCGAGCACCACGTACTCGACCTGGTTGAGCACACAGTTCTTGGCCTCGATGTGGTCGAGCAGCCGGCCGGGGGTGGCGATCAGGATCTCGACACCGCGCTTCAACTCGGCCGTCTGCGGCTTCATGTCCACGCCGCCGAAGACCACCGCGGCGCGCAGCCCGGTGTGCTTGCAGTAGGCCTTGACGTTGTTGGCCACCTGGTCGGCCAGCTCGCGGGTGGGCGCCAGCACCAGCGCGCGCACCGGGTGGCGGGCGGGCGAGGCGCTGCTGTTCTCGTGCCGCATCATCTTTTGCAGCAGCGGGATCGAGAAGGCCGCGGTCTTGCCGGTGCCGGTCTGGGCGGCGCCCATCACGTCGCGGCCGGCCAGGACGATGGGGATGGCCTTGGCCTGGATCGGCGTCATCGTCGCGTAGCCCTGGTCGTCGACGGCGCGCAACAACTTGGCGTCCAGCGGCAGGGTGTCGAAACGGGCGGGGGGCGCGGATTCGGCCTCCGGCGCTGGGCTGGCCACGCTGGCCTGAGATTCGGGGTTCATGTCCCCCAATTATCGCCGCTTGGCCGGCTTTTGCCTGTTTACACTGACGGGCTGCCCCCTGCGGGCGCCTTTTTCCAACGCATCCGACGGGAGTCATCACCGTGTCTTCCCCCCGCAAGGGCATCATCCTGGCCGGCGGCTCCGGCACCCGCCTGCACCCGGCCACGCTGGCGATCAGCAAGCAGCTGATCCCGGTGTACGACAAGCCGATGGTCTATTACCCGCTCAGCGCGCTGCTGCTGGCCGGCATCCGCGAGATCCTGCTGATCAGCACGCCGCAGGACACGCCGCGCTTCCAGCAGTTGCTGGGCGACGGCAGCCAGTGGGGCCTGTCGCTGCAGTACGCCGTGCAGCCCAGCCCGGACGGCCTGGCCCAGGCCTTCCTGATCGGCGAGTCCTTCCTGGGCGACTCACCCAGCGCGCTGGTGCTGGGCGACAACATCTTCTTCGGCCATGACCTGGGTCGCCGCATGGAGCTGGCCTCGGCGCGCGAAGAGGGTGCCACCGTGTTCGCCTATCCGGTGACCGACCCCGAGCGCTACGGCGTGGTCGAGTTCGATCGCGAGGGCCGGGCCGTCAGCCTGGAGGAAAAACCGAAGCAGCCGCGCAGCCGCTTCGCCGTCACCGGGCTGTATTTCTACGACCGCCAGGTGGTGGCGCGCGCCAAGTCGCTGCGGCCCAGCCCGCGGGGTGAACTGGAGATCACCGACCTCAACCGCCTGTACCTGGAGGCCGGCGAGCTGGATGTGCAGCGCTTCGGCCGCGGCGACGCCTGGCTGGACACCGGCACCCACGACAGCCTGCTGGAGGCCAGCGCCTTTGTGCAGACGCTGGAAAAGCGCCAGGGCCTGAAGGTCTGCTGCCCCGAGGAAATCTGCTGGCGCCAGGGCTGGATCAGTGACGCCCAGTTGGAAGCCCTGGCCGCCCCGCTGGCCAAGAGTGGCTACGGCCAGTACCTGCAGCAGATCCTGCGCGAACGCGTGTATTGATTCCTTGAAACGCTCATGATTCTTGTCACTGGCGGCGCCGGCTTCATCGGCAGCAATTTCGTCCTCGACTGGCTCGCGCAGAGCGACGAGCCCGTCATCAACCTCGACGCCCTCACCTACGCCGGCAACCGCGCCAACCTGGCCTCGCTGGACGGCGATGCGCGGCATGTCTTCGTGCATGGCGACATCGGCGAGCGCGCGCTGGTCGATCAGTTGCTGGCCACCCACCGCCCGCGCGCCATCGTCCACTTCGCCGCCGAGAGCCATGTGGACCGCAGCATCCATGGCCCGGGCGCCTTCATGAAGACCAATGTCGAAGGCACCTTCACGCTGCTCGAGGCCGCGCGCGGCTTCTGGAACACGCTGGACGGTGCCGACAAGGCCGCCTTCCGCTTCCACCACGTCAGCACCGACGAGGTCTACGGCTCGCTCAAGCCCACCGACCCGCCCTTTGCCGAGACGAACGCCTACGAGCCCAACAGCCCCTACAGCGCCAGCAAGGCCGCCAGCGACCACCTGGTGCGCGCCTGGCACCACACCTACGGCCTGCCGGTGCTGACCACCAACTGCTCGAACAACTACGGGCCGCTGCACTTCCCCGAGAAGCTGATCCCGCTGATGATCGTCAACGCCCTGGCCGGCAAGCCGCTGCCGGTGTATGGCGACGGCCAGCAGATCCGCGACTGGCTGTACGTGAAGGACCACTGCAGCGGCATCCGCGCGGTGCTGGCCGGCGGCCGCGTGGGCGAGACCTACAACATCGGCGGCTGGAACGAGATGGCCAACATCGACATCGTCAAGACGGTGTGCGCGCTGCTCGACGAGCTGCGCCCTGACCCCGCCGGCCCCTACGCCCGGCTGATCACCTACGTCACCGACCGCCCCGGCCACGACCGCCGCTACGCGATCGACGCGCGCAAGATCGAGCGCGAGCTGGGCTGGCGCCCGGCCGAGACCTTTGCCACCGGCATCCGCAAGACGGTGCAGTGGTACCTGGACAACGCGGCCTGGGTGGCCGATGTGCAGAGCGGTGCCTACAAGGACTGGATCGGCACCAACTACAGCGCGCGATGAAGATCCTGCTGCTCGGACAAGGCGGCCAGGTCGGCTGGGAGCTGCAGCGCGCACTGGCGCCGCTGGGCGAAGTCATTGGCCTGGACCGCCACAGCCGTGAGCTGCACGCCGACCTCGGCCAGCCCGAGGCGCTGGCCGCCACGGTGCGTGCGGTGCGGCCTGATGTCATCGTCAATGCCGCCGCCCACACCGCAGTGGACAAGGCCGAGAGCGAGCCCGCGCTGGCCCAGGCGATCAACGCCGACGCCCCCGGCGTGCTGGCCCGTGAAGCCGCCGCGCTGGGCGCCACGCTGCTGCACTACAGCACCGACTACGTCTTTGACGGCAGCGGCCACGCGCCGCGCGATGAGGACGCCGCCACCGCCCCCTTGAGCGTCTACGGCCGCAGCAAGCTGGGCGGCGAACAGCAGATCCAGGCCAGCGGCTGCCGCCACCTGATCCTGCGCACCAGCTGGGTCTATGCGGCACGCGGGGGCAACTTCGCCAAGACCATGCTGCGCCTGGCGGCCGAGCGCGAGGCGCTGAACGTGATCGACGACCAGATCGGCGCCCCCACCGGCGCCGAGCTGCTGGCCGATGTCAGCGCGCAGGCACTGCGCACACTGCAGCAGCGCCCCGAGCTGGCCGGTCTGTACCACTGCGTGGCCGGCGGCGAGGTCAGCTGGCATGGCTACGCGCGCCATGTGATCGAGTGGGCCCGCGCCCAGGGCCGGCCGATCAAGGTGGCGCCCGAGGCGATCCGCCCCATCCCCACCAGCCAGTACCCCACGCCGGCGCAGCGGCCACTGAACTCGCGGCTGGACACGCGCCGGCTGCAAGCGGCCTTCGGCCTGGTGCTGCCGCATTGGCAGACCGGGGTGGAGCGGATGCTGGCCGAGCTGCCCTGATCAGCCGGTCTGGCTGGCGCGCCAGTCGGCCGCCAGCAGGCCGTAGCAGTGAACGTCCAGGTGCCGGCCATCGGTGCTGCAGTGCTGCTGGTGCAAGACGCCCTCGGGCCGGAAGCCCAGCGTCTCATGAAAGCGCATCGACGCGGCATTGCCCTGCAGCACCTGGCCGCAGATCTTGTGCACCTGCTCCACCGTGAACAGCTCGGCCAGCGTGGCCGCCCCCATGGCCCGGCCGGTGCCGCGCGGCGCGTCGGGCGCCGCATAGAAGCCCCACTCGCACACGCCGCCGAGCTGCACGCCACTGAGGTGCATGAAGCCCTGCGGCCGGCCGTCGCGCTCAAACAGGTACAGGCGCCGGGTGGCATCGGCCTGCTGACGCTGGAACCACTGGGCGTGCTCCTCGGCCGTGATCTCGTGGGTGGTGAACATGTGCTGGCGCACCGCGGGGTGGTTGCGCCAGGCGCGCACCAGCGGCAGGTCCTCGGCCCGCAGCGGCCGCAAGCGGTCAGTGCTCATCGCCCAGGCCCCTCGTCCAGCAGGGCCTCCACCACGCGCGCGGCCCCCAGGCCATCGCACAGCGCCGCCGCCGCCCGCGACAGGGGCTGCAGGCGCGCCGGCTCGGACAGCGCCTGCAGCGCCGGCACCAGCGTCTGCGGCAGCTCTTCAGGCCCGCCCAGCGACAGTGCCGCGCCCTGGGCCGCCAGGGCCCGGGCGCCCGGCACCTGGTTGTCGGCCAGCACCAGCAGCAGCGTGGGCAGACCCAGGCAGCAGCGCTCCCAGGCGCTGCCGCCGGCTGCGCCCAGCGCCAGGTCGGCGCTGGCCAGCAGGCTGGCCATGTCGGGTTCGTTCAGGCGCAGCTCGGTGGGCAGCGGCAACGCGGCCAGTGCCCGGCGCACCTGCGCCAGGGTCTGGGCCTGCGGTCCCAGCACCACGGTGACGCGCGCCAGCGGCAACGCCGGTGCCGGCGCCAGTGCGGCCAGGCAGCGTGCGGTGGCCCCGCCCGGGTCGGAGCCGCCCATGCTGATCACCAGGTGGCGCAGCTCGCCGTTCGCCCTGCGCGCCAGGCTGGCTGTCCGCCGCTCTGCGAACTCGGGCCGCAGCAGCGCATGGGTTGGCCCGATCAGGCGGCGCGCCGTGGCAGGCACCAGCGCGTCGTAATCGGTGGCCTGCCGACCCAGGTTCTGGTCCAGCAGCAGGTCCACGTCGTGCGCCCGGTCGGCCAGGTCATCGATCGCCGCCACCCGCGCGGCCGGCCCGCGCCAGGGGCGCTCCCAGTCGGCTGCCAGGCTGTAGTGGTCCACCAGCGCCCAGTCCAGCGGCGCCGCACCACGCCAGTCGGCGCTGGCCTGCAAGGTCTGCAGCGCATCCTGCGCGGGTGCGACCGCCTCGGGCGGCAGCAGGCGCAGGCCGTGGCCCCGCGCCTGGACCAGCTCCCCCAGGTTGCCGGGCGCTTCACGGCAGACGAAAAGCGCCTCGCCGCCGCGGTCGCGCCAGGCCTCGGCCAGCGTCAGCGTGCGCATCACATGGCCGGCACCCAGCGTGGTCGAGGCATCGGCCCGGACCAGCAGACGGCGGCCACGCGCGTCCATCAGCCCAGCAGGCGGCGCAGCGCGGCGATGACCGTGCCCTGCTCGGCCTCGGTGAGCGTGGGGAACATCGGCAGCGACAGCGCGTGGGCGTAGTAGGCCTCGGCCACCGGGAAGTCACCGCGCGCAAAGCCCAGGCGGCGGTAGTGCGGCTGGGTGTGCACCGGGATGTAGTGCACATTGACGCCGATGCCCGCAGCGCGCAGGCCGTCAAACAGGGCGCGGCGGCTGACAGCGGTGCGCGCCGGATCGACCTGGATCGGGTACAGGTGCAGCGCCGAATGGGCATCGGGCGACTGCCAGGGCGTGATCAGCGGCAGGCCGGCCAGCTCGGTGTCGTAGCGCTGCGCGATCGCATGGCGGCGCGCCACCGAACCCTCCAGCTGGCTCAGCTGGGAATGACCCAGCGCCGCCTGCAGGTCGGTCAGGCGGTAGTTGTAGCCCAGGTCGATCTGCTGGTAGTCCCAGGGACCGTCGGGTTCGCCCTCCATCAGCGCGGCATCGCGGGTGATGCCATGGCTGCGCAGGCGCTCCATGGCCTGAGCCAGTACCGGGTCATTGGTCATCGCCATGCCGCCTTCGGCGGTGGTGATGATCTTCACCGGGTGGAAGCTGAAGACGGTGATGTCGCTGTAGCGGCCGTTGCCCACCGGCTGACCGAGGTAGCTGCCGCCCACGGCGTGCGAGGCATCTTCGATGATGCGAAAGCCGTAGCGCTGGCCCAGCGCGTGGATGGCGACCATGTCGCAGCTCTGGCCGGCCAGGTGCACCGGCACCACCACCTTGGGCAGCGTACCGGCGGCCTGGGCGGATTGCAGCTTGGCCTCCAGGGCCACGACGCTCATGTTGTAGCTGCGCGGATCGATGTCGACGAAATCGACCGTGGCGCCGCAGTACAGGCCGCAGTTGGCCGACGCCACGAAGGTGATCGGGCTGGTCCACAGCCGGTCACCCGGCCCCAGACCCAGCGCCATGCAGGCCAGGTGCAGCGCGGCCGTGGCATTGCACACCGCCACACCATGGCGTGCGCCCACCCGGGCGGCCAGCGCCTGCTCAAAGCGCGGGATCGCCGGGCCTTGCGTGATCCAGTCCGAGCGCAGCGCCTGGACGACCGCGGCAACGTCAGCGTCCGTGATGTTCTGGCGACCGTAGGGAATCATCAGATGTTGCCGATCTTGTGGGCGTTGACGGCCACCCACTCGCGCAGCTGCTCGATGCTCATCCATTCGCCGTTGTTGTCGCTGGCGTACTCGAAGCCTTCAGGAACCTTGACGCCGTCCTTGATGCGCTCGCTGGTGGTGTCCCAGTTGTGGATGGCCGGCAGGATCTTGAAATGCTCCGGGTACTCGTAGGTGTAGAACGAGTCCTCGGGGCTGATCATCTGCTCGTGCAGCTTCTCGCCGGGGCGGATGCCGACGATCTTCTGCGTGGCCTCGGGAGCGACGGCGGTGGCCAGGTCGGTGACCTTCATCGACGGGATCTTCTTGACGTAGATCTCGCCGCCCACCATGTCCTCGAAGGCGTGCCAGACCAGCTCCACGCCCTGCTCCAGCGAGATCATGAAACGGGTCATGCGGGCATCGGTGATCGGCAGCACGCCCTGGTCGCGGATCGACAGGAAGAACGGGATGACCGAGCCGCGCGAGCCCATCACATTGCCATAGCGCACCACCGCAAAGCGGGTGTCATGGCCGCCGGCATACGAGTTGCCAGCGACAAACAGCTTGTCCGAGGCCAGCTTGGTGGCACCGTACAGATTGACCGGACTGGAAGCCTTGTCGGTGGACAGGGCCACCACGCGGCGCACGCCGCGGTCGATGCAGGCGTCGATCAGGTGCATCGCGCCCAGCACATTGGTCTTGACGCACTCGAAGGGGTTGTATTCGGCGGTGGGGACGATCTTGGTAGCCGCGGCGTGCACCACCAGATCGACGCCGTCGAGCGCGCGGTACAGGCGCTCGCGGTCACGCACGTCGCCGATGAAGAAGCGCACCCGCGGGTCGCCCTGGAACTTCTTGGCCATCTCCCACTGCTTCATCTCGTCGCGTGAGTAGATGATGATCTTCTTCGGGTTGTACCGGGCCAGGGTCATCGGCACGAAGGTGTTGCCGAAGGATCCGGTGCCGCCGGTCACGAGAATGGCCTGATTGCTGAGCATGGTGTCCTGCGAGGCTGGAAAAAGAATTATCTCGCCGCGTGGCGGCCCGGGCCAGAGCGACCCGGCCGCCCATCAGCGGCGGAAGATCAGCCAGCGCGGCGTGCGGAAGCTGACGATGCGGGAGTACAGCGTCACGTAGATCAGCGCAAAGGTGACGAGCAGAGCCGCCTGGATGGCCGAGCTGTGCCAGCTCAGCATCGCTGGCGCCAGCGGCAGCGAGCACAGCACCCACAGGTAGGGCGAGGTCAGCGAGTTGCGCCGCGTGCGCTGACGCGGGTCCTCGCTGCCCACCGCCCATCGCATCAGGCGCTTGAAGACCAGCGAATGCAAGTGAACGCCATCCGGATGGCTGGCGTGGTGGCCGCGCACCACGACCCGGCGGTAGATCGAGAACAGCGTCTCGAATACCGGGTACACGCACACCACCAGCGGGAACAAGGGCGAGACCTGGGGGTTGCGGGCGATCAGCAGCACCCCCAGCTCAGCCACCAGGAAGCCCAGGAAGTAGGCGCCACCATCGCCCAGGAAGATCTGCCCGGCCGGGTAGTTCCAGAGGAAGAAGCCCATGATGGCACCGATGCCCGCCAGCGCCAGCGTGACCAGTGCGCTGTCGCCCACCTGGAAGGCCACGTAGGCGATGGCGGCCAGCATCAGCATCGAGCACATCGACGCCAGGCCATTGAATCCGTCAATGATGTTGACCGCATTGGCGATGCCAGCCACCGCCGGGATGGTCAGCACCAGGGCACCGACCGTGGAGGCGGCCACCCAGTCCAGGCCCGGGATATCGGTGCGGCGCACCAGCGCGTCCACCAGCCAGGCTGCCAGCGCCGCCGAGGCGGCAGTGGCCAGCAGGCGGCGCGCCGGGCTGACCGATTTCAGCAGGTCTTCGATGAATCCGGCGGCGAAAGCCGGCACCGCCGCCAGCATCAGCAAGGTACCGAAGGACAGGCCGGGGCCCTCGCGCGCATCGATCAGGATCACGCCGGCCAGAACGCCACCAAAGATGCCCATCCCGCCAATGCGCGGCACCGGCGTGGCATGGATCTTCTGCGGACCCGACAGGTCGTTGTCGTGCGACAGGTGCGCGAAGTGCCGTGACGATCTCACCGCGATCAGGGTCAGGACCCAAGCCGCCGTGAAGGATGTCAACAAGATCTCCATCCCGACATCTTACCGTCACGTCCAGGGTCGGCCCCTACAATGGCGGGCTTGATCCGGCGACGCGGTCCCGGTCGTGAACATATTCCTGTCAACGATGCGCCTGCCCTTCTCCCTCGTCCCCGTCGTCCAGCGCAGCCTGCCGCTGGTTATTGCGACCCTGCTGGGGCTGGCCGCGCCAGCGCTGCAGGCGCAAAGCGGCAGCTCGCTGAGCAACAGCCTTGGATTGCCCAACGTCACCGGTGGCTACGTCGGGCCGGTGCTGGGCAACAACGGCAATACCGGGAGCACCGGCTCGGGCCTGGGCAGCAGTTACGGCGGCACCGGTGTCGGCAGCAGCACCTACGGCACACAGGGCGGCAGCATGGGCATGCCGGCGACGCAGTCGCCACAGGTGCCCCAGCAGGCGCTGGACCCCCGCCTGCAAGGCCGCCCGGGCGGTCTGCGCACCCTGCAGGCCTCGCCCAATCAGCGGCCCGGCTTGTCGGCCAATGGCCAGCCCTGGCTGCCCGAGGCCGTGCCCTACGTGCCCGGCGAGTTCGAGCAGTACGTGCAGCGTCTGGCCATGCCGGTGCCGGTGCGCCGCCTGGGCGCCGAGCTGATGCAGCCCGACCTGTCGGCCGCCGACCCCTTGCCGGTGGTGCCGGCCGACTACCTGGTGGTGCCGGGCGACGAGCTGGCGATCACGGTCTGGGGCTCGGTCGATGTCGACACCCGCGTGCAGGTCGACCGCTCCGGCCGCATCACGCTGCCGCGCGCGGGCAGCGTGATGGTGGCGGGCACCCGCTACAGCGAATTGCCCGCCCTGCTGAACCGCCAGCTGGGCAAGGTGTTCCGCAACTTCAACCTCAACGTCTCGCTGGGCCAGCTGCGCGGCATGCGGGTCTACCTGACCGGCTTTGTCGCGCGGCCGGGAAGCTATGTGGTCGGTGCACTGTCCACGGTCTCCTCGGCACTGATCCAGGCCGGTGGCCCCACCGCGGCCGGTAGCTTCCGCCGCATCGAGCTGCGCCGCCGCGGCCAGGCACCGGTGGCCTTCGATCTCTATGACCTGCTGGTCAGTGGCGACCGCCGGGCCGACCAGGTGCTGCAGCCCGACGATGTCGTGCACGTGCTGCCGGTCGGGCCGCAGGTGGCGCTGCTGGGCAGCGTCAATCAGCCGGCCGTGGTCGAGCTCAAGCCAGGCGAGACGCTGGAGAGCGCGCTGAAGATGGTGGGCGGCCTGTCCTCGGTGGCCGACGTCAACCGCCTGTCGATCGAGCCGCTGGACGACCGCAGCGGCGCCCGCGTCTTCGACGTGCCGCTGGCCGATGCCGCGCGCCGCCCGCTCGGACGGGGCGACGTGATCACCGTGCACAGCGCGATCGACCCGCGCCAGCCCACGGTGCGCCAGAACAAGCGCGTGGTGATCGAGGGCGAGGTGCTGCGCCCCGGTGTCTATGTGCTGCCGGCCGCCAGCAGCCTGGCCGACCTGATCAACCAGGCTGGTGGATTCACCGCCAACGCGTATGTCTTCGGGGCCCAGTTCACCCGCGAGACCGTGCGCCAGGCGCAACTGCTCAACTACGACCGCGTGCTGCGTGACCTGGAGGTGGACATCACCCGCGCCAGCTCCACCCAGCGCATTGCCACCAATGACGAGGTCAAGGCCCAGGAGGCCCGGGCCGACGCCGCGGCACGCCTGGTCGAAAAGATGCGCAATCTGCAGCCCGACGGCCGCCTGGTGCTGCAGTTGCCGGCTGACGCCGGCAGCCTGCCGCCGATGCAACTGGAGGACGGCGACCGTCTCTATGTGCCGGCCCGACCCACCTCGGTGGGCGTGTTCGGCAGCGTCTTCAACACCGGCAACTTCGTCTTTGACGGCAGCCACAGCATTGGCGACTATCTGAAGATGGCCGGCGGCCCCACCCGCGGCGCCGACAAGGAAGCCGCCTTCGTGCTGCGCGCCAATGGCAGCGTGGTCAGCAACCTGCAGGGCTCGGGCTGGTTCAACAATGGTCCGCTGGCCTCGATGCCGGCGCTGCCGGGCGACACGGTCTTTGTGCCCGAGGAGATGAACAAGACCACCCTCCTGCAGGACGCCAAGGACTGGACGCAGATCCTCTACCAACTGGGCCTGGGCCTGGCGGGTCTGCGCTCGGCCACCAACTGACACCCCGTGGCTGAGCCTGCAGCGCAGTCAGCCGCGTTCTTTTTTCATCAGTCCAAAGAAACGATCCCGCCATGTCTCAGAAAAAAGTTGCCTTGATCACGGGTGTGACCGGCCAGGATGGCGCCTACCTCGCTGAGTTCCTGCTGAAGAAGGGCTACGAGGTGCATGGCATCAAGCGCCGTTCGTCGCTGTTCAACACCGACCGCATTGACCATCTGTACCAGGACCCGCACGTCGACGGCCGCAAGTTCATCCTGCACTATGGCGATCTGACCGACTCCACCAGCCTGGTGCGCATCATCCAGAAAGTGCAGCCTGACGAGATCTATAACCTGGCAGCGCAGAGCCATGTGGCCGTGTCCTTCGAGGAGCCCGAGTACACCGCCAACGCCGACGGCATCGGCGCGCTGCGCATCCTGGAAGCCATTCGCATCCTGGGCTTGACCCGGAAGACCCGCTTCTACCAGGCCAGCACCTCGGAGCTGTACGGCCTGGTGCAGGAGATCCCCCAGAAGGAGACAACGCCCTTCTACCCGCGCAGCCCGTACGCGGTGGCCAAGATGTACGCCTACTGGATCACGGTGAACTACCGCGAGGCCTACGGCATCTATGCCTGCAACGGCATCCTCTTCAACCACGAGAGTCCGCTGCGCGGCGAGACCTTCGTCACCCGCAAGATCACCCGCGCCCTCAGCCGCATTGCGCTGGGTCTGCAGGACTGCCTGTACCTGGGCAATATGAGCGCGCTTCGCGACTGGGGTCACGCTCGCGACTACATCGAGATGCAGTGGCTGATGCTGCAGCAGCAGCAGGCTGAAGACTTCGTCATCGCCACTGGCGTGCAATACAGCGTGCGCCAGTTCGTGGACTTCGCCGCCAAGGAGCTGGGCATCACGATCGAGTTCAGCGGCGAGGCCGAGACCGAGGTGGGCACTGTCAAGTCCATCGAGCCGGTGGATGGCGAGATCAAGGCCAAGTGCAAGGTGGGCGACGTGATTGTGCGGGTGGACCCGCGCTACTACCGCCCCACCGAAGTGGAGACCCTGCTGGGCGACCCCGCCAAGGCCAAGACCAAGCTCGGCTGGACGCCCAAGACCAGCCTGCAGTCGCTGGTGGCCGAGATGATGGAAGCCGACTATGCGACCGCCCGCAAGGACAGCCTGGTGAAGCTGGCCGGCTTCCAGACCTTCGACCACCACGAGTAAGCCATGAGCGCGATCGCAAAGGACGCCACCATCCTGGTCGCTGGCGCGCGCGGCATGGTGGGCAGCGCGCTGGTGCGCCGCCTGCAGGCAGGCGGCTACAGCCGCGTGCTGGCGCCGGTGCGCGCAGAGCTCGACCTGATGGACACCGCAGCCGTGCATGCCTACCTGGCACAGCACCGGCCCGACTATGTCTTCATCGCCGCAGCCAAGGTGGGCGGCATCCAGGCCAACAACACCTACCGCGGCGAGTTCCTGTTCAACAACCTGAGCATCCAGAACAACCTGATCCACGGCGCCCACCTGGCAGGCGTGCAGCGGCTGATGTTCCTGGGCAGCAGCTGCATCTACCCCAAGCTGGCGCCGCAGCCGCTGAAGGAGGAGTACCTGCTGAGCGGCGCGCTGGAGCCCACCAACGAGCCCTACGCGATTGCCAAGATCGCCGGCATCAAGCTGTGCGAAGCCTACAACGCGCAGTATGGCCGGCAGTACATCAGCGTGATGCCGACCAACCTGTATGGCCCGAACGACAACTACGACCTGGCCAACAGCCACGTGCTGCCGGCACTGATCCGCAAGGCCCATGAATCCAAGCTGCGCGGCGAAACCGAGTACGTGGTGTGGGGCACTGGCACGCCGATGCGCGAGTTTCTCTACGTGGACGACCTCGCCGATGCCTGCGTGCACCTGATGGAGCAGGGCTATGACGGCCCCCTGGTCAACATCGGCACCGGTCAGGATGTGACCATCCGTGAGCTGGCCGAGACGGTGATGCAGGTTGTGGGCTTCGGCGGTCGCATCGTTTTCGACAGCTCCAAGCCCGATGGCACGCCACGCAAGCTGTTGGATGTATCGCATCTGGCCGCACAGGGCTGGAAGGCGCACACCACGCTCCGCGAGGGCATCGCCCTGGCCTACCAGGATTTTCTCAGCACGTTGGATCCGGCCCGCCGCTGACATGCGCGGCGTGCTCGGTCCGCCTAGCCGATGAGCTGGCAGTTGCCCGCCCAGGACAGCGCGCGCTGGGTCTACCTGCAGCAGATCTGGCAACGTGTTGCGATCGCGGCCAAGTTCTTCGTGGCGGCCGCCTGGCTCGGGCCCGAGGCCATCGGCCTGGTCAGCATTGCGCTGGTCGCGATGGCAATGTCCGAGGCCATCTCGGAAACCGGCATTCCTCAAGCGCTTATCCAATCCAGCACGGAGGCCAGCCCTCGAACGCTGGGCACGGCCTATGTGCTGACCGCGCTGCGCGGTGGTTTCCTGGCCTTGCTGCTGTTCTTTGGGGCAGACCTGTTTGCGCTGGCGCTGGGCGAGGCCCGGGCCGCACCCCTGATCGCGCTGGCCTCGGCGCAGTGCCTGCTGCGCAACCTGTTCAACCCCGGACTGACCTTGCAAAGCCGGGGGCGCCAGTTCCGCCGACTGGCCGCGATGGAGATGCTGGCCGTGGGGCTGGATCTGGCCGTCACCCTGGTGCTGATCCGGCAGGGCGTTGGACCGCTGGCGATCATCATCGGTAGCATTGCTGGCGAGTCGATCCGGCTGCTGCTGAGCTGGACCCGTTTCCGGGTTGACATGCAATTGCGGCCCGACTGGCAAGGTGTCTTGCCGCTGATGAGGTTCGGTCGCTGGATCTGGCTGAACGGCATCCTGACCGCCTTGCTCAACCAGCTTGACAAAATCATCGTGGCGCGGTGGTTCGGCAGCGCCGAACTGGGCCAGTTCCAGGTGGCGATGAAGGTGGCGCAAATCTGCACCGTCGATGTGATCGCGGCCCTGGCGGCCTACCTGTTCCCGACCCTGGCGGCACTGAATCGCGAGTCGCGCCGGCTGGTCGACGCCCTGATGCGCAAGGTGCTGTCCGGGCTCGGCCTGTACTGCTTCGCACTGTTGGTGCTGGCCTGGCTGCTGATGCCAACCCTGACGGCAACACCCTGGATGGGTGACTGGTCTGCCAGCGCACACCTGCTGAAGTTTGCGTTGCTGCCGGCGACCGTCGGTTGCTTCCTCATGCTGCTCTCGCCCTATTTCAGGGCCATTGGCCAGCCGCAGGCCATCACCTGGGCCACGCTGACCCAGTTGCTGTGCCTGGGCGCCAGCGCCCCCTTGCTCATCAGTCGCTGGCACACGCCCGGCGTGGCGATGGCGGCCGCGCTGTCTGGCCTGGTGGCCATCGCCGTGCTCGCCCTCGCCTACCGACAGCGTCCGCCTTGACAGCGCCCATGGTTCAGACCTCGCCTTTGCCACTGCTGATCACGACCTCCGTCGTGGCCAATGCCCCCCGCACTGCCGTCGCGGCCACCGAGGAACGGCTGGCCCTCACGCTGGAAGGCCTGGAGCGCTGGCTGCGCCTGCGACCTGAACTCGCCTACGTGGTGTGCGACGGCAGTGGCTTCGACCTGCGGGAGCAGGTCGACGACCTGTGTCGCCGCGTGGCGCCGTCGGCCTCGGTGGAAGTGCTGCACTTCGTCAACGACCAGTCACAGGTGCAGCGGCGAGGCAAAGGCTTTGGTGAAGGTGAGATCGTCCAGTTCGCGCTCGCCCACGGACGGACGCTGCAGGGGGCAACGCGATTTGCCAAGTGCACCGGCAAGCTGTGGATCTCGAACCTGGCCGCTGTCGAGGCCTGGAACCGACAGCAGCCCGCCTCCTTCGACTACCGAGGCCGCCTTCGTCCGGTGTTGCTCGACACGCGCTTCTACCTGTGCGATCTGGCGTTCTACCGGGACCGACTTGCCACAGCCCATCACCAGGTCGACGAGCCGGCGGGCGTCAATCTCGAGCACTGCTTCGCACGGGCACTGGCGACGGAGCCGCTGTTCAGGTACGCGATGCTGCCGCCACCAATCATCCACGGTGTGTCCGGCTCGATGGGGGTGCGTTACGACGAGTTCGACTGGCACTACGCAAGGCGGCTGGCGCGGGCCGCCGTCGTTCGTGGCTTGCGCTGGCGGTGACGCAGGGCGGCATGCCTGCAGACCTCGATTGCTATCATCATTCAGCCAACCAACGCGGACGCTGACACTGACTTTGCGCACCCTGATGCACACCAACCCCCTTTTGTCATTGCCGCGCCATGCCCTGTGTCGATGGGGCGTTGGCCTCTCCATGCTGATGACGGCCGGCCTGGCCTTGGCAGCCGACCCATCCGGCTGTGGACCGCGCATGGCCTCCGACGGTGTCACCCGTGCCACGCCATTTGTCCTGGCCGAGTCCTTCATCTTCCAGGGCAAGCCTGAGCTGTCCCGCTACGGCATCCAGACCTTCAAGATCCTGGACCGGGGCATGCTGAAGGACGGGCCGAATGGTCAGACCGCCGACCCCGAGCGCATCCAGGGACTGGCCCAGGGGCTGCCCAAAGGCGATGAACCCGTTGTGCTGGACATCGAGTCCTTCAACTTCACCGTCGATGACGCCACGGCCCAACGCGGTGTCGACGCATTGAGCGGCGTTCTCAAGGCATTTCGCAGCGCCGCGCCTGGCAGGTCGTTTGGCTTTTACGGCGCGATTCCGGTGCGGGACTACTGGCGGGCGATGAAAGGCATCGGTAGCGGTCCCTACGCAGACTGGCAGGCCCAGAACAACCGCCTGCGCGAGCTGGCCAGGCAGGTTGACATCATCTTCCCGTCGGTCTACACCTTCTACGAAGACCGTGCCGGCTGGGTCCGCTACGCGACCGCCCAGATCTGCGAAGCGCGGCGCGTGTCGGACAAGCCGGTCTACATCTTCATCTGGAACGAATACCACGACAGCAACAAGACGCGCCAATACACCTTTCTTGAGCGCGATTACTGGCGGCTGGAGTTGGAGACGGCCTTCCGGCTGGCCGACGGCGTTGTGATGTGGGGCGGCTATGACATGGGCGCCCGCAAGCCGCGCGTCTGGGACGAGCAGGCCGCGTGGTGGGAAGAGACCAAGTTCTTTGCCCAGAAAGTCCTGAAGAATCCCCGCGCCGCCAAGTAGACCGGTGCCATCGAGCCCATTGCATGAAGATTTCCATCGTCACCGTCACCAAGAACAGCGCACGCACCCTGGAGCGCACGATGCGTTCGGTGCTCGGTCAGCGCCATCCGGATGTCGAACACCTGATCAAGGATGCAGGATCCACCGACAACACCCGGGAACTTGCCCAGTCCGTCAGTGCATCGGCCATCGTCATCAACCAGGCGGACCGCGGCATCTATGACGCAATGAACCAGGGCTTCGCGGCCTGCACGGGTGAGGTGGTCGCGTTTCTCAATTCGGATGACCATTACGCCGACGATCAGGTGCTGGCGGAGGTCGCGGCGGCGTTCGAGCGCAGTGGCGCCGATTACGTCTACGGCGACGTTGAGATGACGGACGCGCAGGGCCAGGTTGTGCGCCGATGGGTGACCACCGATGCCTGCCTGCGACGGCTGCGCGCTGCCCAGATCCCGCACCCTGCCTTGTTCGTTCGCCGCAGTGTGCTGGCCCAGTTGTCGGGCCCGTTCGACCCAAGCTACCGCATCTCGGCCGACCTGAAGCAGCAACTGCTGCTGATCAACCGGATGCAGGTCAAGGGCCACTACCTGCCCAGAACCTTGGCGGTGATGGAGATCGGCGGTGCCAGCACCAGCGGCGTGCGAGCCTACTGGCGAGGCTGGCAAGAGTCCAGACGCGCCTACAACGAGGTCGAGGGCCGTGGAGGCAGCCTGTATGTCGCCCGCAAGGTCTTGTCCAAGCTCCCCGGCTTTCGCATCGCGGCCCTACGCACCTGAAGAGCACATGCATTCCAGCATCACCGTCATCGGCGGCTCCGGTTTCATCGGTACCCGGTTTACCCAGCACCTGCTTCAGCATCAGGGCACCGAGGTGGTCATCATCGACAAAGCGCCCAGCGCACAGTTTGCGGAACGCGTGCGGCTGGCGGACATCCGGGACCTGGATGCCTTGGTGGCAGCCATGCCCGACGCGTCACCCATCGTGCATCTGGCAGCCGAACACCGCGACGATGTCACACCGAAGAGCCTCTACGACGATGTCAACGTGCAAGGCACTCGCAATGTCTGTGAAGCCGCGCGCAGGCGCCGTGTCCGCACGATTGTCTTCACCAGTTCGGTCGCGGTGTACGGATTTGCGCCCCTGGGCACTGACGAAGGCGGTGCCATCCAGCCGTTCAATGACTACGGCCGCACCAAGCATGAGGCCGAGGAGGTCCTGCGTGCCTGGCAGGCCGAAGCCCCCTCTGAGCGCAGTCTCTTCATCGTCCGTCCCACCGTGGTGTTCGGTGAACGCAACCGCGGCAACGTCTACAACCTGTTGAAGCAGATCGCCGGTGGACGCTTCGTGATGATTGGTTCGGGTCAGAACCGCAAGTCGATGGCCTATGTCGAGAACGTCAGTGCCTTCCTGGCCTTCGCCTTGCAACGCGGTCCTGGCGTGCACCTGTGCAACTACATCGACAAGCCGGACCTGAGCATGAATCAGCTCGTCGGCCGGGTGCGGCAGATGCTGGGAAGGCCGGCCTTGCGTTGGCGCCTGCCCGTGCCGGTGGGCATGGCCCTGGGCCACCTGGCGGATGGCGTCGCCACCGTGACCGGCAAGAAGTTCCCGGTCAGCGCCATCCGGGTGAAGAAGTTCTGCGCGAACACGCTGTTTTCCAGCGGTGCGGCTGCCCTGGGTTTTGAGGCTCCAGTCAGCCTGGAGGCGGCACTGGAGCGCACCGTGCGGCACGAGTTCATCGAGCAGCACCGCGACGAAACGGTGTTCTACACCGAGTGAGCGACGCTCGCACGAGCGTCCTCACCCCATCGCCGCCGCGCGCTCCGCCACTTCAGCAAAGCGCTGGGCAAACGCCTTGCTGCGCGCCTTGGCGACCTCGCTCACGGCGGCTTCCTGCAAGGCGTCGTCGGGCAGCGGAGCCTGTGGCAGGGCCATCAATGCATCGGCCAGCGCGCCAGCATCGCACCGATCGAAATACATGGCCTGCGCTCCAGCCTGCTCCTTGTGCACATCCAGGTCGGACAGCAGCATCGGCACACCCAGCGCCCGAGCCTCCTCCACGGTCGTGCTCCAGCCTTCAAACAGCGATGGATTGAGCAGCGCCACGCTGGCGCGCATCAGCGGCGCCAGGTCCGCATAGGGCAGCATGCCCAGCAAACGGAATTCATCGCTGACGCCGCGCTCCTTCACCAGCGACTCAATGGACGGGAAATACGCCGCGTCACGGGTGTCCAGTTGCCGACCCGAAGCCGCCACCATGACCCGATGGCCGCGCGCCTTCAGAAGGCTCAGCGCCTCGATCACCAGGCGGTGATTCTTGTGCTTCCAGAACTGGTTGGGCATGAACACATAGGGCGAGGTCAGACCGTACTTCGCCGCCACGGCCAGCGAATCAGCCAGGCTGGGGCGCGCCGGCGGCCAGATGGCGAAGCGCGCAACCTCGGTACGACCTCGGCTGCCTGGGTAGTGCGCCTCGCACATTTGCAAGGCATCCTCGCTCGACAGCATGATCAGGCGGCCCGATCGTACCTGGGCCTGAAAGCCGAGTTCGCGTTGCCAGAAGCTCCTGCGGGTGAACAGGTGCGGCAGGCACAGATGCTGGAAATCCGGGATCCATGCGATGGTGGGAATGCGCCAGCGCCAGCCCAGGAACTGCGCGTTCTCAAAGGCCACGTCGATCCGGCAGGCCCCGAAGAGAGACACCAGCGCCGGGTCTCTTCCCGAGAGCAGACAACGCATCAGAGACGAGCGCCGCCGCGCAGCATTGACCAGCGGCGATATCACCACTTCGGCGGATTCAATGCGCTCAAAGGGTGCCACATCCTCGTGGTCGAGGTCATCACCAAAGAACAGCACCGGTCGAATTCGATCCGGCACGAAGCGGTCGATCTGCTGAACCAGGTTCAACAGGTAGTTGTAGCCGCCGGTCCAGTGCCGGCCGCCGATCAACATGAAGCCCACGCGTATCACGATACATCCATCTGCGATTGCTGGAACCACGCCACGTACCGGGCAAGACCGGCTTCGAGGCCGTGGCGGGCGCGCCAGGACAGGTGCGCCAGCCGACCGACGTCGGCGCACAGGCTGAACGGATCCCCCTGTCGCGATGCGCCGGAGAACGACAGCGCCGGAGCAGTGCCACCGTTGGTCGAGGACCAGGCCTTCAGGACCAACTCGGCAACGTCCCGAACCGGGGTGGCCAGGCCCGTGCCGACATTGAAGGCAGGCACGGCGGGATGGGCCTCGTCTGCCAGGCGCTCCAGTGCGCAGACCACATCGTCCACGGCCACCCAGTCGCGCAACTCATTGCCACTGCCGCCGAGTTCCAACGACCTCACCCCTTTGTGCAGGCGCGAGCAGATGTCCCACAGCAATTGCTTGCTCAGACCGGCACCGTAGACCGAAAACAGCCGCGCCACCGTCGCCCGGGTGCCAAAGCTCGCTCCGTAGGACCGGCACAGCGACTCCATCATCAGCTTGTGGTGCCCATACGGCGAATAGGGATGGAGGTCGGCGTCCTCGGCGATCGGACCCTCGTGTCCCGCGCCATACACCGCCGCACTGGAGACGGCGACCACAGCCGTGGCCGGCGCGTTCAGTCGCAGCCACTCCATCAGATCCGCCGTGGTGGTCACCGTGCGGTCAAAGTCCTCGCGGGGGTTGGCGATGGCCGCCCCCACCGACGACCCCCCGGCCAGATGGAACACCGTGCTGAGTGCCCCAGTAGAGGGGTACAGAGCATCCAGGTTCGCTGCCGTGACACCGCCGTTGACCCAACGGCTCACGCCCCAACGCATCGCCTCGGCCTCAGGCCAGTGGCCATGCCCCAATCCCGCCACCTGCCAGCCGTTCAACGCCAGGTGACGGCACAGGTGGCGCCCGATGAAGCCGCGGGCACCTGTGACCAGTGCGGACCGAACCGGCGCTCCTGCCAACGCACTCATATGTCACCTCCCCATGTTCGCGCCGCTGACAGCGGCTGCAGCACATGCCCGTGGCGTTCCTGCAGCCGGCGCAGATAGGTCGGCTCGTCTGGACAGGTCCAGTCCACAGCGGCATCCGCCTCGCGCCAGCGGCCAGCCGCCCAGTCGAAGCGTCGAATCACCCGGGCAGGATTGCCCACGGCTACGCAAAACGGCGGCAAGTCATGCCTGACCACGCTGAACGCGCCGATGATGGAGCCATGGCCGATGCGCACGTGGCCCAGCACCGCCGCGCGGTAGCCGAAGAAACAGTTGGCGCCAACGACGATGTCCGCGTCCTGCGTCGTGCCGGTGGCGATATACGGGAGCCCGGGATCGGCCACATGGTGCGAACTGCCCACGAATGCACAGTCAGAAGCGGTCAGACAGTAGGGGCCGACATCGATCGTGCGCCCGACGGTGAAGAAGTTCCGCCGACCGATGAAGGCATCATGGCCGATCCGCAGCGCAGCCGACGCATCGCCGCGGTGGTTGACGTTGAGCCAGCTGCCCGCACCAATCACGCAGTTGCGACCCAGCGCCACCTGGCGCCAGCCAGTGACCCGCACATCACCGGCCACGCTGCAATACGTCAGGGCATGAAGGCGTCGCGGCCAGGCCCGGATCGCCATGACCGAGGCCAGGCCACGTGCCACCCACAGCGCCAGCACAGGGTGCTGCCGCAGCATCGCCTTGACCCGAGCCTTCAGGCCGGGAGGGGGAAGGTGCTCGTCGGCCATCATCGTCCGATCAGATGCCGCAACCGGTCCACCAACCAACCGGTCCAGCCGCCATTGCTCTTGCGAATCGCACGGCACACCGCACGCATGTCCGCATCGTTCACCTGGACCAGCTCAGGCCAACGCGGCAGCGCCGGTGGCGCGGCCGGGCTGGAACCGTCGCTGCCAAAGCGCCGAAGCAGGGCCCGGCCATGGGTGCCTGAGCCATCGAAGCCAGTGTTGCTGACCAGCGACCGTGGCGGATACAGCACCATGCCGCCGGCCCGGTACACGCTCCAGTACCAGCGGATGGCCCAGGAATCGCGCAGGCCCCGCATCTGCCGCTCCAGCATGCTGGCAAAGTCGTAGACACCCGACAGATTGAACGATCGACGCAGGGCCTTGTCTGTGGCCAGTCCCTCCCAGCCGATGGCCAGGGGGTCGAACTGACGCCACGCACGCTCCCAGGTGGCCCAGCCCCACGAGGTGGTGAACGGCAGCATCAAGGCCGGATCCCCATCAGCCCAGGGAACGTTGTCAAACATGTGCGCCGACACCTGCATCACGCGTGGGTCGTCCTGGTAGCGGGCCAGGGCTGCATTCAAGTAGGTCAGCGTGATGGGCGCCACAACGATGTCGTCCTCCAGGACAATCACTCTCCCGTACGCAGCGCTCAGGGACGTGACCGCGCCGATGATGGAACGGGCCAGCCCCTGGTTGGTCTGCGCGAAGTGATAGGTCGCCCGCTCCCCCAATAGGCGGCGCGCCACGTCGCGGGTGGCCTGCACTTCGGCCCGATCCGCCTCGCCTTTGGGTCCATCCACGAACACATGGATATCGCTGTCGGCCGCCTCCGGACACAGCAGCAGGGCTTGCAAGGTGGCGTCCAGGTGCTGCGGCCGGCGATAGGCCATGACGGCAACCGGCGCGTGGCCGGGCGTCGGTGCCTGGGCGACGGTCGGGTCTGGATCTGCCAAGGTCGGGGTCGACATGTCGGTTGTCAGGTCACGCAGGCAGCGCAGACGCGCGAGGCGGCGAACCCTGCTGCGACGAGGCATAGCACAGCAGCAGGAAGAACCACATCTGCGAGTCCGAGAAAACGCCGCCCGAGAAGATGGCGGCCACGAAGTACTGGATGTTGAGCATGTGGATCCAGCGCCCCTCGCCGCCTTGGGCCAGGGCGCGCCAGGACTGGATCATCGACGCCAGCACGATGGCCAGGAAGGGCAGCAGGCCCATCAAGCCCGTGGCCATCGCGACTTCCAGAATCGCGTTGTGCGGGTAGTAGTGATGGATCCTCTCGACCAGCGCGTCGCCATAGATTGGCGATTCACTGAACTGATCGATGGCGGATTGATACGCATCCATCCGAGATGTGGTGCTCTCGTCGGCCGACTGGCCGCTGAGCAGATCGGCCAGCCGCGCGAGCAGCTGAACGCTCTCCAGTTGATCGCCCATGTTGACCAGGGCCACCGCCAACACACCCAGCACCAACGCACCCGCGACGATCCATCGCAGCCGCTGGGCACCCCGCATGGGCGCCAGCAGGTACGCGCTGGCAGCCACCAGCAGCGCCACGAACGGGCCTTTGGAGCCCGCCATCCCCACCGCCACGGCGCCCAGTACCAGGGTCAGCATCGCCGCTGCGGTGACCCAGATGCTGCCCCGGCCGGACGGTCCGCAGGCCAGCAGGACGCACGACAGCAGGAACAGGCTGACACCGAGATGGCCCAGCGAGATCGGATTGAGCTTTTCCAGGCCGGCCCGCCCTTGCAGCGCAGACTGCAGGTCACTCAGGCTGCGCAGATAAGCCAGGGCCGCCAGCAGCATCGTCAGCAGCCCCAGCAGCACCAGGCGCCTCAGCAACAGCGTTGAACGGGTGGGTTCCGGCGGTCCTTGCAACGCACCGCACGCCGGCAGCAGGGAAAACATGACCGCATAGGCCAGGTACTCGCTACCCGACAGTTGCAGGGTCATGTCGCGCGCAAAACCGTCGACCAGGATGCGTCCCAGGTAGGCACTCCAGAAACACATGGTGCCAACAATGAACCAGCCCAGGCCGTGCGTGATGCGCAGCGGCCGCTCGAACAGCACATAGATCGCGAGCACCACCACCCCGACGCGCAAGGCGATCGACGGCGCCGAGGATTCCCCCAGACCGGCGATGCCGGCCAGGGCAGCGACAAGCGGATAACCCATCAGGGCCAGCGCCATCAGCATCGAGCGCGCAGCGTCAGCGCCACGTCCGATCGTGGAGGACTGCGGCCATTGCACCGACAGGTCAGCCATGAGCCCGCCGTCCGTCCTCAGACGTTCCGTAGGCCGCTGCCATGCGGTGGCCGAACATGACCGGGTCGGTGGCATCGAGCAGGGCCGCTCGGTCCTCGCCCGATGCCACGGGCGGCAGCGGTCCCGACATGGCCTGGGTCAGTGCCTCAAGCGATGACGCGGGCGACACCCGCCGACCAAAACGGAACCGCTCGGCCGTCTCCGCCATCACTGGCAGGTCACTGAACATCACCGGCAGGCCCATCGTGGCGCCGATGACGAACGGACCGCTCTGCCCGGCGAAGTCCTCGCGGTAAGGCAGCAGGACCACGTCGGCGGCCGAGAAGATGCTCCCCACCTCCTGGTCAGGAATGAAACGCAGATCCAGGTGGACGCGCGCCGCCAGCCCAAGTTCCTGCGCCAATTGCGACAGTGCCGTGGCCGACAAATGCTGTGCCGCGCCAGCGATCAGCAGGTGGCAATGCTCTGGTGTGCCGGCCAGGGCACGAATGGCGCGGTCCGCGCCCTTGTCGGTCCGGGTGCCGCCGAAACACAGGAAGAGCCGGTCATCGCTGCGCAGTCCAAGCTGGCAGCGCGCCGCCTCCCTGGCGGCGGCATCGACATGGGGCGGTGTGTCGAAGTTGGGATAGTCCAGAACCAGCGCGTCGACTGCCAGACCGGCCTGAGCCGCCGGCGAGTGGACAACCAACTGCACACCGCCACGCACCAACCGCCTCGCCCAATAGCGGGTCAGCACGGCCTTCAACCAGCGGCGCGGGTCGCGCCATCCGGCGGTGTCTCCAAGGAATGGGTACCAGTGCAGGGTCGCACAGGTGCTGAACTCAGTGGGTATCCCCACGGCCAGCAGCGCTTGCAGGTAGCCATCGAGATACAGAAGATGCACGACATCCACCTGGTGCGCTCTGGCCGCCTCGAACACCGCCCGCAGGAACGCCTGGAAAGCCCGGCCGCGCGCACGGTAACCGGCAGCGGCCTGCACCGCCGCCACCTCGATGCAAGGCAACTCGCCCGCGAACGACGCGCACCACGCAGGCGAGCCGAGTATGACCGGGTCGTCGCCACGTGCACGAAGGGCATTGATCAGGGTCTGCGCATAGGCGCGCCGATGACCTGTCCCGGCCTGCGCATCCACCAAAGCAATGCGTCGCGCCATGCGATGTCAGCCGAAGTTCCCGTGTCGCGAGGGCCGGTCCGACGTCTCAGCGACGCCAGAGAGCCTTGATGCGCTCAAGCTTTTCCGCGGTGGCCGCGTCGTCCGCCGTCGCGGCCAGTTGAGCCTTGAACACCAGCCAGGTCAGGCAAACGAACAAGGACAGCACGGCCGTGACCAGAGCGATGACACCACGCTTCGGGCTGGACTTCCACTCAGGGACGGAAGCCCGGTCAATCACCTGAACCACCGCGCCGCCGCTGGCTTCGTCAATGCGCGCCAGTTCGAACTGCTTGGCCGTCAACTCGAACAGCATGGAGTGATATTGGAAGTCGCGGAACTTGGCGGAGTAATCACTGTCGCCCGCCGCGGCAGCCGAGGTCTGGTCAAGTTTGGCAAGTTGCGCCCGGATGCCAGACAGTTCACGCTTCGTCTGAAGAACCTCCGGAGAGGAGTCAGCCAGCGCGCTGCGCAGCACGCTGAGCTTGACCTCGGCGGCTATCTCGGACTGCTTCAGGGCCGCCAGCCCCTGCATGGCGGCCGTCGGGCTGATCTTCATCAGCGACTCGTTGACCCCCGTGGCCCGCAGGGCCTGCTCGGCGCGGGTGAAGTCATCCTTGGCCTTGCGCAGCAGCCCTTCGAAGATCGAGCGACGTTGTGCCGCATCGGACAGGGCCATCTGGCGCGCCAGCTTCTGCAATTCCTCGAGGTAGGCGTTGGCCAGGTCGGCGGCCAGCTTGGGGTCGGTGTCCTCGACCTCAATGTCGATCAGGCCATCCTTGCCCACGCTGATGCGCGACGCGCCAGCGAGCGACTCGCGCGCCTCGAACATGAACTGCGCGCCATAGCGCTGCTTGAGATCGAAGCGCTCGATCAGGGCGTCGGCGATGGCGCGGCTCTTGAGCAGGCCGATCCACTGGTCGGCCGGATTCTTGAGGCCGGCGGTCAGACCACCGGCCAGCGCCCCAGCCGCGCCCCCCAGGTTGCCCAGCAACGCGGAGGCCAGGTTCTGGTTCTGCGGCGTCGTGATCTGGGCGCTGGCGGTGAACCTTGGCGTCACCAGGTAGGTGCCTCCCAGAGCCAGACTTCCAGCGGCCAGCGGAACAAGGATGAGCATCTTCCAGTGAACCAGGATCGTGTGGATCATGTCCAGGAAGGTCACTTCGCGCGCGGGCTTGGCGGCGGCCATGGGTTGGAGGTGGGTGTTCATGCGATGGGTGCCACCGGCTCACTCAAGGGGCGCAAGGAGGGCAGGACGCGAGACATCAAGTCAGCGCCCGGCAGTGTAATCGTTAATGATCGCGCTCCCCCGGGGGACGCTGACGGCCCGCGCCTCCCGCGCGATGGGGCCACGCCCTCAGCGCTCCGGGGATGGCACCTTGGCGCCGTCGGACGGCACCAGCAAGTCCCAGGTGCAGGGCGTGCCGCGCTCGGCGTCGCGCGCGATGCGCTGGCCCATCAGCGAGGCCAGGAACTTCGGCGGCAGGCCAAAGCCCGGCCGCACCGCACGCAGGTTGCGCGGCGTGAAGACCTCACCGGCCTTCATGTCCTCGGCCACGTAGAGCGAGCGGCGGAAGGCGCGTGACTTCTCTTCGGCCTGGGTGCCGCCGTAGCGCACCTCACCCACCGCCTGCCAGGCGCGCTCGGATTCAGCGCGCAGCAGCGCGAATTCCTCGGGCTCCATCGAGAAGGCCGAGTCGACGCCGCCATCCGCACGGCGCAGCGTGAAGTGCTTTTCCACCAGCACCGCACCCAGCGCCACGGCGGCCACCGACACGCCGCAGCCCATGGTGTGGTCCGACAGGCCCACCGGGCAGCCAAAGGTCTGCCGCATGTGCGGGATGGTCAGGATGTTGGTGTTCTCGGGCGTGGCCGGGTAGGTGCTGGTGCACTTGAGCAGCACGATCTGGGTGGCGCCGGCCTCGCGCGCGCAGCGCACCGCGTCATCGATCTCGGCCACGCTGGCCATGCCGGTGGAGATGATCATCGGCTTGCCGGTGCGCGCCACGCGGGCGATCAGCGGCAGGTCGGTCATCTCGAAGGAGGCGATCTTGTAGGCCGGCACGCCCAGCGTTTCCAGGAAGTCGACCGCGGTTTCGTCAAACGGGCTGCTGAAGCAGTGCAGGCCATGGCTGGCCGCACGGGCCATGATGGGCGCGTGCCAGTCCCAGGGCGTGTGGGCCTCGTCGTAGAGCTCATAGAGCTGGCGACCCGCCCACAGGCTGTTCGGGTCCTCGATGACGAAGCCGGGTTGGCGGCAATCCAGCGTCATCGTCTGCGCGGTGTAGGTCTGCAGCTTGATCGCGTCGGCGCCAGCACGGGCGGCGGCGTCGACGATCTCCAGCGCCCGATCCAGCGACTGGTTGTGGTTGCCCGACATCTCGGCGATCAGGTAGGGCCGGTGTCCGGCGCCGACCAGGCGCTCGCCGATGCGGATGTCCTGCTGGCTCATGCGTGTGGCTCCCCGGCGCTCAGCGCACCTTGAACAGCGGCACCAGCGGCTCGCAGCGCAGGCTCTGGCGCAGCGTGGCGGCATCCAGCGTGCGGCCGATCATCGGCAGGATGTCGCCATAGGCGGCCAGCAGGGCCTGCACATCGGCCTCGCTGTGGGCGTAGCTGATGTTGTGCGTGCCCACCGACAGGAAACCGCGCTGGTGCAGCTCCTGCATCAGCAGGGTCTTGATCTCGAAGCTGGTGGCGCCGCGGGCGTCCTTGAGCATCAGGAAGCTCCAGCTGGGGTGGCCGGCCATCGAGAAGATGTCGCCCAGGCCGTGGGCGTCGATCACCTGGCGCGCGCCCTCCATGACCGCGCGGCCGCGCGCCTCGATGGTCTGCACCACCGGTTCGTTCTTCAGCTTGGTCAGCGTGGCCTTGGCCGCGGCCAGCGACAGCGCCTCACCGCCAAAGGTGAACGAGAAGAAGATCTCCTCCATCAGCTGCATCACATCGGCCCGGCCGGCCACCGCCGACACCGGGTAGCCGTTGGCCAGGCCCTTGCCAAAGGTGGCCAGGTCGGGCGTGACGCCGAACAGCTGCTGCGCGCCGCCGTTGGCATAACGAAAGCCGGTGATGGTCTCGTCGAACACCAGCAGCGCGCCGTGCGCATGGGCCAGCGCCTTGACGCCTTCGAGGAAACCGGGCTGCGGCTCGGCCACGTTCATCGGCTCCAGGATCACGGCGGCAAACTCGCCCGGGTGGGCCTTGAGCAGCGTCTCGAGCGACTCGAGGTTGTTGTAGGCGAAGGTATGCGTCAGCTCGCGCGTGGCCTGGGGCACGCCGCGGTGGCGCGCGGTTGAGCCGATGTACCAGTCCTGCCAGCCGTGGTAGCCACAGACCGCCACGCGGTCGCGCTCGGTCCAGGCGCGGGCCAGGCGGATCGCGCCGGAGGTGGCGTCCGAGCCGTTCTTGCCGAAGCGCACCCGCTCGGCGCAGGGCACCATCTCGCAGATCAGCTCGGCCACCTCGGTCTCCAGCGGGTGCGGCAGCGAGAAGATCACGCCGGACTCGTCGAGCTGGGTGCGCACCGCGTTCGTGACATCCGGATCCTGGTAGCCCAGCGTGACCGAACACAGGCTGCTGACGAAGTCGATGTACTCATTGCCGTCCAGGTCCCACACCCGCGAGCCCTGGCCGCGCGTGATGAAGAAGGGCGACACGCCGTGAGGGTACTGGGTGCGGCTCTTGCTGAAGGTCTGGCTGCCCAGCGGGATGCTGCGCTGGGCGCGTTCAAGAAAGGCTTCGGAGCGCTGGAAGGACTTCATGGCAGGTGCTCGGGTGCGTGTGATGGGGTGGCGATCAGGCAGCAGCGTCGTCGCGCAGGCTCTTGAGGTAGCCCTCGTTGCGCTGGTGGGTGTTCTCGTCGCGGCGCACGCCCAGGCGCTCGATGGCACGGAACAGGTCCCAGCGGTCGAAACTGGTGGGCGAGGTGGCCCCGACCGCGGCGATCAGGGCCTCGACATGGGCCAGGTCGTCGGGGTGGTCCACGGTCCAGCGCATGGCCGACAGATCGGCGAAGGCGCTGACCGACTGCGCCGGGAAGCGCTGTGCTTCGCGGCGGATGAAGGGCGTGACGTGCTCGCGATCGGACGGCAGTGTGGCCTCGGCGTCGGCGGCGGCCAGCGCCTCGATGCGCATCGCCTCGACGTCCAGGCCGTCAGGGTAGCTGGCCGGCACGGCATTCGTGGCGTAGGCAGCACCGCCGTCGATCACCCGGGCCGCAACACGGTCGATCAGCTCGGGGTCGATCAGCGGGCAGTCGCCGGTCAGGCGCAGCACCACGTCGGCCTGGGCATGCTGCGCGGCCTGGTGAAAGCGCTGCAGCACATCGGCCAGCGAGCCGCGGAAGCACTCCATGCCGTGGGCCGCCAGTGCGGCGGCCAGCGGATCGTCGCTGGCATCGGTGCTGGTGGCCACCAGCAGGCGGTCGACGCGGCGCGCCTGGCGCACGCGCTGGGCCATGAAGACGATGGACGGCAGGCCCAGCAGGGGCTTGAGCACCTTGCCCGGCAGGCGGCTGCTGGACATGCGGGCCTGGATGATGGCGACGGTGGTGGTCATGGTGGGGCGGTTCGGGCGCAGGCGGCTATTGTCCTCCGGCACGGGGCGCGCGCTGGCGCTCAGCCGCCCAGCACGAAGGCCGGGTTGTCGATGCTCACCACGGTCTTGCCCTTGACCACGCCCTCATGGATGAAGGCCCCCGGCAGCTGCGCCTCGACGCGCCAGCCGGCCTTCACGAAGGCCCGCACCGAGCCCTCGTTGCCCTCGACCATGCCGGCGTAGAGCTTGCGCAGGCCGAAGTGCCCAAAGGCCAGCGCAGTGCCCAGGCGCACCGCCTCGGTGGCCGCGCCACGGCCCCAGCAGTCGCGCTCGCCGATGACGATCGAGATCTCGGCCGTGGCGTGGCGCCGGTTGATCGGGCCGATCTTCAGGTTGCCCACATGGCGCGGCTGCGGCTGGGGCTGCTCGATCGCGTACATGAACCAGGCCTCGGACAGGAAGCCGTCCATCAGGTGGCGCAGCGCGTCCACCGCACTGATGCCGCGCGCCTCCAGAAAGCGCGTGACCTGCTCGTCGCGGAACCAGGCGGCGTAGCGCTCGCCCAGGTCGTCGGGCAGCAGCGGGCGCAGGCGCACCGGGCCGCCGCGGTCCAGGCCGGGACCCAGGCGCTGCACGAAGAGGTTCTCAGGGGTCATCGCCATCTCCCAGGTTCGATCAGTGCCAGATCATCGCTGTGCAGGCCGTCCCAGGCCGCCAGGCCCGGCGACGGCGTGCCGGCCGCGGCCAGGATCTCATCAAGCTGGGCCACACGGTCAACCCCCACCACCACCTGATCCACCTCGGCCAGATCGGCCACCGCATGCAGGGCCCCGGCCAGCCGGCCCAGACCCAGGTCGCGGCAGCGCTGGTCAAAGGCCAGCAGCACACCGGCATAGGCCGACAGGTGCGGCGTCAGCGCCGCCGGATCAGCCAGCGCAAAGCCCTGCAGAAAGGCCGAGCGGGCGTGCACCTCCACGCCCTGCGCGCGGCAGCGGGCCAGCACGCCGGCCTGTTGGTGGCGGCGGTCAAAGACATTGATCGGCAGCTGCACCAGGCCGATGTCGTAGCGATCCAGCACCTGCAGCACCTCGTCGGCGCCGTAGCCCGAGACGCCGATGCGGCCCACGCGGCCCTCGCCCTGCAGCGCCGTCAGCGCCGACCACACGGCCGGACCCTGCGTCCCGAGCAGGTCGGCGGCGCGGTGCAGCAGCAGGCCGTCGACACGCTCGGTGCGCAGGCGCTGCAGGCTCTCGGCCACGAAGCGCTGCACCGCCTCGGCCGAGGCCTGCTCGTTCATCGCCGGCACCTTGGTGACCAGGCGAAAGCGCCGGGCGGCACCGGTCTCGCCCAGCACCGCCTCGCTGCGCCCGTAAGCGTGGGCGGTGTCCAGCCAGCGCACGCCGCCGGCACCAGCGCGCGCCAGCAGGCGCGCCACCTCGTCAGGAGGCACCTGGCCGGCGGTGTTGAAGGCACCATAGGCCAGGCCGAACTGCACGGTGCCGAGGGCGATCTTCATGGGCTGGGCCTGAATTCGGTCACGAGCTGCTGCAGCAGCGCGCGGGCCTGCGCGTCATCGGCGCCGGCGGTGGTGGGCAGGGCATCGAGCCAGGCCTGGACCCGCTCGCGTACATCGGTCTGCCGCAGCCGCGCCACGCGCAGCCGGGCATAGGAGGTGGGCACCGAGTTGTCGTCATCGGCGAGCAGCTCCTCATAGAGCTTCTCGCCGGGCCGCAGGCCGGTGAAGACGATGCCCACCTCGGCCTCGGTCTTGCCCGCCAGGCGGATCAGCGTGCGCGCCAGCTCGACGATGCGCACCGGCTCACCCATGTCCAGCACCAGCACCTGCGCGGTCTCGCCGATCGCCGCCGCCTGCAGCACCAGCCGGGCGGCTTCGGGGATGGTCATGAAGTAGCGGATGATCTCCGGATGCGTCACAGTGAGCGGGCCGCCGCGGGCAATCTGCTCCTTGAACTTCGGGATCACACTGCCGCTGCTGCCCAGCACATTGCCAAAGCGCACCGCCATGAAGCGCGTGCCCGGGTGCGCCGCCGCCATGGCCGAGACCACCAGCTCGGCGGCGCGCTTGGTGGCGCCCATCACATTCGTCGGATTGACCGCCTTGTCGGTGCTGATCAGCACGAAGCGCTCGGCACTTGCCTCGGCCGCCGCCAGCGCGGCATGCCAGGTGCCCAGCGTGTTGTTGCGCAGCGCCGCCCAGGCGTTGTCCACCTCCATCAGCGGCACATGCTTGTAGGCGGCGGCGTGAAAGACCAACTGCGGGCGCCAGCGCTGCATCAGCGCGCGCAGCGCGGGCAGGTCCTTGACGTCGGCGATCAGCGGCACCAGCGGCAGGCCGGGAAAGTGGCGCGCCAGCTCCTGCTCGATCGCATACAGGTTGTATTCGGACAGCTCCACCAGCACCAGCCGGGCCGGCGCAAAGCGCGCCAGCTGGCGGCACAGCTCGCTGCCGATGCTGCCGCCGCCGCCAGTGACCAGCACCGTGCGGCCGTGCACGGTTTCGGCAATGCCGGCCTCGTCCAGCTGCACCGGTTCGCGGCCCAGCAGGTCCTCGGGCTCGATGTCGCGCACCCGCTCGGCCTGGCCGCTGCGCAGCTCATCGGCCGAGGGCACGGTCAGCACGGGCAGGCCGGTGCCACCGGCCAGCGTCACCGCGCGGCGGCGCTGCGCCGCGGTGGCGCCGGGCAGCGCGATCACCAGGTGGGTGACGCCGCGCAGCACGGCCTTGTCGGTCACCGCGCTCAGCGGCCCCAGCACCGGGATGCCGGCGATGCGCGCGCCCTGCTTGGCGGGGTCGTCATCGAGCAGGCCCAGCACGATCCAGCCCTGCTGGTGGATGCCGGCCAGCAGGCGCCGCGCGGCATCACCGGCGCCCAGCACCAGCGCGCGGCGCACCTCGCGCTCGCTGCCGGTGATCTGCGCGCGGGCGTGTTCGTAGAGCGTGCGGTAGCCCATGCGCACCAGGGCCAGGGCCATCAGCGCGACAAAGGGATGCAGCGCCAGCACCGCGCGCGGCACCTGCACCAGCTGCAGCATCAGCACGCCCACCGCGCTGACCAGGCCGGCGGCCAGGCAGGCCAGCGCTATGCGTCGCACCTCGCCAAAGCCCGAGAAGCGCCACATGCCCTGCGGCACGCGCAGCGCGCGGAAAGCCACCATGTAGACCGCGACGATGCCCAGCAGCACCCAGCCGTCGTAGCCCGGGCGGGCGCTGAGCCAGCGCTCAAAGCCCAGGCGGAACAGGTAGGTGACGTTCCAGGCCAGCGCCACCAGCGCGCCGTCGATCAGCATCGACAGCGGTTCGCGGTGCGGACGCAGCCGCGCCAGGAAACGGTCCAGCCGGTGCCAGAAGCCGGGGGCGCTGCTCATCGGCGCACCAGCGCGCACAGCGTGCGCCACAGCAGCCCCAGGTCGCCACGCAGCGTGGCGCGGCGGGCGTAGTCGGCCTGCAGCGCCAGCTTGCGCGGCAGCACCTCGTCGATGTAGGCGCGCTCGGGGTCGGGCGCGGCGGCCAGCAGCGCGGCCTCGTCCAGGTGGGCCAGCGTGGCGGGGTCGGTCAGACCGGGGCGCACCGCCAGCACCTCGGCCTTCAGCGCAGCCGGGTAGTGGGCCACGTAGCGCGGCACCTCGGGGCGCGGGCCGACCAGGCTCATCGTGCCCAGCAGCACGTCAATCAACTGCGGCAGCTCGTCCAGGCGCCTGTCGCGCAGCCAGTGGCCGACCCGGGTGATGCGCGGGTCGCGGCCCACGGTGATCTGCGGGCCCAGGCGCTCGGCGTCGGTGCGCATGGTGCGGAACTTGTGGATGCGAAAGACCCGGCCGCCCTGCCCCACCCGCTCCTGGCGAAAGAACACCGGGCCGGCCGAATCCAGCTTCACCGCCAGCGCGATCAGCAGCAGCAGCGGGGACAGCAGCAGCAGGGCCAGCGCCGACACGGTCAGATCCAGCAGGCGTTTGGCCATGGGCGGCTCAGGCCAGCGCAGCCCGCAGCACGGCAGCGACGCGGTCGACGTCGGCATCGCTCATGCGGGTGTGCAGCGGCAGGCTCAACATGCGCTCGTAGGCGCGCTGGCTGTGCGGGAACTGCTCGGGCCGCAGGCCGTAGCGGTCGCGCCAGTAGGGCTGCAGGTGCAGCGGGATGTAGTGCACGCTGCAGCCGATGCGGGCGCTGAACAGCGCCTCGATGAGTTGATCGCGGCCGATGCGGGCCTCATCGGCCAGGCGCAGCACATACAGGTGCCAGGCGTGGCGCTCGCCGGCCGGCGGCAGCGCCGGGCGCAGCACCGGCAGGTCGGCCAGGGCGGCGTTGTAGCGCGCCACCAGTTCGGCACGGCGCGCGGCAAAGGCGTCGGCCTTGCGCAGCTGGTGCAGGCCCAGCGCGGCGGCGATATCGGTCAGGTTGTACTTGAAGCCGGGGGCCACGATCTCGTAGTGCCAGCTGGGCACGGTGGCGGTGAAGCGGTCGAACGCATCGCGGCTGATGCCGTGCAGGCGCATCACCCGCGCACGCGCCGCCAGCGCCGGATCGCGGGTGACCAGCATGCCGCCCTCGCCGGTGGTGATGGTCTTGTTGGCATAGAAGCTGAACACCGTGGCGTCGCTGTCCAGCGTGCCGACCAGCCGGCCGCCGCAGGTGCTGGGCAGCGCATGGGCTGCGTCTTCCACCACCTTCAGGCCGTGGCGGCGGGCGATGTCCAGCAGCGCCGGCATGTCGGCGGCCAGACCGGCGTAGTGCACCGGCACCAGGGCCTTGGTGCGCGGCGTGATGGCGGCTTCCACCAGCGCCGGGTCGATGTTCAGCGTCACCGGGTCCACGTCCACCAGACGCACGTCGGCGCCCAGGTAGCGCACCACCTCGGCGGTGGCGGTGAAGGTGTGGGTGGGCACGATGACCTCGTCCCCGGGGCCGATGCCCAGCGCCTCCAGCGCCAGGTGCAGGCCGGCAGTGGCCGAGTTGACCGCGATCGCCTGCAGCCCGGGCTCACCCAGGTAGCGTGCGAAGTCGTCCTCGAAGCGCTTGGCCTTGGGGCCGGTGGTGACCCAGCCGCTGCGCAGCGTGTCGACCACCTCGGCGATCTCCTCCTCGCCGATGTCGGGCAGGGCAAAGGCCAGGAACGGGGGCTGGGTGTCGGTCATGCGGGTTTGGCGATCCAGGCCAGCAGGTGCGTGCGCAGCAGCGGCAGGGCGTTGAAGACAGTGTAGAGCGACGGGTGCAGCCGAGCCGCCGCGCGGGCGATCGGTGGCGCCAGCGTCACCCGGCGGGCGTCGATGCGGCCCTGCGGGAACAGCGCGCGCACGCGTGCCAGCGGCACGCCGCGCACGTCCGGGTTGCGGGGGTTGTTGACGGTGAAGTCGTACCACAGCACCGCGCCGCCGGGGCGCAGCTGCGCCCACATCGCCTGGGCCAGCTGCTGCTGCACGGTGTCATCGAGCAGTGACGAGAACACGGTGGACTGCCACACCAGGTCCACACTGCCCGGCGCCGGGCCGAGGTGGCGGGCATCGCCCCGCCACAGCGTCAGCGCGCTCGGCAGCCGCTCGCGGGCCGTGACGAAGCGCTCGGCCAGCAGCTCGGTGCCGCTGAGCAGCCCGGGCTGGAAGCCCAGCTGCAGCGCCTCGAGCAGGTTGCCGCCGTGGCCGCAGCCCACCTCGTGCAGCCGGCAGGCCGACGGATCGGCCCAGCCGTGGCGGCGCAGCAGCGCCACCAGCGCGCGCTGGCGCTCCTGCTGCGGCCACAGCGCGGCCGGGTTGGTCAGCGCGTAGCGCGGGTCCTGCGGCGCGCGGCGGGCGTAGCGCTCGCGCAGCGCGCGGGTTTCGGCGTCGTCGGGGGGGCTGCTCATCGGGTGAGCCGCGCGAAGCGGTCCTGCGGCCCCTGGCCGCGCAGCACGGCCCACCAGCCCTGCAGCGAGCCCAGGCCGTAGCCCAGGTGGTAGGCGGCGATCACCGCCGGCACGCGCGCCACGGCGGCGCTATCCAGGTCGGACGACGCGGCCACCGCGCCGGTCATCGCGGCCACGGCGGCGGCGTACAGCGTCAGCAAGCCCAGCAGCAGGCCGGAGCCCGCCAGCGGCCAGGCCAGCAAGGCCAGCCCCAGCGCGGCCACGAACAGCCCCGGCACCAGCTGGCGCAGCGCCGCCGCCTGGCCGTGCTTGCGCATCACGAAGGGCTTCCAGTAGCCGTACTGCTGGTACTGGCGGAACACCTGGACCCACCGCGCGCGCGGGCGGTACGTGCTGCGGATGCGGCTGGACTGCCACACCCGCGCGCCGGCCCGGGTCAGGCGCAGGTTGTGCTCGTCGTCCTGGTTGCGCACCAGCGATTCGTCAAAGCCGCCATGCTGGGCCAGCACGCGGCGTGGCCAGCAGCCCAGGTAGACGGTATCGACCCAGCCGTCAAAGCCCAGGTCGCGCGAGCGCGCGCCGCCGGCCACCCAGCGCGACTGGAAGGCCGCGGCCACCGCCTGCTGCATCGGGCCGGCGCCGGGCTCGGGCACCGCGTGCCAGGGACCGCCGACGTTGTCGGCGCCGGTCTCGGCCAGCACCGCCAGGCACTGGGCGATGTAATCGGGCGCGTACTCGGTGTGCACGTCCATGCGCACGATCACCTCGCCGCGCGACTGTTGCAGCGCCGCATTCAGGCCGCAGGAGACGATGCGCCCGGGGTTGTCCACCCAGCGCAGCCGCGCATCCGCAGCGGCCAGCGCCTGCAGGCGCTCGCGCGTGCCATCGTCGCTCTGGCCGTCGGCCACCAGCAGCTCCAGCTGCCAGCCGGCCGGCAGCTGCTGGGCCAGGGCGCTGGTGCAGAAGGCGTCGATGTAGCGGGCCTCGTTGCGGCAGGGCACGATCACCGATACCCAGCCCGGCTCCGCCGGTGGCAGGTTCAGCGCCGTCATGCCAGCACCTCCGGCACCGGCGTCCGTCGGGCCACCGCCTGCAGCAGCGTGGTCCACGCCGTGGCGTGGCGCTGCGGGCTGAAGAGGCGCTGGCTGCGCTCGATCGCCGCGGCGCCCAAGCGCTGGCGGCGCGCCGGGTCGTCGAGCAGCTCGCCCAGTGCCCGGGCCAGGCCATCGATGTCGCCGTCGGGCACCAGCACGCCGGTCTCGGGCGCGATCACATCGGCCGGCCCGGTCGGGCAATCGAAGGCCACGGCCGGCAGGCCCATCGCCTGGGCTTCCAGCAGCACCAGCGGCATGCCCTCGTAGCGCGAAGGTAGCACGAAGACGGCGCTGTCGCGGTAGGCATGGGCCATTGCCGCCGTGGGCGGCAGGAAGCGCACGCTGTCGGCCACACCCAGCTGCCGGGCCAGGGCCTGGTGTTCGGCCAGCAGCGGCCCGTCGCCGATCAGCCGCAGCTCGGCCTGCGGCCGGCCTGGCAGCACCTGGGCCCAGGCCTGCAGCAGGCGGTCGAAGCCCTTCTGCGCCACGTGGCGTCCCACCGCCAGCACCACCGGCGCCTCCACCACCCCGGCCTGCGCAGCCTGCAGCGCCGACGCATTGGCGATCACGCGGGTCACCGGGTGCAGGCGGGCAAAGCGCGGCGCGTCGGCCTGCGTCAGGCTGACCAGGGCCGCCACGCGGGGGTACTGGCGCGCGCGCAGCCATTGCCAGAAGCGCGAGCGGGCGAAGAAGTGGTTGTGGTCGCAGCAGACCACGCGGGCGGCCTGGTCGCGGCGCAAGCGGGGCAGCACCGAGGCCGCGGTGGTCAGGCCGTTGAGCAGCACCACATCGGCCTGCGTGCTGCGGATCTGCGCGGCCAGCACGCGGCCCAGGCGCCATTGGTGGCGCGCCATGGCCCACAGCCGCCCCAGGCGGGAGCGGGCCGCAGCCGCGGCAGGCCTCTGTGGCCCGCAGAGCACGCGCACCGCGGGGTCCAGCGGGTAGCGCACCGCCTCGCGCGGGGTGTCCAGGCTGCCCAGCGCCACCGCCCAGCCCTGGCTGGCCAGGTGGTTGGCCAGCTCGCAGGCGAAGCGCTCCACGCCGCCGGCAATGTCCAGCCGCTCGCACAGCAGCAGCGCGCTGGGCGAGGCGCTCACCGGCGGATCAGCGCGTGCACATCGACGCGCGTGTAGTCGGGGGCGGGCAGCGCCCAGCCGCTGCTGCGCACCGCGCGCAGGCGGTCTCGCAGCGCACGCAGCGGGTCGATCAGGCCCTGGCGGCCCAGCGCGCCGTGCAGGCGCTGGCGCAGGCCGGGCGCGGCGGCTGGTGCGGGGGCCGCAGCGGGCGCCTTGAGCCACTCGTCGTCGGCGTAGTCGCTCTGCTGTGGCGGCGGCAGCTCGCCCGGTTCGTGCAGCTTGCGCGCCAGCACCATCATGTAGACCTCGTGCGCGTTGCACAGGTTGACGCGGCGGCGCAGCTCACGCGGGTTGGCCACCTGCCACCAGTGGCGGCGGTCGCCCTTCACGGCGAACCACAGGCCGCGCAGCTCGAAGCCGCGCTCGGGCCGGTAGAGGTTGAAGAACAGCTCGGGCGAGAACTGGTAGAAGCCATGGCCCGACAGGTTGTTGGCCGGCAGCGCATGCAGCACATGTCCGCCCACGCGGCAGGCCGCGGTGACATTGCGCCAGGCCACGGGAAAGTCGAACACATGCTCCAGGCAGCCGAAGTCCAGCACCGCGTCGAACTGGCCGGGCAGCGGGCTGTCGGCGGGCCAGGGCTGGTTCATGTCGTGCAGGTGGGTGGCCTGCTCGTAGGCCGAGGCATCGACCGACTCGGCCGATTGCGCGCCCAGCCACTGGGTCAGCAGCGGCTCGAAGTAGCGCGGCGCGCCCGCCGGCCGCGGCGGCTCGGTCAGCGGCGGCAGGCCGCGCAGGCGGCGGTGGTCCTCCAGCTCGTAGGCCTCGATGAACAGGGCCTGGCGGCCGATGGCCAGCGTGCGCGTGAAGGACACGCCCAGGTCCTGCGCATGGGCCAGCAGGTTCAGGTTGTGGATGTCGATGCCCACGCTTGCTCTTTCTGTGTGTTCAGCGGCGCGTCAGCGCCATGCCGGCCACCGCCACCGTGATCACCAGCAGTTCCACCCCCACGGCCAGCAGCGCCAGGCCCGGCGGCGTGGCCGCTGCGGCCCAGGTGGCTGCGCCCAGTGTGCCGACCACACCACCCACCACCACGCAGGCGCGGTAGGCGCCGTCGAAGCGGCCGCTGCCCAGCATCCAGTAGCCAATGAACTTCCAGCCCAGCAGCAGCGGCAGCAGCCAGCCCAGCACCCCCAGCGTGGCGCGCAAGGCCGGCAGATCGACCTGGCCGGCGCGCTGCGCCACCAGCGGCTCCAGCGTCTGCCAGGCCAGGGCCAGCCCGCCCAGCAGCGCCAGGCCGGCCAGGCTGCCGCCCACCGCCCAGCGGCCGGCGTAGGCCAGCGAGGCGCGCAGGCCCTGGGCCTGGCGCGCGACGATGCGCGGGTAGACCAGCGCGAACACCGGCTCGGCGGCGTTGAGTACCGCGCGCACCAGCCGGTCGCCCAGGAAATAGGTGCCCAGCGCCTGCGGCCCCATCTGCACCGAGGCCGCGGCCGGCAGCGCCGCGCTGTAGGCGGCGCCGGCCACCGACACCGGCAGCATCGTCCAGCCCAGGCGCAGACCCGGCGCCAGCGCGTCGCGCTGCAGCAGGCCGCGGCCCTGGGCGGCGGGGGCCAGGTCGCGCTGCAGCCAGCGCCAGCCCAGCAGGGCCAGCGCCGTGCTGGCGAGCAGTTGCAGGGCCAGGAAGGTGGCGGCGTCATGCGCCAGCCACACGGTGGCCGCGATCAGCGCGGCATAGACCACCAGTTCGGTGCGCGCCCAGCCGGCCAGCTGCTGGCTGGCCTGCAGGTACCAGGTGGCCGGCCAGCCCAGGGCGCAGGCCAGCGCCGCGATGATCAGTGCCTCGGTCAGGCCGCTGCCGGGCGCACCCAGCAGCGCCACCACCAGCCCCGCCAGCAGCAGCGTAGGCAGGCACAGCAGGCTGCGCGCGCTGGCCACCTGCTGGGCCAGGCGCCAGCGCTGCGGCGCGTCGGCATTCACCGCCATACGGGTGGCCGCAGCCAGGAAGCCGCCCTCCACCAGCATCGCCAGCAGCGCGCTCCAGACCAGCACGAAGCTGACCCGGCCGAAGGCCTCGGGGCCCAGGCGCTGGGCCATCAGCGGCAGCACCAGCAGCGGCTGCAGCAGGCGCACCGCGGCCGCCGCGTAGACGGCGGGCAGCGCGTGCAGCAGCCGCGGCGAGGCCATCGTCAGCCGTGCTTGACCACCAGCCGCGCGGTGTAGTCCACGCGGTGCAGGAAGACGGGCTCGGGCTGGGCCGCGAAGTACTCGTCCACCGCCTGCCGCGCGCCCTGCCAGTGGCCGTAGTCGTCAATGATCAGCAGGCCGTGGCGCGCCAGCAGCGGATACAGGTGCTGCAGCTCGTGGCGGGTGCTCTCGTACCAGTCGGTGTCCAGGCGCAGCAGCGCCACCGCGGCCGGCAGCGTCGCGGGGAGGGTGTCTTCCACCTTGCCGCGCACGAAATGGATGCGCTCGGCCGGGTAGCCGGTGCTGGCCAGGTTGGCCTGCACGTCTTCCAGGCTGGCCACGGCCCACAGCGGGTGGTCGCGCTCGGTGCGGGCCAGCTGGTCGGCGGCGGCCTCGCCGCTGAGGGCGCGGTCGTGCTCGGTGGGCGCGCTCATGCCCTCGAAGGTGTCGTAGAGGTACAGGTGGCGCGAGGTGTCGCCACGCGCCATCAGCGCCAGCGCGATCGCCATCATGCTGCCGCCGCGCCAGACGCCGCACTCGACGATGTCGCCCGGGATGCGGTGGCGCACCACGTGGTCGACCGCGCCCAGCAGGCTGGCGCGGCGCTCCAGCCCGGTCATCGTGAACGGGGCCACGCGGCGGACGATGGCGCGGTCGGCCTCGCTGAGGTCGGCCAGGGCCTGGTCTTCGCGCTCGGCGGGGCGGGAGAGTTCCCAGCCGGCCCCGGCCAGCGCGGCTTTGACGATGCTCTTCATGGAACCGGGCATTGTCGCACCCGGGGGACAGGCTCAACGCAGCGGCGCGTAGGCCTCGGGGTGGATCCGCAGCAGGCGCTCCCAGCCCATGGCCTGCTGGGCCTGCGCGAAGGCCGCGGCCAGGGGTTCGGCGCGCTCGGCCAGGCGGTCCAGCACGGCCAGCACCGCAGCGGCGCTGCGCTCGCCAAGCAGCAGGTCCTGCAGGCCGTGGGTGCGCATGAACTGGCCCAGGTCACCGCTGTCGCTGCAGGCGAAGCATCGGCCGTGGTGCAGCAGCGCGTACATCGCTCCCGACTGGGTGGCACGCTGGTAGGGCAGCAGGAACAGCACCGGCCGGCGCATCAGGGCCTGCAGCGCGGCCTCGTCCAGGTAGGTGTCGACCACGCGCACGCCCAGCGACGTCAGTTGGTCGCGCAAGGGGTGCAGCTCGGTGGCCCAGGCGCCGTGCACCTCCAGCGCCAGGCCGCGCTGGCGCAGCGCGTCGCTGCGCGCCAGCTCGGCAAACAGCTCAACGCCCTTGTAGGGCTGGACGCGGCCCCAGAACACCAGCGCCTCGGGCCGCGGCAGCGGCTCACACGGCTGCAGCGGCGCCTGGGGCGTCAGCGGCAGCAGGCCGTGCGGCAGCAGCGCGCAGCGGGTGCGGAAGGTTTCGCCATAGCGGGCCAGGAAGTCGTCCCGCGAGGCCTGGCTGGCGAAGATCAGCCGCGCTGCGCGCGTTGCCAGCCAGCGCGTGGGCCGGTGCTGGCGGCCCGCAAAGCCATGCGGCACCGCGTTGTGCACGGTCAGCGCCAGCGGCACGCCCAGCGCGGGCAGCAGCCCGCCGAACACCAGGCCCTCCAGCCACCAGGGCCCGGCGCCCACCCACTGCAGGTTCACCAGGTCGTGCCGCCGCGCATGGCGCAGCAGGCTGGCCAGTTGCGCCAGGTAGGCCAGCGCCCCGCGCCAGCGCGGCGCCACCGAGGACGAGATCGCCCGCTCGTGCAGCACCACGCCCGGCAGTGCGCGCAGGGCCTGCAGGAACTCGGCGTTGTAGCGGGTGCTCGACAGCCACACGCTCACGCCGTCGCCGCGCGCAGCCAGCGCCCACACCAGCTGGTACAGGTAGGGCAACACATAGGCGCCCGGGTCCACCAGGGCGATGCGCCGCGGTGCCGCCGTGCTCAATGCGCGAACCAGAAGCGGCGCTTCAGGCGGTAGCGCGGCGTGCAGCGGCGCTCACCCAGGTCGCGTGCCGGGTTGCCGCCGACCATCCTGCCCGGCGGCACATCCTGCGTGACCACCGCGCCGGCCATCACCACGCAGCCCTCGCCCAGGTGCACGCCGGGCATGATCATCGCGGCGGCAAACACCACCGTGTGGTCGTCGATCTGCACCGGCGCCGACTTGGTGGCGAAGTCCGGATCATGCGGGTCGTGGCCCATGGTGTAGATGCGCGCATCGTGGGCGATCGAGACCTGCCGGCCAATGCGAATGCCGCCGCGGTTGTCCAGCAGCACGCCGCGGTTGATCAGCGTGCCCTCGCCCACCGCCAGCCGACCCACATGGAAGAAGCGCACCCCGCCCTGCAGCGTGGCGCTGCGGTGCACCCGGTAGCCGCAGGCCCGGTACAGCAGCGGCCGCAGCGCAAAGGGCAGCAGTCCATGGGTGACATTGATCAGCTGCAGCACCAGGTAATAGCCCTGGTCCAGCGCAGCGCGCAGGGCGGCGTTCATGCTGCGCGCATTCTAGAAGGCGCCCGCCGGTGTCATGTCCGGTTCAGCCGGCCACCTACAATCGGGGGTTTGCCCGCAGCCTCCGGGCCTCACCCTTTCTTGTCTTCCGCCATGAGCCACGACACGCCTGTTCCCCTGACGCCCGACGA
This sequence comes from Ideonella aquatica, assembly GCF_018069755.1. Taxonomy (GTDB): domain Bacteria; phylum Pseudomonadota; class Gammaproteobacteria; order Burkholderiales; family Burkholderiaceae_C; genus Ideonella; species Ideonella aquatica. The sequence goes on along the minus strand of NZ_JAGQDE010000003.1, from coordinate 179,150 downwards.
CGACAACCAGCTGATCGCCGAGCGCCGCGAGAAACTGGCCGGCCTGCGCGCCGCGGCCCAGGCCAGCGGTCAGGCGGTGTTCCCCAACGACTTCAAGCCCGGCCACCGCGCCGCCGCGTTGCACCAGGCGCATGGCGAGAAGGACAACGAGGCCCTGGAAGGCGCCCCGGTGCAGGTGAGCGTGGCCGGCCGCATGATGCTCAAGCGGGTGATGGGCAAGGCCTGCTTCGCCACGCTGCAGGACGCCACCGGCCGCATCCAGCTCTACATCACCCAGGACATGGTCGGCCCCGAGGCACTGGCCGCCTTCAAGCACTGGGACCTGGGCGACATCCTGGGCTGCGAGGGCACGCTGTTCAAGACCAAGACCGGTGAACTCTCTGTCAAGGCCAGCCGCATCCGCCTGCTGACCAAGAGCCTGCGCCCGCTGCCGGACAAGTTCCACGGCATGACCGACCAGGAGCAGAAGTACCGCCAGCGCTATGTCGACCTGATGACCGACGAGGAGGCGCGCACCCGCTTCATCGCGCGCAGCAAGGGCGTGGCGTCGATCCGCAACTTCATGGTCGAACACGGCTTCCTGGAAGTGGAAACGCCGATGCTGCACCCCATCCCCGGCGGCGCCAATGCGCGGCCCTTCGTCACCCACCACAACGCGCTGGACCAGGAGATGTTCCTGCGCATCGCGCCCGAGTTGTACCTCAAGCGCCTGGTGGTGGGCGGCTTCGAGCGGGTGTTCGAGATCAACCGCAACTTCCGCAACGAAGGCATCAGCGTCCGGCACAACCCGGAATTCACGATGATGGAGTTCTATGCGGCCTACTGGAACCACCACGACCTGATGGACTTCACCGAGGCCCTGCTGCGCCACGCCGCGCGCGCGGCCACCGGCACCGCCCGCCTGACCTATGGTGACAAGGAAGTGCGCCTGGACGAGCCCTTCGCCCGCCTGTCGGTGCGCGACTCGCTGGTGGCCCATGCCGGCCTGACCGCCGCCCAGGCCGACGACGCTGCCGCCATCCACGCCCGGCTGAAGGAGCTGGGCGAGGAGCCGCCCAAGCACTGGGGCCTGGCCCAGCTGCAGTTCGGTCTGTTCGAAGCGGTGGTGGAGGAGCAGCTGTGGCAGCCCACCTTCATCATCGACTACCCGGTGGAGGTCTCGCCGCTGGCCCGTGCCAGCGACAGCAACCCCACCATCACCGAGCGCTTCGAGCTGTTCATCACCGGCCGCGAGTTCGGCAACGGCTTCTCCGAGCTGAACGACGCCGAGGACCAGGCCCAGCGCTTCCACGCCCAGGTGGCCAACAAGGAAGCCGGCGACGACGAGGCGATGTTCTACGACGCCGACTTCATCCGCGCACTGGAGTACGGCATGCCCCCGACCGGCGGCTGCGGCATCGGCATCGACCGGCTGATGATGCTGCTGACCAACTCGCCCAGCATCCGCGACGTCATCCTCTTCCCGGCGTTGCGCCGGGAAGGATAGGAGCCCAAGGGGCTCCTAGCCTGCGGCTCTGGCCTGCGGCCCTAGCCTGCGGCCGTGTCGTTGAGCTCCCCCCAGCCCCCCTCCGAGAAGGGGGCTCCAGTTCGTTCGTTGGCTCCCTCCAGCCTCCCTCCAGGAGGGAGGCTCCAGTCAGTGGGACAAGGGGGTTTGCGGCCGTTCAGCCTGCTGCCCGGCCGCGATCGGTTAGCCTTGGGCCATGAGCAAGCGAGCCGTGCGTGACCTGCGTGATCTCGGCGCCCTGCGCGACGAGCTGCGCCGCGCCGAGGCGGCCGCCGAGGCCGAGCGCCAGCGCCAGGCCGCTGAGCAGGCGCGCCGGCTGCGGGAGCAGCAGGCCTTCGCGCTGGCCGTGGGCCCGGTGCAGCCGGTCAAGGGACCGCAGCGGGTGCTGCATGCCCACCAGCCGCCGCCGCCCGAACCACGCCAGCGCGAGCTGGATGAGCAGGCCGCGCTGGCCGAGGCGCTGTCCGACGAGGTCGATGTCGAGTCACTGCTGCTGACCGACGACGGTCTGGGCTTTCGCCGGCCCGCCATCGCACCGGATGTGCTGGCCAAGCTGCGCAAGGGCCATTGGGCGATCCAGCGCCAGCTGGACCTGCACGGCCTGCGCCGCGACGAGGCGCGCGAGAGCCTGGCCCACTTCATCCGCCAGGCCCACCAGCAAAGCCACCGCTGCGTGCGCGTGATTCACGGCAAGGGCCACGGCTCGCCCGGCAAGCAGCCGGTGCTCAAGGCCAAGGTGCAGCGCTGGCTGGCGCAGCGCCAGGAAGTCATCGCCTTCGCGCAGGCCAGCGGGCCGCAGGGTGGCGCCGGGGCACTGATCGTGCTGCTGGCCAGCCGGCAGCGCTGAGCCGCCCGCCGCTCAGCCCGGGATCTCGGGCTCGACCAGTCGAGCCAGTTGCGCCAGCGACTCCTGCCAACCCAGGATGCACATCTCCACTGGAATCACTTCCGGGATCCCCTCCTGCGTGACGCTCAGCTCGGTGCCGCAGGTCACGGCCCGCAGTTGCACCGTGACCGTCATCTCGCCGGGCAGGTTGGCGTCGTCGAAGCGGTCGGTGTAGCGCAGGCGCTCGTTCGGCACCAGCTCCAGGTACTCGCCGCCAAAGGAGTGGGCGTGCCCGCTGCCGAAGTTGCGGAAGGACAGGCGGTGCGTGCCGCCCACGCGGGCGTCCAGGTGGTGGACGATGCAGGTGAAGCCATCCGGCGGCAGCCAGCGCGCCAGCGCGTCGGGCTCGAGGAAAGCCCGGTAGACACGCTCGGGCGGCGCCTTGAGGATGCGGTGCAGTCGGACGGTGCCAGTGCTCATGGTCGGGTGCCTTTCGATGACGAGGGGTGGATCCTGCACGACGCCTGAGCGCCCGGGAATTCGACACCGACCACGATACAAGGAACCCCGCGATGCCCCGCTACCTGATTTCCTTCGACGACGGCGCGATGGACCACATCCCCGACGCCGACTGGCCCGCTGTCGGCGAGGCCGCGCACGCCGTGCTGCGCGAGGCCAAGGCCGCCGGCGTCTGGATCTTCGGCGGCGGCCTGCAGCGTCAGCAGGCCGCCATCGTGGCGCCGGACGGCACCGTCATCCCCGGCCCGGTGCCCGAACGCAAGGCGGTGGTGGGCGGCTTCTCCATCATCGAGGTGGCCAGCCGTAACGACGCGCTGGCCTGGGCGGGGAAGATCGCCCGCGCCTGCCGCTGTGCCCAGGACGTGCGGGAGATCATGTTCGATCCAGAGTCCTGAGGCGTGAGCTGAGCTCAGGCCGCCGGGGCCTGGGCCACGCAACGCAGCGCCGCCAGCGCACGGGCCCCGAAGCCGCCGCTCAGCACGCCCAGCACCGCGCTCATGCCGGCGATGAAGGCCAGGTCGTGCAGCATCGGCGAGCGCATCGCCATGGCCGCGCCCAGCACGAACTTGGCCAGGAAGATGCCCATCAACAGCGCCAGCGGCACCCAGCTGCCCGGCATGCGGACCAGCTCGCCCACGGCCGTCAGGCCGCGCGCCGTGAAGTGTCGGGCGCCCAGGGTCATCGACAAGGCATAGCCCAGCAGCCACAGCCCCAGCGCCAGCGGGGCCAGACCAAAGGTGCCCACCAGGCCGTAGAGCGAGAAGGCGAACATGCCCAGCGCCACCAGCAGCAGCTTGCCAGGGCGAACCGTGCGCGGCAGCGACAGGCGGTAGCCCAGCCAGGCCAGCGCGACGAACAGGACGGGAACCCAGGTGGGAACGGTGGCGGTCATGGCAGTCTCCGGTGCGTGAGTCGATGGCGCCACTGTCGCGGCAGGGCGGCCACGGCGCACCGGGCCTGCGACGAAACGACGGCGGGCGGCGCGACCGGTGCCTGGGAAGGCGCCAGCGGGGACGCCAGGGAGACGTCACCCCGGCGTGTTGCGCATCCAGTCGGCCGTGTCGAACAGGCTTTTCTCGAGCCGCTCGGCCAGACTGCGCTCGACGTTCAGCTCCTGCATCGCCTGGAACATGCAGGCCAGCCACTGGTCGCGCTCGACGCTGCCGATCCTGAACGGCAGGTGGCGCGCGCGCAGCCGCGGGTGGCCGAAACGCTGGATGTAATGGTCCGGGCCGCCCAGCCAGCCGCAGAGGAACCAGAACAGCTTGTCGCGGGCGTCGGCCAGGGTGCTGCCATGCACCGCGCGCAGGCGGGCGTAGGCCGGCTCCAGGTCCATCAGGTCGTAGAAACGGTCGACCAGCGCGCGCACGCCGGGCTCGCCGCCCAGGCGGTCAAAAGGCGTGGGGCCGGGTGGCGGGGCGTCGTCGGGGTGGTCTGCAGAGCTCACGTGGCCAAGCGGGTGGCCACGGCCACCACGGCCTGGGCGGCAGGGCTCCCGGGGAAGCATTCGAGCAGCAATTGTCGCCGCTTCACGGCTTCGCGCACGTTGGGGTCCACCGGCAGCTCGCCCACAAAGGCCAGCTTCACCGGCTCGGACAGGCCCGGCGTGACATAGCGGTCCACCACCTGCTGCAACTGGCCGCGGATGGTGCGGCCCTCGCCGGTGCGGCTGACCTGGTTGACGAGCAGCTGGATGTCGCGCCGACCCTGGGTGGTGGCCAGCACCTTGATGGTGGCGTAGGCGTCGGTCAGCGAGGTGGGCTCGGGCGTGGCCACCACCAGCACCTCGTCGGCCAATGAGACGGTGTAGAGCACCACGTCGGAGATGCCGGCGCCGGTGTCGAGCAGGATGCGGTCGAAACGCGGGCGCACGCGGTGGATCACTTCGGTCAACTGGTCGCGCACCTCGGGCGTCAGGCGCGAGTACTCGACCATGCCCGAGCCGGCCAGCAGCACCGAGAAGCCGCCGGGGGCCGGCAGGATGGCGTCTTCCAGCGAGTTCTTGCCGGTGAAGACGTCGTGCAGCGTGACCTTGGGGAAGAGGTTCAGCACCACATCCAGGTTGGCCAGGCCCAGGTCGGCGTCCAGCACCAGCACGCGCTCGCCCTGGCGGGCCAGCGCGGCGGCCAGGTTGGCCGAGACAAAGGTCTTGCCCACGCCGCCCTTGCCGCTGGTGATGGCGGTGATCTGGGCGCGGTGGTCGGAGGGGGCGGTGGTCATGATTGATCCCAGCTCGGGCCGCCAAACAGCATGCCCTTTTCCTCGGCGCTCACCAGCGACACAGGAGTCGGTTCCAGACAGGTGCGGTTGCGGCCTTCGGCCTTGGCACGGTAGAGCTGCAGGTCGGCGCGCTCGATCCACAGCGTCGGCGAGGAGCGCACCCATTGCGGAGCGTAGGCGCCGCCCACGCTGACGGTCACGCCCAGGTGCTGCTGCGGGCCCAGCGCAATGGTCTGGCTCTCCAGTCGGGCGCGCAGGCGCTCAGCCACGGTCTGGCCAAAGGCCGGCGGGCAGTTGGGCAGCACGATGGCGAACTCCTCGCCGCCGATGCGGGCCGGCAGGTCCATCGGCCGGACGCAGTCGCGCAGGATGTCGGCCACCGCCTGGATGACGATGTCGCCAGCCTGGTGGCCGTAGGTGTCGTTGACGCGCTTGAAATGGTCGATGTCCAGCAGCAGCAGCAGGGCTGGCTCGCCGGAGCGGGCGACGCGGTCGATCTCGCGGCCCAGCGCGGCCTCGAAGGCGCGGCGGTTGGCCAGGCCGGTCAGGGCGTCGCGGCTGGAGAGGTCGCACAGCGCGTCGATCACCCCCTGCAGCCAGGCCACGCTGCCCGGCGCACCCGGCAGCGCGGCATGGCCCGACTGCTGCAGCAGCTGCAGCGCCGAGTCCAGCCGCAGCGCGGCGGGGTCCGACAGACGGGTGGCGAGGGGTGGCGTCACGGCGGTGGAGGGGGCGGTGGTCCGGACTGCCTGGGCAGCTTCCGGATGGTGCGGATCAGTCTAGCAGCGGCCCCCACCCGGCCAGGGCCCGGAAAAGGCCCCCAAAGCCGGTGCAACTCCACCCGCCACGGCCGGCCATCAGCCGCAAGACTGTGGGGCATGACGCAGGTCTGCGCCCCGGCGCGGCCTGCCCCGACCGACCACGATCACCGCGTGCGCCACGATGAACCAGCTAGCCGAGATCCAACGCCCAGGCGACGAGAGCGAGCAGGAGTTCGCTTTCGGCACCGCCGATTTCGAGCGCACCCGCCAGCTGATCTACCAGCGCGCCGGCATCAGCCTGCACGATGGCAAGCGGGCCATGGTCTACAGCCGGCTCTCACGCCGGCTGCGCGAGACCGGCCACCGCAGCTTCGCCGAGTACCTGCGCTGGCTGGAAAACGGCGCCGGCGAGTCCGAGTGGCAGGAGTTCATCAACTGCCTGACCACCAACCTGACCTCCTTCTTCCGCGAGGAGCATCACTTTCATGCGTTGACCGAGGCCCTGCAGGCCCATCCGGCCGGCAAACCGGTGCGCCTGTGGTGCAACGCTGCCTCCACCGGCGAGGAGCCCTATTCGCTGGCCATGGTGTTGTCCGAGGTGCTGGGCACCGGCGGCAGCTGGAAGCTGATGTGCAGCGACATCGACACCAAGGTGCTGGCCACCGCGCAGCGCGGCGTCTATTCGGCCGATGCGCGCGGCCTGTCGCCCGAGCGCCTGCGCCGCCACTTCATGCGCGGCACCGGGCCCAACGCCGGCTTCATCCGCGTCAAGCCCGAGCTGGCGCGGCTGGTGGAGTTCCGCCAGTTCAACCTGATGGCCACCAGCTGGTCGCTGGGCGAGCCGTTCGACATGGTGTTCTGCCGCAACGTGATGATCTATTTCGACCATGCCACGCAGCGCAAGGTGCTGGAGCGCATCCACGGCGTGATGCGCCCGGGCGGCCTGCTGTTCGTTGGCCACTCGGAGAACTTCACCGACTCGCGCGACCTGTTCCAGCTGCGCGGCAAGACCATTTATCAGCGCAGCTGACCCCAAAACCACCCGCCTCACAGGACACCCCATGGCCCTGATGCCCTCGACCTCCTCGCCCCGGCCTGCCCTGCCGCCCCAGCGCCTGAGCGGCCTGACGGGCCTGCCGCCTGCGGGCTCGCGCCTGGAACGGCTCAAGGCCGCATCGCGCAAGCCCGGAGAAGCCTCGTTCTTCTACTACGACGCGCACTTCAAGAACGAGGCCGTCAAGGTGCTGCCCGGCGAGTACTACGTCGACAACGAGGATCTGCTGGTGATGACCACGCTGGGCTCATGCATCGCCGCCTGTCTGTGGGACCGCGAGAAGCGCATCGGTGGCATGAACCACTTCATGCTGCCCGAGGGCAGCGGCGACAGCGGCCGCTACGGCAGCTACGCGATGGAACTGCTGATCAACGAGATGATGAAGCGCGGCGCCTCGCGCCTGACGATGGAGGCCAAGATCTTCGGCGGCGGCGCGGTGATCAGCGGCATGAACTCGATCAACGTGGGCGAGCGCAACACCGAGTTCGTCACCCACTTCCTGGCCACCGAGCGCATCCCCATCGTCTCCAAGGACGTGATGGACATCTATCCGCGCAAGGTCTGCTTCCTGCCCGCCAGCGGCAAAGCCATGGTCAAGCGCCTGGCGCCCACCAATGCCGAGGCCCTGGTGGCACAGGAACGCGCCGCGGCCCAGAAGGTGGTGCCGGCCAGTACCGGCGGCGGCTCGATCGATCTGTTCTGAGGACACGGACCCAAGGAAAACAACATGGCCAAGACACGTGTCGTGGTGGTCGACGACTCGGCCCTGGTGCGCAACCTGCTGGCCGAGATCATCAACCGGCAGCCGGACATGCAGTGCGTGGGCACGGCAGCCGACCCGTTTGCCGCGCGAGAGATGATCCGCAACATCAACCCCGACGTCATCACGCTGGACGTGGAGATGCCGCGCATGGACGGCATCGATTTCCTGGCCCGCCTGATGCGCCTGCGGCCGATGCCGGTGGTGATGGTGTCCACGCTGACCGAGCGCGGCGCCGAGGTCACGCTCAAGGCGCTGGAGCTGGGCGCGGTGGACTTCGTCGCCAAGCCCAAGGTGGGCATCTCCGACGGCCTGCGTCAGCTGGCCGAGGAGATCACCGACAAGATCCGCATCGCCAGCCGCGCCCACATCCGCCGCCTGCCGCCGTCCACGGTGGCGCAGGCCGGCTCGGCGCCTGCTGCGGCGGCGCCCAGCGCCCCCCTGCCCAGCCTGGGCCGGGTCTCGACCGAGAAGCTGATCTTCATCGGCGCCTCCACCGGCGGCACCGAGGCCACCAAGGAGGTGCTGGTCAACCTGCCCCCCGACTCGCCCGCGGTGGTGATCACCCAGCACATGCCGCCCGGCTTCACGCGCAGCTACGCGGCGCGCCTGGACGGGCTGTGCAAGATCCGCGTGAAGGAAGCGGTGGACGGCGAGCGCATCCTGCCCGGCCACGCCTACATTGCGCCGGGCGGCCTGCACCTGAGCGTGGAACGATCGGGGGCCAACTACATCGCCCGCGTGCGCGACGGTGAACCGGTCAACCGCCACAAGCCCTCGGTCGAGGTGCTGTTTGAATCGGCCGCGCGCGTGGCCGGCCCCAACGCCATCGGCATCATGCTCACCGGCATGGGCGGCGACGGCGCCAAGGCCATGAAGGCGATGCGCGACGCCGGCGCCTACAACTACTGCCAGGACGAGGCCAGCTGCGTGGTCTTCGGCATGCCGCGCGAGGCCATCAACCACGGTGCCGCCAACGAGGTGCTGCCGCTCACCCAGATCGCGCCCAAGCTGATCGAGCGGCTGCGCGCCACGCACGGGGCGATGCTGCACCGGGTGTGAGCCCGGCGCCGCCCGGTCACAGGGCCTTGCGTGCCGCGACGCCGGTGGCCGGGAAGTCGGTGAACACGCCGTCCACACCCAGCTGCATGTAGTAGGTCATTTCCTGCTGCGGATCGCTGAAGCCGTAGCCGCTGGCGTCGTTGCGGAAGGTCCAGGTGTGGACCCGCAGGCCACGCTGGTGCGCCCGCTCGATGACGCCCGTCGATCCCACGAGACGCCGGTCATTGATCGTCAGTTGGCCATCGCCATCGCGGTCAGTGCCATCGTCGACCGTCTTCACCAGGTAGGGCTTCCAGGGGCCCACCGCGTCGGCATAGCCCTTCACGAAATCCAGGCCCTGGTCGCTCAGCAGATCGGCGAAGGTGCGGGGATCGCCCTTGACCACGAAGTCGTAAGGCTGGCGGTAGGGGGCGACCAGCGACATCGAGCCGTCGGCCTTGACGTCATCGGCATCGATCAGCTGCACCAGCCGCATCGCCGTGCGCGTGCGCAGGTACTGCAGGTTCGACACCTCGAAGGACTGGATGTACACCGGGGCATCGGCACGGTTGCCCCAGGCAGTGTGCAGGGCCTCGACCAGCTTGTCCTCGAAGACGTTCACCCCGAACAGCCCGGCATGAAAGGTGGAGTGCTTGATCTCAGGGTAGATGCCGACCGTGCGGCCCGCGCCCTGGGCCAGGGCAATGACCTCGGCGAGCGTCGGGATCTCATACAGGCCGTCGTAGGCGGTGGAGCGGCCTGCCCGCGACTGCCGGGCGCGCAGCGTCTTGATCTCCGCCAGCGTGAAGTCGCCGGCGAAATAGGCCGTGGTTTCGACGCCATCGACCAGGCGGGTGCGCATGCGGCTGGCCGGGAACTTGTCGGCCACGTCTGTCGTGCTGTCGAGCATGGGTTCGTGGCGGGCGATCATTTCGCCGTCCGCGGTGAGCACCAGGTCCGGCTCAATGAAGTCGGCACCATCATCGATCGCGCGCTGGTAGCTGGCCAGCGTGTGCTCCGGGCGCAGACCTGAAGCCCCCCGGTGGCCGATGACCAGGGTCGGGCCACCATCCAGCGTGGTGACGGTGTCGCCACCGCTGCAGGCCTGCAGAACCAGCGCGGCTGCGGCCAGCGCGAGCGCGCGCCAGAGGGGGGTGTGCATGGAAGTCCTCCTGTGTTCGTCCGGTGACGTCCGCCCTGCTGGCGGAACGAGCAGCAGATGCTCGCCACACGGGGTGACCAGACCGTGACGCGCCCGTGGCACGCCGATGTCAGAGGAAGCGTTCCTGCAGGTCGCTGAGGAAGTCGAATCCACGGGCGGTGGGCCGCCACCAGCGGCCCTGCGCCGTCATCAAGGGCTCGACCAGCCCTTCGGCCGCGGCGGCCTCCAGGCGAGGCAACACGGCCGACGGGGGCAGGCCGGTGCGTTCCATGAACAGTGCTTCCTCGAAGCCCTCGCGCAGCCGCAGCGCATTGAGCATGAACTCGAAGGGCAGCGCCTTGCGGCCCACCTCCTCCTCGTTCGAGGTGGCGCGCCCCGCCAGCGCCTCGCGCAGATAGGCCGCCGGCTCGCGCCACTTCACCGTGCGCAGCACGCGGTGCGGAAAGCTCAGCTTGCCATGCGCCCCGGCGCCCAGGCCGAGGTAGTCGCCGAACTGCCAGTAGTTGAGGTTGTGGGCGCAGCGGTGGCCGGGCCGGGCATAGGCCGAGACCTCGTAGCGCTGCAGGCCGGCGGCCGCGGTGCGCTCGGCCAGGCGGTCCAGCATCAGCGCCGCGGTGTCGTCGTCGGGCAGCACTGGCGGGTGCCGCGCGAACAGCGTGTTGGGCTCCAGCGTCAGGTGGTAGAGCGACAGGTGCGGCGGCGCAAAGGCCAGCGCCTGGTCCAGATCGCGGTCCAGCGCGGCCAGGTCCTGGCCGGGCAGCGCGTACATCAGGTCCAGGTTGAAGGTCTCGAAGACCTCGGCCGCCAGCGTGGCGGCGGCGATCGCCTGGCCACGGTCGTGCACCCGGCCCAGGGCCTTCAGTGCAGCGTCGTCGAAGCTTTGCACGCCGATCGACAACCGGGTCACCCCGGCCGCGCGGAACGCGCGAAAGCGCCCCTGCTCGAAGGTGCCGGGATTGGCCTCCAGCGTGACCTCGCAGCCGGGCTGCAGCGGCAGCAGGCTGCGCAGGTCGGCCAGCAGGCGCTCGATGCCCTCGGGCGAGAACAGGCTGGGCGTGCCACCGCCAATGAACACGCTGTGCACGCTGCGGCCCCAGACCAGCGGCAGGCTTTGCTCCAGGTCGGCGCGCAGCGCATCCAGGTAGCGCGCCTCGGGCAGGCCGTCGCTGGGCGTGGCGTGCGAGTTGAAGTCGCAGTACGGGCACTTCTGCAGGCACCAGGGCAGGTGCACGTACACCGACAACGGCGGCGGCGCGCCCAGCTGCAGCGTGCCGGGGCGCAGGTAGCGCGATGTCAGCTCGTCCACGGCGGCCTCAGAGTCCCCAGGCGCCACGCATCAGCGCCACCATCTGGGCGGCGGCCAGCGCGCGGTGGCTGTGGGCGTTCTTCACGTCGGGCGCCAGCTCGGCCACGGTCTGGCCGAAGGCCGGGATGAACATCAGCGGGTCGTAGCCGAAGCCGCCCTGGCCCTGGCGCGCGCTGAGGATCTCGCCGCCCCAGCGGCGGAAGGCGATCAGGGGCTCGGGGTCGTCGGCGCTGCGCAGCGCCACCAGCGCGCAGACGAAGCTGGCGCGGCGCTGGGTCTGGCCCGCCAGGCGCTGCAGCAGCAACGCGTTGTTGGCCTCGTCCTGCAAGGCGCGGCGGGCCTCGCGCTCCAGGCCTTCCGGGGCCTGCAGCGGCGCAAAGACGGCGCTTTGCACACCGGGGTGGCCGCCCAGCGCGTCCACGCACAGGCCGCTGTCATCGGCGATCGCCGGCAGGCCGGTGGCCTGGGCCGCATGCCGGGCCTTGGCCAGCGCGTTCTCGACGAAGGTGATGTGCGGCTCGTCAGCCTCGGCCACGCCCAGGCTGCCCTGGGTGACCAACTCGATCGGCAGCGCGCCGAACAGCGCCGACAACTCCTTGAGCTTCTTGGCGTTGTTGGAGGCCAGGACCAGCTTCACCGCCTCAGTCCTTCACCAGGGGCTGCGCCAGCGCGGCCTGCTGGGCCTGCACCAGGGTGGCGATGCCGTCGGCGGCGAGTTGCAGCAGCGCGTCCATCTCGGCGCGGCTGAAGGGCACGCCCTCGGCGGTGCCCTGGACCTCGACGAAGCCGCCGGAGCCGGTCATCACCACGTTCATGTCGGTGTCGCAGGCCGAGTCCTCGGTGTACTCCAGGTCCAGCAGCGGTGTGCCCTGGACGATGCCCACGCTGATCGCCGCCACCTGGTCGCGGATCGGGTCGGTCTTCAGCGCGCCGCTGGCCAGCAGGCCGTTGACCGCGTCCCGCGCGGCGACGAAGGCGCCGGTGATGGCTGCGGTGCGGGTGCCGCCATCGGCCTGCAGCACGTCGCAGTCCAGCGTGATGGTGCGCTCGCCCAGCGCCTTCAGGTCGAACACCGCGCGCAGCGAGCGGCCGATCAGGCGCTGGATCTCTTGCGTGCGGCCGCTTTGCTTGCCTTTGGCGGCCTCGCGGGCGCAGCGGGTGTGGGTGGCGCGCGGCAGCATGCCGTACTCGGCGGTGACCCAGCCTTCGCCGCTGCCCTTCTGGTGCGGCGGCACGCGCTCTTCCACCGACGCGGTGCACAGCACGCGGGTCTGGCCGAACTCGATCAGCACCGAGCCTTCGGCATGGCGGGTGAAGCCGCGGGTGATGCGCAGCGGGCGCAGGGCGTTGGGCGCGCGCTCGGCGCTGCGTTGGTAGCTCATGGTGGTGCTCTTGAAGTGGCGCGGCCGGCGCTGGAGGACGCCGGCCGCCAAAGGGTGACAGGGGTTCAGGTGGGTTTGCGGGCCGAGCGCTGGATGGCCTCGTTGATCTCGCGGATCGAGCGCTCGATCTCGGCCTCGTCCAGGTCGGCCAGCAGGCCCTCGCCGACACTGGCCTGGATGGTGGACGCGAACACGTCCTCGCCCAGCGTGCGGGTGGAGATGCCCTGGGTGGAGTCGGTGTCCTCGGCAGCCTCCCATTCGACCACCAGCACGGTGACATTGTCGGCATGGCTGCCACCGTTGCGCAGCGCCTGCTCGACCAGCTCGGGCACGGCGTCGGACAGCGGGCGCTGGGTCAGGGTGTCGACGATCTCGTCGTCGGGCACCACGCTCCACAGGCCGTCGGAGCACAGCACCAGGCGATCGCCAGGCCGCAGCACGGTGGGGCCGGCGGTGTCGACCACCGGCTTGCCGGGGCTGCCCAGGCAGGTGAACAGCACCGAGCGGTTGAAGTTGGCTTCCATGGGCACGACCTGGGCCAGGGTCTGCTGCAGCTCGGCGTAGCTGTGGTCGCGCGTGCGGGCGTGCAGTTGGCCACCGCGCACCAGGTACAGGCGCGAGTCGCCGCAGTGCGCCCAATAGGCCGACTTGCCCTGGATCACGCAGGCCACCACGGTGGTGCGCGGCGTGTCGACCAGGCCTTTTTCAGTGGCATAGCGCAGCAGCTGGTGGTGGCCGGAGAGGATCGCGTCCTGCAGGAACTTGGACGGGTTCTTCAGCTGCGGCTTGGCCTCGCGCTGGAAGGTGGAGGCCAGGGTCTGCAGCGCCAGTTGGGCCGCGACCTCACCCTCGGGGTGGCCGCCCATGCCGTCGGCCAACGCGAACAAGCCCGAATCGCGCGTGTAGCAGTAGCCCATGCGGTCTTCGTTGAGTTCGCGGCCGCCCTTGCGGCTGATCTGGTAGACGGAGAAACGCATGGTGTCAGGTCCGGGCGCCGGACTTCAGGTTCTCGATCTGCAGCTTCAGGCGTTCGGTGAAGCTGAGCGCGGTGTAGCGGCGCTCGGTCTCACGCGAGAGTTCCTTCTGCAGTGCGAACACGCTTTGCGGGCGCGACAGCGGGTCGAGCGACATGCACCACTCGGCCACCTCGATCAGGTTGTCCGAGTAGGTGTTGCGCATGCGCGAGAGCGACATCGGCAGGCGGTCCTTCTCGATGCGCTGCGGCGCATCGGCCGGCGGGTAGCCCTGCATGCAGGCGTAGATGCAGGCGCCGATCGCGTAGATGTCGGTCCAGGGGCCCAGGCTGCCGTCGCGGCGGTACATCTCAGGGGCGGCAAAGCCCGGCGTGTACATCGGGCGGATGAAGTTGCCTTCCTTCGACAGCACCTCGCGCGCCGCGCCGAAATCCAGCAGCACCGCCTTGTTGTCGTTGGTGATGAAGATGTTGGCCGGCTTGATGTCCAGGTGCAGCATCTTGTGCTGGTGGACGATGCGCAGGCCGCGCAGGATCTCATCAAACAGGCTTCGGATGGTGGATTCGCGGAAGACCTTCTCGCGTTTGAGCTCGCGCGCGGTGACGATGAAATCCTGCAGTGTGTCGCCCTGCAGATAGTTCATCACCATGTAGACGGTTTCGTTCTCGCGGAAGAAGTTCAGCACCGAGACCACGCTGGCGTGCGAGATCTGGGCCAGCGCGCGGCCCTCTTCAAAGAAACTCTTGAGACCCAGGCGGTACAGCGGCTGCTTCTCGGGGCGCACGCGCGGGATCAGCTCACCGGCAGAGCGCTCGGCCAGCGAGGCCGGCAGGTACTCCTTCAGCGCGACCAGGCGGCGCTGCTCATCCTCGGCCAGGTAGACCACGCCAAACCCGCCAGCGGCCAGCTTCTTGATGATCTGGTATCCGCCGACCACGGTGCCGGCGGGCAACGGGGCGGGTTTGGGCTTTGACATAATGCCTAGTCTGTCTTCCTGCAAGAAAAGCGCCATGCCAGTCTACAGCATGACCGGTTTCGCCCATGCGGGCGCGAAGCCGTCGGCCGAGGGTGGCGCGGCCACCGACGGCGTCCACCTTGAGCTGCGCTCGGTCAACAGCCGTTTCCTCGACATTGCCTTTCGGCTGCCCGACGAATTGCGCCAGATCGAGCCCGCGCTGCGCGAGGCCCTGACCGCCGCGCTGCGCCGCGGCAAGGTCGAAGTGCGCGGCAACCTGGAGCGCGCCGCCGACGGCGCCCTGCCACTGCCCGGCAGCGAGCAGCTGTCTCGCCTGGCGCGGCTGGAATCGCAGGTCCACGCCTGGCTGCCCAAAGCCGCCCCCTTGAGCGTGCACGAGGCCCTGCTGCTGTGCCGCGGCAGCGCGCCCGGCACGCCGCGCGAGTCACTGGATGAGCTGGCGATGCAAGCCGGCCGGCAGGCGATCGAGGGTCTGAAAGAAGCCCGCGCCCGCGAAGGTGAGCGCCTGGTGGCCATCCTGATGGAGCGCATCGACGCCCTGCGCGCGCTGGCCGCCCAGGCCGCGCCGCTGATCCCGGCCGTGGTGAAGAAGCAGCAGGAGCGCTTCCTGGAGCGCTGGCATGAGGCGCTGGACAGCGCAGGCGCCGGCGCCCAGGTCAGCGCCGAATCGGCGCGCGACCGCGCCCTGGGCGAGGCCGCGGCCTTCGCGATCCGCATCGACGTGGCCGAGGAGCTCTCGCGCCTGAGCGCCCACCTTGACGAGATCGCGCGGCTGCTGCAGGCCGGTGGCGAGCTGGGCAAGCGCCTGGACTTCCTGATCCAGGAGCTGCACCGCGAGGCCAACACCCTGGGCAGCAAGTCGGCAGCGCTGGAGCTGACCGGCATCTCGGTGGAGATGAAGGTGCTGATCGAGCAGATGCGCGAGCAGGTGCAGAACATCGAGTGACCCTGTTCCCTTGATCGACCGGGTGGCCGGCAGCGGGAATGCCGTGCGAAGATCGCCGCGGGATAGTCCTTCTCAACCACCGTGGTGTCACCCCATCAGGATCCCGCCGCTGCGGCCACCCCCCGGGCGCAGGTGCCGATCATCGTGCTGGGCTACGCCTTTGGTGGCGGCCTGTGGATCCTGGGCTCCGACTGGCTGCTGGGCCAGCTGATCAGCGACGCGCCCACCTTGGCCCAGGTCAGCGCCTACAAGGGCTGGGCCTTCATCGCCTTGACCAGCCTGTTGCTCTACCGTGCGCTCAGACACGTGCAGCGCCAGGGCGAAGGCGGCCTCGTGGCCGCGACCAGCCAACGCGGCGCTTAGGTGCTGGGAGGCCTGCTGGTGTTGATCGCCGGGGTCACTGCGCTGGCCTGCTGGCTGGACGCCGACACGCACTGGCGGCAGGAGCGGGCCCAGGTCGAGTCGGTGGCGCAGACCCGGTCGGCCCAGGTGGGCGACTGGCTGCGCGCGCGCCTGGCCCAGGCCCGATTCCTGTCGACCAGCCCGCTTTTCGCCGAGGGCATCCAACGCTGGCAGGGCAGCGGCGACCCGGCCGCGCTGGCGGCCCTGCAGTCTCGGCTGCTGCAACTGGCCCAGGCCTTCGATCTGGCCGATATTCAACTCGTCGACCAAGCCGGTGCGCGCATCGACGCCCGCACCGGCGAGCGCCGTCCCACCCAGTCGGTGCTGCAATCGGCCGCCCGTCGGGCGATCGCCGGAGATCGCATCGAGCAGGTCGAGGTGCATGACGATGGCGTGACCGACGGGCCGATGTGGCACGACATCGTCGTGCCCGTGGCCGGCACGCGGCTGGCCGTGGTGTTGCGCCAAAGCGCTGAGCAATATCTGCTGTCGGCGCTGCAGGGCTGGCCGCAGGCGCGACAAACCGGTACCTCAGTGCTGGTGCGCCGCAGTGGCGACCAGCTGGTGGGCCTCTATGGCCGGCGGCCGGTGCCGCTGTCGACCCCCGGGCTGCTGCCGGCGCGGGTGATCCTGGGCGAGTGGCCAATCGGCCAGGCCCTGGAGGGCGTGGACCTGCGCGGGGAGCCGGTGCTGGGCGCGGTACTGCCGGTGGCCGGCTCGGATTGGTACCTGGTGACGCGTGTCGCTCGGCAGGAGGTGCGCGCCGAGGTGCTGCGCCACCAGACCTGGATCATGGCGGTCGGCCTGCTGGCGGCGCTGGGGGTGGTGCTGGCCCACCTGGTTCTGCGGCAGCGCCAGGCGCTGGTGGACGCCCGCATCGCCCAGCTTGAGCAACAGCAGCGGCTGCGCTCGATGGCCCTGGTCAAGGCGATAGCCGATGGCTCCTCGGACGCGATCTTCGCGAAGGATCTGGATGGCCGCTACCTGATGAGCAATGAGGCGGCAGCGCAGGCCATGGGCCGACCGGCGGCCCAGATCGTCGGTCTGGCCGACGACGCCATCTTCCCGCCCGAAACGGCGCGGCAGATCCGCCGCAATGACCTGCGCACGTTGCAGGAGGTGCTGGTCGAGACGTTCGAGGAACAGGTGCGCACGCCCGACGGCATGCGCACCTTCCTGGCCACCAAGGGGCCGCTGCGCGACGCCAGCGGCGAGATCGTCGGCACCTGGGGTATCTCCCGCGACATCACCGAGCGCAAGCTGCTCGACGACGAATTGCAGGCTCACCGCCAGCACCTGCTGGAGCTGGTCGATGAACGCACGCTCCAGCTCCAGCAGGTCAACCAGGAGCTGTTGGCAGCGCGCGACCGCGCGGTGGATGCCACCCGCGCGAAGAGCGAGTTCCTGGCCAACATGAGCCATGAGATCCGCACGCCGATGAATGCCATCCTGGGCCTGACCTACTTGCTCCGGCGCGACGCGGTCGACACGCTGGCGGCCGAGCGGCTGGAGCGCATCGACGGCGCGGGTCGCCACCTGCTGCAGGTGATCAACGACATCCTCGACCTGTCCAAGGTGGAAGCCGGCAAGCTGGTGCTGGAGCAGGCGCCCTTCTCATTGCGCGCCCTGGTGGATCGCAGCATGGCGATGGTGGCGCAACAGGCCCGCGACAAGGGTCTGGCGCTGTCAGCCGAGGTCGGTGACCTGCCCGACGCGTGGCGGGGCGATGCCACCCGGCTGTCGCAGTCGCTGCTGAACCTGCTGGTCAATGCGATCAAGTTCACCGAACATGGCCAGGTGGCCCTGAGCGTCACGCTGCAGCCGGCGCCCGAGGGCCCGGCGCTGCTGCGCTTTGCCGTGCGTGACACCGGCGTTGGCATTGAGCCAGCTGCCCTGACACGCCTGTTCGCCGCCTTCGAGCAGGCCGACGCCTCAACCACCCGTCGCCACGGCGGCACCGGCCTGGGCCTGGCGATCACACGCAGCCTGGCCCGACTGATGGGCGGTGATGCCGGCGCCATCAGCACGCCCGGTACGGGCAGCGAGTTCTGGTTCAGCGCCCTTCTGCAGCCCGCCGACGCAGCCGCCGCGCCCGATGGGTCGGCGCTGCTGGCCGCCGAGCAGGCGCTGCGCGCACAGCATGCCGGCGCCCGGGTGCTGTTGGCCGAGGACAACGAGGTCAACCAACTGGTGGCCAGCGAGTTGCTGCGCAGCGTCGGACTGACAGTGGAGATCGTGGGCGATGGCCGCTCCGCGCTGGCCCAGGCCAGCCAGCGACCCTGCGATGTGATCCTGATGGACGTGCAGATGCCGATCATGGACGGCATCGCCGCAACTCAGGCGATCCGCCAGTTGCCCGGGCATCGGCACACGCCGATCATTGCCCTCACCGCCAGCGCCCTGGCCGAAGACCACCGCGCCTGCCGCGACGCCGGCATGGACGAGGTGCTGATCAAGCCGATCGATCCCCCGGCGCTGTTCGCCACCCTGCTGAAGCTGCTGGCGCGGCCCGCTTGACCGGGCTCAGCCCGGCCGGCCGCGCGCCCGGGCCAGCTTGTGCAGCAGCTCCACCAGCATCGCCTGCTCTGCGGCGCTGAGCGTGCCCATGGCGTCATGTTCAGCCACGTGCAGGGCCTGCACGCAGCGGTTCACCGTGTCGGTGCCCTCGGCGGTCAGGCTGACATGCTGCACGCGGGCGTCACGCGTGCTGCGGGTGCGGGCCACCCAGCCGCGCTGCTCCAGCTTGTCCAGCCACATCGCGATGTTGGGCGGCGTCACCGCCAGGGCCTGGGCCAGCTGGCGCGCGCTGACGTCGGGGTTGGCCTGCACCAGCGCCAGGATCGTGAACTCCACTTTGCCCATGCCCTCGGGCTGGGCCACGCAGCGGCGAAAGATCTCGTTGGTGACCACGCTGGCCTGGGCCAGCTGGTAGCCCATGATGTCGTGCAGGCCGGGCTCGGCCAGGCGGCCGACCGGGGTGCGCTCGGCCGCCGCCAAGGGGGTCTTGCGGGTCATCAGAGGGACCTCAATTCGTTCATCTAGTGAACCATACTGATGGCATGGACATCGGTGTAAGCCCGATGTCAGCCCTGAAATTAGATAAGCAGAATAACCATTAGACGCCAGACGCCGGGTCGTCCGCCAGCGTTGTCCGCCGCGTCACACACCGAGGAGACCGCATGTCACACCCCCATCCGCGCCTGCGCGCCGCGAGTATCGCCGCGCTGGCTTGCTCGGCCCTGAGCGCTCCCGCTTTGGCCGCCCCACCGCAACTGCCGCCGGCCCAGCCCGGCAGCTTCGCCGGCACCTGCGAAGACCTGCCCGCCCGCCTGGGCGGCCTGGCCAACACCGTCATCACCGGCAGCACCACCGTGCCAGCTGGCACGCTCAGCCAGGGTGGCCAGCCGGTCGCCGAGCACTGCCGGGTGACCGGCAAGATGAATGAGCGGGTCAGCCCGGTCGATGGCAAGACCTACGCCATCGGCTTCGAGATGCGCCTGCCCAAGGCCTGGAACGGCCGCTTCTACCACCAGGGCAACGGTGGCATCGACGGCTCGGTCGTCACCGCGCTGGGTGCGCTGGGCGGCGGTCCGCTGACCGGCGCGCTGATGCAGGGCTTTGCCGTGCTGTCCTCCGACGCCGGCCACACCCTGGCCCAGGGCGGCCCGGCCTTCGGCCTGGACCCGCAGGCGCGACTGGACTATGGCTACCAGGCGGTCGGCTCGCTGACGCCGATGGCCAAGCAGCTGATCGCCGCGGCCTATGAGCGCGGTCCGGACCGCTCCTACTTCGGCGGCTGCTCGAACGGTGGCCGCCACACGCTGGTGGCCGCCGCGCGCTACGCGCAGGACTACGACGGCTTCCTGGCCGGCGCCCCCGGCTACCGCCTGCCACTGGCGGCGCTGGCCAACATCTGGGGCGCGCAGCGCTACGCCACCGTCGCCACCGGCGACCCGGCCACGCCGGCCGGCCTGGAAACCGCCTACACCGCCGCCGAGCGCACCCTGGTCGCCAACGCGGTGCTGGCGCGCTGCGACGCACTGGATGGCGCGGTCGATGGTCTGGTGCAGGACACCAAGGCCTGCCAGCGGGCCTTCAAGCTGCGCCGTGATGTGCCCACCTGCACCGGTGCCCGCGATGGCACCTGCCTGACCGAGGCCCAGAAGGGCGTGGTCGACAGCATCTTCAAGGGCGCCACCACCTCGGCGGGCGCGGCGTTCTACAACAGCTTCCCGTACGACGGCGGTGTCGGTGGCAGCGGCACGGCCTTCTGGGAATTCACCGCACCGCTGAACCTGGATTCGGGCGCGGTGGGCGTGATCTTCAAGGTGCCTCCCAGCATCGCCGCCCTGACGAACGGACCGGCGTTCTCGCTGGGGCTGGGGATCGACCAGGCCCTGTCTGAACTGCAGGCGACCGACGCCACCTACACCGAGTCGGCGATGTCCTTCATGACACCCGGCGACAGCGACTTCGGCGACGTCTACCGCCGCGGCGGCAAGATCATGGTCTACCACGGGGTGAGCGACCCGATCTTCTCGGTCGACGACACCGTGGACTGGTACCGCCACCTGCTGGCCAACTCGAAGGGCAAGCGAGGCGACTTTGCCCGCCTGTACCGCGTCCCCGGCATGGGTCATTGCTCGGGCGGGCCGGCCACCGACCAGGTTGACTTCCTGAGCCCGCTGGTGGCCTGGGTCGAGCAGGGCCAGGCGCCGCAGTCGCTGATCGCCCAAGCCCGGGGTGCGGGGAACCCGGGTGGCGTCAACGCCGACGTGCCGGCCAACTGGTCGCCCAGCCGCACCCGGCCGCTGTGCCCCTTCCCGCAGGTGGCGCGCTACAACGGCTCGGGCGATGTGGAACAGGCCGCGAACTGGTCCTGCCAGTCGGCCAGCGCCCCGGCGACGACAACCGCCCGCCGCTAGAATCGGGCCGCTTCGCCCCCCACCCGGGCCGCTCGGCCCGGGCTTTGTCGCATGGAAACCCCCGGCAACCTGTTCGTCGTCGCCGCCCCCAGCGGGGCCGGCAAGTCCAGCCTGGTCAAGGCGCTGCTGGAGCTGGACTCGCACCTGGGCGTGTCGGTCTCGCACACCACGCGCGCGCCGCGCGGCCAGGAGCAGGACGGCCGGGAGTACCACTTCGTCACGCCCGAGGCTTTCCAGGCGATGGTGGATCGCGGCGAGTTCTTCGAGTGGGCCGAGGTGCACGGCCGGCGCTACGGCACCTCGCGCGTGGGCATCGAGGCGCGGCTGATGGCCGGCGAGGATGTGATCCTCGAGATCGACTGGCAGGGCGCGCTGCAGATCAAGCAGATCTTCCCGCACGCGGTGCTGATCTTCATCCTGCCGCCCAGCTGGCAGGAACTGGAGCAGCGCCTGAAGCGCCGCGGCGAGGACCAGCCCGAGGTGATCGCGCTGCGCATGGCCAACGCCCGCACCGAGGTGGCCCAGGCCCGGCATTTCGACTTTGTTATAATCAACAGCTTGTTCGAGACTGCCCTTTTCGATCTGAAGACGGTGGTCCATTCCCAGCGCCTGAAGTACGCCGCCCAGCGGCGCGCCAAATCCCAGGTGTTTGCCGCGCTGGACATTTCCTGATCTGCCCCGGCGCCCGCGCGCCGACCTCCGCAAGGACACCCATGGCCCGCATCACCGTTGAAGACTGCCTGAACAAGGTCCCCAACCGCTTCCAGCTGGTGCTGGCTGCCACCTACCGCGCGCGCATGCTGAGCCAGGGCCACGCGCCCAAGGTCGAGTCGAAGAACAAGCCCGGCGTGACCGCGCTGCGCGAAATCGCCGCTGGCGAAGTGGGCCTGGAGATGCTGCGCAAGGTCCCGACCTGATCGGCACGCACCGCATTCCCTGACAACGGGCGCCAGATTGGCGCCCGTTGCACTTTCAGGGTGCGCTTTCTCGGTTAGATTCGGGCGATGGGCATCCGATCCTTCGCCGCCGAACTGATCCCCGCCGCGCTGGTCGGCAGGACCAAGACCGCGCCCGGAGCCTCGACGCCGCGCGAACCCGAGGTCTCCACCTTTGCCGGCCTGGCCGACAAGCTGGGCTACCTGGCCAAGGCCGACCTGAAGCTGGTGCGCGACGCCTACAAGTTCGCCGACGAGGCCCACCTGGGCCAGTTCCGCGCCAGCGGCGAGCCCTACATCACCCACCCGATCGCGGTGGCTGGCCTGGTGGCCGACTGGCGGCTGGACGCGCAGGCCATCATGGCCGCGCTGATGCACGACGCCATGGAGGACTGCGGCGTCACCAAGACCGAGCTGATCGAGCGCTTCGGCGCGCCCACGGCGGAGCTGGTCGACGGCCTGACCAAGCTCGACAAGCTGCAGTTCTCCACCCGCGAGGAAGGCCAGGCCGAGTCCTTCCGCAAGATGCTGCTGGCGATGTCGCGCGATGTGCGCGTCATCCTGGTCAAGCTGGCCGACCGCCTGCACAACATGCGCACGATGGCCGCCATGGCCGCCAACAAGCGCTCGCGCATCGCGCGCGAGACGCTGGACATCTACGCGCCCATTGCCCACCGCCTGGGCCTGAACCAGACCTACCGCGAGCTGCAGGAGCTGTCCTTCAGCTACATCCACCCCTGGCGCCATGCGGCGCTGGAGAAGGCGGTGCAGCGCGCCCGGGGCTACCGGCGCGACATCGTCTCCAAGGTGCAGGACGATGTGGTCAAGGCCTTCGCGCACAACAAGCTCAAGGCCGAGATCTCGGGCCGCGAGAAGACCGTCTTCTCGATCTACCGCAAGATGCGCGAGAAGCACGCCGGCTTTGCGCAGGTCAACGACATCTTCGGTTTTCGCATCGTCGTGCAGACCCTGCCCGAGTGTTATCTGGCGCTGGGCGTGCTGCACCAGCTCTACAAGCCGGTGCCGGGCCGCTTCAAGGACTACATCGCGATTCCCAAGCCCAACGGCTACCAGTCGCTGCACACCACCCTGGTCAGCCCGCTGGGCACGGCGGTGGAGTTCCAGGTGCGCACCGAGGAGATGCATGCGGTGGCCGAGGCCGGCATCGCTGCGCACTGGCTCTACAAGACCGGCCAGAAGATCGGCGGCAGCCCCTCCGATGTGGCGCAGCGCCTGGGCGCGATGTGGCTGAAGTCGCTGCTCGACATCCAGCAGGACACGCGCGATTCGTCCGAGTTCCTGGAGCACGTCAAGATCGACCTGGTGCCCGACGCGGTCTACGTGTTCACGCCCAAGAGCAAGATCCTGGCGTTGCCGCGCGGGGCCACCGCGGTGGACTTTGCCTACGCCATCCACTCCGACGTGGGCGACCGCACGGTGGCCGTCAAGATCAACGGCGAGGCCGCCGCGCTGCGCACCGAGCTGCGCTCGGGCGACGTGGTCGAGGTCATCTCGGCCCCCGGCGCCCGGCCCAACCCGGCCTGGCTGAATTTCGTGCGCACCGGCCGCGCGCGCTCGAAAATCCGCCACTACCTGAAGAACCTGGAGCACGCCGAGTCACAGGCGCTGGGCGAGAAGATGCTGGGCCAGGCGCTGCGCGCCGAAGGCCTGGCGCTGCCCGCGCGCGAGGGTGAGCCGCTCACCGCGATCTGGCAGCCGGTGCTGCGCTGGAGTGGCAACCGCACGCCGGGCGACCTGCTGGTCGACATCGGCCTGGGCCGCAAGATCGCCACCATCGTCGCCAAGCGCATGGCCCAGCAGCTGCGCGAAGCCGGCCAGCGGCCCGATGCGCTGACGCTGAGCCTGGGCCGCTACGGTGGCGACGACTCCGCGCCCACCCAGGGCCTGGTGGTGATCGACGGCACCGAGGGCGCCTCGGTCAGCCTGGCCACCTGTTGCCGGCCGATCCCGGGCGACGCGATCGTCGGCTACCTGGGCCGCGGCGAGGGGCTGGTGGTGCACACCGCCGAGTGCTCCACCGGCAAGCGCCTGTTCGAGCGCGACCGCGAGCGCTGGATGCAGGTGGAATGGGCGGAGGAGCCGGTGCGGCCGTTCGAGGCCGGCGTGCTGATCCTGCTGAAGAACGGCAAGGGCGTGCTGGCCCAGGTGGCGCAGGCGGTGAGCGCCGCCGAGGCCGACATCACCCACATCGACATGGGCGACGAGCCGCCCGGCGAGGTGGCCGAGCTGCGCCTGCTGGTCAGCGTGCGCGACCGCCTGCACCTGGCCGATGTGCTGCGCACCCTCAAGCGCAATGGCACGGTGCTGAAGGTGCAGCGGGTCAAGCCCTGAGCCTCAGGGCAACGGCGTCAGCCCCGCAGGGGGAACAGCAGCGCCAGCCCCAGCGCCGCGGGCACCGTCTGCACGAACAGGATGCGCTTGGAGGCCGTGGCCGCGCCATACAGGCCCGCCACCGCCACGCACAGCAGGAAGAACACCTTCACCGCATCGCCGGCCGGGCCCAGCCACAGGCCCCAGACCAGGCCGGCCGCCAGGAAGCCGTTGTACAGGCCCTGGTTGGCGGCCAGCACCTTGGTGGCGGCGCTGAACTCCGGCGTCAGGCCGAAGGCCTTGCGGCCCTTGGGCGTGTCCCACCAGAACATCTCCAGCACCAGGATGTAGATGTGCAGGGCGGCCACCAGAGCGGTGACGAGATCGGCGGCAATGCGCATGGCGGGACTCCTCGAAAGCCGCGGATTCTCGTCGATCAGCCGCCGGCGCGCTTGACGCTCAGGCCGCGGGCCTGCAGCCAGGCCACGACCTTGTCGCGCTGCTCGCCCTGGATCTCGAGCACACCGTCCTTCAGCGTGCCACCGCTGCCGCAGGCGGCCTTCAGCGCCTTGGCGGTGGCCGCCAGTTCGGCGTCGCTGCCGGGCAGGCCGCGCACCACGGTCACCACCTTGCCGCCGCGGCCGGCCACCTCGCGCGAGACGCGCACCGTGCCATCACCCGCCGGGCGGGCCGCGGCGCGAGCCTGTTCACGGCAGCGGCACAGCGCCACCGGCTGGGCGCAGCCGGGGCACAGGCGGCCGGTGTCGGTGGAGTAGACGGGACGGCTGTCGCGGGACGAAGGCATCGGGGAACTCGGGCGTGGCGTAGAGTCGAAGCCCTGATGGCAATCACTCTGATGTGGATGGTACTCGGCGTGCTGCTGGCACTGTGGAGCGGCGCGCTGTGGGGCGTGCATGCGCTGCTGGCCGACCCGCAGGCCACGGTGCTGGCGGCGCAGCAGGCACTGCATGGGCTGCCCACACTGGAGGGCTGGGGCGAGTGGGCGCGCCAGGCGCGCGACGGCCTGGTCAACCTGCTGGACGACGCCCTGCTGCTGGTGTCGGTGGGCCTGGGTGCGGCGCACGAATGGCGCCTGCTGCAGTGGCTGGCCGAATGGCTGGCGCCACTGCTGTGGACACTGTGGGGCCTGGGCGCGCTGACGCTGGCGGCCATCGGCGCGGCCTGGCAGGCCGTGATCCGCGGTTCGCGACCGCGGCCTGCCGCCGTCTGATCAGGCAGCGGCGTCGGCGAAGACGCGGTCCAATTCAGCCTGCCACACCGCCTTCTGCGCAGCCGGCACGAAGCTGGCCTCGAAGCTGTTGGCCGCCAGCTGCCACGCCTCACGGGCGCCCAGCTGCGGCAGGCCGTCGAAGGTGGCCAGGAAGTTGTCGTTCATGTAGCCGCCGAAGTAGGCCGGGTCGTCCGAGTTGACCATCGCGCACAGCCCGGCCGACAGCAGCGCCGGCAGCTGGTGATCGGCCATCGTGCGGTAGACGCACAGCTTGACGTTGGACAGCGGGCAGACGGTCAGCGGCACGCGGTTGGCGGCCAGGCGTTGCATCAGCGCCGGGTCCTCGACGCTGCGCACGCCGTGGTCGATGCGCTCCACCTGCAGCACATCCAGCGCCGCATGGATGTAGGCGGGCGGGCCCTCCTCGCCGGCATGGGCCACCACATGCAGACCCAGGGCGCGGCACTTGGCGAACACGCGGGCGAATTTCTCGGGCGGGTGGCCCACCTCCGAGCTGTCCAGGCCCACGCCGATGAACAGCTCGCGGTACGGCAGGGCCGCCTCCAGCGTGTCGAACGCGGCCTCCTCGCTGAGGTGGCGCAGGAAGCACAGGATCAGCGAGGCGCTGACGCCCAGCTCGGCCTGCGCCTGCTGGCAGGCGCGGTGCAGGCCGCGGATCACCACGCCGATGTCGACACCGCGCTCGGTGTGGGTCTGCGGGTCGAAGAAGAGCTCGGCATGCACCACATGGTCGGCGGCGGCCTTCTGGAAGTAGGCCCAGGCCATGTCGAAGAAGTCCTGCTCGTGCAGCAGCACGCTGGCGCCGGCGTAGTAGATGTCCAGGAAGCTCTGCAGATCGGTGAAGGCGTAGGCGGCGCGCAGCGCCTCGACACTGGGGTAGGCCAGCGTCAGACCATTGCGCTGCGCCAGCGCAAAGATCAGCTCGGGCTCGAGCGAGCCCTCGATGTGGATGTGCAGCTCGGCCTTGGGCATGCGCTGCAGCAGCGCCGGCAGGCGGTCGCGGGGGATGCGGTCGAAGGCGATCGCGGGGGTCATGGTGGGCTCCGTCAGGTCAGGGGCAGAGGATAGTTCAGCGGGATGCACGTGGCGTGCCCGGGCCGCCGCGCACCTCGAACAGGCGCTCGTCGAGCACGCTGCCGGCGGCGTCCAGCAGGGTCAGGCGGTGCGGCCCGGGCACCAGCGGCACGGTCAGCGTGGCGCCCTGGCCGGCGTCGCGCCCATCAAGCTGCCACTGCAGCGCGCGCTGGGGATCAGAATGGCGCGCCACCAGGGCCTGGCGGCCGGGCGGAATGTCGGGGTCCCAGGCCAGCAGCGCACCCGCCTGTGGCGCCAGGATGCGCGGCCGGCCGGCGCTGTCCTGCAGCGTGACGACGACCGGCCCCGCCGGCACGCTGCCGGCCAGGAACCACTCGTCGCGCGGCGGCTCGATCGGCGGCTCGAAGCGCACCGTCTGGGCCACCACGCCGGGCGGCGCCGGCGGGGGCCGACTGGCCAGGTCGCGGTGCAGCCGGCGCACCAGCTCGGCCCAGGCCGGTGCGGCGCCGCTGACGCCCGAGACATCGCGCATCGGCGCGCCGCTGGCGTTGCCCACCCAGACGCCCAGCACATAGTGTTCGGTGAAGCCGATGCACCAGTTGTCGCGCATGTCCTTGCTGGTGCCGGTCTTGGCGGCGCTCCACACCGGCGTGGCCAGCACGCTGTCGAAGCCGAAGGTGGTCTCGCGCGCGGCGTTGTCCGACAGCATGTGGCCGACCAGCCAGGCGGCCGGGGCACCCAGCACGCGACGGCCCGGCGGCAGTGCGCCGTCAGTTGTCCAGCGCACCGGGCTCCAGACGCCGCCGTTGGCCAGCGCGCGGTAGGCATTGGTCAGCGACAGCAGCGTCACGTCGGCACTGCCCAGCGCCAGTGAGTCGCCGTAGTGCGCCGGCTCGGGCAGCAGCGGCAGGTCCAGCGCGCGCAGCAGCGCGTGCGCCGCCGGCACGCCGACCAGGCCGACGGTGCGCACCGCCGGCACATTCAGCGACGAGGCCAGCGCCCGCCGCACCGACACCGGCCCCTGGTAGCGGCCGTCGTAGTTGCGTGGCGCGTAGACGCCGTTGTCGCCCGCCAGCGCCAGCGGGCTGTCATCCAGCAGCGTGGCCGGCGTCAGCAGGCCACGCTCCAGCGCCAGCGCGTAGAAGAAGGGCTTGAGCGTGGAGCCCGCCTGGCGCGGCGCATCGGCCGCGTCCACCTGGGCGGCGCGGCTGAAGCCGCCGGACGAACCCACATAGGCCAGCACCTCGCCGCTGCGGCGGTCCAGCAGCACCGCGGCGGCGTCCTCCACGCCGTGTGGCGCCAGCTGCGCCACCTGGGCCGCCAGCACCTGGCGCGCGCTGCGCTGCAGGGCGGCGTCCAGGCTGCTGCGGCGTGTCTGGCCATCGGCCAGCAGGCGGCGTGCCGCATGCGGCGCCAGCGGCTCGGCCGGCTGCGGCGGCTGCGCGGCATTCAGCAGGCTGGCCAGCGCCGGCGCGTCGCAGGGCTCGCCCGGCCGGGTGTGGGCCAGGATCTGGCAGGCGCGGCGGGCCACGGTGGTGGCCGGGGCGCCGGGCGCGCGCACCAGTGCGGCCAGCAGCGCGCTGTCCTGCTTGTCCAGACCATCGGGCGACTTGCCGAACAGGCCTTGGCTGGCGGCACGCAGGCCTTGCAACTCCCCGCGAAAACCCAGGCCGTTGAGGTAGGCCTCCAGGATTTGCGGCTTGCTCCAGGTGCGCTCCAGCGCCCAGGCGGCCTCGGCCTGGCTCCATTTGCGCGACAGGTCGCGCGGCGCGCCACCCCGGGCCAGTGCCGGATCGAGCATCGCCGCCACCTGCATGCTGATCGTGCTGGCGCCACGCGCGCTGCCGCCGCTGGCGCGCTGCCACAGCGCCGCCGCGGCGGCCGCCCAGTCCACGCCGCCGTGCTGCCAGAAGCGCTGGTCCTCGGCCCACAACAGGGCTTCCGGCAGCGCGGGCGACACCTCGTCCAGGCTGACCCACGCCAGCCGCCGCACCGTGGCATCCACGCGCCGCGCGCCGATTGGCTCGCCATGGCGGTCCAGCAGCAGTGCGTCGCTGGGCCGGTGCGCGGCGCGCACCTGCTCGAAGCGGGGCAGGGTCTGCGCCGCGGCGCTGTGGCTCAGCACCACCGCCAGCCACGCCAGCGCCCAGCGCCTCACTTCACCTCCACCGTGCTGCCCGGCAGCGCGGCCCAGACCTCGGGGTCGTACATCGCCTCCAGTTGCACCGGCGGCAGCGCAAAGCGGCCGGCGGTGTTCAGGCGCAGCTGGTAGGTCATCGTGAACGGCCCCTCGCCCCACAGGTACTCGTAGTAGGCGCGCACCTGGGTGAAGCCGCGCTCGATGTAGGCCGGCCAGGCCTCCCAGCTGCCGTCCTCGCGGCGCCAGCCGCGCCGCCCGCCGCCC
This sequence comes from Ideonella aquatica, assembly GCF_018069755.1. GTDB lineage: Bacteria > Pseudomonadota > Gammaproteobacteria > Burkholderiales > Burkholderiaceae_C > Ideonella > Ideonella aquatica. The sequence goes on along the minus strand of NZ_JAGQDE010000003.1, from coordinate 150,435 downwards.
GCATCCACCGGTGCCTGACCCTTCAGGCCGCTGCCCAGCAGCGTGGCGCCGCTGGGGATGGGGTCGCTGACCACCAGTGCGCCGCCGGGCTGCTGCAGGCGCCAACGCAGCGTCACCTCCAGCACGTCGCCCACGCTCCACTGGCCGGGCCGGGCCTGCTTGAGCGCGCGCACACTGCGGCTGAGCTCGGCGCCGTGGGCCTGGGCGGTGCTCAGCGGGCCCAGTGCGCTGGCCTGCGCGGTCAGCACTGGCTGGCCGGTGCCCAGGTGGCGCGCAGCCACCGCGCCGGGGCGCTGCGGGCCCAGGCCCTCGGCGCTGAAGACATAGGTCTCACCCGCGGGCTGGCGCGCCCAGTCGTGGGTGCGGGTCTGCGTGCCCAGGGCCAGCACCGTGCTGCCGCTGATCTCGCCGCTGGCCTGGCGGGCGCGCTTGTCCAGCATCAGCGCACCCCAGACATTGGCCTGCGTGTCCCACCAGTGGCCGCCGGGGTTCTGCAGGTGCAGCGCACCGCGCGCCAGCGCGTCGGCGCGGGCCTTCAGCGCCGGGTGGTCCAGCGCCAACAGCGCCAGCCGCACCTGGCTGACGGGTTCGCTGTACATGAAGTACCAGCGGCGCTCCTCGGCGCGGGTGCGCAGGCGCAGGCCGCCCTGGCCGTCATCGATCAGGCGTTTGTCCAGTTCGGCCAGCGCAGCGGTGGTGGCCTCGGCGTTGCGCGGCCAGCGGCTGCGCTGCAACAGGTCCAGCCATTGCACGATGGCGCGGTGGCTCAGCCTGGGCAGGTCCTTGGCCGGGTCCAGGCGCAGGCTCTCACCCAGGGCGGGCGGCAGCTTGCGCCAGCGCGACAAGGCTTCAAGCGCCAGCAGCTTGCGCTCGGTCAGGTCCAGGCCGTCGCCGCCCCAGTAGTCCCAGCGCAGCGTCAGCCGGCCGCGCACGAACTGCTCCAGCGCATCCAGTGCGCGTCGCTGGGCGTCTTCGGGCAGCGTCAGGCCGGCTTCGTGGGCCACCGACAGCACGTAGCTGGTCAGCACATCGAAGCCCTGGTCGGCGTGGCCGCTGCCGGGGTAGTAGGTGAGCAGGCCGCTGGCGGTCTGGTAGGCGTCGATGCCCTCGCTGATGATCTTCCATAGCGCCGGGTCGCGCAGCGACACCGCCTTGCTGGTGCGTTGCTCCAGGCAGGCGAAGGGGTAGGCGCGCATGTAGGCGCGCACGCCCGAGGCATCGGCGGCCAGCGCCGGCGCCAGGCTGACACGCACCTCGCCGCGGCCGACCAGGCTGCCGGCGGGGGGTTGAACGCCCAGGGTCTGCGCGTCGGCGCCGGGCTGCAGCTTCAGCAGGCCGACGTCGTAGCGCAGCGGCTGCAGCGGCGAGTGCACCGGCTGGCGCAGCTTCAGCGCATCCTCGCGCACGCCGCCGGGGCCTTCGCCGCGCGCCTGCACGCTCCACTCCAACGCGCTGGCGCCAGCCGGCACGTCGACCGGCCAGTCCACGCCGCGCGCCTCGCCGCCGGCCAGGCTCAGGCTGCGCGCCGGCAGTGTCTGGCCGCCCAGCGTGGCCTGCACGCTGATCTTCATCGGCGCGCTGGTGGTGTTGCGCAGCGTGAAGCCGGCGCTGAAGCGGTCGCCCTCGCGCACCGTGGCCGGCAGGCCCGAGAACAGCTGCAGGTCCTTGCTGACGGTGAAGCTGGCCTCGCCGGTGCCGAAGCGGTCGCTGCCCGCATTGGCCACCGCGACCACCCTGAAGCGCGTCAGGCTGTCGTTGATCGGCACCTCCACCGTGGCGCGGCCCTCGGCATCCAGCGGCACCGCGCCCTGCCACAGCAGCAGCGTGTCGAACAGCTCACGCGCGGCACTGCGGCCACCCCCGCCGCCGGGCGGCAAGGCCTTGCGGCCGTAGTGGCGCTTGCCCAGCACCTGCATCGCGGCGCTGGCGGTCTCGAAGCCATAGCCGCGCCGCGCCAGCATCACACCGAACAGGTCCCAGCTGGTGTTGGGCAGCAGCTCCAGCAGCGCCTCGTCGATGACGAAGACCGCGGCCTCACGCTGCGCCGGCAGCGCGCCGTCGGCCGCACGCACCTGCAGGGACACGCGCGCCTTCTCGCGCGTCTGGTAGGCCGGCTTGTCGGTCTTCACCGACACGGCCAGCTTCTGCCCGTCGGCCCCCACCTGCAGCGCCAGCAGGCCCAGCTTGAAGGCCGGGCGCGCCAGGTCGACCAGCGCGGTGGCCGGCGGCTCGGCCACGCGGCCGCGCATCACCAGCACGTTGACGAACACGTTGGGCGCGTAGCTGGGCTTGATCGGCAGGCTGATCTGCGGCTGCTGGCCGCTGATCGGCAGCACCAGGGTGTCGACCACCTGGCCGCCGCGCATCACGTTGACCCAGGCGGTGGCCTCGCGGAAGGGCGAGCGCACCTGCAGCGTGGCGGTCTCGCCGGGCTTGAAGCGGGTCTTCTCGGACAGCACATCGATGCGGTCGTGGTCGCCCTGGGCGAACCACAGCTCGCCGCCGCCATAGAACCACAGCGTGGTGCCCACCCGGGCCTGGCGGCCCTGGGCATCAGTGGCGATGCCGCGCAGCGTGTACTCGCCCGCGTCCAGGCCGTCCATCGTGGGCGCCACCTGGCAGCGCAGCCGGCCCTGGGCATCGGTGCGGCCCTCGCAGACCGGCTCGGGTGTGTAGTCGCGGCGCTCGCTGGCATAGCCGTAGAAGCCGCCCACCGAGCGGCGGCGGTACGACACATAGCCGTCCCAGCCGCCTTCCAGCCGCACCGCGGCATCGGCCACCGGTTTGCCGCTGGGGTCCACCGCCAGCAGCTCGACGCTGCGCCGGGCCTCGTTGCTCCAGGGCGCGGCGCGGATGCCCAGCACCAGGGACGCCGGCCACAGCGGCGTGCGGCCCTGGGCGCGGTAGGTTTCGCCGTTGGGGTCGCGGTATTCCATCTCGGTGACCAGGGTGCGCGGGCGGTCCAGCGGCCGCTGGATCAGTGCCTCCACCTTCAGCGTGCCCTGGGCGTCCAGCGTGCGGGCGCGCTCGTCGCCGATGGCCTCGCCGTCCACCGCACTGCCGAGCGCGGCTTCGCTGCCGGCATCCTCGCTGCGCCAGCGGTCGTCATGGCCGAACCAGAAGCCCTCATGCTGCTCGAAGCGCGGCGTCAGCGGCGCCAGGCGCTGGAAGACCTTGACGCTTTCGCCGGCCGCCGCACCGCCGGCCAGGTAGGACAGGCGCAGCGACGAGGCCACGCGCGCCGGATGGCCGTCGCTGATCGGTACCAGCACCTGCGCGGCGGTGGGCGCCAGCACCTCGGCCTTGAGCAGCGGCAGGCGGAACTCCTCGACGCGGAACTGCACCGTCTCGCCATAGGCATCGCCAAAGGCCAGCGCCCAGGCGCCGCGCTTGAGGCCACTGGGCAGCGGCCACACCAGCTCGGCCTGGCCGCGCGCATCCCAGCTCACCGGCAGGCTGCGGCGCTCACCGCTGCCCTGGTGCACCAGGTCGATGCTGCGCGGCAGCTGGGCCGCATCGGGCGCCAGCAGCTCGCCATGCGCGCCGATGCGGCGCCAGTACAGGCGCGCATGCAGCGTCTCGCCCGGGCGCAGCAGCGAGCGCGCCAGTACCGCGTGGGTGATGCGGTCGGAGCTGGGCGCCCAGCCCTCGCGCAGGGTCTCGAAGCGCCAGGTCTCGATGCCCTGCTGCCAGCGGCTGCTCACGAAGCCGGTGTCGTCGCCCACATGGGCAAAGGCGAACAGCGGGCAGGACCAGCGGTCGTCGCCCTGGGCCACGTCCAGCGTCAGCCAGCCTTGTGCATTGGCTCGGCCTTGGGCCAGGACCTTGGCGCGGCAGTCGTACAGTGTGATCGCCGCGTGGGCCTGGGGCTGTCCGCTGGACAGGCGCGTCACCCACACCGCGGCCTGGCGCTCGGACAGGTGCAGGTGCACGCCCAGGTCGGTCACCAGCGCCCCGGCGCGCACATACATGGTTTGCGATCCGCCCAGCAGGCCGCGGCCCAGCGCGCGGCTTTCCACCTCCATCAGGTGCAGGCCGGGCTCGGGCAGCGGCACGCCCAGCACCTCGAAGGCACGGCCCTCGAACTGGCGCGGCAGCGGCTGGCTGCGCGCCTCGCGCAGCGTCTTCAGCCAGGGCAGCGCGCGGGTGTCGGCATCGGGCTTGGAGCGGAAGGCGTAGCGGAACGCCGCGCCCTTGGCGGGCGCGGCGGACTCGGACTCATCGCCCTCGGCCCAGTCATCGGCCAGGCGAGCGTGGCTGTCATCGGCCTGGGTGACGCGCATCAACTCCTGGTAGGCGCGGATCATGGTCGCGTCGTCGCTGACGCGCAGCGTGCGCAGCGTGGCCTGGACCGAGTCGCCCTTGCCCTCGACCTGACGCACCGTGAGTGGCACCACGCCACCGATGGCGCGCTCGGCGATGCCGAAGCGGCCGCCGAACTTGGCCAGCGGCGGCGTGTCGCCCACCAGCACCGGCAGCGGCGCCAGCGTGCGCGCGCGACCCAGCAGGTCGCGGCCATCAGCGCCGGCCAGCGGGCTGGGCCAGACCAGTTGGTAGCGGCTCTTGGGCGGCAGCGGGCCGAAGACCAGTTGGTCGCCGACCCCGTCGCCGCTGGCCACCGGCGCGCGCGGGGCCACCAGCGTGCCATCCGCCGCCTTCAGCCGCACCTGGGCCAGATCGCTCAGGCGCACCGGCTGCTGGAACTGCACCCGCACCGGCTCCAGCGGACTGCAGCCGCTGCCCTGGGTGCTGCGCGAGCACTCCACGCCCAGCGGCCAGTCACTGCGCGCACGGAAGTCCAGGCGCTGGCTGTCCCACAGCATCAGGCCCACCGCCGCGTCGTTGCGCCGCGGTCGCAGCCAGCGCAGCGACAGCGGCGCGCCATCCGGCAGCGTGGCCTGGCAACGCAGCACGGCCCAGGGCTGGGCCGCGCCCGGGTCACGTTCGACCAGCGGCACCCCTGCCGCGTCCAGCAGCTTCAGGCGGCTGGCGCCCTCGGCCACCTCGACCGGCACCGCCGAGCGCAGGCCCCAGATGTCGCACAGCGCCTGGGGCCGCTCGGCCAGCGGTGCAGCCAGACGCAGCGCGACCCAGCTGCGGCCCTCCAGCACGCCATCGATGCCGGGTCGGGTGTCGATCACCGCCGGCTGCGTGGCCGCCATCGCCCCCTGCAACACGCCGAACAGCCCGGCCGCCAGTGCCTGCCTGAACCCCATCATCGCTCCCATGGATGCATCTCCCCGCGTGCTTTGCGATGATTATGGACAGCACCACGACGGGACCCCGCGATGCAACTCATCGGCATGCTCGATTCGCCCTATGTCCGCCGCGTGGCGGTCTCGCTGCAGGCCCTGGGCCTGCCCTTCCAGCACCGGCCGCTGTCGGTGTTCCGCCACGTCGACGAGTTCCGCCGCATCAACCCGGTGGTCAAGGCGCCCACGCTGGTGTGCGACGACGGCACCATGCTGACCGATTCGACGCTGATCCTGGACTACGCCGAGGCCCTGGCCGCGCCACGCAGCCTGATGCCCCGCACCCTGCCCGAGCGCCGCCAGGCGCTGCACCGCCTGGGCCTGGCGCTGGCGGCCTGCGAGAAGGCGGTGCAGCTGGTCTACGAGCGCGCCATCCGCCCCGAGGAGAAACGCCACCAGCCCTGGGTTGACCGCGTGACGATGCAGATGCAGGGCGGCCTGGCGGCGCTGGAGGCCGCCCACGCCGGCCAGCCGGTCGACTGGCAGCAGCCCACCCAGGACGCGATCACCAGCGCCGTGGTCTGGCACTTCCTGATGGCCACGCTGGGCGGTGTCGACCCGGCGCCCTACCCCACGCTGGCAGCGCTGTCGGCCCAGGCCGAACAGCAGCCCAGCTTCCAGCGCGCGCCGCACGGCGACGGCGTGGTGGCCGCGCCATGATCGAGGTCAGCGACGACCCGGCGCGCATCGACCTGGACGCGGTGCACGCCTTCCTCAGCCGCTCCTACTGGTCGCCCGGCATCGCCCGCGAGAAGGTGGCGCGCGCGATCGCCCACTCGATGTGCTTTGGCGTCTATGACGACGGCGCCCAGGTCGGCTTCGCGCGGGTCATCACCGACCGCAGCAGCTTCGCCTACCTGGCCGATGTCTACGTGCTGGAATCGCACCGCGGCCGCGGTCTGGCGCGCCAGTTGCTGGGCGCGATCACCGGCCACCCCGAGCTCCAGGGCCTGCGCCGCTGGCTGCTGGCCACGCGCGACGCCCACGCGCTGTACCGCCTCTTCGGCTTCGGCCCACCGGCCGCGCCCGACCGACTGATGGAGTGGCGCCCCGGATGAGCCTGATCTTCCACCCCGAACGACACACGCCGCTGGACGCACCGGCCTGGGATGCGGACGCTGCACGCGCCACCGTGCAGGAGATCGTCAGCACCTGCGAGGCCGCGGCCCGTCCCGACGGTACCTGGCCCGTGCATCCCCGCGACGACGCGGGCGACACCCCCGACGGCGGCTTCAAGGGCCTGTACCTGGGCGGCGCCGGCCTGCTGTGGGCGCTGTGGTGGCTGCGCCGCCAGGGCCACGCCTCGCTGCCATGGGACCCGGCGGCGCGCGTCGACGCGCTGGCCGCGGCCTGGCAGCGCGCGCCCGACAACGGCGAGCCCTTGCCCTCCTGGTTCCTGGGCGAGGCGGGCCTGCGCCTGGTGCAGTGGCGGCTGACCGGCCGCGATGACGCGGCCAGCCGCCTGCTGGCCGTGGCGGCCGCCAACCGCCACCATCCCAGCCAGGAGGCGCTGTGGGGCGCCCCGGGCACGATGCTCGGGGCCTGGCACCTGGCGCACCTGGCCAACGACCCACGCGCCGTGGACGAACTGCGCGCCAACGTCAGCGCCGTCATGGCCGGCCTGCACCGCCATGACGACAGCGGCTGCCAGGTGTGGACCCAGGCCATCCATGGCCGCGAGGTGATCTACCTGGGCGCCGGCCACGGCCTTGCCGGCAACCTGCATGCGCTGCTGCTGGCCAGCGCCTGGCTGCCCGAGGCTGAGCGCGCGGCGCTGCAGGCCCTGGCGATCGACACGCTGAGCCGCACCGCGCGCCGCGAGGGCGCGCTGGCCAACTGGCCGCCCGGCCTGTACACCCCGCGCCCCGGCGGCGCGCTGGCCCTGCTGCAGTGGTGCCATGGCGCCCCGGGCATCCTGTGCGCGATGAACGCCCTGCCCTCGAACCTGGACGCTGAGTTTGAGGCGCTGCTGGCCGCCGCTGGCGAAGCCATCTGGCAGGCCGGCCCGCTGGCCAAGGGCCCTGGCGTCTGCCACGGCACGGCCGGCAACGCGCTGGCGCTGCTGGCGCTGCATGCCCGCCAGGGCGACGAGCGCTGGCTGCAGCGGGCGCGCGCCTTCGCGATGCACGCCATCGGCCAGATGCGGGCCCTGCAGCATCAGCACGGCCAGCCCTGGCACGGCCTGTGGACCGGTGACATGGGCCTGGCCTGCGTGCTGGCCCAGTGCCTGGTCGGCCGCTACCAGGGCGTGCCGACGCTGGACCTGGCCTGATCAGGGCAGGACGCCAAAGCCCACGCCCCGCTCGCGCAGCCAGCGCCGGTAGGCGCTGGACATCCGGTCGGCGGCGCTGTGCACCTCGCCACTCAGCGGCAGGCGGCGCGGCCGCTGCGACTCCAGCACCGGCTGGTCCTGGGCGAAGATGGTGTGCTGGAAGGCCGCCACCTGCTCGTCGCTGCTGTCCCAGTCAGGCACCGCCAGGCGGAACCAGGCACGGCTGCGTTCCTCGTCCTGCGGGCAGATGAACAGGGCGATGCCCTCACGCCAGCCCTGCTGGGCATCGGGCGCCTTCTCCAGCACCGCCGTGTAGGGCGCCGGCACGCGGTAGCTGTAGTCGACCCAGGAGCCTTCGGTGGACTGCAGGTTGCTGCGCGGCTGCCAGGCGCGGCAGCCGTGGGCGTGCAGGCCGTCGAGGGTGGCGTCCACCTGGTAGGGCGGCACCTCGCCATGGCTGCGCTCGCCCAGCCAGCCCTCGTGCACGAAGCCGAAATGCGCCATGTCCAGGAAGTTCTCCACCACCCGCGGCGCGCTGGTGGCCACATCGAACGGGCCGACGGTGAGCTTGCGCAGCCGCGGCTCGGACTCGGCAGCGAACACCGGTGGATTGGACCCGGGTGGCACCAGCCACCACAGGCCAGCGAAGGCCACCAGCGGCTGCGCGGCCAGCCCATGCGACGCTGGCGGCGTGAAGCCCGGCACCGCGGGGATGGCGACGCAACGGCCGTCGCCGTCGAAACGCCAGCCGTGGTACGGGCACTCCAGCTGACCCGCGCAGACGCGGCCCAGTGACAGCCGCGCGCCGCGGTGCGGACACTGGTCGCGCGCGGCGCGCGCCTGGCCCTGGCCGTCGCGCCAGACCACCCAGTCCTCGCCCAGCAGGCGCAGCGCCTGCGGCGCGTCGCCCAGTTCCTCCACCCGCAGCAGCGGGTGCGCGACATCGTGTTCGTAGCCCATGAAGCCAGCTTACCCGTAGACTGCGGCGCCATGCTGTCCCACGTCTTCATCGGCGTCACCGATTTCGAGCGAGCGCTGGGTTTCTACAGCGCGCTGGCCGAGGTGCTGGAGATCGCGCCGCGTTTCGTCGACCGCAGCCGCCCCTGGGCCGCCTGGCAGAGCACGCCCGGGCCGCGACCGCTGCTGCTGATCGGTCGTCCTTTCGAGGGCGAGCACGCGCCCGGCAACGGCCAGATGGTGGCGCTGCTGGCCGCCACGCGCGAGCAGGTGAACCGCGCCCACGCCACCGCGCTGAAGCTGGGCGGCCGCTGCGAGGGCCCGCCGGGCCTGCGGCCGCACTACCACCCGCACTACTGGGGCGCCTACTTCCGCGACCCCGACGGCAACAAGCTGGGCGTGGCCTGCCACGCTGCCCCGTGACTCAGCGGCGCGCCCGCACCAGCAGCCCGGCGGCGAACACCGCCTCGATCACGCCCCCGGCCAGCGCCGCATGCAGCGGCGTCGCCCGCAGCAGCGCCAAGGCCAAGCCCACGGCCATCAGCACGCCGCCCATCAGCCAGTAAACGCGCAGGCCGTACAGCGACTGGAAAGTCAGATAGCGCCCACCGATCGTCAGCAGCATCGCCGGAAAGAACCACTCGATGCGCAGCACCTGCAAGCCGTAGGCCACCGCGATGCCGCCCAGCATCCACAGCGTGCCCTCGACCGCCAGCGTGCCCAGCGGATTGCCCGGCGTGTGCGTACCGCGCCGGCCCAGCGCCTTGGCCAGCAGCACGCCCACCGGATGGATCAGTGCCCCGCCCAGCAGCAGCGCCAGCACCGCGGCTTGGGCCGAGACCTGCGCGGCCACACCGGCCGCCACCAGCCAGGCCAGCGAGGACGCCGCCACCCCGGGGGCACCATCGAGGTAGGCCTCACGCAGATCGGCGCGGGCGTCGGAGACAGTCCAGTCGCTCATCGCCCCAGCATAACCGTCAAGGCCGCACACGCCGGCTGCCGCCTGCCCGGCGGTCGGCGCGCACGTCCTGCGCCAGCTCGGCGTTCAGGCGCCGGGCCTGCTCGGTCAGCTGCGTCAGCGCCTGATCCAGCACGGCCACCTGGGCGTCGTGCAGGACCGCCACCAGTTGGGCATTGACCGCCGCCACCTGCGGGAAGATCTCGTCGTGCAGGCGCTTGCCGGCCTCGGTCAGCGCCACCATGGCACGGCGCGCGTCACCAGCCTGAACCTGGCGGCTCAGCAGGCCCTTGGCGGCCAGCACGCCAGTGGCGCGTGAGGTGCGTGGCCGGTCCAGCTGTGCGGCCTCGGCCAAGGCGGACGGCGACAACGGCCCCTGCGCTGCCAGCACCGCCAGCAGCCGCCATTCGCGGCGGGCGATGCCGTAGCGGCCCTCCAACAGGCGCACCACCGGTGCGCCGCTGTAGGCGTGCAGGCGCAGCAGGCGGTAGTTCAGCAGGTCGTCAAGGCTGGTCGGCTGGCGCAGGCTCAGGGTGAATCCCAGGGATGGTTGATTTCAACAATTGATGCGGCGGCGCCTAGATTAGCGGGGATCAAGACACCGCACACCAGGAGACACCATGAGCCTGAACCGCCGCACCCTGCTGGCCGCCGCCGCGCTGGCCTGTGCGCTGCCCGCCGGCGCCCAGGAGGGCACGATCAAGCTGATCGTCGGCTACCCGCCCGGCGCCACCAGCGACTCCCTCACGCGCATCGTGGCCGAGCACATGCAGCGCACGCTGAAGCAGACGGTGGTGGTGGACAACAAGGCCGGGGCCGGCGGCCGCATCGCCAACGAGGCGGTCAAGGCTGCCGCGCCCGATGGCCTGACGCTGCTGATGACGCCGGTGGCGACGATGTCGATCTTCCCGCACTCGTATGCCGGCCAGCTGCGCTACGACCCGTTCAAGGACTTCGCGCCGGTGGCCCACCTGAGCAACTTCCAGGTCGGTCTGGCGGTGCAGTCAGCGGCGCCGGTGAAGACGCTGGCCGACTATGTGGCCTGGGTCAAGGCCGACCCGGACAAGAACGGCTTCTACGCCTCGGCCGCGGCCGGCAGCATCCCGCACTTCTTCGGCGTGATGTTCGCGCGCTCGGCCGGCATCACCATGACCCATGTGCCCTACAAGGGCACCGCGCCCGCCATGCAGGCGCTGGCGGCCGGCGAGGTCAATGCCGCCTCCACCGTGGTGGCGGACATCAAGCCGCTGGTGGCCGGCGGCAAGGCGCGGCTGCTGGCGGTGGCCGGCGAGCAGCGCGACCCGGCCTTCCCCGAGGTACCCACCTTCAAGCAACTGGGCTACGACCTGGTGGCCCAGCCCTGGTATGCGCTGTTCGCGCCGGCTGGAACGCCACCCGCCACGATCGACCGGCTGGCCAAGGCGGCGGCTGCGGCCGTGAACGACCCCGCGGTACACAAGCGCCTGGTTGAGATGGGCCTGGAGCCCACCGGCCACGGCCCGGCGCAACTGGCCGCCATCATGAAGGCCGACTACGAGCGCTGGGGCCCGCCGATCCGCGCCTCGGGCTACAAGCCGGCCGATTGAGGGGACAGCGATGAACGTGCTGTTCATCATGGCCGACCAGCTGCGCTGGGACCACCTGGCCTGCGCTGGTCATCCGTACCTGCGCACGCCCAACCTGGACGCGCTGGCGCGCCGCGGCGTGCGCTTCACGCAGGCCTACGTCAACAGCGGCGTCTGCGGCCCCAGCCGCATGAGCTACTACACCGGCCGCACGCCCAGCAGCCACGGCGCCACCTGGAACCGCGTGCCGCTGTCGGTGGGCGAGGTCACGCTGGGCGAGTACCTGCGCGGCCAGGGCCTGCACCTGGCGCTGGCCGGCAAGACCCATGTGATGGTCGACCACGAGGGCCTGGCGAGGCTCCAGCTGGAGGGCGGCTCCGAGCTGCACACGCTGCTCACCCGCGGCGGCTTCGAGGAGATCGACCGCTACGACGGCCACCACGCGCCGGGCACCGAGAGCGGCTACCCGGCCTTTCTGCGCGCCCACGGCTACGACAGCGCCGACCCCTGGAGTGACTACGTCATCAGCGGCGTTGATGCGGACGGCCAGGTCGTCAGCGGCTGGCACATGCGCCATGTGCATCTGCCGGCGCGGGTGCGCGAAGAGCATTCCGAAACCGCCTACATGACCGAGCAGGCGCTGGCCTACATCCGGCGCATGGGCGATCAGCCCTGGGTGCTGCACCTGAGCTACGTGAAGCCGCACTGGCCCTACATGGCACCGGCGCCCTACCACGCGCGCTACACGCCCGAGCAGTGCCTGCCGGTGGTGCGCAACGAGGCCGAGAAGATCGATGCCCACCCGGTGCTGGCCGCTTACCGCCAGAGCGAGGAGAGCCAGAGCTTCAGCCGGAACGACTGCATCCGCACCGTGCGGCCGGCCTACCAGGGCCTGATCGAGCAGCTCGACCACCACCTGGGGCGCCTCTTTGACGCGCTGGAGCAGCAGGGCCGCTTCAAGGACACGCTGATCGTCTTCTGCGCCGACCATGGCGACTTCCTGGGCGACCACTGGCTGGGCGAAAAGGAGCTGTTCTACGACACCGTACAGCGCGTGCCCTTCATCGTGGTCGACCCCAGTGCCGCGGCCGATGCCACGCGCGGCAGCACCAGCGATCGATTCGTTGAGGGCATCGACGTCGTGCCCACCATCCTGGATGCATTGGGCATGGCCATCCCCCAGCATCGCATCGAGGGCCGCAGTCTGCTGCCGCTGACCCGCGGTACCGCGCCCGCCGACTGGCGTGACACCACGGTCAGCGAACTCGACTTCGCTTACAAGGCCGCGCGCCTGCGCCTGGGCCTGGCGCCCGACCAGTGCCAGGCCTGGAGTCTGCGCACCCCGCGCTGGCGCTATGTCTACTGGCAAAGCGCGCCCGAGCAGCTTTACGACCTGCAGGCTGATCCGGACCAGTTCGTCGACCTGGGTCGATCCGCTGCGACCGAGGGGGTGCGCCAGGCCTTCCGCTGTCAGCTGCTGGCCTGGCTGGCCGCGCGCAAACGGCGCACCACGGTCAGCCTGGAACAGATCGAGCGCGGCACTGACAACCACAAGAAGGCGGGCGTGTTCTTCGGTCAGTGGTGATGACCATCGCTTGAACGATTGGCCTTGCGCGGCCCGGCTGCTGCGCGGGCGCAATGGGTCACAAGGGCTTGCGAAACGCCAGCACCTGGGCCTGTCTGGCCAGTGTTCGGTACAGCGCAATCGCCGCCGTGTTGGACGCGTCGGTCTTCCAGTGGAGGGCGGGCGCGCCCTGCGCCGCTGCGATGCTCGCCACGCGCTCGATCAACCAACGGCCCACGCCCTGTCCGCGGTGCGTCGGGGCGACGTACAGGTCCTCGATGGTGCAGGCCTCGGTCAGGTTGTAGGACGATGGATGGAAGTAGTAGTGGACAAAGCCGATCGGACGGTCGGTGGCCACGACGAAGCCTTGCAGGCTGGTGCTCGCGTCGTGAATGCGCTGGTAGGTGTAGCGGTGCACGGCGGGCGGCAGGTCGGCATTCGCCGGCCCGATGTAGTCCAGCCACATCGCCAGCCAGACCTCGAACGCCAGGTCGCGGTACTCGATGACGGTCAATGGCTCGTGAAGTCGCATGTTCTGTGATCCCTGCGGGTTGACGCGCTCAGTCTGCATGGTGACACGGCTGAGGGCGAACGCCGCCGCCACCGATCCAGGCACAACAACTCATGGTTGTCCCGGATCTCATTGGCCCGCAACTTGCAGCCGACGCCCTACCGCGGACCGCGGCTGACCACACGGCCGGCGCAGACCGGCCACCGAGGAGACGAGACGATGTCCATGTCCGACATGCTGCCCACCGACGCCGTGCTGCGCCGCCACGCCATCACCGAGCGCAACCGCCTGCTGGGCCTGCCGCCCACCGATGCGGTGCTCAAGCGCCACTACGCCCAATGGCAGGCGGCGCAGGCGGCGCAGGCGGCCCAGGCCGCAGCGGCGGCGCGCCCGGCAGCCCCGGCAGCACGCGCCGCCGCCGCAGCGCCCGCAGTCGCCCGTCCAGCGCCGGCTGCTGCGGTCCGGCCTGTGGCTGCTGCGCCGGCCCCCGCCGCCGCCTCGGGCGGCGGCCTGCTGGGCTGGATCAAGCGCCTGTTCGGCGGCTGAGCCGCCAACTCGCGTAAGCGAACACTCTGCGCCGTGCGCGGCGCAGTCGGTCACGCACGCCAGTGGCCCATGAACAAGGGCCACCCGAGGGCGGCCCTGCCTGCGTGGTGGCCGCGGGCGCGGGGCCCGCGGCTCGCCTTCACTTGCCGTCGCCCGGCACCTTGCCTTCCACGCCCTTGACGTAGAACTTGATGCCGCCCAGGAAGGCGTCATCGGCCACGGCGTCCTTGGCCAGGACTTCCTTGCCGGTGTTGTCGACGATCGGACCCTTCCAGATCGCGAAGCTGCCGTCCTTCAGGCCGGCCTTGACGGCGTCGACCTTGGCCTTCACGTCGGCCGGCACGTCTTCGGCGATGGACACGAAGTCGATCGCGCCTTCCTTGACGCCCCACCAGCTCTGGCCGGTGGCCCACTTGCCTTCCAGCGCGTCCTTGGTGGCCTTGATGTAGTACGGGCCCCAGTTGATCACGGCCGAGCCCAGGTGGGCCTTGGGGCCGTAGGCGGTCATGTCGGAATCCCAGCCGAAGGCGCGCTTGCCCTTTTCCTGCGCGGTCTTCAGCACCGCGGGCGAATCGGTGTTCTGCATCAGCACGTCGGCGCCGCCGTTGATCAGCGCGGTGGCGGCTTCGGTTTCCTTGGGCGGGTTGAACCACTCGTTGACCCAGACCACCTTGGTCTTGACCTTGGGGTTCACGCTCTGCGCGCCCATGGTGAAGCTGTTGATGTTGCGGATCACCTCGGGGATGGGGATCGAGCCCACCACGCCCAGCGTGTTGGACTTGGTCATGGCACCCGCCACCACGCCCGCCATGTAGGCGCCCTCGTAGGTGCGGCTGTCGTAGGTGCGCATGTTGGGCGCGGTCTTGTAGCCGGTGGCATGCTCGAACTTGACGTTCGGGCTGTCGGCGGCCACCTTGAGCATCGGCTCCATGTAGCCGAAGGTCGTGCCGAAGATCAGCGTGTTGCCCTGGCCGATCATGTCGCGGAAGACGCGCTCGGCGTCGGCGGCCTCGGGCACCTTCTCGACGAAGCTGGTGACGATCTTGTCGCCCAGTTCCTTCTCCAGCGCCTTGCGGGCATTGTCGTGGGCGAAGGTCCAGCCGCCGTCGCCCACCGGGCCGACGTAGGCGAAGGCGATCTTCAGCGGCTCGGCCTTGGCCGGGGCGGCGGCCGAGGCCGGCGCCGACGCAGCGGCCGGCGCGGCCTCTTCCTTCTTGCCGCAGCCGACCAGGGCGGCAGCGGCGGCCACCGTGGCCAGTCCGGACAGGCGAAGCATCGAACGCTTGGTATGCAGGGTCATGGGTTCTCCGTGCGTGGGGGGATGAAAGCGGGGGTCGTGGACGGCTCAGCCGCCCGGGAAGAAGGGTTTGCCCAGCGAAGCCGGCATGTTCACACGAATCCAGGTCGGATTGCGCGAGATCAGCACCAGCACGACGATGGTGGCCACATAGGGCAGCATGGTGAGCCACTGGCTGGCGATCTGCACGCCTTCGCCCTGCAGGTGGAACTGCAGCATCGTGACGCCGCCGAACAGGTAGGCGCCCAGCAGCACCCGCGCCGGGCGCCAGGTGGCGAAGGTGGTCAGGGCCAGCGCGATCCAGCCCTTGCCGGCCACCATGCCCTCCACCCACAGCGGCGTGTAGATCACCGACAGGTAGGCGCCGGCCAGGCCGCACAGCGCGCCGCCGGTCATCACCGCCACCAGGCGGATGCGCCGCACCGGGTAGCCCAGCGCATGGGCTGATTCGGGCGACTCGCCCACCGCACGCAGCACCAGGCCCGGCCGCGAGCGGTACAGGAACCAGGCCAGACCCAGCGCCAGCAGCACCGCGCCATAGACCAGCGGATGATGGCGGAACAGCGCCGGGCCGACCAACGGAATGTCGGCCAGCAGCGGGATGTCGAACTTGGCTCGGTCACTCAGGCGCGCCTGCGTGTAGGCGGTGCCCACGAAGGCCGAGAAGCCGGTGCCAAACAGGCTCAGCGCCAGCCCGGTGGCGTACTGGTTGGTGTTCAGCCAGATCACCAGCACGCCGAAGATGGCGGCCATCACGGCCCCCACGCCCGCGCCCGCGGCAAAGGCCGCCAGGTCGGAGCCGGTGTGCACCGCAGTGGCAAAGCCGGCGATCGCCGCCACCAGCATCATGCCCTCGGCGCCCAGGTTGATGATGCCGGCACGCTCATTGATCAGCAGGCCCAGGCCGGCGATCGCCAGCACGGTGCCGGCGTTGAAGGTGGCGCCCAGCAGCAGCGCGAACTGTTCCATCACGGGCCCCTCCGTCCGAACTGTGGCTTGTAGTGGATCAGCGTGTCGCAGGCCAGCAGCGCGAACAGCAGCAGGCCCTGGAACACACCGGTCAGGGCCTTGGGCAGGCCCAGGCGCGACTGCGCCAGCTCACCGCCGATGTAGAACATGCTCATCAGCACCGCCGAGAACACCGCCCCCACCGGATGCAGCCGCCCCACATAGGCGACGATGATCGCGGCAAAGCCATAGCCGGCCGGCACGTAAGGGGTGAGTTGCCCCAGCGGGCCCGCCGCTTCCAGGCCGCCGGCCAGACCGGCCAGGCCGCCGCTGATCAGCAGCGCGATCCATAGCGCGCGCCGCGACGAGAAGCCCGCGTAGCGCGCCGCGTCGGGCGCCAGCCCGCCCACCTGCAGCGAGAAGCCGCGGTAGGTGCGGAACAGGAAGGCCCACAGGCCCAGCACCGCGGCCAGCGCGATGAAGACGCCCACGTTCATGCGCCAGCCATCGACCAGGCGCGGGATCTTGGTAGCCGCGGCGAAGGTGATGGTCTGCGGGAAGTTGTAGCCGTTGGGGTCCTTCCAGGGGCCGTAGACCAGCCAGGCCAGCAGCATGTCGGCCACATAGACCATCATCAGGCTGACCAGGATCTCGCTGGCGTTGAAGCGGTCGCGCAGCAGCGCGACGATGCCGCTCCAGACCATGCCGCCCAGCACGCCGGCGGCCAGCACCGGCACCACCACCCAGCGTGAGGTGTCGGGCCCGGCCTGCATGGCCACGCCGCTGGCGAAGATCGCGCCCAGCACGAACTGGCCCTCGGCACCGATGTTCCACACGTTCGAGCGGTAGCACACCGACAGGCCCAGGGCGATCAGCACCAGCGGCACCGCCTTGACGCTCAGCTCGGACAGCGCGTAGCCGTTCTTCACCGGCTCGATGAAGAAGACCTGCAGCGCCTTCAGCGGGTCCTTGCCCAGCACGCTGAACAGCGCGATGCCCACCAGCACGGTGATCGCCAGCGCGATCAGCGGCGAGGCGAAGGACATGGCCTTTGAGGGCTGCGGGCGCGGAATCAGGCGGATCATGCGGCCACCCCCTGCGCGGCCGGGGCGGCGTTCCACAGGCCCGACATCCACTCGCCGATCATCTCCACCGTGGCCTCCTTGACCGGCACCGATGGCGACAGCCGCCCTTGCGCGATCACCTGCAGGCGGTCGCTCAGCTCGAACAGCTCGTCCAGTTCCTCGCTGACCACCAGCAGCGCGCAACCGGCGTCGCGCAGCTTCAGCAGCTCGCCGCGGATCTGTGCGGCCGCGCCCACGTCCACGCCCCAGGTGGGCTGGGCGACGATCAGCAGCTTCGGATTCGCATCGATCTCGCGGCCGACGATGAACTTCTGAAGGTTGCCGCCCGACAGCGACCTGGCCGCGGCATCCGGCCCGCCCGCCTTGACCTTGAAGCGATCGATCAGGCTGGCCGCCAGCGCGCGCGTGGCCGCCAGATCAAGCCAGCCGCCGCGGCCCACGGCCTCGGTGCGGGTGAGCAGCGTATTGGCGGCCAGCGACAGCGTGGGCACCGCGCCGCGGCCCAGGCGCTCCTCGGGCACGAAGTGCAGGCCCAGGTGGCGCCGCTTGCGCGGCGAGGCGGTGGCGATGTCGTGGCCGAACAGCGTGACCGAGCCGGCCGGCGCCCGCGGGTCCTCGCCCGAGAGCGCGGCCATCAGCTCCTGCTGGCCATTGCCCGAGACCCCGGCGATGCCCAGGATCTCGCCGGCGCGCACATCCAGCGCGATGTCCTTCAGCGCCATGCCGAAGGGGTCGGTGGTGGGCAGCGACAGGCCCTGGACCTGCAGCACCGTGGCGCCTTGCGTGGCGGCGCGCGCGTGCAGCGCCGGCGGCTCGGCGCCGATCATCAGGCGCGACAGGCCGGCGTTGGTCTCCTGGCTGGGGTCGACCTCACCCGTCACCTTGCCACCGCGCAGCACGGTGCAGCGGTGGCACAGGCTGCGGATCTCGTCGAGCTTGTGGCTGATGTAGAGGATGGAGCAGCCCTCGCTGCTGAGCTGGCGCAGCGTGACGAACAGCTTCTCCACCGCCTGCGGGGTGAGCACCGAGGTGGGTTCGTCCAGGATCAGCAGCTGCGGCTTGGTGAGCAGCGCGCGCACGATCTCGACGCGCTGGCGCTCGCCCACGCTGAGGGTGTGCACCGGGCGCAGCGGGTCGACCTCCAGGCCGTAGCCGGCGGCGACTTCGCGGATGCGGGCCGTCACCTCGTCCAGGCTCATCGCCTTGTCCAGGCCCAGCCAGACGTTCTCGGCGGCGGTGAGGGTGTCAAACAGCGAGAAGTGCTGGTAGACCATGCTGATGCCCAGCTGCCGCGCCGCCGCCGGGCTGGCCACCTGCACCGGCTGGCCGTTCCAGAGGATCTCGCCGGCGTCGGGCTTGACCGCGCCGTAGATGATCTTCATCAGCGTGGACTTGCCGGCACCGTTCTCGCCCAGCACCGCATGGATCTGGCCCGGGGCCACGCTCAGCGCCACGCTGTCGTTGGCCCGGACCGCGGGGTACTGCTTGGTGATGCCGCGCAGTTCGAGGCGTGCGGGGAGGAAGGTCATGCGGTGGGCTTCTCGTCGTGGTCGGCCGGCCGCCGGTACCGCTCGACGCCGGCCACGCGGGTGCTCACCACGTGGTCGTCGCCGGCGAGGGTCAGCCAGGCAAAGATCGCATCATGCAAGTCGCGGGCCACCGACTGGCGGCGGCGCTCGACGGGCGAACGGGCGGTGTCCCAGACGACCACGTCGGCCAGTGTACCGGGCTCGAGCGAGCCGATTTCATGGGCCAGACCCAGGGCCTCGGCGGCGCCACGGGTGGCCGCGTGCAGCAGCGCCCAGGCGGTGATGCGCCGCCCGGCCAGGGCCTGCACCTGGTAGCCATCGGCCAGCGTGCGCAGCATCGACAGGCTGGTGCCGCCGCCCACATCGCAGCCCATCGTCACCGCGGCGCCGCCGGCGCGCGCCGCCGGCCAGTCGAACAGGCCACTGCCCAGGAACAGGTTGGAGCTGGGGCAGTGCGAGATCATGGCGCCGGTGGCCGCCAGGCGGGCACGGTCGTCGCTGTCCAGCCAGATGCCGTGGGCCAGCATGCTGCGCGGGCCCAGCAGGCCGAAATGCTCGTACACGTCCAGGTAGCTGCGCGACCAGGGGAACAGCTCGCTGACCCAGCGCACCTCGTCGCGGTTCTCGGCCACGTGGGTCTGCATGTACAGGCCCGGGTGCGCCGCCATTAGTGCACCGGCCATGGCCAGCTGGGCATCGGTGGAGGTGGGCGCGAAGCGCGGCGTCACCGCATAGGCCAGGCGGCCATGCCCGTGCCAGCGGGCGATCAGCTCCACGCAGTCCTGCTCGGCCTGGGCCACGTCGTCGCGCAGGAACTCGGGGGCGTGGCGGTCCATCAGCACCTTGCCGGCGATCAGGCGCATGCCGCGCGCGCTGCCGGCCTCGAACAGCGCATCGACCGAATCGCGGTGCACCGTGGGGAAGACCATCGCCGAGGTGGTGCCGGTGGCCAGCAGGCCATCCAGGAACAGCGCCGAGATGAAGCGCGCGTGCTCGGGGTCGTCCATGCGTGCCTCGGCCGGGAAGGTGTGGCGTTCCAGCCAGTCGAGCAGCTCGGTGCCCCAGGCACCCAGCACATCGATCTGCGCGCTGTGCACATGGGTGTCGATGAAGCCGGGCAGGATCAGCCGGCCGGGGTGGCGCTCCTTGGGCCAGCTGGCATCGGGTTCGTGGCGCTGGACGCCGACGATGCGGCCATGCTCGATCAGCAGCCAGTGCGCCGGCCGCCAGCGGGGCTCGGCGCCTGGATCGGTGAGTGGTGGCGCTTCAGTGAAATCGAGCAGGTCGCCGAACAGCGCCAGCTTCTGGTCGTGCCCCACATGCAGGCTCATGCAGCACTCCCCGCCAGCGCACGCGCCACGTCGCGCACCTGCTCACGCAGCCAGCGCTGGGCCGGCGCTGCATGGGCGCGGTCGTGCCACAGCTGGTAGTAGGCCATCGGCGGAAAGCCGGCCGGGCAGCGCACGATGCGCAGCGGCAGGGCGCCCAGGTAGCGCTGGCAGAACTGGCGACCGGTGGTCAGCACCAGACGGCTGTCGGCCACCATGCGCGGTGCCAGACCGAAGTGGGCGCAGCGCACCGCGATACGCCGCTTCAGGCCGCGCGCTGCCAGGTGCTCGTCAATCACGCCCAGCGCGCCGGGATGCAGCGGCATCGGGGCGATGTGCTCGGCGTCCAGGTAACGCTCCTCGGTCCAGCTGCGCGGGTTCTTCACCGCGGGGTGGTCGGCGGCCACCAGGCAGACCACCTCGTCGCTGAGCAGGCGGCCCAGGTGCAGTTCGTCCGGCGGGCGCAGCCAGTTGCCGATCACCAGGTCCACCTCGCCCGAGGCCAGCTTGCGGCGGTAGTCGAACTCGGCCGACAGCGGATGGATCTCCAGCGTCAGGCCCGGCGCCGCCCGGCGCAGTTCGGCGGCGACACCGGGCAGGAACTGCGGGTCGAGGTAGTCGCTGGCGGCGATGCGCAGCGTCATCTCGGCGCGCTGCGGCTCGAAGCGGCGCTGCACGCGGGCGCCGCCGAACAGCGCTTCGGCCTCGCGCAGCAGGCTCTCGGCGGGCACCAGCATGGCCTGTGCGGCCTCGGTGGGCACCATGCCGCCACCGGCGCGCACCAGCAGGGCGTCGCCGGTCAGCGCACGCAGGCGGCGCAGCTGCGCGCTGACCTGGGGCTGGCTGCTGCCCAGGCGCATCGCGGCACGGGAGACGCTGCGTTCAGTGATCACGGTGTGCAGGACCTTCACGAGATGGAGGTCGATGTTGGCGGCATCGGACGGCTTCGTCATACGCGTGGGCATATTCCCTGCATGTCGCATATCGTATGCCAACATCGGCCTGCCGCAGGTAAGTTCACGCCATGGACGCCCACCCCCAGGTTTCTCCCGAGGCCGCCACCCGCCCGGTGCGCTTCGTCTTCCGTGGCCGCACCGTTGAGGTGAACGACGCGCCCCCCACGCGCAGCGTGCTGCAGTGGCTGCGCGAGGACGCCCGGGCCTGCGGCACCAAGGAAGGCTGCGCCGAGGGGGACTGCGGCGCCTGCACCGTGTTGGTGGCTGAACTGGCCGAACTCGCCGAAACGGTGCTGGGCGACACCGCGGCGGTGCGCAGCGCCGGCCTGGCGATCCGGCCGGTCAATGCCTGCATCCGCTTCCTGCCCAGCCTGGACGGCAAGGCGCTGCTGACGGTGGAGGACCTGGCCGGCCCGGCGCCCGATGCACCGCTGCACCCCGCCCAGCAGGCCCTGGTCGACTGCCACGGCCACCAGTGCGGCTTCTGCACCCCGGGCTTCGCGATGAGCCTGGCCGCCGAACACGAGCGGCAGCGCGCCGGTGGGCCCCCTCCCAGCCGGGGCGAGCTGGCCGATGCGATCGCCGGCAACCTGTGCCGCTGCACCGGCTACCGGCCGATCCTGGACGCCGGCCAGCGCATGGGCCAGGACCTGTCGCGCGGGCTGCCGCTGGACGGCCTGGCCGAGCAGCTGCGCGGGCTGCAGGCCGCCCCGGCACTGAGCCAGCCCGGCCGCTGGCACGCGCCACGCAGCCTGGCCGAATTGGCGGCCTTGCGCGCAGCCCGGCCCCAGGCGCGGCTGCTGGCCGGCGCCACCGATGTGGGCCTGTGGGTCACCAAGCAACTGCGTGAGCTGGGCGAGCTGATCTGGCTGGGCGATGTGGCCGAGCTGCGCCGCATCGATGAGGCCGATGGCGCACTGCGCATTGGCGCCGCGGTGACGCTGGAAGACGGCTGGCGCGCCCTGGTGGCGCGTTGGCCCACGCTGTCCGAGATGCACCGCCGCTTTGCCGCACCGCCGGTGCGCCATGCCGGCACGCTGGTGGGCAACCTGGCCAACGGCTCGCCGATCGGTGACGCCCCGCCGGTGCTGATGGCACTGGGCGCACGGCTGTGCCTGCGCCAGGGAGACGCCACGCGCCACCTGGCCCTGGAGGATTTCTACCTCGACTACATGAAGAACGCGCTGCAGCCCGGCGAGTTCATCGAGGCGGTGGAGGTGCCGCTGACCACCACCGACCCCGTGTGGGTCGTGCGCGCCTGGAAGCAGAGCAAGCGCTTCGACTGCGATATCTCTGGTGTCAGCTGCGGCCTGGCGCTGCGTCTGGACGCGGGCGTCGTGGCCGAGGCCCGGCTGGCCTTTGGCGGCATGGCCGCCACCGTGCGCCGCGCCTCGGGCGCCGAGACCGCGCTCAATGGCCGGCCCTGGACCGAGGCCACACTGCTTGCCGCCCAGGACGCGCTGGACGCCGACTTCCGACCCCTGAATGACCTGCGCGCCAGCGCCGCCTACCGGCAACGCGTGGCGCGCGGCCTGCTGGAGCGGCTGTGGCTGGAAACCCGCCCGCAGGCGCCTCTCGATGCCACTGCCCTGCGCGTGTGGGAGGGCTGCGCATGACCGCCACACTCACCGGCGCCGTTGGCCAGCCGCTGCCGCACGAGTCCGCCCGCGGCCATGTCAGCGGCCGTGCCGCCTACTGCGACGACATCCCCGAACCGGTCGGCACGCTGCACGCCGCGCTGGGCCTGTCACCGGTGGCGCACGGCCGCCTGCTGGGCATCGACCTGGCGCGGTTGCAGGCGCTGCCGGGCGTGGTGGCGGTCTACACCGCCGCCGACATCCCCGGCCCCAACGACTGCGGGCCGATCGTCCACGACGATCCGATCCTCGCTGACGGCACGCTGCGCTACCTGGGCCAGCCGGTCTTTGCCGTGGTGGCCGAGAGCCGCGATGCGGCGCGCCGCGCCGCCGCGCAGGCCAAGGCGGTGCTGCAGATCGAGCCGCTGCCGGCGCAGCTGGACCTGCGCGCCGCCCATGCGGCCGCGGACTGGGTGGTGCCGCCGATGCACCTCAGCCGCGCCACGCACCCCGGCGGTGTCGACGCCGCCATGGCCGAGGCGCCGCACCGCCTGAGCGGCCGCTGGACGCTGGGCGGCCAGGAGCAGTTCTACCTCGAGGGCCAGATCAGCTTCGCGCTGCCGCAGGACGACGGTGGCCTGCTGGTGCATTGCTCCACCCAGCACCCCAGCGAGATGCAGGCGCTGATCGGCCATGCCTTGCACCTGCCCAGCCATGCGGTGCAGGTCAGCTGCCGGCGCATGGGCGGCGGCTTCGGGGGCAAGGAGTCGCAGTCGGCGCTGTTCGCCTGCGTGGCGGCGCTGGCGGCACGGCGGCTGCAGCGGCCGGTCAAGCTGCGCGTGGACCGCGACGACGACTTCCTGATCACCGGCCGCCGGCATGGCTTCGAGTTCGACTGGGCGGTGGGCTTTGACGACGCCGGCCGCGTGCTGGCGCTGGAGATCACGCTGCTGGGCGACGCCGGCCACTCGGCCGACCTGTCGCCACCGGTGATGACGCGCGCGCTGTGCCACATCGACAACGCCTGCTGGCTGCCCAACGTGGCGCTGCACGGTTACCTGCCGCGCACCAACCGCCAGAGCAACACCGCCTTCCGCGGCTTCGGCGGCCCGCAGGGCGCGCTGGTGACCGAGGTGATCCTGGACCACATCGCCCACCACCGATCGATCGACCTGCTGGCGGTGCACCGGGCCAACTGGTATGGCACCACCGAGCGCAATGTCACGCCCTATGGCCAGGTGGTCGAGGACAACGTGATCGCACCGCTGGTGGACCAGCTCAGCGTCAGCGCCGACTACGCCAAGCGCCGCGCCGAGGTGGCGCTGTTCAACGCCGCCAGCCCGGTGCTGAAGAAGGGGCTGGCGCTGTCGCCGGTGAAGTTCGGCATCTCGTTCAACGTCAACCATTACAACCAGGCCGGCGCGCTGGTGCATGTCTACCTGGATGGCTCGGTGCTGGTCAACCATGGCGGCACCGAGATGGGCCAGGGCCTGAACACCAAGGTGGCGCAGGTGGTGGCGCATGAGCTGGGCCTGCCGATCGGCCGCGTGCGCTGCAGCGCCACCGACACCAGCAAGGTGGCCAACACCTCGGCCACCGCCGCGTCCACCGGCGCCGACCTGAACGGCCAGGCGGCGCAGGACGCGACGCGGCGCATCCGCGAACGCCTGGCCGCGCTGCAGGCAGCCGAGTGGCAGCTGCCGACCGCGGACATCGTGTTCGTGGATGGCCAGTTGCGCGCGCCCGATGGCCGCAGCGTCGAGTTCAACGCCCTGGTGCAGCGCGCCTACGTGGCCCGCGTGCAGCTGTGGAGCGAAGGCTTCTACGCCACGCCCGGTCTGCACTGGGACCGCGCCACGCTGACCGGCAAGCCCTTCTACTACTTCGCCTACGGCGCCGCGGTGTCCGAGGTGCTGCTGGACACCCTGACCGGCGAGTGGCGCCTGCTGCGCGCCGACCTGCTGCATGACGCTGGCCGCTCGCTGAACCCCGCGCTGGACATCGGCCAGATCGAGGGTGCCTTCGTCCAGGGCATGGGCTGGCTGACCAGCGAGGAGCTGGTCTGGCACCCGCAGACCGGCGCGCTGCTGACCCACGCGCCGTCGACCTACAAGGTCCCCACCGCCAACGACGTGCCCGATGCGCTGCACACCCGGCTGTTCGAGAACGCCAACGTCGCCGACAGCATCCACCGCAGCAAGGCGGTGGGCGAGCCGCCGCTGCTGCTGGCCTTCTCGGTCTGGCTGGCGCTGCGGGATGCGGTGGCCGCCACCGGCGCACCCGGCTGCCAGCCGCCGCTGACGGCGCCGGCCACGCCGGAGGCCCTGTTGCGGGCCATCGACGCGGTGCGCGACTGAGACAATCGCGGCGATGACCGCGCCCCACCCTGCCCCCGCCGCCCTGCCGGTGGCCGATGCCGCACTGGCTGCCGATTGGCTGGGCCGCGGCAGGCCCGCGGTGGTGGTGGTGGTGGGGGAGACGCGCGGCTCTGTGCCGCGCGAGCGCGGCACCCGCATGCTGGTGGCCCTGGACGAGGTGGCCGGCACGATCGGCGGCGGTCACCTGGAGTGGCAGGCCATCGCCCAGGCGCGCGAGCGGCTGGCCGCCGGCGCCCCGTCGGCCTGGGACTGGCCGGTGGCCCTGGGTCCGTCGCTGGGCCAGTGCTGCGGTGGTGCGCTGACGCTGCACTTCCGGCCGCTGGACGCCGCCGCGCTGGCCGACTGGCCGCTGGACGCGCCCCGCTTTCACCTGCAGCTCTACGGGGCCGGACATGTCGGTCGGGCGATCATCGCGCTGCTGGCGCAGATCCCCTGCCGGGTGCAGTGGATCGACGAGCGCGAGGCCGAATTCCCGCCGGGCCCGCTGCCACCGCACATCGAGCGGGTCTGCGTCGAGCCGGTCGAGGCCGAGGTGGCGCAGGCGCCGCCCGGCAGCGCCTACCTGGTGCTGACCCACAGCCACGACCTGGACCTGGCGCTGACCCAGGCCATCCTGCGGCGCGACGATGTCGGCTGGTTCGGCCTGATCGGCTCGGCCACCAAGCGCGCCCGCTTCGAGCACCGGCTGGCCGAACGCGGCATCCCGGCCGAGCGCATCGCCGCCATGCACTGCCCGATCGGCTGGCCCGGCATCACCGGCAAGGAGCCGGGCGTGATCGCGGTGGCGGTGGTGGCACAGCTGCTGGCGGCCTGGCCGCACGCCGCCGACTGAACTGCTTATTTGTTCCGCGAATAAGTTTAGTCAGAAATTGTTTTAGGGGGTCCATCGCTGTGCGGCGGCTGGAAGAATCGATGCTGTTCATCGTTTTTCTCATATCGGAGCGCCCATGCAGTTGGAATCCATGCCCGCACTCGCCGGCCTGTTGGTCGGTGCGATGGTGGGTGTCACTGGCGTGGGGGGCGGCTCGCTGATGACGCCGATCCTGGTGATGCTGTTCGGCGTGGCACCCACCACGGCGGTCGGCACCGACCTGCTCTATGCGTCGATCACCAAGATGTTCGGCGTGGGCGTGCACCACGGCCACGGCACGGTCGATTGGCAGGTGGTGCGCCGGCTGGCGCTGGGCAGTCTGCCCGCCGCCGCCCTGACCCTGGCCTGGATGCACTTCTCCGAGGCCTCGCGGGTCAAGGACGGCTTCATCATCAGCATGGTCGCCACCATGCTGATCATCACCGCGCTGGGCATGCTGACTAAGGACTGGCTGCATGGCCTGGGCCGCAAGCTGCGCGTGGGCAACGCCGACCAGTTCAAGCACCTGCAGCCGGTGCTGACCGTGCTGGGCGGCATCGTGCTGGGCGTGATGGTCACGCTGACCTCGATCGGCGCCGGCGCCCTGGGCACGGTGATGCTGGTCTACCTGTACCCGCTGCGCCTGAATGCCGCCAAGCTGGTGGGCACCGATCTGGCCCATGCGATCCCGCTGGCGCTGATCGCCGGCCTGGGCCACCTGGCGCTGGGCAACGTGAACTGGACGCTGCTGCTGAACCTGCTGATCGGTTCGGTGCCGGGCGTGCTGATCGGCTCGCTGATCAGCACCCGCGCTCCGCTGGCCTTCATCCGCTACGCGATCGCGGTGGTGCTGGGTGCGGTGGCGGTGAAGCTGATGCTGACCTGAGCCGCCCGGGCCCGTCCGTCGTTCAGTGCGAGCGGGCGATGGCCGCCAGCGCGGCCGGATCCAGCACATGCACGGTGTAGCCGGCCACCTGCAGCACACCTTGGCTGGTGAAGCTGCGCATCAGGCGTGAGAGCGTTTCCGGCGTGATCGCCAGTTGCGAGGCGATGTCGCGCTTGCGCATCGGCAGCTGGATCAGTGCCCGCTCCGGGTGGACCGGATCAGGCTGGCAGCGCTCATGGAGCCAGGCCGCCAGGCGGGCCGGCGCGTCCTTGTGCATCAGGTCGTGGGTATTGACCGCCAGGGCCCGCACCTCGCGCGCCAGCGTGGTCACCAGACGGCGTGCCAGCACCGGGAAGCGCTCAAGCACGGCGCCCATGGCTTCGCGCGAGATCTCGGCGATCGTGGCGCTGGTCATCGCCCGGCCGTCGATCGCATGGGCTTCCCCCAGCCAACCGGCGCTCAGGTCCAGCCAGGCCGGACCGTGCAGGTGGCGCTCGGTGCGGAACGCCAGGTCACTGCCGCGCAGGCCCAGGGCGACGTCGCCGTCGACCACCAGCAGCAGGCCGCGGGCCCGCTCGCCCTGGGCGAAGACCAACAGGCCGGCCGGCACGCGGCGCGGCCGGGTGGCCTCGTTCAAGGCAGCAGCCTCGGCATGGCCGAGGGCGGCACCGCCGAAGAGCTGGCCCCACTGGCGCGGGTCCGGCAGCATGGACATCCCCGGACCAAGCGGCGCGGGGGCGGCAGCCACGCGGCTGGACGCCCGCAGCCGGGTCAGGGGCGCGCGTTCGGTCGGGGGGCTGGGGGGGCTGAGGGTAGGCTGGTCCATGCGGCTCTCGCGGCATTGCAGTCACTGGGTTGCGGTCGAATGTCAGCGAGCATTCACCCCCGTGTGTTGCGCCAGATCAAGCCGAATCCCCGCAAACGGTCCTACCGCACGAGGTATGCGATCTGGCTCAAATCGCGATGCCGCGTACCATCACCCGTCCCCGCCCCTGACCGATCCCCGCCCATGAAACTGCTTCGCCTTGGCCCCCGCGGCCAGGAACGCCCCGCCCTGCTGGATGCCGACGGCCGCCCCCGCGATCTGAGCGGCCTGCTGCGCGACATCACGCCGCGCACCCTGTCGCCCGAGGGCCTGGCCGCGCTGCGGGCGGTGGATCCGGCCGCCCTGCCGCTGCTGCCCGAGGGCCTGCGCCCCGGCCTGCCCTGGCGCGGTTGCCGCAAGTTTCTGTGCGTGGGCTTGAACTACGCCGACCACGCCGCCGAGGCCGGCATGGCCCTGCCCACCGAGCCCATCCTGTTCACCAAGCAGCT
Source organism: Ideonella aquatica (assembly GCF_018069755.1). Lineage (GTDB taxonomy): Bacteria > Pseudomonadota > Gammaproteobacteria > Burkholderiales > Burkholderiaceae_C > Ideonella > Ideonella aquatica. Next base: position 122,662 of record NZ_JAGQDE010000003.1, on the reverse strand, counting down.
CAGCAGCCTGGTGGGCGCCCAGGACAGCGTGGTGCTGCCCCAGGGCGCCACCAAGGGCGATTGGGAGGTGGAACTGGGCGTGGTGATCGGCCGCACCGCGCGCTGCATTGAGCCCGACGAGGCGCTGGCCCATGTGGCCGGCTACTGCGTGGTCAACGATGTCTCGGAGCGCAGCTTCCAACTGGAGCGCGGCGGCACCTGGGACAAGGGCAAGGGCTGCGACACCTTCGGCCCGGTCGGCCCCTGGCTGGTGACCGCCGACGAGGTGCCCGACCCGCAGGCGCTGGACCTGTGGCTGGACGTCAATGGCCAGCGCATGCAGACCGGCAACACCCGCACCATGGTGTTCGGTGTGGCGGCGCTGATCAGCACGATCAGCCGCTACTGCACGCTGCATCCCGGCGACCTGATCGCCACCGGCACGCCGCCGGGCGTGGGCATGGGCATGAAGCCGGTGCCGCGTTTTCTGCAGCCCGGCGACGAGATGCGCCTGGGCATCAGCGGTCTGGGCGAGCAGCGTCTGCCGGTCAAGGCCTGGGACCGGGCGCTGTTCGACGACCGGTGACGGCCGCGCTCAGTCGGGCTTGATCTTGGCCCGCGCGATCACCGGCTGCCAGCGCTTGCGCTCGGCAGCGATGAAGCTGGCGAACTCGGCCGGCGTGCTGCCCACCGCGATCGCGGCATCCTTGGCCAGGTGATCCAGCGCGGCCGGTGCGCGCATCGCGCTGGCGCAGGCCGCCGCCAGCTTGTCAACCGCGGGCTGCGGCATCGAGGCCGGGGCCAGCATGCCATACCACTGCGTCATCTCGAAGCCGGGCCAGCCCTGTTCGGCCACCGTGGGCACATCGGGCAGTTGCGGCAGGCGCTGCGTGGTGCCGGTGGCGATGCAGCGCAGCTTGCCGGTCTTGATGAACTGCATCACCGCCGGCGCGCCCACCGAGGCGGCATCGAGCCGGCCGGCCAGCAGGTCGGTCAGCTGCGGGCCGGTGCCGCGGTAGGGCACATGCAGGATGAAGGTCTCGGTGGCCATCTTCAGGTATTCCATCGCCAGGTGGCCGGCGCTGCCGTTGCCGGCCGAGCCATAGTTCAGCCGGCCCGGCTGCTTCCTGGCCAGTGCGATGAACTCCTTCAGGTTCTTCACCGGCAGGTCGGGGTGCACCAGGTACAGGCTGGGCACCTTGGCCAGCAGGCTGACCGGCTTGAAGTCCTTCAGCGGATCGTAGGGCAGCTTGTCGAAGATGAAGGGGTTGACCGCCAGCGTGCCGATGTGACCCAGGATCACGGTGTGCTGGTCGTCGGCGCGCGCCACCTCGGCCATCGCCACATTGCCGGCGCCACCGGGCTTGTTGTCCACATACACGCTCTGGCCCAGCAGCTTGCTCAGCTCCTGCGCACTGGCGCGGGCGACGATCTCGGAGCTGCCGCCGGGCGCGAACGGCACGACGAAGCGCACCGATTTCGTGGGCCAGGTGGCCTGGGCGCGGGACAGGACGGGAGGCAGTCCGAGGGCTGCCAGCGCCAAGGCCTGGCGACGGGTCAGGTGCGTGGTGTGTGTCATGCCCCGGATCATCGCCATGCCAGGGGCGCCAAAACGACGGGAACCACGTAGGGATTTGCCCCGATCCAGAACGACAAAAGGCCACCTTGCGGTGGCCTGTTGCGCCCGGGCTTCAGCCCTGGCTGGGTGTTGCGACACCGGTGACGGGTTCCGGCGTTCCGCCCATTGGCGCGGTCGGTTGGGTTCGTCGCAATGGGGATGATTGTGCAGTCACTTCGTGACGGCGGTGTGACGATAAGGCGCCCCATGGCCCCCCAACTCTGGGGAGCGCCGCACAATGCGGTGATGGACAACGCGCATTCCGTCACGATCCGCCGCCTGGGTCCGGCCGACGCCACTGCCCACCGGGCGCTGATGCTGGGCGCCTACGCCCGCGAGCCCGAGGCCTTCACCTCCAGCGTGGCCGAGCGCATCGACCTGCCGCTGGACTGGTGGGCGCGCCGCCTGGGCGCTGAGGGCAGCGACGAGCAGGTCTGGGGCGCCTTCGCCGGCCCGCGCCTGGTGGGCGCCGCCGGTCTGTCGCGCAAGCCGCGCGAGCGCACCGCGCACCGTGGCTTCGTCTTCGGCGTGGCGGTCGAGCCCGACCTGCGCCGCCAGGGCATTGCGCGGCGCCTGGTCCGCTGCGTGCAGGCCGATGCGCTGCATTGGCCCGGCCTGCGCCTGCTGGAGCTCACCGTCAGCGATGGTAATGCCAGCGCCCGGCGGGTCTACGAGGACTGCGGCTTCGTCGCCTGGGGCTGCGAGCCGCGCGCGCTGGCGCTGGACGATGGCCGCGAGGTGGGCAAGTGGCACCTGCAGTGGATGCTGCCCGAGCGCTTGCGGCGCTTGCGCTTTGCCGACGCCGAGGTCGGTGCCGTGGAGCCGATGAGCGGCGGCTGGCGCCTGCGATTGGCCGCTGCGCCGGTCGATGAGCAGCGCGAGGGTCGCTGGGTGGAGGGCTACCTCACCCCGGTGATCCTGGCCGTGCAGACCGATGCGCCCGCACCCGATCTGCTGGGTCGGCTGGCCGAGGGGCGCCTGGTCGATGCCCAGGGTCGCTCATTCAGCGACTGCCCGCTGCCCTGGACCACCGGCGCGTGCCGGCTGGAACTGCGCGGCGCGCGCGGTGACGCGTTGGAGATCCGTGCCAGCAGCGTGCGCCTGGGCGCACCCCCCCGCGCGGTGTGGCGCGAGTCACTGGCCTGCTGAGACGGCGGGATTCAGGCCACCCAGAGGGCCCGGAAGTCGTTGACGTTGGTGTGCGTGGGCCCGGTCACCACCAGGTCGCCCAGCGCCTCGAAGAAGCCGCAGGCATCGTTGCGGGCCAGGTGATCAGCCACTGACAGACCGGCCGCCGCCGCGCGCGCCAGCGTGTCGGGCGTGACCATCGCACCGGCATTGGACTCGACGCCGTCGATGCCATCGGTGTCGGCGGCCAGCGCCCACACACCGGCCTGGCCCTGCAATCCCAAGGCGCAGCCCAGCAGGAACTCGGTGGCGCGGCCGCCGCGGCCCCGGGGCTGGCCCGGCGCGCGCGGGCGCACCGTCACCGTGGTTTCACCACCGGACAGGATCACGCAGGGCCGGGAGAAGGGCTGGCCGTGGCGCGCCACCGCGCGCGCCAGCGCGGCATGCACGCCGCCCACCACGTGCGACTCGCCCTCGATCGCATCGGACAGGATGTGCGCGGGAACGCCCATCGCGCGTGCTGCGGCCGCAGCGGCCTCCAGGCTGGCCTGCGGCGTGGCGATGACCTCGACCTGCTGCTGCGCGAAGCAGGCGTCGCCGGGCTTGGGAGTTTCGAACCTGCCGCTGCCCAGACCGGCGCGCGCCGCGGCGGGCAGCGCAATGCCCCAGCGCTCGCACAGCGCCAGCGCCTCGGCGCAGGTACTGGGGTCGGGCACGGTGGGGCCGCTGGCGATGATGGCCGGGTCGTCGCCCGGCACGTCGGAGATCAGCAGCGTCACCACCTGCGCGGGCGCGCAGCGCGCGGCCAGCTGGCCGCCCTTGATGGCCGAGCAGTGCTTGCGCACGGTGTTCATCGCGTCGATCGGTGCGCCGCTCTCCAGCAGCGCACGGTTCAGCGCCTGCTTGTCGGCCAGCGTCAGACCGGCCTGCGGCATCGTCAGCAGCGCCGAGCCGCCACCGGAGATCAGGCACAGCACCAGGTCATCGGCCGTCAGCCCCTGGGCCAGCGCGGCGATGCGCGCGCTGGCGGCCACGCCAGCCTCATCGGGCACCGGGTGCGAGGCCTCGACGATCTCGATGCGCCCGGCACCAGGCCGATAGGCTGGCGGCGTGTGGCCGTAGCGGGTGACGACCAGGCCGCTCATCGGCGCGTCGGCCGGCCACAGCGACTCCACCGCCAGCGCCATCGCGCCGGCCGCCTTGCCGGCGCCCAGCACCACCGTGCGGCCGCGCGGCGGCGGTGGCAGGCGGCCAGGCAGCACCACGGCCGGCTGAGCGCGGGCCACCGCGGCGTCGAACAGCGCGCGCAGCGCGGTACGGGGGTCAGCGCTCATCGCAACGTGGAGCTGACAGGCATTGAAATGGCAAGGGCACACTGGGCATGGCACATGCAACACTTGGGGACCCGCCGACGATAGCAGCCCCTTTGCCGATGACCGAACCCACCCTGCTGATCCGCGACGCCGACGTCGTCGCGACAATGGACGACGAGCGCCGCGAACTGCCGCGCGCCAGCGTGCTGATCCGCGGCCGCGCGATCGAGGCCATTGGCCCTGCCAGCGATCTGCCGCGCGAGGCCGACGAGGTGATCGATGCCCGCGGCCACGTGGTGATCCCGGGCCTGGTCAACACCCACCACCACATGTACCAGTCGCTCACGCGGGCGATCCCGGCGGCGCAGAACGCCGAGCTGTTCGGCTGGCTGCGCACGCTCTACCCAATCTGGGCCGGCCTGACGCCCGAGATGGCCCGCGTCAGCGCCCAGGTGGCGATGGCCGAGCTGCTGCTCTCGGGCTGCACCACCAGCAGCGACCACCTCTACCTGTACCCCAACGGCGTGCGGCTGGATGACACCATCGAGGCCGCCGCCAGCATCGGCCTGCGCTTTCATCCCACGCGCGGCAGCATGAGCGTGGGCGAGAGCGCCGGCGGCCTGCCCCCTGACCACCTGGTCGAACGCGAGGACGCGATCCTGCACGACACCCGCCGCGTCATCGAGACCTTCCATGACCCGTCACGCCACGCCATGGTGCGGGTGGGCGTGGCGCCCTGCTCACCCTTCAGCGTCAGCCCCGGTCTGATGCGCGACGCCGCCGCGCTGGCGCGCGCCACCGGCACCCGGCTGCACACCCACCTGGCCGAGAACGACCACGACCTGGCCTACAGCCGCGACAAGTTTGGCCAGACGCCCACCGAGTACGCCGAGAGCCTGGGCTGGCTGGGCGAGGACGTCTGGCATGCCCACTGCGTCAAGCTCGATGCCCACGGCATCGCCCGCTTCGCCGCCACCGGCACCGGCGTCGCCCACTGTCCCTGCAGCAACATGCGCCTGGCCTCGGGCATCGCGCCGGTGCAGCGCATGCGCGCTTCCGGGGTGCCGGTGGGCCTGGGCGTGGACGGCAGCGCCAGCAACGATGCCGCACACCTGCTGAACGAGGCGCGCCAGGCGATGCTGCTGGGCCGCGTGGGCCGCTCGCTCGACGCCTTCGGCTGCGACCACGGCCCGGCAGAGTTCACCGCCCGCGACGCGCTGGACATCGCCACCCGCGGTGGCGCGCGCGTGCTGGGCCGCGACGACATCGGCCACCTGGCGCCCGGCATGTCGGCCGACCTGGCGCTGTTCGACACCCGCACGCTGGGCTTTGCCGGTGGCGCGGTGCACGACCCGGTGGGCGCGCTGCTGCTGTGCGCCTCGGCGACCACCGCGTACACCGTGGTCAATGGCCGCGTGGTGGTGCGCGAGGGCCGGCTGGCCACGCTGGAACTCGAGCCGCTGCTGGAGCGGCACAACGCGCTGGCGCGGCAGCTAGCGAACCGGAGCGCATGATGTCGCCCTACACATCCTGGTCCGAGTCACGCCGCCGCTGGACCCTGGCGGTGGTGGTTCTGTCGGTGCTGGCCACCGATGCTGGCGTGGCGCGCTGGTTGCAGCACCAAGGCCAGCCAGTTCCGGAGTGGCCACTGCTTGTCGACCTGCTGGCCGTTCTGCCGCTGGCTTGGTGGATGCTGATGCGCCCGCGCGCCCGCACCGCGCTGTGGGGCATGCTGGGCATGGTCTCGCTGGGCATCACGGCCGGCGCATGGATCCTTCCCGACACCGACAAGCAGTGGTGGACCTGGCTGGAGGCATTGCGCTGGCTGGGTCTGGCGGCTCTGCTGCTGGCGCAACTGATGCTGGTGGCCCAGGCGCTGCGCGAGCTCTGGCTAATACCGCCCGGCCAGCATCCCGAGCCGGTGCTGATGAGCGCGCTGGCCCGCCGCTTCCGCGACCATCCAATACGGCCGCTGCTGCAGGCCGATGCGCGGCTGTGGCTCTATGCCTGGCCGGGCCGGCAGGTGCAGCAACTGATCGACAACGGCCTGCACTTCGAGACCTGGCGCCAAGGGCAGAACCTGTCGAACCAGCAGGCCTTCGGCATCCTTCTGGCCGTCGAGCTGCCGCTGGCCCATGGGCTGATGCATTTGTGGAGCCCGGCCCTGGCCTGGACCGTGAGCGCCTTGTCGCTCTATGGCGGCCTGTTCCTATGGGCCGAGTACCGGACCACACGTTGGCGACCCATCAGCCTGCGGGCCGACGCCCTACACCTGCGCAGTGGCGTGCTGGTGGACCTGGCGCTGCCGCTGGGTGCCATCTCGGCGGTGACTCGGTTGGATCGGCCGGCGCCGCGCGCCAAGGGCCGCTGGAGGATCGCCGGCATGGGCCGCACCAACCTCTGTCTGCACCTGCGGCCCGACTGCCGCCTGCCGACGGTGCTGGGGGAACGCACGGTGAGCGAGATCTGCATCGGCGTCGATGAACCCGAGCGGTTGATCGCGGCACTGCGCGAACGCCTCGAGACGCGCTGATGGTGGCGCCAAGCATCCTGGTGCTGGTCGCCCACCCGGCGCTGCAGCATTCACACGTCAACCGCCCGCTGATGGAGGCTGCCCGCGGTGTGCCCGGCGTGCAGGTGCGCGACCTGTACGCGCTCTACCCCGACTACGCGATCGACGTGGCCGCCGAGCAGGCCGCCGCCGCAGCGGCCGACCTGATCGTCTGGCAGCACCCGCTGCAGTGGTATTCAATGCCGCCGCTGATGAAGCTGTGGCTGGACGAGGTGCTGGCCTACGGCTGGGCCTACGGCCACGCCGAGGGCCGCAGCACGCGCGCGCTGCAGGGCAAGGACCTGTGGCTGGTGCTGAGCACCGGCGGCACCGAGGACGCCTACCACCCGCAGGGCTACAACCGCTACTTCCTGGACGCCTTTCTGCCGCCCTATGAGCAGACCGCCGCGCTGTGCGGCCTGCGCTTCCTGCCGCCGATGGTGCAGCATGGCGCGCACCAGCTGTCGGCCGACGCACTGCGCGAGCACGCACAGACCTACGCCAGCCGCCTGCGCGACTACCCCGACTGGCCGGAGATCGCCGACATGGCCGAGTGCCCGACCTGCCAGGTGCCGCTGCGCGACCGGCCTGCCGTGGAAGATCGCCGATGAACTCGCAGTGGCTGCATGCCGCGCTGATCTACCTGGCTGCCGCGGTGCTCTTCGTGCCGCTGGCCAAGCGCTTCGGCCTGGGCTCGATCATTGGCTACCTGGGCGCCGGCGTGGCGATCGGGCCGTTCGGGCTGGGCGTGGTGAAGGACCCCGAATCGATCCTGCACGCCGCCGAGTTCGGCGTGGTGCTGATGATGTTCCTGATCGGCCTGGAGCTGGAGCCGCCGCGGCTGTGGGCACTGCGCCGGCCGATCTTCGGCTGGGGCACGGCGCAGCTGCTGGGCTGCGCCGTGGTGCTGGGCGGCGCCGGCTGGGCGCTGGGTGCGCCGTGGACGATGGCGGTGATCGCCGGCCTGGCGCTGGCGCTGTCGTCCACCGCGGTGTCGCTGCAGATCATGCAGGAGCGCCACCTGCTGCCCACCGCCGGTGGCCAGGCCGGCTTCGCGATCCTGCTGCTGCAGGACGTGGCCGCCATCCCGATCCTGGCCCTGATCCCGCTGCTGGGCCAGGGCGGCCCCGGCGCCGGCCATCCGGCCTGGGAGGCGCTGAAGGCGGTGGGCGTGATCGCCGCGATCATCCTGGGCGGCCGCCTGCTGCTGCGCCATGCGCTGCGCTGGGTGGCGCGCAGCCGATCGCCCGAGATCTTCACCGCCGCCGCGCTGGGTCTGGTGGTGGGCATCGCCAGCCTGATGGAGGCCGCCGGCCTGTCGATGGCGCTGGGGGCCTTTCTGGGCGGCGTGCTGCTGGCCGAGAGCGAGTACAAGCGCGAACTGGAAACCGACGTCGAGCCCTTCAAGGGCCTGCTGCTGGGCCTGTTCTTCATGGCCGTGGGCATGTCGATGGACTTTGCCGCGCTGTGGGCCGACCGCTGGCTGGTGCTGGGGCTGCTGCTGGGCTTCCTGGCGCTGAAGGCCGCCGTGATCTGGGCCCTGGCCACCACGGTGAAGGTGCCGCTGGCCGAACGCCCGGTGCTGACCCTGCTGCTGGCCCAGGGCGGCGAGTTCGCCTTCGTGGTCTTCCAGCAGGCTGAAGGGGCCGGCGTGATCGGCGCGCGCCACGGTGCGCTGCTGGTGGGCACGGTGGCGCTGTCGATGCTGGTGACGCCGCTGCTGCTGGTGCTGATCGACCGCCTGCTGCTGCCGCGCTTCGCGCGTGCCGCCACAGGCTCGCCACACGCACTGGCCGAGCCGCAGGAGGGCCCGGTGATCATTGCCGGCTTCGGCCGCTACGGCCAGGTGGTTGGCCGGCTGTTGTACGCCAACGGTATCCGGCCCACGGTGCTGGACCACGACGCCGAGCAAGTGGAGTTCCTGCGCAAGTTTGGCTTTCGGGTGCACTACGGCGACGCTACCCGGCTGGACCTGTTGCGCCTGGCCGGCGCCGAGCAGGCGCGGGTGCTGGTGATCGCGATCGACGATGTCGAGCAAAGCCTGGCCCTGGCCGAGGCCGCGCGCCAGCACTTTCCGCAGCTCACGCTGGTCGCCCGCGCCCGCAACGTGCAGCACTATTACGCGCTGCGCGACCGCGGCGTGGCACTGATCGACCGCGAGACCATGGACTCCGCCCTGTTCAGCGCGCGCCGCGTGCTGGAGCAACTGGGCTGGCTGCCGCACCAGGCCCGCCAGCTGGCCATGCGCTACCGCCAGCACCTGGTCGAGCAGGTCGAGCGCATGTACCCGCACCACCGCGACGAGCAGGCCCTGGTGTCGATGGCCAAGCAGGGCCGGCAGCAGCTCGAAGAGCTGTTCGCCCAGGAGCGCGAGGCGCTGGCGCAGCGCCAGCGCGCGCCGGGATGGGACCCGGACGCGCCGCGCTGACACCCCCGCGCTTCAGGCGCGCCGGATGCCCTCGTCCAGCACGAAGAACTGCGGGTTCAGCGCCGCCATCGGCCCGCGCAGCTTGTCCAGTTCAGCCGCCGGACCATGCACTTCCAGCCGCTGGATGCTGGCGATCTTCAGCGCCTCGCCCAGCAGCTCACCCACGTTGTCCAGGTGGGCCAGCACCGCCGCGGCGTCCACATAGCCTTCACGGCAATGCGCGGTGTTGCCGCTGTAGGAGAAGGCGTAGTGCAGGCAGCCCAGCTCGGTGCGCGTCTTCTCGACGAAGCGCGGCCCCAGGGCCTGGAAGTCGTTGAGCCGCCCCTCCTGGACGGTGAAATACGGGACCAGGGTGCAGCAGGTATCGCGCTGGAACATGGTGTCTCCTGTCGGTGTCCGGGTCGAAGCGCCCAGCGCCGATTCTGCGCCTGCGCCGGCACTTGCGCGAGCATCCTCAGCGCGGCAGCAGGGCCTTGGCTGCTTCGATGCGCAGCGCCAGCGGCACCGCCGGATCGTTCATCACCTGCAGCAGGAAGGCCCGCGGGTCGGTCGCGGCGGCGACCGCCGTGACCGGTGTGGCCGCGGGCTGGGCGGTCGGCTGCAGCGGCGTCAGCCGATCGGCCGACACGCTGCCCAGGCCGGCCAGCAGCGTGGCCTGGCCGTCGTCGCCTGGCGGCACGTCCAGCCAGGGCGTCTGGGCGAACAGCGGCGCCAGATCGGGCGCCACGAAGGCCGACCAGCGGTCCTCGCCGGGCAGCGCGGCCCCGGGTCGCGGCGCGGCCTGACCGTCGCGCGGCCAGCCGCCCACCTGGGCGGCCTGGGACGCCGGCAGGAAGCGTTCGCGCAGCGCGGCCAGCAGGGTCTGCGCGGTGGCGGCATCCACCGGCTCGGCCAGCGAGAACCACAGCTGCAGCGCCTCGCCCGACACCGCAATCGCCGGCGCCGGCCAGCCCAGCGCGTCCTGCACGCCTCGCCAGACGGCGCCCAGCCGCTCCCAATCGGCGGGTGCGGGCCACTCCAGCACCAGCGCACGGGTATGGCCGCGGAAGTCGATCAGTGACCCGGCACGGTCCAGGCCAAACAGCCGCTGGAATTCAAGGTCGAAACGGTCGCTCACGGCTGCGATTGTGCCGGGCCGCGGCGAGCCTGCCGATCAGGGCATGTCGCCGTTGATGCTCAGCGTGCGGTCGCCGGGCTGGCCGTCCGGGTTCATCTCAAGCAGCAACACGTCCTGAAAGTGCAGGCGCGTCAGATCGCCGTCCTGGCGGGCCGTCACGCCGGCACACCCGCCGCCGCAGCGGTAGTGCACGGTCTGCAGGGACTCGGCACCATCGCTGTTGATGTAACGCGTCAGCAGCTCCACGCCGTCGGCCAGGCCGCTGGTGGGCGACCAGGCAAGCACATTGATCGTCATCGTGTAGCGTCCGACGTCGCCCAGACTGCCCCAGAACTGATCGGGCTGGCCGTCGCCATCCAGGTCTTCCCAGGATGGGTTCAGCGCCAGCCGGTCAGCGCACAGCTCCAGCCGGGTGCCATCGCTGTTGGCCAGCACCAGGCCCTTGAAGGGCGTGCACACGGGCAGTGGCGGCTCGTTCAGGGCGATGGTGTCGAGCTCGGTACTCAGACGAGCCTGCACGGCCTCGTCAGCCTGACCGTCCGCGCCCACCAGCGCGAGCCGCACATCCTTCAAGGACAGGTGGCGCGTTCCATCGGCCGCCAAGGCGCTGGCCGTGGCGCCGGCACATCCGGCCCCCTGGCAGCGCCAGCGCTGACCGCCGCCGCTCAGGCCGGCGCGCAGCGGGTCACCCACCGAGACCCAGACGACACGGTCGCCCTCGGTGATCACGTTGAGCAGCCAGCCTGCATCGGTCTTGGCCTGGAACGCGTGCGAGACGCGGCCGAACTTCGAGGTGGCGATGCGCCGCGCGACACAACGCAACTCGGTCGTGCCATCCGGTCCCAGCAGCCGCATCGGAATACCGGTGCAGGGCCGGGGATCCTCGCCCTGGCCGCTGTGAAGCTGCCCGTCCAGCCGGGTGCTGCCCAGCATCACGGCGACAAAATCCAGGCTGCGGCGTCCCTGGCTGTCGGCCGGCCCCACGCGCAGACCGGCGCAGGCGGCGCCACTGCAAGCACCGCTGCCCGCTCCGCTGCGGTCGAGCCGGACATCCAGCACCTGTTCGCCCTGCAGACGCAGCTGCAGACGGTCGCCGAAGACATTGGCAAAACCCAGTGTCTGTACCGAACCAGGCACGCTGACTCGGCTGCGGCTGAGCGGGCAGAAGCGGTCCGGCGCATCGCCCAGCAACAGGGCGAGCGACTCACCGCGGCAGCGCGCGCTGTCCTCGGCCACGTCGTCCACCAGGTCGGCAAACAGCCGACCCTGGTCGGCCACGCGCTGCCGCAACACACGCAGCACCTGGGTCATCGGGTCGTCAGCGGCCACGCTGAAATCGACCTCGCCGAAGGGTAGCAGCGACTCGGGCACGTCAATGCCCAGCCGCTGCACCAGCAGCGTACGCACCCGCGCCTCGGCCTGGGTCAAAGCCTGGGCGGTGATGGGCGCGACATCGGACACGCCCCAGCGCAGGCCGTCGTAGAACCCCCCGGCCGGCTCTCCCAGCAGGGCCGCCGCCACCAACTCGGTCAGCGGCGTCACGTTGAGCGCGCCGGGCCGCGTGGCCAGCGCATGAAAGGCCTCGCCACTGACAGGCGAGCTGGCGCGCAGCACATAGGGCGCCTGCAGATCGTCCAAGGGCAGCCTGTAGCTGCCGTCGCCCTGGGTGGACTGCGACAGGCTGCGCGGCGTGCCGGCCAAGGCGCGCACGCTGAACTCGCTGAGGATGCGGTAACCGGTGCTGGCACGCCCCTGCAGCACGGGGGGCCCAGCAGGCGCATCGCTGGGCGTACCGCCACCGCAGGCCACCAGCACAGCCAGGGCCGCCGTGCCCATCGCCAGCAGCCACGCCAGCCGGCCGCGGGAGCGCAGATCGAGGTGCCGGTCCATCCTCAGTCTCCGGGTGCAACGACCAGTGCGGCCGACAAGATCGTGCCGCGCAGCACCAGATGGCGTGTACCAGGCGACCCGTCAGGCAGCACCTCGTCCAGCACCGTGCCATCGAACTGGAAGCGATAGCGCAGGTCGGTTGTGAAGGTGACGCTGCCCCCTTGGCAGTCGCCGCCGCGGCAGCGGTAAGCCAGCTCGAAGGCCTCGACCCGAACGCGGCTCATCGTGACCTGCGTCGGCTGTGCCAGGTCCAGGTTGTAGACCACGCTGACGACATCGGACTCCGGGTTGGTGCTGTCGGTCATCACCGTCTCGAAGCGACCATCGCCATCGACGTCGTCGATGCCGATCGATGCCCCGGGGCGGGTGTCGCACAGGGGCATCACAGTGCCGTCGCTGCTTTCCAGCGTCAGCAGGATCGGCATCGGGCAGCTGTCGGTGGGTGCGGGGGGCGTGCGGGCAGTGAGCACATCGGCCTCCACCTGCACCGTGTCGGCCGGGTCGACCTGGCCGTCGCCCAGCGCTCGGACCATGCGGGTGCCGGCGAGCACGATCCGCCGCACGCCGTCGGCCGCTGCCGGGCCGACGCTCACGCCACTGCAGGCCCGCCCGATGCAGCGGTACTCGATCTCGCCCCAGGTACGGCCCAGCGAGATCCAGGCGACCCGGTCGCCATCGAGCCGGATGTCGAGCAGGCGCGAGCCGTCCACGGCCCCGGTGAATCCATGAGCCAGCCGTTGGAACTGACGGGTGACCAGGCGCTGCCCCACGCACTCTTCCTCGCGCAAGCCATCGGTGTGCCGGGCACTGAAGCGCCGGCCGGCGCAGGGGGCCTGCACGGGGCCCTCGCCGCTGCTCAGACGGCCCTGGACGCTGGCGGGTGTCGCGCCGCTCAGGCGCACCTGCTTCCATGTCAGCAGACGGTGGCCGTCGGCATCCGGTACACCGACGCCCAGGCCGGCGCAGCCGGCGCCAGTACAGGCCGCGCGCTCGCGGCCGTCGCGCAGCCAGCGCACCGACGCCACCGCGCCGCTGCGCAGCAGCACTTGCAGCTCATCGCCCAGCGGGCTGGCAAAGTGCAGTGCCTCGGTGCCGGCGGTGTCGTCGACGGCGGAGGTCAGCTCCATCGGGCAGAACACCGAGTGCGCACCGCCCAGGTCCAGCGTGACGCGCGCCCGGTCGCACAGCCGGCCATGCAGTGCGACCTCCTGCACCAGCGTGGCCAGGTCGCTGCCGTGCTGCGCCAGCGCAGCGTGCAGGCCGCTGATCAAATCCATCATCGGATCGCCTGCCACCGGCTCGAAGGCGCTGTCGTGGAAGCGGCCCAGGTCGGCCGGAAGCGTCAGGCCCAGTTGGCGCTGCAGCCGCTCAAGTAGGCGCTGCTCGGCGTCCGCCAGTTGCGCGGCATCGATGCGCGAAAAGTCGGCCGCCCCCACCGGCCCCAGCACCTGGTAGAAGTGCGCCGGGTCGTCGCCTTGCAGCTCGGCCAGCAGCAGATGGCTCAACGGCGTCACCGGCGCCCGGCCCGGAGCCAGTGCCACACCGGCCAACTGCGCCGTCTCGTCCCACAGCACGTACGGTGCCGTCAGCCCTTCGACGATCAGCTCGTAGCGGCCGGAGTCATCGCGCCGTGTCGAGGTGGGCACGCCGGCCAGCGGCTTGACCTCGATGGCGCCCTGGGCGACCGGGGCGCTGTCGACCACCGCCCCTTGCAGCATGATGCGCGTCGCCGGCGCGGGGGTCTCGCGCACGCCCGAGCCGCCACCACAGGCGCTCAACAAGCACAGCGCCAGGCCGACCCAGGTGCGCCCCTCAGTCCAGTTCAAGGCTCACTCCCAGCACGAACGCCCGTGGCGCCGCCGGCCCGACAAAGCTGGTGTTCTGCCACTCCGACGAGTTGTAGTTCCAGCCGCTCGGGCCAATGGCCCCCAGCACCGAGGGCGAGAATGGGTTGACCCCCAGGCGTCCCGCCGTGAAGTAGCGCCGATCGAACAGGTTGTAGACACCCGCGGTCAAGGTCAGCCCCGAGGGCAGTCGCCAGTGGCTCATCAGATGGAACACCGCGTAGCCGGGCGTCGAGCCCGGCAGCATGAACGGCCGCCCGACCGTGCGCCCGCCACCCGAGGTCCCGCCGCAGTAGCCATTGGCATCGCACCAGGTGCCACTGCCGCCCAGGTAGAGCAGCGTCTCGCTGTCGGTGCCGGCAGGCCGGTGCGCGTTGTTCTCGTTGCCACGCACATAGGCGCGCGAATGCGCCACGGCGCTCAGGCGCAGTGTCCAGGCACTGCTGACCGACCAGGACAGGCTGGCATTCAGGTTGTGCGGCGAGATGCCCGGCATCCGGGCGCCGGGGTCGACCCGGATCATCCGGTAGGTGCCGGCGGTGCCGTTGTCATTCGCGGTGGGTGTGGGCAGGGCCGACGAGGGCTGGCTGTTCTGATCGAAGTCGGCGCTGCTGTTGTGCGGGCTCAGCACATAGAAGCGCGACTGGAAGGTGGCATCGGTCCAGGCATAGTTGAAGCGCAGCTCAAAGGGGCCGTGCCGGCCCTTCACGCCCATCTCGACCCCCTGTCGCCGGGTGTGGCCGATGGTGTCAAAGTAGCTGCGCTCGGCCGAGACACCGACGAAGAAGATGTCGTCGCGCAGGTCGGTGCGGTAGGCGCTGGCGTTCCACTCCCAGCGTGACAGTGGACCCCAGTTGGCGGGCAGCAGGCCGCGCGCACCCAGCTCGGCCGAGCGGGCCCGGATCTGCGGCAGGAACGGGTCGCCCGACAGCGTGCTGGGCAGGCTGCAGGTCGGCCCGACCAGGCTGCGCGGACGCATCAGCGGCGGCACCGCCTCGCCGGTGGCGTCGTCGATCAGGCCGGCATTGAGGTTCACCGGCCGCGCATCGAAGGCGCAGCCCAGCTCGATCACCGACGGCGTGCGCGTGCCGGCGCTGAGGTTGCCGAACAGGTTCAGCGCCGGATCCAGGCGCCAGCTGAAGCCCAGCGAGGGGTTGAGCGATTCGTAGCGTAAGCTTTCGCGCGTCAGCGCGTCGGGCAACTGCTCCAGCGGCCGCGCCACCGGCTGCGGCTCGCTCGGGCACGAGGCCGGGTCCGCCGTGGGGCACAGCAGGTAGGCCGCACGCAGGTTGCCGGTGCGCAGGTTGTGCAGCGCGCCGGCCTCCTCGCCAAAGCCGCTGCGCGCCAGCAGCCGGGTCCGCACCCGGGTGTGGTTGTAGCGGCCAGCCAGGTTCAGGTGCAGGCCGGGCTGCGGCGTCCAGGTCTCGCTGACATACAGGCTGCGGGTGCGCGAGCGGCCGTCAAAGTCGTTGGCCCGCACATCAACCTGGGCTGCGCGGTACTGCACGTCGATCTGGTCCGGTGCCGCATAGACCTGGTGCGAGGCATCGATCAGCCCAAGGCGCTGCGCCATGCGGTAGCTGGCGCTGCTGGCATCGACCGACGCACCCACCATCAGGCGATGCCGCTCCAGGTTGAAATTCATCTGCAGCGCCAGGCCATCGGTGCGCTGGGCCACGTCGGTGCGGGTGAGCAGGCCGATCGGCGTGCCCTCGACCACGCCGGGAGCGCCGGTTTCCTGTCCGTTGCGCGCGCCACCCAGTTGGGGGCGGCGTGCCGAGGTGTCGCACAAGCCCTCGTTGTTCGGATCGTTCAGCGGGGCCAGCAGCACGTCATCGACCGCGGTGCCGTCAGGCAGCACGATGATCTCGGTATCGCGCCGGCCATCGCGGTTGGCATCCAGCCACTGGCAGGCCGGCAGCGGGCTGGTGCGCGGGCGCAGCGGACCGCGCACCACGTCGATGTCGGCATCGAACTCGTCGAAGCCCTCGTAGATGTCGCCGTTCAGGCCGCGTCGGCGCGAGTGCCTCGTGTAGGCCTGCGCGCTCAGGTTGATCTGCTCGTCGAGCTCGAAGGTCCCGAACAGCTGCGCCTGCGCCAGCCGGTTGCGCGACTGGTCGGGCGAGGTGAACACGCTGCGCGGGTTCTGAAGCCAGCTCTCGTAGGGGATCAGTCCGTTGCCGATCAGGTCATTGGAAGCGCCCAGCAGACTGACACCGACGCTGCCGCGCTCGAAACGCCAGTCGCCACGCACGAAGCCCTGGTCAACGCGCGAGGGGGAGTTGTCGCGCCAGCCGCGTTCCTCGAAGTGGGTCAGTGCACCGAACAGCGCGCGCGACTCTTCGTGCCAGCCGTAGGCCAGTTGCGCCTGGGCGCGGCCGGCGCTGCCGTATTGCAGGCTGGCGTCCAGGCCAGGCGAGGTGAAGCCGCTGCGCGTGCGCAAGCTCAGCGCGCCGCCCAGCGTGTTCAGGCCATACAGCGGGTTCGAGCCCGGAAACACGTCGAAACGCTCGATTGCGTTCATCGGCAGCAGATCCCAGTTGACGACGTCGCCGAAGGGCTCGTTGACGCGCACGCCATCCAGGAACACTGACAGGCCCTGCGGCGTGCCAATCTGCGGGCTGGCGGTGAATCCGCGGTAGGACACGTCGAGCTGGAAGGGGTTGCCGGCATAGTCGTTGACACTGACCGAGGGCATCTGCAGGTTCATGAACTCGCCGATGTTCAAGGCCCGGCTGGCCTTCAGTTCGGCCTTGTCCGCCGACTGCACATTGGCCGGCAGCTGGTCGCGGCCCAGCAGCAGGCCGGGCAGCGGACCCTGCTCATAGGGGCGCTGGCCGCGCACCGTCACCCGCGCGGGCTCGGGGGACTCGGCCGGCGTATCAGGCGTGGGCTGGGCCGCCACGCTGCCTGACCACAGCAGGGCGACGAGCGCCGCAGCGAGAGGAGTCAGGCTGGCGAGCCGGGACGTCGACGGAAGCAGGTACATCGCCCTGCAGTGTCCAGGGGCATCCGGAGGGAGAACTTCCCGATACCGTGCATGGTTTCCCCGCAGCAGACGGCAGCCAGGCTGGCGGCGCTGTCCGTGGGGCGGGCTGGATTCAGCGGCCTCTTGCCAGCGCAAGGGCGGGTGCCCTGCGACTCGGCAAGAGTGGCGAGCGGGCCCGCGCGGTGCGGCGCCGACGACGCCATGCGAGGAACATCCGACGATGCACAAGACCCGGCTCGAGGCCTTCAGTGACGGCGTGATCGCCATCCTGATCACCATCATGGTGCTGGAGATGAAGGTGCCGCACGGCGCCGCCCTGGCCGACCTGCAGGGGCTGCTGCCAGTGTTCCTCAGCTACGTGCTGAGCTTCATCTACGTGGGCATCTACTGGAACAACCACCACCACATGCTGCACACGGTGCAGCGCGTCAATGGCGGCATCCTGTGGGCCAACATGGCGCTGCTGTTCTGGCTGTCGCTGGTGCCGTTTGCCACCGGCTGGATGGGCGAGAACCACTTCGAGGTGATGCCCGTGGCCCTGTACGGCGTGGTGCTGCTGATGTGCGCGCTCAGCTACTGCGTGCTGCAGCAGCTGATCATCCGCAGCCAGGGCGAGCAGTCGGTGTTGCGCGAAGCGCTGGGTGGCGACTGGAAGGGCAAGCTCTCCCTGGTCTGCTATGCGGTGGCGCTGGCGCTGGCGCTGGTGCAGAGCATGCCGGTACTGACCATGGCGCTGTACGTGCTGGTGGCCCTGATGTGGCTGGTGCCCGACCGCCGCATCGAGCGCCACTTGACGCACTGAGGTGGGGCGTGGCACAGGATTCGCTAAGCTCCGCCCATGACCCTCACCGCCTATGTGCTGATCGGCAGCCCGCGCACCCGCAAATCCACGCTGCTGCGCTGCCTGACCGGCTGTTACAGCCGCAACCTGCGCGACATCGAGCTGGCCAGCGGCCAGACCGTGCGCCTGTATGCCCGCGTCTCGGCGCTGCAGGACACCCGCACCACGCCGCAGGACTTCATTGCCGAGGTGCAGCGCCAGCGCTGCACCCACGCCGCCTTCATCCTGTCGCCCCAGGGCAGCCCGCTGGACCCGCAGGGCCTGCCGGATGCCCAGGCCTACCTGGATGCCTTTGGCCGCGCCGGCTGGCGCATCGAGCGCGTGGCGGTGCTGGGCGCTGACCCGGTCAAGCCGCAGGTGCCCGCGCGCGGCGCGGTGGCACGCTTTCCCAATGTGCTGCACCAGCCGGTGAATGCCAGCGCGGCGCTGCTGCGCCAGCACTTCGGCTGGCGCTGATCAGGCCAGTGGCAGCGTCAGCACCAGGCTGACGCCGTCGGTCTCGTTGCGGGCGACGATGGTGCCGCCCATCTTGGCCATCCAGGTGCGCGCCACGAACAGGCCCTGGCCGCGGCTGCCCGACTCGGCCGGCGCGTCCGACACCCCGTACTCGAAGATGCGCTCAAGCCGCTCCTCGGCAATGGTCCGGCCCTGGTTGCGGATGCCCAGTTCGGCGCGCTCCCCCACGCGCCGCAGCGTCAGCGTGATCGGTGTGTCCGGGTGCCGGCAGCGCGCGGCATTGCGCAGCACATGGGTCACCACGTCCTCCAGCGCGTACTCGTCGCCCTGCACGGCCAGCGGCCCGCCCGGGCCGTCGTAGGTCACGGCGCTGATGCCCGCATGCGGCGCGTTCTCGGCCACGTGGCGCAGGAACTGGTCCAGGTCCAGCGGGGCCAGGCCCAGCGCGGTGGACTCGAAGGCCTCGGTGGGCGAGGCCTGGCCATACAGCACGCGCACCGCCTGCTGCATGCGCTGGATGTAGCGGTGGCTGGGATCGGCCGGGTCGCCGTGCAGCGCCATCAGCGACTGCAGCGGCGACAGGATCTCGTGCCCCACCGCGTGCCACTGGTCCTTCTCCTGGCGGGCGCGGATGTGCTCGCGGCGCACGTCGTCGTTGACCCGCTGCATCAGCTCGGCCAGCGTGCCGGCCAGCAGGCCCAGCTCGTCGCTGCCGCGCAGCTCGCTGACCTCCAGGCGGATCTCGCCGCCTTCCTTGACGTCGCGCCGCACCGCCGCCGCGCGGCGGGTCAGCAGCGTGATGCGGCGGATCACCCGCAGCTCGATCGCGGCCCAGGTCAGGCCGATCGCCAGCAGCAGCGCACCGACGAACCAGGCCATGCGCGTGGCCACGCGGCCCAGCGCGCGGTCCACGCCGCGGCTGTCGCCCTCCAGGCGCAGCTCGTAGCGTCCGGTGGGGGTGGTCACGGTGTCGCTGGCCTGCAGCGGCGCCGGGTTGTCCTGCACCGGCAGCGCGCGGATCAGGCGTTCCAGCAGCGGCGACAGCGGCTGCGCCGTGTCCTCGGGCCCGCTGAGCAGCGCCACCTCGGTGGCCCGCTGCGGGCCCAGGCGGCGCACGCGCAGCGACTCGCCCGGCTGCAGCAGACGCGCCAGCTCGGCCAGCGTGAAGGGTGGCGTGGCGCCCGGCTGGTCGGAATCGAACAGCGGCGCAGCCGTGTCATCGCCCGGGCCCATCAGGCGCAGGTGCACCTCGATGCGGTCCAGGTCGGCCGGCGGCCAGACCGGCCGGCCGCGCGCGGCCTGCAGGTCCTCGCGGAACAGCTCGACCGGCAGGCGCAGCGAGTAGTAGCTGCGGCGCAGGCAGTCGTCGGCCTCGCCACCATCCAGGCAGCGGGCGTCCTGCCACAACCAGCCGCGGAAGTCGCGCTGCGGCCGCTCGGCCACGCTGGCGCCGTCCACCGCAAAGCCGGTCAGCTTGCCGCGCCCGGCGCTGGCCCCCGCGTCGGCCGGCAGCTCGTAGGGCGCCAGCCAGTGCCACTCGCGGCCGCGCATCAGCACCCGCACCTGCGCGCGATGGGCATGGCGGAAATCGGTGTCGCCCGGCGCGCGCGCCGCCAGCGGTCCCAGCGGCAGCTGGCCCACCAGGTACAGGAAGCCGCCGGCCGCCGGGTTGGCGCCCACCGCGGCGCACAGCTGCACCGCGTCGGCGTACTGCAGCGCGCAGCCGGCCATCTCCACCGCCTGCTGGGCCTTGGCGCGGTCGTCGAAGTCGATCGCGCCAAAGGGCAGCACCAGCGGCCGCAGCGGCGGCCCGGGCCGCGCCTCGGGGTTCATCAGGGCCAGCTGGCCGGTGGGATGGCGCAGCCGTCCACCGATTTGCGCCAGCGTCTGGTCCACCCCCTCGCGCCGGCTGCGCCAGGCGCGCTCCTTTTCCTCGGCCAGCAGCGTCAGCGCCAAGCCCAGCACCGCCAGCGCCAGCAGCGCGAAGGCCGCGCGGAAGAAGAAGCGCAGCCGCAGCGGGATGCGCGGACGCAGGCGGATCATCCCCAGCGGAACCCGCGCATCGGGATGTTGGCGATGCCGTCGAACGCGGGGTCGATCTCGCGCAGCGCGTCGCGGATGGTGCTGACGTGCTTGCGGATGTTGTCGCGGTTTCGCCCGCTCTTGACCACCTGGTAGAGCTCCTCGTAGCTGACCACCTCGCCCTTGCGCGCCAGCAGCGCGGCCAGGATGCGCTGCGCGGTCAGCGGCAGGTTGACCTTCTGGCCGCGCCAGATCGCGGCGCCCTGGCGCAACGGGTCGATCAGCACGGCGTCGGGATCGACCGTCGGCACCGCGGCGGCAGGCGCACGGTCGCGTGTGGCGCGCAGGATGTCGAGGAAGGTCTCGACGAAGTCGGCCTCCTCGAAGGTGGACTTCTGCAGGTAGTCCCAGGCGTCCAGCGCCTTCATGATGCTGCGGTAGATCGCCGCCGGCATGGCCGAGACCACCAGCACCGGCGTGCCCGCGTGGCGCTTGTTGATGGCATTGATCAGCGCCACGCCGGCATTGCGCTCGCGGCCCAGCTCAATGTCAAGCAGCACCAGGTCGTAGCGCTCGCGGGCCAGCGCGGCGTCGGCGCTGTCGCGGTCGAACCAGCAATCGATCTGCGCATCCGGGCGGGCGGCGGCGATCCAGCCGCAGAGCTGGCGGCTGGTGGGGGGATCGTCCTCGATGACGGCGATGCGGACCATGCGGCCGATTATCCCGGCGGCCCGTGGCCCGTGGTGTGAAGCTTTCTTCCGGGCAGCGGAGCAAAGACGCCCCGCCGGGGCCTGTTGCCTTCCGGGGCCGCTGCGAAGAATGGCTTCCAGGCCGTGAGGACACGGTCACCCACCCAAGGAAGCCTGCACATGGACACCCCCCGCCCCGCCCGATTCCCCCGCTTGAACCGCCTGGCCGGCGCCATCGGCCAGGGCCTGGTCCACGGCTGGCAGCACAGCCGTGCGCTGGCCCAGCGCAGCACCCGCCGGCTGCAGGACGGCCGCGCCTGGTGGCTGGGCGGCGCGGTGCTGGCCGGGGCCGCCTGGCTGCTGGTGCAGCACCCACCGCTGCAGCCCGTGCCGCGCGGCGAGGTGGGCCTGCGCACCAATGCGCTGACCGGCGGCGTCACCGAGCTGCGCGAGGGCAGCGCCCTGGTGCTGCCCGGCCTGCACCAATGGCGCCTCTATCCGCTGCGCGACGCGATCTACCACCCCAGCGGCAGCGCCCGTGCCGACGGTCCGGCGCCGTTCCAGAGCATCGAGGGCCTGTCGCTGGGCGTGGACCTGGCGGTGCGCTATGCGCTGGACCCGGCGCAGCTGGCCAGCGCCTCGACCCGCTGGCCCGATGACATCGGCGCCGGACTGGTGCAGCCAGCGGTGCAGGGCGTGGTCTACAAGAGCTTCTCGCGCTACACCGTGCGCGAGATCTTCTCGACCAGGCGCGCGCAGATCCAGGCCGAGATCGAGGCCGAGCTCAAGCCCCGTCTGGCCGCCGAGGGCATCGTGCTGCGCAGCGTGCAGCTCGGCCAGGTGGACCTGCCGGCCGACTACAAGCGCGGCATGGACGCGCTGCTGTCGGCCGAGCTGGCCACCGAGCAGATGCGCTACACGCTGGCGCTGAAGGAAAAGCAGGTCGAGCAGACCGCACTGGAAGCCCAGGCCGCCAAGGTGCGCCGCGAAAAGGACGCCGAAGCGGCGGCGCGCGAGCAGGTCATCGCTGCCCAGGCGCAGGAGGAGGCCATGCGGCATGTGCTGCCCTTCAAGCAGAAGCAGATCGAGCAGCGCGCGCTGGAGGCCGAGGCCGAGAAGACCGCCCGCATCAAGGGCGCCGAGGCCAGCGCCCAGGCGCGCCGCATCGAGAGCCAGGGCGAGGCCGACTCGCGCCAGAAGCTGGCCGACGCCGAGGCCTACCGCCTGCAGAAGGTGGGTCAGATCAACGCCGAACAGATGGCCCGCGAGGGCGCGCTGCTCAGCCGCCATCCGCTGCTGATCCAGAAGACCATGGCCGACAAGCTCAGTGACAAGGTGCAGGTCATCATCGCGCCGCCACCGGCCAACGGCGACTTCATCGGCGCCGCGCTGCTGGGCGGGGCCAAGGCCACCGCCACAGCCGCCGCCGACACCGCCGCCGACACCGCAGTCGACACCGCTGACGAGGTCCACTGACATGCCCGCCACCACCCTGGCCGCCGCCACGCTGGCCACGCTGGCCCTGGTCGGCCCCGACGGCGCCGCGCTGCGTGCCGGTCCGCACGACAGCGCCGGCCTGCAGGCCCAGCTGACGCCCGGCGACACCCTGGAGCTGCGCGGCGAGCGCCTGGACCACTGGCAGGTCTGGGACCACCGGCGCGAGCGCGGCGGCTTCGTCAAGCGCAGCCAGCTGCGCGTCATCGGCAGCGGCCCGGACGACGCCGCCAGCCTGCTGGCCGTGCTGCGCTTTCTGCGCGACCAGCCGGGCGCCGAGTCCTTGGCCATAGGGTATGCCGCCGCCTACCTGAAGGCGGTGCCGGCGCGGGAGCTGGGCAGCGAGCCCCTCGAGCTGATCGGCACGCTGGCCGAGCGCCTGGGCCGGCGCGCCAGCAGCCCGGGCGGCAGCGACAGCCGCCTGGCTGCGCAGCTCGACGCCGTGGCCGCCTATGGCGTGCGCCTGCTGAGCGTGGAGCGCGACGGCCGCATGCGCCTGTGCTACGACGGCGCCGCCTGGCGCCAGGTGCTGGCCTTGCCGCAGGCCGGCGCCGCGGCGCGCAGCCGTGCCCTGCTGGGCCTGACGCGTCTGGAGTGCATCGACCCAGGGCTGCCGGTGGTCGAGCAGGACGCGCAACTGCGCCAGCACGCCACGCTGCTGGCCAGCCTGCCTGACAGCGCCGTCGCCACGCTGCCCACCGAGCTGCGCCAGCGCCTGCAGATGCGCCGCGCCGCGGTGTGGTCGACGCTGGCCTTCCAGCAGGCGCGCCGCGGCGAGGACGCCCGACCGACCGGCGAGCAGGCGCTGGCAGCCCTGGCCGCGGTCGACAAGACGCAACTGTCCGACGAGGACCAGGCCGACTACACCGAGGCCGCGGTGCGCGTCGGCGCCAGCCGCTGGGCCGCCCAGGCGCCGCGCAGCGCGCCGGCCGGCACCCGACCGGCCTTCGTCACCCGCCCCGGCCGACCAGGCGAGACCTGCGTGCTGCTGCTCGACGCCGCGCATGGCGAGGCCGACCCGCTGCTGCGCCGCTGCACCTGGGGAGTGGTCTGGGCCGCATCGGCCGCTGGTCACCCGACAGGGCAAGCCGCCACCATCGCGGTGCAGCCGCTGGCCACCTGGCGTGAACTGTGGCTGGCCCGCCGCAGCGCGCAGGGCGGCTGGACACTCGAGGTGCTGCCGCCCGTGGCCGGCAACCCGCTGGGCGAGGACCTGGGCTATGTCGAGTCCGCCGGCTGGACGGCCGAGCCCTCGCCCCGGCTGCTGCTGGCCCGCGAGGCCCGCGCCGACGGCCGCTGGCAGCGCCGCTTCGAGGTGCTGAGCGCCGCTGATCTGACGCTGGAGCGCCAGGCCTCGACCCCCGACGTGCTGCTGGCCTTCAAGCGCTGGGCCGACCCGGCCTGGCGCAGCGGCAGCGTGGCACTGCGCTGACGGAACTTCCGCCGGAGCGCCTGGTCGTAGCGTGATCGAATCACAGGCGAGTGAGCATGCGCACCTGGCTCAAGAACAACCGCGGCTTCCTGGCCCTGCTGCTGGGCATGGGCCTGCTGCGCACTGCCGTGGCCGACTGGAACCCGGTGCCCACCGGCTCGATGCGGCCCACCATCCTGGAGGGCGACGTGGTGCTGGTCGACCGCCTGGCCTATGACCTGAAGCTGCCGCTGACGCATGTGGTGCTGGCGCGCCTGGGCGAGCCGCAGCGCGGCGATGTCGTCACCTTCGATTCGCCGCGTGACGGCACCCGCCTGATCAAGCGCCTGGTGGCACTGCCGGGCGACCAGGTCGAACTGCGCGCCGGGCACCTGCTGATCAACGGCCAGGAACAAGGCTACAGCGATGCCCACGAGGTGATGGAGGCGGTGCAGCCCGGCGTCACCTGGCCGGCGTTGCGGGCTCAGGAGCACCTGGCAGGTCGGCCCCATGCGGTGCAGTACCTGGGTGGCGGCGGGCACGGCCGCGACTTCGGTCCGGTGACGGTGCCGGCCGAACACTACTTCATGATGGGTGACAACCGCGACAACAGCGAGGACTCGCGCTTCATCGGCAGCGTGCCGCGCGAGATGCTGATCGGCCGCGCCACCCACACCCTGGTGTCGGCTGACATTCTGGGGGACTGGCGGCCGCGCTTCGAGCGCTTCGCCGCGCCGATGCAGTGATCAGCGGCGGGTGGGCAGGGCGTCGCCCGCCCACAGCTCGTCCAGGTGCTTGAAACCCCAGGTGGCGGGGTTTTCGCGCGCCTCGATGCGGTCGGTGGATGTCGACAGATCCAGCAGCTGCGGCGCCATCGGCATCTGCGACTTGGTCGAAAAGAAGACCTTGACGTTCGGCGCCGTCAGCGCGCTCGGGTTCTGCTCGACCACCACCGCCAGCCGGCCCGATTTCAGCCGCACCAGCGAGCCCACCGGGTAGATGCCCAGGCTCTTGACGAAGGCGGCGAAGATCGCCGGGTCGAAGTGGCCCTTCCACGAGGCCATCTTGGCGATCGACTCCGCCGGGTCCCAGCCGGCCTTGTAGGGCCGGTTGGAGGTGATCGCGTCGTACACGTCACACACCGCGCCCATGCGGGCCAGGCGGCTGATCTTCTCGGCCGGCAGGCGGTGCGGGTAGCCTGTGCCGTCCATGCGCTCGTGGTGGTGCAGGCACACGTCCAGCGCGCCCTCGCCCACGGTGCCCGATTCGGACAGCATCTCCCAGCCTCGCTCGGGATGCGACTTCATGATGCCGAACTCTTCATCGGTCAGCTTGCCGGGCTTGTTCAGCACCTCCAGCGGCATCGCTGCCTTGCCCAGGTCGTGCAGCAGGCCGGCGAAACCCGCTTCGCGGCATTCGGCCTCGTTCAGGCCCAGCTCGCGGCCCAGCGCCACCATCAGCGCGCACACCGCCACCGAGTGCATGTAGGTGTAGTCGTCCTGCGTCTTCAGTCGCGCCAGGCTGACCAGGGCGCCCGGGTTGCGAAAGACCGAACTGGAAATCTCTTCGACCAGCGGCAGGCACTGCTCAGCGTCGATGGCCTTGCCCAGGCGGGCTTCGGCAAACATCGAGGTGACCTGGGCCCGGCTCTGGCGGTACAGCGCGGCAGCCTGGGTGAGCTCCTCGCGCAGGCTGCGCGAAGCGGGCGGCAGGGGCGTTTCCGCGGCGCCAGGGTGCGCGGCCGCGGCGGGCGCGCTGCGCGCTGTCACCGGTGCCACCGCCGACACCGGGGCCACCGAGGCCACGCGCCGTGGGGCCGGTCGGTCGTCGCCCGGCTCGGCCACGTCCAGGCCTTTGTCGGGATCGATCCAGACCTCGGTGATCGCGCTGTTCTGCAGCTTGGCCAGATCCTCCCGGTCGCGGATGACGAACTTGGTCTTCCAGAACGGGTGGTCGATCCACGCGCCCTCCAGCGCATGCAGGTGCATGCCCAGGCGGACTTGTGTAACGGGGATCTTCTTGAGCATGGCGTAGCGAAGGCGATCACCGGCCCTGCGCATCGGCACGCACAACAGCCCGGATCAGGGACGACTGTGCCACCCCGCCCCGCTTCGAAACCCCGGAAAACAGCCCCGATTCCCTGCGCATTTGGCCCGGGCAACCCTGGCCGCGCGTGGCGCGAACGCCACGCATATACTGAATCGTCACCCCTCGACAGCCCCCCATGAAATTCCAAGGCACCGAGAACTACGTCGCCACCGACGACCTGATGCTGGCGGTCAACGCCGCGATCACGCTCAAGCGCCCGCTGCTGGTCAAGGGCGAGCCCGGCACCGGCAAGACCATGCTGGCCGAGGAGGCCGCGCGCGCGCTGGGCCTGCCGCTGCTGGAGTGGCACATCAAGAGCACCACCAAGGCCCACCAGGGCCTGTACGAGTACGACGCGGTCAGCCGCCTGCGCGACAGCCAGCTCTCTGATGCCGAGAGCGCCGAGAAGGTGCGCGACATCCGCAACTACATCGTCAAGGGCACGCTGTGGCAGGCCTTCGAGTCGGACACGCCGGTGGCGCTGCTGATCGACGAGATCGACAAGGCCGACATCGAGTTCCCGAACGATCTGCTGCGCGAGATCGACCGCATGGAGTTCCACTGCTACGAGACGCGCCAGACCATCCGCGCCAGGCACCGGCCGCTGGTCTTCATCACCTCGAACAACGAAAAGGAGCTGCCCGACGCCTTCCTGCGCCGCTGCTTCTTCCACTACATCAAGTTCCCCGACGCCGACACGATGAAGAAGATCGTCGACGTGCATTTCCCCGGCCTGAAGCAGGATCTGTTGGCCGCGGCGATGAAGAGCTTCTACGACGTGCGCAACCTGCCGGGCCTGAAGAAGAAGCCCAGCACCAGTGAGCTGATCGACTGGCTCAAGCTGCTGGTGGCCGAGGACATCCCGGCCGAGGTGCTGCGCAGCGGCGACGAGAAGGTGGTGCTGCCGCCGCTGGTGGGCGCGCTGCTGAAGAACGAGCAGGACGTGACCCTGTTCGAGAAGCTGGTCTTCATGCAGTCGAGGAACCGTTGAGCCCCTGGGTCGAAGGCGTCTCTGACGCGGTGGGCTTCATCGGCGGCGCGCTGGCGGGTTTCTGGCTGGGGCAGGCACTGGGGCTGGATCTGTTTGCCGAGGGCTATGGCGGCGCCAGCATCGGCGCCATCGTGCTGGTGGGCCTGGGTGGTGGCCTGGGCCTGCACGGTGCGCGCGCCTGGCAACGCGCCCAAAAAGGATCACGCGATGAGTGAACTGCTGCAGGCGGTGACGCTGCGCGGGCAGCACGCCAGCCTGGTGCCGCTGCACCCGGATCACGCTGCCGCGCTGGCCGACGCCGCGCGCGATGGCGAGCTGTGGCGGCTCTGGTACACCGTGGTGCCGCGCCCCGAGGGCATGGCCGCCGAGATCGAGCGCCGCCTGGGCCTGCACGCCGCGGGCAGCATGCTGCCCTTTGCGGTGCTGGATGCCCAAGGCGTGCCGGTGGGCATGACCACCTACATGAACATCGACCGCGTGCACCGCCGGGTCGAGATCGGCAGCACCTGGTACGCCCGGCGCGTGCAGCGCAGCGCACTGAACACCGAGTGCAAACGAATGCTGTTGACCCATGCCTTCGAGACCCTGGACTGCATCGCGGTGGAGTTCCGCACCCACCGCCTGAACACCCAGAGCCGCCGCGCGATCGAGCGCCTGGGCGCCCAGCTCGACGGCATTCTGCGCGCCCACCAGCGCACCGCTGACGGCAGCCTGCGCGACACGGCCGTGTACAGCATCACCGCGGCCGAATGGCCGACCATCCGGCAGCACCTGGACCACCAGCTGAGCCGCCAACGCTGAGGAGACACCCCGTCATGGCCCGCCACAAGCCCTTCACGATCGACGATCTCTGGCGCCTGGCGAGGATCGGCGCGCCCAGCCTGTCGCCCGACGGCGCGCAGGCGGTGGCCGCGGTGACCCGGCCCGATATGGCCGCCAACCGCAGCCCTGCCTCGCTGTGGCTGTTCTCCACGCTGGGCGGCCGCCCGCGCGAGCTGACCCGCTGCGGCGACAAGGACGGCGCGCCGCGCTTTTCGCCCCTGGGCGATCTGGTCGGCTTCGTTGCCCGCCGCGAACAGGAGGGCGCCAAGGACAGCGAGCCGCAGTTCTACGTCATCCCGCCCGATGGCGGCGAGGCACGCCGGGTGGGCAACGTGGCCACCGGCGTCGGCGGCTTCAAGTGGTTTCCGGATGGCCGGCGCATCGCCTTTGTGTCGTGGGTGCGACCGGGCCTGAAGGGCGCGGCGGCCCAGGCCAAGGCGCACCAGGCCTTCACCGAGCGCAAGGAGACCGGCATCGCCAGCGACGCCGAGATCGTGCGCTTCTGGGACCACATGATCCCGATGGACCGCGTGCCCCATGTGCTGGTGCTGGACCTGGACACCGGCCGCAGCACCGATCTGTTCGAAGGCACGCCCTACGAGCTCACCCGCTTCGAGCCCGACGAGAGCTGCTTTGACATCGCGCCCGACGGCCAGAGCCTGGTCTTTGCCTGGGACCCGGACCCGGCCAAACGCACCGACAGCCGGCCGGCGATCGTCGAGCTGCGCCTGCGCGGCAAGCGCTTCCAGACCCTGGCGCAGGACGCCGAGTGGGGCTTCACCACGCCGGCCTACGCGCCGGACGGCGAGGCCGTGGCCTTCCGCGCCTGCCACCGCGGCCAGAAACACACCATGCCCCAGCAACTGGGTCTGTGGCGGCGCGAGGACGGCGTCTGGGAGGTGCCCAGCGCCAACTGGGACCACGAGGTGCAGGCCCCGCTGCACTGGGAGGACGACGGTCAGGCCCTGCTCTTCACCGCCGAGCAGCGCGGCCGCCAGCACCTGTGGCGCTTCGATCTGCCGGATCGCCGCGCCGAAGTGGTGGTGGAAGGGGGCTGGGTGCTGGCTTTCGACAAAGCCGCCGGCACCGTGGTGACGCTGGCCGACACCGCCGATCACCCGGCCCGTCTGCAGGCCCATCTGCCCGGTGAGGATGTGCGCCGCATGGAGCACCTCAATGACCGCGCGCTGGCCGCGTTCGAGCTGGGCCGCACTGAAGAGGTCTGGATCACCGGCGCGCTGGGTGATGCGGTCCAGGTCTGGCTGCACTACCCACCCGGCTTCGACCCCAAGAAGAAGCACCCGGTGCTGCACACCATCCATGGCGGCCCGCACACCGCGCCCGGCGACAACTGGCACTGGCGCTGGAACAACAAGGTCTTCGCGGCCCAGGGCTATGTGGTGGCCAGCGTCAACTACCACGGCTCCAGCAGCTTCGGCCACGCCTTCAAGGACTCGATCTCGCACCGCTGGGGCGAGCTGGAGCTGCAGGACATTGAAGCCGCCACCGACTGGCTGCTGAGCAAGCGCTGGGTCGACAAGCGCCGTGTCTTTGCCAGCGGCGGCAGCTACGGCGGCTACATGGTGGCCTGGATGAACGGCCACTGCGCCCCTGGCCGCTACGCCGCCTACATCTGCCATGCCGGCTGCTACGACTGGACGGCCATGTTCGCCGACGACTGCTGGCCCTGGACCGGTGACGAGATGGGCGCCTGGTACTGGGAGGACCCGGCCAAGATCGCCTCGCAGAGCCCGCATGCCTTTGCCAGCGCCTTCAGCACGCCGACGCTGGTGGTGCATGGCGCGCTGGACTACCGCGTGCCCGACGCCCAGGGCTTTGCCTACTACAACACGCTCAAGGCGCGCGGCGTGCCGGCCCGGATGCTGTGGTTCCCGGACGAGAACCACTGGGTGCTCAAGCCGCGCAACAGCCGGCAGTGGCACCAGGCCTTCTTTGACTGGCTGACGCGCTACGACCGGGTCAAGACCTGATCAGGCGCCGGCCAAGGCCAGGCTGGCCGGGCGGCGATCGATCTGCACCCGGTTGCCGCCACCCGCCTTGGCCGAGCTGAGCGCCTCGTCGGCACGCAGTTGCAGCGCCGAGAATGACAGCTGCAGCGCCAGGTCGGCCGGCTGCACCGCCACGCCGACGCTGATCGTCAGCGGCACACGTTCCTCGCCCACGCGCAGGTTCAGGCCCGCCACGGCCTGGCGCAGGCGCTCGGCGGCCTCGGTGGCACCGTCGGCGTCGGTGTCGGACAGCAACACGCCGAACTGGTCGGCGCCCAGGCGAGCCACCACGTCGGTGGCACGGGCGGTCTCTTCCAGGCAGCGCGCCAGCTGCTGCAGCAGATCGTCGCCCTGGGCGTTGCCGTAGCGCTGGTTCAGGTGGCGAAAGCCGTCGATGTCGATCACCGCCATCGCGGTGGCGCAAGGGTGGCGCTGCATGCGCACCCGCTCGGCCTGCAGGGCCAGCATCCAGGCGCGGCGGTTGAGCAGGCGGGTCAGCGGGTCCTGGCTGGCCACCTCGCGCAGGCGCCGCACCAGGCGCATGATCACCAGGTACAGCAGCATCAGCTGGGTGGTGCTGAAGACCAGCAGCGCAGTCAGCAGCAGGCCGGTGCCGGCCGAGCTGGGCTGTGACAGGTCGAGCATCGGCGACTGCGGCGGCACCACCAGCGCCGAGGCAGCCCGGCCCATCAGCGCCGCGCCCAGCAGCAGCATCGGCAGGCTGATCGTCAGGGCGCCGGCCCAGCTGTGCTCGCGCATCAGGCCGCGCACCAGCTCGATGCCGCCGCGCAGCAGCACCCAGCCGATCGCCGACGAGAGCGTCAGCGCACGCACCCACTGCTCGCCCGGCTCCATGCCGATCAGCAGCATCGCCAGCACCGCCACGGCCAGCAGCAGCGCCTGCTCCAGATCGGCGGTGTCGCCGCGCAGGAACAGCGCATTGCCACGCCGCAGCAGCATGCAGCCCAGCAGGACCAGCAGGTTGCGCGTTGGCAGGCTCAGCTCCAGCGGCACATCCAGACCGGGCATGAACAGCACCGAGCCCAGGCCGATGCTCAGGCACAGGCCCATCCAGTGCAGCGCGGCCGACCGCGACAGGCCCAGCGTGGCCGCGCCCACCCACCAGCCGGCGCCGCACAGCGCCGCCTGAACAGCCAGGACAGCCAGCAAGGTATTGTTGACGTTGTTCACGGCCTCAGCGCCCGGACCTCCCCGGGTTCGACCTGCGCATTATGGGCACAAGCCGCTGCGGTGTCCCCTTCGGTGCCCCTGGGCGGCACGGATTCGGCACAATCGGCCTCTACCGCCGTCGTGGCGGACCGACACCATGCTGATCGACTTCTTCTACACGCTGCGTTCCGCCAAGCTGCCGGTGTCGGTCAAGGAGTACCTGACCTTGCTCGAGGCACTCAAGGCCGGCGTGATCGGCCCGTCGGTGAACGATTTCTACTACCTGTCGCGCACCACCCTGGTCAAGGACGAGGCCCACTTCGACAAGTTCGACCGCGCCTTCGGCGCCTACTTCAAGGGCGTGGAGATGCTCACCGACTTCGGCCAGGAGATCCCGCTGGAGTGGCTGCGCAAGGTCCTCGAGAAAGAGCTCACGCCCGAGCAGAAGGCCGCCATCGAGAAGATGGGCTGGGACGAGCTGATGCAGACTTTGAAGAAGCGCCTCGAGGAGCAGAAGGAGCGCCACGAAGGCGGCAGCAAGTGGATCGGCACCGGCGGCACCAGCCCCTTCGGCCACGGCGGCTACAACCCGCAGGGCGTGCGCATCGGCGGCCCGGGCAAGAACCGCAGCGCCGTCAAGGTGTGGGACCAGCGTGCCTATGCCGACTACGACGACACCAAGGAGCTGGGCACGCGCAACATCAAGGTGGCGCTGCGCCGCCTGCGCCGCTTCGCCCGCGAGGGCTCGGAGCTGGAGCTGGACCTGGACGACACCATCCACTCCACCGCCGCCAATGCCGGCCTGCTCGACATCAAGATGGTGCCCGAGCGCCACAACAAGGTGAAGGTGCTGCTGCTGATGGACGTGGGCGGCACGATGGACGAGCACATCCACCGTGTGGAGGAGCTGTTCTCGGCCGCGCGCAGCGAGTTCAAGCACCTCGAGTTCTACTACTTCCACAACTGCGTCTATGACTTCATGTGGAAGAACAACCGCCGGCGCTACACCGAGAAGAGCGCCACCTGGGACATCATCCGCAAGTACAACAAGGACTGGCGCCTGATCTTTGTCGGCGATGCCACGATGAGCCCCTACGAGATCCTGCAACCCGGTGGCAGCGTCGAGTACAACAACGAGGAGCCCGGCGCCGAATGGCTGCAGCGGCTCACCCACGCCTTCCCCAAGTTCGCCTGGATCAACCCCGAGCCGCAGGGCGTCTGGCAGTACCGGCAGAGCATTGCGATCGTGCAGCAGCTGGTGAGCCAGCGCATGTTCCCGCTGACCCTGCAGGGCCTGGAAGGGGCGATGCGACTGCTCAGCAAATGAGCTGGCGACAGCGGCTGGCCGCGGCGCTGTGGGCGCTGGCGGCTGCACCCGGCCTGGCGCTGGCGCAGCCGGCGGCGCCGGACAGCGCCGCCTCGGTTCCCGACGCCACCGCGCCGGCTGCCGAGCCTGTTGCGCCCGTCGGCAAGGTGCCGCGGCTGCGCTTGGACGCCCCGGGCGCGGTGCGCGACCTGCTCGACAAGCACCTGGATCTGGCCCGCGCGATCGCCCAACCCGACGCTGCCAGCTTCAGCGACCTGGAATGGTCGCGCCTGATCGGCAGCGCCCCGGCCCAGGCCCGCCAGTTGGTGCAGCCGCTGGGCCTGTTCCGCGCGCAAGCCGAGGTGCTGCGCGCCGATGACGGCACGCTGACCCTGCGCGTCACGCCGGGCGAGCCCGCGCGCGTGAGCCGGCTGACCTTCGAATGGACCGGCGAACTGCCCGAGCGCGCCGAGCAGGGCGATGCCGATGCCCGCGCGCTGCAGCAGCGCCTGGGCCAGCGCTGGCCGCTGGCGCCGGGCAGCAGCTTCAGCAATGCCGCCTGGAGCGAGGCCAAGAACGCCGTCATCGCCAGCCTGCGGGCCCAGGGCTACGCGGCCGCCAACTGGGCCGGCACCGCCGCCGAGGTGGACGCCGAGCTGACCGGCGTGCGCCTCTTCCTGGTGGCCGACAGCGGCCCGCTGTTCCGCGCCGGCCTGATCGCCGTCAACGGCCTGACGCACCAGCCCCCGGAGCGCGCCCGCGCGCTGGCGCCCTTCGAGACCGGCGCCGCGCTGACCGAGCAGCGCCTGCTGGACTACCAAACCACGCTGCTGAAGACGGGCCTGTACGAAAGCGTCAACGTGGGCTTCGATCCCGACCCCACCCAGGCCGGCGCCGCCACCGTCAACGTGCAGCTGCACGAGGCACCACGCCAGGCCGCCACCGCCGGCCTGGGCTACAGCGCCAACACCGGGCCGCGCGTCTCGCTGGAGCATGTGCAGCGCCGGCTGTTCGGGCGCGACCTGTCGCTGCGCAACAAGCTGCTGTGGGGCGCGTCGGAGCAGAGCTGGGACGGCGAGCTCTCCACCCACCCCGACCGCGACTACCGCCGCTGGGTGCTGGGCGGCACGCTGGACCGCACCGTGGGCGACAACGACACCGTGCTGCTGCAGCGCCTGCGCGTGGGCCGCTCCACCGACCGCGGCGGCATCGAACGCTTTCTCCACATCGATGCCGACCGCAGCCGCGAATGCGCCAGCGGACTGGCCACCGGCACCTGCGAGACCCTGGCCGCGCTGTCGCTGCAGGCCGACTGGTCGCTGCGCCGCGTCGACAACGCGCTGCTGCCCACGCGGGGCTACACCGTGCAGCTGGGCCTGGGCTTGGGCGCCGCTGACGGCAGCGACAGCGCCCGCGGCAGCTTCGGCCGCGTGCAGGCGCGCGCCACCGGCTACTGGCCGATCGGCCAGAGCTGGTACAGCCAGCTGCGGCTGGAGGCCGGCCAGGTGCTGATGCGCGACGACGTGCAGGTGCCCGATGCGCTGCGTTTTCGGGCCGGCGGTGATGAATCCGTGCGCGGCTACGCCTGGCGCAGCCTGGCGCCCACGCGCTCCGACGGCAGCCTGACCGGCGGCCGCGTGCTGGCCACGGTCAGCGCCGAAATCGCGCGGCCGGTGTCGGCCACGCTGCCCTCGGTGTGGTGGGCCGCGTTTGTCGATGCCGGCCGGGCCAGTGACAGCTGGCGCGGCTTCTCGCCCGCGCTGGGCTACGGCCTGGGCGTGCGCTGGCGCAGCCCGGTGGGTCCGCTGAAGCTGGACCTGGCCTATGGCCAGGAACTGCGCAGCGTGCGCCTGCACCTGAGCGTGGGCATCGCCTTCTGATGGACACGACCGCGGCCCCCACGGCGCGCCGACGGCGCTGGCCCGCCGCGCTGCTGGCAGCCAGCCTGCTGGCCGCAGCGGGCATCGGTGCGGGGGGCTGGCTGCTGCGCACCGAGGCCGGCGCCGCCTGGGCGCTGGGCCAGGTGCCCGGGCTGCGCGTGGACGGCCTGCAAGGCACGCTGAGCGGACCGGACCTGAGCGCCCGCGCGCTGCACTGGCAAGGCAGCGCCGGTCAGCTCGACCTGGGCGCCTGGCAGCTGCGGGGCCTGCGTTGGCAGTGGCGCCCCGCGGAGGGCGCCTGGCTGGGCCTGCAGGCCGAGGCGCTGCAGGCCGACAGCGTGCAGTGGCGCAGCGCGCCCTCGTCCGGCCCCACGCCCGTGCCGGACAGCCTGGCGCTGCCGCTGGTGCTGGACCTGGCGCGCTGGCAGATTGGCCGCCTGCAGATCGACCAGGCCGAAGCCCTGCAGGCCCTGGCCGGCAGCGGGCACGCCGGCCCCACCGAACACCGGCTGACGCTCACCCAGGCCCAGACCCGCCAGGCCGGCTTCAGCGGCACGCTGCAGCTGGGCACCCACGCGCCGCTGCCGCTGCAGGCCCAGGTGCAGGCGCACAGCCTGGACGGCGCCGCCACCCCCTGGCAGGCCACGCTGCAGGCCGACGGCCCACTGACCAAGCTGCGCGCCCGCGCCACGCTGCGCGGTCAGGCGCCGTCCGGCCAGACCGCGCCGTCGCTGGACGCCGACGCCCAGGTGCAGCCCTTCAGCCCCTGGCCCCTGGGCGCACTGCAGCTGCGCAGCCAGGCGCTGGACTTGTCGGCGCTGCAGGCCGGCTGGCCGCGCACCGCGCTGGATGCCAGCGTGTCGCTGGCCGCGCGCCAGGCCGGCCAGCCCACGGCCTGGGAGGGCCGCATCGACAACGCCGCCGCCGGTCCCTGGGACAGCGCCCGCCTGCCGCTGTCCCGTCTGCAATGGCAGGCCCACTGGCAGTGGGCCGATGCCACTGCGCTGCTGCCCCGAGGCCTGACGCTGGAGCGCCTGCAGGCCACGCTGCCCGACGGTGGCCAGGCCGACGCGACGCTGAACTGGCAGGCCGACACCCTCACGCTGGACGCCCGCCTGCGCGCCCTGCACCCCGAAGCGCTGGACCGCCGCCTGCGCGCCAGCACCTGGAGCGGCCCGCTCACCGGCCAGCTGGCCGGCCTGCCGGCCCTGGACGACTGGCTGGCCGGCCGCGCCGCGCTGCAGGCGCAGGCGCTGCGCGGCCAACTGACGGTGGACTGGCAGGGCCGCCTGGTGGGCGCCCCCGCCACACCCGAGCTGGGATTGGCCCTGGACCTGCGCGCCGATGCCCGCCAGCTGCAACTGCAGCGCGCCGAGCTGAAGGCCGGCGAGGCCCGCGCCAAGCTGAGCGGCCAGGTGGTGCCCGAAGGCAGCGGCCGATGGCAGCTGCAGCTGCAAGGCGGCCTGCAACAACTCGACCCCACGCTGTGGTGGCCGCTGGCCGCCGACAGCCCCTGGCGCCGCGGCCCGCACCGGCTGCAGGGTCAGTGGCAGGCCCAGGGCCGGCTGGACACGGACCGCCTCGCCCAGGCCAGCCCCAGCCAGTGGCCGCTGGCCTGGCAGGGCCGGCTCGGCGCCGAGCTGCAGCCCAGTCTGCTGGCCGGCGTGCCGCTGCAAGGCCAACTGACCTGGGAGCGCCAGGTGCGCAGCCAGGGCACGGCCGTGTTGGACCTGGCCGGCAACCGCCTGCAGGCCCGCTGGGACGGTGACACCGAGGCCGTCGGTGGCGAGCTGGGCCTGGACGCGCCCGCGCTGGCCGCCGCCGCGCCGCTGCTGCGCCTGCTCGATCCCGCCTGGGCGCCCTCGGCCGGCCGCCTGCAGGCCACGCTGAGCCGCACCCCTGGCCAGCGTGCCTGGCGGGCCGATGTGCAGGCCGACGCGCTGCAGCTGCCTGGCGTTCAGCTCAGCCAAGGCCAGGCCAGGCTGGCCTGGCCGGGCGAGCCCGACGGCCCGCTGCAGCTGGACGCCCAGCTGCGCGGCCTGGCGGCCGGCGTGTTGCAACTGGACCAGGCCCAGGCGCGCGTGGACGGCCGCCTGGCCGAACACCGCCTGAGCCTGACCGCCAGCGGCCCGGCGCGGCCGGGCGAGCTGCTGGCGCAGGCGCTGGGCACGCCGGGCGGCAACGGCACAGAGCTGCGCCTGGCCGGCCAGGGCCGCTGGCTGACCGACGGTGAGGGCTGGGCCGGCCGCTGGCAGGCCGCGCTGTCAGAGCTGCGCCTGCGTGCGCGCGGCACCGGCAGCGCTGCCGGCAGCGACTGGTTGTCCACCACCGACCTGCAGGCCGAACTGCAGCTCGACGCCCAGGCCCACCCGCTGCGCGCCACGCTGCAGCCCGGCGCGCTGGCGCTGCCCGAAACCCGCCTGCGCTGGCGCCAGGCCGAAGCGCGCTGGCGCCCGGGCAGGGCCGCCCCCACGCTGGCGCTGGACGCCCAGATCGAGCCCTTCGCGCTGGCCCCGCTGCTGGCCCGTGCCCAGCCCGAGCTGGGCTGGCGCGGCGACCTGCGGCTGGGCGGCTCGGTGCAGATCCGGCGCGAGGAGCGCTTTGACGCCGAACTGGTCTTCGAGCGCCTGGGCGGCGACCTGGCCATGGTCGATGACGCCCGCGATCCGCGCAGCCGCGTGCAGCCGCTGGCGCTGAGCGACCTGCGTCTGGCGCTGTCGGCGCACGACGGCACCTGGCATTTCACGCAGGCCCTGGCCGGTCGCGCGCTGGGCGAGATGGCCGGCGTGGCCACGCTGCAAACCCGCCCCGAGCTGGCCTGGCCCACCGCCGATGCGCCGCTCAACGGCGTGCTGCAGCTGCGCGTGGCCAACCTGGGTGCCTGGGGTGCCTGGGTGCCGCCGGGCTGGCGCCTGGGCGGCGCGCTGGCGGTGACGGCCGGCTTTGGCGGTCGCTTCGGCGCGCCCGAGGTGACCGGCCGCCTCAGCGGCGAGCGCCTGGAAGCGCGCCACGCGCTGATGGGCGTGCAGCTCAGCGACGGCCAGGTCGACATGCGCCTGGACGGCGAGCGCGCCCACATCGAGCAGTTCAGCTTCCGCGGTGGCGACGGCCGCGTCACGCTGCAGGGCGAGGCGCGCCTGGGCGCCCGCCCCGAGCTGCAGCTGCAGGCCCAGGCCGAACGCTTTCAGGTGCTGGGCCGCCTCGACCGCCGACTGGTCACCAGCGGCCAGGCCACGCTGAGCCTGAGCCCCGAGCGCTGGCTGCTGGACGGCGCACTGAAGGTGGACGAAGGCCTGGTGGACGTGAGCCAGGGCGACGCCCCCGGCCTGGACAACGACGTCGTCTTCGCCAGCGCCCGTCCCGCCAGCGCCGAGACCGCCGGCACCGCCCGCGCCCAACGCCCCATGCAACTGAAGGCGAAGCTGGACCTGGGCGAGCGCCTGCGCATCAAGGGCCGCGGCATCGACGGCACGCTGCGCGGCGAGCTGCTGGCCAGCGTGACCAACCAGAAGCTGTCGGTCAACGGCAGCGTGCGCCTGCAGGATGGCCACTATGTGGCCTACGGCCAGAACCTCGACATCGAGCGCGGCGTGCTCAGCTTCACCGGCCCGGTGGAAGACCCGCGGCTGGACATCTTCGCGGTACGGCCCAACCTGGACGTGACGGTGGGCGTGCAGGTCACCGGCACCGCGCTGAACCCGCGCGTGCGCCTGGCCAGCGAGCCCGAGATGAGCGACGCCTACAAGCTCAGCTGGCTGATGCTGGGCCGCGAACCCGACGGCCTGGGCGAGGCCGACACCGCGCTGCTGCAGCGCGCCGCCGTGGCCCTGCTGGCCGGCGAGGGCGAAGCCCCCACCGACGCGGTGATGAAGGCCCTGGGCCTGACCGACTTCTCGCTGCGCCAGGCCACCGACGCCAACGACGTGCGGCAGATGGTGGTGAGCGTGGGCAAGCAGCTCAGCCGGCGCTGGTACGTCGGCTATGAGCGCGGTGTGAACGCCACCACCGGCACCTGGCAGCTGGTCTACCGCATCGCCCAGCGCTTCACGCTGCGCGCGCAGTCGGGCGAGGACAACGCGGTGGACCTGATCTGGAGCTGGCGCTGGCCCTGAGTGGCCCGGTCAGAAGGACTTCTTCGCCAGCCTGGCGTGCAGCTCGTTGACCATCACCAGCGCCGCCGAGCCGAAATAGCGGTGGTACTCGGCCAACATCTCGCCCGAGGCCAGCACCGGGTCGGTCGAGGCCAGCTTCTTGGCCTCGTCAATGTCCTTGACCGCCAGGATGAACAGGCCGCGCCAGCCGTCCACCCCATCGAACGGCCCGGCCAGCACCAGATGGCCCGCATCGGCCAGGCGCTTCATGTTGGCAAAGTGGCCGCGGAACATCTCGTCGCGCGCCGGCCCATCAGGCATGCGGTTGGGCCCGGTGCGCAGCAGCACGAAAACATAGCGCTTCATGCCGTACTCATCGGCGCCGGTGCGGGCGGCCAGGGCCTCGTCAAAGGCGGCGGGTGGGGACGAGGCCGCAGGCGCTGGCGGCGCAGTCGGAGATGTCTGCGCCACCGCGCCCTGCATCGCGCAGACCATCCCCAGCGCCATCATCAGCGCGCCCAGCGCCCTGCTACCCATCCTGCGAGCGGCCCCCATGGCTCAGCGCCCGTCCGTCGACAGGAAGGCCTTGACCCCGCGGACCACGTCCACGCCCAGGGCCACCAGCCCCGCCAGCAACACCCATCCCGCCCACGGCCCCGCCTCACCCAGCTGCGCCGCCATGCCGATCACCGCCAGCAGCACGCCCACCTTGCCCACCATCGTCATGTCGACTCCTTCGTCGTCACCCCAGGCCACAGCGTAACGCGCCGGAGCCTCATGCGAGAATTCGCGCTTTCGCGCAGTGTGCCCAGCACCCCGCGTGAGTCTCCCCGTAGTTCAATGGATAGAACGGGCGCCTCCTAAGCGCCAGATACAGGTTCGATTCCTGTCGGGGGGACCAGGGATGGCCGGGAGGGTCAGGTCTTGGAAGACCTCATGGTCCGCCGAGGTCGCCCGGGCATCATGTTGGCTGCGGTGAGCACGGAATCTTCGTCGCGCGCGGCACTTCATGCCCGCAGGCCGTCAACGACGTCAACAACAGCGAGGTTCGGCTTCAGACTGTGTGCTGTCGCACGAACTCGGAACGTCAATGTCTGCTGGGATCAGGACCGGCCATCTCGTAGCAGCCGTACTGCCCGTCGGCCTTGTATCGAGAACCTGCAGTCCTAGACCACCTTCTGCGCGCTGTCCTGCGGAGCCAACCTACTCCTTGGAATCCGCAGGTTTGCTAACCTGTAGGTCTTGGGAGCGACAGACATGAACGAGATCATCTGCCCGCATTGCAGCAGGGCATTCAAGATTGACGAGGCCGGCTACGCCGACATCCTCAAGCAGGTGCGAGACAGCGACTTCGAGCACCAACTTCATGAGCGCCTGGAACTCGCGGAGCGCGACAAACGGAGCGCTGTGGAACTCGCCCGCGCCCAGCTGTCTGCTGAGTTGCAGAAGCAGAGCGCCGAACGAGAGGCTGAAATCCAGAAGCTCAAGGCTCAGCTTGAGGCTGGCGAGGTGTCCCGCCAGTTAGCAGTTGCACAGGCCTTGAGCGATGTCGAAAAGCAGAGGGACGCCCTCGCCAGCGAACTGGACAAAGCTAGGCAGGAAACCCAAACCGTCCGGCAATTGGCCGAGGCCCAGCGTACTGCCGAGTTGCAACTCACTGCTGCTAGCAAGGACAGCGAAATCCAGGGCTTGAAGGCTCGGCTGGCGGCGCTTGAACTCTCCCGAAAGCTCGCCATCACCGAGGCGCTGAGCGGCGTCGAGAAGCAGCGTGACGAGCTGCAGGCCAGCCTGGCGCAGGTGCGGCTGGAAAAGCAACTCGCGGAGCAGTCCCTCAAAGACCGCTATGAGGTCCAGATCAAAGACCGCGACGAGGCCATCGAGCGCCTACGCGACATGAAGGCGCGCCTGTCCACGAAGATGGTGGGCGAGACGCTAGAACAACACTGCGAGACCGAGTTCAATCGCATCCGTGCCACCGCCTTCCCGCTGGCCTACTTTGAGAAGGACAACGACGCCAGCACCGGAAGCAAGGGTGACTACATCTTTCGGGACACCGACGAGTCCGGCACTGAAATCGTGTCCATCATGTTCGAGATGAAGAACGAGAACGATGCGACTGCCACCAAGAAGCGCAACGAGGACTTCCTTAAAGAGCTAGACAAGGATCGCACGGAAAAGGGCTGTGAGTATGCAGTGCTGGTCTCTCTCCTGGAACCCGAAAGTGAGCTCTACAACACCGGCATCGTCGACGTCTTTCATCGCTATCCGAAGATGTATGTGGTGCGACCGCAGTTCTTCATCCCGATGATCACACTGCTGCGCAATGCGGCGATGAATGCGGTCAAGTACAAGACCGAGCTGGCTCTTGTGAAGGCCCAGAACATCGACATCACCAGTTTCGAGAGTGAACTTGAGGGCTTCAAGACAGCGTTTGCCAAGAACTACGACTTGGCTTCGCGCAGGTTTCAGACTGCAATTGACGAGATCGACAAGTCCATCGACCACCTGCAAAAGACCAAGGACGCACTCTTAGGTGCTGACAGAAATTTGCGGTTGGCAAATGACAAAGCCCAGGACGTGACAATCAAGAAGCTCACCAAGGGCAATCCGACCATGGCCGCCAAGTTTGCGGAACTCAAGGATCCGGGTTCCTCGGCTACGGATTGAGCGCCACAGATCTCTTGGCCAGAAAGCTCTTCGGGCAAGCTTGCCGATGCAGCAACCCCGGGAAAGGGCCGGCCGGTCCCCAGAGGGCGTCAACTTAGGAACCATGCAGAATGTGGCTACGAAAAGATACGGCAAGGGAGCCCGCATGAACACATTCCACAACCCCGACCGCTTCATGTCGGACCTCCGGCAGATCCTGTCACAAGGGCGGAAGCGCATTGGTCTGCTGGTAGGTGCAGGAGCTCCGATGTCTCTCCGGGTGAACGATATTGGGACGTTGGTATCCGAAGGTGGACGCGCATTGATGCCTGGTGTCGAGGAGTTGACCGCACAGGCGATTGGGGCATTGACTGGACAGCAGAAGGCCGCTGCTGAGGCGATTCGCGCGGAACTTGGTGCTGCCGCAAATATCGAATCAATCCTCACCCGTATCCGACTCTTGCAGCAGGCACTTGGGCCAGCCCAGGTTCATGGACTGGACTCCAACGGATATATGGCGCTCGGCATGGAAGTGTGTAGGAAGATCGGCGAAGTAGTGGGCGCAGCCCTCCCTAAGGAGCGAAACGCCTACACGGAGTTGGTCTCTTGGGTCAGCGGAACGCTTCGGGCGCACGCCGTCGAAATCTTCACTACTAACTACGACTTGCTGTTCGAAGAGGCGTTCGAACGATCCCGCGCTTCCTATTTCGACGGATTCACCGGAGGGCATCTGCCCTTCTTTGATCCCGTCAGCGTCGCCAGCGACGATTTACCACCAAGGTGGTCCCGGCTCTGGAAGTTGCATGGCTCCTTGGGTTGGGCGCTAGAAGGCGACTCGGTTGTTCGCGGACGCGGACGAACAGCCTCGCAGCTCGTGTATCCCGACCACCTAAAGTACGAGCTGACCCAGAAGCAACCCTACTCGGCCTTGTTCGAGCGACTACGCCAGTTTCTACTGACCCCAGACAGCATCTTGCTCACCTCTGGCTTCTCATTCCGAGACGCACACATCTGCGCAGTGTTGGACGAAGCGCTTGCCATGAATGCGAACGCCTCGGTGATGGCATTCCAGTACATGCCATTGGCGTCTGAGGAGCCCGCCTGCAAACTGGCGTACGAACGCCCCAACCTTTCGGTGTATGCGTCCGATGGGGCTGTGATTGGAGGCGTCAAGGGAACATGGCGTCCCGGGGATCCACCAAAGAACTGGGAGGACATCCGTGCGACCTTCTGGGGGCCACGGTGGCCTGGGGAACAGAGCAAATTTCTGCTTGGCGACTTTGCGCTGCTCACCCGCTTTTGCGCCCTTGCTCAAGCAACCGAAATGAGTGCACAGGAGACACCCGACGCCGCCGTCGCAGGTGCCCCAGCTGCGATTGCCATTGCCGAAGCGAATGCCGGGGAGCCCAAAGCGTGAGCGCCAAGGACCCTACCTTCTTAGGGTTGGTGACATCAGTTTCGGGGCCGACCGTGACAGTGTCGCTCGCCGAGTCCCTCGCATCAGGCATCGCCATGATTGAAGGGCACATGTACCGGGTTGCTCAGGTCGGTGGCTTTGTGCGGATACCTCAGGGATACCAGGACCTATTCGGCATCGTGAGCGAGGTGGGCGCATCGTCAGATTCCAAAGCAGCCAGCGGTGGACGTTGGATGAAAGTGGAACTCGCTGGAGAAGCCCTAGGGCGGAGCTTTGAGCGCGGACTTAGCCAGTTGCCGTCTATAAACGATGCGGTGCACATCGTTAGCGAGGGTGACCTGAGACGAATCTATGGGAGCGATGGCGTTGACCAGATAGCCATAGGCACTCTTTCCAGTTCAGAGAGCATCACTGTCAAACTCTCGCTGGATGCCTTGGTATCTCGGCACTCCGCCATCTTGGGATCAACTGGCTCAGGCAAATCTACAACCGTCGCAAGCTTGTTGCGCTCGATCGTTCGGCCCAATCAGGAAGATGGCGCGCCGGCGTCTCGGATCCTTCTTCTTGACCTACATGGTGAATACACCCATGCCTTGGCAGATCTCGCTCGCGTGTACAGCGCCACGCCACAACCCGGAGAACGCCCGCTGTTCGTGCCCTACTGGGCTCTGCAATCGAAAGACCTGCTGGACTTTGTTGCGGGAGGCCTGACTGAGAATCAAGAGATTGCGTTCTCCGACAAGATTCAGGAAATGAAGGCTGCGGTGCTAACGGCGGCCAACTTCGCCGGATTGGACCCTCAATCGCTCACCGTCGATAGCCCGGTGCCGTTCAGCCTCAAGCAATGCTGGTATGACCTCGTAGACTTCGAGATGCGGACGCTCAACGGGCCACAGCGGGACCAGCCGGCATTGGAAGCTGCCGGCAACCCTATAACTCTCGCACCCCCCAAATACACCCCGGCGGCGTTGGGCGCTGCGGGACCGTTCTTGAACACTCAGGCAAAAGGGATTCGCCGACAGTTGAATTTAATGCGGTCACGTCTGCTAGACCACCGGTTCGACTTCATCCTGCACCCTGGCCCGTGGGAGCCTGCGCTGGACGGAACCGTTGAACGCGATCTGGACCATCTCTTGGATGACTGGTTGGGTTACGAAAAGCCAGTCACCATCCTGGACCTTTCTGGTGTGCCGAGCTCCGTATTGACGACTCTTATCGGTTCAATCTTGCGGATCGTCTACGAGGCGCTCTTCTGGAGCCGCGAGAAAACCGAAGGAGGCATACACCGCCCACTGCTTGTCGTGATGGAAGAGGCACACAGATACCTGTCAGGCGCCAAGGAAGACAGTCCAGCGGCCGACGTGGTGAAGCGGATCGCCAAGGAAGGACGTAAGTACGGTATTGGCGCGATGGTGGTTTCACAACGTCCCGCAGAGGTCGATGAGACCATCCTGTCTCAGTGCGGCACGATCATGGCCTTGCGCCTTTCAAACCCTGAAGATCGTGCCCGAGTGAAGGGCGCACTTCCCGACAACCTTGGCGGGTTGGTGGACCTGCTGCCGGTGCTGAGAACGGGGGAGGCAATCGTAGCCGGAGAGGCTGCCCGACTGCCCGTGCGATGCCGCGTCACGCTGCCCGCGCCTGAGCACCGCCCCAAGAGCTCTGACCCCAAGGTGTCCGAAGCTTGGGCCACCAAGAGGATCGCAGAGGGGTACGACCGAGTAGTCGCCTCTTGGCGTGCCCAGAGGACGTTCGCCGTCACGAGAGACCCTGGCATCGTGCGAGTTCCAGTCGAAGACACCCCAGAACCACAGGTAGGTGAACAATGAACCGAGAACCAGTCGCTTCGTCCAATATCGCCTCAATCGGCTACGACGAACCGTCGCAGACATTGGAAGTGGAGTTTTCGAGTGGCGGCATCTACCAGTACTACAACGTGACGCAGGCACTCTTTGAGCAGCTAATGCAGGCAGGATCCAAAGGGCAGTTCTTGGCCTATCAAATCAAGAATGCTTACCCGTACTCGCGCGTCGGATAAGCCGTCCCCAGTACAAGCATCGGTCGCGAGGGCGGATGTCGGCTTTGTGCCTGTTACCGCGAATTCGCTTGCTTTGGTCGAGTGGCGGTCATCGCTGCTTTGCTCGCATGCATTCAAGATTGCCGTTCGAGACGGTCAACCGACATTCACCGTTGAGGAACGGATGTCGGCAACCACAGCAAGCAGCCGTAGGGAGCAATTGGGCATCGCCGGCGGGGTCTTCGTTCGGCGTCCGACCAACTCCAGAGCTGAGGTGCCAAGTTATCGGCGCGCGACACATGAGTCAACCCGAGAATGTGAGCACGCCAAGAACGGGAAGCCAACGTGTCCCAACCACTGTCTGCCTTTGATCTTCAGAAGGTTCGTCTCCACAGGGGTTCGCAACATCATGGCTTTGAGGAACTGTGCGCACAGCTCCTTTCGCTGGAGCCCAGGCCAGCGAGCGCGTGCTTCTATCGAAAGGGCGGCAGTGCTGACGCCGGTGTCGAGGCC
Organism: Ideonella aquatica; assembly: GCF_018069755.1. Classification (GTDB taxonomy): domain Bacteria; phylum Pseudomonadota; class Gammaproteobacteria; order Burkholderiales; family Burkholderiaceae_C; genus Ideonella; species Ideonella aquatica. Next base: position 77,942 of record NZ_JAGQDE010000003.1, on the reverse strand, counting down.
TACGTCGAGTTCGACGGCGGCGACCAGCATTGTCTCCAGGCGAAGTTCTACAGCCAGTTCACCACCGACCTTGCCAGCAAGCTGACTGCGTCACTCAACCAAGCATTCGACAATCACCCAAAGCTCGTCAAGTACATCGTCTGTCTGCCGTTTAACCTGCGTGACCCCGGGAAGAGCTCGACCAAGTCGACGACGGAGATGAATAGATGGAAAGCCTGGAAGGACAAGGCACAGGCAGATGCGCGAAAGCGATCGCGGGTGCTCGAGCTCGAGCTTTGGGATGCGAGCGCCATCCACACAAAGCTTACGTCGAGTGATGGGCGCTACGCTGGGAGGATGAAGTATTGGCTCGACCAGGAGGTCTTCGGCGAAAGATGGTTCGCTAAGCGCTGGCAGGAAGCCAAGTCAGTCCTCGGCGAACGGTATCTTCCGAAGTTCAATGTCGAGACTCCAGCCCGTCAGCTCATCGACGCACTCGTGCGGGGGCCAGACTTCTTTGTCCGCCTAGAAGCGCTGGCGGGCAAGGTGCTCGAAGCTGTTGTGAGCGTGCGCAGTTCCCTTGCGGGAGCAGTCAAGGCATCCCCCGCCGCACCGCCTCCTGCGAATGACCTCCTGGCTCCGGTAGTTGCTCTCTGTGGTGCGTTGAGACCTCGCGATGTGAGCATCGAAGGCGTCTACGACGTGGACGCGTGGCGAGATGCGGCGACGGTGGCGCGAAAGTCATTGGGCGACCTCCTCAGTTGGTTATGGGATGTCGCAAGCAAGCCGAACGGCGACCACTGGCGTTCGCTGGCTCACTATACATACAGGCTCATTGACCTGTTGGATGACATCGCCCACGAGCTTGCAAGTGACAAGTGGGACGCAGCAAACAAGAAGGCGCTCTTCCTGACCGGTCCGGGAGGCTCAGGCAAGTCGCATCTCCTCGGAGACGCGGTTCAGTCCATCTTGGAGGGCAAGCGGCCTGCAGTGCTTGTTCCCAGCAGCGTACTCGGCGCAAACCCGACCGGCTGGTTGAGCGTTGCTGAAAGGCTCGGTCGCGGTGCGCCGCTGAGCGTCGACGAACTTTTGGGCGCGTTGGATGCAGCAGGGCAGGCTGCGGAAACACGAGCGCTACTAGCGATTGACGCAATTAACGAGGGACCGGCGCGTCGCTGGTGGCCAGAGCAGCTGTCGGAGTTCCTCGTCGAGGCACAGCGCTACCCCTATGTGTCGGTCGTGCTCACTTGCAGGGACACCTTCGTTGATCGAATGGTCACGCCAAGCACGGCGAGCACTCTGGTGTCGCACTGGGCTCGCGGAGTCGTCAAAGGCTTCGAAGACTCCACGGGTGAACTGGCGCGGCGATACCTGAACATGCGAGGAGTCACCGGCTGGCTGGGAGTGCGACCAGGCCCAGAGTCGACCAATCCCCTGTTCCTGCGCACATGCTGTGATGCCGTCCTTGCCGCCGGCGGGCACGAGCTGCCGCGAGGCCTTGAAGGCATCACCGCGATGTTCTCCTTCTACAAACGGGAGGTGGCAAGCTCAGTAGAGCGAAGACTCGGGGTCGTCCCTCAATTGCGAGTTGTCGATCGGTTCCTCGCCAGCTTCGCAGAGCTTGTGACGGCGTCTGCTGATAGGTATGTTCTCTATGAGGATGCGTACCGGCTCGCCGAACAGACTTTCGCGAGTGGAGGCGTCGCGGAGAAGAACCTCCTAGCGGCGCTCGAGGCCGAGGGGCTCCTTGCCGTCGAGCCAGGCGTCGGCGCCGACCCCAGCCGTGACTATGTTCGCTTCACGTTCGAGCGTATGAGCGATCATGAGATCGCCCGAGCAATCCTTCGTAAGCACTTCGAGCATCACGCCCTCGCCGACGCGTTCACCGCAGGAACGCCGCTGGGGGACACCCTGCGAAGCACCGACTGGGGACTGGAGAGTGTCATCCAGGCACTGGCAATCCAGATTGCCGAAGGGCATAGCGCTGAGCTTGGCGACATCGTGCCAGCGAAGTACGCTCCAGGCGTATGGGGAGGGCGCGAGAACTTCCTTGACACGGTGCACTGGCGCTCCGCGCAGAGCGTGACCCAGAGGACGCTTCACTGGATAGAAGACGCTGTCGACGCCGACGGGTTGGCGGGCTTCTACATCGAGTTCGGGCCACAGGTTGGCAATGCATTTAACGCCGACTGGTTGCATCAACGGCTTGCGGGCATGACGATGCCAGCGCGCGACGTTGACTGGTCGGTGACCGTGAACCGCCTTGGGTTCGAGAAAGGGGGATCTATCCAGAGGATCGTTGACTGGGCACTGGCGAGCGGTAGGCGGATCACCGACCCCGTGCGCGTTGAACTGCTTGGAACGACACTGACTTGGCTGCTCACGACGAGCCATCGGGAGGTGCGAGACAAGGCAACGAAAGCCCTCGCTTGCGTACTTGCCGGTAGTGGGGCAGCGTCGCTGGCGTTGCTTGAAAAGTTCAAGACTGTCGATGATGGCTATCTTCAAGAGCGGCTCTTTGCGGCTGCATACGGTGCGGCCATGCAGGGTAGTTGGTCCGCAGCTGAGTACAGCCCAGTCGCCAAGTTTGTACTGAAGGAGTTCTTCGAGCCAGGCACGACGACTCATGTGCTCACGCGGGACTTTGCGAGAGGCATTGTCGAGATCGCAGTGCACATGGGTGCTATAGCCGACAGCCAGGCGGCCGCCGCCCGACCACCGTACCAATGCAGCTGGACCGTTGACCTGGTCCCAGAGGAGGCTCTCGCCGGCTTCGTATGGCCTGCAGGCAGCGATATCGACGATGACGTTGTCCGCTCATGCCTGCACGATGACTTCGAGCACTACACGATTCCGCATAGCACGCAATCGTTTGGCTGCTCACCGAGGGCGGCCCCGAGTGCGATCTCCACCTACCAACTGGCGGCCCTTTGGCTCAAGCACTTTGACTCTTGGGCTGGAGAGGATGCGCGTGATGCGCTCAAGGATCTTCTAAGTGCTAGGCGCGAGATAGTCGTTGCTAGACGGAGCAACTGGGAGCGGCGCGAGAAGCTGGAAGAAGCAGCCAAGTTGGTCTTCGATCGCTTCAAGTCAAAGGTTGGCATGCTGGTCGCAGAGAACTTCCGCATTTGCACTGCCTCAGGAGACCTACTTGTGCCCGAAGCAGAGTACGTCGATGGACGCGCTAGCTTCGACAGTTTGTGGGCAGCCAGGTGGGTGGCCAAACGAGCCCACGACCTCGGCTGGTCCGCAAAAGACTTTGAACGTGCCGAGCAAGCTTTTCGGCCCACACTCGATCGAATGGACCATCGAATCGAGCGGCTGGGGAAAAAGTACCAGTGGCTCGCATTGCACGAGCTCGTGGGGCGCCTGTCGGACAGTGTTCAGCTTCTCGCCGGCTGGTCTAAGGACGACCCCGAGCCGTACCAAGGGCCATGGCAGGTGAGTGGCAGAGACATCGACCCGTCGATGCTGCGCAGGTCTACCAAGGATGATGGTTGGAAAGCGTGGAGCGCGACATGGTGGATGCCTAAGCAGGCGAAGCTGTCCTGTCGTACGCCTCAGGAGGCCGTGCAGTGGCTCACTTCGGAGGTCGACGTCGTCAACGACGAGAAGGTTATTGACCTTCTCGACATTGATGGGCGACGTTGGCTCTCCCTCCACGGTGCAGGATCCTGGACCCGCATGGGAAATCGCCAGCACCCGCAGGAGGTGACGCGCAAGTCTTGGGTCCATCTGCATTGTTTGATAGTCAGTCCGGCCGATGAGGACAACCTCGTGGCCGCACTCACCAGGAGCAAGGCGGAAAGTCATCCGGACCTTCCGAATCGCGACGGGTTCTCGGAAGCATTCCTCGGGGAATATGGTTGGCATCCCTCCGCCAAGGGTCTTGACGAGTGGCACGCGGCCAGCGACTGGAGGGAAAGGCTCCCGCGGCTCCTTGTGCCAACCGTCCAGTACTCCCATTCGAAGGGATACGACTACTCCGCCGATGGGACCTGTAACTTCCGGATGCCAGGAGCGTGGCTGTGCGCAGGCCTGGGGCTGAGGCTGTCAAACGGTGCCGACCTCACTTGGACTGACGGCAAGCGAACGACGTTCTTTGATCCCGCTGTGACTCAAGATGGTCCTTCGGCAGCCCTGGTCGACCGGGACGCATTCCTTGCGTTCGTGCAGCGGGAGGGGTTGCGGGCAGTTTGGGTGCTCTATGGAGAGAAGGAACTGTATGGTCCGGACTCGCGCGGCAATGCGTTTGGAGGCAGGCTTCACCACCTTGGTGTCTATCGACATGCCGGCGGAGACAACTGGGAGGTCGAGAAGCATCGATGGCATCTGAAGCCAAGTGCAGGGCAACTCGCAGCTTTCATGCAATGCTGCTGACCGCTTTGTGCCAGGCAGCGCCAGTTAGCTTGTCCGCGGCCAATGGCTGCTTACGCTGCACTGCAGTCCGCCAGGCCCACCAATCACGCCTCCTCAACGCGCCAGCAGCCCCGCCCCTCACCCCTCCCCCTCAAAATCAATCAACCCCAGCGACGTCGCCTGCGCAATCGCCTCCGCCCGCCGGTTGGTGCCCAGGCGGATGAAGACCACGCTGAGGTGTTCCTTCACGGTGCGTTCGCTGATACCCAGGCGCTCGGCGATCTCGCGGTTGGAGCGGCCGCGGCCCACTTCGCGCAGCACCTGGCGCTGGCGTTCGGTCAGCGGGGTGGCGGCGGCGGTGGGTTGGTCGGGGTACCAGGGCTCGCCGCGCAGCACGCGGCGCAGTGCGGCCACCAGCGCCTCGGGCGGCAGTGATTTGGGGATGAAGCCGTCCAGGCCCAGCTGGCGGGCCTGCTGGGCCAGGCCGGGCTCTTCGGCGCCGGTCAGCAGCACGCAGCGCTCGGCCCAGGCGCGGGCCTCCTGGGCCAGGCGCAGGCCCAGGCCGTCGGGCAGGCGCTGGTCGATCAGGGCCAGCGCATAGCGCACGCCGGGCCGCCACAGCGCGCGCGCCTGCGCGGCGCTGCCCACGGCCACGCACTCGGCGGCCAGGCCGGCGGCTTGCACGGTGGAGGCCAGCGCGCTGCGAAACAGCGGGTGGTCTTCAACGATCAGGACGGGCAGGGTCATCGCGGTGGGTGGGTGCGGTGTCGATCATCCACGAACTGGGGGGCGCCGACCCGTCCAACTGGACGGGTGGGCGGCGCGCCGTGGGCCAGACACTGGCCTGGCGCCGGTTCACACGGCCACCACCTGTCCCCCACCCTGAAGAGGATCCACATCATGATGCACAAGACCCTGGTTCTGCTCGCTCTGGCTTTGGGCTCCAGCCTGGCGGCGGCCCAGAACAACACGCCCCGGCCCGACATCGTCACCGATTTCAGCGGCCCGGCCCAGTTGCAGCGCGGCAAGGGCGCGTTCTGGAGGCTGAGCCTGCGCAACGATGGCGTGGCGGCCGCTGGCCAGACGCGCGGCTACGTCAACCTGCCCAGCAGCGTGTCGCCCGACCTGCAGCGCGGTACCAACGGCACCTGGGTGCTGAACCTGCCGCCGGGCTGCAGCTGGAACAGCAACACCCGCGTGCTGGCCTGCGTCTGGCCCGGTATTGCGGTGGGCGAGACCAAGACCGTGCACCTGCCGCTGCGCGTGTCCAGCACCAGCCAAACGCTGACGCTGACCGGCCGCGCCCAGGTGCTGCAAGGCGTGGCCGAGTCCAGCACGCAGAACAACCACGACCCGGCCGTGACCCAAGTGGACACTTATGCGCCCACCATCAGCTTCCCGGCCGCCGCCAGCCTGTACCTGTGCATGGGCCGCGATGACCTGCTGGAATGCGGTCTGACCTATGGCCAACCCGTGCAGCCTGAGCCGCTGCCGCTGGATGCCAATGGCCAGATGGTGTTCCCCGATGGCACGCTGGTGGCGCTGCCCCAAGGCCCGGGCGCGCTGCGCGTGGAGCTGTACTCGGGCGGCGCGCTGGTGTCCACCTGGGCCCTCAGCGCCTATGACAGCCGCTGCTACCAGGGGCCGGCCAGCTACCCCGGGCTGGGCGCCACCTACGAGGCGCGAATCTGCTATTGATCGCCGATCGTTGATCGCATGGCCGCAGCACGCGGCCTATCATCCGGCGCACGCTCTGGCCCGCCCCCCGCATGACCGACGACGCCCCGCTGTCCGCGCTGATCGACCAGGCCTGGCGGGCCCATGCGCAAGACCGCCTGGGGCCCAACCCGGGCGCTCAGGCCTTGCGGGCCCAGGCGGCCGATGACGCGCTGGCCCAGGGCCTGGCGGCCACCTTCGAGGGCCGGCGCCAGCTCTGGTCCGGGGACACCGCAGCGTACGAGGCGGCGCTGGCCGAGGCCCGCCAGCACCTGGCCACGCTGCCCCCGGCCCACGCCGGCCGGCAGACGCTGGCCATGGCCTGTGACGACCTGGCCTCGCAATGGCTGCACCGGCACAACCGCGCCGACGAGGTGGTGGCGCTGCTCACCCCCTGGCTGGCTCACCTGGAGGCGCCCACACACCCGCTGCAGAGCTATACGCTGCGGCTGCGTCTGGCGACGGCGCACGAGCAGCTCAAGCAGCCCGAGATGGCGCTGCGCCTGCACTTCGAATCGATCCAGACCGCCCGTGCGGCCAACGCCCCGGTGCTGCTGGCCATCGCCCTGGGCAGCCTGGGCGGCTACCAGGGCAGCCTGCTCGACCACCAGGGGGCGATCGAGCACTGCCAGGAGGCCTGGTCACTGTGCGCCGACACCGGCCAGTGGCCGGCCATCCATGTGGCGGGCATCAACCTGATGATGGCGCTCAGCGGCACCAACCAACACGAGCAAGCCGCGGCGCTGGCCGACCGGCTGTCGGCCTGGGAGCCGCATTTCAACGCCTACCAGCGTTGGATCCGCAGCGCCTTCTATGGCTCGATCTACCAGCGCGCTGGCCGGCTGGCCGAGGCGCAGCATTGGCTGGATGTGTCGCTGCCGCTGAGCGCTGACCCGGCGCACCCGCCGGTCGAATGGGTCTGGGCGCAGGCGGCGGTCTGGACCGACCAGGGCCGGGCGCGCGAGGCCTGGGGCTTGCTGGAGCAACTGCGCCAGCACGACCCAGAGGGTTTCGAAGGGGCCACCTTCCCGGCCGATGCCTGCCGCCTGCACGACGAGGCCGCCCGTGCCTGCGAGGCGCTGGGCGATCTGGCCGGCGCGCTGCATCACCAGCGCCGCGCCGCCCGTCTGGGCGATCAGGCCCACCGGCGCGCGGCCCAGGCCCAGCGGCTGGCGCTGTCGATCCAGCTGGAGCTGGCCCGACTGGCCGACCAGCGCGACCGTGCGCTGCAGGAGGGGCACCGCCTGACCGAGCTGAACACCGCACTGGCGCAGGCCGATGCCGCCAAAACCCGCTTCCTGGCCGCCGCCAGCCACGACCTGCGCCAACCGCTGCATGCGCTGTCGCTGCAATCGGCCATGTTCGAGCGGCTGCTGACCGAGCCCGCGCAGCACGCCCTGCTGGGCGAGATGAACAGCTGCGTGCAGGCCCTGCGCAGCATGCTCGACAGCCTGCTGGACCTGTCGCGCGCCGAGACCGGCGAGGTCCACGCCCGCCCTGCCCCGCTGGACCTGCGCGCCCTGCTGCTGCGCCTGGCCAGCGAGCACCAGCCCCAGGCCGAGGCGCGCGGCCTGCTGTTGAGTCTGCGCGTCAGCAGCGCCTTGCCGCCCGCTGCACTGAGCGACGCGCTGCTGCTGGAAACCCTGCTGCGCAACCTGCTGGGCAACGCGCTGAAGTACACCACCGAGGGCACCGTGCTGCTGTGCGCCCGCGCCGGCCGCGACGGCACCGGCCAGCCCGTCTGGCGGCTGCAGGTGCGCGACAGCGGCATCGGCATCGCGCCCGGGCACCAGCAGGCCATCTTCGAGCCCTTTGTGCAACTGGACAACCCGTCGCGCCAGCGCCACCGCGGCCAGGGCCTGGGCCTGGCCATCGTGCAGCGGCTGGCACGCGCACTGGATCATCCGCTGAGCCTGCGCTCGGCGCCGGGCCGGGGCAGCTGCTTCGAGCTGCGGGTGCCCGGTCATGCCGAGTCCCTCGCACTGCCTGGCGCCGCTGGCGGACCGCTGCCCGCCTTGCCCGGCCCACTGCACCTGGCCGTGATCGACGATGACGCCGCCAACCGCCACGCGCTGGGCGGCTGGCTGCGCACGCTGGGCTGTGTCGTCACCGATGGTGACGACGCCGCAGACATCGAGCGCCAGCTGGCTGGCCAGCCGCCGCTGGACGCGCTGATCGTTGATCTGCAGCTCGGCCCTGCCGCTGGCGGCGATGGCAGCCAGCAGATCGACCACCTGCGCCAACACGCCGGCCGGCCGCTGCCGGCGCTGGTGGTCAGTGGCGACACGCGGGCGGCCACCCAGGCCCGGCTGCAGGCCCTGGGGCTGGCGTGGCTGAGCAAGCCAGTGGAGGCGCTGGCCCTGCACCGCTGGCTGCAGCGCGTGGCGCAGCACACTGGCTGATCGGCGTCGCGCCCGGTGTCGTGCCAAGATGCCTGGGTTCGCGCCGGGCTGGCGGCGCGCCCCCACGCGAGGCCCTCCGATGTACACCCCCGCCCACTTCGCCCTCACCGATCCCGCGGCCCTGCACCGCATCATCCGCGCGCACCCGCTGGGCATGCTGGTGACGCCGGGCGAGCTGGGCATGGATGCCGACCACATCCCCTTCGAGTTCGATCCGGCCGCGGGGCCGCTGGGCACGCTCAGCGCCCATGTGGCGCGCGCCAATCCGCTGTGGCAACGCTGCCCCACCGGCACGCCGGTGATGGTGGTGTTCCGCGGCGCCGAGGCCTTCATCTCGCCCAGCTGGTACCCCAGCAAGCACGAGAGCCACCGCCAGGTGCCCACCTGGAACTACGAGGTGGTGCATGCCCACGGCACGCTGAGCGTGCACGACGACGAGCGCTTCGTGCGCGGCCTGGTGGCGCGACTGACGCGCCAGCACGAGGCGGCCGAGACCAAGCCCTGGAAGATGTCGGACTCGGCGCCCGAGTTCATTGACGAGATGCTGCGCAAGATCGTCGGCATCCAGGTGAGCATCAGCTCGCTGGTGGGCAAGTCCAAGCTCAGCCAGAACAAGGCGCTGCGCGACCGGCAGTCGGCCGCCGAGGTGCTGGACCAGCGTGGTCAGACGGCGCTGGCGCAGGCGATGCGCGACAGCATCGGTCCACCGCCTCAGCCCGGGCCGGACGGCGGCAGGTAGCGCCAGAAGCGCGGCCAGACCAGGCCAGTCAGCGCCAGCCGCGATCACCACCGCGCGGCCACGGCACTGGACGCGGTGGGTCCGGCCGCTGAACACGCCGATCACCAGCGCACCCACCCAGGGTGGGTCAGCTCATGCAGCTGCCAGGGCACGGCCACATCGCTGACCATGGTGCCCAGGCCCGAGATGAACTGGCTGGCGAACAGTCGGCGAAAGGCCAGGTTGTGGCGCATGGGGCTGATGTCCAGCAGCATGGGCTCAGCCTACGCCGTGCATGAGCCGGGCTCGGATAGCATCGCCTGCTCAACACATCACGCTCGGCCCACCGCAGGCCGTGCCAGGGAGGCTTGCATGACACCGAACCACCACCGCCGACGATCCTGCTCACCCGCGCTGCTGCTGCTGGCCAGCTGCGCCGTGGCGCAGGAACCGGCCACCCAGGTCGAGGTGCGCGGTGACAGCAGCGCCCAGCGCCGCGCCGACACCGCCGGCCGCCAGGTGGTGGCCCGCGACGAGCTGCTGCGCCATGGCGACACCCGCCTGGCCGATGCGCTGGGTCGCGTGCCCGGCATCACGGTCGATGGCCGCGGCCCGCAGACCGAGCTCAAGCTCGGCGGCCTGGGCGGCGGCTACACCCAGTTGCTGATCAATGGCGAGCCGGTGCCACGCGGTTTCTCGCTGGACAGCATCGCGCTGGACAGCCTGGAGCGGGTGGAGATCCAGCGCGGCGCATCGGTGCAGAGCACGCAGGCGATTGCCGGCACGATCAACCTGGTCACGCGCCGCGCCAGTGCGCTGGCCACGCGCGATATCAAGCTCGCGCTGGCCAGCCAGTGGGGCCTGCCGCAGGCCAGCGCCACCCTGAACCTGGGCGACCGCTGGGGCGCCGCCACCTGGGGCCTGGGCACGGTGCTGGCCAGCGAGCGCCAGCGCTGGCCGGCCACCTGGCTGAGCGAGCGCCGCGAGGGCGAGGCCGCCACCCTGGTGCAACGCACGCTGACCGACAAGGTCGAATACGACCGCACCGAGTCGCTGGCGCTGAACCCCCGCCTGTCCTGGCAGCAGGAGCAGGCCGATGGCAGCCGCTGGCAACTCTCCACCGACCACAGCCTGCGCTATGCCCGCTCGGACGGTGGCGTGATCGATCACCGCACGCCGCTGCTCGGCGCGCCGCCGGAGCAGCAGGACAGCCAGCTGCAACTGCACTACCAGCGGGTGTTCTGGCGCGGCCGAGCCCAGCTGCAGCACAAGGCGGCCGATGGCTCACGCACCGAGGCGCGGCTGAGCGGCACCTTCTCGCGGCGCGACCAGCAGGCCCGCGGCCTGGGCACCGACTTCACGCCGCGCCTGGTGCAGGACACGCACGTCGATGGACGCGCCGACGACCAGAGCGTGGTGCTCAACCTCAACCACCAGCGCCCGCTGGGCGAGGCGCACCGGCTGGATGTGGGGGCCGAGCTGGAGCAGGCGGTGCGCCGCGAGGACCGGGTGCAGACCGAGCTGGCACTGCCCGGTGGCAAGCCGCCCGACAACCTCGACGAGCGCTACGACGCACGCGTGCAGCGCCGCGCCCTGTATGTGCAGGACGACTGGACGCTGGCCGAGAAAACCGAGGCCCAGCTGGGCCTGCGCCTGGAACAGCTGTCCACCGACAGCGAGGGCAACGTCTTCACCGCGGTGCGACAGTCCCACCGCCTGGTCGGACCGGTGCTGCGCATCGCCACCACGCCCGCCGGCGGCTGGGGCACCTTCAAGCTAGGCCTGTCGCGCGGCTTCAAGCTGCCGGCGCCGCGCGACGTGATGCCGCGCCGCTACGTGCCGATCGAGGTCTCGCCCACCGCGCCGGCACAGACCGGCAATCCGGACCTGCGGCCCGAACGCGCCTGGAGCCTGGACGCCAGCTGGCAGCGCGCGCTGCCAGCGCTGGGCGGCGAGATGGTGTGGTCGGCCGCGCTGCGCCGCATTGACGATGTCATCCTCGATCGCCTGATCGTGCAGGCGCAAGACCTGAGCTACCCCTACCTGCTGCAGCGCTTCAATGCCGGCAGCGCCTGGAGCGCCAGCCTGGAGCTGGAGCTGCGCGGCGAGGCCCGCGGCGCACTGATCGACGGCCGGCCACTGCGCTGGCAGGCCAGCCTGGCAGCCCTGCGCTCTCGCCTGGACGATGTGGCCGGTGCCCGCCCTGCACTGGCCGGCCAGCCCGACTGGCAGGCCAAGCTGGACCTGACGCAACCGCTGTCAGCGGCCTGGACGGCGCAGCTGGGTCTGCAGGCCCGCGGCCGCGCGCTGGCCGATCAGCCCGACAAGCGCCGCCTGGCCTTCAATGCCCAGCACAGCTTCAGCGCCGACCTGTCCTGGCAGCCGCAGCCGCGCCACACCTGGCGGCTGTCGGCCCAGCAGTGGTGGGGCAACGACATGGTCGACAACAAGCGCGTGCAGGTGGTGGAAGCTGGCCTGCCGGTCCGCTACGACGCCCGCGAGGCCTGGCACCGCCAGGTGCTGTGGCGGCTGGGTTACGAGCAGCCGTTCTGACGGCGATCCGGCTGAGGCCGCGCTACGGCGACGAACCGCCCTGCGGCTCGTCGCCCTGCTCACGCAGCCGCCGACGCTCGGCCTGGCGGGCACCGCGGCGCGCCTCGCGCCGGGCAGCGCGACGCTCGGCCTGCGCTTCGGTCGGCGCGTCGGCCTGGGTGCCTGCGGCGTCAGCGGCCGGCGGTGCATCGGCCCGTGCAAGGGGTCGTGCGGCGGGCCGCGAGTCGGGCCTGGGGCCCTTCGGCGCTGGCGTCGCCTTGGCCGCTGGCTTGGCCACGGCACCCGCCGGGCGGCTGGGCCGCTGCGGCACCACCGGCATGTCCCCGGCCTCGTGCTCGTAGATCTGGTCGAAGCTGCGCATGAACTCGGCTTCGTCCTCGGTCAGGCTGGCGATCAGCGCGCGCGCCTCGGCGTAGCCCGCTTGTTGCTTCAGCGAATCGCGGTAGCCCGGCGGGCTGACATTGGCCGACATGTCGGCCAGTTCCAGCGGCAGGCCGGTGCGACGGGCGGCCGCCTCGACAAAGGCGGGCAGATGCTCATGCTTGCCGATCAGCACCGGAAAGGGCGCCAGCATGCTGGGATGCCAGGGTCTTTGAGCGGTGCGCAGGAATCGAAGCTGCCCCTGGGGGACCACGCGGCGAAACTGCGGCAGGTCCAGGGCCTCCAGCAAGGTCCGTTGGCTCAGCTCGTGGTGCAGCGCATGGTGCTCCTCGCGCCGGATGTAGGCGTACAGGGACTCGACCCGAGCCACCGGCTCGCGCAGTACCGCCATCAGCAAGGGCCTGCGCTCCAGCAGCGCCAGCGGCAGCTTCCAGGCCGGAAAGTGGCCGCCCACCATGCGCACCCCGGCCCAGGCCTCGGGGCTGTTCAGCTTGGAGAGATCATCGGTGTGGCGCGGATGATCGGGCTCGGGCGGCCGGCGACTGTCGGGGTTGCGGAACCACAGCAGTTGGTCGCCCAGCGCACGATGGAACACCGCGCGCAAGGTGGTGCCTGCGCTCTTGGGAACGTGGAGGAACACGCTCGGGACCTGATCGTCCGGGGGGGTCTGCGACATCATGCGCCAGGGAAACTGTCACCAGCACATCGCCGGCCCCCGGCTTATATCACGCACGACAGCGCATGAAAAAAGGGGCTGCCCCGAGCGGGCGCCCCCCTGGAATGCAGGCGACGGCAGCACGCCGGGCCGGCCAGGCCCGGGCGCACAGGTGCTGGCGCGGCCTCAGTCGGCCTGCTTGCGCAGGAAGGCCGGGATCTCGATCTCGTCCATGCCGTTGCTGCTCAGCGCCTCGACCTTGGCGGCGGCCTGGGTGCGGCCGGTGCGCCAGACGCTGGGCGTGGCCATGCCGGCGTAGTCGGTAGCGCCCATCACCGGGGCGGCAGTGGCGCCGATCGGGCTGCTCAGCACCGGCAGGTTGTCGGTGCCGGTGCGCAGCACGGTCTGCGGCTGGGTCTGGACCACGGTCAGCGGGGCGGCGGCGCGGCGGGCCGAGGACAGGCCGGTGGCGATGACGGTCACGCGCAGCTGGTCGCCCAGGCTGTCGTCGTAGGCAGTGCCGTAGATCACGTGCGCATCTTCCGCGGCGTAGCGGCGGATGGTGTTCATCGCGTTCTTGCTCTCGCTCAGCTTGAAGGTGCTGCGGGCTGCCGCGATCAGCACCAGCACGCCACGCGCGCCGGACAGGTCGATGCCTTCGAGCAGCGGGCAGGCCACGGCGGCCTCAGCGGCCTTGGTGGCGCGGTCCGGACCGCCGGCCATGGCCGTGCCCATCATCGCCTTGCCCGGCTCGCTCATCACGGTCTTGACGTCCTCGAAGTCGACGTTCACCAGGCCCGGGATGTGGATGATGTCCGAGATGCCGCCCACGGCGTTCTTCAGCACGTCGTTGGCGTGCGCGAAGGCCTCCTCCTGGGTGACGTCGTCGCCCATGACCTCGAGCAGCTTCTCGTTGAGCACCACGATCAGGCTGTCGACGTTGGCTTCCAGCTCGGTCACGCCGGCATCGGCCTGCTTGGAGCGGCGACCGCCTTCGAATTCAAACGGCTTGGTGACCACGCCCACGGTCAGGATGCCCATGTCCTTGGCGATGCGGGCGATCACCGGCGCCGCGCCGGTGCCGGTGCCGCCACCCATGCCGGCGGTGATGAACAGCATGTGCGCGCCGGCAATGGCTTCGCGGATGCGGCCCTCGGCCTCCTGGGCGGCGCTGCTGCCCACCTCGGGCTTGGAGCCGGCGCCCAGACCGGTGCTGCCCAGCTGCACCAGCTGACCGGCGCCGCTGCGGTTGAGCGCTTGCGCGTCGGTGTTGGCGACGATGAACTCCACCCCCTGGACGCCCTGGGCGATCATGTGGTCGACCGCGTTGCCGCCGCCGCCGCCCACGCCGATCACCTTGATCTGCGTGCCCTGGTCGAAGTCTTCGATCATCTCGATGGCCATGTGGAACCTCCGTCGTGCTGTGTGCAGTTGCCTGAATTGAAAACGCTTGCTACCTGTGCGGATCGTTGCAACGTCCGTCGTTGTGTGCCGGCCCCGCCGGTCAGAAATTTCCCAAGAACCAGTCCTTCGCCCGGCCGAACAAGGTCTTCACCGAGCCGGCCTGTTGTTGTGCCTTGTGGCCGCGTGCATGGGCCAGCCGGGCTTCTTCCAGCAGACCCATCACGGTGGCCGAGCGCGGGTTGGCCACCATGTCAAAGAGCGGCCCCGAATAGGTGGGCAGGCCCTTGCGCACGGGCTTGAGGAAGATGTCCTCGCCCAGCTCGACCATGCCCGGCATCACCGCCGTGCCGCCGGTGATCACGATGCCCGAGGACAGCAGTTCCTCGTAGCCCGAATCGCGGATCACCTGGTGCACCAGCGAGTAGATCTCTTCCACCCGCGGCTCGATCACACCGGCCAGCGCCTGGCGGCTGAGCATGCGCGGCACGCGGTCGCCCAGACCGGGCACCTCGACCTGCTCGTTGGGGTCGGCCAGCATCTGCTTGGCCACGCCGTACTCGACCTTGATCTCCTCGGCGTCCTTGGTGGGCGTGCGCAGCGCCATCGCGATGTCGCTGGTGATCAGGTCGCCGGCGATGGGGATGACCGCGGTGTGGCGGATCGAGCCGCCGGTGAAGATGCTCACATCGGTGGTGCCGGCGCCGATGTCCACCACCGCCACGCCCAGGTCCTTCTCGTCGTCGGTCAGCACCGCGGCGGCGGCAGCGGTGGGCGACAGGCACAGCTGCTCGACCTCCAGGCCGCAGCGGCGCACGCACTTGACGATGTTCTCGGCGGCGCTCTGCGCGCCGGTGGCGATGTGGACCTTGACCTCGAGCCGGCTGCCGCTCATGCCGATCGGCTCCTTGACCTCGTGGCCGTCGATCACGAACTCCTGCGACTCGACCAGCAACAGGCGCTGGTCGTTGGGGATGTTGATCGCCTTGGCGGTCTCGATGACGCGCGCCACATCGGTGGGCGTGACCTCGCGGTTGTCGCGCACGATCACCATGCCGGTGCTGTTCTGGCCGCGGATGTGGCTGCCGGTGATGCCGGTGTAGACGCGCTCGATCTTGCAGGCGGCCATCATCTCGGCCTCTTTCAGCGCCTGCTGGATGCTTTGCACGGTGGCGTCGATGTTGACCACCACGCCGCGCTTCAGGCCGTGCGAGCTGGCCACCCCCAGACCGGCGACGCGCAATTCGCCACCCACGACCTCGGCCACCACCGCCATCACCTTGGCGGTGCCGATGTCCAGGCCGACGACGAGATCCTTGTATTCCTTGGCCATGGCCTTCCTCAGTGGGCTCCGGTGGGTGTGGCGGCAGCCCCGGGACCGCCCTTGAAGCGCACCGCGTAACCGTCGGCGTGCCGCAGGTCGGCGTAATCGATGGGCCGGCGGCTGGCGCCACCGACCTGGGTGATGGTGCGCACGAAGCGCGCGCTGCGTTCGAGCACCTCGTCCTCGCTGCCGCGGCCAAGCTCGACGGCCACGCCGTCGTCCAGCTCGACGCGCCAGGAGCCACGGCCCGACAGCGCCAGGCTCACCGGCTCGCGGCCCAGCGGCTCGAACACCGGGCGCAGGCGACGGTACAGCGCCAGGATCTGCGGTGCCTCGGCCAGCGGGCCGGCGAAGTCGGGCAACTGGGCCTCGTCGACGTCGCCCAGATTGGCCTCGAAGACCTCGCCATGGCTGTTGACCAGGCGGTCATCGCCCTCCTCGCCCTTCCACACCGCCACCGGGTGGTGCTCTTCGAGCTGCACCACCAGCCGGTTGGGCCAGACCTTGCGCACCACCGCGTGGCGCACCCAGGGCACAGCCTCGAAGGCCTCGCGCGCGGCCTGCAGGTTCAGGGTGAAGAAGTTGCCGGCCAGGCGCGGCATGACGTGGGCGCGCACGGTGGCCGCGTTGTTGCGCGCGGTTTCACCTTCCAGGCGGATCTGGCGCAGGGCAAAAGCCGGCTGCCGCGCCACCCACGAGGCGGCGCCCAAGGCCAGCACGCCCAGCGCGAGCACACCCACGAGCGCCGCGGTGGCGTTCATCAGGCGGATGTCGACGGGCAGGGCGTTGGCCATGGTCGGTCAGGCTCCCTGGCTGGCCAGGCTGTCCAGCGTGGCGCCGGCCAGCAGGCCCAGGCACAGCTGCTCATAACTGATGCCGGCCTGCGCCGCCGACTTGGGCACCAGCGAGTGGCTGGTCATGCCCGGCGAGGTGTTCATCTCCAGCAGGAAGGGCCGACGGTCGCTGGCGCGGATCATCAGGTCGGCACGGCCCCAGCCGCGGCAGCCCAGCAGGCGGTAGGCCTGCACCACCAGGCGCTGGATCTCACGCTCCTCGGCCTCGGGCAGCCCGCTCGGGCAGAGGTAGGTGGTGTCGTTGGAGACGTACTTGTGTTCGAAGTCGTAGTTGCCATCGGGGGCGACGATGCGCACCACCGGCAGAGCGACGGCGGCGTCACCTTCTCCCAGCACCGGGCAGGTGACTTCGTCGCCATCGATGAATTCTTCGCAAAGCACGTCGGAGTCGTATTGTGCCGCGAGAGTGACCGCTTCCATCACATTTGAGTAGCCTTCGACCTTGCTTACACCAAAGGACGAACCCTCGCGCGCCGGCTTGACGATCATCGGCAGGCCCAGCACGTCGGGCACGGCGCGCGTGTCTTCCCGCGTGTGGTGGCCTTTTCCGAGGAGACGCCAGGCGGGCGTGGGCAGGCCCTCGGCCATCCAGACCCGCTTGGTCATGACCTTGTCCATCGCGATCGCCGAGGCCATCACGCCCGAGCCGGTGTAGGGAATGCCCAACAGCTCGAGCGCGCCCTGCACCGTGCCGTCCTCGCCGCCGCGGCCATGCAGCGCGATGAAGCAGCGCTGGAAGCCCTCGCGCTGGAGCTCACCCAGCGCGCGCTCGGCCGGATCAAAGGGGTGCGCGTCCACGCCCTGCGAGCGCAGCGCGGCCAGCACGCCGGGGCCGGACATCGTGGCCGAGACCTCGCGCTCGGCCGAGTGGCCGCCCATCAGCACCGCCACCTTGCCCAGTGTCTTGACGTCAATCGCCTTCATGCCGCGCTGCTCCCTGCGAGTTCCACCACCTTGGCCGGCACGCCGCCGATCGAGCCGGCGCCCATCAGGATCACCACGTCGCCGTCACGCGTGAAGTCCAGCAGTTGCTGCGGCAGCTCGGCCACGTCGTCGACGAAGACCGGATCCACCTTGCCCGCCACCCGCAGCGCACGCGCCAGCGAGCGGCCATCAGCCGCCACGATCGGCGCCTCGCCGGCGGCGTAGACCTCGGTCAGCAGCACCGCATCGGCCTGACCCATCACCTTGACGAAGTCTTCGAAGCAGTCGCGGGTGCGGGTGTAGCGGTGCGGCTGGAAGGCCAGCACCAGGCGCTGGCCCGGGAAGGCGCCGCGCGCCGCCGACAGCACCGCGCCCATCTCCACCGGGTGGTGGCCGTAGTCGTCGATCAGCGTGACCGCGCCGCCCTGGGTGGGCCGCACCTCGCCCCAGCGCTGGAAGCGCCGGCCGACGCCGCTGAACTTCGCCAGCGCGGCCACGATGGGGGCGTCGGGCAGCTCCAGTTCGGTGGCGATGGCGATCGCCGCCAGCGCATTGCGCACGTTGTGCTCGCCGGGCAGGTTCAGCGTGATCTGCAGGTCGGGCATCACCACGCCGTTGCGGCGCTGGCAGGTGAAGCGCATCTGGCCGCCGGGCAGGGCCTGCACGTCGATCGCGCGCACCTGCACGTCCTCGCCCAGGCCGTAGGTGACCACCGGGCGCGAGATCATCGGGATGATGCTCTTCACGCCGGGGTCGTCGCCGCAGACGATGGCGGCGCCGTAGAAGGGCATGCGGTGCAGGAAGTCGACGAAGGCCTGCTTCAGCCGCGCGAAGTCGTGGCCGTAGGTGTCCATGTGGTCGGCGTCAATGTTGGTGACGACCGACAGGATGGGCATCAGGTTCAGGAACGAGGCGTCTGACTCATCGGCCTCGACGACGATGAAGTCGCCCGAGCCCAGCGCCGAGTTGGCGCCCGCCGAGTTGAGCTTGCCACCGATCACGAAGGTCGGGTCCAGCCCGGCTTCTTCCAGCACGCTGGTGACCAGCGAGGTGGTGGTGGTCTTGCCGTGGGTGCCGGCGATCGCGATGCCCTTCTTCAGGCGCATCAGCTCGGCCAGCATCACCGCGCGCGGCACCACCGGCACGCGCTTCGCGCGGGCGGCGATCACCTCGGGGTTGTCGCCCTTCACTGCGGTGGAGGTGACCAGGGCCTCGGCGCCGGCGATGTGGGCGGCGTCGTGGCCGGTGTGGATGCGGATGCCCAGTTCGGCCAGGCGGCGCGTGACCGCGCTGTCGGACTGGTCCGAGCCCGACACCGTGTAGCCCAGGTTGTGCAGGATCTCGGCGATGCCGCTCATGCCGGCACCGCCGACGCCCACGAAGTGGATGTGCTTGACGGCGTGCTTCATGCCACCAGTCCCTCGATCTCGTCAGCCACCTTCGCGGCGGCATGGGGGCGGGCCAGGCCGCGCGCGGCCTCGGCCATCGCCAGCAGTCTCTCGCGTGTCAGGCCCTGCAGCAGGTCGGCCAGCGATTGCGGGGTCATCTCGGTCTGCGGCAGATGGATCGCCGCACCACGCTCGGCCATCCAGGCCGCGTTGTCGCGCTGGTGCGAGGTGGTCGAGACGATCAGCGGCACCAGCACGCTGGCCACGCCACCGGCGCACAGCTCGCTCACCGTGATCGCACCGGCGCGGCACAGCACCACGTCGCAGTCGGCCAGGCGGCGGTCCATGTCGTCGATGAAGGGCAGGATCTCGGCCTCGACGCCCAGCGTGGCGTAGCGCCCGCGCACGTCATCGAGGTGGGCCATGCCGGTCTGGTGCGTGACCTGCGGGCGGGCATCGGCCGGCAGGTGGGCCAGCGCGGCCGGCAAGGTCTCGTTGAGCACCTTGGCACCCAGGCTGCCGCCCACCAGCAGCAGGCGCAGCGGGCCCTCGCGCCCGGCGAAGCGCGCGGCGGGCTGCGGCATCTGCTCGATCTCCTGGCGCACCGGGTTGCCGGTGACCTTGCCGTGGCGCACGCGCGCGGCGTCGGGGCCGTCGAAGCCGAAGGCCACCGCGTCGGCCACCGGCAGCAGCGCCTTGTTGCTCATCAGCAGCGCGGCGTCGGCATTGACCAGCACCAGCGGCTTGCCCAGCAGCGAGGCCATCAGCCCGCCCGGGAAGCAGACATAGCCACCCATGCCCAGCACCGCGTCGGCGCGGCGCTGGCGCAGGATGCGCAGCGCGTCCCAGAAGGCCTTGAGCAGGCGCACACCGCCGGTCAGCGTGTGCAGCCAGCCCTTGCCGCGCAGCCCGGTGAAGGCCAGCCGGTCGATGCTGATGCCGCTGGGCGGCACCAGCCGGTTCTCCATGCCACCCTCGGTGCCCAGCCAGCTGACGGTCCAGCCGCGCGAGAGCATCTCGCGCGCCACCGCCAGGCCGGGAATCACGTGGCCGCCGGTGCCGGCTGCCATGACGACGAGGTGCTTCGTCATGCGCGGCCTCCGCGCATGAGTTGTCGATTCTCTTGATCCACCCTGAGCACGATCGCCAGCGCCACCAGGTTCATCAGGATGCCCGAGCCGCCGTAGCTCAACAGCGGCAGCGTCAGGCCCTTGGTGGGCAGCACGCCCAGGTTGACGCCCATGTTGATGAAGCTCTGGCCGCCGAACCACACGCCGATGCCCTGCACCATCAGGCCGGCGAAGACGCGGTCCAGCGCGATCGCCTGGCGGCCGATGACGAAGATGCGGCGCGTCAGCCAGAAAAAGCCCACCACCACCGACAGCACGGCGACAAAGCCGAGCTCCTCGCCGATCACGGCCAGCAGAAAGTCGGTGTGCGCCTCGGGCAGGTAATGCAGCTTTTCGATCGACGAGCCCAGGCCCTGGCCGAACAGCTCACCGCGGCCGAAGGCGATCAGCGAGTGCGTCAGCTGGTAGGCCTTGCCCTGCGCATAGTCGGGGTTCCAGGGGTCGAGGTAGGCGAAGATGCGCTGGCGGCGGAACTCGCTGAAGACGATCATCAGCACGAAGGCGCCGACCAGCACCGCCACGCTGAGCAGGAACATCCGGCCGTTGACGCCGCCCAGGAACAGGATGGCCAGCGCCACCGCGGCGATCACCATGAAGGCGCCCATGTCGGGCTCGGCCAGCAGCAGCACGCCGATCACGCCCAGCGACACCGCCATCGGCCACACCGCCTTGAAGAAGTTCTCCTTGACGTCCATCTTGCGGACCATGTAGCTGGCCGCATACATCGCGATCGACAGCTTGGCCAGCTCGCTGGGCTGGAAGTTCATCACCCCCAGCGGCAGCCAGCGCCGCGCGCCGTTGACGCCCTTGCCCACGTGCGGGATCAGCACCACGATCAGCATCGCCAGCGACAGCGCGAACAGCCACGGCGCCCACTTCTCCCACACCGCAATCGGGATCTGCAGCGTGATCAGCGCGGCGACCAGGGACACGGCGATGAACATCGCCTGGCGACCCAGGAAATAGGTGGGTGTGTACTTGGCGAACTTGGGGTTGTCGGGCAGCGCCACCGAGGCCGAATAGACCATCACCAGGCCCAGCGCCAGCAGCGCCACGGTCACCCAGATCAGCGCCAGGTCGATGCCGGCAATCGCGGCCGGGCGGCCCTCGTTGCCGCCCACCCAGTCGCGGATCGGCGGCAGCGGCTCGCTGCCCTCGCCGCGGCGGCCGATGAGGCCCGCCAGGCGAGCGCGCCAGCCGGCCACATCGGGCTTGAGCGTGGCGGCGAAGTTCATGACAGCAGCTCCCCGCGCTCATGCGCCAGCTGCTGCACCGCGTCGGCAAAGACCTGGGCGCGGTGGGCGTAGTTGCGGAACATGTCCAGGCTGGCGCAGGCCGGGCTGAGCAGCACGGCGTCGCCTTCCTTGGCCTGCGCGAAGCACCAGGGCACGGCGGCCTCCAGCGAGTCGTGGCGCTGCATCGGCACGCCGGTGCCGGCCAGTGCCGCTGCGATGGCCTCGGCGTCGCGGCCGATCAGGGCCACGGCGCGCACGTGGCGCTGCACCGGTGCCGCCAGCGGCGCGAAGTCCTGGCCCTTGCCGTCGCCACCCAGAATCACCACCAGTTGGCTGCTCAGGCGGTCCTCGCCCAGGCCCTTGATCGCCGCCACGGTGGCGCCAACGTTGGTGCCCTTGCTGTCGTCCACCGCTTCGATGCCACCAAGGATGCCGATCGGCTCGACGCGGTGCGGCTCGCCGCGGTACTCGCGCAGGCCATGCAGCATCGGCGCCAGCGGGCAGCCGATCGCCGTGGTCAGCGCCAACGCGGCCAGTGCATTGCTGGCGTTGTGGCGGCCGCGGATGCGCAGCGCATCGGCGGGCATCAAGCGCTGGATGATCAGCTCTTCCTCTTCGCCCTTGCGCTTCTTGATCGTCTCATCGGCCGGCATCGCGCGCACCAGCCAGGCCATGCCGCCTTCGGTGACCAGGCCGAAGTCTCCAGGGTGCTGCGGCGCATCCAGACCGAAGCGCAGCACCGCGCGACCCACGGCCTTGGCGGGCTTGCCGCGGCCGCCCTTGACCATCACGGGCGCCGGCACCATGGCTTCCACCAGGGGCTCGTCGCGGTTGATGACCATCAGGCCCTGCTCGCCGAAGATGCGGGCCTTGGCCGCGGCGTAGGCGGCCATGTCGCCGTGCCAGTCCAGGTGGTCCTGGCTGATGTTGAGCACGGTGGCGGCGCTGGGCTCGAAGCCGCGCACGCCATCGAGCTGGAAGCTGCTGAGCTCCAGCACCCAGACCTGGGGCAGGTGGGCGAAGACCGGATCCTTGGGAGGGGGAGGTGCCAGCACGAGCGGCGCCTCCTCCTCCCCAGGTTCAGACCCGTCCGCGTTATCGTCCGCGGGCTCCCCGTTCACCCCTGGCGCGTCGATCGCCACCCCGTCCGTGTTTCCGGCGGGTTCGGCGTACTGCCCAACGACGTCCTCGGGTGTCTCTTCCTCAGTGATCTCGGTGGCCGGCGCCGGCTCCTTGGCCAGCGCGGCGGCCAGCGTGTCCAGCATCGTCGGGCCGATGTTGCCAGCCAGGCCGACGCGCAGACCGGCGCGCTCGACCAGCATCGCGGTCAGCGAGGTGGTCGTGGTCTTGCCATTGGTGCCGGTGATCGCCAGCAGCTTGGGCGCGTAGCCGCGCTCGGCCTTCAGGTCGGCCAGCGCGTGGGCGAACAGGTCGAGCTCACCCATCACCGCCAGACCCTGGGCGCGGGCGGCGTCCAGCAGCGGCGCGATGCGCGCATCGCTGGGCGCCAGGCCGGGGCTCTTCAGCACCAGCTTGGCATCGCCCAGTTGTTCAGCTGACAACGCACCGCTGAACAGCGTGGCCGCGGGGACGTCGGTCGCCAGCGCGGCGGCCTGCGGCGGCGCCTCGCGCGAGTCCCAGACCCGCACCTGGGCCGCGCCCTGGCGGGCGCACCAGCGCGCCATCGCCAGGCCGGAGTCACCCAGGCCCAGGATCAGCACGGAAAGACCTTGAAGGTACTTCATGGTCAGATGGCCGAAGTCGCGGCCAGCGCCGGGCCGCCCCAAGCGGGCCGCGCGCCCCCTCGGGGGGCAGCGAACGAAGTGAGCGTGGGGGCAGACATGTTCAGCGGAGCTTGAGAGAGGCCAGACCCACCAGGCACAGCAGCATGGTGATGATCCAGAAGCGGATGACGACCTGGGTTTCGTTCCAGCCCGATTTCTCGAAGTGGTGGTGCAGCGGCGCCATCAGCAGGATGCGCCGGCCCTCGCCGTACTTGCGCTTGGTGTACTTGAACCAGCCCACCTGCAGCGCCACCGATGCCGCCTCGACGACGAACACGCCGCCCATGATCCCGAGCAGGATCTCCTGGCGCGTGATCACCGCCACCGTGCCCAGCGCGCCACCCAGCGCCAGTGCGCCGACGTCGCCCATGAAGACCTGCGCCGGGTAGGCGTTGAACCACAGGAAGGCCAGGCCGGCCCCGCTGATCGCAGCGCAGAAGATCATCAGCTCGCCCGCGCCGGGGATGTGCGGGAACAGCAGGTACTTCGAGTACACCGCATTGCCCACGACGTAGCTGAAGATAGCCAGCGCCGCCGCCACCAGCACCACCGGCATGATCGCCAGGCCGTCCAGACCGTCGGTCAGGTTGACCGCATTGCTCATGCCGACGATGACGAACCAGGCGAAGAACATGAAGCCGAACACGCCCAGCGGGTAGCTGACCGTCTTGAAGAAGGGCAGCATCAGGTCGGCCTTGGGCGGCAGGTCGTTCGAGAAGCCGCTCTGGATCCAGCGGAAGAACAGCTCGATCACGCGCAGGTTGCTGGTCTCGGACACGCTGAAGGCCAGGTAGATCGCGGCCAGCACGCCGATCAGCGTCTGCCACATGAACTTCTCGCGCGAGGCCATGCCCTCGGGGTTCTTGTCGACCACCTTGCGCCAGTCATCGACCCAGCCGATCGCGCCGAAGCCGAAGGTGACGATCATCACGATCCAGACGAAGCGGTTGCTCCAGTCACTCCACAGCAGCGTGGCGACGAAGATGCCGATCAGGATCAGCGCGCCGCCCATGGTGGGCGTGCCGCTCTTGACCAGGTGGGTCTCCATCGCATAGCCGCGCACCGGCTGGCCGATCTTCAGCTCGGTCAGACGGCGGATCAGCCAGGGGCCGAAGGCCAGGCCGATCAGCAGCGCGGTCATCGCCGCCAGCACCGCACGGAAGGTGATGTACTGGAAGACGCGCAGAAAGCCCAGGCTCTCCGGGTACATCGTTTGCAGCCATTGGGCCAGACTCAGCAGCATGCGCCCTCCTGCGCGGCACCGGCAGCCTGCAGGGCCGCCACCACGCGTTCCATCTGCATGAAGCGCGACCCCTTGACCAGCACCGACGCAAACGCGGGCGCCTCGTTCAGCGCCGCCAGCAGCTGGGGCACGTCGGCAAAGTGGCGCCCGCCGGCGGCGCGCGCGGCGTCGGCGGCCAGCGTGCCGGCGCACCAGACCGTCTCGATGCCGCGTTCGCGCGCATAGGCGCCCACCTCGGCATGGAAGGCCGGGCCCTGGTCGCCCACCTCGCCCATGTCGCCCAGCAGCAGCCAGCGCGGCGCCGGCAGCGCGGCCAGCACGTCGATCGCGGCACGCACCGAATCGGGGTTGGCGTTGTAGGTGTCGTCGATCAGCGTCAGCGCGCGGCCACCGCGTGCCAGCGGCTTGACCTGCGAGCGGCCCTTGACCGGCTCGAAGGCGGCCAGGCCGTCGCGCACCGCCGCCAGCGGCGTGCCAGCGGCCAGCGCCGCGGCCGCGGCCGCCAGCGCGTTCTTGACGTTGTGGCGGCCGGCGATGCGCAGCGCCAGACCGGCCTCGCCCTGCGGCGTGCGCAGACGCAGCGCCCAGTGGTCGATGTCCCAGCGCGCCTCGCCGGTGACGTCGGCCGCCGCGTCGAGCGCGAAGCTCAGCGTGCGCCGCGTGCCGGCCAGCTCACGCCAGACGGCGGTGTAGGCGTCGTCTGCGGGGAAGACCGCCACGCCGTCGGCCTGCAGCGCGCTGATCGCGCAGCCGTTCTCGCGCGCCACCGCCTCGACCGTGCCCATGAACTCCTGGTGCTCGCGCTGGGCGTTGTTGACCAGGGCCACGGTGGGCTGGGCGATGGCGGCCAGTTCGGCGATCTCGCCCGGGTGGTTCATGCCCAGCTCGATCACGGCCGCAGCGTGGCCGTTCAGGCCCAGCACCGTCAGCGGCACGCCGATGTGGTTGTTCAGGTTGCCGCGGGTGGCCAGCGCGCGCTCACCGTGGGCGGCGCGCAGGATGCTGGCGATCATCTGCGTCACCGTGGTCTTGCCGTTGCTGCCGGTCACGGCGATCAGCGGCAGCGTCTGCGTGGCGCGCCAGCCGGCGGCCAGGCGCTGCAGGCCACGCAGGCTGTCGGCCACCTGCAGGCCCGGCAGGCCGGCCTCGGCCAGGCCGCGCTCGGCCAGCGCGGCCACCGCACCGGCGGCGCGCGCCTGGGGCAGGAAGTCATGCGCATCGAAGCGCTCACCCCGCAGCGCGACGAACAGGTCGCCGGGCTGCAGCGTGCGGGTATCGGTGTGCACGCGGGCGAAGGACACGCCCGCGTCACCCAGCAGCACGGCGTCGGCGCCGAGCAACTGGGCAGCCTGACCGAGCGACATCAGCGTCATGCGGTGGCCCTCGCGTGCAGCGCGCCGGCCGCGACCGCGGCGTCCGAGAACGGATGGCGCACGCCGTGCACCTCCTGGTAGTCCTCGTGGCCCTTGCCGGCGATCAGCACCACGTCCTGCGGGCCGGCCGCGGCCAGCGCCTCCAGGATGGCCAGGCGGCGGTCCACCTCCACCGTCAGCTTGATCGTGCCGGCACCGTCGGACAGGCCGCTGACGATCTGCTCGATGATGGCCTGCGGGTCCTCGGAGCGCGGGTTGTCGCTGGTGACCACCACGCGGTGCGCGTAGCGCTCGGCGATCGCGCCCATCAGTGAACGCTTGCCCGGATCGCGGTCGCCGCCGCAGCCAAACACGCACCACAGCTGGCCGCCGCGCGCCTCGGCCAGCGGTTTGAGCGCGCCCAGGGCCTTGTCCAGGGCATCGGGCGTGTGGGCGTAGTCGACCACCACCTCGGGGCCGACGCCCTCGCCCGCCACTCGCTGCATACGGCCAGGCACCGGCGTCACGCGGGCGGCCGCGGCCACGGCTTCGGACAGCGGCACGCCCAGCGCGCGCAGCGCGCCGATCACCACCAGCAGGTTGCTGACGTTGTAGTCGCCGATCAGGCTGGTGCGCGCCTCGACACGACGATCGCCCTCGACCACCGAGAACACCAGGCCGCCATCCTCCCAGCGCACATGCTGGGCCGACAGGCGGGCCTCGCCCTCGACCGACACCGTCCACAGCGCCGGGCCGCGGCCGGCCAGCTCGGCCACCAGCTCGGCGCCGGTGGGGTCGTCGACATTGATCACCGCCGCCTTCAGACCGGGCCAGTCGAACAGCGCGCGCTTGGCGGCGCGGTAGGTGGCCATGTCGCCGTGGTAGTCCAGGTGGTCCTGGGTGAAGTTGGTGAACAGCGCCACGTCGATGGCGGTGGCGTCCAGCCGGTGCTCGACGATGCCGATCGACGAGGCCTCGATCGCGCAGGCCGCAAAGCCGGCGTCGACCATGCGGCGAAAGCCCTGCTGCAGCACCACCGGGTCGGGCGTGGTCAGGCCGGTGTAGACGATCTCGCCAGCGTCGGCGCCCGGCGTGGGCGGCGTGCCCACGCCCAGCGTGCCGACCACGCCGCAGCGCTGGCCCAGCAGCGCCAGCGCCTGAGCCGTCCACCAGGCGGTGCTGGTCTTGCCATTGGTGCCGGTGGTGGCCACCACGCGCAGCGCGGCGCTGGGCTGGCGGTAGAAGGCGTGGGCGATCAGTGGCGTGGCGGCCTTCAGGCCGGGCAGCACGGCGATGCGGGCGTCATCGAAACCGAAGGCCTCGATGCCCTCGGCCTCGACCAGGCAGGTCGAGGCACCGGCGTCCAGCGCCGCCTGCACGAAGCGGCGGCCGTCGGTGGCATAGCCGGGCCAGGCGATGAAGGCATCGCCAGGCTGGACCTGGCGGCTGTCGGTGCGCAGCGCCCCGGTGACCCAGGAGCTGAGCCAGCGGGCGGCGGCGTCGGGATTCTTCAGACGGGTCAGCGGCATCTCACTGCACCTTGTTGGACGGGGTGGCAGGGGCCTGCGCCACCACCTGCGGCTTGACTTCCAGGTCAGGCGGCACACCCAGCGTGCGCAGCGCCTGCTCGACGACGACCTTGAACACCGGCGCGGCCACCAGGCCGCCGTAGTACACCCCGTTGCTCGGCTCGTCGATCATCACGGCCACCACCACCCGCGGCTGGTCCACCGGCGAGAAGCCGGCGAACCAGGCGCGGTACTTGTGGCTGGCGTAGCCCTTGCCCTCCTGCTTGGCGGCGGTGCCGGTCTTGCCACCGGCCGAGTAGCCCAGCGGCTGCGCCAGCGGCGCGGTGCCGTCCTTGCTGACCGTGCCGCGCATCATCTGGCGCAGCGTGCGGGCGGTCTCGGGACGGAACACGCGGGCGGTGGGCAGCGCCTCGCCGCCCTTGACCAGGGTCAGCGGCGCCAGCTCGCCATCGCGGGCGATCGCGGTGTAGGCGCGGGCGATCTGCAGCAACGAGGCCGACAGGCCGTAGCCATAGGCCATCGTGGCCTTCTCCACCGGAAGCCAGCTCTTCCAGGGCCGCAGCTTGCCGGTGGCGGTGCCCGGGAAGCCGATCTGCGGCTTCTGGCCGAAGCCCACGCTCTGGTAGAGCTCGCCCATGGTGCGGGTGTCGATGCGCTGGGCCAGCTTGACCGTGCCGACGTTGGACGACTTCTGGATGATCTGCGCCACCGACATCTCGGGGCGGCCGTGGTCGCCGTCATTGACGCGCAGCGGGCCCACCATGAAGGGGCGGGTGTCGAGCACGGTCTCGGGGCGCACCAGGCCTTCTTCCAGTGCGCGGCCGATGATGAAGGGCTTGACGGTGGAGCCGGGCTCGAAGACGTCGGTGATCGCGCGGTTGCGCAGCTGGTTGCCGCTCAGGTTGCGGCGGTCGCCCGGCACATAGCTGGGGTAGTTGGCCAGCGCCAGGATGTCGCCGCTTTGCGCATCGAGCACCACCACCGAGCCGGCCTTGGCCTTGTGCTGCTGCACCGCGTCGCGCAGGCGCTGGTAGGCCAGCGCCTGGACCTTGGAGTCGATCGTCAGCGTGACGTCGCGGCCATCGCGCGGATCGACCGGGTCACCCAGCTCCTCGACCACCCGGCCCAGCCGGTCCTTGACCACCGCGCGCGAGCCGCCCTGGCCCTTGAGCTGGCGCTGCAGGGCCAGCTCGATGCCCTCCTGGCCGTGGTCCTCGATGTCGGTGAAGCCCACCACGTGCGCGGCGGCCTCGCTTTCGGGGTAGCGGCGGATGTAGCCGGGCTCGAACTGCAGGCCCTTGATCTTCAGCGCGCGCACCTGCTGGGCCACGCCGTCATCCACCTGGCGACGCAGCACCGCATAGGCGCCGCCGTCGGCCAGGCGCGCGTCCACTTCTTTCAGCGGCAGCTTCAGCAGCGTGGCGAGTTCCTTCTTCTGCGCGCTGTCGGCCTGGAAGTGCTGCGGGTTGACGGCGATGGTGGGCGCGTTGACGCTGATCGCCAGGATGCGGCCCTCACGGTCGACGATGCGGCCGCGGTTGGCCGGCAGCGCCACGGTGGAGGCATAGCGCTCCTCGCCCTTCTTCTGGAAGAAGTCGGACTGCAGCACCTGGATGTACAGCGCGCGCCCGGCCAGCACCACCGAGCCCACACCGAACAGCATCACGAGGAAGCGGCTGCGCCAGGGCGGGGTCTTGGAGGCCAGCAGCGGGCTGCTGGAGTAGTTGACACCACGCACCGATTGCACGCCGGTACTCGCTGAGCGCTGGAAGAGCTTCACCGCAGGGCCCCCGAGGCGCTGGACGCGCTGCGCGCGTCGCTGACGTAGACGGTGATGTCCGGCCCCGCCATGCGCATGCCGAGCTTCTCGCGCGCCACGCGCTCGACACGCAGGTGCGTGGCCTGGGCCTGGCGCTCGGCGTCCAGGCGCTTTTCATCGGCCAGCAGCTGCTTTTCGTCGTTCCTGGCGCGCTCGATCTCGACGAACAACCGGCGTGACTCGTAGCTGGTGCGCACCAGGTACAGACCGCTGGCCACCAGCGCGATCAGCAGCAGCACGGACAGGCGCATCATGCGACAAAGCCCTCCGACGTGCGCTGGGCTACGCGCAGCACCGCCGAGCGGGCGCGCGGGTTGGCCGACAGCTCGGCCTGGCCGGCGCGGATGCGGCCCAGCGCCTGCAGGCGCAGCGGGCGGGTGGGCGGCGCAAAGGGCGCGCGGCGGTCGACCTCGGCCTTGCTCTCGCGGTTGATGAAGCTTTTGACGATGCGGTCTTCCAGCGAGTGGAAGCTGATCACCGCCAGGCGGCCGCCCTCACGCAGCCCATCCAGTGCGGCGCTCAGTCCCTGCTCGAGCTCTTCAAGCTCGGCGTTGACGAGAATCCGTAGAGCCTGAAATGTGCGCGTTGCAGGGTCCTGGCCCGGCTCGCGGGTCTTGACCGTGCGAGCCACGAGCTCGGCCAGCTCGCCTGTGGTTCGAACAGGCTTCCCGCTCGCCCGGCGAGCAGCAAGCGCCTTTGAAATCGGTACAGCAAACCGTTCTTCCCCATAGTCGCGAATCACCTGTGCTATCTGGCGCTCGTCGGCGCGGGCCAAGAAATCCGCGGCGGACTCGCCACGGGTCGGGTCCATGCGCATGTCCAGCGGGCCGTCGAAACGGAAGCTGAACCCGCGCTCGGGGTTGTCGATCTGCGGCGACGAGACGCCCAAGTCCAGCATCACGCCGTCGAGCGTGCCGGCGCCGCGTTCGGCCAGCAGCTCGGCCATCGCGGTGAAGCTGGCGTGGCGGATCTCGAAGCGCGGGTCGGCGATGGCCTGCGGGCCTGTGGTGGCCGCGGCCACCGCCTCAGGGTCCTTGTCGAAGGCGATCAGGCGACCGGCGGGCGCCAGCTTCGACAGCAGCAGGCGCGAGTGGCCGCCACGGCCGAAGGTGCCGTCGACATAGCAGCCCTCGGGCCGCGCGAGCACCGCGTCAACGGTCTCGTTCAGCAGCACGGTGGTGTGGGTGAAGCCGGTATCGCTCACGTCACATCACCATGTTGGCCAGGCCGTCGGGCATGGGGCCCGCCAGCGTGGCCTCTTCATTGGCCAGGTAGCGCGCGCGGTCCCAGATTTCCATGCGCGAGCCCATGCCCACCAGCATCAGCTCCTTGCCCAGACCAGCCCACTCGCGCAGCTCGGGCGACAGCAGCACGCGCGAGCCGCCGTCGATGTCCACATCCATGGCACTGCCGATGAACAGCCGCCGCCAGGCCTCGGAGCCCATCGGCAACGCCATCAGCTTGGCGCGGAACTCCACCCAGGCCGGACGCGGGAACAGCAGCAGGCAGCGGCTGGGGTGCTTGGTCAGGGTCATCTGCCCGGCGCACAAGGCGGCCAGCGCATCGCGGAAACGGGCGGGAACGGTGACCCGCCCCTTGCCGTCCAGCGTCAGCGCAGACTCGCCTTGGAACACAAAATCGGACACGAGAACCTACAAAAGTGCACTTTCCCCCACTTTAACCCACCACCCACCCCGGGTCAACGCATCCGAGCAAAAAATTCAATGAAATCAGTCACTTACACGCGATTGCAAAGGCAGCGTCACGTAAATTTCGCTTCACAAACAAGGACTTGGGAAGGGGTTCGAAAGTGAACCCTCAAGACGGCTGGTGCGCCAGAGCTGGATGGATCACCAGCTCCGGCCCCGCCGCAGCCTCATGAATGCACTGCCCACCCCGCCGAGGCCGCATGCAGGTGTGCCACGAAGGCCTGCGCCGCCGGTGACAGGCGGCGACCGGTCGGCCACAGCACCGACCACGACGAGGGCACCGGAAAGCGCTGCACCGACGGCAGGGCCAGGCCTTCGCGTGCCGGGTCCGCCGCCAGCGCGTGGCGCGACACCACCCCCAGCCCCATGCCGGCGGCCACGGCCTGCTTGATCGCCTCGTTGTCGCCCAGCTCCAGCCGCACGCGCGGCTGCAGGCCCAGCGCCGCCAGGTGGGCATCCACGGCCAGGCGCGTGCCCGAGCCCTGCTCGCGCAGGATGAAGGGTTCGCCGCGCAGGCGCTGCCAGCGCAGCCGCGGCACGGCGGCCAGCGGGTGGTGCAGCGGCGCAATCAGCACCAGCGGGTTGTCCATCAGCGTCTCGGCCTGGTGGGCAATGTCGCGCGGCGGCTGCGACAGCAGGTAGAGGTCGTCAAGCTGCTCGCGCAGGCGCTGCACCACGCGGTCGCGGTTGAGCACCTCCAGCGTGATGTCGATGCCGGGGTGGGCCTGGCAGAACGGGCCCAGCATGCGCGGCAGGAAGTACTTGGCGGTGCT
This sequence comes from Ideonella aquatica, assembly GCF_018069755.1. Lineage (GTDB taxonomy): Bacteria > Pseudomonadota > Gammaproteobacteria > Burkholderiales > Burkholderiaceae_C > Ideonella > Ideonella aquatica. The sequence goes on along the minus strand of NZ_JAGQDE010000003.1, from coordinate 46,714 downwards.
GGCCAGGCACACCCGCAGCCGCCCCTGCTCCAGGCCTTTCATCGCGGCGATGCGCTGCTCCAGCGCCTCCCACTCGTCGACCATGCGCTGGGCGGCCGCGGCCACCTCGTGACCGGCAGCGGTCAGCCGCACCCGGCGACCAGCCGCCTCATGGAGCGGCAGGCCCAGCGCCTCGGACAGCTCGCGCAGCTGCATCGACGCGGTGGGCTGGCTCACATGGCAGTCGCGCGCGGCGGCCGTGATGCTGCCGGTGCGCGACAGCGCCAGCAGCAGACGCAGACGCCGAAAACTCGGATTCATAGCACTTTCGATATGTTCTCGATCAGTATTATCGATTTTTCAATAAAGCCATGACACCCTAGCATCCGGGCCTCATGGCTGCGCTGCTCGACCCCGTCCTGCTCTTTTTCGCCCTCGGCATCGTCGCGGGCCTGATGAAATCCTCGCTGGAGGTACCGCCCCAGCTGTCGCGCTTCCTGGCGCTGTACCTGCTGATGGCGCTGGGCCTGAAGGGGGGCTTCGCACTGGCCCGCTCGGGTCTGACACTCGACATTGCCACGGCGCTGGCCTGCGCAGTGGTGCTGTCGGTGGTGGTGCCGGCGCTGGCCTGGGTGGCGCTGCGTCGACTGCTGCCGCCGTTCGACGCGCTGGCGGTGTCCGCCACCTATGGCAGCGTGAGCGCGGTGACCTTCATCACCGCGATGCATGTGCTGGAGCAGCAGGGCACGCCGGCCGGTGGCCACATGGCGGCGGCGATGGCGCTGATGGAGTCGCCCGCCATCCTGCTGGCCGTGGCCTCGGCCCAGGTGCTGCGCAGCCGGCTCGCCACCCTGCCTGCGGGTGAACACCCCCCGGCTGCCACCACCGGGAGCGCCACCGCGCTGGGCACCGCCCTGCGCGAGGCCTGCACCGACGGCGGACTGCTGCTGCTGATGGGCTCGCTGCTGGTGGGCCTGGCCTCAGGCGAAGCCGGCGCGCGCTCGATGACGCTGTTCACCGGTGACCTGTTCAAGGGCCTGCTCGCCTTCTTCCTGCTCGACATGGGCCTGCTGACCGCCCGCCAGCTGGGCAGCCTGCGCGGCCTGCCGCCTGCGCTGTGGCTGTATGGCGTGGGCGGTCCGCTGGTGCACGCCACGCTGGCGCTGGGCCTGGCGGCGCTGGTGGGCCTAGGCGCCGCTGATGGCGCGGTGCTGATGGTGCTGGCCGCCAGCGCCTCGTACATCGCGGTGCCGGCGGTGCTGCGCCACGCGGTCCCCGAGGCGCGGCCGGCGGTCTATGTCGGCCTGTCGCTGGGCCTGACCTTCCCGTTCAATCTGGTGCTGGGGATTCCGCTGTACACCGCGGCGGCGCGGGCGCTGCTGCCGGGCTGACGGTGCGCCGGACGCCGCGCCACTTCAGCGCGGCGCCACGCAGACCAGCACGCTCTGCGCCGGCAGATCCAAACCGCCCTGGCCAGTGCCGGCCAGGCAGTCGGTGCCGCGATGCAGGATTCCCGCCACAGAGGCCAGCACCGGGTGGTTGGTCCAGCGTCCCTCGGGCAGCGCGAAGCGGCGGGGTGTCCGGCTGGCATTGACCAGCAGCAGCAACTGGCCGAACTGGGCGTCAGGCCGGCCGCGGCCGTCGATCTGCACGGCCAGCAGCGCGGGCTCGGCGGGCAGCACGCGCACGCGCTGCAGCACCTCGTCGGCGCCGGCCAGGCGCAGCAGCGGCGTGCTGGCGCGGATGCGTAGCAGGTCCAGGAAGCCCTCGCGCACCAGTGCGATCTCGCGCGGGGTCGGGGCGATGCGGGTGTCGGCCAGGCGCTCGCGCATCGCCGGCCAGTCGGCCTGGTTGTCGCCCGCGGGCGGCAGGCCGGTGCCGAAGACATGGCGCTGGCCGGTCCAGTCGATGCGGTTGAACCAGTCGCCCGAGTCGAAGCTGTTGCGGTCCAGGCTCTTGCTGCGCAGCAGCTCACCGCCGGCATGGAAATAGGCCACCCCCTGGCTGAAGGCCACGGTGGCCAGGGCCACCAGCTGGGCGCGCGCGCGCACCTCACGCGGCGTGTCGGGCGGCAGCTTCATCACGCCGTTGTCGAACAGCGTCTGGTTGTCGTGGTTCTCGACGTAGTTGACCACCTCGGTGGGCTGGCTCGCGTAGCCAGCCGGCTGACCGGCGTAGTCGACGGCCTGCGCCTCGCGCACGCTGCCGTCTTGCTGGCGCAGCGGATAGTGGCGCAGGCTGCCGGCGGCGCCGGCGCGTAGCCACAGGGCGGCGCGCTGCAGCTCGGCATCGTCCGCGCTGCGGTCGGCCAGGCCGAAGGCCCAGCCGGCGCGCTGCAACAGCGCGGCGCCGCTGTCACCGGCGCCGCCGCCGCGCACGGCGTCGCGCAGGCGGTCGTTGAAGCTGCCGATGCCGCTGCCGTTCAGGCTGAGCTGGCTGGCCTGCTCGAAGCGCGCACCGCTGGCCACCTCGCCGAAATTCCAGCCCTCGCCGATCAGCGGGATCACGCGGTCGGGCAGCTCGGCGCGCAGGCGCTGCTGCAGGCGCTCCATCAGCGCCCGTGGCTGATGGCCCATCAGGTCGAAGCGGAAGCTGTCGATGTGGTGTGCCCGGGCCCACAGCAGCACCGAGTCCACCAGCAGCTTGCCCATCATGCGGTGCTCGGTGGCGGTGTTGTCGCAGCAGGTGCTGCGCTCGACCACACCATCCGCGTTGAGTCGGTGGTAGTAGCCTGGCACCACGCGGTCGAGCACCGCATTGGGGTGCTGGCCCGAGGCCACGGTGTGGTTGTAGACCACATCCATGCCCACCCGCAGGCCGGCGCGGTGCAGGGCCATCACCATCTGGCGGAATTCGTGCAGACGCGACGCACCATCGGCCGCCCGGCGGCTGTAGCTGCCCTCCGGGGCATTGAACAGCACCGGGTCGTAGCCCCAGTTGAAGCAATCGCGCGCCGCGCTGGCGGCCACCGCAGCCTGCTGCGTCGCGTCGGCCGGGCCGCCGCGGGGAGTGGGCGTGACGCAGCCGGCTTCGGGCACGGCGCCATGGTCGAACACCGGCAGCAGGTGCACATCGGTCAAGCCGGCGCGGGCCAGCGTGCGCAGGTGGCGCATGCCGGCGCTGTCGGCATGGGTGAAGGCGGTGTAGCGGCCGCGATCGGCGCGCGGCACGCTGCTGTCGCCGATGGAGAAATCGCGCAGGTGCAGCTCGTAGACCGTCATGTCGGTGGCCTGGCGCACACTGGCAGGCGCGCGGTCGGCGGCCCAGCCCAGCGGTGTGACCGCCGGCTCATCCAGGCCGCTGACATAGGCGCGGCGCGCGTCCACGCCGGCCGACACCGCATACGGGTCAGCCACACGCTGGCGCACCAGGCCCGTGCCGGGCGTCCACACATCCACCAGATAGCGGTAGTAGCGGCCGCGCGCATCGCCCGCAAGCGCCAGTTGCCAGCTGCCGGTGGCGTCGTCGCGGCGCAGTGCGTGCTGCGCCAGGGCCGGGCCGGCGTCGGCGCGGTACAGGCACAGCGACACCGCCTGCGCCGTCGGCGCCCACAGGCGCCAGCGGCTCTCGCTGGGGCCGGGCTGCGCCCCCAGGTCATCGAGCGACTCGGCGGCGGCGTAGAGGTCATCCAGTGCACCGGCGATCTGCAGGCCGGCAGCAGCGGTGACCCGGCCCTCGGCGTCCAGGCGCACCACCCGCGTCTCGCCACGCAACTGCTGCGGCAACGTGGCCACCGCCTCCGCAGGCAGCGCGCGCCAGGCGCCGTCGCCCAGGTAGCGCAGGCGCTGAGCGGCCTCGGCCGGCACCGCACGGTCGACGGACAGCCGCCAGCGCTGCACCACGCCTTGCGGGGCCTGGCCCAGCGGCGTGCGCAGCCCCCCTTGGGGCGCGGCCAGCAGCCAGACCTCTGCGTCGGCAGGAGCCCCCGCCCACAGCAGGCGATGTCGATCGGCCAGCACCGCGCGCGCCGCTGGCGCCGGTTCGGCCGCCGCCGTCAGCACGCGCCAGGGCGCCGGGTCGTTGCAGTCATCCTGGGCCTGCACGGCAGGTGCCAGCAGAGCCGGCAGCCAGGCCCAGATGGCGTTCCAACAAAGGCGATTCATGGCGTCAAATGTACCCAAATTACAGCCAGTTTGACCATGCGTGAAACCGCATCTCTTGGCAACTCCTCAGCCATGTGCCAGCATCCAGGCTTATGAATGTAGCCATACTACACACGCTGCGTGCAACAACCCTGGCCCTGTGGAGCACCTGGGCCCTGGCCGCCGCCGAGCCGGCCTTCGACCGCAGCCCGCAGCCGATGCGTGCCGCCCCCAGCGCCCTGCCCGCCGGCTGGCAGCAGGGTGTGTTCATGGAGATTTTCGTCCGGGCGTACCAGGACAGCGATGGCGACGGCATCGGCGACCTGCGCGGCCTGATCAGCCGCCTGGACGAGCTGCAGGCACTGGGCATCCGTGGCCTGTGGCTGATGCCGATCACCGCCAGCGCCGACCACGACCATGGCTACGCCACCACCGACCACCGCGCGGTGGAGCCCGCCTACGGCACGCTGGACGACATGGATACGCTGCTGCGCGAGGCCCACCGCCGCGGCATCGGTGTGGTGATGGACTACGTGGTCAACCATGCCTCGTGGCAGCACCCGGCCTTCCAGGCGGCCATCGCCGATCCGCGCAGTCCCTGGCGCGACTGGTTCGTCTTCAGCCAGGACGCGCCCCAGGGCTGGAAGATCTGGGACGCCAACCCCTGGTACTGGCTGCCCAGCCGCCCCTGGGAGCACGGCGACCCCAAAACCCAGCCGCCCGCGCCGCCAGGCGCGAAGGACCACTTCTTCGGCACCTTCGGGCCGCACATGCCCGACTTCAACCTGCGCCGGCCGGAGGTTTTCGAGTACCACCTGGACTCGCTGCGCTTCTGGCTCAACCGCGGACTGGACGGCTTCCGACTGGATGCCGTGCCGCACATGATCGAGAACGACGCGGTGCGCTGGAACGACCAGCCCGAGAGCCGTGCCCTGACCAAGCGGCTGCAGGACACCATCCTCGCCTACCCGAACCGCTATGTGGTCTGCGAAGCCACCGCCGAGCCGCAGGCCTATGGCGACCCAGCAGTGTGCGGCGGCGCCTTCGCCTTTGGCTACCAGCACCACTTCGTCAAGGCGGCGCAGGGTGAGGCCTCGTCGGTGGCGGCGCTGGCCACGTACTACCGCAGCGCGTCGCCACGCATGGCCACCTTCACCAGCAGCCATGACATCTTCGCCGGCCTGCGCCTGTGGGACCAGGTAGGCGGCGACGAGGCCCGCTACCGCCTGGCCGCCGCCGGCTACCTGCTGCAGCCCGGCACGCCCTTCGTCTACTACGGCGAGGAGGTCGGCCAGGCCAGCCTGCCGGGCCTGACGGGCGACCGGCCGGTGCGCGGCTCGATGAGCTGGAACGCGGAGCGCCCCGGCGCCGGCTTCAGCCCCAAAGGCCCCTACAACGGACGCGCGCCCAATGCCGACACCCACCACCTGGCCGCGCAGCGCGCTGACCCGCACTCGCTGTGGCACTTCTACCGCGAGGTGATCGGCCTGCGCAACGCCCGACCCAGCCTGGCCCGGGGCGACTTCGCGCACAGCAGCGCCGATGGCCTGCTGCTGGCCTTCCAGCGCCGTCTGGGCAACGAACGCACACTGGTGCTGATCAACTACGGCCAGGGTCCTGCGCTGGCCCGGCCCGTCGGGCTGCCCGACGGGGTGCGCCCGACGCTGTTGTGGCGCAGCAGCCCAGGACCCGCGGATGCCAGCGCCTTCATGCTGGCGCCGCAGTCGGTGGCGGTGTTCGCGATCGACGGTTGAGCGACCCGCGCTTCAGCGCCAATGCAGGTGCTGCGCGCCGACCAGGTCCTGGTGGCGCACGGCCGGTGCGTCCACCGGCCGGCCGTCCAGCAGCGCGCGGGCCCCGCGTCCACTGATGCGCAGCCAGCGACCGTCCGCCAGGCGCAGCTCGGCCTGCCTGAGCATGGGCTGCCCCAGCACGTACTCGCCGCTGAAGGGCTGCGCCGGGTACAGGCCCAGCAACGCGAACACCAGCCAGGCACTCATCTGGCCGACATCGTCGTTGCCGACCAGACCGCCCGGGCCGATGCCGTAGAAGCGCCGCACGATGCGCTCGCGCAGGCGCTGGCCCTTCTCGGGGGCGTTGGTGTAGGCGTAGAGCCAGCTGATGTGGTGGCTGGGCTCGTTGCCGTGGGCGTATTGGCCGATCAGCGCCTCCTGGCCCAGGTGCTTGTCCGGGTGGGGCACCGGCAGGCTGAAGAAGCGGTCCAGCCAGGCCTCCAAACCCGCTGCGCCACCCAGGCGCTGGCGGAAACCCGCCACATCGTGCAGCGCGGGCGTGGCGGTGTATTGCCAGGCGTTGGCCTCGGTGTAGTCGCCGGGGTTCTTCAGCGGCGAGGTGGCAGCCACCGGGTCGAAGGGCGTGCGCCAGCGGCCCTGGCTGTCCTTGCCGCGCAGCGTGCGCGTCTGCTCGTCGAACAGCTGCAGCCAAGCGCGCGAGCGGGTGCGGAAACGCTCGGCCAGCGCCGGCTCGCCCAGCCGCTGGGCGACGGCTGCCACCGCCGCATCGCCGTAGCCCAACTCGGCCGTCATGCTGACCGACTCGCCGGCCTGCAGATCGAAGGGCAGGTAGCCGTGCTGGTCCAGCAGCAGCCAGCCGCGCTGGGCCCAGGCCGGGGCGTCGGGCCGCTCGCGGGTGCTGGTCTCGACCATGGCCGCCAGCGCGGCGCGCTCGTCGATCGCACCGCCCTCGCCCAGACCCTTGACCAGCGCGTCGGCGATCACCGGCAGCGCCGGGTTGCCGATCATGGTGTAGGTCTCGCGGCCCCAGCTGGTCCACAAGGGCAGCCAGCCCATCTGCCGGTGGTGGGCCAGCAAGGTGTTGACGAAGCCGGGCACCCGCTCGGGCACGACCAGCGTGAACAGCGGGTGCGAGGCACGAAAGGTGTCCCACAGGCTCAGTGTCGAGTAGTAGACGCCACCCGGCGCCTGCAGCACCTCGCCACGCGGGCCGCGCACGCGGCCGTCGGCGTCGGCGATGTCGCTGGGGTGCTGCAGGGCGCGGTACAGCGCCGAGTAGAAGAGGCGCCGCGTGCGCGCATCCGCCTGGATGCGGATGCGCTGCAGCAGCGCGGTCCACGCCGTCTCGGCGGCGTCACGCACCGTCTCGAAGGACTGTCCCGCCACGGTGTCGAGGTTGCCTTGCGCACCCGCCTCGTCCACGGTGGACAAGGCGATGCGCGCTTCCAGCGTGCGCGCCCGGCCGAGGTCGAACTCCAGCAATTCACGCGGTGCCCGATCGCCAGGCCGCGGCGGCAGTGTCTGGCGCTTGCGCACCGGCTGGCTGAACTGGACGACGAAGGACAGCTGCCGCTCCACCCAGTTGCGCCGCCAGACCGTGCCCTGCAGGCCGTCGTCGCGCGCCCTCACCTCAGCGCGCAGCGCCGCCGGCCCATCGACGTAGTGCAAGCCGTGCTGCAGGTCGACCAGCACCTGGACGCGGCCCGGTCGGTCGAAGCGGTAGCGCTGCAAGGCCACCTTCGGTGCGGCGCTCAGCTCGACGCGCACGCCATGGGCGGCCAGGCGCACGGCGTAGTGGCCCGGGCGGGCACGCTCCTCGGACTTGCGGGCGCTGAAGTCGCGCGTCTGCGCGCCCCAGTGCGTGCCGGCGCGCGGCTGCAACAGGACGTCGCCCAGTTCCGGAATGCCGGCGCCGCTGTGGTGGGTGTTCGAGAAGCCCAGGATGCGCGGGTGGCGGAACTGGTAGCCGGCGCTGTAGCGCCAGCCGCGGTCGGCGTTGTCGGGCGCGGGGAACACCATGCCGAAGGGCACGGTGGCGCCGGGCGTCACATGGCCGGTGCCGTCGGTGCCGATGAAGGGGTCGACCTCGCGGTGGACCGCCGACGCTGCCGACAGCCCCCAGGTGGCCAGCGTCAGCCCGCACAGCCAGCGGCGCATCACGTCCCCAGCAGACAACCCAGCACCTCGGGCAGACGGTCGCGCCAGGCGCGCTCGTTGTGGCCGGTGCCGGGATAGACCCGGCTGGCAAACTGCGGTGCCCGAAAGCCCTTCGCGGCCATCAAGGCGTCGACCCGGTCCTGGGCCTGGTCATACAGTGCGTCGAGCTCCTGATCGCCGCGGTCCATCCACAGCCGCACGCTGTCTGGTGGCGGCAGCCTGTCGTGCAGGTAGCGCAGCGCGGCAGCCGGGACCACCTCGTTGCGCTCGAAGCCCCCGATCCAGTGTGTGCTCAGGCAGGCGGCGCCGCCAAACACCTGCGGGTGCTCGCACAGCCCGTACAGGCTGATCAGGCCGCCCATGCTGGAGCCGCCCAGGAAGCAGTGCTCGCGACCGGGCTGCGTGGCGTAGCGGGCGTCGACCGCCGGCTTGAGCTCTTCAACCAGGTAGCGCAGGTAGGCATCGCTGCGCGGCGGCCCCTGCAGCGCACGCTCGGCCAGGGTCTGGCGCCAGGTATCGTCCAGCAGGGGCAGCCAGGCCTGCGGGAAGTACTCGGCAAAGCGCAGCTTGTCCAGGTTCCAGGGCGCCACCACGATGAAGTCGCGCAGCACGCCGCGGGCCAGCAGCGGCGCCGCCATGCGGTCGATCTCCCAGGCCTGCTTGTTCCAGGTGGTGGCGGGGTCGAACAGCATCTGGCCGTCGTGCATGTACAGCACGGCGTGAGGGCGCCGGCCGTCATAGCCGGGCGGCAGCCACACGTCGACCGGACGGGGGTCGACCTGGCGCGAGGCCATGGCGGGCAGGCGCTCGAGGCGACCGAACTGCACGGTGGGCATCGCGGGGCTCCGGGTCAGCGGCGGCTGCGCACAGGCGCTCAGCAGCAGCGGCAGGCTCAGGGTGTGGCGGCGGGTGATCATGGTGTCAGCGGCGGTGCCAGATCAGCGGATTCTTGCGCGTGTCGATCACCTCGCCCTCATTGGCACCCGGGCACCATTGCTCGCGGTCGTTGGCCTGCACGGCGTTGAGCGCTGGCAGCAGGCGCATCGCGGCGTCCATGTAGATGATGGTCATCACCGAGCGCGGGCGCTGGCTGTGGTTGGCGCCGGCCTTGTGGAAGGTCCAACCCAGGTGGAAGCTGACCTCGCCCAGCTCGAACGCGCCGCTGACGAACTCAAAGCCGTGGCGCGCCATGTTGGCGCTGATCCTGTCTTCGCTCTCATCACTGATGCCCAGGTCGCGCCCGAACTCGACCGACTGGCTGCGCGCATAAAAGCCCAGCGGGCCCATCTCGGGTGGCACCGGCTGCAGCGGGATCCAGGCGGTGATCGTGCGGTCGCTGGCCAGCGGCCAGTAGTACTGGTCGGCATGGGCGGGCGTGAGGCCGCCGCCGGGCTCCTTGTACAGCGACTGGTCGTGGTACAGGCGCACGCCGTCGACCTCCAGCAGCTCGGCCGCGATGCGCCCCAGGCGTTGGCCCATCACGAAGCGGCCCACCAGCGGGCTCTTCTCCCACAGGTTCATCAACTGCAGGAAGGCGCGGTCGTAGGTGCTGCGCTCGGCCAGCGGACGATGATCGGTGTTGAGGGCCAGCGTCAGGCGCGTGACCTCGGCGCCGTAGTGCGCCAGCGTGGCGGGGCTCAGCACGTTCTTGAGCTTGATGAAGCCATCGCGGCGAAAGCGCGCGATGGCCTCGGCAGCCAGGGGGTAGGGCTGGTCGAGGTCGGTCATGTCCAGTGTCCTGTCAGACGGTAGAAGGCGGCGGCACCGGCCGGCAGTGGCCGATCGGCGGACAGCGGCGCGGGATGGGCCCACAGGCAGTGGGCCGGATCGAGCAGCCCGGGGGACATGGCCGGCAGCGGTGCCGGCCGGGCGCCCAGGTTGAACACCACCAGCACCGCGTCCGGGCTCTCGCCGCGCTGCAGCACCAGCACCTCGCCCTCGGCCCAGCGCACCCGGCTGGACCCCACGCGCAGCGCGGGCTCGCGGCGGCGCAGCGCGATCAGTGCGCGGGTGTACTGCAGCATCGACCGCGGGTCGGCATGCTGGAGGTCCACCGCCAGCGCCGCATGGGCCGGATCCACCGGCAGCCAGGGCCGGGCGCTGCTGAAACCGGCCTGCGGCGCGTCATGCACCCAAGGCATCGGCGTGCGGCAGCCATCGCGCCCGGGCAGCAGCGGCCAGTTCGCCAGACCGTAAGGGTCCTGCATCAACTCGGGCGGTACCTGGCTCTGCGGCAGGCCCAGTTCCTCGCCCTGGTAGATGAAGACTGTGCCGCGCAGCGCGATCAGCAGCGCCATCCAGGTCAGCGCCCCGGCACCCGGGCGGGCGGACGCGGCGCCGGCGCCACCGAAGCCGAAGCCGGCCGCACCGCCATCGCCCCAGCGCGTGGCCACCCGCGGCACGTCGTGGTTCGAGAAGGCCCAGGACGGCCAGCCCGCGCTGTCGTCCCAGGCCGCCAACTGTCGCGCCACGTCGGCGGCATCGGGCCGCTCGCCCAGGAAGGCGAAGGAGTAGGCGGTGTGCAGCGCATCGCCGCTGCCCGTGTAGGCCTGCATCGTGGCCAGCGGCTCGGGGCCACCGATCTCGCCGACGGTGAAGCGGTCCGGGTAGCTGTTCAACACAGGCCGAAGCCGGCGCAGAAAGGCCAGCGACTCGGGCTGGTCCATGGTGTGCAGGTGGCGCTGCATCAGCACCGGGCTGTCGCCGCGCTGGCCGGGCTCGGCGGGCGGGTTGTCGCGCAGCAGCGGGTCGTGGGCGTAGAGGTTGGCGGTGTCCAGGCGAAAGCCGTCGACGCCGCGCTCCAGCCAGAAGCGGGCGATTTCCAGCACCGCGTCCTGCACCGCCGGGCAGTGAAAGTTCAGGTCCGGCATCTGCGGCAGGAACTGGTGCAGGTGGTACTGGCGCCGGCGCGCCTCCCAGCGCCAGGCCGGGCCGCCCATCCAGCTTTGCCAGTTGGTGGGCGGGCTGCCGTCGGGCTTCGGGTCGGCCCAGACGTACCAGTCGGCCAGCGGCCCCTCGCGGCTGGCGCGGCTGGCCTGGAACCACGGATGCTCGGCCGCGGTATGGCTCCAGACCTGGTCGATCAGCAGCTTCAGGCCCAGGCGGTGCGCCTCGGCCACCAGCCGATCGACATCGGCCAGCGTGCCGAAGCGCGGATCGACGCCGCAGTGGTCGCTGACGTCGTAGCCGAAGTCGCGCATCGGGCTGGGAAAGAAGGGCGAGACCCACAGCCCGTCCACACCCAACGAGGCGATGTAGGGCAGGCGCTCGATCAACCCGGGCAGGTCGCCGATGCCGTCGCCGTTGGCATCGGCAAAGCTGCGCGGGTAGACCTGGTAGAGGGTGGCGCCGCGCCACCATGGTTCAGACATCGAGGCCTGCCTGCGGGGTTGAAAACAGCCAGTCTTGCGGAGATTCCCGGCGCTTTCAGCCGCGCATCGCACCCATAATGACTGTTTTCAAACCCATTGCGCGGCCAAGCGTGAAGATCGCCCGCGAGATCATCCGCCACCCCGAGGCCTCGATGCGCTGCATGCGGCTGCGGCTGCCGGCCTTTCGCGGCAGCCTGCACCGGCACGGCCACTGCGAGCTGACCTGGATCGAGCGCGGCCGCGGCCTGCGCTGGGTGGGCGACCGCGTCGAGCCCTTTGGCGACGGCGATCTGGTGCTGCTGGGTGCCGAGCTGCCGCACGTCTGGCTGAGCGCGGGCCCGGCCGCGCAGGGCCGCCACGAGGCCACGGTGCTGCAGTTCCCGCAGGACTGGTGCGCCCAGGCGGCCTGGCCCGAGCTGGCTGGCCTGGCGGGCGTGCTGGCCCGCGCCGCCCGTGGCCTGGCCGTGGAGGGCGCCACCCGCGCGCAGGTGCAGCCGCTGCTGGCGCGCATGCCCAGCGCCGATGCACCCCGCCGCGTCGCGCTGCTGATCGAGCTGTTGGCCGTGCTGGCCGAGGCGCCTGCCCACGCGCTGCGCCCTCTGTCGCGCCATGCGCCAGTGGCTGGCAGCGATGCCGTGCACGCCGCTCGCCGCGACCGCCTGACGCGCCTGCTCGATTGGATCCAGCGCCACCTGGGCGACGAGCTGCGCGTGGCCGACGCTGCGGCCATCGTCGGCATCAGCCCCGCGGCCTTTGGTCGCTTCTTCCGCCGCGAGCTGGGCTGCGGCTTCACCGAGTTCGTCAATGACGCCCGTTGCAGCTGGGCTGCGCAGCGCCTGCTGGAGTGCGACGAGCCAGTGGCCGCGATCGCGCTGGACTGCGGCTTTCCGACGCTGTCACACTTCGGCCAGCAGTTCCGGCGCCGGCACGGCTGCTCGCCGCGCGACTACCGCCGCCACGGGCCGCTGGCGCAGCGCCCACCGTCACCCATCAGAGGCCCCAGATGATCGATGTCGACGCCGTGCTGCAGCGGCTGAGTGCCCTGGGCGTGACCCTGCCGCCTGGCCGCCTGCGGGTGGACGGCTATGGCGACTCGCCCGCGCTCTCGCGCGAGCTGCTGGCGCTGATCGTCAGCGGCCGCAAGCGCGCCGGCACCGGCCTGCTGTGGGCCCTCGAGCATGACGGCGAGGACCTGCCACAGGTGGGCGACATCGAGCTGGTGATCGACCATCGCCATCAACCGGCCCTGGTCACCCGGCTCACCGAGGTCGACATCCGGGCCTTCGACCAGGTGGATGCGCGCTACGCCGCGATCGAGGGCGAGGGTGATGGCTCGCTGGCCTTCTGGCGCCAGGCCCACGAGGCCTTCTTCGGCCGTGAGTGCGCCCGCATCGGCCGCACGCCCTCGCCCGACATGCCGGTGGTGTGCTGTGTCTTCGAGCTGCTGTCGGTGGTGCCCGGGGCCGAGATCGGCCCCGGGCCGTGATGGGCGATCAGCTCAGCCAGGCCGCCAGGCGCTCGGAGACCGCGGGCGAGGACAGCAGCTCAAGGTGACCGGTGTCGTCCGCGATCATCTGCCGCTCCGGCGGAAAGTCCAGCCGGTGGGCCGGGTCCGGGTCCTGCCCCAGCGCGCTGGCCACCGGCACCAGGCCATCGCCCAGCAGGCGCCCCGCCAGGCCGCGACCGGCCGCCCCCAGCCGAGCGGCCACCGCGCAGCAGCGCACGCCCGGTGGCAGCGCCACCGCCGCGGCGCGCGGCCCGTCGCCGTCCTCGGCCGCGCTGCCGACGATGCTGCCGCGGCGCAGGTCCTGGATGCCGGCACTGCGCAGCCGGCCAATGCGCGCCAGCGGCCCGGCGTAGGGCGCTGCGCCCAGCAGCAGGTCGACACCCTGCCCGGCCTGCTCCAGCGGCGCACCCAGGTGGGGCGAACCCAGGCAGACCAGATCGTCCAGCCGGGCCGGCCAGCGCAGGCCGCCGCGGCGCAACTGCGCCGAGTGGAAGATGGCGCTGCGCGCCACCAGACCACCCATGCTGTGGCCCAGCAGCGCCAGGCGCTCGATCGGCACCGGCCAGGCATCGAACAACTGCTCGAGCAGCGCCGCCAGGATGCGGCCATTGGTCGAGATGCTCAGGCCGCTGTTGTAGTGCAGGTAGACCGGGGTGTAGCCCGCGGCCCGCGCCAGCGCCTCGCCGTGGTCGTGGCCGTCGCGCTGCCATTGCAGGTCGTTCATGCACAGGCCATGCAGCAGCACCAGCAGCCGGGGTGTGGCTTGGGGCAGGCGCGCGCGCAGCGCGGGCCGATCCAGCGGCAGCGCGCGGCCAGCCTGGCGAAAGGCCATGCTCAGCGCCAAGGGGTTGTCGGTGGCTGCCAGATGGTCGCCCAGCACGCCATTGAGTGCCGCCAGTACGGCCTTGCGTTCGGCACGCGGTGCCAGTGAGCCACCCGGCTCGGCCATCGCCATCTCGATCCAGCCCAGCAGGTGCTCGGTGCTGCCGCCCACCAGATGGGTGACGCCGCGCACTGTCTTGTAGACCAGACCGGTCAGGCCCCGCGTGCGCTCGTCGTCGCGCACCTCGCCGCCCAGGCGGGGCAGCCAGGGCGGCCGGGCAATGCGCGCATGCATGGCCTCGACCAGGCTGGCGAGGCCGACCACCGCATCGGTGGTCAGGCGCGTGGCGCCGCGCAGATCGGCGGCTTGCAGCAGGGGTTGCGTCATGGACCAGTGTGGCACGAAAGAATCCGGCACGTCGGATGGATGCGTGCTAGACTGCCTCTGCTTTTTGGTGCCGGCCCACGGTTCGGCACCGAGATCACCCGCTGATCTCCATCCCCTGCCAGACTGTCTGATCGCCCCGGCCGTCTCTCTTTTCTGGCTGCCTTTGGCCCGCCGCGAACGACCCCGCGGGCCAGACGCCGGACAGAGCTCGACCCCCGCCCGCGCATTTCCGCGCGATCACCCCCGACAGACTGGCCCCGCGCCGACACCGCTGCTGCGGTGACGACGCCCCAAGGACTCTCCCATCCGTACCTCCCGTCCCTCGCATCGGGCTGCCCTCAGCGCCGAGCTCGATCTGACCCCGGAGCTCGCCGTGGCCTGCACTGGCCCCGATCTCCCGGCGTCGCACCCTTTTCTCAAGACTTTCAGCGGCCCTGTGCGGCAGCTGTTGGCCCGCACTGGCGAAAGCTGGGGCATTTTTCTCAACGCATCCAGCAAGGATTGATGACATGACGACTGAAACCGGCACCGTGAAGTGGTTCAACGAAGGCAAGGGCTTTGGCTTCATCGCCCCCGACAACGGCGGCAAGGACCTGTTTGCCCACTTCAAGGAAATCCAGGGCACGGGTTTCAAGACCCTGACCGAGAACCAGCGCGTGGAGTTCGAGGTGACCCAAGGCCAAAAGGGCCCGCAAGCCTCGCGCATCCGCTCGATCGGCTGAGGCCCTCGCCTCGCCCCTGAAAGCGCGGCCCCGGCCGCGCTTTTTCGTTGTGCGCTGCCGTTGCGAAGGACGCCCATGAAGAACCTGCAAGAAGCCACCGAGCGCATCTGCGAACTCAAGGGCAGCCTGGTGGCCCTGGACACGCTGGTGCCCGCGCTGATCGACGCCCTGCCCGCGCCCGTGCGGGCCCGGCTGCAAGGCTCGTTCGACACCCATGCCGAGGTGGCGCGCACCCTGATGCTGCCTGCCGACATCTCCGACCTGGTGTTGTCGAGCTTCGAGCGCGATGTGGCGCGCATCGCCACCAGCCTGCGCCGGGTGGCCACCGCTGCCCAGTCCGGGCCGGTCGAGGCGCTGCTGCTGACCACCGCCGCGATCACCACCTTTGCACGTTACCGCTCGCTGACCCGCGCCAGCGGCTTCTTCTTCCGACGCGACGCACGCCTGTTCCTGGTCAGCAACCGGCATGTGTTTGCCGATGCCGCCAGTGGCCACCAGCCCGAGCACCTGGAAGTCGTTGTGCACACCGACGTCCAGGACCTCAGCCGCGCCACTGTGCTGGGCCTGCCGCTGTTCCGCGACGGCCTGCCGCTGTGGCGCGAGGCCAGCGACCAGGCCGGCCCCGTGGATGTGGCCGTGCTGGAGATCGCCCCTGGGCAGTTGCCGGCCAACGCGGTGCTGCAGGCCTTCGAGGCCAGCGACCTTCAGGCCGGCGACGAGGACATCGCCATCGGCGATGCGCTGACCATCGTCGGCTTTCCGATGGGCTTTCATGACACGGTGCATCACCTGGCGGTGGCGCGCAGTGCGTCGCTGGCCTCGGCCTACGGCATCCGCTTCCAGCGCCAAGGCTGTTTTCTCACCGATGCACGCACGCACCGGGGCAGCAGCGGCGCGCCGGTGTTGCGTCGACGGCGCCAGCACGATGCCGGCAGCGGCATGCCCTGGCAGTTGATCGGCGTGCACTCGACCCGCATGGACATGCACCCTCGCGACGAGGCCCAGGATGAGTCGCTGGGCCTGAACCTCGCCTGGTACGCCGATGTGCTGAACACGCTCACCGCCGATCGCTGAGTCCTCGGGCGACGCTGAACAAGTCGCCGAAGCAGGGATGCGCGCGCCGCGAGGCACTTGTTCAGTGTTGCCCTGGGTGTCGGCAGGGGTGCTGCGCAGGGCTTGACAGCCCCCAGGCAGTCACCGATAAGGGCGAACACACACCAGGAGGAGCACATGCAACGCACACTGACACCCAGGGCCTGGATGCCTTTGCTGATCGCCGCTGTGGCCCTGAGCGCCTGCACGGGCGCCACGCACCGCGCGCCGGCGAGCCCCCCGGCCTCGGCCCTGCCCCCGGTCAGCCACCCGGCCGACAACCCGTCCACGCCACTGAAGCTGGCGCTGGGCCAGCAGCTCTTTGCCGACCCGCGCCTGTCGGGCAGCGGCAAGATGGCCTGCCAGAGCTGCCACTACCGCGACCTGGGCTGGACCGATGCCAAGCCGCTGTCCATGAAGGACGACGGCAAGCTCAACACCCGGCACACCCCCAGCCTGTACAACGTCGGCTACCAGAGCCACTGGTACTGGGACGGCCGTGCCACCACGCTCGAAGGCCAGGTGCTGGCTGCCTGGCGCGCCCAGATCGGCGCCGACCCGGCCAAGGTGGCCGCGCTGCTCGATACCGTGCCAGGCTACCGCAGCCAGTTTCAAGCCGTCTGGGGCAGCGGCCCCACGCCGGACAACGTGGTCAAGACCCTGGCGGCCTTCTTCCGCAGCCTGGTCAGCACCAATGCGCCCTGGGACCGCTACGAGGCCGGCGACACCCGCGCCGTGTCGCCGGCGGCAGTGGAGGGCCACCGCTTGTTCACCGGCAAGGCCGGCTGCGTGGCCTGCCATGCGCCGCCCACGTTCAGCACGCCCGCCTTCTTCAACATCGGTCTGGAGAGCGGCAAGGCCAACCCCGATCCGGGCCGCTTCAATGTCACCAAGAACGAAGCCGACCGCGGCGCCTTCAAGGTGCCCGGCCTGCGCTCGGTAGCCCTGAGTGCGCCGTACTTCCACGACGGCAGCGTGGCCACGCTGAAGGAGGCCGTGCGCTACATGGCCAGCGCCGGCAAGGCCGATCCGGCCAAGACGCCGCTGATGACCGACAAGGGGCTCAGCGATACCGAGGTCGACCAGATCGTGGCCTTCCTGCAGAGCCTGACCAGCACCGAGACCTGGACGCAGCCGACCCTGCCCTGATGTTCCTCAGGCGGCCCCGCTGAACTGCTGCGCCGCCAGGTCGATGAAGGCGCGCACCTTGGGGGTCAGGTAGCGCGCGCTGGCGAATACCGCGTGCACCGGCACCTCCGGCGCCGACCACGCCGGCAGCACGCGCTGCAGGCCGCTGCGCAGCTCGTTTGATTCGGCCACGCGGCGCGGCAGCAGGCCGATGCCCAGGCCGCGCTGCAGCGCCTCGCGTGCGGCCAGGCTGGTGTTCACGCGCAGGCGCGGCAGCAGCTTGACCCGCTGCTGCTCGTCGCCCCGGACCAGGGTCCAGTGCCCTTGCGGTGCGGTGCCGGCGTAGACCACTTGCGGGTGTTGCGCCAGCTCGGCCGGACTGGCCGGCCGGCCATGGCGCCGCAGATACGCTGCTGAGGCATACAGCCCGTAGTCCAGCACACCCAGGCGCCGTGCGGCCAGCGAGGAGTCGGCCAGCGGGCCGACGCGCACTGCCAGGTCGACACCTTCATGCACGATGTCGACCACCCGGTTGGTGTAGTCGGCCTCGACCTGCACCTGCGGGTAGGCGGCCAGGTAGTCGGCGATCCAGCCACCCACGGCCACCAGGCCGAACTCGACGCCGCAGGTCAGACGCAGCGTTCCCTGCGGCTCGCCGCGGACGCGCTGCATCGCCTGCTTGGCGTCGTCGACCGAGCCCAGGATGGCGTGGGCGCGCTCGAAGAATTCGCGCCCGGCCTCGGTCAGCGACAGCGCGCGCGTGCTGCGCTCCAGCAGGCGCACGCCCAGCTCGCGCTCCAGATCGCTGACCACGCGCGACAGACGCGCCTTGTGCGTCTGCAGCGTGTCGGCCGCGCGGGTGAAGCTGCCGGTCTGCACGACCTTCACGAACGCCTGCAAGGACGAGAGATCCATTGTTGTCAATCTGGGCAACAGTAAGTCTCATTGTGATGGATTGAAGCCAACCGAGCCAGCGCACAGACTGACGCCCATGCATTCACCCCAGAGGAGTTCGCCATGAGCCTGCAAGACCCCAACGTCCTGAACCCCCAGCGCCGCAAGCGCGTGGCGATGGTGATCGCCAACCCCGCGGTGTCTACCACCACCGGCTGGCCAGTGGGCTTCTGGTGGAGCGAGTTGAGCCACCCGTACCACGCCTTCACTGAAGTCGGCTATGAGGTCGAGGTCTTCAGCCCCGCCGGCGGCGCCTGCGCCGCCGATGCCATGAGCGATCCCAACGACGCCAGCGGCTACAGCCAGACCGACCTGATCAGCCAGGGCTTCATCCACACGCCTGCGCTGAAGGCCCTGGTCGACCACACCCGGCCGGTGGCCGAGATCGATGTGGCCGCCTTCGACGCCATCGTCGTGGCGGGCGGCCAGGCGCCGATGTTCACGTTCGAGGGAGCGACCGAGCTGCACCGCGTGTTCGCTGCCTTTTTCGAGGCCGGCAAGGTGGCCGCCGCGCTGTGCCACGGCAGCGCCATCCTGGCCTATGCCCGCGACAGCCGCGGCGAGTACATCGCCAAGGGCCGCACCGTCACCGGCTTTGCCAACGTCGAGGAGGACTTCGCCGACAACGCGGTGTGGTCCTACGGCCTGCTGCCGCGCGACCAGCATGTGATGCCCTGGCGCATCGAGGATCGCCTCAAGGCGCTGGGCGCCAACTACGTGCAGGCCGGGCTGTGGCGCAGCTTTGCGGTGCGCGACGGCAACCTGGTGACCGGCCAGCAGAACTTCTCGGGCGGCGAGACCGCGCGGCTGGTGATCGAAGCGCTGGGCCGCTGAAGCCGCAGGAGACGACGATGACGATCAGCATTCTTGGTGCCGGCAACGTCGGCATGGCGCTGGCCCGCGCGCTGCTGCGCGCCGGCCAGCCGGTGACCCTGGGCGTGCCCGAGCCGGCCCGCTATGCCGACGCCGTGGCAGCGCTGGGCCCACAGGCGCGCCTGACCGGCAGCGCCGCGGCCATCGACAGCGCTGAGCTGGTGATCCTGGCCGTGCCCTACTCGGCCGCGCTGGCCATCGCGGCCGAGCGGGCCGACTGGCAGGGCCGCGTGCTGGTGGATGCCACCAACCCGCTCTCGCCCGGGCTGGCCGGGTTGAGCCTGGGCACCACCACCAGCGGTGCCGAGCAGATCGCCGAGCGGGCCCGCGGGGCTCGCGTGGTCAAGGCCTTCAACACCACCGGCGCCGAGAACATGGCCGACAGCCACTTCCCCGCCGGCCAGCCGATGATGCCGGTGGCCGGCGATGACGCCGCAGCGCGCCAGCAGGTGCTGGCGCTGGCCACGCTGATCGGCTTCGACGCCATCGACATGGGCCCGCTCAGCGCCGCGCGCTATCTGGAGCCGCTGGCGATGGTGTGGATCCACCTGGCGTTCAAGCAGGGCCTGGGCCGGCAGTTCGCTTTCGCGCGACTGAGCCGATGAGCGTGCACCACGCTGGAGGCGAGGACCTGCCACCGCAGGTGCATGCCCGCAAGGCCACCTGGTTCGAGCTGTTCTTCGACCTGGTGTTCGTGGTGGCGGTGGCCCAGCTGTCGGGCCGCTATGCGCACCACTTCGACCTGGCGGGAGCGGCCGGCAGCGCCCTGCTGCTGATGGCGATGTGGTGGTGCTGGCTGGGCCACACCTTCCACGCCACCCGCTTCGACCAGCAGCGCCCCGACCAGCGCTGGCTGGGCCTGGCGCAGATCGGGGCGGTCTGCGTGATCGCCTATGGCGTCAGCGATGCCTTCGGCGAGCGGGCCGCCGGCTTCGCGCTGGGACTGGCGGCCTTCAAGGCGCTGCTGGTGCTGGCCTACCAGGCCGAGCGGCGCTGGCGCGGCGCGCACGGCCTGATCGCCGCCTACAGCGGCCTGTACGGGCTGCAGGCGCTGCTGTGGGCGGTCTCGGCAGGGCTGCCGCCGACGCCGCGGCTGGTCCTGTGGGGGCTGGCGCTGGCGCTGGACCTGGCCTCGCCCTGGTGGGTGGCGCGCTACACCGCCGCGGTACCGCCGCATCCCGAGCACCTGCCCGAGCGCTTCGGCCTGTTCACCATCATCCTGCTGGGCGAGGGCGTGGCCTCGGTGGTGCATGCACTGGACCATGGACCGGTGCTGCATGGCACCGCGGTGGTCGCGGCGCTGCTGGGCGCGGCGCTGGCCTTCCTGACCTGGCTGGGCTACTTCGAGGTGACCCGGGCGCACGACGAACGCGTGGTCCACGGCACGGCCGGCGGTCGGCAACTGCGTCTGTGGGCGTACGGCCACGTGCCGATCTACCTGGGCGTCTTCAGCCTGGCAGCCGGCACGGTGGCGATGGCCGGCGACGATGCCTGGGGCGCGCCACAGTGGGCGCTGTACGGGGGTGGCGTGGCGCTGATCGCGCTGGGGCTGGCGCTGCTGCGCCGGGCCCGCTGAGGCGACCCCTCAGTGGCGCACGCGGGCCAGCCGGTGGTGGTCGATCACCGCCGCGTGGTCGTGCTCGTCAAGCAGCAGGCCGGAGGCGATCTCGCCCAGGTGCCGCTCATCGCGCGTGCGCGCCTGGCTCCAGCTCTGCGCTGCCAGGCGCAGGCGCTGGTTGTAGTCGGCCACCGTGGTGGGGGTGGGCTGGCCCGGACCGGTCAGGGCCTCGAAGAGGCGCTGGTCAACAGCGGACAGCCGAATCGAATCCTTGTGACGGAGCATGGCCTGACCTTCGCATGAAACGCATGTCCACACTATCGGCGCAAACGCCCGGTGCCTGAGCGCGGAGAAGACGGGTTCCACCGGTCTTTCCTGGCGGTGCGCCGAATCGGTGCGTTGCTCAGCCTTGCAGCAGCGCAGCGGTCCGGGCATCGGCGGCCCACAGGTGCTCGATGCGCAGGGAGGCCAGGGTCACGTCCAGAGGGGCGCCGAAGCTGCTGAACATCGAGAACAGGCTCAGATCTCCCGCTGTGGACCGCAGTCGGGTCAGCAGCAGCGGCGTGGCTGCAGTGGGCATCGGCCAGTCCGGCAGGCCGGCCGACAGGCGCTGCAGCCGGGCTGCCAGCGCCGGCAGGTGCTGGGCTTCGCGCCGGGCGCGGTGCAGCACCTCGCCGCAGGTCTCGGCCTCGTTGAGCAGGCGGCTGCGCAGGCCCTGCGGGCTGAGCAACCAGTCCAGCAGGTTCAGCGGGCCTTCAGGCAGCGGCAGCTCGATCAATGCCAGCAGGCGCTGCACGCCGGCATTGGCCATCAGCAGATTCCATTCAGCGTCCAGCACCAGCGCGGGCGGGCTGCCGGGGGCGTGCAGCATCTGCCGCACCGCATCCAGCGCTGGCGCCAGCTGTGGCGCATCCAGGCCGTGCTGCGAGTAGGCGGGTGCCAGACCGGCAGCCAGCAGCGCGGCGTTGCGCTCGGCCAAGGGGGCGTCCAGCGCATCCAGCAGGGCCAGCAGCGTGGCGCGCGAGGGTCGGGCGCGACCCGTCTCGATGCAGCTCAGGTGACGCTGCGACACACCGGCGCGCAGGCCCAGTTCCAGCTGGCTGACGCGCCGCTCGCGGCGCAGGGCGGTGAGGGGGTGCATGGGCGTGAGCATAGGCGAGCCGGGTGATGGCGCCGATGACCTGGCAGGTCATTGCGGCGGTGCGCGGCCGGACCGACAGTGCCGGACATCAAGCCCCAAGGAGCCGTTCATGTCCCCCCTCCAGCCCCTTCTGTGGATCGTCACCGCGGCCTTCGGCGCCTTCTCGCTGTGGGTCATGGCCCAGGTGGGCTACCTGGGCATCTGGCGCGAGGGCTTCGCCGGCCTGGGCAGCACGCAGATCACGATCGATCTGGTGCTGGCCTGCGGGGTGGCACTGGGCTATGTCGTGCCCGAATGCCGCGCGCAGGGCCGCGCGGCCTGGCCCTGGGTGCTGCTGACGCTGGCGGGCGGCTCGCTGGGGCTGCTGGCCTACCTGCTGTGGCGCCGCCGTTAAGCCGGCAGTTTCAGCAGCTCGAACGGCCCGCGGCCGGCCGCTGCGGTGATCAGGCCCAGCACCCGCGCCGGCTCGGCGCCCAGCATCTCCCAGCCGAAGCGCCAGCTCCAGTTGTGATCGCCCAGGCTGCCCGGCAGGTTCATGCGGTGCTCGGGTCCCAGGCCCAGCACATCCTGCAGCGGAAACACCGCCAGGTTGGACACCGAGTTGGCCGCGGCGCGGATCATGCCCCAGTGGATGTCGTGCTCGCCGCAGGCCATGTAGCAGCAGGCGTACTCGCGCTCGCGCGGCGTGGCCGTGGCCCACCAGCCGCGCACCGTGTCGTTGTCGTGGGTGCCGGTGTAGACCACGGTGTTGGGATCGTAGTTGTGCGGCAGGAACTCGTGCGTGCCGTCGTCGCCGAAGGCGAACTGCACGATCTTCATGCGCGGAAAGCCGGTGGCCTCGAGCAGCTCGATCACGTCGGGCGTCACCAGGCCCAGGTCCTCGGCAATGATGGGCAGCGGGCCCAGCGCGCGCTCGATCGCCTCGAACAAGGCCTTCCCCGGCCCTGGCTTCCAGGTCCCTTCCACCGCGGTGGGGCAGCTGGCCGGGATCTCGTAGTAGCCGGCAAAGCCCCGGAAGTGGTCGATGCGGAAGACATCGGCCTGGTCCATCGCGCGGCGGATGCGGGCGCTCCACCAGGCGAAATCCTCCTTCTTCATCTTGTCCCAGCGGTACAGCGGATTGCCCCAGCGCTGGCCCAGCGCGGTGAAGACATCGGGCGGCACACCGGCCACCACGGTGGGCTGGCACTGCTCGTCCAGGTAGTACAGCTCGGGGCGGGCCCAGCAGTCGGCGCTGTGGTGGGCGATGAAGATCGGCAGGTCGCCCATCAGGTGCACATCGCGCGCATTGGCATAGGCCTTGAGCGCCGCGGCCTGGGTGTCGAAGCACCACTGCACCCAGGCCCAGAAGGCGATCTCGGCGGCGTGCTGCGTGCGCGCGGCGGCCAGCGGCTTCTTCAGGCGGCGGCGCAGGCCGTCGTCCCAGGTCCACCAGGGTTGGCCGCCGTGCGCCGTCTCCAGCGCCATGAACAGCGTGTAGTCGTCCAGCCAGTGGGCCTGGGCGGCCTGCCACTCGGCCAGCGCGGCGCGGTCGCTGGCCAGCGCGTGGCGCTCGAAGCCGGCGAAGGCGTCGCGCAGGCGGTCCATGCGCCAGGGCACGATGCGGCCGAAATCGACACGGCTGGCGTCGAAGTCGGGCACCGTGTCCAGGCGCAGCCAGCCGCGCTCGACCAGTGGCTCCAGCGCCACCATCAGCGGACTGCCGGCAAAGGCCGAGACGCTCTGGTAGGGCGAGTTGCCCGGGCCGATCGGCGTGGTCGGCAGCCACTGCCACAGGCGCTGGCCGGCGCTGGCCAGCCAGTCGACGAAGCGGTACGCGTCGGGGCCGAAGTCGCCGATGCCGTGCGGGCCGGGCAGCGAGGTGACATGCAGCAGCACACCACTGGCGCGTTGGGTCAGGTCCATGGGGGTCTTGTCTCCATCAATCGAGGCTGCGCAGCACGACCAGCGCATGCGCAGGCACCATCAGCGGCGCACCGCGTGGCGGCTCCAGGCCGCGCAGCAGTTCACCAGAGGAATCGAGCGCCACCTGCCAACGCCCGGGCGGCAGTGTGAAGCGGGTGGGCAGGATGTCGGGGTTGAAGGCCAGCATCAGCCGGCGCTCAGCGGGGGGCGCATCGGCGCCGGGCAGGATCTTGCAGGCGAAGGCGTGGCTGTGGCTGTCGTGCCAGTCGGCCACCTGCATCTCCTGGCCATTGGGGGTGAACCACATCAGGCTGCGCTCGCCGGCCGCGGCCGGTGCGTGCTGGAACCAGCGGTCGTGGTGCAGCGCAGGCTCGGCGCGGCGCAGCGCGATCAGGTCGGCCACGACCTGGGTCAGCGCCTCGTCGGGCTGCGTCCAGTCGTGCCAGGTCAGCGGGTTGTCCTGGCAGTAGGCGTTGTTGTTGCCCTGCTGGCTGCGGCCGGACTCGTCGCCACCGCCCAGCATCGGCGTGCCCTGGGCCAGCAGCAGCGTGGCCAGCATGGCGCGCTGCACGCGGCCGCGCAGCGCGATCACCGCCGGGTCCTCGCTCGGTCCCTCGGGGCCGAAGGGCGCGCAGGGTTCACCGTCGCGGCCGTCGCGGTTGTCTTCACCATTGGCCCGGTTGTGCTTGCCAGCGTAGCTGACCACATCGGCCAGCGTGAAGCCATCATGTGCGGTGATGAAGTTGACGCTGGCGCTGGGGCTGCGCTGGCCGTGGTGGAACAGGTCGGACGAGGCGGTGAAGCGCCGCGCCAGCTCGCCGCGGCGCACGCTGCGGTCCAGCCAGTAGCGGCGCACGGTGTCGCGGAACTTGTCGTTCCACTCCAGGAACCTGCCGGGGAAGCGGCCCAGCTGGTAGCCGCCCCAGCCGGCATCCCAGGGCTCGGCGATCAGGTGGACCTGGGCCAGCAGCGGGTCCTGGCGCAGCGCGGTGAAGAAGGCGGCCTGCGGGTCGAAGCCATGGCGGCCACGGCCCAGCACCGGCGCCAGATCAAACCGGAAGCCATCCACCCCATAGGCCTCGACCCAGTGGCGCAGGCTGTCCAGCACGAACTGCGTGACGCGCGGGTGCGCCACGTTGAGCGTGTTGCCGCAGCCGGTGTGGTTCTCGCAGTGGCTGGCGTCGTCGGCACGCAGCAGGTACCAGGCGGCGTGGTCCAGGCCGCGCCAGCTGATCGTGGGGCCGGCCTCGCTGCCTTCGGGCGTGTGGTTGTAGACCACGTCGAGCACCACCTCCAGGCCGGCCTGGTGCAGGGTATCGACCATGGCGCGGAACTCCTCGCGCACCAGCGCCGGATCGTGGCGCGCCGCCGCGCTGGCCAGGCGCGGCTCGGGGGCGAAGAAGCCCAGCGTGTTGTAGCCCCAGTAATTGGTGGCGCCGCGCTCGGCCAGGTGCGATTCATCCAGGCGCTGCTGCACCGGCAGCAGACTCAGCGTGGTCACCCCCAGGCGCTTGAAATGGGCCAGGCTGGCCGGGTGGGCCAGCGCCGCATAGCTGCCGCGCAGCGCTGGCGCAATGGCCGGGTGCTGCTGGCTGAAGCCCTTGACGTGGACTTCGTAGAGCACCAGGTCGGACGCTGGCACGCGGGGTGCGTTGGCGCGGCCGGGCGCCGGGCCGATGGCCTCGGGCACGCGGGCCTTGAGGGCGCTGACGGCGTTGTCGCGGCGGTCGAAGCTGCGCGGGCCCTCGGGGTGGCCCACCTCGTAGCCATGGTGCTCATCGGACCAGTGGAAGCGGCCGACGATCTCGCGCGCGCAGGGATCGAGCAGCAGCTTGTGCGGGTTGAAGCGGTGGCCCTGCTCGGGCTGGTAGGGGCCGTGCGCACGCAGGCCGTAGACCAGGCCGGGCCCGACACCGGGCAGAAAGCCGTGGAAGACCTGGTCGTGCGGTCCGTGCAGCCGGTAGCGCTTGAGCTCACGCGTGCCGCTGGCGTCGAAGATGCACCATTCGACGGCCTCGGCATGCTGCGAGAACACCGCGATGTTGACGCCGCCGTCGCGCGCCAGCGCGCCCATCGGCTCGGGCCGGCCTTCCAGCAGCTGGGTGGGGAGATGCACGTTCATGGCCAGTGCGGTGCAAGCCTCATGCCGGCAGCAGGATCAGTGTGGCCAGCGGCGGCAGCGTCAGCGTGATGGACTGCCCGCGGCCGGTGGCGGGCTCGGCCTGCACCACCAGCGTCTGCCCGCCATTGCCCTGGTTGCTGCCACCGTAGACCGCCGCATCGCTGTTGAGCGCTTCGCGCCAGGCCCCGGCGCCGGCCGGCACGCCCAGGCGGAAACCGGGCCGCGGCACCGGCGTGAAGTTGCACACCACGATGGCCTCGCGGCCCTGGCCGTCGCGGCGCACCCAGGCGAAGACCGACAGCTCGCGCGCATCCACCAGCAGCCATTCGAAGCCGGCGCCGTCGCAGTCCAGCGCATGCAGCGCCGGTTCATCCCGGTACAGGCGGTTGAGGTCGGCCACGCAGCGCTGGATGCCGGCGTGGCGCGGCTGGCCCAGCAGGCCCCAGGGCAGCTCGGCGTCGTGGTTCCACTCGCTGGGCTGGCCGAACTCCTGGCCCATGAACAGCAACTTCTTGCCGGGGTGGCCCCACATGAAGCCGTAGTAGGCGCGCAGGTTGGCGGCCTGCTGCCAGGCGTCGCCCGGCATCTTGGTCAGCAGCGAGCCCTTGCCATGCACCACCTCGTCGTGCGAGAGCGCCAGCACAAAGTGCTCGCTGAACGCGTAGACCAGGCCGAAGCTCATCTTGTCGTGGTGCCAGCGCCGGTTCACCGGGTCTTCGCGCAGGTAGGCCAGGGTGTCGTGCATCCAGCCCATGTTCCACTTGTAGTGAAAGCCCAGGCCGCCGGCAAAGGTGGGCGCCGACACCTGAGGGAAGGCGGTGGACTCCTCGGCAAACAGCAGCGCGCCGGGCGCTTCCTGGCCCAGCACCTCGGCAGTGCGGCGCAGCAGCGCGATCGCCTCGAGGTTCTCGCGGCCGCCGTGCACGTTGGGCACCCATTCACCGGCCGGGCGGCTGTAGTCGCGGTAGAGCATCGAGGCCACCGCGTCGACCCGCAGGCCGTCAATGCCGTAGCGCTCGACCCAGTACAGCGCGCTGCCGACCAGGAAGTTGGCCACCTCGCGGCGGCCGAAGTTGTAGATCAGCGTGTTCCAGTCGCGGTGGAAGCCTTCGCGCGGGTCGGCGTACTCGTAGAGGGCGCTGCCATCGAACTGTGCCAGGCCATGGGCGTCGGTGGGAAAGTGTGCCGGCACCCAGTCGAGCACCACGCCCAGACCATGCGCATGGCAGGCGTCAACGAAGCGCTGGAAGGCCTCGGGCCCGCCAAAGCGTGCGGTGGGCGCGTACAGGCCCAGGGTCTGGTAGCCCCAGCTGCCATCGAACGGATGCTCGCTGATCGGCAGCAGCTCCACGTGCGTGAAGCCCAGGCCGGCCACGTAGGCGGGCAGCGCGGCGGCCAGTTCGTCCCAGTCGTGCCAGCGGCCATCCGGGTGGCGGCGCCAGCTGCCGGCGTGCAGCTCGTAGACGCTGATCGGCTGGCCGCGGGTGTCGGCCACGCGGCGCTCGGGGGCGCGCTCGCGCCGCTGCGGCAGCGGCGCAATGATGCTGGCAGTGCCCGGTCGCAGCTCGGCGGCGCGGGCATAGGGGTCGGCCTTCAGCGGCAGCACCTGGCCGGCGGCGCCGAGGATCTCGAACTTGTAGCGATCGCCCACGCCGGCGGCGGGGATGAACAACTCCCACACGCCCGAGCTGCCGCGCGCGCGCATCGGGTGGCGCCGGCCATCCCAGGCGTTGAAGTCGCCCACCACGCTGACGCGGCGCGCGTCGGGCGCCCAGACCGCAAAGCGGGTGCCCGCCAGCGCATGCGGACCCTCGCCCAGCGTCATCGGCAGCGCGCCCAGCATCTCGAAGGGGCGCAGGTGGCTGCCCTCGGCGAAGTAATGCAGGTCGGCGTCGCCCAGCAGCGGGCCGATCGCATAGGGGTCGGCCAGCAGGCTGCTGCCGCCGTGGTCCCAGGTGATGCGCAGGCGGTAGTCGAAGCGCAGCTTGCGACGCGGCACCAGGCCCTCGAACAGCGGCATGTCGGCGCGGGCACTCAGCGTGGCCACCCGCTGGCCGGTGGCCACCGCCACCACCTCCACGGCCGTGGCGCCCGGCAGCAGCGCGCGCACCCACAGCCGCCCGTCGGCGTCGGCATGCAGGCCCAGCACCGCAAACGGGTCCGGGTGGTGGGCGTTCAGCAGCGCCTGGGCGTCGTGGTCGGTCAGCATCGTGGCAGCGTCCTCAGCGGGCCGGGGGAGCCCAGACCTCGCGCAGATAGTCGCCGATGGTACGGTCGCTGCTGAAGCCGCCCATGCCGGCGATGTTGCGCAGCGCGCTGGCGGCCCAGGCCGCCGGGTCGCGCCACAGCGCATCGGCGCGCGCCTGCGCCTGCAGGTAGCTGTCGAAATCGGCCATCAGCAGGTAGGGGTCGTGCTGCAGCAGCGGCTGCAGCAGTTCGCGGTGGCGCTGCGGGTCGCCATGCGCAAAGCTGCCATGGGCGATGGCGTCGATCACCTGCTGCAGCACACGGCTGCCCTCGATGTACAGGCGCGGGTCGTAGCCCAGCGCCTTGATGCGGGCCGCCTCGTCGGCGCGCAGGCCGAAGACGAACATCTCGCGCTCGCCCATGGCCTGGGCCATCTCGATGTTGGCGCCGTCCCAGGTGCCCACGGTCAGCGCGCCATTCAGCGCGAACTTCATGTTGCCGGTGCCGCTGGCCTCGGTGCCGGCGGTGCTGATCTGCTCGGACAGGTCGGCCGCAGGGATGATGACCTCGGCCAGGCTGACGCTGTAGTTGGGCAGGAAGACCAGCTTCAGGCGGTCGCCCACGCGCGGGTCGGTGTTGACCACCCGCGCCACGTCGTGGATCAGCGCGATCACGCCCTTGGCGGCACGGTAGGCCGAGGCCGCCTTGCCGGCGAACACCACCACCCGCGGCACCCAGTCGGCGCCGGGGTCGGCGATGATGGCCTGGTAGCGCGCAATCACCTGCAGCAGGTTCAGCAGCTGGCGCTTGTACTCGTGGATGCGCTTGACCTGAACGTCAAACAGCGCGTCCTCGCGCACCACGATGCCCAGCTCGTCGCGGATGTGCTCGGCCAGCCGCGCCTTGGCGGCACGCTTGACGCGCAGGAATTCGGCGCCGATGCGCTTGCCGGCGGCCTTGGCGCGCAGCGCGCCCAGCGCCGACAGGTCCTGGCGCCATTCGGCACCGATGTGCTTGTCCAGCAGCGCGGTCAGGCCGGGGTTGGCCTGCACCAGCCAGCGCCGCGGCGTCACGCCATTGGTCACGTTGAGGAAGCGCTCAGGCCACAGCTGCGCATAGTCGGCGAACAGCGTGTCGACCATCAGCTGCGAGTGCAGCGCCGAGACCCCATTGACCTTGTGCGAGGCCACCACCGCCAGCGCCGCCATGCGCAGTCGGCGCTCGCCACCGTGGTGGGACTGGCCTTCGTCGAACAGCGACATGCGCGCGACGCGCGCCTCGTCGCCGGGGAAGCGCGCGCGCACCTCGTCCAGGAAGCGGTGGTTGATCTCGTAGGCGATCGCCAGGTGGCGCGGCAGCAGGCGCTCGACCAGGTCCAGCGGCCAGGTCTCCAGCGCCTCGGGCATCAGGGTGTGGTTGGTGTAGCTGGTGGCCTGGTGCGTGGCCTGCCAGGCGGCGTCCCAGTCCAGGCCGTGCTCATCGAGCAGCAGACGCATCAGCTCCAGCGGCGCCAGCGCCGGATGGGTGTCGTTCAGGTGCACGACGTTGGCGCGGCCGAGGTGGTGGATGTCGCCGCCTTCGCGCAGGTGCCGGGCCAGCAGATCCTGCAGCGAGGCACTGACCAGCAGGAACTCCTGGCGCAGGCGCAGCTCGCGGCCGGCCGGGGTGCTGTCATCGGGGTACAGCACCCAGTTCAGGCGCTCGGCGGCCAGACGCTGCTGGCCGGCCTGGGCGTGCTCGCCGCGGCTGAAGGCGCCCAGGTCGATCGGCTGCGCCGCCTCGGCCTGCCACTGGCGCAGGGTGCTGACGCGCTCGGTGCCGTGGCCCGGCACGATGAAATCGATCGCCTGCGCCGCCACCGTCTCGGCCGGCTCCCAGCGGTGCTGGCCGCCCTCAAAGCGCACATGACCGCCAAAGCCGACGGTGTAGCGCAGCTCGGGACGCGGCAGCTCCCACGGGCTGCCGGCCTCGAGCCAGGTGTCGGGGCGCTCGATCTGGCGGCCGTCCTGGATGGCCTGGGCAAACATGCCGTGTCGGTAGCGCAGGCCATAGCCAAAGGACGGCAGGCCCAGCGTGGCAAAGCTGTCCAGGAAACACGCGGCCAGGCGGCCCAGGCCGCCGTTGCCCAGCGCGGCGTCGGGCTCGTGCTCCAGCACCTCGCCCAGCGGCGGCGCGCCCGCGGGCAGCGTGGCCGCAGCGGCGTCCTGCAGGTCCAACGCCTGCAGCGCATTGCCCAGCGCACGGCCCATCAGGAATTCCATCGACAGGTAGTGCACGCGGCGGGCGCGGCCGCGGCGGGCATCGGCACGCTGGGTGGCGGCCCAGCGCTCGGCCAGCAGCTCGCGGGCGGCGCTGGCCAGCGCGGTCCAGCAGGCGTCGCCCGACGGCGCGTCGCTGCGCTGGGCCAGCGCGCGGCGGGCCAGTGCGGGCAGCTCGCGGCCCTGAGCGGCGGGGCGGTGGGCGGGGCGGGTGGCAGTGGTCATCACGGTCCTCCAGGCAAGGATGGCGCCAGGCTGCGGTGCGGCGGCTTCGGCGCGATGGAGGCCAGTATCACCAATTTCCGACGATTTGTGTAGTTTGACTACATTCCAGGTCGTGAAAATGAGGCGAGTCAATCAAGTTCTACATAGGTGCATGACCGGGAAAACCCCGCCATCACATCGGTTCGAAGCACCCGTCTTGCGATGTATATTCGCTACATTCCGACCGGCCAACACCGGTCACAGCCTTTCGGAGACCGGCATGGCAGAAGTGAAGCTCGTCAACGTGCAGAAAGCCTATGGCGACGCCGTGGTGCTCAAGGACATCCACCTGCAGGTGCGCGACGGCGAGTTCATGGTCTTTGTCGGCCCCTCGGGCTGCGGCAAGTCCACGCTGCTGCGCACCATCGCCGGGCTCGAGGACATCACCGGCGGCGAACTCAGCATTGGCGGCCGCGTGGTCAATGACGTGCCGCCGGCCGAGCGTGGCGTGGCCATGGTGTTCCAGAGCTACGCGCTCTACCCGCACATGGACCTCTACGAGAACATGGCCTTCGGCCTGAAGCTCGCCAAGGTGCCCAAGGACGAGATCGACCGCGCCGTGCAGTCGGCCGCGAAGATCCTCAACATCGACCACCTGCTGCACCGCAAGCCCAAGGACCTGTCGGGCGGCCAGCGCCAGCGCGTGGCCATCGGCCGCGCCATCGTGCGCAAGCCGCAGGTCTTCCTGTTCGACGAACCGCTGTCCAATCTGGATACGGCGCTGCGCGTGAAGATGCGCTACGAGTTCGCCAAGCTGCACGAGGACCTGAAGACCACGATGATCTACGTCACCCACGACCAGGTCGAGGCGATGACGCTGGCCGACCGCATCGTGGTGCTGTCGGCGGGCAAGATCGAGCAGGTGGGCTCGCCGCTGGAGCTGTATGAGCACCCTGACAACCTCTTCGTCGCCGGCTTCATCGGCTCGCCGGCCATGAACTTCCTGCCCGGCACGATCGTCAGCGCCAGTGGCGCCGAGGCGGTGGTGCGCCTGGCCACCCAGGAAACCGTGCGCTGCGAGGTGGACGCCGCCCGCGCCCAGCCGGGCGACACCGTGACCCTGGGCATCCGCCCCGAGCATTTCGTGGTCAGCCATGCCGACAACCGCATCCAGGCGCAGGTGACGTTTGTCGAGCAACTGGGCAGCGCCACCTTCGCCTACAGCACCCTGCCCGGCACCGACAGCACGCTGACCTGCCAACTCGACGGCGCGCTGCGCCTGAAGAGCGGCGAGGCCCTGACGCTGGGCGTGCCCGCTGGCGCCTGCCATTTGTTCGATGCGCAGGGCCTGGCCTTCCGCCGCCACGCCGCTACCGAGCTGCGCCAGGCCGCATGACCGCACGCGCCCGGATCCTGCGCCGCCCGCTGGCGGCGCTGCTGCTGGCCGCCTGCACGGGCGTGCTGGCGGCGCCGCCGCGCCTGCTGGTCTGGATCAATGGCGACAAGGGCTACAACGGCCTGCAGCAGGTGGGCGATGCCTTCACCGCGGTCAGTGGCGTGCCGGTGGTGGTGCAGCACCCCGAGGGCGCGCCCGACAAGTTCCAGGCCGCCGCCGCGGCTGGCAAGGGCCCCGACATCTTCTGCTGGCCGCATGACCGCGCCGGCGAATGGGCGCGCTCGGGCCTGATCGTGCCGGTGCACCCCTCGCCCGCCGTGCGCCAGGGCATCGATGACTTCGCCTGGAAGGCCTTCGTCTACCGCGGCAAGACCTGGGGCTACCCGCTGGCCATCGAAGCGATCGGCCTGGTCTACAACAAGGCGCTGGTGACCACGCCGCCGGCCACGGTGGACGAGCTGATCGCGCTGGATCGCCAGCTGCAGACCCAGGGCCGGCATGCGCTGCTGTGGGACTACAACAAGAGCTTCTTCACCTGGCCGCTGCTGGCCGGTGCCGGCGGCTTTGTCTTCGGCCGCAATGCGCAGGGCGAGCTGGACCCGGCGCAGATCGGCGTCAACACCCCCGGCGCGGTGCGCGGCGCCCAGGCGCTGGCGCGCCTGATCGAGGGCGGCCACATGCCACGCGGCGCGCGCTACTCCGAGATGGAAGCCGGCTTCGCCCAGGGCAAGGTGGCGATGATGATCACCGGCCCCTGGGCCTGGGACAACGCGCGCAAGGCCGGCATCGACATCGGCGTGGCGCCGCTGCCCGCGGTGGTGCCCGGCCAACCCAGCAAGCCCTTTGCCGGCGTGCTGGGCTGCATGATCGCTGCGCCCAGCCCGAACAAGGACATCGCGCGCCTGTTCATCGAGGAGCACCTGCTGCGCGTTGACAGCCTGAAGACCATCTCGGCCGACGTGCCGCTGGGCACGCCCGCCAACACCGCCTACTACGCCGAGCTGGCCGGTGACCCGAAGATCGCCGCCACCATGGCCAACGCCCGCGCCGGTGAGCCGCTGCCCAACATTCCTGAAACCGGCCGCTTCTGGCCGGCGATGGACGCCGCGCTGGAGGCCATCACCCAGGGCCGCCAGTCCCCGAAGGAGGCGCTGGACGGCGCCGCAGCCCGGATGCAGGCCCGATGACGCCCCGCCGCTGGACCTTGGCCGCCAGCCTGCTGGCCGAGATGGCCCTGCTGTGGCTGGTCACCGGCATGATGCGCGCCGACAACCCCGTGTGGGCGGTGGCCGTGCTGGTGCTGGGCAGCTCGGCGATTGCCACCTACGGCCTGGGCCGCTCGCTGGCCTGGCGCTACCTGTACCCGGGCGTGGTGGCGATGATCGTCTTCATCGCCTTCCCGCTGCTCTACACGGTGCAGATCGGCTTCACCAACTACTCGGCCAACAACCTGCTCACCGAGGAACGCGCCCGCGCCTACCTGCTCGAGCAGGCCGAGGTGGCCATGGAGCGCGCCCTGCCCTACACCGCGCACCGCGACGCCGGTGGCCAGGTGCGCCTGGTGTTCAGCGCCACCGACGGCAGCCGCCTGGCCACGCCGGTACTCGGGGAGGCCCCCTCCACACCGCTGCCCTTGCAAGCGCTGGCTGGCGAGCCTGGCGAGGCGCTGGACCTGCGCGCACTGATCGCCCTGCGTGAAACGCTGCGGCCGCTGAAGGTGACCGGTCCCGACGGCACGGTGCTGGCCTATGCCGGCCTGCGCGAGTTCGCCCCCTTCACGCCGCTGTGGACGGCCGCTGACGGCGGCGCCTTGCGCCAGCCCGTCACCGGCACACTGTACGCGCCCGACCGCGACAGCGGCTTCTTCACCGCGCCCGACGGCACCCGGCTGCAGCCGGGCTTCCAGGTCAACGTCGGCTGGGGCAACTACCAGCGCCTGTTCGGCGACCCGGACATGCGCGGCCCTTTCGGCTCGATCTTCATCTGGACCGTGGCCTTTGCCGGGCTGACGGTCCTGTTCTCGGCGGCCATCGGCGGCACGCTGGCGGTGGTGCTGAACTGGGAGGCGCTGAAGTACCGCACGCTCTACCGCACGCTGCTGTTCCTGCCGTATGCGGTGCCGGGCTTCATCTCCATCCTGGTGTTCAAGGGCCTGTTCAACCAGAACTTTGGCGAGATCAACGCCATCCTCGACCACCTCTTCGGCATCAAGCCCGCCTGGTTCGCCGACCCGGCGCTGGCCCGCACGATGATCCTGATCGTCAACACCTGGCTGGGCTACCCGTATTTCCTGGTGCTGTGCACCGGCCTGATCAAGGCGATTCCGTCGGACCTGTACGAGGCCTCGGCCATCGCCGGCGCCAGCCCCTGGGTGAACTTCCGGCGCATCACGCTGCCGCTGATCATCCGCCCGCTCACCCCCCTGCTGATCAGCGCCTTCGCGTTCAACTTCAACAACTTCGTGCTGATCAGCCTGCTCACCGACGGCCGGCCCGACTACCTCAACACCAAGCTGCCGGCCGGCACCACCGACATCCTGGTCAGCTACACCTACCGCATCGCCTTCACCGACGCCGGCGCCAACTTCGGCCTGGCCGCAGCGATCTCCACGGTGATCTTCGCGCTGGTGGCGGTGCTGTCGCTGCTGAACCTGAAACTCACCCAGGCGCAGGAAGGGAAACGCTGATGCCCATCGTCACCGGCAAGAGTCACCGCTGGCGTGTCATCGCCACCCATGCGGCGCTGTGGGCGCTGATCGCCGTCACGCTGTTTCCGCTGCTGGCCATCATCAGCATCTCGCTGCGGCCGGGCAATTTCGCGATCGGCCAGCTGATCCCCGAGCGCATCAGCTTCGAGCACTGGCAGCTGGCGCTGGGCATCCCGGTCACGCAGCCCGACGGCACCGTCGTGCAGCCGCCCTTTCCGGTGCTGCTGTGGCTGTGGAACTCGATAAAGGTGGCCTTCATCTCGTCGGCCGGCATCGTGCTGCTCTCCACCACCGCGGCCTATGCGTTTGCGCGGCTGCGCTTTCGTTTCAAGGCGCCGCTGATGAACAGCCTGCTGCTGCTGCAGATGTTCCCGGTAGCGGTGGCGCTGGTGGCGGTCTACGCCATCTTCGACGCGATCGGGCGCTGGGTGCCCTGGCTGGGCGTGGAGACCCACGGCGGCCTGATCCTGGCCTACCTGGGCGGCATCGGCATGCACGTCTGGACGATCAAGGGCTACTTCGACACCGTGCCGGCCGAGATCGAGGAATGCGCCAAGGTCGACGGCGCCACCAGCTGGCAGGCCTTCTGGCGTGTGCTGCTGCCGATGGCGGTGCCGATCCTGGTGGTGGTCTTCGTGCTGGCCTTCATCGGCACCATCATCGAGTACCCGATCGCCTCGGTGCTGCTGCGCGAGGAGCCCCACCTCACGCTGGCGGTGGGCTCCAAGTACTACCTCTACGACCAGAAGTACCTGTGGGGCGACTTTGCCGCGGCCGCCGTGCTGTCGGGCCTGCCGATCACCGCGGTGTTCCTGCTGGCCCAGCGCTGGATCGTCTCGGGCCTGACCTCCGGAGGTGTCAAGGGATGAAACGCCGCAGCATGCTGGCCGCGCTGGCCCTGGCCGGCCTGGGCCCGGCCCTGGCCGCCGACAGCGTCTACGACCGCCGCGAGCGCGACTGGCGCAACGGTGAGGTGGTCTACCAGGTCATCGTCGACCGCTTCGCGCCCAGCGCCAACCTGGAGGCCAAGCGGGCGCTCTACCCTGCGCCCAAACGCCTGCGCGGCTGGGACGAGGTGCCCGCGGCCGGCGTGCAGCTGCCCGAGTACAAGGTCAACTCGGCCGAACTGGACTTCTGGGGCGGCGACCTGGCCAGCACCAGCGCCCACCTGTCGCACCTGCGCGACCTGGGCGCCGACGTGCTGTACCTCAACCCCATCCACCTGGCCTGGACCAACCACAAGTACGACGCGCTGGACTACCAGGCCATCTCGCCCGAGTACGGCAGCCGCGCTGACTTCAAGCGCCTGGCCGCGCAGGCCCATGGCCTGGGGCTGAGGGTGGTGCTCGACGGCGTGTTCAACCACATGGGCCGCAACGCGCCGATCTTCCAGCAGGCGCTGGCCGACCCGAAGAGCCCCTACCGCCACTGGTTCGCGATCGGTCCGCAGTACGCCGGTGGCGCGCGGGTGTGGACGGGATTCCAGAACCACCCCGAGCTGAACCTCGAGCACCTGCCGGTGCGCCGCCACCTGTGGCTGGACCGCGATTCGGTGCTGCGCAGCTACCTGCGCGATGGCGCCGACGGCTGGCGCCTGGACACCGCCTACGAGCTGGGCCCGCGCTTCCTGCGTGAGCTGACCGACGCCGCCCACCGCGAGAAGCCCGGCTCGCTGGTGGTGGGCGAGATCGTCAACTGGCCTGACCGCTGGCTGCGCTCGCACGACGCGGTGATGGGCTTCACGCTGCGCCTGATGCTGTTCGACCTGGCCCGCGGCC
The DNA here is from genome assembly GCF_018069755.1 of Ideonella aquatica. GTDB lineage: Bacteria > Pseudomonadota > Gammaproteobacteria > Burkholderiales > Burkholderiaceae_C > Ideonella > Ideonella aquatica. The sequence goes on along the minus strand of NZ_JAGQDE010000003.1, from coordinate 10,629 downwards.
AGGTGAGTGGCGGCACCACCGGCCGGCGCATCGACGCGCTGGTGAAGACCTCCGGCATCCTGCCCACGCTACGCTCCTGGAACCTGCTGGACAACCACGACCTGCCGCGCCTGCACACCGAATTCCCCGAAGCCGCGCCGCGCCGTCTGCTGCAGGCGCTGCAGTTCACGCTGCCCGGCGCACCCAACCTGTACTACGGAGTGGAAGTGGGCATGGAAGGCGGCCCCGACCCGGCCAACCGCGGCCCGATGCGCTGGGATCGCGTGCAGGCCAGCCACCCCGAGCTGGCCTGGGTGCGGCGGTTGATCGCGCTGCGCCGCGAACACCGCGCCCTGCGCATCGGCGACCACGTCGCGCTGGATGGCGAGCGCCTGCTGGCCTTCCTGCGCCACACCGACCGGCCGCTGGACAGCCGCGTGGTGGTGGCCAACCCCACCCGCGAGCCGGTGAAGGAGCGCCTGCCGGTGCCCGACGCCTGGCTGATGGACGGCACGCCAATGGTCGATGTGCTGAACAGCGCGGGCGGCACGCCAGCCCGCTTCACGCTGATCGCCGGTCTGCTGGAGGTGGAGGTGCCACCGCAGAGCGTGCTGGTGCTGCAGCCCCGCCCCGAGCCGATGGGCGGCTACGACCGCTACAAGCGGGTGCCCTGACCAATGGACTACGCCAACCGACACGACCAGGCCCTGGCCGGCACCTTCGAGCGCCGCGAGGCCGACTGGCGCTGCGGCGCCGTGGTCTACCAGGTGCTGGTCGACCGCTTTGCGCCCAGCGCCGATCTGGACGCCAAGCGCCACCTCTACCCCGCGCCCAAGCGCCTGCGCGCCTGGCACGAACAGCCGCGCGCCGGACAGTACCTGGCCGACGCCAAGGTCTGGAGCCACGAGATCGATTTCTGGGGCGGCGACCTCGCCAGCACCGCCAGCCGCCTGGACCATGTGCAGGGCCTGGGCGCCGACGTGCTCTACCTCAACCCCATCCACGCCGCGTACACCAACCACAAGTACGACGCGCTCGACTGGACCGCCGTGTCGCCCGAGTTCGGCAGCCGCGACGACCTGCGCGCACTGGCCGATGCGGTGCATGCCCGCGGCATGAAGCTGGTGCTCGACGGCGTGTTCAACCACATGGGCCGCAACGCCCCGGCCTTCCAGCAGGCCCTGGCCGATCCGGCCGCGCCCACCCGTGCGTGGTTTGATTTCAACGACACACTGCCCGGCGGCGCCCGCGCCTGGTTCCGCGCCCAGAACCTGCCCGAGGTGGTGATGGAGCACCCGGCGGTGCGCGAGCACATCCATGCCGGTGCGAACTCGGTGGTGCGCCAGGCGCTGCGCGATGGCGTCGATGGCTGGCGCCTGGACGTGGCGCACGACATCGGCTTCAACCTGCTGGAAGACCTGACCCGCTCGGCCCACGCCGAGAAGCCCGGCTCACTGGTGGTGGGCGAGACCTGGAACTACCCCAGGGAGTGGTTCCCGTCGCTGGACGCGGTGATGAACTTCACCGTGCGCGAGGTGCTGCTGCGCACGATGCGCGGCCAGATCCCCGGCCCGGTGGCGGCGCGGATGATCCAGCGCGTGGTCGACGAAGCCGGCATCGAGAACATGCTGCGCAGCTGGCTGATGCTGGACAACCACGACACCATCCGCCTGGCCACCGCGCTGCCCGACCCTGCGGCGCGGCGCCTGGCCCAGGTGCTGCAGTTCACCCTGCCTGGCGCGCCCAACCTGTACTACGGCAGCGAGCTGGGCCTGGCCGGGGGTGACGACCCGGAGATGCGCGCCCCGATGCCCTGGGACCAGGTGAGCGACGATCACCCCGAGCTGCGCTGGACCAAGCAGCTGATCGCGCTGCGCCGCGCGCACCGGGCTTTGCGGGTGGGCGAACTGCGCGAGATCACCAGCGCCCGGCTGCTGGCCTTCGAGCGCCACACCGACCGCGTGGCCGACACCGTGCTGGTGCTGGCCAACCCCAGCGACCAGCCGGTCGAGGACCACGTGCTGGTGGCCAACTCGAAGATCATGAATTTCTCGCCGCTGCGCGACCTGCTGACGGGCGAGCCGTCCCCGATCGTGCCGGTGGCCGGTCTGCTGGGCGTGACCGTGCCGGCCTGGGGTGTGCTGGTGCTGAGCCCGGACACCGCGCCCATCGAGGGCTACACCACCTACAAGCGGGTGCAGTAGCGCGTGCTCAGGCGCCCCGGGCAGCCCACGGCCGCGCCGGGCAGCCTCAGGGGTGGTTCACTGCCCTTCCTTGATCATCCGCCCCGCGGTCTTCTGGATCGGCCGGGCGTTCATCGGGTACAGGCGCGCGAAGATGCCAATCTGCTGCGGGCTCAGCTGCACCGGCTCCTTCATCACCATCCACAGCACGCCCTCGCTGCACGGCGGCGTGGTCAGCGAGCCCATGTAGGTGTAGTAGCGGCGATCCTTGGGCAGCAGTTGGTTCAGGTCCAGCGCGGTGGGCGCCGGCTCGGCCACGCCCTTCTCCAGCGGCAGCGCGTTCCACACCGCCTGGATCAGCGGGTGGGCGGTGCCGCGGTCCAGCATCACCGCCACCACCGCCAGGCGGCCGTCCAGGTCCTTGTGGACCAGGTGAACGACCATGTCGAACTGGCGGCCGTTGATGCGCTCCTCCGACGGGCGGTGGAAGTGGAACTGCAGCAGCTCGAAACGCTTGCCCTGCACGCTGATCGAATTGCCCTGCGGCAGGTTGACCTGCACGGTGTGGCCGTTGTCGATCACCGAGAAGCCGGTGGGGATGTAGGCGAACTCGATGGGCTGCAGCTCCAACGGGATGCCGTCTCGGATGTCGATCGGGCTCTGGCGCTGGCCGCTGGCGCAGGTGGCGAACTCCGGCTTGAGCGCACCCCAGGCCTGCGGGCCGTTGACGCCCTCGTACGCCCAGTGCGGGTCGTGGGCGGCGTGCGGCAGCAGTTGCGCTGCCACCCCGGGGCTGGCATGGCCGCCATGCCCGTCCCCTGCGTGTTCGGCCGCCTTGGGCGCGGCACGGCGCACCGGCTCGGACGGCGCCTCGGACTTGTTGGTCACCCGCAGCACGTAGCCGCTCTTGGCCTCGGGCGCCTTGGTGGCGCCCAGCCGCGCGGCGAGCCGCTCGCGCAGCTCGTCCATCGAAATGCTTTCCTTGCCATGGCTGGCCTTGCCCTCGGCCTTGGGCTCCGCCGCGGGTTTGGCGGCGGGCTTGGCCGCCGGTTCAGCATGGCCATGGTCAGCGGACCAGGCCGGCGCGGCGCTCAGGGCCAGCAGCAGGAGGGCGAGACGGGGGTGGAACCTGTCGGACATGGGTGTTCTCCGATCCGGCCGATCCGGACCTCACCGTCCTGTATCGGACACCCGCTGGCCAACTTGAGGCGCCTCAGCGTGCTGCCGGCACGCTCTGACTTTTTTTCCAAGCCTGGAAGCCCCCCGCCACCGACAAGGCCTTGGGGTAGCCCAGCGAGCGCAGCATGCGCGCCGCCGCCAGGCTGCGGCGGCCGCTGTTGCACACGCACAGCAGCAGGTGGTCGCGCGCGTGGTGCAGTTGGTTGATCATCGTGAAGAAGGTCTTGGCGTCGATGTCCTTGGGCGTGCCGGCGTCCAGGATGTCCTGCTCGTCCTCGCTGAGCGAATCGCCCAGCATCACCTTGACCTCGAAGAGCGGGATGTGGACGGTGCCGGGAATGGCACCCTTCATCTCGATCTCGAAGGACTGGCGGATGTCGATCAGCGTGCCCAGCTCCAGCTTGCACAGCTCCAGCGCGGCAGCCAGCGAGATCTCCAGGCCCTCGGTGTCGGGCTGGTCAGGGGTGTCGGCGGCGTCCATCGGGTCTCCTGGGTAGTCGACCGGATTGTCGCCGCTTCGGCTCAGGCGGGCACGCGGCGTCGCACCCAGTGCCAGGCCAGCAGCCCGATGCCCATCAGGCCCAGCGAGGTCAGCGCCAGTGCCAGCGCCGAATGCATCACCAGGGGTGCGATCACCCCCGCCACGAAGGCGTTGGCCACGCTGCCCAGGCAGGCCTGCAGCGAGCTGGCCATGCCGCGCCGCTCAGGCGCCTGGTCCAGCACCAGCAGCGTGACCACCGGCACCATCAGCGCCCAGCCGAAGGCGAACACCGCGATCAGGGGCAGCGCCCAGGCCGGGTGCGGTGTCAGCAGCGCATTCATCGCCACGTTCAGCAGCGACACGCCGACCATGATGCGAAAACCCCGGCGGATCTGCCGGGTGCGCTCGATGCGCCCGGCCAGCCGACCGGACCACCAGGCCCCGGCCATGATGCCGCCGATGGTCAGCAGGAAGAACCAGAAGAATTCGGTGGGGCCCAGGTGCAGGATGTCACCCAGGAATACCGGCGCCGACAGCACGTAGAGGAACATGCCGTTGAAGGGCACCCCCGACGCAAAGGCCAGCGCCAGGAACACCGGGTTGCTGACCATCTGCCAGTAGCCCTGCATCAGCGGCTGCGCCTCAAAGGGCTGGCGCTGGCTGGGGTGCAGCGACTCGGGCAGCATGCGCGCCATCGTGGCCATCAGTACCAGGCCCACGCCCACCAGGAACCAGAAGATCGCGTGCCAGCCCAGGTGCACGTACAGCCAGCCGCCGATGATCGGCGCCACCGCCGGCGCCACGCCAAAGTAGATGGTGACCTGCGACATCACCTTCTGCGCCTGGTCCGGATGGAACAGGTCGCGGATGATGGCCCGCGAGACCACCATGCCGGCACCTGCCGACATGCCCTGCAAGGCGCGGAACAGCACCAGCTGGCCGATGCTCTGGCTCAGCGCGCAGCCCAGCGAGGCCAGCGTGAACACTGCCAGCCCGGCCAGCACCACCGGCCGGCGGCCGAAGCTGTCGGCCAGCGCGCCGTGGAACAGGTTCATCAGCGCAAAGCCCAGCAGGTAGGCCGACAGCGTCTGCTGCATCTGCACCGGCGTGGCACCCAGGCTCTGCGCAATGCCGGTGAAGGCCGGTAGGTAGGTGTCGATCGAGAACGGCCCGAGCATGCCCAGGCCGGCCAGCAGCGCGGCCAGCAACCAGCGCGGACCGCGCCAGACACGGGAAGCTTCGGGGTTCATCCGGTGAATGTCATGAAAAGAGTGAAGTCGACCGATAGGCCGGATTCTGTGCGGTGGGTCGCCCCACCGTGACCGCCATTCCTCTGGGCCGGGGTGTTGCCACCCTGGCTCGATGCCACCTACCCGCCGGCTCAGCGAGCCGCTTCAATGCCGGCCTATTTGGTGTTGCTGCGCGTAGAGATTGCCGCGTTTCACCCGCCCAGGGGTCGAACCCCTGGGCGGGTGAGCACGGCGCTGAACTGGCGTCCAGGCTGTGCCTCCGCTTCGGGAACCCTTGGGCGACTCGTCTCTGTGGCTCTGATCCGCACCTCGCGGTGGACGGGCGTTACCCGCTACGCTGCTCTATGCAGTCCGGACCTTCCTCCAGTGCGGCCTTTCGGCGAATGCACCAGCGGCGGTCTGGTCGGCTTCACGGCGGCGATTGTCCCATGCCGGCGAAAGCCCGCGCCCCGCGGCGGTTCATGAGAAGTGGAAAGAAGCTTATGCCCGTGGCGGCACACGGCTTGCGGCATCATCGGCGCACCACAGGAGACCGCCATGAAAGCCGCCAACGTCCTCGCCACCATCGGCAACACGCCACATATCCGCATCAACCGCCTGTTCGGCAACACCCATGAGGTCTGGGTCAAGTCCGAGCGCAGCAACCCGGGCGGCTCGGTCAAGGACCGCATCGCGCTGGCCATGATCGAGGCGGCCGAGGCCAGCGGGCAGCTGAAGCCCGGCGGCACGATCATCGAGCCCACCTCGGGCAACACCGGCGTCGGCCTGGCCATGGTGGCCGCGGTCAAGGGCTACAAGCTGGTGCTGGTGATGCCCGACAGCATGAGCGTCGAGCGCCGCCGCCTGATGCTGGCCTACGGCGCCAGCTTCGAGCTGACCCCGCGCGAGAAGGGCATGAAGGGCGCGATCGCCAAGGCCGAGGAACTGGCCGCCGCCACGCCCGGCGCCTGGATCCCGCAGCAGTTCGAGAACCCGGCCAACATCGACGTGCATGTGCGCACCACCGCGCAGGAGATCCTGGCCGACTTCCCCGAGGGCCTGGACGCGATCATCACCGGCGTCGGCACTGGCGGCCACCTGTCGGGCGTGGCCACCGTGCTGAAGGCGAAGTGGCCGCAGCTCAAGGTGTTCGCGGTCGAGCCCAGCCAGTCGCCGGTGATCTCCGGCGGCGCGCCCAGCCCGCACCCCATTCAAGGCATCGGCGCCGGCTTCGTGCCGAAGAACCTGAAGACCGAGCTGCTCGACGGCGTGATCCAGGTCGAGGCCGAGGAGGCCCGCGAATACGCCCGTCGCAGCGCCGCTCAGGAAGGCCTGCTGGTGGGCATCTCCAGCGGCGCCACGCTGGCAGCGATTGCGAAGAAGCTGCCCGAGCTGCCGGCCGGCGCCAAGGTGCTGGGTTTCAACTACGACACCGGTGAGCGCTACCTGTCGATCGAGGGCTTCCTGCCCGCGACTTGACGGCAGTCAAACTAGGGGGTCATCGGGCATTGTGTGGATGACCCCCGCCACGTCGGTCGGAACAATCGATTTCGACCGGTCGTGGGGTTCACGCTCCGGCAGCAGTTCCTGGAGGTGAACATGGAAAGCAGGATTCCCCGGCAGGTCGCCGCACTGGCGGCGTTGACGCTGGCCGGGTCGGCCTGGGCGGTCAAGGTGCCCACGCAGGACGATTTCAGCACGCCGGGCCTCAACCGCGCGCTGTGGATCGAGAGCGAGCAGGGCCGCTGGATCGAGGCCAAGCAGCTGCGCCTGGGGCGCTTCACCTATGGTGGCTCTGCCAGCGACAGCGGGCTGGTCGCCGACACCTTCAACGAGCCGCTGCTCGACGCCACGCCGCCCAAGGCGATGGGTGCCGACATCACCGTCGTCGACATCAAGACCGACGAGACCTGCGCCGCCAACGCGTTCATCACCGGCGCCCGGGCGCGCCTGATCGCCGCCTATTTCAACCAGCGCCCGGGTGGCCCGGTGCCGGGCGACCGCACCGGTGACGTGCTGGCCCAGATCCGCCTGGGCCGGGTGGTGAACTCCGCGCTGCCCCCGGGCCAGGTCGAGGTGCAGGGCATCCTGTCGACCTGCAACAACGCTGACTGCAGCGCCTCGACCGCGATCGGCGTCGTCAACTTCGCGCCGGTGGCGCTGGGCACCAAGGTGATCAGCCGGGTCGACTGGGCCAAAAAGGCCAAGACCTTCGACTTCACCGCCAACGGCGTGACACAGACCGTGGCCTACACCGGCTCAAGCGGCACGCCGCCGGTGCAGGGCTTCGTGCAGCCGAGCCTCCGCAACGAGGTGGCCAACTGCCTGAGCACGCCCAAGGTGAAGGCCGGCATCGTCGCGGATTTCGACAACGTGCGCTTCAGCTACTGAGCCGCGCCGCGACATCACACAGGAGTCCATGATGACGCACACGAAGCGCCTGTTTGCCGCCAGCACCCTGGTGCTGGCCAGCTTGTCCGCGGTCGCCGCCACGGTGAGCGACAACTTCAACCTGCCCGAGATCGACGCCACCCGCTGGTCGGCGCCCGAGAGCTACCGCTACGTCGACAACGGCCGCCTGTACCTGGGCCAGTGGGGCTTCGGCAACACGGCCAGCAACAGCGGGGTCACCGTGACCCAGCTGGGGCTCAGCCAGCTCGATACCTCGCCCGCGCGCGCGGTCAAGGTGACGATCGCGGTGGAGGACATCGATCGCCTCGACGGCTGCGCCGCCAACACCACGCCCAGCACGGCGCGGGCGCGGGTGATCGGCAACTACTTCAGCACCCGCGTGGGTGGTCCGGTGGCCGGTGACTTCACCGGCGACGTGCTGGCCCAGGCCTGGCTGCGCCGCTCGTCCAACTCCACCGATGCGCCGGGCGTCCTGCGGGTGGCTGGCGGCGTGCCGCAGTGCACCAACCTCGACTGCTCGACCTCGAACAACCTGGGCAGCGTCGACTTGGGCACCGCCAACGTCGGTGACAAGGTCACGCTGCAGATCGAGTGGGATGCGGCGAACAACCAGTTCCTGTTCATCCGCGACGGTGGCACGCCACTGGCCGTGCCCTACACGGTGACGATCACCGGCACGCCGGCCCGTCCGTTCAACAGCCTGACGGCGCGAGCCGAGGTGGCCAACTGCATGGCCGGCCGTGCCAAGGCCGGCATCGGCGCGCAGTTCGACAACTACGGCATCGTGCACTGAGCCCCACCTCCGGCACGCCAACGGCCCGGTCGTGACACGCTTCACGCCGGGCCGTCTGGCGTTCTAGGGGGCTGCGCCGTGCCGATACTGGGCACCGCATGCGAGGCTGCCCACAATCGAGGCGGTGGCGCAAGCGCCTCTCACCACAACCACACCCACACGCTCCGGAGCCGTCCCATGAAGATTCGCCTGATCCCCGCCGCCGTTGCCAGCCTGCTGGCACTGACCGCCCACGCTGCCCCCGTCAAGTACGACGACTTCAACGTCACCACCGGCATCGACCGCGTCAAGTGGAGCGAGAGCGAAGCCGCGCGCTACATCGACGGCAACAAGCTGACGCTGGGCCGCTTCCTGTACGGCAACACCTTGTCGGACACCGGGCTGACGATGGAGTCGTGGAACATGAGCGTGCCCATCCTCGCGCCGGTCAAGGGCCTGCGGGCGGATCTGACCATCGACGACATCAAGCAGGACGAGAGCTGCGCCGCCAACACCTCGGTCGGCATCTCCTCGGCCCGCCTGCTCGGCTCGTTCTTCAACATCCGTCCGGGCGGCCCGGTCCCGGGTGATCGCACCGGCGACGTGCTGGCGCAGGTGCGCGCGCGCCGCACCAGCAACTCGGTCGACGCGCCGGGCGTGCTGCAGGTTCAGGGCGTGCTGTCGCAGTGCACCGTCGCCGACTGCTCGGCCAGCGCCGCGCTGCCGGGCGTGCCGCTGGTGGTCTCGCTGGGCAGCGTGACGCCGGGCACGCCGATGCGCCTGCAGTTCGCGTGGGACAAGAAGACCAACACCTTCACCTATACCCGTGACGGCGCGATCACGGCGACCATCACCTACACCCAGGACGACAGCGTGGCGCCGGTCGCGGTGTTTGCCAACGTGTCGCTGCGCAACGAGATCCAGAACTGCCTCACCCAGCGCATCAAGGGCGGCATCGTCGGCATCTTCGACAACGTCTACGTGACCCAGTGATGCACGGCGGGGAGGCGCTGGAGGCGCCTCCCTGGCGGTGGGCCTGGCCCGACCCCGCCTGGCGGGGCGCGTCAGTCGATCTGGCGCCAGGCCAGGGTCTCGCCGCCGCGCAGCGGCTTGAGCTGCGCGTCGCCGAAGGGCACGGACTCGGGCAGCGTCAGCGCGTCGCGACGCAGCGTGACGGTTCCGGTGTTGACGGGCAGGCCGTAGAACGCCGGACCGTGGCGGCTGGCAAAGCCCTCGAGCTTGTCCAGGGCGCCTGCAGCATCGAAGGCCTCGGCATACAGCTCCAGCGCGCTCAGCGCGGTGAAGCACCCCGCGCCACACACCGACGCCTCCTTCATCACCGACGCGTGCGGCGCACTGTCAGTGCCCAGGAAGAAGCGGTCTGACCCGCTGGTGGCCGCCGCCACCAGGGCCTGGCGATGCACCTCGCGCTTGAGCACCGGCAGGCAGTAATAGTGCGGCCTCAAGCCCCCCTGGAAGATCGCGTTGCGGTTGTAGAGCAGGTGGTGCGCGGTGATCGTGGCTGCCGTGTGCGCACCGGCAGCCGCCACATACTGCGCGGCCTCCTGCGTGGTGATGTGCTCGAACACCACCTTCAACTCGGGAAAGTCGCGGCGCAGCGGCTGCATCACCTGCTCGATGAACACGGCTTCACGGTCGAACAGGTCGATCGCTGGATCGGTCACCTCGCCATGCACCAGCAGCAGCAGGCCCTCGCGCTGCATGGCCTCGAGCGTGGCGTAGGTCTTGCGCAGCTCGGTGACACCGGCATCGCTGTTGGTGGTGGCACCCGCCGGGTACAGCTTGAGCGCCACCACGCCCGCGTCCTTGGCGCGTCGGATCTCGTCGGGCGGCGTGTTGTCGGTCAGGTACAGCGTCATCAGCGGCGTGAAGTCCACGCCCGCCGGCACCGCCGCCTGGATGCGTTCACGGTAGGCCACCGCCTGCGCCGCCGTGGTCACCGGCGGACGCAGATTGGGCATGATGATCGCGCGACCGAACTGCCGTGCGGTATAGGGCACAACCGCCTGCATCGGCGCGCCATCGCGCACATGCAGGTGCCAGTCATCGGGGCGAATCAGTGTCAGGGTATCGCTCATGCCCCGATTGTCCCATTCCCCCCGGCGGCTCATGGTTGAGGTCGGCAACCTGCCCGGAGCGGCCGTAGGCCGCTTCGGGGCCATCGCGCTACCCCAACCGTGCCGCCAAGGGCTGGGCAGGCAGGCAGAGCCGGCCATTGGAGGGCGCCGAGCAGCGCAGGACTGCAGGGCAAGTCTTTCTGACTTGGCCCACATTGTCTGAGCACAGCGAGCCGCAGGCGAGCGGAGCGAGTTTGGGGGCCGCCCTGCAGTTCGAGCAGCGCAGGGGAGTCGGCGCAGCCGACCGCCCTCGCTG
>NZ_JAGQDE010000039.1 GCF_018069755.1 Ideonella aquatica | reverse complement strand
TTGTGAAGGCCGCGGCGCGCCACCTGCGCAGCGTGCAGAGGCAGCCCGAGCGGATCAAGAGCTACTTCGAGCATGAGCCGGTTCGGTATGCGGCTTGAGTTCAACACTTTGATGCCGGCTCAATAACTTCCGTGCCAAGCACGGCCTAAGCAGACTTTTTCAGGCCGTCGTTAGAGATCAATCAGATCGACCTTTAAATCTATGACGGAGCGATAATAGTTTGGTAGAAACTCGATTGGTCCATCTTTGAACTCCCAAGAGTTCTTCTTGGCGATATTTAATATTGCCTCCCGCCCAAGTCCGTTGTTTGGAGTGAAGTTGATTTTACTTAGGGATATAATCTCGATGTTCACTCTGTGCTCGCCGTCCACTTCACGCATTGCCATCGTAATTTTCAAGCGGGCAGATGGATTAGAATATCTGAGCAGATTGTCCGCGAGTATGGATGAAACTTTTCTGAAATCAAGGGATTTAGCCCCCCATAATAACGGCAATTTCTTCCTAGTAAACCACATTGCCCTCACTATGACCTTGTCTGCTGATAGATCAACCAACTTACTGGTTACAGAAACAGAGTCTCCTCCATCGCAAAAGCAATCGTAATGTAGATCCACGTCAGAATTCATGTCGCAGCCCTTTATTAGCTCTGACGCCAGGATTAGCAATGGTGTGTTCACAAATTGCGTCAGTGCAAAAGTGGTAGCATTCACTCTTGGCGACCTATAGGTTCGACTTGTACTAGAGTTTATGGTTGTAAGCGCATCCGTTCGGGTGTAGATCTTCTCGGTGGTGCCAGCTAAGGTGAGCAGGGTAAGGTTCCTCCAGGCTGAAATAATATTGTTAATGTGACCACTTCCTCCAAGTAATGAGAGCATGCAAAGTCTGAGATTCTCCAGCGCCTCGGTAGCCTGCCTTCTCTCCTGTTCAAGCTTGCTCCTTAGTTCACTTCGAGTACGACCGATTAGGAACTCAAGCGAGCGTTGCACAGGTATAGACATCTGAAAAACCCAGCTCTCCACAGCATCTACATAAGCTTCAAATGTACTAGCTGGAAGATTAGGTAGTCTTGATTTATAAGCTAACGAATCGAACATCTCCTTTGCGCGCCTCCAGTTCTCTGCCATTGGTCCCATATGATCACTTCGTCCCTCACGCAGATAACACAGTATCAGCTCTCTAGCCTTGGACTCAGTGTTGACTTCAACGTAACTCAGCCGTCGTTCGCTGTCGCTCGAGAGAAGAAGCGGAAGGCCATGACTCAATAGCCAACCTTCGATCTCAGATCGCTCCCTCTTTATCAATAGTGCCTTGCAAACGCGACTCAATTCATGCGGATCCAAGGCATACAATGAAAGATAAACAAACACCCTCTGTGTAAGATTGTCAACAAATAGCTTTCCGGTATCAGCTCTCAAAAGTGAAGCTAGGCCGCTAGGCAAATGTCCTAAAACCCATACCGCGTTAGTAACTAGCACGTGATCCGTCGAATTGAGTGCGGTATGTACTGCGTACTTTCTCATCGCTCCTAGCATCTCATACATCAGTGGGTCCGCAGTTAATAGGTCTGGTTCAAATGCTAAGATGTTTAGTAGACCCGTGTCTCCAACACTTCTGAGATGGTCAATTGATGCGAGTGCGGCGAAGGTGCACGGAACTCCTTGCTGAAGTAGCGATAGAAGTTGACGGAACTCAACCGCGTGAAGTGAAAGACAGCGGTAGATGGAACTATCTGTAGGCGCCAGACCAAGTACGCTTCCAAAATGCAAAGCCTGACCGCCAATAATAGGGGCAGAATCTAAACTTGTTATCACTGAGCGTATGGAGTCCGAAATCTGACGGAATTCGGGTTCAGATGCAGACTCGGCAGTCGACAATACGCGACGCAGTTCTGTATAGAGTGGCAGCTCCTTGACGGATGCGTAACTCCTAATTCTAAGTTGGACGAGGGACCGAAAGTCTATTAAAATGGAGGGGTGGGAACTGCGTGGCAACATTCCAGGATAATTGGTCAACGAGATGGACCTAAGTAGCCCTTCTTCAATCGGGCTAAGCCTGGTAACGATCGGGAACAGAAGGATCCTTTTAGGCGGGCCAATGTCATACTGGGGCAACGATCGCATCGATAGTAAGAATTCCTGGATTGCACGCCCTGTAACCGCTGAATTGTCAATATAGATGATATGGGAATACTCGACTTTACTTGAAGTCTCGCTACCCTCAGCGCCCCACGGCAGTTCCCATTGTTTGAGGTTTGACGTATGCAGCGTCGCTGTTCTCAAAGCCTGGTGAACCGCCTGCCCCAAATTCTGTCGCCCATGAAAGATCTCTGTATATACCGCGGCGGTCCAGAGCGTGCAAGGACTTGCACGCAGTGGGGACGAAATCCACTCAGTTAGGCCATCTACGACAGAAGATAGGGCGCCATCAACAAACGACTCTTGCCGGAAGCACAAACATATAGAAGTCGGAGTTTCATTGGAGGCAAGAAAGGCCTCGATGTGTCTTAGTATCTTGGTCGATACATTTTCATTCTTGAGGTTTGCCTTCACTGGCCATCGGATTGTCGATACTCTACCTCCAATGTTTTCGATTCCATGAATGAAGGTGGTGCCTGATAGATCAAATAATTCCTCCGACTCAGTAGCTCGCCAAGATATCGAAGTCAGTAGATTAGATGACTCAGTTTGCTCGGGGCTGAATGGTTCATTGGTTACTGGATCAATTGACAATACTATGGAGTTCGAGCTTGGAATGCCGGCATCTAAATACCTATATCTTGCGAAATAGTGCACCGCTTCCATATCTGAGGTGTTTGGATCTGCCTTCTTCGAATTTTTATCACTATCAATTGCGACAAATAGACGAAATGCTGCTTCTGTTTCGGGTGCCAATATCAGTTCAACTTCGGTTTTTCTGCGTCGAGCGCTATCACCACTATCGCGAAAGTCCGCGAATATCATGCATCTGACCGTTCTCGTATTGAACGTTTTTGCTTCGACTGCGTCGGGGAACACAAGGTTAAACGGTCGTCCGTCAGCGAAGAGCTTCGGGCGAATCGCTCGCCGAACTCTATTGAGCAAGAAGTGCGAGGTCTCGGTGTCGGGAATTACAAAGACCGTTGGAGAGAGTCCGTCCGCTGAGAGTATCCATTGCTTTACCGCAGTCAGAAAGGCGTCGGCCAGTCCGTAAAGAAAGGATGCGTGGCTGTCGCAGAACCCAATGACACTCAGAAACTGAGTTGTTTCGGTGCCGCTCCTTGTACGTACTACATGAGTAGCTTCCCCGTTTCTTTCTTTGCTTTTCCAAAACCACATTCGCGCACTGCTTCTTGCCTTGAGCGAAGCTTCATGACGTACTCTTCTATTTAAAAACACCGTCGCCAGCATTGATGCGATTTCGCTATCGAATTCGCCGATTGGCGCTCTTATAGAGGTTGCGGTGTCTGGTTGGTATGAAATAAGTCGATACCATAAGTTAGATCCTTGGTCCTTCTTGTCGACTTTGTTGCTCTCGGTATGTGTGCTCAGCCATCTGAATTTCGAACTACACCCAAAGGAGATTGCTGCCTGCCCCATATAAGAGCCGACAAGATACGGGTGCACGGATTTTACGAATGTCTGTAAGTATTCTGCTACTGCGTCCTGTACTTCATCTAGTTCACTGCCAGGAAGTCCATAGTGGATAAGCCGGTGTGTCGGGCTTATGGTAGTGGAAACTACTCGCTGAATAAAGTCGGTGACGGCGTCCTTGTATTCGGCCCCTGTTTCGCTAATCGATTTAGATATATTTCTGGTTGGAAATACATCTTGGGCGGAGTGAACGATAATCCAGGGGCGATCATCGTCAGGTTTTGAGGTTATTGCTCTTTCAACAATCGCTCGAATTCTCTCCAGGTATTTTTCGATATCCTCTGCAGTCTCGATGTTTGATAGGTTGGCCTCAGGCGGTAGTTCAATTATTCCCGCGGTGGACGCAGGGCCCCAATGGTTCGTGACCGCTACCGAGTGGAAATTTTGCGTCGGTTGCCTTGGGGTAATTGGTATACTTGCTTTGAGAGTAGTCACCGGACTTGGTGGACGTGCCAATGCGCTACTGATCTTAGTACGATATCCCGCTCTATCCTTTACGCATGCAACTTCGCCGGCGGCCGATGTGAGTCTGATTGCTCCATCATAGTTTGTAGTTCTCCGCAATAGTCGATAGAGGCCTCTCCAGGTGATGGCGTCATGTTTTGTCGGAAAGTCATTTTGCCGTTTGCGCGTTCCAAATGCCGACAGTGCCCAAATCAAGAGGTCATCGTGACTTACTGCTTCAGTCTCCCATTGAGGACTGCGCTGTTCTCTCGCTTTTTCGCTTTCTAGGTAAGCCTTTATGATAGTATTTGGGATGCCGTTTCCGATGTCTGACACTGCAATCTCTATACATCCTGGGCTTGTCGAGTTCATGCGCTCTAGCCAGTCGATTTCAGCTGTTTGCTGGCTATTTAGAGGTTGGGAGAGTACTGCTCGCTTAATCTCCGCCGCAGGTGTATAGGTAGCCGCTATGTACGCGTAAACTTTGGTTGTGCGTCCAGTAATTTCGGAGTGCTGCGCTACATTTAGAAGTGTTTCGGCAATAAATTCAATCGCCCAGTCTTGTATAATGCTTCTGTTTAGGAAGCTTATGTCGTACGCTCTGAGTTCTTTTGATATTTCTTGACTTATCTCTCTAACGATTGAGAGGATTTCCTTGATTTTTTCTTCCTGGCTATTTTTATTTGATTTATGGTTTAAATTTGGGATCTCTCTTCTTCGTGCTGGAATGAGAGTTCTTTGTTTCTTTAGGCTTGGATTTACGCGCTGTCTCAGTGCCACGTGCGGCTCTTGCCATTCGTTTTCTGATGTGATTATGGTTCCATGATTGCTTGTTTCGTTCTCTGACTTGTTTATCCAGTCGATAGTGGCTAGTAACTGCGCTGCGTGTTCGGCGCTGATGAGTTCAACAAGTGAGGTGTCAATTTCGAAGTCTTTGTTTGGGGATCGTGGTCTAGATTCTCCATGGAAATTTCCGCTTTGGTCTTTGCTGTAAGTGACGCCCAGTTGGGTGTACAGTCTGCGCATTTCGCTCGAGCCTACAAATTTTGGTAAGGTGATGGATTTTCTTGACATTTTGAACTCCGTCTGTTATATATCGTTTGTTGGCTCGTTTGGGTGGTTCCTGGCCGATGGGCTTATTTTTATGATATCTAACGCCTTTCTGTGCCCTCTTGTGAGAATAGAATAATGTTCACGTAAATGAAGATCGCTGTACTGGTGTGGCGTTGATTGAATTGCATCGGTAATATATTCGGGTTAGGCAAGATGAAGGCGGATTTCGCCGAATCGTTGAATATTCAGACTGTTTCTGCCGCTTTGCGGTATCATTTATTATCGCGCAGCAAGTATTTTCTTAGGGAGGGTCTCAGAATGAATCGGCGGTAGCACGGCAATGTGCTGAATCGATTGGAATTTTAAGTCGCCAGTCGAAGACTCTAAGCGTTTCTTGGCTACAGGGCTGCGGAATCTGTGGTGACGGGTCTCATTTGCCGGACTGCATACGGACTCATGCAATCGCTCCGATGAGTTTGCGCCTCGTCTACCACAGTTTGACCAGGGAAGGTCTGCATAAATCGCGCTTCGCAATGCCTGACGCCGACGTGAAGCCCTGATTGGATAGGGTCCATGAAGCAGCACAGCCTGGGCCTGGGAGTTACGGCCAAGCGAACGCGGCGCAGCGGGTTCCTGGACGAGATGGAGAAGGTTGTGCCTTGGGCCGATCTGGTGGCCTTGGTGTCGCCGTATCTCCCTGAAGGCAAGCGTGGCCGCCCGCCGTTGTCGCCCGAGTCCATGCTGCGCATTCACTTCATGCAGCAGTGGTTCGCGCTGAATGACCCGGCGATGGAAGACGCGCTGCACTACATGCCGGTGTTTCGCGAGCTCGCGGGCCTGGAAGGCCGGGACGAGCGGCTGCCCGACGAGAGCACGATCCTGAGGTTTCGACATGTGCTGGAGAAGCACCAACTGGCCGCTCAGCTCCTGCAGGCCGTCAATGACCTGCTGATCGCCAAGGGCGTGATGCTCAAGAGCAGCACGGTGTCGCATGCCACGCTCATCACCGCGCCGAGTTCGACCAAAAACAAGAGCGGTGAGCACGACCCGGCGAAAAAGCGAAGCCGCAAGTGCCAGCTGTGGTACTTCGGCATGAAGTGCCACATTTGCGTAGATATCGAGACTGACCTGATCCACACCGTCAAGGGCAGCAGTGGTGCGGTCAATGATGTGGTCAAGGCCTACAGCCTGCTGCGCGAGATTGACCGAGAGGTCTTCGCCGACGCCGGGTACCAGGCTGCCGCCAAGCGACCGGATGCAAAGAAAGATGTGAACTGGCCTATTGCCATGCGGCCTGTCAAGCGACGCGCACTCGATCCGAGCAAGCCAGTCGACGCACTCATCGAGCACCTGGGACACCTGGGGGCCCGCATCCGGGCCCGCGCCGAACACCCGTTTCGGGTGGTCAAGCGCCAATTCGGACACGTCAAGGTGCGCTACCGCGGACTTGCTAAGGACACTGCACATCTGCACGCGCCGCTTGCACTGCCCAACCTGTGACCGGTGCGGCGCAAACTGGTGGGAGCGCAGGCATGAGTGCGTCCGCAACTCCCAGGAACGGCCATACCGGTGCCTCCATCGTGGCAGGTAACTTGCGGGAGCGGGCAAATCGGGGGCCGGCAGCATCACAATTCGGTTTGGTCAGAGCATCAGCACGCCGTTCGGGGTTTTTTGCAGACCTTCCTTTGGTGTCGCCGCTCTAAGAGTTTGCGTTTCGGATGCGGATCGCCTCTTCAACAGCATTTGCTAGATTTTGAGCGATCCAGGCATATTTTTCCTGACTCGTACTGCCGGCCGGGTTGTAGCACTTGACGATCGACGAAAGAGGCTGCTTCGTCGGACCGTGCATTATGTGGTCGAACGGGTTCTCACCCCTCGTGGAGGTCTGGCCGAACCGGTCCTTCAGGCCGTGGATACGGATCCCGACGACACCGAGGCCGTCGTCCCATGACTTGATGATCTCGTGGTTGATCCACTTGCGCTTCGCCGTTCCAGTTCCGACAAGAACGATCGTGCAGGTTCGGCCCTGCATCTGCGTGGCAATCCATCGCTTTATCTTTTCCTCGGCGTTCGCTCCGCCGGTGACCGACTCCCAGTCGTTGTCAGACGCGGGTTGGTTTCCCTCGATTGCACCAATTTGCCGGACCGTGGAGGCGCGCCAGTTGTCGGGCTCGTAGTGAAAGCTATAGAAGCATCTTCGTGCCATCATTGATCTCCCTAGAGTGTCACCGGACTAAGAACATGAGGACTAGCATGACAATCGCCAGCCCGGCGTAGTAGATGATGAGGGTACGGGAAAGGATCGCCCCTGCCCATGAATTGCGTGAATCGTTGCTGAATGGCCGGGTGTCCATCGAAAAATCAATGTCCACCTCACTCTTCTGTCGAACTTGGTCGTACAAAGCCCGAAATCGTCGTTCCTGGCTCAAGAAGTAGCCGTCAAGGCACCAGAAGATGAGCAGAGGGAAGTAGGCGATGAGAACGTACGACTTGTTCGCGTCCTTCGCGGCCAGCGCGAAGAGCGCGGCAATCAGCGTGATGCTCCATCCCTTGAGCAGAAACAGATTGCCAGCCATTCGATTAATCGCAGCTTGCACAAACTCAAGGTGCTTGTGCTTGTTGGAGAAGGGCTGCTGTTCCATGCAGTCTCTAAGCCGTCAGAATGCCTTGATTGTGACGCCAACGTGTTTTGGAGATTAGCAGGCTGCGCCACTATTGGACCACTGCGCCATAAGATGGCCACGATCGCCACTGGCAAGTGTCTGTCGCATCTGTTTTTCTCCCTGGCATTGCCGGATGTTCACCCAGTACTAAATTTAGCGAAGAAAACTGGCGCCTGTTACAAACTATTCTGCAGCGCAGCCGAGTGTTTGCCAAGTGGCACAACCACGCTTGGACCGCCGTTGAAGGCGCTTGGAGCGAGGGGCGGTGTCGCCTCAATGGCGCAACTGCTGGCCAGGTAGCCTCACCGTGGCGGCAGAGAGGAAAAAATCTCGCGTGATTGCGAAAGACCGGCGACCTGGGCTTGAGCGACCGGTTTGCAGCGACTTGCGTTGATGCGGCGAGGTCGCCTGGAGGCGAGTGTCAACGACCCTCCCGACGGGGTCGCTAGTTGTGATCGATGGGCCTGGGCGTCCCCAACCCTGCTCGCAACGCTCAACGCAGCGGCTGCTGCACCCCACCCGCCAACGACCACAACAGCGCCACCGACTGCTGCCCATCGTGCAGTGCGTCCACGTAGGCCAGGCGCAGGCTGAAGTGGTCGCCCTCGGCCGACATCACGTCGAAGAGGGAGCGGCGGCCCAGTTGTTGCCACATCTGCAGGGTGTCGTCGCGCACGCGTTCGGAGTCGCGCAGGACCTGCACCACGTCCTGGGCGCGGGTGAAGGCGGCTTCGGCCTGGCCGTGGACCTGGTCGATGCGGTTGAGCAGGGTGGCCAGGGTGTCTTCGCGCTGCAGGCGGGCGGCTTCGGCGCGTTGGCGGGCGGCGCGCTCCGCGGGGGCGGCGCTGGGGTTGAAGAGCGGCAGGCTCAGGGTCACGCCGGCTTGCCATTGGCTTTGGCGGTCGCCGGCCAGGTCGCGGCTGGCTTGCACGGCCCAGCTCACTTGTGGGCGCTGGCTGGCGGCGGTGGCGTTGGCCAGTTGTTCGGCGGCGTGCTGCTGGGCTTCCAGCTGCAGCACCTCGGCGGCGCCGGTGGCGCGCTGGTGCAGTTGCGGCAACTCAGGCAGTTCGGTCATCAGCGCGGCCAGGCTGGGCACGTCGGGCAGGTATTCGCCCACGTAGCGGCGTAGGCGGGTGTCGGTCAGCTGCATGGCGCTCAGTGCCTGCTGGCGTGACAGCTGCACCTGCTGCAGTTGCTTGCGGGCCTGGATCAGTTCGCTGGCGCGGCCGCGGTCGCGGGCGACGATGTCTTCCAGCGCCTGCACCAGGGTGCAGACCTTGTGGGTGTACTGCTGCCACACCTGGGCCTGCAGGCGGTAGCGGCTGCGGTCAAACGCCAGGTTGACCACCTGCACGCGCAGTTGCTCGGCGGCGTTCAGCTGGCCCTGGCGGGCGGCTTCGGCCAGCTGGGTGCGCCAGTCTTCCAGCGCCTGCTGGCGGCCACCGTCCCACAGCGGCGCGCCCACCTGCACGGATGGGCGGTTCAGCGCATCGCTGCGGCTGGGCAGCAGCTGGCTGCGGCTGCCGGTGGCGCCGGCAATCCAGCTCAGTTGCGCCTGGGGCTGTTTGGCGGCCTGGGTTTCCTGCAGGTCGCTTTGCGCGGCCTCGGTCAGCAGTCGGGCGGCGCCGATGGCCTGGCTGCGCTGTTCGGCCAGCGCCAGCAACTGCACCAGGCTCTGGCGTGGCGGCGGTGATTCAGCCGGTTGGGCCAGCGCGGCGGGCGGCTGGCAGCCGGTGGGCTCGGCGTGGGTGGGCAGCGCCAGCAGCACGCTGGCAACAAGCAAAAGCGTGTGGGCGTGTCTCATCGTTCACGGAAGGCCTCGCGGGCCTTGAGCAGGGGGCGCAGCACGAACTCCAGCACGGTGCGCTCGCCGGTGTTCACTTCCACCGTGGCGGTCATGCCGGGGATCACTGGCAGCACCTGGTCGGCGCTGCGCAGGTGGTTGGTCTGGATGCGCACCAGGGCGCGGAACCAGGTGGCGTCGGGCGCGTTGGGCGGGCGCTCGGCCTCGCCCAGCGCGTCGGGGCTGATCGATTCGACGGTGCCACTCAGGCCGCCGTACAGGTTGTAGTCGTAGGCCGACAGCTTCACCTCGGCCGCCTGGCCGATGCGCACGAAGCCCACGTCGGCGGGCTTCAGGCGCATTTCCACCAGCAGGTGTTCGCTGCGCGGCACGATCTCCAGGATAGGCGCGCCGGGCGAGATCACGCCGCCCAGCGTGTGCTGGCGGATGTTCTTGACCAGGCCGTCCACCGGCGAGTTCACCACGGTGCGGCGCACCGCGTCTTCGCGCGCCACCATCTGCTCGTCCAGCTGGGCCAGCTCGCCCTGCACGCGCAGCAGCTCGGTGCTGGCGTCCTGGCGGAAGCGGTTGCGGCGCTCCAGCATCTGCTGCTGCATGTCGTTGATCTGGCGGCGCAGGCGCACCACCTCCACCTCGGACATCAGGCCGCGCTGGGCCATGTCCTCGGCCACCGCCAGTTCCTTGCCCACCAGCGCGATGCTCTGGCGGTTGGCGCCCACGGCTTCCTCCAGCAGGCGGCGGCGGGCCTGGAAGGCCTCGGTCTCCATGGCCACCAGGCGGGGCTGGTCCTTCAGCTCATCGGGGAAGCGCGGCTCGCGGCCCTGCACCTCGGCCTGCAGGCGGGCGGTGGTGGCCAGCAGCGCCAGACGGCGCGCGGCGCCTTCGTTCTGGGACGATTCAGCACGCGTGGGGTCGATGCGCAGCAGCGGCTGGCCGGCGCGCACCGCCTCGCCCTCGCGCACCAGCAGCTCGGCCAGCAGCCCGCCTTCCAGGCTGGAGATGACCTGCTCGCGGGTCTCGGGGATCACGCGGCCTTCGGCGCGGGTGATCTGCTCCACGCGGGTGGTGGCGGCCCACAGCGCGACCAGGCCGATGGTCACGGCCATCAGCCACAGCGCGATGCGCGGCGCGCGGCGCGGCTCCAGCTGCTGGGCGGCGCGCACGGCGTGCAGGAAGTCTTCGTCGCCGGGGCGCAGCGGGGCGCGGGTGCGGCGGGACGCGGCGGGCTGCGCGGCGTTCAGCAGGCGCTTGCTGGCGCGCTCCGGGGCGGGCACCGCCGCGGGCTCGGGCGGCAGGCTGTGCTTGAGTGTGGGCGGCTGGGTCACCGGCGCATCTGCGGCCGGGCGCTGCCGCTCGGGCGGTGCCGAGAACCAGCGGCGGGTGTCGGGCGGCTTCATCGCGCGGGGGCTGCCGCAGCAGCCGGTTTCTGCGCGCCTGACAGCGCGGCCAGCACGGCGGCCTTGGGGCCATCCATCACCACGCGGCCGGCGTCCACCACCACGATGCGGTTCACCAGCTCCAGCACCGCGGGCCGGTGGGTCACCACCAGCAACGTACGGTCACCGGCCGAGGCGGCCAGGCGTTGCAGGAACTGCACTTCCGATTGCGCGTCCATCGAGCTGGTGGGCTCGTCCATCAGCAGGATGCGCGGCGTGGTGATCAGGCAGCGCGCCAGCGCCACCAACTGGCGCTGGCCACCCGACAGCAGCGCGCCGCGTTCGCCCACCGGCAGGTCCCAGCCCAGCGGGTGGCTGGCCACCAGGCGGTCCAGCCCGGTCAGCGCGGCCACCTGCTGCAGGCGCACGCTGTCGGCATGCGAGCGGCCCAGCAGCACGTTGTCGCGCAGCGTGCCGGCGAAGAGGCGCGGGTCCTGGGCCACGAAGCCGATCTGGTCGCGGTAGTCCACCGGGTCGATCTGGCGCAGGTCAATGCCGTCCACCTCCACCCGGCCGTCAGTGGGCTGGTACAGGCCGGCCAGCAGGCGCAGCACGGTGGACTTGCCCGAGCCGATGCGGCCCAGGATGGCCACGCGCTCGCCCGGGGCGAACTGCAGCGTCACGTCCGACAGCACCTTGGGCGGGCGGTCCTGGCCGGTGGGCGGGTAGGCAAAGCTGGCCTGGCGCAGCGCCAGAGCGCCGCGCAGCTGCGGGCGCACCACGTACTGGCGCTGCTCGTCGCGCTCCAGCGGCAGGCGCATCAGGCGGTCCAGCGCGGTCAGCGCGGCGCGGGCGCCCTGGTAGCGGTTGGCCAGCGCCACCACGCTGCCCAGCGGCGCCACGGCGCGGCCGGCAAACATCACGGCGCCGATCAGCGCACCGGCGGTGATCACGCCATCATGGATCAGGTACACGCCCCAGACCAGCATCACCACCGTCACCAGCTGCTGCGCGCTGCCGCTGAGGTTGTTGCTCCAGGCACTGACCGAGCGGGCGCGCAGCGCCGACTCGGCCGCCAGCGCGGTGGCGTCTTCATAGCGGCGCAGAAAGCGGCCCTGGGCGCCGCTGGCCTTCAGGTCCTCCAGCCCATCCACGGCCTCCACCAGCACGCCCTGCAGGTCGGTCTGGTGGCGCAGGCCCGAGTTCATCGCGCGCCGCAACGAGCCCTGCATCACCAGCACCACGGCCAGGATCAGCGGCACCGCGCCGGCCAGCACCCAGCCCAGCGGGCCGCCGACGATGAAGGTCATGGCCATGAACAGGGCAATGAAGGGCAGGTCGGACAGCGTGGCCAGCGTGGCCGACGCGAAGAAGTCGCGCACGGTCTCGATCTGCGCCAGGTGGTGGGCGTAGGCGCCGGCCGACACGGGCCGGTGCTCCATGCGCACGCCCAGCGTCTGGCGGAACAGCAGCGAGCCGATGATCAGGTCGGCCTTGCGGCCCGACACGTCGATCAGGTGGGCGCGGATCTGCCGCGCCGCCAGGTCCAGCCCCAGCGCCAGCACGGCGCCGGCGGCCAACGTCCACAGCGTGACGAAGGCCTGCTGCGGGATCACCTTGTCGAACACCACCGAGCTGACCAGGCCGGTGACCAGCATCATCACGTTGCTGATCAGTGCGGCCAGCAGGGCGGCGCGGTAGTAGGGCACGAAGCGCCGCAGCGTGCCCCACAGCCAGTGGCCGCCGTGGCCCAGCAGGCCGTTGTCGTCCTCGTCGTGCACTACCGGCAGCTGCGGCGTGGCGGCGATCACATGGCCCAGGTACTCCTGCGACAGCTCCTGCTCACCCACGATCAGCGTGGCACCGCCGGCGGCGGGCAGCACGATCTCGTACGAGCGGCCGCCGTGCTGCGGCGATTCAATGCGCCGGCGCAGGATGCAGGCGTCGTCGTCGCGCATCAGCGCCACCACCGGGAACAGCAGCGGGCTGATGTCGGCCAGCGGGCGCGGCAGCAGGCCGGTGCGGTAGCCCGCTTGCGTGAGGGCGCGCAGCGCCTGCGCGGGCGTGAGGGCGTGGCCGTCCACCGGCACGCCCACCAGCAGCGCGCTGGCCGAGCGCTCGCGGCCGTGGTGCCGCGTCAGCCAGACCAGCGATTGCAGCAGGGCGTCGTGCTCCATCGCCACCCGTTTCGGGGCGGCGGTGGGGGCAGCGGCGGCGGTGGCGGTGCTCACGAGAAGCGGATCAGGCGGCTTGGCGTGACGTCAGCGCCAGCTCGGCCAGCGCGTCTTCGAGCTCGCGCACGCGCTCGGGCATGTCGAACAGCGGCGACTGGCGGCCGTCGCGCTCCAGGTAGCGGCGGTACGAACGGGCACGGCCGGGCGAGCGGCCGATGGCGATGGCCAGGCGCTCGTAGTCGGCCAGGGTCTCGGTGATCAGCTCGGGCAGGCCCACTGCGGTGAGCAGGCTGCCGGCCATGCGCGAGATGTAGCTGCGGCCGGCCAGCGTGACGATGGGCAGGCCCATCCACAGCGCATCGCTGGCGGTGGTGCCGGCGTTGTAGGGGAAGGTGTCCAGCATCAGGTCGGCCAGCGCGAAGCGGGCCAGGTAGTCGCGCGGCGCCACGCGGGGGGCGAACACCAGGCGCTCCGGCGCAATGCCGTGCTGCGCGGCGCGGGCCAGCAGGTTGGCGCGGGTCCAGTCGTTGTCGGCCAGCAGCCACAGCACGCTGCCGGGCACGGCGGCCAGGGTGCGCA
This sequence comes from Ideonella aquatica, assembly GCF_018069755.1. Lineage (GTDB taxonomy): Bacteria > Pseudomonadota > Gammaproteobacteria > Burkholderiales > Burkholderiaceae_C > Ideonella > Ideonella aquatica. The sequence continues at coordinate 13,465 of NZ_JAGQDE010000039.1, read as the reverse complement.
TCCAGCTGTCGAAGACCTCTTCGGTGAACTTGAAGTTGTTGTTGAAGCTGCAGTAGACGAAGCCGTCTTCGGGCAGGCCGTATTGGGCCCGCGTGGGCAGCGCGCCCACCGGGCGCTGGCGGTCGCTCACCTGGTAGCACACCGGCAGGTAGATCGGCCGCTCGGTGTGGAAGGGCAGCAGCGCCTCGGGCATGACAAAGCGGTCGGCAATGATCCAGTCCACGCCGGGGATGGCGCAGGTGCCCGGAAACCCGAGGTAGCTCACCTGCACCGGCGCCGGGCGCAGCGCCAGGATGGCCGGGCGAGCGCCATTGGTCAGGCCTTGCAGGTCGATCAATACGTCGATGCCCAGGCCGGCAATCAGCCGCGCGGCCAGCGTGTCGTCCATCTGGCCGATGCGGTAGACGTGTTCAAAGGACTTCAGCAGGCGCTCGCGCAGCGGGCTGCCGTCTTCCCGGCTCCAGCAGAAGGCAAAGGTCTCGAAGCGGCTGCGGTCGTGCAGCTCGAAGAGCTCGGCGGTGAGCAGGCCCACCGCGTGCATCGCCAGGTCGCCCGACAGGTAGCCGATGCGGATGCGGCCCTCGCGCCGCGGGCCGCTGGTGTGCAGCGGGGGGTGGTTGGTCCTGGGCAGCTTCTCCTGCACGAAGCGCAGCGCGGCCATCAACTGGCGCGCCGGGTCGTCGCTGACGCTGAGCATGGCCAGCGCCGAGGTGCCCAGCAGCAGCTGGTTGGGCGTGACCTCGCCCACGGTGCGGTACAGCGGCCACTCGCACTGCTTCTGGCGGATGTGCACGTAGTGCTGGATGACGTCGAACTGGTCGGGCTTGATCGTGAGGCTGTCGACCATGTGCGCCTCGGCCACGTCGAAGCGGCGCAGCTGCTCGTTCAGGCGGGCCAGGTTGTTCAGCGCGTGCAGGCACAGCTCGCGCTGCTCGGGGCGGGCGTCGTCGGGCAGGGGGCGGGTGTCGGCCACCACGCGGGCCCATTCGGCCAGGGCGCCGTCGGTGTCGCCGCGGCGCTCCAGCGCGTGGCCCAGGTTCAGCCGGGCTTGGGAAAAGGCGGGCAGCAGGGCCAGGGCCTCGCGGTAGGCGGCTTCGGCCTCCGGGTCGCGCTGGCGGGCGGCCAGCAGCGTGCCCTGGTTGAACAGCGCCACATGGCGGAAGGGCGAGTCGGTGTGGGCCAGCCACTCGGCGTACAGGCGGATCGCGGTGTCGTCGTCGCCCCGGGCCTGCCAGGCGGCGGTGCGCTCCAGCAGCTCGGCCAGCGGGCAGGCGCCGCTGCGCAGGCGCGTGAAGTCGGCCTCCGCCGGGGAGGCAACAGGGGCAGTCAGGGTGGTCGCGGACATGGCTGGGACACGGTAGAGGTCTCCAGCCGATGCTAGTCAGAGCGGCCCCGGGCCATGGGGCGGAATAGGCGGGGCAAGGCCGGGCAGATTCCGCTGCCGCTGCCGCGGCCGGGGCCTTATGCGTCAGCGCGGCGGCAAAAAGGCCTGCAGCGCGCCCAGGCTGCGCGCTGGCAGCTCTTCCTGAGGCGCATGGCCCAAGCCGGCCAGCACCTGGAACCGGGCGCCGGGGATGCGCCGGGCGAACTCGGCGCCGGCGGCGGGGGGCACCACGCGGTCCTTCTCGCCCCACAGCAACAGCGTGGGCAGGCGCAGGCTGTTCAGGCGCTCGACATCGCGGCCCGGCTGCTGTTGCTGCAAGGCCAGGCGCAGCGCCTGGCGGTTGCCCTCGCGCAGCAGCAGCTCGAAATGGCGGTCGACCACCTCAGGCGTCAGGCGCCGCGGATCGGCGTAGACCGCCTCCAGCGTGGCCGCCACCACGCCGCGCGGCAGCAGTGACTGGCCCAGCCAGCCCAGCACCGGCACGCTGGCCAGGCGCAGGCCGGGCGGCACCTCCAGCGGCTCGATCGCCAGGCCGGTGGCATCCAGCAGCACCAGGCGGCTGACCCGCTCCGGTGAACGGCTGGCCAGCTGCCAGGCCACCTCGCCACCCAGTGAATGGCCCACCAGCATCACCTGCTTGAGTTGCAGCCGATCCATCAACTGCAGCGTGAAGCGCGCCAGCGCCTCGCTGCGGTAGTCGGCAGGCTGGCCCTCGGCGAAGGGACCGGTCAGGCCGGCGCCGGGCAGGTCAAAACGGATCACGCGGCGGCGCTCGCGCAGCCCGCTGGCCCAGCCCTCCCAGGTGTGCAGGCTGGAGCCCAGGCCGTGGATGAACAGCAGCGGCGTGGGGTCGTTGCGGGGGCCTTCGTCGCGCAGGTGGACCATCAGGCCACCCACCTCCACCAGCTCGGAGGGGCGCGGCGCCCAGCGGGCCACCAGCGATTCCGGCGAGCGGTCGGGCGCCCGCGCCAGCGGCAGCGCCACAGCGGTCAGCATCAGCAGGATACCGAAGGCGCGCAGCAGGACCGACAACATCGCCCGATTCTAGGAGGCCGCGGGCACCGGGGTGGGGCCCCCTGGGCTGTGCGACCGTGACATCTGGCGGACGGCAAACGTGGGGGGTGGGTCCAGGGCGTGGTTACATCTTGCGACACTCAAGCCCCACGAGGAGAGCCCAACCCATGCCCATCTTGAAGACACCGAAGACCCTGGCCACCGCGTTCACGCTGGCTTGCCTGGCCACTGCGCCGCTGGCCGCCGCAGCGGCCGGCTGGACCACCATGGCGCGCAGGCCGCCCGCCAGCGTCGAGACCATGCTGCTGCTGACAGACGGCACCGTGCTGGCCCATTCCTATGACATGCCGGGCAATATCTGGCTCAAGCTGACACCGGACGCCAACGGCAACTACGCCAACGGCCGCTGGACCCAGGTGGCTGGCATGGGCACCAACCGCCTGTACTTTGCCAGCCATGTGCTGCGCAGCGGCGACGTCTGGGTGCTGGGCGGCGAGTACAGCGGCCCCAACCTGGACGCCAACTGGACCAACACCGGCGAGTGGTACGACACGCTGAACAATGTCTGGACGCCGATCGCCCCGCACCCCGAGAGCAACTTCGGCGACGTGCCGACCATGCTGCTCGACAAGGACCGCATCCTGGCGGGCTCGCTGTTCGGCCGCAGCAGCTACCTGTACGACATCGCCAGCAACAGCTGGACCCGCGCCGCCGACAAGGCCTACGACGACAGCAGCGACGAAGAAACCTATGTCAAGCTGCCCGGCGGCCAGGTGCTGGTCTACGACCTGTTCCGCAGCATCGCCACCGGCGGCGGCTATGCCGAGGTCTACGACCCCAAGACCGGCGTGTGGAGCGGCCGCAGCCCGTCGGACGGCACGGCCGCTGGCAGCATCCCGCAGCTCAGCAGCCCCGCCATGGGCTACGAGATCGGCGGCGCGCTGGCGCTGCGCAGCCGCGACAAGGGCGGCCGTGTGATCACCATCGGCGCCACCGGCCACACCGCGTTGTACGACGTGGGCAGCAACACCTGGTCGGCTGGCCCTGACATCATCGGCACGCTGCCCAGCGGGGCCCAGGGCCTGTTCGGCGCGGTCGACGCGCCGGCCGCGGCCCTGCCCAACGGCCGCGTGATGCTGGCCGCCGATGCCAGTCCGTCCACGGGCACGGCGTTCTCGGGCCCGACCCAGCTCTTCGAGTACAACCCGGCACGCAACACCATCCGACCGATGAGCCCGACAGTGCCCGTGGCACTGGATGGCCCGGCCTTCGTACACCGCATGCTGGTGCTGCCCACCGGCCAGGTGATGTTCACCAGGGGCGGCAAGGACGTCTGGATCTACACCGCCGACGGCGCGCCGCCCGACAAGGCCCGGCCCACGGTCGAGGCCGTGCGCTACGACGGCAAGGGCCGCTTCACGCTGAGCGGTCGGCAGCTGACCGGCATCAACGCCGGCAGCACCTATGGTGACGACGCCGAGTCGGACGAGAACTACCCGATCGTGCGCTTTGGCCAGCCTGGCGCCAGCGCCGTCTGGTATGGCCGCACGTTCAACTGGAAGAGCACCGACGTGCAGCTGCGCAAGATCACCAGCACCCGCTTCACGCTGAGGACCGGCACGCCGTCCGGCCTGGTGAGCCTGGTGGTGAGCGCGGCGGGCGTCGAATCGCTGCCGGTGTGCCTGACGCTGACGGCGGACCAGGTGGCCGGCACCGGCAGCGCGGCCGATATTCCGCTGCAGACCTGTCCCTGAAGCGGGCGCTGCGCAGGGCCGGTCGGGTGGCCGGCCCTTCGTAGAATGCCGTGATGCCTTTTGTCCACCTGCGCACCCACACCGAGTTCTCCGTCGTCGATGGCACCCTGCGGATCGACGATGCGGCGGCGGCGGCCAAGGGCGATGGGCAGGTGGCGATGGCCATCACCGATCTGGCCAACCTGTTTGGCGGGGTCAAGTTCTACAAGGCCTGCCGCGGCAAGGGCGTCAAGCCCATCCTGGGCGCCGATGTCTGGGTCGAGCCGCTGCCTGATGCCGGCGACCGCACCCAGGCCACGCGCTTGCTGCTGCTGGTGCAGGACAAGCAGGGCTACCTCAATCTGTCCGAGCTGCTGGCCCGGGCCTGGACCCAGCATGTGCAGCGCGCCCAGGCCTGGGTGGCCTGGAGCGATCTGCGCGAGCTGCACCAGGGGCTGATCTGCCTATCGGGCTTCGAGCATGGCGCGGTGGGCCAGGCGCTGCTGCAGGGCGACACCGCGCGCGCCGCTGCGGTGGCGCGCGAGCTGGCCGAGTTGTTTCCGCGCCGCTTCTACCTCGAGCTGCAGCGCGCCGGCATCCCCAGCCATGAGCCGCTGGTGCGCGCCACCGTGCCGCTGGCTGCCGAGCTGAACCTGCCGGTGGTGGCCACGCACCCGGTGCAGTTCCTCAGCCCGGATGACTTCGAGGCCCACGAGGCCCGCGTCTGCGTGGCCGAGGGCGAGACCCTGGCCAACCCCAAGCGCGTCAAGCGCTTCACCCGCGACCAGTACCTGAAGTCGCAGGCCGAGATGGAAGCGCTGTTCGCCGATGTGCCCAGCGCGCTGGCCAACACGCTGAAGATCGCCCAGCGCTGCAGCCTGAGCCTGGTGCTGGGCAAACCGCAGCTGCCCGATTTCCCCACGCCCGAGCTGCCCGACGGCAGCCACATGCCGATCGAGCAGTTCTTCCGCGAGGAAAGCTACAACGGCCTGGAGAAGCGGCTGCAGCAGCTCTTCCCCGACCCGGCGCAGCGCGAGGCCGAGCGGCCGCGCTATGTGGAGCGGCTGGAGTTCGAGCTGGGCACCATCCTGAAGATGGGTTTCCCGGGCTACTTCCTGATCGTCTCGGACTTCATCAAGTGGGCCAAGGCCAACGGCTGCCCAGTGGGGCCGGGTCGGGGCTCGGGCGCGGGCTCGCTGGTGGCCTATGTGCTGTTCATCACCGACCTGGACCCGCTGCAGTACAAGCTGCTGTTCGAGCGCTTCCTGAACCCCGAGCGGGTGTCGATGCCCGACTTCGACGTCGACTTCTGCCAGGGCAACCGCGACCGGGTGATCGAGTACGTCAAGGAGAAGTACGGCCGGCCGGCGGTCAGCCAGATCGCCACCTTCGGCACCATGGCCGCCAAGGCGGCGCTGCGCGATATCGGCCGCGTGCTGGGCATGGGCTTCGGCCATGTGGACAGCATCGCCAAGCTGATCCCGGCGCCACCGGGCAAGACGGTGACGCTGGCCAAGGTGCCGCCCGAGCCCGACAAGGGCGTGATCTACGCACGCCTGGAAGCGCCCGAGCTGGAGGAGCGCGAGAAGAACGACGAGGAGGTGGCCGAGCTGCTGCGCCTGGCCGCCAATGTCGAGGGCATGGTGCGCAACATCGGCATGCACGCCGGTGGCGTGCTGATTGCGCCGGGCAAGATCACCGATTTCTGCCCCCTCTACCAGCAGCCCGGCAGCGACAGCGCGGTCAGCCAGTACGACAAGGACGATGTCGAAGCCATTGGCCTGGTGAAGTTCGACTTCCTGGGCCTGGCCACGCTGACCATCCTGGAGCTGGCCAAGGACTTCATCACCAGCCGCTACCCGGACCAGAAGGACTTTGCCTACGAGAACCTGCCGCTGGACGACAAGGCGGTCTACAAGCTCTTCTCCGACGGCCTGACCGAGGCGGTGTTCCAGTTCGAATCGCGCGGCATGCAGGGCATGCTGCGCGACGCCCGGCCCAGCCGGCTGGAGGACCTGATCGCGCTGAACGCGCTGTACCGGCCGGGCCCGATGGACCTGATCCCCAGCTTCGTGGCGCGCAAGCACGGCAAGGAGGTGGTGGAGTACCCGCATCCGCTGGTCGAGCCGGTGCTCTCCGAGACCTACGGGATCATGGTCTACCAGGAGCAGGTGATGCAGACCGCCCAGGTGCTGGGCGGCTACAGCCTGGGCGGCGCCGACCTGCTGCGCCGCGCGATGGGCAAGAAGAAGGCCGAGGAGATGGCCGAGCACCGGCTGATCTTCCGCACCGGTGCGGCGAAGAACGGCATCGAGCCCGAGAAGGCCGACGAGATCTTCGACCTGATGGAGAAGTTCGCCGGCTACGGCTTCAACAAGTCGCACGCCGCGGCCTACTCGCTGCTGGCCTACCACACCGGCTGGCTCAAGGTGCACTACACGGCCGAGTTCTTCGCGGCCAACATGACGATCGAAATCAGCGACACCGACAAGCTCAAGGTGCTGCTGAACGACGCGGTCAAGAACTTCGGCATCCGCTTCGAGCCGCCCAGCGTCAACCGCGGCGTCTACCGCTTCGAGCCGCTGCCGGGCCCCGAGGGCCGCAAGGCCATCCGCTACGGCCTGGGCGCGATCAAGGGCACCGGCCAGGGCGCGATCGAGGCCATTGTGGCGGCGCGCCAGGAGGGCGGGCCGTTTGGCAGCCTGTTCGACTTCTGCCAGCGCGTGGACAAGGGCCGCGTCAACAAGCGCGTGGTCGAGGCGCTGATCAAGGCCGGCGCGTTTGACGAGCAACACCCGGATCGTGCAGCGGCGCTGGCCAGCGTGTCGCTGGCCTTCGACTGGGCCGAAACCCAGCAGGCCAACGCCAACCAGGGCGGCCTGTTCGACTTCGACGATGGCGACGGCCACGGCAGCCACACCCAGGAGCCGCCGCTGGTGGTGGCCGAGCCCTGGACGGTGCGCGAGAAGCTGTCGCTGGAGAAGACCGCGCTGGGCTTTTACCTGTCGGGCCACCTGTTCGACCAGGACGAGGCCGAGGTGCGCCGCTTCGTCAAGCGCCGGGTGGCCGACCTGATCGATTCGCGCGATCCGCAGCTGCTGGCCGGCATCGTCAGCGACCTGCGCATCATCAACGGCCAGCGCGGCCGCGTGGGCATCTTCAAGCTGGACGACAAGAGCGAGCCGATCGAGGCGGTGGCCGGCGAGGAGCTGCTGGACGCCAACAAGGACCTGCTGCGTGACGATGAGCTGTTGATCGTGCAGGGCCGCGTCAAGCCCGACCGCTTCAGCGGCGGCCTGCGGCTGGATGTCAGCGCACTGTGGAGCCTGCCCGCGGCCCGGGCCCGACATGGCCGGCAGATGTGGGTGGAGTTGCGCGGCGGCAGCACCGCGGCGCTGCCGCGCATCACCGAGCTGCTGCGCCTGCACCCGCCCAAGGTGGTCAGCGACGAGCAGGGCGAGACGCGCCAGGGCCTGCCGGTGCGCCTGCGCATCACCGGTGACCGCGCCAGCGGCGAGATCGACCTGGGCGATGCCGGCCGTTTCTGGCCGGCCGACGAGGCGCTGGCGGCCTGGCGCGCGCTGGCGGCCGAGGGGCAGGCGCGCATCGCCTATGACGAGGGTCGTTGAGCCCGGGTTCACATTTGCTGACGGCTTGCCACCCAGCGCTGACAACCAGCGACCGGCCCGCCACGTTGTCATCTCGTCGCCACTCGATTTCGAACCGCACATGAAGAAGCTGACTCCCCTGCTCGTGATGGGCACTGCCGGCCTGCTGGCCGCCCTGGTGGGATCTCCCGCCCAGGCCACCGAGGTCGGGGTGTCGATCGGGATCAGTCAGCCAGGCGTCTACGGGCGCATTGACATCGGCCGCTTCCCGCAGCCGGATGTCATCGTCCAGCAGCCGGTGCTGGTGCGACCGGTGCCGGTCTACTCGGCGCCCCCGCAGCCGGTCTACCTGTGGGTGCCGCCTGGCCATCAGCGCAACTGGTCCAAGCACTGCGGCCGCTACCGCGCCTGCGGCGTGCCGGTGTACTTTGTCCGCGAGGACTGGTACCGCCGCCATGTGGCCCCGGCGCCGGTCTACCACCCGCGCGGCCGCGGTGGTGACCATGGCCACGGCGAACATGGCCGCGGCCGCGGTCACGGCCACGACTGATCGGTCGACACCGGTCTTTTCGTCGTCACCGAGGGGTGTGGGGCGGACATAGACTCGCCCCATGTCCGCAAGCGCGCTCCCTGTCACGGGCCTGGTGCTCACCGGCGGCGGTGCCCGTGCGGCCTACCAGGTGGGCGTGTTCGTGGCCTTGCAGCGGCTGCGCGCCGAGGCGGGTCTGGCGGGCACCCCGACACCGTTTCCGGTGATCACCGGGACCTCGGCCGGTGCCATCAATGCCGCGGTGCTGGCGGCGGGCGCCGATGACTTCGATGCCACCGTGGCGCGCATGCACGCGGTCTGGCACGACTTCCACGCCGAGCAGGTCTACCGCGCCGATGCGCTGGGCGTGATCCGCAGCGGTGCGGGCTGGCTGAAGATGCTGTCGATCGGCTGGATGCTGGCGCGCTGGCGGCGCCAGAAACCGCGCTCGCTGCTGAACAACGCCCCACTGGCCGACCTGCTGGAGCGCCATGCGCAGCTGGACCGCCTGCCGCAACTGATCGCTGCAGGCCACCTGCAGGCGCTGGCGCTGAGCGCCTCGAGCTACAGCTCGGGCCAGCACGTCACCTTTTACGAGGCCGCCCACCAGGCCCAGCCCTGGGTGCGCTCGCAGCGCCTGGCGGTGCGCCAGCGCCTGGGCCTCGACCACCTGATGGCCTCGTCGGCCATTCCCTTCGTGTTTCCGGCCCGGCTGCTGTCGATCGACGGCATGCCCGAGTGGTTCGGCGACGGTTCGATGCGCCAGGCCGCGCCGATTTCACCGGCCATCCACCTGGGCGCGCAGCGGGTGCTGGTGGTGGGGGCCGGGCGCATGCACGAGCCGCCGGGCCAGCGCCATGTCGACCCCGGCTACCCCACGCTGGCGCAGATCGGCGGCCATGCGCTGTCCAGCATCTTCCTGGACACGCTGGCGGTGGACATTGAGCGGCTGCAGCGCATCAACCGCACGCTGTCGCTGATGTCCGCCGAGGCCCGCGCGGCCAGCAGCCTGCGGCCGGTGGAGCTGCTGGTGATCGCGCCCAGCCAGCGCCTGGACGACCTGGCCGCGCGCCACCTGAACGCGCTGCCGCCGATGGTGCGCGCGCTGCTGCGCGGGCTGGGCGTGTCCGGGGCCGCAGGCGCCACCAGCGGCGCGGCGCTGGCCAGCTACCTGCTGTTCGAGGCCGACTACACGCGCGAGCTGATCGCGCTGGGCGAGGCCGACACGATGGCGCGGCGCGACGAGGTGCGGCGCTTTTTCGGCTGGGATCAGTAGGCCACGCCGTTGACGCGCAGGCCGGCCTGAGAGAGGCGCCGGGCGGTGGCCGGCCCCAGGCCCTTGACGCGGCGCTGCAGCGCGCGCCAGTCCGGGAACGGCCCGCCGCGGCGGCGCTCGGCCAGGATGGCCTCGGACAAGGCCGGGCCGACGCCGGGCAGCATCTCCAGCTCGGCCTGGTTGGCCTGGTTGACCTCCAGCGTGGCCTCGGCGGCGCACAGCGCGACCGGGCAGGCCAGGCACCCGACAAGCCAGTGGCGGCGCTTCATGGGCTTCCCAGGGCCTGCGGCCGCGCGGGGCCGGGCGGCGCATAGTCCGGCCCGAAGGGGTTCAGCGCGGGCTGGTCGAAACGCGACTGGATTGCCAGCAGCTGCGTCACCGCCTGGTCGGCCCAGTCCAGCCGGAAGGGCCGCTGCGACAGCGCCTGCGCCTCGGCCGCGCTCAGGCGGCTGCCCCGGCTCCACCAGTACACGGGGATGGCATAGCCGGCCTCGGTGGTCTGGCTGTGGCCGGCGAAGTCGCTGACGTGGCCGACCTCCTGGCCATGGTCGCTGAAGTACAGCAGCTCCAGCGCGCGGTCGGGGCGCTGGCGGTTCAGCGCGTCCATCATGTGCGCCAGCACGTCGGCGCCGCAGCGCACCGCGTCGTCGTACTCGTTGCGGGCGCGGATGATGCCGCTGCTGCGCCCCGCGGCGCGCAGCGAGCGGGTCACGGCGTCGTCATCGGCGGCCACGGCCCATTGGCGCATGGCCGCCGGGCAGCGCTGGGCAAAGTGGAAATGCTGGCCCAGCAGGTGGATCACCAGCAGCTCGTACGGCGCGGCGGGGTCCACCAGCCACTGGTCCAGCGCGGGCAGCAGGTCGTGGTCGGTGGCCGAGCTGTCGCGCCAGTTGCCGTGGTTGATGAAGCGGCGCTGGTCGACGCTGGCGGCCATCGACGCGAACCAGCCTTCGTGCGCCGGCTGGTTCGACAGCCAGGTCACGCGGTAGCCGGCGGCGCGCGCGAGCTGCGTGACGTCGGGCGTGCGGGTCCAGTCCTCGGGCCGCTCCACGGTGGCGGCGGTCAGCGCCAGGCGCAGCGAGGGCAGGGTGAAGGCCTCGGCTGACCAGGCATCGCGCAGCAGCACATGGCTGCCCGGCAGCCGGGCCATGGCCTGGGCCAGTGCGGCCGTGGTGTCGCGCGGGTAGCCCAGCAGGCCCCAGTTCAGGCGGGTGTTGGATTCACCGATGACCAGCACCACGGTGCGGGGCTGATCGTCGAGCCGGCGCACCTGCCAGTCGGCACGCTGCGCCCACAGCGCGGCGCGGGTGCTGTCGAGCTGGGCGATCTCTCGCTGGGCCTTCAGGTGGCGGGCATAGACCACGCCCCAGCGCGCCAGCGGCTCGGCGCGCAGCATGGCCGGATTCAGATGCAGCAGCGCCGCCAGCAGCAGCAGCGCGAGCACAGGCCAACGCGATGGCAGGGGGTCGGCGACGGGCGCCACGCGCCAGCGCCAGGCGCTCCACAGCGCCGCCGCCGTGAAGCCCAGGCCGACGGCGATGGCGCGCCACTGCTCGCCCAGGAAACCGGCCACCTCGGCGCCACTGGTGTTGGCCAGCGACTCGGCGATCACGCTGGGCTGAGGCTGTGAGCCGAAGTAGCCGCGCAGCAGGCCTTGCGTGCCGATGTCCAGTGCAAACAGCCCGGCCAGCAGCAGCCACACGCGCCGGGCCGCCTGTGCGCTGCGGCGGCCCGCCAGCCACCACAGTCCGCCGCCCAGCACCAGCCACCAGGCCAGCGACTTGGCCACGTCCTTGGGCAGCATGAAGCCGATCGCGAGCGCCGCCGCATGCAGGCCCAGGCCGAAGCCGACGAAGCGCCAGCCGGGCCGCTGCACCAGAAAGGCCGCGCGCATCAGGCGAAGGTGGTGGGGGTGCGGCCGGTGAGCAGCGCATGCAGCGCCGCGCCCACCTGGCGGGCGTTGCGCGCTTCGTCGAAGTCGCTCACCAGGGTCTTGTAGTGGCGCTCGACCACGCCCTCATGGCAGTGGTGCAGGAACTGGCCGACCGCGCGCTCCAGCGCATCGTGCTCGGGCGGCGCGGCGACAATGTCCTCCAGGCGCAGGCCCTCGCGCCAGCGGTGCACGCCCGGCAGGTCGGCGTACCAGGTGGCGCCAAAGACCAGCGCCGGCTTGCCCTGGCGCACCGCCTCCCAGCCCACGGTGCCGCTGATGCTGGCAACGAACTCGCTGCGCGCGGTCAGCTCATGCGTGCTGGTGTGCGAGGCCATGAAGACCAGGTTGGGGATGCGGCGCAGGCGGTGGAAGAACATCGGCCCGCGCATGAAGGCGCCCTGCTTGGGGTTCTCCTTCACGTAGATCGCCACGTCCTCGGGCAGCATGCGCGCCAGCGACTCGATCGCCAGCGCCTGGTCCTTGAACGGGCCGCCCAGTGCCGAGGTGGTCATCTCGGGCTGCAACTGCAGCGGGAAATAGACGAAGCGCCGGCTCCAGTCGGGCTGCACGTCCTCGAATTGCAGCAGGTGCTCGAAGTAGTCCAGCGAGTCCTCGTGGAAGAAGCGCGCGAAGGGATCGCGCCAATCGGGCAGGCCGCCGTAGATGGTCTGCATGCGCCGCAGCAGGCCGGCCACGTACAAGGGGTTCAGCGCCTTCAGCTTGCGCTTGGTGAGCAAAAAGGTCATCAGCTGCGCCACCGCGCGCACCGAGATGCGACCAGTGGCCTGCTTCTGCTGGCCGATGCCCTTCATGTAGAAGTGCTGCAGGGTCTCGCCGCGCTGGATGGGGTAGGGCGCCGCGGCCTGGGCGTCGGGGCGCAGGCGGCCATAGGCCTCGATCGTTGGCATCGAGATGAAGCGGTTCGGGAACAGCGACTGCGAGACGATCAGCGTGGGCAGCCCCATCGCCCGAGCCACCTGCCAGACCAGGGTGTCGTGCACCAGGTGCGGCACATTGAAGAACAACGCATGGGTGGCGCCGCTGTCGGCAATGCGCTGCGCGAACACATCGGCCAGCACGTGGAAGTAGTCCCAGTACTCGTGGAAGCCGCGCAGCGGGTGCGGCAGGTGGGCGAAGGGCTCGGCGCGGCGATGCAGGTGGTCGATGAACTCGTCCACACGCTCGTCGTAGTCCGGGTGCATGAACAACCCATGGGCCAGGCCGGTGTAGTGCGTGTCCTGCGTCAGGTGGCCGCGGCGGCCGCGGCGCAGGTTCATGCGCGAGACGGCCGAGGCCTTGTAGTCGGACTCGGTGTTGCCCAGGTGCAGGGCCAACTCGACCTCGGGCCCGGCCTGGCGCAGCAGCTCCTGCAGGGCCGCGTCGGTGTTGGCCGCGGTGGACACGGCAAGCAGGCGGATGGTCATGGCGGCTCAGGGTTCTTCGAGCATGCGCGGCGGAAAGCTGTCCCAGCTCAGGCAGCCGGGGCACTGCCAGAAGTGGCGCTGGGCCTCGAAGCCGCAGGCGGCGCAGCGGTAGCGCTGCAGCGGCTTGGCGGCGCGGGCCACGGCCTCGCGCACGGCCTGGGCGCTGGCGGCGTCCCACTGCTCGACCGGCCGCGACAGCACGCCCAGCGCGGCGCTCAGCGTGGGCTGGGCGGTCAGGTGCGGCAGCAGGCCGGGCGCGTCGGCCAGCTCGGCGCCGTCCAGCCGGGCCAGGGCGCGCAGCAGCGGCAAGCTGGGCGCGCGCTGGTAGGCCTCGCTCAGGCGCTGGCGGGCGCTGTCCTGCTGGCCAGCGTTGCGGGCGGCGTCGGCATAGTCCTGGGCCACCAGCTGGAACACCTGCGGGTCGCGCACTTCCAGGTCGCCCCACAGCGCCAGCGCGCCGGCCGCGTCGCCCAGGCGCAGTGCGCGCTGGCCGGCCAGCAGCAGCGGCCGCGGCGCATTGGGCGCGGCGGCGCGGGCGGTGGCCAGCGCGGCGGCGGCCTGGTC
>NZ_JAGQDE010000038.1 GCF_018069755.1 Ideonella aquatica | reverse complement strand
TCACCGCCCGGCGCCTGCGCTCGTTGAGGGCCTCCAGCGGCAGCGTTCGAGAGTCGATCTTGTCCATGCAGGGTCAGACTCTACGCGTCCGGAAAAGTTCAACATTTCAATGCCGGATCAATAACGTGGCCAATGCGCTCAGCTCCTGCTCCAGATGCGCGACCTGGTAGCCCACAGGATCCCCTGGGTCCCGGTGTGTCGCCCAAGCAGCCTGAGACAGCATCCCGAAGATCCACACTGTGACGCCGATGGCAGTCGTCCAGAAAGCCAGGCGAAGGGGCCAGAACCACTGGCGCAGAAAGACGCTGCGCTCGATCGTCGCCATGTCAGTAGCCACCGCCGGTGCCCTCCACCGTGAGATCCATGTCGGGGGTGCGCGCGAGGTAAGCGGCGTACTCGGCGCGCATGTGCCCCAGCATTGCCGCCCAGTCCGCTGGTATCTGGTCGTCGACGTGGGGCAGCGGCAACGGAATCCGTACTTTGCTCAGGCGCCCACCTTCTAGGAGGGCGAAGGCCTGCCCCTTGGGGAGCTTCATCAACCATGCGGGGTCCAGCATCGGCACCTTCTCGGTCGAGACCCGGTCTTCGTTGCGGGTCGCGAACTCGGCAAAGTCCGCCGGGTCGTTGGTGTCGCTTGCCCCACTGGCCACCAGTCGGGTGGCGATGCGTACCTCCTCCAACCTGTCCGTGAGCTTCCTGGCCGTGTCGAGGTTGACGACGCGCAGCATCATCAGCGAATTCAGGTTGCCGCCGATCTGATCCGCCTTGGCACTCGACCCAACCTTCACCTCAATGTCCTGAGCGGTCTGGGAGTAGCCGGTGATGAAAAGGCCGGCACCACCCCCCTTGTTGGCCGCCTGGACGAACTCTGGTCCGATCAGCTCGTTGAGTTCGTCGGCATGCAGTCGCACGCGGCGCATGGGCTCGGCACTGGACATGCCGTAGCCTGAGCCGTGCTTGTAGATGCGGCCGAAGGTGCTGGTCAGGTCGGCCAACATGGATGCGCTGACGGCCTCGGCCACATCGCGGATGGTCAGGGCGTCGAAGCCGCAATAGACGATGCTGCCGCGGTTGATCACGGACAGCCAGTCGAGCACGGGCCTGGGATCGGCGGTGTCCTCGTAGTCAGGCGAGATCAGCTCGGCCAGGCTGCCACTGGTGAGCTTCTCGAGAAATGGGTACAACGAGTTGACCAGCTTTTCGAAATAGGTCCGGTCGTTAGCCAGGACGGAGCTGAGGGCGTCGGCGATCGGGTCGTGGTAGCCCTTCGCCTTGAAGTAGGCCAGCAGCATCAGGACTTCCAGATCGCGCGAGTTCTTTTCGGCCTTGGTCACTAGGTCCTTGTGCTCCTTGGTGGGTGTCGGGTCGAACTCGTCAGACCAACACGGTGCATGGGCGTCTAGCCACTGGCGAACGTACTTGCCGGCGAGCTTGTCGATCGACACGCCGTACTCGTAGATCTTCCGAAAGTCTGGGCGCTCGCCCACTGCGGCCATGGCGCGCGCGATGACGTTGACGTAGCGCCAGGCGAAGGCCTTGAACGCTGCGGACTGGCCTTGGTCAGGCAGTGGGCCCGTGGCGCGCGTCGCTACCTCGGTGACCTGTTCGTAGTTGCCGATGGGGTTGTACCGTGCGGACACCTCCGGAAATCCGAGGTGGAACAGCAGGAACTCATCGGCACGGCCGGCTCGCAGGGCGGCGGAGTACATCCCCAGCAGCAGGTCAACGTCACCCTTGGGGTCGAACACAATGACGACGTCGCCTCGCTTGATGTCCTGCTCGATCAGGATTTGGGCAAGCCGCGTCTTGCCGACCCGTGTGGTGCCGTAGACCATCATGTGGTTGTTCAGCTCGGCCAGCGGCGTCCACACTTGCTCTTCGTCGATCTCAACGCCGTGCAGAGCGGGAACGCCGCCAACCGGCGGCATCGGACGGCACGGATTCCAGGGGCTGTCCTGGCTGAGGAGCTCGCGGAGCCATGCTGGTCGATGCGGATCGCGCTCAATCGCTCGGGCCCATCGATACCAGACAGGGGGATGGCGCAGCGACTCGTTCTCAGGCAGAGCGAGCAGCGCCATGCGTTGCGTGTGTCGAACGCTCCACTCGAAGCCCATACCCAGGAAGACAGCACGCTGCGACCATGGCAGCTCGTCAGGGGCCAGCGCATAGGGCTTCAGGACTCGCACGGCCTTGCGGTGCCGCGCGATGCGGCGCGCCTGACGAAACCTCCACGCACCGATGGCAGCCAGCCCCAGGGCGACGGCCGGCGAGAGATCCCGCGACAACAGGAACACCTCGGGCACGGCCAACACGATCGGTACGGCGGCGAAGAAGGCAACAACACTGGCGTACTCGTATGGCCAGCGGTAGACGTTCGAGATCGGATCGCTCATGACCCCCTCTGCTCAGGCTCGTTGAGGGACTGTTCAGTCCGCGGTGGCGGCGCCGATCGCGCGGCAAAGCTCGGTGGACCCCCAGCCGTATCGCGCCACGATCGCGTCGAAGTCCTCTCGCGCCAGCAGCCTGTCGCGCCGCCGGTGGTAGCGCAGCAGAAATCGGCGCGGAGGCGAGACGCCCACGACCGTCAAGTTGAAACGCACCTGCGTGAGCGCATGCGCGAGGTGCGTCACTTCTGGAAGCGGTGTCGATGCCAGATGCATCAGCTCACTGATGCAGGCCGCCTCGGTGAAGTACCGTCCGTACAGCGCCGCTGTGATCTCCAAGACATCGGCCAGCATGTCGACCTGAACAGGTGTCTTGAGCGTGCCTGGCAGGAGCGACATGGCCATGCCGCGCGCCACAAGACTGTCCCCAGGGCTGAGGTCGACGACGGGACTCAATGAACGCCTCCAGGCTTCGGCAAGGCCAGCTTCTTTGGTGTTGGCAGCACCTTGATCCGGTCATTGGGGGCAGGCACCGGGTTCCAGAACAAGTGAGGCTTCGGCACCAGGTAGAAACTGGCCTTCCTGGACAAGCTACCGTCCGCCTTGACGAAGGCGGCGTAGTGGAGGTTCTCGTCGCCGTTGCGCTGCGTCCAGCCGCTCTTGGCCAACTCGTTCTGCAGGCGGCTGAAGGCCTTCTCGCCATGACTCGCCCGAAGAACCGCCACCGGGCCCTCGGTCAGCTCGCGATGAACATCGAGGAATCGCCGGAAGATCTCTGGCGACAGCAGCAGGCAGCCTTGCTGCACGAAATGCACCAGGGCGCCTTCTTCGTTGTACTTGAGCTCACCGGACCCCACCGAGTGAGCGACCCAGGCCATGAAGGCTTCTGCAGCGGGCGTTGGGCCTTTCTTCGACTTGGGCGGCTGTCCCGGCTGATGCGGGCGCATGGGTGGCCCGAGGGTGGTGACCGCTGCACTGGGCGGAAGTGCCGGGGCGGCGACGGCGCGCTCCACCAGCGCGGCAGACTCACCAAGCGACAACACCCCATCATCGTCCTCGCTTGGTCGAGGCTTTGCTGGTTGCAGAACAGCCTCCGGCGTTTGGTGAGCCAGTGGGACGGCTTCTGAGGGCACCACTTGCGCCGGTTCAAGTTGGTGTTGATCCGGACAAGGGTCGACGGCCGGCGTCACAGGCAAGGCGGTTGAGGGCTGCGCAATAGCGTCTGGCTCGGTGGGTGGCAAGGACGGCGGTTCCAGGCTCGCTCCTGCGGCCGCCGAAGTCACGGATACAGCAGGAGCGTGCGCGGCAACTGGGTCAGGATTTACAGACGTCGGCACCGCGCTGGGGCACGAGCGGGCAGCGTCGGTCGCTGGGGCAGGCCCATCACCACCACCAGACCTTGTGGGGCGCTCAGCGACGATTCGCCCATTCATGGCAGCGGGGTAGTCCTCGGGGCGCGGATACAGTCGTTCCAGCGGAAAGCACAGCACGGTCAGGATGTCGGGTGAGCGCCAGGCCTCGCACTCCACCCTTACCCGCCAGACCGCACCGCCGTCGGCGCTGGGCATGCAGGCACCGTGCTCCTGCCAGGTGTCGAACAGCCGGTCGTTCTTGTCCCTGCCGGGAACCCCTTGCAGGCTCTCGTGCTGAGCCAGGTAGCTACGCACTTCGTCTGCGAGGCGCGCGCAGACGAACCAGAGGCAGCCGTCGTGGACCCAACCAGCGGCACCGGGTCGATTTAAGGGCAGGTGGGTGCCCTCGAGGAGCATGCGCCGCAGGGCCTCCATCAATCGCTCAATGAGCGGCCGGGTGCGCGCTGTCGAGAACCTGGTGCGTGGGCCGTGCAGCAGGTTGCGCCGCACCGAGTCGCTGTCCGCACGCTTGACGATGTCGGCCAAGGTTCCATCAGGTGCCTCTCCCGCAAGGAATGCCAGCAGCTGAGACAGCACATCGCCGTCTTCGCTGAGCCAGCGCATCAACCTGGACGGCACAAACTGGTGCAGCAGCATCGCGGCCAGCTTCTGGTGTGCCTGGTAGTCCCGCGCGGCCGCATCGGCAAACGCAACGCTGTACCAGTGCGCGCCGGCCGCGCGCATGGACCCGGCCAGCGGCGCCCAGGGCCTGCCGGCCCGTGGGTCCGCATTGAAGAGCATGACCTTGACGTCAGTCACTGGCTTGCCGACGTCGTGCAGCAGCGCGGCGATCAGTACCGCGTAGGTCCATCGGTGCTCCAGGTGCTTGCGCTCCTCAGTGGTGGCGCCCTGGGGCAGCTCCAGACCTGCACGCATCGTCAGCGCTGCGTCGGCGACTTCCAGCAGGTGGATCCACAGCCCACCAGGCTGTGCGTGGTGATGGGCCTCCGATGCGGGGAGCATCTGCACAAACTCGGCCAGGGCCTCCAGCGCGGGCATGCAGTCTCTGTTGAAGACGCTGCTGGAGAATCTGGTGCGGCGCTCAATCGAGCGCATCAGATCCTTGGTGCGTGTGATCTCGACCAGCTGATCGGGTCCGCGCACGGGCAGTTGTGTAGCTGGCCTGGGCGTCGTCGCCACCGCGGCGGACGCGCCGCCTTGTCCCTGACGGGTGGCATGGCTGGACTGAAGCCTGTGGACCAGCATGGTGCCGGTGGCGAAAGCGCCGCACACGAGCCCGAGGTCCCACCAACCGAGTGTCATGAGTGGCCTTGCTGTGGGGTCGCTGCGGGAGGGTGGGGCGGCAGATGACCCAGCATCCAGGCGGTCAGCTCGGCTTCTCGGCGCGCCGGTTGCGCCTCCCAGTAGGGGTAGCGCTCAGGATGGCGCTGCGCAAACGTGTTGTAGGTCTCTGCGAAAGGATCCCAGCAGATGCGGCCGCCCCAACAGTCACGAGCTGCCCTGGCCAGAAAGTCGCAAGTCCCGATGGTTCTGGCCAGCGCGACGTCCTGGCCCGCCTGGGCCTGGGGGAACGCGCGTAGAGCCTTGACGATGTCGATCATCGGTCGGTAGTCGGGCGAAGCCTCGGGCGCCTGCAGGAAGTCGACGAGCCAGCCGTCAAATCGCTGGCACAGATCCATCAGCAGGCCGTGCCAGTGACCAAACCCGAGTTCCACCAGGACCTGCATCAGGTCGGGATCGTCGTGGTCCGGTGGTTCGGCGCTCGGTGTCTTGGCGTGCATGGGCAGGGTCCATGGCGGCCCAGGACAACATGCCCGCCGACAGGCCCTTTGTGCTCCGCTCCGTGGCACATGGGGCTTGCTGGCTTGACGCCGCACACCGGCAGGCTAGTCAGATAGGCGATGGACTCGAAGCGAAAACCCCCTGACCGAAGCGCGAGGGTTATCGCTTGACATGTCGAGAGGCCCTTGGGGAGGCGCCATTTGCAGGTTCCGCCGATGAGGCCGGCAACCTGCTGACCCTTTGTCAGCCCTTATCCATTGGGACCTCGCGCTTAGTCCCCTTGGCCCTTTCGAGGCCCCCAAGTCGGCCTGCGACGAAGGGGGCCGAGGCCCTTTCAGTCAGGCCTTTACCCTTCTGTGGCCTTCGGTCTTGATGCGGCTGGCTTGCTGCTGCAGACCAGGGCCTGATGACACGTCTGTTTCGGCCGCGGCGCCTCAGTCGAGGGCGCGTCGCCTAAATGCTTGATTCAGAAAGAACTCGGCGAATCCTGCAGAAGCAGGCCCTTTCGCGCAAAACCTTTCATCCTATCTGGCGAAGAAGGCATCGTCCAGCAAGAACCTTCTTGAATCGATCTGAGGGTTCTCGCTGGAGATTCCATCGACGCTTTTCCACACTGGCTGCGGGCCGGTTCGTGCTTCTCGCCGGCTCCTCTGTCCGTTGGCCCCGGGGTCTTGAGACCTCGGGGGCTTTTTCAGATTTGAGGGTGAGTCGTGCTTCGTCAAGGTTCAGTGTCGGCAAACAGGCGGTCAAGCCGCGCAAAGGTGTTCGCCTGGGCGCTGTTTGCCGTGGAGTCTGTCAGCGCAGTGGCTCTGCTGGCGTGGTTCACGAGCTCTGATGCCAGGGCAGGTGGGCGCAGCGTGAGCGAGCCGGCCATTGAACAGTGCTTTGAATTCCAGGCTGCACGCTTCGGACTCGATGCGAGCCTGTTGCGCTCCATCGCCGTCGTGGAGTCCGGCCTGCGTCCAGGCGTGGACAACAACGACCACCTGCCGAGGACGGGCACACGCGACATCGGGCTCATGCAGATCAACACTGGGTGGCTGCCGGTGCTGCGTCAGCACGGGATCGGCTTGAGGGAGCTGCGCGATCCCTGCACCAACATCGAGGTCGGCGCGTGGATCCTCGGCGACCTGGTGCGCAGGCACGGGAACTCCTGGGACGCGGTCGGCGCCTACAACGCCGCCTGCACCCAGCTCAAGGGTGGGGCCTGCCGGCGGGCGCGATCTGCCTACGCCTGGAAGGTCTGGCGCAGCCAACAACGCGATGCGCTGCGCGCTCCAGGCGAGACCCCAAGCGCCGCACGAGGGCTGCCGGCAGTGCAGTTCGCTCCGACAACTCCGGCGAGGTCGATGCGCCCGACGGATCCTGGCCTGGTGTCCATCAACGCCCTCAGTCAGGTCGCGCGTGTCGATTCGTCATCGCTGCCCCCAGGCCATCAGGAGGCATCGCAGTGATCCAGCGTCGCGAACGTTGGTGGCCTCTGCTGGTCGCACCCGTGACCGCGGTTCTGGGCGGATGTTCGGCGCTCCCATCGCGGCCGGCCGACATACCCCAGCCAGATCCTGGCTCACAGGGCATCGTTCAGCGCGACGACGGCCGCTTCATCAGTTGCCGTGGGTGCGAAGGACCGACGCTTAAAACCCTGGCCAGCGCGGGCCAGCTGGGGGCACAGGTCACGGCTATGACCAGCGGGGC
The DNA here is from genome assembly GCF_018069755.1 of Ideonella aquatica. Classification (GTDB taxonomy): domain Bacteria; phylum Pseudomonadota; class Gammaproteobacteria; order Burkholderiales; family Burkholderiaceae_C; genus Ideonella; species Ideonella aquatica. The sequence continues at coordinate 23,267 of NZ_JAGQDE010000038.1, read as the reverse complement.
AGGGGGCTCGGCAGTCTCCACCATCACCACCGCGACTCCGCCCTTGCAGGCGCCCATAGTGGCCGCAGCACCTGTACCGGTTCAGCCCCAGGACCAGGCCCAGAGGCCAGGTCGGGCGGCGCGGCGTCTGGAGCGTGCAGTCGTCATCTTCCCCTCCGACAGTGCCAACGTCGGCGACTTGGCCAAGGCGCGTTTGGCCGAGCTGAGCGTGCTGTTGAAGCAGGCCGCCCGCGTGAGGATCGTCGGCTACACGGACGACATCGGTGACCAAGCGCTGAATGACAAGCTTGCGCTCGCGCGAGCCCTGGCCGTTGCGAGCCAGCTGCGCCAGTTGCTGGGCCAGGCCAGCCAGACCCCGCTGATCCCCAGTGGTCGTGGCCTGTGCTGCTACCTGGTTGCCAACCAGAGCTGGGGTGCGCGCGCGGCCAACCGCCGGGTGGAACTGCTGATCGAGCTGGAGGACACGCCGGGCAACGCCTGGCTGATCGATCGGCACCAGCCGTTGCTGGCCGGTCCTGCAATGGTCCGATTCCCCTCGGCTGGAGGCGCTCGTGCTGCCAGTTGAACCGAAGGCCCCTGTGGTGCGAGGCAGCCGGCGCCGCCCTGTCACAGCGGCGCGGTCCTTGCTGGTCGGCAAGGACGCCTTCACAGCCCTCAGGGCGGCGCAAGCGAATGGGTCAGGTCCGCGCCTGGACATGCGCTACCTCATCGAGGGCGCCGTCGCGTTGCTGAGCGCATCGCAGGAGCTCCGGTCTGCATGGATCGACGCCGCACGCTGCGCGCTCACCACTCACCTGCAGGTCCCGATGGACCTGGGCAGCGAGTCAGGAACCGGTGTGCGGGCCAGACCCGCCGCCGAAGGGGCGTCAGCCCGGACTCACGGCGGCAGCGCGCCGTCTCGTCGTCATGCCGACTGCAAGTCCTTGCAGGTCGGCGAATCGGCGTTCGAGCGGCTCAAGGCCATCCAGCGAACCACCCACACACCACGCCTGGAGATGCGCTACCTGGTCGAGGGGGCCGTTGGCCTTCTGCGGCGAAGAGCGGATCAACAGGCCAAGTGGGAGCGGCACGCCAGGCAGGCGCTCATTGAGCACTTGTCTGAACTGCAGCAGCTGTCCCTTCATCACATCCATCTGGAGCAAACAGACCCATGAGCAAGCTTTCCCTGACGCGCGTCCTGCCCTCGATCGAGGGCAGCGGGCGCTTTGTGCTGACCACCGGCTTCGTGCTGCTGGTGGCCTTGCTGTTCGCCTTTGACGCCACAGCGGCGTCGAACAAGGGCACTGCCCTGCAGGCGGCTTACAACAGCCTGGACGACATGGCCAATGGCTACGGCAAGCAGATCCTGACCTTGATGGGCTTCGTGATTGCGGCGATCGGCTACATCGCCACCAACGCTTCCGGCGTGGTGATGAAGTTCATCGGCTACGCGATCTTCCTGGGTGCGGCGCTGTCCGCCGCGGTCACGCTGGTCGGCGCCGTCATCTGACCAGCCCAGCCGCCCAGCACTTGGAGGCCTGCCATGGACGAGGACCACGACACCACGATCGTCTCCCGGCTCAAGGACCCGTGGAAGTTCCTGTTCGTGGACATGGACATCGCGATGCTTGGCTCCACGATCGGCATCGCCCTGCTGATGGCAGGCCTCAACACCTTCATCGTCATGGCCGTTCCCGGGCTGATCGGCTATTGGGTGCACAAGGCGCGACAGGACCGACCGCGCGGCTATGTCCGTCATCTTTGCTACTGGTACTTGCCGCCAGTCGTCTCGCGGCTTGAGCGCACGCCGCCGATGTACTGCATCCGCACAGTCGGTTGATTCTCTCGCTGCCACAGGCAGGCCCTCGATGACTCCACACAAACACCTCGCAGACACGCGTGACATGAGACAGCTGCTGGTGCGGCAGCAGCTGCTGAGTGCCACGCTGGCCGTGCTGTGCCTGCTGCTGGCATTTGCGGTGCTTACCAAGCGCACGACGACCATCCTGGAGCCGCCAACGCGCGCCAGGACCATGACCGTCGTTGGTGATCGCGTCGATGGGGCCTGGCTTGAGGAGATGGGACTGTGGGTCGCCCACCTGATGCTGGATGCCACACCCCAGTCCATCGGCTGGCAGCAAGAGCAGATCCTGAAGTGGGTTCACCCGTCGACGCACGGTGAGCTGCAGCAGCGCATGACGGTCCAGGCCAAGCGAATGACCGAGGCGAATGCCACCACGATCTTCTGGCCATCGCAGGTGGCGCCCGACCCCGATGCCCAGCGGGTTCTGGTCATGGGCCAACTGGAGACCTACGTCAACAGCGCCAAGGTTGGCGGGACGGGTCGCACCGTGGCCTATCAGGTCGGCTTCGAGTCGATCGGGGGGCGCGCACTCATCAAGGAGTGGAAGGAAGTGCCGCCGGACGATCCATGGCTTGTCCGCGCCATGGAGGAGCAGGCGCGAGCCGCTGAAAAGGCCAAGGAGGACAAGCGTGCTGGCAAGTGAACACCGGACCTCTCGCGTGGCTGCGCGCTGCCTGTCCTGGACGGTGGCCCTCCAGGCCCTGGTCGCCAATGGCGGTGCCTGGGCAGCGCAGCAGTTGGACGTGCGCGATGGCGACACGGCGATCGCCCGAATCTCGCAGAGAGACCAGACCCGCATCCGCGTGGACCGTGCCCGCATTACCGACGTGCTGGGCGACATCTATGACGCGCAGCGCAACCCCGCTGGCCGGATCGTGCTCGTCAAGGACGACCAGGACGGCGAGGTCTATGTCCGCCCGGTCACACAGGTGTCGCCGGGCGACGGTGCCGCGCCGGTGCTGCCTGGCTCGCCCCAGGTGCCGGTGAAGCTGGACATCAAGAGCGACCGCGGGACCTTTGCGCTCCTGTTACAGCCGATGGATGTTCCCGGGGACACCCTCATATTGCGTCCAGCAGGTCCACCGCCGATCAAGCCCAACGCGGAGGCTGCCGCGCGATACAAGGGTGCGGCCCATGTTCGAGCCATCAAGGCCTTGACGCTGGCCATGGCCAATCCAGACCTCGCCAGCGAGGTGCCGCCGCAGTGGCTGCCTGGCGGCGGTGAGGAGCTGGTGCTCTGGAATGAGGCGCGCTTTGTCCTGAAGGCTCGGCACGTGGCCACAGGCATGGTCGGCGAGGTGTATGAGCTGATCAACGTGAGCGGTCAGCGCATGGTGATCGACGAGCGCGAGCTGTTCGACAAGGGCGTCTTGTCGGTGGCGCTGCGTCGCCTGGTGCTGGCGCCAGGCGAATCCACGCCTGTGTGGGTGATCCGACAGGCCCAGGCGGGGCAGTGAGGAGCTGAGCATGCCCCGCATCACCATCCCTGGCTACAGCCGTCTGAGCCCCAAGCGCAAGCAACAGGTCAACATGGCCCTCGGCGGATTCGTCATGGTCGGCATCGTGCTCTTCGCCTCGGGCTTCGTCGGCGGACCGCCCGCGATCAAGAGTGCATCCACGCAGGATGCGCCGAAGCCGAAGCCCCTTGGCGCCGTGCCAGGTGCTGCGCTTGACACGAAGGACGCCTGGGTCGGCGCCGCCGGCAAGGACCTCACCCGGATGAGGGATGACCTGAAGCTGCAGGCCGATGAGGTTCGACATCAGCGTGAGGAGCAGGAGCGGATCAACAAGGAGCTGATGGCCGAGCTCAAGGCCATGCGGGAGGGGAGGGCGGACACGGCCATGTCTGCTGTGCGCGAGCCGGCGGCCGCAGCCTCGGCGAGTCGCTCCATTGACCGCACTTCGGATCGCCCCCTGGATCGCCCGGGGACACCCGCGGCCATGAGCGGCAGCAGCTTTCCGGCACAGCCGCGCAGCGAGCGACTACCGGCACCGGTCCAAGGCCCCGGCGCGCCGACGGCCTACCCGCCCGGCACGCCGAACCGAATCGCGGGTACTGGCGCACCCGGTGCTGGGCCTGTCCTCGCTGCGGAGCAGACGGCACCGGTTGTGCTCAGGGTCTCACTTCGCAGTGGGGGAGGGCGAGGGGAGGGCGCTGAGGCCACAGGCACGGGGGCTGGTGCTGGCGCCACGGTGCCGCGGCGTGTGGACAACTTTCTTCCTGTGAGCTTCACCCGCGCGGTCCTGCTCGGTGGCCTGGCAGCGCCGACCGGCGGGCAGGCCCAGGCGAACCCCGTTCCCGTTCTTCTGAGGCTGATGGACGCAGCGGTCCTGCCCAACCAGTTCCGCAGCCAGGTCAAGGACTGCCTCGTGATTGGCGAGGGCTTTGGCGACCAGTCGGCGGAGCGCGCCTACATCCGCACGACTCTGCTGTCTTGCGTGCTGCGTGACGGCCGGGTCATGGAGATTCCCCTCAAGGGCTCGGTCTTCGGCGAAGACGGCATGAACGGCATGATGGGCAGGCTGGTCACCAAGCAGGGGCAGATTCTGACGAACGCACTGCTTGCCGGCATCGCCTCCGGCCTGGGCTCCGGCCTCGCACAGGCCAGCCAGACCATCACCACCTCGCCGCTGGGCTCGACCACGACAACGGGTACGGACGCCAAGTCCATCGTGCAGGCCGGTGTCGGCACCGGCGTGGGCAAGGCTCTCGACCGCCTGTCGCAGTACTACATCTCGCTGGCCGAGAAGACCTTTCCGGTGATCGAGATCCTGCCGGGTCGCGTGGTCGACATCGTGGTCACCCAAGGTGCCCAGCTCGACGCCACGCTCTCCGCCGGCTCTCAGCTGGCCAGCCGTGACAGTGGCAACGACCGCAGCAAGCTGATGCAGGCGGTCCGCTTGGATGACGAGGACTGATCCGATGACTCGACGCACCACCTCGTCGGCCTCGGCTGCCATGGCATGGTTGATCTCCGCCTTGTTCAGCACCGCCCTGGCGCAGTCCGTCTCTGGCGGGAATGACGTGGACGCCTTCGCTGCCCGTCTCAAGGCACAGTACCCGGCCACCCGCTTTGACGCTGTGATGCCAGCACCGGTGCCCAACCTCTACGAGGTCACGATGGGCAAGAACGTGGCCTATGTGGAGCCCACGGGTCGCTACTTCCTCTTCGGCCATGTCTGGGACATGCAGGCCCGCAAGGATCTGACAGCGGATCGCAAGGCGGCCCTCGACAAGGTCGACCCGGCCGCACTCCCCAAGGAACTGGCGATTCGCAGCGTGCGGGGCAGCGGCAAGCGCGTGCTCTACGTGATGGCCGATCCCCAGTGTGGCTACTGCCGTCAGCTGGAAAGGGCCGTGGGCGACCTCGACGATGTCTCCGTCTACACCTTCTTGCTGCCTATCCTTGGACCGGAGTCCCGCCGCCTGGCGGCTGACGTCTGGTGTGCGCCGGACAAGGGCGCCGCCTGGCGCGATTGGATGTTGCGCGGTGTGCCGCCGCCCGCAGCGGGCCCAAGCTGCGAGACGCCCTTCGCTGCAATTGAGCGTCTGGCCGAGTCGATGGGCATTGGCGCCACGCCTGCCCTGGTCGCTGCGGACGGCCGCAAGCACGCCGGCGCCTTGCCTGCCGCGGAACTGAGCGTCTGGCTTGGGCCGGTCGGGGCGGCGCCCCGTGATGCCGCAACAACGACCGTCAAGACGCCCGCGCGATGAGCCACCAGCCCGACCACCAGCCCGACGCCCGGGCAATCCTGCCCACTGGAGCCGTCGCATGAGATCTTCCCGTGTTGTCGATGTGCCTCTCACGCTGATGGGCGCGCTGCTCGCCGGCTGCACCAACTTGTCGGGCCTGGGCGGCACCAGTGACTTTCAATGCAAGGCACCTGAGGGCATCCCCTGTCAGAGCGTCAGCGGCGTGCATTTCAACGAGCGAGCGGGCACCCTGCCGGCACAGCGCGCCGCGGCTGGCCACTCTGCAGACGTTGGCGCACCTGGCCGCGCCCGCACACTCGCAGGCGGGTTGTCCGATGGGACTCTCGCTGCATTGACTGCAGGCGACACCGCCCAAGCGCCGGTGCTCGGTGCGATCCGCTCGGAGCCAACCGTCATCCGCATCTGGATTGCACCCTGGGAGGATGCGGACGGCGATCTCAACGACGAGAGCCGTGTCTATCTGCAGATCGACGCCGGGCGCTGGCTCATTGAGCACAACCGCGAGCGCATTCGGCGCGAGTTCGCGCCCTTGGCAGCCAGTGCAGCCCAGACCCGAAACCCCCAGATGCCGACGGTGCCGGGTGCCGCGCGGCCGGTTCAGGGAGGCGCTTCCGCGCGCACGAGCGGCGCCACAGCCGGAGCTGGCGCCCTTGGCGCCGGTGTGCCCAAGCAGGAGGGTGCGCAATGATCGATGGACTGCTCCACTCAGCCCAGTCCATGCTGAGGCAGCTCTTCGCCGCGCCCGACGACCTTGACCCCACAGAGGATGACGCCCGCCATGTGGACCTCCATGAGGACGGTGCCCGGATGTCGGACTGGTTGCCCTACAGGTCGTTTCGGGAGCACGACAAGCTCTTCATCAACCGCGACTCGCTCGGCTTCGTGCTGGAGCTCTTGCCACAGACCGGCGCTGACCAGCAGACAGCGGACCGGCTCAAGGGCTTGTACGCCAGACTGCCCACCGACGCGACGATGCAGATCCACCTGTTTGCGTCGCCCAACGTCTCGCACATCCTGCGCGACTATGCCAATTTGCGCCAGGTGGATGCAGACGCCGAGGCCGCATCCAGCCTGCTCGGAGGCAGGCCGGCCCGCAACGGCAACGTCTTCCGGCTGATGGCACGGCGCCGCTACGCCCACCTCAACCGTGGCTCGCAGCGGGCGCTGGTGGCTGGTTCGGGCTTCCTGGTGCGCGACTTCCGTCTGCTGGTCAGCGTGACCATGCCGGGGCATATCGAGAACCTGGGTGCGGTCGACCAGCTGCTCGACATTCGTGATGGCATGCGCTCCACCTTCGAGGCGGCCCGCTTTCCGAACGAGGTCCTGGGCGCCAGCGACCTGATCGACTTCGTCGCCGAGTTGCTCAATCCCGCCAAGCTGCGTGCCGCTGCCAAGGTGAACACCGAGTACGACCCCATGCGCTCCTTGGCTGACCAGTGCGTCGACCGCGACACGACTGGGGACTGGCGCAACCCGACCAAGGCGACCCTGGAGCGTCTGGGGGGCACTGAGGACCAGAAGGTCGAGCTGCGCATGCTCTCGCTGCAGCGTGCCCCCAAGCGGTTCACGCTCTGGGGGATGGGCGGGTTGATCGGTGACCTTTTCCAGGACACCTTGCAGGTGCCGTGCCCGTTCATGATCACCATGGGTGTGGTCGTCCCGGACCAGAAGTCCATGAGCAGCGCTGCAGCGGCCGAGAAGATCCAGGCCGAGCGCAATGCGAAATCGGACTTTGCGTCTCTCTCGCCCGGCATGGCCGAGAAGAACGCGGACTGGGCCGCGGCGCTCAAGGCGATGGAGGCCGGCGGCAAGCTGGTGTGGTCTTACCACCAGGTTGCGCTGTTCGCGCGGCCTGGCGAAGGCCAGCGCGCCGAGAGCGCGATCCGCGACGTCTGGCGCGCTCGTGGATTCGAGCTGGTGGTCGATGGCTACATCCAGAAGACCGCGTTGCTCCAGTCCTTGCCGATGACGCTGAGCAGACCTTTCGCCGCTGATCTGGAGCGCCTGAAGCGGCTGGACCTGCGGACCTCTGGCAACACCATCCACATGGCGCCACTGATCGCCGAGGCGCGCGGGACCGGCACGCCGACCATGCTGGGCCTGGGGCGCCGAGGTCAGCTCACCACACTGGACTTCTACGACAACCGGGAGGGTGGCAAGAACGTGTCCATCGTCGGCTCGGTCGGCTCGGGCAAGTCCACCCTGCTGCAGGAGATCGCGGCCTCCTACGCCTCCAAGGGCGCCCGCGTGCGCGTCTTCGAGGCCGGCCGGTCGTTCGAGCGCCTGACCGACCGCCTGGGCGGCGACTTCATCCGCTTCAACTCCGACAAGCTGATCTGCGTTAACCCGTTTTCCTTGGTGTCGGACCCTCGCGAGATCGATGGCGAGCTCTGCGGTGGCATCGATGACGACGTGGCGATGCTTCAGCCCTTGCTGGCCAAGATGGCCAGTCCCAACGAGTCGCTCGATCCGGCGATCTACGCCACCCTGGCCACCGTCATCAAGGAGGAGTTCCAGAGGAAGGGCCGCGCCATGACGGTGACCGACGTCATGCGCCGCTATCAGGAGGGAAGGCTTTATGAGGGCCGACCCGTTGACCAGCGCTACTTCGACATGGCGGACATGCTGGCGCCGTTTGCAGAGAACGGGCCGTACGCCAACTACTTCGAGGGACCAGCGACGCTCGACTTCAGCAACGACTTCATCGTCTTCGAGCTGCAGGAACTTTCCACGAACCCGCATCTGCGCGGCGTGGTGCAAATGATCCTGCTCTACCAGATCACCCAGGAGATGCTGGAGGAGCGCACCCGCCAGAAGCTCTTCATCATGGACGAGGCGAAAGAGGCGCTGGCCGGCTCTGGACCGGATGACCGCATCCTGGCCGAGTTCCTGGAGAAGCTCTACCTGCGTGTGCGCAAGTACAACGGCTCAGCGATCACCGCCACCCAGGACGTTGCGCACTACTTCACCTCGTCCTACGGCGCCTCGATCTGGAACCAGTCGGACTTCATCCTGATGGGCCGTCAGAGCGAGAACTCGATAGAGGCGGCGGCCAAGAGTCAGGCCATCCGCCTGGATGAAAACCTGCGGCGCCTGTTGGGTTCGATCGGGGGCGGCAGCGGGCACTTCAAGGAGTGGTACGTCCACAGCCCGCTGTTCAAGGGCGTCGTGCGCCTGGTGCTCAACCCCAGCACTCTGCTGCTGTTCTCCAACCGGCCGGAGGACAACACCCCCATTGACCAGCAGCTCGCCTGCGGCCTGGGTGTGCCCGAGGCCATCGACGCGGTACTACGAGAGCGCGGCATCGAGGAGGCGACCTGAGCATGGGTCTGCGCGACACCGTGATCAACGCCATGGTGGCCACTTCCTTGGTGGCGATTGGCATCACGGCCTACGACCGGCTGGTGCGTTCGCCCAGCACGCCGCGCCTGGCCGTGGTGGATGTCGCGCGGCTGTACAACCTGGCGGAGCGGGTGGCTGCGAGCAAGGCCGTGGGCACGCAGCGCGGGGATCAGGCCGCTGGCGCGGCGGTCGGCGCCTTGTTCCGTACCGCCGAGGACTTCGGGCCCCAGTTGGAGGGCACGCTCAAGGGACTGGCGGCCGAATGCCAATGCACCCTGGTGGCCATGGCCGCGGTGGTGGGTGAACACCCGTCCATCCCGGACTTCACGGCCGAGGCGGCGCGTCGATTGCAGTTGCAGGCAGCGCCAACGCCGGAGGGCCATCAGTGAGCAAGCCGGCTATCCCCGATGCCATGCCAGGGGCCGGTCAAGCGGCAGTCCCCCCGCGGCCGCTCGGCGAGCGCCTGATGGATCGCCTGATGATGCGCTGGCCTGTCATCCGTCGCCAGCTGCCCCGTGATCTGGCTGTCGTGCTTGTCCTGGCTGGCCTGGCACGGTATCTGGGCCTGGCCTGGGTCATGACGGACAGCGTGCACACCAGCGTCGTGCTTGTGTTCAAGAGCGTCCCCCCGCGACCGGGCGAGCTGGCTGTCTTCGCCTATGCCGGTGAGGCGATTCCTGGCTACTACCTGCACAACGCCTGGACCCGAGTCCAGCAGGCTTGGAGGCCTGCAGTCACCACCGACGGGCCGCGAAAGGGTGACGGTTTCGTCAAGTACCTGGTCGGCGTGCCTGGGGACCGCATTGAGGTGGTGGCCAACCACGTCTGGATCGTGCGACCGACAGGCGAGCGGTTCGATGCCGGCGCCTGCAAGCCGCAGTCCAGGGCGGGTGTGCCCTTGACACCCATCACACCCCAGGTGATTCCACCGGGCTACACCTACATGTGGGCGCCGCATGTCGACGCGCTCGATTCGCGCTATGCCGTTATGGGCCTGGTGCCGGCGACCGCGATCGTTGGCAAGGGGATAGCGCTGTGGTGAGCCGTGCAGCACTGTCACTGTGCTTGGCCATGGCATCAGTGTGGACGGTCAGTGCCCAGGCCCGCGACCTGGGAGCAAGAGGGCCGCTCTACGAGATCTCTGAGCCCGACCTGCTCCAGGAGATGCTTCAGGTGATGCGCGCCAAGCAGGCCAGCGGCGAGTTGCAGCGCCTGCAAGACGAGGCCAAGCGCCGGGCCATCGCGCGGGTGGAGACGCCTGCGGCGGTGCCGGGCCTGCGCCGGACGGTCAGGGCGCGCACCTTCCTCTTCGACCCGTCTGTGCGCTTCGACGAGCCCGTAGTCGACCACCAAGGTCGCATCGTCATCGCCGCGGGCACCGTGGGCAACCCTCTGCAGGCGGTTCGTCTGACCCGTGAGCTGCTTTTCTTCGATGGGCGCGACCCGGATCAAGTGAAGTTGGTCAAGGCCCGCCTGGACGAGTTGGGCACCCTGATCAAGCCCATCCTCGTGGCCGGCCAGCCTCTGGCCTTGACCCGGCAGTGGAAGGTTCAGGTCTTCTTCGACCAAGACGGGCAGCTGGTGCAGCGCTTTGGCATCCGTCAGGTGCCCGCCCGTGTTAGCCAGGACGGCTTGCGGCTGAAGGTTGAGGAGCTGCCGCTGTGAGTCCCTCACTGAGCGCAATCCAACGGCTGTGGCAGTTTGGTCTGCGGGCACTCCAACTTGGCCGATGCTGGTCCAGCCACGCCGTCGGCCTATTCGCCGGGGCGGCCTGTGCCTTGCTGATCGCCGCGCCAACGCCGGCTGTGGCCAGCGCAACGTGCTTTGGGCAGTTCCCCAACCCCATCACCGACATCTGCTGGTCCTGCATCTTTCCGCTGTCAATAGGCAACATGACCATCCTGGAATTCGACCAGGAGGACATCTCCAACCCCTCGGACCCGCTGTGCTTCTGTGCGACGCCCACGCCGCGTATCGGCATCGAGATCGGATTCTGGGAGCCGGCGCGGCTGATCGAGGTCACCCGGACGCCCTACTGCCTGGTGTCGCTGGGCGGCATCGACTTCGACCCCGGCATCGACGCACCGCGCGGCGCTCAGGACTCGCGAGCGGCCTGGGACGGCACGATGCGTGGATCGACCTACCAGGTCCACTACTACACCAACCTGATCCTGTACTACCTGGAGGTGCTGCTCGACTTTCCCTGCCTGGAGAAGGGCAGTCTGGACCTGGCCTACCTGACCGAGCTCGACCCCGCCTGGAACGACGATCAGCTCACGGCGATCCTGAACCCCGAGGCCATCCTGTTCGCCAACCCGGTGGCCCAGGCGGCCTGCGCTGCCGACTGCGTGGCTGCCTCGATCGGCTTCGGCATCAAGGAGATGATCTGGTGCGCCGGCTGCAATGGCACGGTGTACCCGCTTGACGGCCACGTGCAGGCCCATGTGGGCGGCGTCCAGGCCTCCTCACTGCTCGTGCAGCGGATGCTGGCCAAGATGCACAGGCAGATGCTGGCCTGGAGATGGCATGGCCGCGACGCGCAGTGCGGCCCGAAGCTGGCGCCACTGATGGACAAGACCGGCTACAAGACCCAGCTCGTCTATCCGGTCCCCAACACCAGCAAGGACGAGGGGCGCTGCTGCCAGCCACTGGGCAGGACCACCCAGATCTGGGGCATGGCTAAGGAGTACCCCATCAAGGGGGAGGACTTCTCCTACATGGTGTTCCGCAAGCGCAACTGCTGCGCGTGGTGAGGACCAGGCGATGACCATGACTGCAAGCTGTCGCTCTGGTCGCCCTGCGCTGTCTGCCGCGTTGGCGCTGGCGATCAGTCTGCCGGCCGCCAGCCAGCCTCTGCCGCCGGCCCGGATGCCGACCGATGCCGAGATAGCCGCAGCCATGGCCGCCAGCCGCGACCAGATGCCAGTCCTGGCGCTGCCGGTGGGCGCAGGCTCGCAAATCGACATCCAGGCGATTGCCGCCCAGGCCGAGCGCGCCACAGGCCTCGGGGCCGGTGGGCGGCCCAAGGACTCGGCTTCCCGAAGCGTGGACGGTCTGATGATCTTCGTGTCACTGTCGATGCCGCGCGCCACCCTGCAGGCGCTGGTGGAGCAGGCGGAGCGCGCGCACGCGCAACTGGTGCTGCGCGGGCTCAAGGACCGCTCGATCCGCAAGACCGCTGAAGCCGTGCGCGCGGTGCTGGGCACGCGCAAGGTGGCCTGGACGATCGACCCGCAAGCCTTTGAGCGCTTCGCGGTCGCTGCGGTGCCGACCTATGTGCTGGTCGATCCGAGGCAGCCCGTCACGATGGGCTGCGACGGGGGGCAATGCGGGCCGATGGCCTTTAGCAAGCTCACGGGCGATGTGTCGATGGACTATGCGCTACGCACCATGGAGCGAGAGGATCCGCCGTTTTCGACACTCGCCCGACGGCATCTGGCCGCCATGCGGGGCACGCGATGAGTTGGCTGCGGTTGCTTGTGGCCAAACACGCCGTCGGCCGGGTGGTGGCGGCCATCGCGCTGGTCAGCGCTTGCGCAGCGGCGGCAGCTGATCCCCAAGACGAGTTTGAAGCGGGCAAGGCCCTCGGCAAGCAGTTGGTCACTGAAACGGTCCAAGACCTGAAGTCCGGCGCCACCAAGTCGATGGTCCCCAACTACACCGACACGCCGCCGCAGGCCGACTACTACCGCAAGGGCGACCTGGTGTCGCCGGCGGCCAGTGTGCGGGCCCAGTGCCAGACTAACCCGGGCGACTCCACTTGTGCCGGGGTTGCGCTCGGCTTTGCCACTCGCCCGGCGCGAGCGATGACCTCGGCAGATCCGGCCCTGGCTGGCGCTGGTGTCGCCAAGGATCCCAGCCAGGTCCTCGGCAATGTGGCCCAGAGCTACAGCGCCTGCACCGTCGGCGCGCCAAAGCTGCTCAAGGCGGCCACCTATGAGCGCACAGGCTGCTCCGTAGAGACGGGGAGTTGGAACACCAACACGTGCGACAAGACGCTGACCGTCTTCACCAAGGACAAGTACAGCTGCGAGCAGTCGACTTGGTTCGCACAGCTCAGTGGCAGCTTGCACCTGGCCGGCACGGTCACCGTGGCCGCCTACTGCGACTGGGGGCGCAAGGACGGCCGGGTGCTGTTTCGGATCGGCGTGGGTGCCCAGTCCCGTGAGGTGACGCTGGCTGTGGACTCGCCGATCCCAGTCACCGGCCAACTGCCGCCGGTGATCACGGAGTTTGAAGGTGCCTACGGGCTCGACAGCTTCTCTGTGCAGGTCTACGTCGACGGTCCAGCCTGTGATCGCGACGGGCGCTGCCGCCTCGACTTCCACTTCCACGAGGGCTATCAGCACTGCTCGTGGGTCAATGGCGACGGTGAGGCCTTTTGCGACCCACCGGTCCCGCCGGCGGTCTTCGACCACCGCTTCAGTTGCCCGGGCGGCGAAGTGCCCGGCAATGAGCTGATCTTCGTGGAGTGTGTGGATCCGGGCGGCGACAACGGACCCAGCTGTACCGAGACGCGGGGCGACGGCGCGGCGTGTTGGGCACCAGGGGGGATGGCCTGGGCCAGGCGGCTGGGTGGCACCGAGCTCAGCCCCTACCACGAGGCAGGCAGCTCCAGCCCCACCTCGGAGTACTTCGTCGTTCCGTCCGGCCCGACGCGCACGCTGGTGGAGTCGATGGACAAGCCCCACATCGACCACATTGCGGGGGACTATTGGGAAAACGCCTGCGCGCCCTACGAGGCCAAGACCGTCGCCCTGCCGCCCGACGGCGTAAACCCGGATCCGCCGATCGCACTTCCGGCGCTGTCGTTGCTCGCTACCGCCCAGTGCGTACGCATGGACAGCGTCTGCATCGAGGGCGAGGGCACACGTGACATCGAGGGCGTGCCGGTCTACCGGGCCTGCTGGAAGTGGCGGGCTCGCTTTGACTGCACCACGCTGGGACAGCCCTCGACCTGCAGTGACCCGAGGCTACTGGCTTGCAGCCAGTACGGCGGCATGAGCTGCCAGAGCTTCGACGCCCAGGGCCACTGCCTTAGCGCGAGCGCGCAGTTCGACTGCAAGACCGCTGACGCCGTCTACGAGCAACCCATGGAGTGTGGGGGCCAGAGCTACTGCTACGGTGGTTCTTGCTACGACAAGTCCTACAGCCAGGACCAGGACTTCGCCAAGGCGATCACGATGATGGAGGCCCAGCGCGAGTCCGGACGCTACCTGGACCCGGCAGCGATGAAGATCTTCCAGGGCACGGACAACCGCTGCGATCGCGAGCTATGGGGCCTGAAGAACTGCTGCAAAGGTGGCGGCACCAACGCCTTTGCGGCATTCAACACGCTCAGCGTGGCCAGCGGCGCGGTAGGAATGGTCGGCAAGGCGGCGTTTTCCAGCTACACCTATGACGCGCTCTTCACCTCCGAGGCGCCGAGTTGGGTGATCTCCGGCTTTGAGGGGTTGTTTGGCACCGGACTGGACTCGGGACTGGCGGGGGTGCTGGCCGGCAACCTCGGTGTGGGTGACTTCCTGACCAGCCTGGTGCCCGGGCCCTGGTCTCTCGCCATGCTGGCGATCCAGCTCTCCGGTTTGCTCGACTGCCCGGCCTCGAGCCAGACCACGGCCATGAAGCGCGATGCCAAGCTGTGCCACGACATGGGCGACTACTGCTCGGACCGCGACCTCTTCGGCGGCTGCATCACGCGCACCCAGACCTACTGTTGCTATCCGTCCAGGCTGGCTCGGATCATCAACGAGCAGGGTCGACCTCAGCTCGCTCGCGGCTGGGGCACCCCCAAGGCGCCGATCTGTGACGGCTTCACGATCGCCGAGCTGCAGGCGCTCGACTTCAGCCGGATGGACCTCAGCGAGTTCTACGCCGAGATCGTTCCCACCCAGGCTGACCTGGGCGGCCTGCAGTCCGAGGCCATCAAGAAGCAGATGGCCTGCTACTACGGGGGAGGCTCCTGTGCCCAGTGACGATTACCCAATGAGTTGGCGCACGGCGCTGGCCGGTGCCGTGCTGTCCTGCGGGCTGTTGCCGGCGCTGGCCCAGCCGACGGGCACCAGGGAGGAGGTCACCACGATTCGGCCACTGCTCATCGCTGCCATCCAGCAGGGGAGGGCGATTGGCGCTCTGGGCGCTGGCGTCGCCCAAGGCATGGCAGAGGTGTTTCGCAGCCGAAAGCCCATCGAGGTCGATGTCGAGCGTACTGCATGGCTGAAGGAGCCCGGCTGCGCACGGCTCAAGGTCACAACCCGCCAGGCTGCTGTGGTCGTCCCGGTGGGCAAGGATCCGAAGAGCGTGACCAGCGACCAGCAGCTGGTCTACGCGATCAGCTACTGCGAGTCGGGCATCTTCCCGAACGAGCCGCTGGCCATGGCCAGCGACCGTTAGCGCCGGCAGGAGACAGTCGATGCACCTGATCATCACCTCAACGCCTCCCGGCCGCCTTGGCCAGGCAGCCCTGCGTCTGGCCCTCGCTCTCATGATTGGTTGCCTCACCAGCTGGTCGACGCTGGCCATCGCCGCACCTCAGTCCAGTGGGCGGGCCGTCGCCGGGAACGCTGACCGCGGCGGCTACTGGCAGAGCCACCGTGATGGTTGGTTCTGGTACCAGGATCCCGAGATGGAGCCAGAGAAGCCGCCACAGGCCCAGCCTGCCACGCCAGCCGCGCTCACAGCCGACGATCGCGACCTGGAGGAGTTCAAGGCCTTCCAACAGCGCCTGGAGCGCAGCCTCAATGCCGCCATCATCAACCCCAACGAGGCCAACCTGGGGCGCTTTCTGGAGCTGTGGGCGGAGTCGCGCCGCAAAGCGTCAACCTTCACTGACCTGGCACAGGCCGTGGCCATGAGGATGCCCTGGGTTGACGAGACGGCCCAAGGCACCCGACCACCCAACCCGGCGGCCCAGCGGGTGTTCGATCAGGTCCAGTCCCAGCAGAACGACGACCTGATGCGGTCCCTCTCGCGCACCCATGGCTTGTACTTCTTCTTCCGAGGCGACTGCGCCTACTGCCACGCCTTCTCGCCCATGCTCAAGCAGTTCGAGCAGAAGTATGGGTTCACGGTGTTCGCGATCAGCATGGATGGTGCGGGCCTCCCGCTGTTCCCGCGGCCAGCCCGGGATAGCGGCCAAGCTGCCCGGGTGATGGAGTCACTGGGCATCCCTGCCGAGCAGTTCCAGGTCCCCTTCACCGTGCTGGCACAGCCCGGTGCGCGTGAGGTCCTGCCGGTGGGATTCGGTCCGATGACCGCGGGCGAGTTGGTCGAGCGCATTGCGCTGCTGGTGCGCATGCGCGACGAGCCCGGCAGCAACGCCGCCACACCGGTGATGAACAGCCTCGGCGGGTCTCGCCAGCGCGCCGCCTCGCTAGTTCTGCGTGCGGGGGCGCAGGGGTATCAACCCCTGAGAGTTCAGTGATGCATGACCGGAACCACACCATGCTGAGTCAGGCCAATGCGGCGCGAGCTCGCTCGGGCGTCACGTGCCGACGCACCTGCATCGCCGTCGCCTTGATCTGGAGCCTGGAGTTCTCTGGCGTCGCCCGGGCCGCTGATCTCAATGCTCAGATGCAGCAGATGTTCAACGACATGGGCGCCATGGCCAACGTGTCCGGGCCAGGCGCCTTCAGAAGCCAGGCGCAGAACATCTACACGGGTGGAGAGCTGCAGATGCGGGCGCCTACCCGCAACTATCAGCTGTGGAGCGTCACGCTGCCGAGCATCAATGCCGGCTGCGGAGGGATCGACGCCTACCTCGGCAGCTTCAGCCACATCAACTCGGCCCAGTTCAAGGCCATGCTGCAGCAGATCGGCGCGAACACGGTCGGTCTGCTGTTCAAGGCAGCGCTCAAGAGCATCAACCCGCTGATTGAGGGCACCCTCGGCGATCTTGAGAAGACCATTGCGCAGTTCAACAACTTCAGCCGCAACAGCTGTCAGATGTCGAACAGCCTGGTCAATGGCATGTCGGGTGTTTTCGACATCAACAGCTACAGCGCCTGCGTGGCCATGGCCAAGGCCTACTACGGCGAGGACGAGCCCGCGGCCCAGGCGCGCTGCAAGGACAGCGCTCCAGCGGTGAACACCGACGTCAAGGGCAGCTCGGACCCAGACGTCAAGCAACTGGCACAGCGGGACATGAACCTGGTGTGGGAGGCGCTGAGCCAGAGCAGCTTCACAAAGGACGAGAAGGAGGCCTTCATGAACATTGCGGGCTCGGTGCTGCTGTACAAGGCGGCCAACAATGGTGGTTCACCCATTCCGCCCAGGCCTGTCAGCCCACCAATCGACAACCTCACCGTATTGCTGAACGGCAACGCGCCCGGCAACTCGGCCGACACCGTGATGGTCAAGGGTTGGTGGAGTTGTCCTGACACCGACTGCATGTCACCCGCAGCGGTGGACAAGGAGCTCACGCCGTTCCCGACCTATGTGCGTCAGACCTTGGAAGGCCTTCGGGACGCGCTCAGTGAAAAGAAGACCCCCACGGCGGAACAGATCCGCTTTGTCAACATGACCACGGTGCCGGTCTACAAGATGTTGACGGTGGGCTTTGTTGCCGATTCGGCCCATCGAGACAGCTATCTCTCGGACCTGCTGATCCACCGCTACGCCAAGGTCATCGCCTACGACTACGCCTACACCTTCCTGTCGAGAGGGCTACGCGACGTGCGGGTCTACCTCTCTGCAGCGCGCCTGCAATCCGCCGTCGAGGAGGAGCAGGCGAAGGATCTGCGTGGCCGCATCGACGCGATGCTCCTGGCCATCGATGGCGAGCGCAAGACCGCGTTGGAGCGCGTGCCTGCCATGAACGCTGTCGTCGAAGATATCCAGCACATCGAGCGTCAGATGCGACTGAACCTGCCCAGCACGGTGCGCAACATGATCGACTTCTCCAACCTCATGACCGGCAAGGGCACGCGGGGCTGATGGGCCAACTACAGCGAACCGGAGTGCGGACGAGCCCATGGTCACGCAGACCCTGACCATCTACGCCTACGGCAACGTGGATGCCCTCCATGGCATCCTCAACGCGATCGCCATGGTCATGAGTGCGAATGACTTCGCCGACATGATCCGCGTCGCGGTGATCGTTGGGTTCGTCTCGGTCGCGATCCTGGCCATGCTTCCGGGCAACCTGCAAAAGGGCTGGAACTGGTTCATGACGGTAGCGGTGCTTTCTGGTGTGCTGCTCGTCCCCAAGGCGAACGTGTCCATCGAAGACAAGCTCGGCTTGCAGCCCCCGGTGGTGGTGCAAAACGTTCCATGGGGGCTGGCGCTGTTGGGTACCGTGAAGTCGAGCATTGGGTCGACGCTCACGCAGATGTTCGAGACCGCTTTCCAGACGATTCCCGGCGATCTGGCACTGCCGGCGGAGCTGGGCTACCTCGAGCACGGGGTGCTCTTTGGCAACAGGCTTGTCAGGGCCTCGCGCGAGGCGGAGTTCACGGCGCTGGTGACCCAGAGTGACACGCTGAACTACCTGCGCAACTGTGTCTTTCCAACACTCGCCAGGGAGGCCAACCCAGGCGCCTTCGAGCGATCGCCCAATCTCTTGGCCGACATCGAGGTCACCAATCCTGCGCTGTTCAGCCCCTACCACGACAGCAACGGTGACACCCAGCTGGGTACTTGCCCCGAGGTCTACGGCAAGCTGCACAAGAATCTCATGGGGCAGGGTCGGCAGGCTCTGGAAGCCATGGCGCAAAGGCTCTATCCGGGTCAGGACAGTGCGCAGGCGATTGCAAAGGCCGAAGGCAGCCTGCTCGCGATCTACGGAAAGAGCCAGCTTGCGAACGTGGGTCTCACGGCGGCCGAAGTCATGGTGCAGAACATCTTGATCAATGCCACTGCAGACGCTTCAGCCTTGTACGGGGCGTCGCTGGATGATCCTGCGCTGATGATGTTCGCGTCGATGCGGTCCCAAGCCATTGCCCAGACCAATGCGGGCTGGCTGGTACAGGGTCGCATCGCCGAGGAGGTACTGCCCCTGGTGCGCAACGTGACCGAGGCCATCCTCTACGCGATGTTTCCGGTGCTGTGCATCCTGGCCGTCGCTTCCGAGGGCCAGGCCCTGGCCAAACTGCTCAAGGGCTACATCCTGGTCATGATCTGGGTTGAGCTGTGGCCACCCATGTTCGCAGTGGTCAACTACCTGCAGACCCTGGAGTCAGCCAAGAGTCTGGCGGCGGCGGCGGCTATTGGTGGCACCCAGGCGCTGTCTCTGCAGTCCGCAACGGGCATCTACTCAACGGCTATCTCTGAAGTGGCGGTGGCGTCTTGGATGGTGACCTTCGTTCCAGTTCTGGCGGCAGCCATCCTCCTTGGCTTCGAGAAGGTCATGGCCGTGGCTGGAGCCAGTGGCGTCGGTGGCGGCTCGGCCGCCAGCTCGACGGCGGCACAGGGCGCGCATGGCAATCTGCAGCTCGGCAACATGAGCTACGGCCAGCAGGAGTTATCCGAGTACCGCTCGGACTCGGCCGTGCGGCGCACCAGTGGTCTGGGTGGCCAGTCGGCGACCCATTTGCTCTCTGGCGAGACGATCGACCAGTACGCCCAGTCCTCAGGGCCGGTCAGCGTCAAGGATTCGGCTGGCTGGGGTCAACGGATGTCCGAGAGTGCAGCAGCTGCGACAGAGCAAGCCACCCAACATCAGAAGGCCTACGAGGCATCGCTGGGCAATGCATTCACGCAAGCGCTGACACTGGCCAGGACTGGGAGCGCAGGCGCGACACGTGGGCTCGGGTTCGACGTGTCGACGTTGGGGGACAACGGGCTCGCGACAAGCGACACAGCCCGCTCTGCCGAGAGAATAGCGAAGCAGTTCGGTATCGCTGACTCGTCGGCGGTTCAGAAAGCGCTCACCGCTGGTGTTGGCGCGCCGATTCCAGTGCTCAGCTTTGGGGGCAAATTGAGCACCCAGGAAACAGAGCAACTGAGCAATGCCATTCAGAGTGAACGGAGTTCGCTGCATGACCTGAGCGTTCAACGTCAGGAGCGCTTGGTCAATGCCTTCCGGAGCGGCAGCAGCTTTGAGTCAACTCGAAGGTCAAATCGCGAAGCTGCGGACCGTATCGATGCGTCGATGCGCGATGCGGCAACGTCAAGGGAGTTGGCAAGCGCAAGTCTCGCCGAGAGTCGCCGGTACCAAGAGGCCAGTGAGAAATACGAGGCATTCTCCCGGTCCGGCGAGGCGAACTGGGCGAACGAGTTCTACCAGTTTGCTCGGGCACGCGGCGTAGAGCCTTCCCAGGGCCGCGCATCAACAGCTCACCTCAAGTCCTTGCTGCAGGAATTCGTGGCCTCGGGCGAGGTCTTCAAGAGTGACGCAGGCGAATCTTTCTGGGTTCCCCATCAGGGGCAGGGTCCCAACGTCCAGCAGGATCGACTGAACTTCACGCCGGCAGCCTTGCGAAGTCATCAGCAACAGGCCAACCCTGGCGGGGGGCGCCAGGCGGTCGAACTGGCACACGAGGCCGGCAGTATGCGCGTCCAGGCTGGATGGCGTCAGCAGGGCGTGTCGCCTGCGCAAGCCGTGGGAGGATCAGACCTTGGTGCGCAAGTTGCCGCCGGACAAGGTGGAGCACAGCAGGCCAGCCAGGCTGCACGTGCAAAGTTGGACAGCACAGCGGGGGCGACCCAAGTTGACTGGGATAGCCGTATTGATTCGACCAGCACCGGGCACGATCCCGTGTACTCGTCGAATCCGATTACCCAAGAACACACGCCGAACAAGGCTCAAAAAGGAGTGCATTCGCCCGAGGCGTCGACATTTCCGCAGCAGGCAGAGAATGTCCGGAAAGCGAAGGCAGCTGACGCAGAGGCCAAACAAGAACAGATGGGAGTGTACCCACCTCGAATTCCAACGGGCCCCAATGATCAGTAGCGACTCTGACGACAGTCGCCGGAGCGCGATGCACCCTAGGCGGGTCGATCAAACGTCTCCTGCTCTTGATTCCACCGCCAGAGGTCGTCATCGTCGAACAGCACCGGCTTCGCGTGGGAGGCAGACGAAGTCGCCCTTGTTGCGTCACCGTGAATGTCGGCGCTGTGGTCAGTAGCCTCGTTGGAGATATCACTCCTGAGATGTCGGCGCTGCGCAACTCCTTGTTGGGGAACAAAGAGGTCAAGTAGCAGAAAGAGGTTGTCACTTGCGAGCGACATCCAGTTGCGCAGCCCATTCATGGCGGTTGCTCCGATTCGGTTCCAATAGTACACCTACTGTTCAAACATCCAGCAAGCCATTTGGGAGGAAGAGATGAAGAACTGCTTGTTGCTGCCGTCGGCCCTGCTGTTGGCCGTGTGGACCTTTGGTGCAGCGAACGCCCAGACACTGTCTGAAGACCTTCGCCCGACGACCGCTGACGACTCATGCGAGTTTGGCTACCGACTTGCCAGCGATGAACTTTGGGAGTCTGCGGCCATTCAGCGACGCTCGGATCGCATGATCGACCTCGCCCTGCAGAAGGCCATCACGTACTGCAAGAACGGGGACAGCCTAATGGTTGCCCGCGGCGGCCCCAACGCCCGCGGATATGTCCATGACTACTTCTCCGTCGCAGCGCTGCTCTGCCGACGTCCTGACATCCAAGAGACCAAGAAGCCGCCACTGCAACCAGGACAGCAGGCCGTTATCGAGTTCCGCTGCACGATCACCAAGGTCGATGCCCTGAAGGCCAAGGTCGCCCGCGGGGAACCGCTGTTCAAGTGGCCCAACGACTTCGTCGATCCAAGGCCTGGAGACAACGTGCCGCGACCTGGCGAAGCGCAAGCCGGAGTGAGCACGCAGCCACCCAAGGCGAACGCGGACTGTAAGGACCCCAAGTCTCCCCATTACGCGGACCGCTGCGGTATCTCGCCCGCGAGCCCGCCTAAGAACTGAGCGGCAGGGAAAGACTGGTTGCGGTCTGTCAGTCGTCACCCGATGTACGACCGCTCCCGCTGGAGGCTGTGTGAGAACGCGCCTCGAAGCCATCCAGGGTCGAACAGCGTCACCGGCCCATCGCAGCCATACAGTGGGTGGCACGCAAGTCGAGGCGCCTGGAGCGTTGAAAAAGGGCATTTCGAGGCTCACGCCCCGGCCATTTGCACCGCCTTCATCGCCTTTGTCATGCCAAGCACCGCAATCAATCGCTTGAGGTTGTAAGCGAGCACGTGGAGGCTCATTTCGGTGCTGACGTTCGGCAGCGTCCGAGTCAGGAAGTGCGTAGACCCCATCCAGTGCTTCAGTGTTCCGAAGACGTGTTCCACGGCGCGCCTTCGCACGATCATCGCGTCAGGACTTCGCAAGAGTCGTCGCTGCACGGCTTCGAGGACATCCTCGTGTTCCCAGCGCGAAATTCGTCGGTAGTCGCTCGGCGTGCATCGGTCCTTCATCGGACATCCCGGACACGCACTGCTCCAGTAGCGACGCAGTATCAGGTCGTGCTCCTCGCGGGTGAAGCGGTACTTCGCTCGTTGTCCGGCCGGGCATCAGTACTCATCGACCCTGGCGATGTAGATGAAGTCCGATTTGTCGAAGCGCCCCTCGGCCTTGGCGTTCGAGGTCGTCGGCTTGGGCAGGACTGCCGCGATACCGGCGTCGTCGCAGGCCTTGATCTGTGGTCCGCTGAAGTAGCCACGATCAGCAACGGCCGTCAGCTTGTGCCTTTGCATCGCCTCGCGCGCGGCTTTCGCCATGGGCGCGAGCTGCGTTCGGTCGTGGCCTTCGTTCGTGACTTGGTGGGCAACGATGAAGTGATGCTTCGTCTCGACCGCGGCCTGAACGTTGTAGCCCACGATGCCCGAGCCTCTGCCGCTCGTTGCCATGGACCTGGCGTCCTTATCCGTGAGCGAGATCTGGCCTTCCGGCGCGCTTGCGAGCCGCTTCTCGATGTCCACCATGCGCCGCATCTGCTCACGCATCGTCTGGACCTTGCGCTCCAGGTGTTCGGAGCGGGCTCGGAACTCTGGCGTATCCGGCCCGCGATCGGCTGTCTCCAGCGCGACCAGGTAGCGATGGATGCTCTCCTCGATTTGCTCCTTGCGCTTCTGGACCTTGGCCGGCGTGAAATTGGCGTCGCGCGTATTGACGGCCTTGAACTTGCTGCCGTCGATGGCCACGACGGCCTGCGTGAAGAGCTTGAGGTCGCGGCAGAGGACAACGAAGCGGCGGCAGACGTTGGCAATGCCTGTACCGCTGTCACGCCGGAAGTCGGCGATGGTCTTGAAGTCCGGCGCCAGGCGACCTGTGAGCCACATTATTGATCCGGCATTGAAATGTTGAACTTTTCCGGACGCGTAGAGTCTGACCCTGCATGGACAAGATCGACTCTCGAACGCTGCCGCTGGAGGCCCTCAACGAGCGCAGGCGCCGGGCGGTGAAGA
>NZ_JAGQDE010000037.1 GCF_018069755.1 Ideonella aquatica | reverse complement strand
CACACCCCGCCGCCGCACCGCGCCGCCCCGGCCCGCTGGCCGCGCTGCGCGCCCACCTGGACGGCGACGAGGCCGCGCCCGCGCTCAGCCCCGGCGCCGCGAGCGCGCCGCCCGAGCTGAAGACCGTGCGCCGCTACCGCCGCACCTGGACCCGGCTGAGCGCCGAACAGCGCCTGGTGCAGGCCCTGGCCGAGGTGCCGCCGCAGGCCGGCCCGCTGAACACGCCCCGGCTGCTGCACCAGGCGCTGTGCCTGATGCGCGACACCGCGCCCGACTACCTGCAGCACCTGGCCACGCAACTGGAGGCGCTGCTGTGGCTGGAGCAGGCCGGTGGCCTGGGCAGCACGCCGCGGCCGCGCGGTACGCCAGCGTCTCGCCGCTGAATCCAGGCCACGGTGCGCACCCCGCGGGTGCGCCCGGCATGGCACGGCGCATGCATCCGATCCCGGGACCACCCACCCCCCGGAGGTCCCCATGCTCGACAAGGTCCAGGACACGCTGTTCTCGCACGTCAAGCCCGCCGACACGGCGTTCAGAGGCGACGGGCTGCGCGATTTCTTCCTCTACCGCGACCTGGGTGTGGCCGATGCCACGCGCGGCAAGGTTGTTGCCCAGCTGGTGATCGCGCACAACGCACCGGAGAAGGGAACCGGCTGGCACCGCCACGAGGCGGACTTCCATATCGTGTTCATGCTGCGCGGCTGGGCCAAGTTCATGTACGATGACCAGGAGACACTGGTCAGCGCAGGCGACTGCGTGCACCAGCGCCCCGGTGTACGCCACTACCTGTTCGACTACTCGCCGGACATGGAGTACCTGGAGATCGTCGGCCCGGCCAACTTCAAGACCATCGACGTCGAGCCGGTGTGCCCGGTGCCCGAGTCCAAGGGCTGGGGCCTCTGAGCCCCGCTCTCAGAACTCGACTTCCAGCTCATCGATCGCCTCGGGCTCCTTGCGGGCCTGGGCGATCCAGTGCTGCAGGTCGGGCAGCGCCAGGATGGTGGCGCAGTAGCCCTGGCCGTCCGCCTGGGGCGGCGTGACATCGTAGGTCTGGAAACGCGTCACCACCGGCGCGTACATCGCATCGGCCATGGTGGGCCGGTCACCAAACAGGAAGGGTCCACCGTACTGCTCCAGGCATTCCTGCCAGATTTGCAGCACGCGGTCGATGTCGGTCTGCGCGCGGCTCCAGACCTTGTAGCCGGGGAAACGCGCCTTCAGGTTCATCGGCAGCGCCGAGCGCAGCGACGCAAAGCCTGAATGCATCTCGCCGCAGATCGCCCGGCAGTGGGCGCGCGCGGCGCGGTCGGCGGGCAGCAAGCCGGCCTTGGGCTTGATCTCGTGCAGGTACTCGGCGATGGCCAGCGTGTCCCACACGGTCACGCCCTGGTGGCGCAGGCAGGGCACCAGGATGGACGGCGCCAGCAGCAGCATCTCGGCCTTGGCCGCGGCGTCGTCGGGGCTGACCATCACCTCCTTGAACTCCAGCCCGGCCAGCCGGCACAGCAACCAGCCGCGCAGCGACCAGGACGAGTAGTTCTTGCTGCTGATCGTGAGCGTGGTGGGGCTGGCCATGGTGTCTCCTGCGGGCGGTCCGCCAGGGCGCCGCAAGCCGCGTGCCAAGGCTGCATCCGGCCAATGGCCCGCAACTTGCGACGACAGCGGCACCCGCCTCTGCCCCACACCACCATGCTCTACGCCACCTACCAGGCCCTCACCGACCGCATCGGCCCCTGGCAGGATGCCGCCCACTGGGGCGCGGCGGCGCTGCGGCCCTGGGCGCGCGGCCCGCTGGCGGTGCCGGGCTGGCGCGAGGCCTGCGCCGCGCTCGACCTGTTCTCGCGCCTGCGCATGACGCACCTGCGGCCGCCCTTCGGCATCGAATCGGTGCAGACACCGGCCGGCACGGTGCAGGTGCGCGAGCAGGTGGTGCAGCGCACGCCCTTCGCCACGCTGCTGCGCTTCGAGCGGGCCGACGTGGCCGACGGCAGCCAGGACCTGCCCAAGGTGCTGATCGTGGCGCCGCTGTCCGGCCACTTCGCGACGCTGCTGACCGACACCGCCCGCACCATGCTGGCCGACCACGATGTCTACATCACCGACTGGCACAACGCGCGCCACGTGCCGCTGTCGGCCGGCCGCTTCGGGCTGGCCGAATATGTCGAGCATGTGATCGGCTTCATCGAGGCCCTGGGCCCCCACACCCACCTGCTGGCGGTCTGCCAGCCCTGCGTACCCACGCTGGCCGCGGTGGCGCTGATGGCGCAGCGCGGCCACATCGCCCAGCCGCGCAGCATGACGCTGATGGCCGGCCCGATCGACACCCGCATCAATCCCACCGCGGTCAACGAGCTGGCCACCAGCCAGCCGATCGAGTGGTTCGAGAAGAACCTGATCTCGCTGGTGCCCTGGCGCTACCCCGGTGCCTTTCGCCGCGTCTACCCCGGCTTCCTGCAGCTCACGGCCTTCATGTCGATGAACCCCGAGCGCCACCGCGACGCGCTCAAGGGCCTGTACGACAAGCGGGTGCAGGGCGATGACGAGGGCGCAGCGCGCACGGCCGAGTTCTACGCCGAGTACTTCGCGGTCAATGACCTGCCGGCCGAGTTCTACCTCGAGACCGTGGCCCAGGTTTTCCAGCAGCACCTGCTGGCGCGCGGCGAGCTGGTGCTGGACGGCACGCCGGTGGACACCAGCGCGATCCGCCGCACCGCGCTGTTCACCGTGGAGGGCGAGCGCGACGACATCTGTGCCATCGGCCAGACCGTGGCCGCGCACGACCTGTGTCCGCGCATCCCGCCCTACATGAAGTCACATCATGTGCAGACGGGGGTGGGCCACTACGGCGTGTTCAGCGGCAAACGCTGGCAGCACCAGATCTACCCGCGGGTGCGGGAGATGATCCACAGCTTCCATTGACCGGTCAGGCCGCCGGCTCCATCACCATCACGCCGCTGGCGGTGTTGCTGATGGGGATGTGGTAGTTGCGGTGCACCTCGCGCGCGCCGTCGCCCAGCGCGGCGCGGGTGGCCAGCCACATCAGCAGCTCAATGCCCTGGGTGCCGGCCTTCTCCACCAGCTCGGCCGAGTTCCACTGCGTGGCCCACTGCGGATTCGTGGTCAGGCTGTCCATGAAGGCCAGGTCGAAGTCCTTGTTGATGAAGCCGGCGCGCTCGCCCTCCAGCTGGTGGCTCAGGCCGCCGGTGCCCAGGAACATCACGCGGGCGTCGCTGTCCCAGGCGCGCACGGCCTGGCCGATCTGCTCGCCCAGCTTCCAGCAGCGCTTGGCCGAGGGCAACGGGAACTGCACGGTGTTGATGCACACCGGCACCACCTTGACCGGCCAGTTCTGCTCGGGCCACAGCAGCGCCATCGGCAGCGTGAACGCGTGGTCGACCAGCATCTCCTGGCAGGTGGTGAGGTCGAACTCCTGCTCCACCAGGTGCTCGATCAGGTGCCAGGACAGCGCCTGCTCGCCGCTGAAGGCCGGGATCGTGGGAATGCCCCAGCCCTCGTCGGCATTGGTGTAGGTGGGCGCGGCGCCCACCGCGAAGGTGGGCATCTTGTCGAGGAAAAAGTTCAGGCCGTGGTCGTTGTAGAGCACCACCACCACGTCCGGGCGGGCGTCCTTGAGCCACTCGCGCACGTTGATGAAGCCGTCGAAGAAGGGCTTCCAGTAGGGCTCGCTTTGCAGGCCCTTGGCGATGGCCTTGCCGATGGCCGGAACGTGCGAGGTGGTGACGGCGCCGACGATGTGTGCCATGTGAATTCTCCGGGTGGGGTTACTCGGCCGCGTAGGCGTTGAGCTTGGCCTGGAACTCGGCCTTGGTCAGGCCGGTCTGCTGGGCCCCGATGTCCTGCATGTCCAGCCCGAAGATGCCGGCGAACTTGGCCAGGTAGTAGGCGTTGCCGCCGGCCTCCAGCAGTTGCAACACGTTTTTCGCGCGGATCGCGGCGGCCTGCTGCTCGTTCAGGCCGTAGCGGCGCATGTAGCCCTCCTCGTCGGCCAGGAAGGCCTGGCGGTTGGCGGCCTCGTTGAACGAGAAGCACATCTTGTTCAGCGCATAGCCCTTGACGGCCATGGTCTTGTCGAACAGCTGGGTGCCGGGGATGTTGATGCCGCACATGGCTTGTCTCCTGGGGTGGGCGATGGGCGGCATTCTGGGCAAGACCACAATTCAGATAAAGCGATGCATACTCATTAAACCCATGAGCCATTTCGATCATTTGGACTTGGACGGCCACGCCTTGCAGCTGCTGCTGGCGGTCATCGATGAACGCTCGGTCACCCGGGCTGCGCAGCGCCTGGGCGTCACCCAGTCGGCCGTCAGCCATGGGCTGGACAAGCTGCGCGCCATCACGGGCGACCCGCTGTTCGTCAAGTCGGGCCGCGGCATCGTGGCCACTGCGCAGGCGGCCGAGCTGGCGCGGCGCGCTCGCACGCTGCTGGACGAGCTGCGCGCCTTCAGCCACGCCGCCGGCTTTGACCCGGCGCGGCTGGACGCCGAGTTCACCGTCGCCGCCAACGACCTGCAGCGCGACCTGCTGCTGCCCGGCCTGCTGCGCACGCTGCACGCCCAAGCGCCGGGCGTGCGCCTGCATGTGATCGCCTCGGGCGCGCCCAGTGCCGAGCTGCTGCGCGACCAGGCCTGCCACCTGGTGATCACGCCGCGACCGCCCGAGGCCACCGACATCCTGCAAAAGCGCCTGTTCCAGGACCGCTACGCTGTCTTCCACGACCCGGCGCAGCGTGCCGCCCCGGCCAGCCGAGCCGAGTACCTGGCCGCCGAGCATGTGACGGTGCTGTACGCGCCGCGCCGCCGCCTGGACATTGACGAGTGGCTGCTGGCCCAGGGCGTGCAGCGCCGCTTCGTGGCCACCGTGCCCGGCCTGGCGGCGCTGGGCGCGATGCTGCGTGGCAGCCCCTGGCTGGCCACCGCGCCCTCGCTGATGGCGCGCACCGCGCTGAGCGGCCTGGGCGTGACGCCCGTGCCGCTGAAGACGCCGGCGATGCCGATGTACCTGGTCTGGCACCAGCGCCACCAGAGCGACCCGGTGCAGCGTTGGCTGCGGGAGCAGCTGCAGGCCCAGGTGGCCCCGGCGCTGGGTGGGTGATTGCCATGGAAATCTGGCGGATATATCATTTCCTTTGAAAGGATCCCGCCATGCCTGCCCTCGGACCCACCGCCTCGGCGGCCGCCGAAGCCACCGCGCCCTACGCCGTGTCACCCCGTCCGCTGAACGGGGATGAGGCCCAGGCTGTGCTGGGCAAGGCGGCCACGCGTGCCGCCGAGCGCCTGGGCCAGTCGCGCAGCTGGCTGGCGCAGGTGCTGGGCGTCAGCCCGGCCACCATCACCCGCCTGTACGCCGGCAGCTACCAGCTGCAGCCGCAGCGCAAGGAGTGGGAGTTCGCGCTGCTGTTCGTGCGTGCCTTCCGCTCGCTCGATTCCATCGTTGGCGACGAGGCCTCGGCCCGCCGCTGGCTGGCCAGCCCCAACCTGGCACTGGGCGGCGTGCCTGCCGCGCTGATGACCACCACTGAGGGCCTGGTGCGTGTTGTCCACTACCTGGACGCCAGCCGCGCTGTGGTCTGAGCACCAGCCCTGGCGCGAGCGCGCCTGGCGCATGGTCGAGGCCCAGCACGTGGCCTCCACGATGAAGCTGGTCGACGACGCCGCCGAGCAGGATCTGCTGGAACAACTGCTCGACGGCCACAAGCCGGCGCTGCCGCCGGCCGCCGCGCCGCTGCACTACCTGCTGGCCGCGCCGTTTCGCTACCCGCCGTGGCCGGGCGGCTCGCGCTTTCGCGCCGGCACCGATCCCGGCGTGTTCTACGCCGCCCAGGACGTGCCCACCGCCGCCGCCGAGCTGGGCTGGTGGCGCTGGCGCTTCCTGCAGGATGCGCCGGGCCTGCAGCGCCTGGAGCCGGTGGCGCACACCGCCTTCGCGGTGGACCTGGACACGGTGGCGGTGGACCTGCGCCAGCCGCCCTTGGACCAGGATGCGGCCGCCTGGACCGCCCGCGATGACTACAGCGCCACCCAGGCCCTGGGCCGCGTGGCGCGCGAGGCCGGGCTGGGCGCGCTGGTCTACACCTCGGTGCGCGCGCCGCTGCCGGCCTGGTGCGTGGCCGTGCTGCAGCCCGCCGCCTTTGCCCAGCCGCGGCCCGATCCGGCCACACAGACCTGGTGGCTGGCGGTGCAAGCCGACGGCGTGCTGTGGCGGCGCGAAGAGCAGTCGATCCGGCTGGCCATGCCCTGATCAGGGCTGCGGCGGCCGCCAGCGCCCCAGCCGCAGGGCATTGCCCACCACGCAGACGCTGGACAGCGCCATCGCCGCGCCGGCCACCATCGGGCTGAGCTGGCCCAGCGCGGCCAGCGGCAGGCCGATCACGTTGTAGGCAAAGGCCCAGAACAGGTTCTGGCGGATCGTGCGGCCGGTGGCGCGGGCCAGCGCCAGCGCCTCGACCACGCTCCAGGGGTCGCCACGCAGCAGCGTCAGGCCGGCGGTGTGCATGGCCACGTCGGTGCCGCCATCGGCGTGGGTCATCGCGATGCCCACATCGGCGGCGGCCAGCGCCGGGGCGTCGTTGATGCCGTCGCCCACCATGGCCACCGCGGCGCCGGGCGGCAGGCCCTGGCGCAGCTGCTCGACCAGCGCGGCCTTGGCCTCGGGGCGCACCTCGGCGTGGAACTCGGCCAGACCCGCCTCGCGCGCCAGGCGGCCGGCGGCGCCGGGGTTGTCGCCGCTGATCAGCACGCTGCGCACGCGCTGGCGCGCCAGCGCAGCCACGGTAGCGGCGGACCGCGGCCGGGCGTCATCGCCAAAGCCCAAGGCGCCCAGCAGGCGCGGCGCCGGCGCGGTTTCGGCCAGCCAGGACACGGTGCGGCCCTCGTCCTGCCACGCCGCGGCCTGGGCGGCCAGGCCCGCGGTGTCCACGCCCAGCGAGGCCATCCAGCGCCCATGGCCCAGCACCAGCGGCCGTCCCTCGACCGTGCCCGCCACGCCCTGGCCGGGCACGGCGCGCAGGCCCTGCGCGGTGGGCACCCCGGTGCCGGCGGCATCCAGCACGGCACGCGCCAGCGGGTGTTCGCTGCCCTGCTGCAGCGCGGCGGCCAGGTGCAGCACTGCGGCCTGGTCACCGCCATCGGCCGCCTCGCAGCCGGCCAGGCGCGGGCGGCCCTCGGTCAGCGTGCCGGTCTTGTCGAAGGCCACCACCTGCACATCGCGCAGGCGCTCCAGCGCGCTGGCGTCGCGCACCAGGATGCCGCGCCGCGCCGCCAGGCCGCTGGCCACCATCAGTGTGGCCGGCGTGGCCAGGCCCAGCGCACAGGGGCAGGCGATGACCAGCACCGATACCGCATGGATCAGCGCGGTGGGGGTGTCGGCGCCGGCCCACCACCAGCCCAGCAGCGTCAGCAGCGCGATCACCAGCACCGCCGGCACGAAGACCGCGGCCACCCGGTCCACCTGCTGCTGGATCGGCGCCTTCTTGGCCTGGGCCGAGGCCACCAGGCGCACGATGCGCTCGATCTGGCTTTCGGCGCCCAGCGCGGTGGCGCGCAGCAGCAGCAGGCCCTCGGCATTGACCGCGCCGCCGGTCACTGCATCGCCCGGGCCGCGCGCCACCGGCAGGCTCTCACCGGTGATCAGTGATTCATCGACGTGGCTCTGACCGTCCACCACCACCCCGTCCACCGCAATGCGCTGGCCCGGCTTGACCTGCACCAGGTCGCCCGCCTGCAACTGCGCCACCGGCAGTTCCACCCAGGCGCCGCCGCGTTGCACCGTGGCGCTGGACGGGCGCAGGGCCTGCAGCGCCTTCAGTGCATCCAGCGTGTGGCGCTTGGCGCGGCTCTCCAGCCACTTGCCCAGGCGCACCAGCGTGATCACCATGGCGGCGCTCTCAAAGTACAGGTGCGGCATGCCCGTCTCGTCGCGCGCCCACAGCACCAGCGACAGGCTGAAGGCGGCGGCCGTGCCCAGCGCCACCAGCACGTCCATGTTGGCGCTGCCGGCGCGCAGCGCCTTGAAGCCCGCCACAAAGAAGCGCGCGCCAAAGATGAACTGCACCGGCGCGGCCAGCAGCAGTTGCCACAGCGGCGGCAGCATCCAATGCTGGCCGATCAGGTCGCCCAGCATCGGCAGCACCAGTGGCAGGCTCAGCAGCGCCGAGGCCAGCACCTGCACGCCTTCGTTGCGCCAGGCCGGCACCACGTCGGTGTCGGGTGTGTCGGCGGCGCGGGCGCCGTAGCCCGCCGCTTGCACGGCGGCCACCAGGCGCTCGGCCATCGCTGGGTCCGCCACGTGGCGCACCAGGGCCTCGTTGGTGGCCAGGTTGACGCTGGCTTCCAGTACGCCCGGGAGTTTGTTCAGCGCGCGCTCGACGCGGCCGGAGCAGCTGGCGCAGGTCATGCCCTCGATCGCCAGCGCGGTGCTGGCCAGCGGCACCTGGTAGCCGGCGCGCTGCACCGCGGCCACGCTGTCAGCCAGCAGGCCGGGTGGCGCATCCACCACGACCAGTTCGGCCGCCAGGTTGACGTTGGCGCCGGCAACGCCCGCCACTTTCTGCAGGGCGCGCTCGACACGGCCGGCGCAGGACGCGCAGGTCATGCCTTCGACAGGCAGGGTGATCATCCGGCCACTCTAACGCGCCGCCGATTGATCGATCGCAAGTGGGGCCGGCGGCGCGCCGGGAGGTCGGCATACTGGCGGTATTCGTTCCTGGAGTCCCATGATGAGCCTCACCCTGACCCTCCCCGACATGACCTGCGGCCACTGCGCCCGCACCGTGACCAGCACCGTGCAGAAGCTCGACGCCACCGCCCAGGTGCAGATCGACCTGCCCAGCCACACCGTGGTGATCGAGACCACCCAGCCGGCCGACGCGGTCAAGCAGGCGCT
The DNA here is from genome assembly GCF_018069755.1 of Ideonella aquatica. Lineage (GTDB taxonomy): Bacteria > Pseudomonadota > Gammaproteobacteria > Burkholderiales > Burkholderiaceae_C > Ideonella > Ideonella aquatica. The sequence continues at coordinate 21,798 of NZ_JAGQDE010000037.1, read as the reverse complement.
GGCCGAGGAAGGCTACCCGGCTGCCTGAGCGCCTGGGCCACCAGGCGGCCCGGGAAACCCCGTCGCCCGGATTGGCACGGCTCGTGCCTACACTGCGGTCATCCATCCAAGGAGGACCCATGCCCCAGCGCACCCTGCTATCGCTTGTTCTGGCCGCGGCCCTGGCCGGCGCGGCCGCCCAGGCCCAGACCCTGCGTTACGCCAGCTCCGGCGACCTGCTCACGCTCGACCCGCACTCGCAGAACGAGAGCCTAACCAACATGATGAACGGCCAGGTCTACGAGCGCCTGGTCATGCGCGACAAGCAACTGGGCATCGCGCCGCAGCTGGCGCTGTCCTGGCAGCAGCTCTCGCCCACCAAGTGGCGCTTCAAGTTGCGCCCGGGCGTGAAGTTCCATGACGGCGCGGCCTTCACCGCCGACGATGTGGTGTTCTCGGTCGAGCGCGCGCGCCAGCCCAGCTCGCAGATCGCCAACTACGCCGCCGCCCTGGGCGAGGTCAAGAAGATCGACGAGCTGACGGTGGAGTTCACGCAGAAGGCGCCCAACCCGATCTTCCTGCAGCACCTGGACACCATCTTCATCATGAGCAAGGCCTGGTGCGAGAAGTACAAGGTGGTGCGCCCGCAGAGCTTCAAGGACAAGGAAGAGACCTACGCCGCCACCAATGCCAATGGCACCGGGCCGTTCCAGGCCGTCTCGCGCACGCCCGGGGTGAAGACCAGCTACAAACGCTTCGCCGGCTGGTGGGGCAAGTTCGACGGCAACCTGCAGGAGGCGGTCTACCACCAGATCGCCAACGACGCCACGCGCACCGCCGCACTGATCTCCGGTGAGATCGACTTCGTGCTCGACCCGCCGCCGCGCGACGTGGCCCGCCTGCGCGGCACCAGTGGCGTCAAGGTGATCGACGGCCCCGAAAACCGCATCATCTACATCGGCCTCGACCAGGCCCGCGACAGCCTGCTCTACGGCAAGTCGCCCGACGGCAAGAACCCGTTCAAGGACGTGCGCGTGCGCCGCGCCATGTACCAGGCCGTCGACATCGAGACCATCAAGTCCAAGCTGATGAACAACCAGTCGGCGCCCACCGGCGTGGTGGTGCCCTCGCCGCTGGCCAGCTTCAACGACCCCGAGATCGAGAAGCGCCTGCCCTACGACCAGGCCAAGGCCAAGGCGCTGATGGCCGAGGCCGGCTACGCCAGCGGCTTCGAGGTCACGCTGGACTGCCCCAACAACCGCTACATCAACGACGAGGAAATCTGCGTGGCGCTGGCGGCGATGTGGGACAAGATCGGCATCAAGGTGCGCGTCAACGCGATGCCCAAGGTCACCTACTTCCCCAAGACCGAGAAGCTCGACACCAGCCTCTACCTGTTCGGCTGGGGCGGCGCGATCACCGATGCCGAGACCAGCTTCACCCCGCTCTACCGCAACCGGGGCGCCAACGGCGTGGGCGAGTACAACCGCGGCAACTTCAAGAATGACAAGCTCGACGCGCTGGCGGCGGCCTCATCGATCGAGGGCGACCCGGCCAAGCGCAAGGAGCTCATCAAGCAGGTCTTCATGGAGATGAAGGAGCAGGTGCACTACATCCCGCTGCACCGCCAGTTCATCCCCTGGGCAGCGCGCCAGAACGTCGATGTGGTGCATCGCGCCGACAACTGGCTGGAGCTGGCCTGGACCAACTTGAAGTGACGCAGCGCCAGCGCGCCTGACTCACTCGGGCGCGCGGCGCAGTGTCTCCACCACCGGGCGGCGCAGTACCTCGCGCAGGCCCCACCAGCCGGCGGCCAGCGCCAGCAATGCGCCCACCAGCGTGCCCAGCAGCGGCACCTCGGGGCCGGCGGTCCAGCGGAATTCAAACGCGTAGCGCGCCAGCAGCGCGCCCACGCCCATCGCCGCCAGCGTGGCCAGCAGGCCAGCCAGCGCGCCCACCCCCAGCAGTTCCACCCGCTGCACCTGGGCCAGCAGGCGGCTGCTGGCGCCGCAGGCGCGCATCACCGCGTATTCGCGGGCGCGCGATTCGCGGGTGGCCGTCACCGCGGCCAGCAGCACCGCCAGGCCGGCGGCCAGGGTGAAGGCAAAGAGGGTCTCGATCGCGCCGATCACCTGCGCCAGCACGCTCTGCAGCTGGTTGATCGACGCGGTCACGTCGACATTGGTGAGGTTGGGAAAGCGCTGCACCAGCCGGTTGTCGAAGCCGCGCTCGGTGGGCGCCCGGTAGGCCGCCATCCAGGTGGCCGGCAGTTCGGGCATGGCCGATACCGTGAACATGACGAAGAAGTTGGCCCGCATCGAGCCCCATTCCACCTTGCGCAGGCTGGTGACGCGGCCCTCGCGCTCGATGCCGGCGATGTCAAAGCGCAGCCGGTCGCCCAGCTTCAGGCCCAGGGTCTGCGCCAGGCCTTCTTCCACGCTCAGCCCGTCAGCCTCTTCCGGTGTCCAGGCGCCAGCGGTGACGCGGTTGTGGCCGGGCAGGGCGGCGGCGTGGCTGAGGTTGAATTCGCGCTCCACCAGGCGGCGGGCGCGCTCGTCGGCCTCGATCGCCGGGCCGGGTGGCGCGCCGTTGATCGTCAGCAGGCGACCACGGATCATCGGGAACAGGTCGTGGCCACCGACGCCGGCGTCTTTCAGCATCGCCTCAAAGTCGGTCACCTGGTCGGGCTGCAGGTTGATGACGAAGCGGTCGGGCGCGTCGGGCGGCGTGGCGCGGCGCCAGCTGTCAACCAGGTCGGTGCGCAGCAGCACCAGCAGCACCAGCGCCATCAGGCCCACCGCCAGCGACGAGACCTGCAGCACCGCATAGGCCGGCCGCGCCACCAGCTGCCGCGTGGCCAGGCGCAGCGCGCGCGGCGCGCCGGCCTCGGGCACCAGCCAGCCCAGCAGGCGCACCGCGCCGAAGGCCAGCACCGCGAACAACAGGGTCGCGGCCGCAAAGCCGCCCACCGCGATCAGGCCCAGCATCGGGTCGCGCGCCACCGCCACCAGCAGCGCGGCGAAGGCCACGGTGCCGCCGGCCAGCACGCCCAGCGAGGCCGGGCGCAGACCGCCCACATCGCGCCGCATCACGCGCAGCGGCGGCACCTGGGCCAGTTGCAGCACCGGCGGCAGGCCGAAGCCCAGCAGCAGCACACCGCCCACGCCCAGCCCCAGCAGCGCTGGCCACCAGCCGGCCGGCGGCAGCTCGGCCGGCACCAACGTGCCCAGCAGCCCCAGGAAGGCCAGGTGCGTCACCCAGCCCAGCAGCACGCCGGCACCGCCGGCCACCAGCGCCAGCGCAGCGAATTGCAGCGTGTAGGCCAACGCGATGTGCCGGCGCGGCACGCCCAGCACGCGCAGCATCGCGCAGTCGTCCAGGTGCGCCTCGGCAAAGCCGCGCGCGGCGATCGCCACCGCCACCGCGGCCAGCAGGGCCGACAGCAGCGCCACCAGGCTGAGGAACTTGCCGGCGCGGTCCAGCGTCTGGCGCATCTCGGGGCGGCCGCTTTCCAGCGACTCGACGCGGATGCCCTTCAGATTGCCGGATTCGATGGCCGCGCGGGCCCAGCGCGACCAGGCCACGGCGGCATCGCGCTGCTGCGCGCTGCCGGCCACCGCCAGCCGGTGGTTGATGCGGCTGGCCGGCTGCACCAGGCCGGTGCCGGGCAGGTCATCCAGGTGGATCATCGCCCGCGGCGCAAAAGCCAGGAAGCCGGCGCCGCGGTCAGGCTCCAGCACTATCAGGCGGGCGATGCGCAGCTCGGCGTCGCCCAGGCCCAGTGGATCGCCCACCGTCACGCCCAGCGCACCGGCCAGCGACTCGTCGATCCACACCGTGCCGGGCTCGGGGCGGCCGGCCACGCGCTCGGCCGGTCCGTCGGCGCTGCGCCGCAGCGTCAGCTGACCACGCAGCGGGTACTGCGCGTCCACCGCCTTCAGCGCCACCAGCCGGGTCGCGCCGCCCTGGGCGGGCAGGGCGCGGGCCATGCTGGGAAAGCTGGCGCTGCGGCTGACCGCCAGGCCGCCAGCGCGCGCCTGCTCGGCGAACGAGGGCGGCGCGGGCTGGTCGGCGCTGACCACGGCGTCGCCGCCGATCAGCGCCGCCGCGTCGCGCACCAGGCCGGCCTGCAGCCGGTCGGCGAAGAAGCCCACCGCGCTCAGCGCGGCCACGGCCAGCAGCACCGCCAGCAGCACCAGGCGCAGCTGGCCGGCACGCAGGTCGCGCAGGGTCTGGTTCAGCGCCAACCGCCAGACGGGCAGGCGCACGGGAGAGTCAGGCATCCCGCCACGGTACCCGAAACCACGAATGCCGCGTTCAAGCCAGCCGAACGACCGCCCGCGGCGCCGGTGTTTCAATGCTGGCCATGGACACCCGACTGCCGACCCTGTATGTCTCGCACGGCTCGCCGATGACGGCGCTGGACGAGGGCGCCACCACCGCCTTCTGGCGCCGCCTGGGCCCGGCCATCGACGCCGCCTTCGGCCGCCCGAAAGCGGTGCTGGCCATCTCCGGCCACTCGCTGACCCGCGAGCCGGTGCTGCTGGCCGCTGCCCGCCACCCCACGGTGCATGACTTCTACGGCTTTCCCGAGCCGCTCTACGCGCTGCGCTATGACGCCGACGGCGCGCCCGCGCTGGCCCGCGAGGTGGCCGCCCTGCTGCGCGCCGCCGGCCTGAACGCCCAGCTCTCGCCTGAGGGCGGCCTGGACCACGGCATCTGGACGCCGCTGCGCTCGATGTACCCCGATGCCGACATCCCGGTGCTGCCGCTCGCCTGGCCGCCGAACTGGGCGCCGGAGAAGCTGTTCGCGCTGGGCCGCGCACTGGCGCCGCTGGCCAAGCAGGGTGTGCTGGTGATGGGCACCGGCGCGATCACCCACAACCTGCGCCTGTTCGCCGGTGGCCGGGGCGACCCGGCGCAGCCCGAATACCCCGAGAGCGCGGCCTTCCGCGGCTGGATCGCCCAGACGGTCGCCACCGCCGACTGGGCGGCGCTGAACGACTACCGCCGCCAGGCCCCGCACGCCGCGCTGATGCACCCCACCGATGAACACCTGCTGCCGCTGCACGTGGCCGCAGGCGCGGCGGGGGATGACGCGCCGGGCCGGCGCCTGTTCGCCGAGGTGCAATGGGGCCACCTGGGCATGGATGCCTATGCTTTCGGCGTTGGTGCCGCGGCGCTCGAGTCCAGCCTGTCACAGTGAGGTCACGCTGGCGTCACGCCGGTTTCATCGGCGCTGCCGACGATGCGGGGGTTCCATCACTCCGCATTGCCCGACGCCATGAACGACTTGACCGACCCCGACGACATCGGCCACAACGCCAGCAGCAACCCCCATTTCCAGCAGGTGCTGGACACGCGGCTGTCGCGCCGTGGTCTGGTGCTGGGCGGCCTGGGTGCCGCCGCCACTGCCGTGCTGGCACCGGCCGCCCTGGCTGCCCAGGCCAGCACCGCTGGTCTGCCGCTGCGCCGCCTGGGCTTCACGCCGGTGGCCAAGGCCCTGGCCGACATGGTCAGCGTGCCCGCCGGCTACACCGCCCGGGTGATCTATGCCTTGGGCGATCCGCTGGCTCCCGGCGTGTCCGAGTACCGCAATGATGGTACCGACACCCAGTACGAGATGCGTGCTGGCGACCACCACGATGGCATGGACTACTTCGGGCTGTCGGACGACGGCCGCCGTGATCCGCTGTCCAGCCGCCGCGCGCTGCTGGCCATGAACCACGAAGCCACCACTGACCACTTCCTGCACCCCAACGGCTCTTCGCCGCGTCCGCGCCCGATGGCCGAGACCGACAAGGAGATCCCGGTCCATGGCATCAGCGTGGTCGAGATCCGCCGCCAGGCCGATGGCGGTATCCGCACTGTGCGCCGTTCGCCCTTCAACCGCCGCATCACCCCGGAGACCCCGGCGGTCCTGCGCGGCCCGGCCCGCGGCAACGCCCTGGTCAAGACGATGTACGCGCCCGATGGCCTGGCCTGCCGCGGCACCCTCAACAACTGCGGCACCGGCCGCACCCCCTGGGGCACGCTGATCTCCGGCGAGGAGAACTGGGCCGGCTACTTCACCCGCGCCAGCACCGACAACACCGCACGCGGCAACGACAAGAGCGTGGCCTCGCTGAACCGCTACGGCCGCGCCGCCGGTGCCGCCAGCCGCCACGGCTGGGAGACCAGCGGCAGCGCCGATCGCTACCGCCGCTTCGACATCAGCAAGACCGGCAGCAGCACCGACGGCAGCGACGACTACCGCAACGAGCTCAACACCTTCGGCTACATGGTCGAAATCGACCCGTACAACCCGGCCGCCGCGCCCCGCAAGCGCACCGCCCTGGGCCGCTTCGCCCACGAAAGCGGTGCCTTCAACCTGCTGCAGCCCGGCCGGCCACTGGCTGTCTACATGGGCGATGACTCGCGCAACGAGTACATCTACAAGTACGTCTCAAACGCCGTCTGGCAGGCGGGTGATGCCGAGGCGGCCGACCGTCTGGCCGTGGGCGACAAGTACCTGGACGAGGGTCGCCTCTTCGTGGCGAAGTTCAATGCCGACGGCAGCGGCCAGTGGGTCGAGCTGAGTCTCAGCAACCCGCTGATCGCCGGCTACGCAGCCTACGCCTTTGCCGATCAGGCCGACGTGCTGGTCAACGCCCGTCTGGCGGCCGATGCCGTGGGCGCGACCAAGATGGACCGCCCGGAATGGTGCGCCACCCACCCGTCGACCGGCGAGGTGTACTTCACGCTGACCAACAACAGCAACCGCAAGGTCGATGTCACCAGCAGCTCGCACGCCCAGGTCGATGCTGCCAACCCGCGCTCCTACAGTGACTCGTACAACGGGGGCGCGCTGGGCTCGCCCGGCAACGTCAACGGCCACATCCTGCGTCTGCGCGAAGCCGGCTTCCGGCCCGATGCGCTGGACTTCAAGTGGGACGTCTATCTCTTCGGGGCCCAATCGGACGCCAATCCCGCCCTTGTCAACCTGTCCTCGCTCACTGGCGACCAGGACTTCTCCAGCCCGGATGGCCTGTGGTTCAGCGAGGCCACCGGCATCTGCTGGATCCAGACGGACGACGGTGCCTACACCGACACCTCCAATTGCATGATGCTGGCCGCCTTGCCGGGCCATGTGGGCGACGGTGAGCTCAAGACGCTGAACCATCTGCGCAACGACGGCAGCACGCTGAGCGTGACCACGCCGGTGGGCAAGGCACCCAAGCCGGCACAGCTCAAGCGCTTCCTGGTGGGCTCGAAGGACTGCGAGATCACCGGCTGCTGCGAAACCCCGGACGGCAAGGCCCTGTTCGTCAACATCCAGCACCCGGGCGAGACCATCGTCCAGTCGGATGTGGCCGATCCGCAGAAGTACACCAGCCACTGGCCGGGCAACGCCGGCTACGGCAACGGAGGCACGCTGGCCCGCCCGCGCTCCGCCACCATCGTCATCACGCGGGACGACGGCGGCCGCATCGGCGGCTGATATGTTCGCCGCTACAGTGGCGGCATGACCGCCGCCGCTGAGCGTCTTGACACCCCCCGCCTGCGCCTGCAGGCTCCCAGCGCCGGGCTCGCCCCGGCGCTGTTGTCGTTTCACCGCCGCAATGTCGCCCACCTGGCCCCGTGGGACCCGCCCATGCCGACGGGTTTTCTGACGCTGGAGACCCAGGCCCTGCGCATCGAGCAGGCGAAGGGGGCCTTCGAGCGCGGCGAGGCGCTGCGCTGGTGGCTGCAGCCGGTGGACGATCCGCTGACCATCATCGGCGTCATCGGCCTCAGCCAGATCGCGCGCGGCGCCTTCCACAGTGCTGCATTGGGCTACGCGATCGATGCCGCCCACCAGGGCCAGGGCCTGATGAGCGAGGCGCTGCAGGCCGTCCTGGCCGAAGCCTTTGGTGAACGGGTGGCACTGCACCGCGTGCAGGCGGCAGTGCGGCCCGACAACCAGCGCAGCCTGGCGCTGCTCGCTCGCCTGGGCTTCGAGTCCATCGGACTGGCCCGTGACTACCTCTTCATCGACGGCGCATGGCGCGACCACGGGCTGTGGCAGCGGCTGAACCCGGACTTCCGGGTGCCGATGGACTGGCGTCAAGCTTCAGATTCCGCCCGCTGAGCCGACAACCTGTCGTGCCCTCTGGCGTTCCGGAGGGTCGGACCGCTGTCGCCGCTCACCATGCACCCTGCCTCGAATCCGTCCACGCCGCTGCCGTCGCCGCAGCGCGTGGCCCGCTGCCTGGCCGAACTGACCGGACTGCGTGACCGCGAGCAACTGCAGCAGCGGCTGGCCGGCCATCTGGTCGAGCACTTCCAGCCGGTGCGGGCGCAGGTCTGCCGTCGCCACGATGAGCGCATGGGTGGCTGGGACATCCTGGCCCTGCACGGCCCCCCCGCCGAACCCGGCGAGCAGGAATGCCAGGCCCTGTTGGAGGCGCTCGGCCGCGAGCACCCGCTGCAGCTGGCCGAGCTGCCTGGCCGCGCCTTTTACCCGCTGCCCGGCAGCCACGGCGCCCAGGCCGTGCTGCAGCTCCAGCTGGAAGCCTCGCCCAGCGAGGCGCACCAGCTGGTGGCGGACGAGATCCTGCGCGTCTACCGCAACGTCATCGGCCTGCTCGACTATGGCGAGCGCGACGGCCTGACCGGACTGCTCAACCGCAAGAGCTTCGACGAGACCTTCATGCGCCTGGCGGCCTTGTCGGCCCGGTCCGAGGCTGGCCTGTCGGGCTGCGACGGCCGGCGTCACTGGCACAGCGGCGATCCCTGCTTCCTGGCGGTGATCGACATCGACCATTTCAAGCGCGTCAACGATGGCTTTGGTCACCTGGTCGGCGACGAGGTGCTGCTGCTGGTGGCCCGCCTGATGGGCGAGACGCTGCGCCAGCACGACCGCCTCTACCGCTTTGGTGGCGAGGAGTTCGTGGTGCTGCTGAGCTGCAGCCAGGACGATGGCGCCCAGGCCGCGCTGGAGCGGCTGCGCGAGCGCGTGGCCCGCTACGCCTTCCCGCAGGTCGGCGAACTGACGATCAGCGCCGGCTTCACCCGCATCGACGCCGACGACACGCCCGAGCAGGCCTTTGGCCGCGCCGACAAGGCGGTCTATGCCGCCAAGGACGGTGGGCGCGACCAGGTCCGCAGCTTTGACGAACTGCTGGCTGAGGGCGCCGTGGCCGAGGCGGCCACCGGCGGCGTCGACTTCTTCTGAGCCGTCGCGTCCCTTTCCCGGGGGACGCCGCCGCGGCCGCGGTCTTGTGGCCGCGGCACGATGCCCGCATACTCAGGCGGCCTGCCGCCATGAACAGCGTTTTCCTGTCCTACACCTACCGCTCTCATCCCGACCATGAGGACGAGCTGGAGCGCCTGCGCCGCTACGTGGTGCGCGTGCTCGAGGCCATGGGCCTGCGCGTGCTGGATGGCGTGGACCTGGGCGGCCGGCCGCTGGATGACGCTTTGCGGGCCCGCATCGCCGAGGCCGACGCCCTGGTGGCCCTGGTCACGCCGCAGGCCGATGACGCCGGGCAGATGATCCAACCGGCCTTCGTGCTCAGCGAGTTTTCATACGCCGAGGGCCTCCAGAAGCCCAGCTTCCGTGTGCTGCACACCGCACTCAAGGCTGTGGGCCTGGGCGCCGGCAACGAGTACTTCGAGTACAAGCCCGGCACCGAGGCGGATCTGATCGTCAAGCTGATGAACACGGTGGCCGTGTGGCGGCGCGAACACGGCCGGGCCGCACGGGTGCGCATCGAGCCCGACACCCTGGCCACGCAGTACGACGAGACCGAGGGCGACCGCTGCGAATTCCAGGTGATCTCCCAGACGGGCAACTTCCAGGACTTCGAGCGCGGCCGCCTGGTGCTGCAGCCCGGCGCCGCCTATGCCGTTCTGCCAAAGATGCGCGACGGCGAGACCGTGCGTCTGCGCCTCAAGCAGGGCGGCAAGATCTGGCAGTCCAGGCATGCGATCGATCCCTTCGTCGGCGGTGTCCGGCTGGAGGAAAAGCCATGACGCTGCGCATCGCCCAGGACTTCCAGTACGTCGGCAATGACTACTGGAAGTGGCGCGCCTGGATCGAAGGCGACGAGCTGGGTGAGGTCGAGCAGGTCGTGTGGATCCTGCACCCCAGCTTTGCGAAGCCGCGCATCACCGTCAAGACGCGCGACAACGGCTTCCGGCTCGACGCCTCGGGCTGGGGCACCTTCCTGCTGCGGGCCGAGCTGAGCCTGCAAGGCGGCCGCACCCAGGCGCTGCGCCACAACCTGAGGCTTGAGTACCCCGATGAGGAGGCCGCACCGATGCGGTCGGCCTCGGCACCCCGCCCGCGCGCAGCCTCGGTCTTTCTCTCGTACAGCTCGATCGACGCGCGCGCCGCAGCGCGCCTGCGCGATGGCCTGACGCAGGCGGGCGTGCAGGTGCTGGACCAGACTGGCGTGACGCCCGGCGAGCCCTGGCAGGAGGCGCTGGCCAACATGATCGCCCGCGCCGACGCGGTGGTCACGCTGGTCGGCGACGACGACATGAGCCCCTGGGTCAGTGCCGAGATGAGCCATGCGCTGGCCTCCGACAAGCCGACACTGGCCCTGTTCAACGAGCGCGCCGCCACACCCCGCCTGCCTGAGGGGGTGCAGACGCGCCCGTTCAACCCGCGCGAGCCCGACGCCCAGGGCGTGCGCGAGTGGCTGGGTCAGGTGGTGTCGCGCTGAGGCGCGGGCTCAGCGTCCGGGCAGCGTGCCCACCACGCCTTCAACCAGCCAATCCATGCGGGCGATCTGCCCGTCGTTCATCGTGCCCGAGGCCTGGCGCACCTGCCCCGTGCTGTCGAGCAGGCGACCCGCGAAGGGCTGGAAGCGGCCGGCGATGATGTCGGCCTCGCGGCGCGCCACCGCCTGGCGGACGGCGGCAGGCAGGGCGTCGGACAGCGCCGAGAGCTTCACCAGCCCGTCCTTCATGCCGCCCCAGACGGGCGTGTTCGTCCAGCGACCGGCCATCACGTCCTGCGCCACCCGGGTGTAGAAGCCACCCCAGTGGTGGGTCACCGCGGCCAGTTGCGCCTTGGGGGCGAAGGCCCGCATGTCGCTCTGGTAGGCCAGCAGCTTGACGCCCTTTTCCTCGGCCACCTGCGGCACCGCGGGCGAGCCCGAGTGGTTGGTCAGCACGTCGGCACCCTGGGCGACCAGCGACAGCGCAGCGTCGCGCTCGCGCGCGGGGTCGAACCAGGCGTTGAGCCAGACCACCTTGACCTGCGCCGCCGGGTTGACCGCGCGCATGCCCAGCGTGAAGGCATTGATGCCTTGCACCACCTCGGGCACCGGAAAGCCGGCCACGTAGCCGGCCACGCCGCTGCGGCTGCTGTGGCCCGCGAGCATGCCGGCCAGGTAGCGGGCCTCGTAGTAGCGGGCGTTGTAGGTGCCCAGGTTGGCGGCGGTCTTGTAGCCGCCGGCGTGCTCGAAACGCACCTGCGGGAACTCGGCCGCCACCCTCAGCGCCGGCTCCAGGTAGCCGAAGCTGGTGGCGAACACCAGGCGGTGGCCCTGGGCGGCCAGGTCGCGCATCACACGCTCGGAGTCGGCGCCCTCGGGCACCGCCTCGACCACGGTGGTCTTGACGGCGCTGCCCAGCGCCTGTTCCATCTCGCGCCGACCCAGGTCGTGCTGGTAGGTCCAGCCGGCCTGGCCCACCGGGCTGACGTAGACGAAGGCCACCTTCAGCGGTTCGGCGGCCTGGGACGGGAGGGATGCGATCAACGCGGCGCCGGCCCACAGGGCGGCGCGCACGAGGTTTTTGTACATGGTTGTCCTCGACATGGCCCCGGAGATGGATGGTGCGGCCGGTGGACGGGGCGTGACCGGCAGCGAACCCGTGATTCTCGCCGATCCCGCCACCGGGGGCGGTGCAATTCCGGATGCCCGGCGCGCAGGAGTGCCGCGTTTTCCCAAGTAGCATCGGGCCTTGCCGCCGGTCACCCGGCAGCGAACCCGGCCACGACGGCGCCTGCACCACCCCCCGCAGTGCGCCCGCCCCGCACACAGGAGGATCCCGATGACCACCCCGATCGGCCGCCATCCGCGGCTTGCCCTGCTCAGCCTGGCCCTGCTGGCCGCCACCGGTGCCAGCGCCAAGACACTGGTCTACTGTGCCGAAGGCTCGCCCGAGAACTTCACGCCGGCGATCAACACCACCGGCACCAGCTTCGATGCCGCGCGTCCGGTCTATGACCGCCTGGTGCATTTCCGCCGCGGCAGCACCGAGGTGGAGCCCGGCCTGGCCGAGAGCTGGACCATCAGCCCTGACGGCAAGACCTACACCTTCCGCCTGCGCGCCGGCGTGAAGTTCCACAGCGTGCCCGGCTTCACGCCCACGCGCGACTTCAATGCCGACGACGTGGTCTGGAGCTTCGAGCGCCAGTGGAAGGCCGAGCACCCCTATGCCAAGGTCTCGGGCGGCAAGTACGACTACTTCGCCGACATGGGCTTCAAGGACGACCTGGTGGCGGTGGAGAAGGTCGACCCGCTGACCGTGCGCATCGTGCTGAAGAAGCCCAACGTCACGATGATCCCGAACCTGGCGATGGACTTCGCCGCGATCCACTCGGCCGAGTACGCCGATGTGCTGGCCAAGGCCGGCAAGCTGGCCCAGTTCGACCAGGTGCCGGTGGGCACCGGCCCGTTCAGCTTCGTCACCTACCAGAAGGACGCGGTGATCCGCTACAAGGCCAACAAGGCCTACTGGGGTGCCGAGAAGGCCCTGGTGGATGACCTGGTCTACGCCATCACGCCTGATGCCACCGCCCGCACCGCCAAGCTGCGCGCCGGCGAGTGCCACCTGACCGGCTACCCGCGCCCGGCCGACCTGCCCGAGCTGCAGAAGGACCCCAAGCTGAAGGTGGTCAGCCTGCCGGGTCTGAACATCGCCTACTGGTCCTTCAACACCCAAAAGCCGCCGTTTGACAAGAAGGAGGTCCGTCAGGCCTTCACGATGGCGATCGACAAGGCGGCGATCCTGAAGGATGTGTACCTGGGCGCCGGCACCTCGGCCAAGAACCTGATCCCGCCCACGATGTGGGGCTACAACAACCAGGTCCAGGAGTGGCCGTACGACCCGGCCAAGGCCAAGGACCTGCTGGCCAAGGCGGGCGTGAAGACGCCGCTGGACGTGGACCTCTGGTACATGCCGGTGCAGCGCCCCTACAACCCCAACGCCAAGCGCATGGCCGAGATGATGCAGGCCGACCTGGCCAAGATCGGCGTCAACGCCAAGCTGGTCACCTACGAGTGGGGCGAGTACCGCAAGCGCCTGCAGCAGGGCGAGCACATGACCGGGATGCTGGGCTGGAACGGCGACAACGGCGACCCCGACAACTTCTTCTTCCTGCACGGCTGCGACGCCGCCCGCCCCGGTGGCCAGAATCTCAGCAAGTGGTGCCACAAGGGCTTTGACGAAAAGCTGGAGAAGGCCCGCACGCTGACCGACACCAAGGCCCGCGCCAAGCTCTACGAGGAGATGCAGGTCATCGAGCGCGAGGAGGCGCCCGACTTCAAGATCGCCCACTCGGTGGTGTTTGAGGTGATGCGCCAGGAGGTGACGGGCTACAAGCAGAGCCCGTTCAACTCGCACCAGTTCAACGGCGTGGACCTGAAGTAAGCGCGTCGGTGCACCGCAACCTCGGCCGCGGCGCCCAAGGGCACCGCGGCGGCTGACCCATGCTGCGATACCTGCTGCGCCGCCTGGCGCTGACCATTCCCACCTTCATCGCCCTGATGGCGCTGACCTTCGTCGCCATCCGGCTGGTGCCGGGCGACCCGGTGGAGGTGCGGGTGGGCGAGCGCGGCATCTCGCCCGAGCGCCTGGCGCAGTTCCGCCACGAGCTGGGGCTGGACCAGCCGCTGTGGAAGCAGTTCCTGGACTATGCGGGCCAGCTGCTGCAGGGCGACTTCGGCACCTCGCTGGCCACCAGCCAGCCGGTGCTGACCGAGTTCCTGGCGCTGTTCCCGGCCACGCTGGAGCTGAGCCTGGCGGCCATGCTGTTTGCGGCGCTGATCGGCCTGCCGGCCGGCACCATCGCCGCCGCGCGCCGCGGCACCATCTTTGACCAGACGCTGATGGGCTTGTCGGTCACCGGCTACTCGATGCCGATCTTCTGGTGGGGCCTGCTGCTGATCATGTTCGTCGGCGAGCGCTGGGGCCTGACGCCGGTGTCGGGCCGGATCGACCTGATCCAGTACTACTTCGAGCCGGTCACCGGCTTCATGACGATCGACGCGTGGCTCTCAGGCCAGCCCGGGGCCGTCAAGGACGCGCTGCACCACCTGCTGCTGCCGGCGATCGTGCTGGGCACGGTGCCGCTGGCGGTGGTGGCGCGCATGACCCGCTCAGCCATGCTGGAGGTGCTGGGCGAAGACTACGTGCGCACCGCCCGCGCCAAGGGCCTGCCGGCCTGGCGCGTGGTGGGCCTGCATGCGCTGCGCAATGCACTGATCCCGGTGGTCACGGTGATCGGGCTGCAGGTCGGCGCGCTGATGGCCGGCGCGGTGCTGACCGAGACCATCTTCTCCTGGCCCGGCATCGGCAAGTGGCTGATTGAATCCATCGCCCGGCGCGACTACCCGGCGCTGCAGGGCGGCGTGATGCTGGTGTCCACCATCGTCATCGGCGTCAACCTGGCGGTCGACCTGACCTATGGCTTGATCAATCCCCGCATCCGCCATGGCTGAGACCTCGACGCTCCCCACTGTGGCGCCGCCCTCGCCGTTGGCGGCGTTCTGGGCCGCCTTCAAGGAGAACCGCGGCGCCGTGGTCGGCCTGGCCGTGGTGCTGCTGGTGGTGCTGCTGGCGCTGGGCGCCGATGTGATCGCGCCGTATTCGCCCACCGAGCAGTTCCGTGATGCGGTGCGCCTGCCGCCCGCCTGGGCCGAAGGCGGCCGCACCGGCTTCTGGCTGGGCACCGACAGCCTGGGCCGCGACCAGCTCTCGCGCCTGATCCACGGCGCGCGCATCTCGCTGTTCATCGGCCTGACGGTGATGGGCGCGTCCTTCGTGGTGGGCGTGGCGCTGGGCCTGGCCTGCGCCTCGCTGGGCACCGCGGTGGACGTGGCGATCACCCGGCTGATGGACCTGATCATGGCCGTGCCCTCGCTGGTGCTGGCGATCCTGGTGGTGGCGGTGCTGGGCCCCAGCCTGACCAACACCATCGTCGCGGTCAGCCTGGTCACCTTGCCGCGCTATGTGCGGCTGCTGCGCGCCTCGGCGCTGGCCGAGTTGCAGAAGGACTACGTCACTGCCGCGCGCGTGGCCGGCGTGGGCCGCTGGCGCCTGATGACCCGCACCGTGCTGCCCAACTGCCTGGCGCCGCTGATCGTGCAGGCGGCGCTGGGCGTGTCCGACGCCATCCTCGAGGCTGCGGCGCTGGGCTTCCTGGGCCTGGGCGCGCAGCCGCCCACGGCCGAGTGGGGCACGATGCTGGCCGATGCGCGCGAGTTCATCCGCTCCGACCCCTGGCTGGTCACGCTGCCCGGCTTGGCCATCCTGGTGACCGTGGTGTCGATCAACCTGATGGGCGACGGCCTGCGCGACGCGCTGGACCCGAAGATGCGCAAGACATGACCACGCCGCTGCTCGACATCCAGGACCTGTCGGTCAGCTTCGCCACCCGCGGCGGGCCGCTGCGTGCGGTCGATGGCGTCTCGTTGCAGGTCGCCCCTGACGAAGTGCTGGCCATCGTCGGCGAATCGGGCTCGGGCAAGTCGGTGGCAATGCTGGCGGTGATGGGCCTGCTGCCCTGGACCGCCACCGTCAGCGCCACCCGCCTGGCCTTTGACGGCCAGGACCTGCGCGCGCTCACCGCGCGGCAGCGCCGCGCGCTGATCGGCAAGGACATCGCGATGGTGTTCCAGGAGCCGATGAGCAGCCTCAACCCCTGCTTCACCGTGGGCTGGCAGATCGACGAGGCGCTGGCCGCGCACACGCCGCTGACACGGGCGCAGCGCCGCCAGCGTGTGGTGGAGCTGCTTGACCTGGTGGGCATCCCCGACCCGGCGCGGCGCGCCCGCGCCTTCCCGCACCAGCTCTCGGGCGGCATGAGCCAGCGCGTGATGATCGCGATGGCCCTGGCCGGCGAGCCGCGGCTGCTGATCGCCGATGAGCCCACCACCGCGCTGGACGTGACGATCCAGGCGCAGATCATGGACCTGCTGGCGCGGCTGCGGCGCGAGCGCGGCATGTCGATGGTGCTGATCACCCACGACCTGGGTGTGGTGGCCGAGAGCGCCGACCGCGTGCTGGTGCAGTACGCCGGCCGCGCCGTGGAGCAGCAACCCGCGGCCACGCTGTTCGAGCAGCCGCACCACCCCTACACCGCGGCGCTGCTGGATGCGCTGCCCGAACGCAGTCGCCCGGGCGAAGCGCTGGCCTCGATCGACGGCGTCGTGCCGGGCCTGCACGACCGCCCAGCCGGCTGCCTCTTTGCGCCACGCTGCCGCCTGGCCACCGAGTACTGCCACCGGCACAAGCCCGTGGCCGCACCGGCCGCGCTGGGCCAGGCCCTGTGCCACACGCCGCTGGAGAGCGCGCCATGACCGCCCTGCTCGAAGCGCGCGAACTGCGCCGCCACTACCGCGTGCGCCGCGGCTGGTTCCAGTCCGAGGCCACCGTGCATGCGCTCGACGGCGTGGGCTTCTCGCTGCAGGCCGGTCGCACGCTGGCGGTGGTGGGTGAGAGCGGCTGCGGCAAGTCCACGCTGGCGCGGCTGCTGACGATGATCGAGACGCCCACCGCCGGCCAGTTGCTGATCGACGGCGAGGACGTGGCCCACGCCGACGCGGCCACCCGCGCCCGCTTGCGCCGCCAGGTGCAGATCGTCTTCCAGAACCCCTATGGCTCGCTGAACCCGCGCCAGACCGTGGGCGATGCGCTGATGGAGCCGCTGGAGGTCAACGGCATCGGCGCCCACCGCGCCGAGCGCGAGGCCCAGGCGCGCGCGATGCTGGCCCGCGTGGGCCTGCGGCCCGAGCACTTCGAGCGCTGGCCGCACATGTTCTCGGGCGGGCAGCGCCAACGCATCGCCATCGCCCGCGCGCTGATGCTGCGCCCGCGCGTGCTGGTGCTGGACGAGCCGGTGTCGGCGCTGGACGTGTCGATCCGCGCCCAGGTGCTGAACCTGCTGGCCGAGCTGCAGCGCGAGCTGGGCGTGGCCTACCTGTTCATCAGCCACGACCTGGGCGTGGTGCGCCACGTGGCCGACGAGGTGCTGGTGATGTACCTGGGGCGCTGCGTGGAGCAGGGCCCTGCGGCCGAGGTGTTCGAGTCGCCGCGCCACCCCTACACCCAGGCGCTGCTGTCGGCCACGCCCACGGTCGACCCGGCGCGCCGGCGCCAGCGCATCCTGTTGCAGGGCGAGCTGCCCTCGCCGCTGGAGCGGCCGCAGGGCTGCGCCTTCCGGGCACGCTGCCCGCAGGCCCACGCCCGCTGTGGCGAGTCACCCGCGCTGGAGGGCCAGGTGCACCGTGTGGCCTGCTGGCTCTGAGGTCGTGATCAGGCCCGCACAGCGTCTTCGTGCGGTCGGCGCTGCAGCCCTGCTGGGGCTGGCGCCAGCTGTGCAGGCCGAGCCCGGCATGTGGCCCCTCGATCAGGTGCCACACCAGGCCTGGCAGCGCACGCTGGGCGTCAGCCCGTCTGCCGCGCTGCTGGCGCGGCTGCAGGCTGCCTCGGTGCGGCTGGGGCTGGACGGCAGTGGCTCGTTCGTGTCGCCGCAGGGTCTGGTGCTGACCAACTACCACGTGGTGCAGTCCTGCATCGAGGCACTGTCCACCCCGCGGCGCAACCTGGCCGTCCACGGCTTCACCGCCGCGCGCCGCACGCAGGAGCGGCGCTGCCCGGACCTGGCGCTGCGTCAACAGATCGACAGCCGCGATGTCAGTGCCGAGGTCGACCGCGCGATCGCTGCCATGCCCGCCACCGACCAGGCCGAGCGCGTGCGCCAGGCCGAGGTCACGCGCCTGGAGGCCGCCTGCCAGCAGGCCCATCCCGACCAGGTCTGCGAGGTGGGCGCGCTTCACGCAGGTGCGCGCCATGTCCTGCGCCGCTACCGCGAGTGGGACGACGTGCGTCTGGTCTGGGTGCCCGAGGCCGGTGCCGCGCTGTTCGGCGGTGCGGCGGACAACGTTGCTTACCCGCGCTTTGCCCTGGACGCCGCGCTGCTGCGCGTGCATGACCGCCGCGCCCGGCCGCTGCGCACACCGCAGGCGCTGCGCCGGGCTGCACATGGCGCGCGCGATGGCGACGCACTGTTCGTTGCCGGCTTCCCGGCCGAGAGCGATCGGCTGCGCAGCGTGGCCCAGGCCGAGTTCGCGCGTGAGGTGACGCTGCCGCAGACCCTGGCCGCGCTGCGTGCCCAGCTCGACGCGCTCCCCCAGGCCGACGGGTCGGCTGCCCTGCGCTACGAGCTGGACAACAGCTACCAGATCCTTGCCGGCGAATGGCAGGCGCTGCAGCGGCCCGCGCTGCTGGCTCAGATCCAGCACACTGAGCAGCGGCTGCGCGCGCTGCAGACCCGCAGCGGTGACCGCGCTGATCCCTGGGCCGAGATCGCCCGCGCCGTGGCGCTGCAGCGCGCACTGGCGCCGCAGATCGAGGCGCTGTCGCTGGACGGTGCTGCGCTGTTTGCCCGCGCCAGCACGCTGGTGGCGCTGGTCGCCGAGGGGGCGCTGTCCGATGCCCAGCGACTGCCCGAGTACCGCCAGGCGCGCCGCGCCGAGCTGCAGCGCAGCCTGCTGGCTGCCAGCGATGGTGATGCTGCGCAGATCCAGCGCGAGCTGGCCCAGGCGCTGCATCGCTCGCGCGAGCTCCTGGGCGCCGCCCACCCCTTTGTGCAGGCTGCACTGGACGGCCGCGAGCCTGCCGCTGCCGCTGCGGCGCTGCTGGCAGACAGCCGGCTGGGCGACGCCACCGAGCGCCAGCGTCTGCTGGCCGGTGGTGCGGCGGCGCTGGCCGCCAGCACCGACCCGCTGCTGCGCCTGGCGCGCGAGCACTGGCCGCAGCGCCGTGCGCTGCTGCAACAGCAGTGGCAGCAGGTCGAGCAGCCGTTGGCGGCCGCCACCCGGGCGATCGGCCGGCTGGCCGCTGCCATGCCGGATGAACTGGCACCCGATGCCGACTTCAGCCTGCGGCTGAGCGCTGGTCGCGCCCGCGGTGTGGACACCGGCGGCCGCCGCCTGCCCTGGACCACCACCTGGGGCGGCTGGTGGGACCGCGCCGACAGCTTTGACCAGGCGGCGCCGTTTCAGCTGCCACCGACGCTGGCCCGCGCCCGTGCGCACATCGACCCGCGCACACCGCTGAACCTGGTACTGGATGCCGACCTTGCCCCGGGCTACTCGGGCTCGCCGGTGGTCAATGTGCAGGGCGAACTGGTCGGCCTGCTGTTCGACGGCAACGGCGGCTCGCTGGGCTTTGCCTGGGGCTTCGACGCCGACCAGGCCCGCGGCGTGGCGGTGCACGCACAGGCGCTGCAGGTGGCGCTGTCGCAGGTCTATCCGGGCCGCCACCTGCTGCGAGAAATGGGATGGCCGGCCACCGCCGCCTCCACGAAGATCCAACCCGCGCCACGAGCGCGTCACCCCAGGGAGAAACGATGACCACCCCCACCATCCGTCACCTTGTTGTCAGCGCCGCGGCGGCGCTGTCGGTCCTGCCGGCCGGCGCCGACGAGGGCATGTGGACCTTTGAACACGCCCCGCTGGCCGCCATCGCCAAGCGCCACGGTGTGCAGATCGACCCGCAGATGTTGGCGCGGTTGCAGGCCGCGTCGGTGCATGTGGGCGCGTCGGCCTCGTTCGTGTCGGCCGATGGCCTGATGCTGACCAACCACCACGTGGTGGAGGGCTGCGTGGCCCGGCTGTCCAGCGCCACGAAGAACTTGGCCGCCACCGGTTTTGTGGCCGCCCGCCGCCAGGACGAGCTGCGCTGCCCTGGCTTCACCGCGCGCGTGCTGCTGCGCACCGAGGACGTCAGCGCACGCATCCAGGCCGCCGCCGGCAGTGCCGCCGATGACGCGGCGCGCAATACCGCCCGCAAGGCCGAGATTGCCCGCATCGAAAAGGCCTGCACCGACGAGCGCCAGGGCCAGCGCTGCAATGTGGTCTCGTTCTACAGCGGCGCGCGCTACGCGCTGTACCACTACCGCGAATGGGACGACGTGCGCCTGGCCTGGGCGCCGGAGTCCGACGCCGGCTTCTACGGCGGTGACCCGGACAACTTCGTTTACCCGCGCTTCGCGCTGGACGCGGCGCTGATGCGCGTCTATGAGCGCAACGGCCAGCCGCACCGTCCCGCGCAGCACCTGCGCCTGGCGGCGCGCATGCCGCGCGACGGCGAACTGCTCTTCGTCTCGGGCCACCCGGGCCACACCGAGCGCCTGCGCACCGTGGCCCAGCTCGAATCCGCCCGCGATGTGGAAATGCCCATCGCCCTGGCCACCGCGCGTGCCGAGATCGCCGCGCTCCATGCCTACGCTGCCACGTCGCCCGAGGCGGCGCGCCAGGCGCAGTCGGGCATCTTCGGCACCGAGAACTGGTTCAAGTCCATGGACGGCGAATACCAGGCCCTGAAGGACGCGGCGCTGCTGAAGGCCAAGCGCCAGGACGAGCAGACCCTGCGAGACGCCTACCGGCAACGCGGCCTGGCAGGTGACCCCTGGGCCGACATCGCCCGGGCCAACGCGGTGCAGGACACGCTGACGCCGCAGCTGTGGGGCCTGAACTTCGGCTACAAGACCGCGCTGGCGCGCGCCGTCGATCTGGTGGCGATTGCCCATGAGCGCGGCCTGCCCGAGGACCAGCGCCTGGCCGACTTCGGCGACGCCTCGCTGCCCGACAAGGAGCGAGGCCTGCGCGCCGAGTCGCCGTTCTACCCCGCGCTGGAGACGGTGCGCCTGACCACGACGCTGGAGCGCTCGCTGGCCCTGCTGGGCGCCGATCATCCGTACATGCGCCTGGTGCTGCAAGGCCGCAGCCCGCGGCAGGCGGCCGAGGCCCTGGTCGCCGCCACGCGCGTGGGCGAGCGTGCCGAGCGCGAACGGCTGCTCAGCGGCGGCGCGGCCGCGATCGCTGCCTCCACCGATCCGCTGATCGTGCTGGCCCGCGAGGCCTGGCCGATGCGCCGGGCCCTGCGCCTGCGCGCCGAGACCGAGGTCGATACGCCCATCCGCCGCGCCGCCGAGGCGATCGACCAGGCCCGCTTTGCGCTGTACGGCCACGATGTGCCGCCGGACGCCACCAACACGCTTCGCCTGTCCTTCGGCCCGGCCAAAGGCTATGTGTCGAACGGCCTGACCCACCCCTGGAAGACCACCTGGGGCGGCTGGTGGGACCGCGCCGACAGCTTTGACCAGCAAGAGCCCTTCAAGCTGCCCGCCCGCATCGACCAGGCCCGCGGCAAGGTCCCGGCCTCCACGCCGCTGGACTTCGTGCTCACCGCCGACATCATCGGCGGCAACTCCGGCTCGCCGGTGGTCAACGCCAAGGGCGAACTGGTCGGCCTGATCTTCGACGGCAACCTCGAAGGCCTGGGCGGCAACTACGCCTACCAGGACCACACGGCCCGCGCGATCGCGGTGCACGCCGACGCCATCATGGCGGCGCTGGAGAAGGTGTACGGCGCCGGCCACTTGGCGCGGGAGATGCGCGGCTGGTGAAGGGCAGGATCCTGCCCGGAGCGGCCGTAGGCCGCTGTGGGCCTCGACCGCTGCAGTATGCCAACGGTGGATTCAGCCAAGGACTGAGCGGCCTGGGGATGGCGGCGCTGTCGGGGGCGCCGAGGAGCGCAGACGCCCCGGGGCGC
>NZ_JAGQDE010000036.1 GCF_018069755.1 Ideonella aquatica | reverse complement strand
TGCTGGCATCCGTCGGGCCGTGGGGCGCATCTGCCCTGGCAATCACCGTGAGGTCACCACCGCCATCAACACCGCGTGGGCGACGGGTCTGTGCCGAGGCGGCGACTTGAAATTCGCAGGTCCGACTCTTGAGGGTGAGCCGGCCCTTGCGACGCACCGTCACGTCGGGAACCGACGACAGGAGCGCTTGCTGCGGCGCGACTTCGGCCTCCGGGCCGTGATTGTCGAGGTCCTGCGTGGCCATCGGCTCGGCGGGCATGTCGTCTTCGGCCACCGTGACCTCGTCGGACGGGGTCATGGTCTCATCCCCTGCGTCCTGAGGCTGCGCGGCGTCAGCTTGTGGGGAAGGCGTCTCGTCAGGCGTGGGCGGCTTCGACTTCTTGATGAGGGGCTCTTTGCCGACACGCACCGGGGACAGTTCGCCTTCGACCTGGAGTTGCCGGGCACCCCAGGCCGCCCAGCCGCCCGCATCGACCAGGTGGTGGGGCGTGGTCTTGTCGCGCTGGAGCAGACCTTCGTGGACCAGGATCGCGGTCATGAAGCCCCAGTTGTTCGACGAGCGGCCGACGAAGGCCGCACGGAACAAGTCCGCCTTGATGGGGCGCTCGGCGTCGCGCTCGTTGATGCAGCGGACGATGGCGTTGAACGACACGGCCTCGTCGCTCACATAGCCTCCGCCGTCGTTGCGGGCGACGCGCACGAACAGGGCTTGCCGGTCGGCATCGGTGAGCACCTGAAAGGTGATCTTGCCGGTCGAGCGCTGCCCGAGCTTGGGGGCTTGGTCCTCGCGCAGCAGGTAGAAGGTCTTGGTGCCGCCCTGGCTTTCGTTGGCAATGGGCGGGGGAGGTTTCTTGGGCATGAACAGTCTCCAGAAAGACGAACGCCGCCGGGCTCCGGGGAGCCAGGCGGCGTGCAATGAAGGGTTGGGAAGTTAGGGTCAACGATCGCGTGAAGATGGCCTCACCGGTCGAGTGCATCGAGCTCGCGCTGGAGCATCAGGCAAGCCACCATGGACAGCAGCAGCGTCGGCAGCGCGGTTGCGGGGCCGCCGGCCAGGGAAGGCACGACCAGTCGCGCGCCTTGGGACAGAAAAGTGGAAAGCACAGCATGTTCTCCTCATGGGTTGAGCAAGGAAGGGCACGCGGGCGGTGGAAAGCCCCGCCCGCGTCGAAGTCCCTCACGAGGATGAAATGCGTTTGACCGTCGACCCTGGGACGGGTCAACGATCAAGGACGACGCAGCCATCTGCGATGGGGGCCCAACTCAGTTCGACAGCGCCCGGTCCGTTCCCGGTACCAGCAAGACGACCTGGGGAGAACGTCCGGGCAGTCGACGCACGTTCACGACGCCCAGCTCGGTGAGGCGGCGCAGGCCGTCATACGCTGCGTCCCTGGATATGCCAGCCCGCGCGAGCATGCGGCGAGTAAGAAGGACGGCGGGGTAAGGCCGCTGGACCGCGTGGGCGAGCAGCATGAGGGCCAGATGCAGGCCCTTGCCGGGCGCTGCGCTGGCGGCTTGGAGCCAGTGCAGGTGTGAAGCCGGCGTGTCCTGAAGGTCAGGATGCAGGGTTGGGTGTGTGGGGGCTCTCATCGGCCATCTCCCAGGGCAGTCGCGACATGGGACTGTTGGAGAGGCCCATTTGGCGGGGGCACAACGCGAATGGCACAGGGGACCAGAGATAGACCGGAGGCCGCATCGGGCAAGAAAAAAGCACTTAGGCTGTTGGGCCTAAGTGCTTGATCTACTTGCAGTATTTGGCTCCCCGACCTGGGCTCGAACCAGGGACCTACGGATTAACAGTCCGGCGCTCTACCGACTGAGCTATCGGGGAAGGGATCGCTGTCGGCCGGTGCAAGCGGTGGCACACCGGCGTCTTGAAGGGGGTGACCTGTGGACCACCTCAAGGGGTGGCTCCCCGACCTGGGCTCGAACCAGGGACCTACGGATTAACAGTCCGGCGCTCTACCGACTGAGCTATCGGGGAACAGGTAAGCCTAAGATTATAGACAGATTTTCCGCAGTGTCACAAGGCGACCTGGATCGATGCACGCCAGGTGCGGGGGGCCAGCGGGTAGAGGTAGGCGTGGCCGAACTGGAACGGGGTCTCCTGCCAGGCGCGGCGGTCGAACAGGTTGTCCACACCCAGGCGGGCGATCCAGTCGCGGCCGCCCTCGCGCCAGGCGTAGCGGGCGTTCAGGCCCACGGTGGTCCAGGCGCCGCTCTCGATGCTGTTGTCGGGCAGCACGTAGCGCGGGCCTTCATGCGACAGCCAGCCCTGCAGCAGCAGGCCCGGCAGCGCGGCGGGCTGCCAGCCCAGCTGGGTGCGCAGCACGCGGCGGGCGACGTTTTCGGGCACCAGGCCGTTGACGGTGGCATCGGCGGCGTCCTCGCGCACCGCCTGCAGCCACAGCGCCGAGCCGCGCAGGCTCCATTCGCCCCAGCGGGTGTCGCCAGCGGCCTCCAGGCCGCGGTGGCGCGCGGCGCCATCGATCAGGTAGGCGCTGCCGGTGTCGGTGACGGCGGGGCGGCGGATATCGAAGGCGGCCAGCGAGGCGCCCCAATCGCGCTCCTCGTGCTTCCAGCCCCACTCGGTCTGGCGGCTGCGCAGTGCGGGCAGCGGTTGGCCCGCCTGGGCGCCGTAGCTGATGCGGTTGGGCACCACCACGCTCTCGATGCCCTGGCCCCAGCTGGCATAGACCATGTCGGCCGGGCTCAGCTGCCAGGTGGCGGCCAGCCAGGGGGTGATGAAGCCTTGATCGTAGGCGGTGGCGCGGCTGCCGTCGGTGCGCACGCTGTCGCGCTGCAGCGCGGTGTGGCGCAGGCCCAGCCACAGGCCCCAGGGGCCGCTCTGAAGTCGGTCGGTCAGCTGCCATTCGGTGCTGCGCTCGCTGCGATTGGTGTTGCTATCGGCAGCCACGGGTGAGGCAGGCACCACGGCCAGGCCATCGATGGTGCCGATGCCGACCCAGTTGAAGGCCTGTGCGCCCATGCGTTGACGGTAGCGCGTGGCCAGCACCGACAGGCCCAGTGCGTGGGTCCAGTCGCCGGTGCGGGCCTGGCCGTCCAGGCGCAGCGCCAGCGCGTCGCTGTCGCGGTGCTCGCCGTCGCTGCGGAAGTCGTAGACGTCGAAGCTGCCGTCGCTGCAGTAGCGGTCGTAGGTGTTCTCGCTGCTGCAGCCAAAGGGGAAGGCCATGCGGTCGTCGGTGCGCAGGCGCTGGGTCATCGCGTGGGCCTGCACGCGCCAGCCTTCGGCCAGGGTCTGGGTGTAGCGCAGGCTGGCGGTGCTGCCGTCGAAGACCACCGGGCCGGCCCAGGACTGGTTGTTCAGGTTGATGCGCGGGTCGATGGCGCTGGCTGAGGGCAGGGCGTTGCCCAGCAGGCTGAAGGCCGCGGCGCTGCGCTGGGCCTGGTGGCTGCGCTCCACCTCGGCCTCCAGTGTCTGGTTGGCCGACAGGTGCCAGGTGCCGGCCAGGGCGGCCAGCCAGCGCTGGCCGTCGGTGTCGTGCAGCAGCGGGCGCAGGCGGTCGGCGGACAGGGTCAGGCGCAGGCCCAGCGTGTCGTCGACGCGGCGGTCAATGTCGGCGGCGGCGCGCAGGCTGCCGTCGTCGGCCACGCCGGCCAGCAGCGTGGTGCTGTCTCCGCGCGGCCGGCGCACCACCAGGTTGACGAGGCCGCCGGGGCTGCTGGTGCCGGCCTGCAGGCCACTGAGGCCCTTGAGCACCTCGACGCGGTCCTTGTTCTCCAGGCCCAGCGCGGTCTCGGCATTGACCGGCAGGCCGTCGCGGCGGACATTGAAGCGGTTGTCCAGTGCATAGCCGCGCACCCGCATCTGCGCCCAGTAGCCGGGGGCGTTGTAGGCGTCGCCGACGCTGGCGTCCAGGCGGGTGATCTCGCCCAGAGAGTCAATGCCCTGGTCGCGCAGCGCGGTGGTGCCCGCGGTGACGGTGGCGATGGGCGTGCGCTCGGCAGGTACGTCGCCAAAACCAGCCACGTCGGCCTGCCATTGCGGTGCGCGGCCGGTGACGGTGACCTGGGTGGATTGCGCCGACGCACTGAGCGCGGCCAGGGCCGCGAGGGCGGGCAGGGTGTGCCGGAAACGGCGGAGAACGGTGGTGTCAGCCATACGTGGACAGGTCCAGTGATGGCGCAGGCGGCTTGGTCGGGAGACCGGCTCAGCGGTGCCATGGGCGGACACACGCCGGCAGGCCGAAGGACGGCTGCTTCCCTGCGCGAGGATTACCTCAGTCAGGTTCAAAGGGTGTTTTCTCAGCCCCCGGGACCGTCGCCGGCCGGGAGCACCCCTAGCGGATGCGCCGCAGGGCTCTGCAGCGCTCTGCGAATTGTGCCAGACACGAAAAAGCCCGCACGCGGCGGGCTCCTCGGTGGGCAGGCAGTGTGATCAGCGCTGCAGCTGGTCCAGCTTGCCCTTGACGTCCTTCCACTGGTCGGCATCGGGCAGCGCGGCCTTGCGCTTGGTGATGCTGGGCCACTTCTTGGCCAGGTCGGCGTTGAGCTGGATGTAGGCCTGCTGGTCGCCGGGCACGTCTTCCTCGGGGAGGATGGCGTTGACGGGGCACTCGGGGATGCAGACGGCGCAGTCGATGCATTCGTCGGGGTCGATGGCCAGGAAGTTGGGGCCTTCGCGGAAGCAATCGACGGGGCAGACGTCGACGCAGTCGGTGTACTTGCAGCGGATGCAGGCTTCGGTGACGACGTGGGTCATGGGGCGACGGTCAGAGTGTGAATGATGGGAGGCGGGCGCCTGGGGCGCGAGCCGTCGCGCATGCCATCCCGCGACAGGACCGGCACCAACGGCAAACCCGCAATTCTAAAGGCTGGCAGG
The DNA here is from genome assembly GCF_018069755.1 of Ideonella aquatica. GTDB lineage: Bacteria > Pseudomonadota > Gammaproteobacteria > Burkholderiales > Burkholderiaceae_C > Ideonella > Ideonella aquatica. Next base: position 26,473 of record NZ_JAGQDE010000036.1, on the reverse strand, counting down.
GGGTTCCGAGTGATATCCCGCAATCGGCACGGCGGATCCGCTGGCCAGCGGGGTCGAGCCCACGCCCACCAGCACCACCGCCGGGCGGCCGGCGTGCAGGGCGTGGGCGTCGCCCAGCGTGGCGACCTGGTGGTCGCTGACGCGCTGGTCGGGCCAGCCGGCGCGAGACACCACGCAGGCCGGTGCATTCGCCGGCCAGCCGGCAGCCTGCAGACGCTCGGCCAGGGTGGCGAGCTGCTGGCCGGCCATGTAGAAGATCTCGGTGTCGGCGCGGCGCTCCACGCGCAGCTCGTGCTGGGCGGTCATCGCGGTGCTGAAGGCCACGCTGCGGCCCTCGCCGCGGCGCGTCAGTGGCCGCGCGGTGGCGGCGGCGGCGGCCTGCGCGGCACTGACGCCGGGCACCACCTCGTAGCCCAGGCCGGCGGCCTGCAGCGCCTCGATCTCTTCCTCCAGGCGGCCGAAGACGCTGGGGTCGCCACCCTTCAGGCGCGCGACGCGCTCCCCCGCACCGGCCAGTTCGACCAGCAGGCGGTTGATCTCGTGCTGGGCGGTGGCGTGCGAGAAGCCGCGCTTGCCCACGTCGATCCAGCGCGCTGCGGGCGCGGCCTCGCGCAGCGCCGGGTCGGCCAGCGCGTCGGCCAGCACCACCGTGGCGGTGCCCAGCAGGGCCCAGCCGCGGCGGGTGATCAGGTCGGCGGCGCCGGGGCCGGCGCCGATGAAGAGCACGTGTCCGGTCATCCGGACATCATGCCAGGGCGCGTTCGGCCTCGGGCTTCTTGACGTGCAGGCCGCATTCCTTGGCCGACTCGTCTTCCCACCACCAGCGACCGGCGCGGAACTCCTCGCCCACCGCGATGGCGCGGGTGCAGGGGGCGCAGCCGATGCTGGGCATGAACTGGTCGTGCAGTGCGTTGTAGGGCACGTCGTGGCTGGCGATGTAGTGCCAGACGTCGTTCCAGCTCCACTCGACCAGCGGGTTGAACTTGACGCGGCCGTTGGCCTCGGTCTCCACCGCCGGCATGGTGCCGCGGTTGGCCGATTGCTCGCGGCGCAGGCCGGTGACCCAGGCGCTGCGGCCGCCCAGCATGCGCGACAGCGGCTCGAGCTTGCGCACCTGGCAGCAGGCCTTGCGCAGCTCGATGCTCTGGTACATCGCCTGCTCGCCATGCTGGCGCACGAAGTGCACCACCGATTCCTGCTGCGGCGCGTAGAGATCGACCGTCAGGCCGTAGCGCTGCTCGATCTGCGGGATCAGGGCCAGCGTTTCGGCATGCAGCGCGCCGGTCTGCAGCGTGCCGATGGCGATGGGCAGCTGGTGGCGGGCGATCAGGTCGGTCAGGACCATGTCCTCGGCGCCCAGGCTGTTGGCCAGCACGACCCGGCCGGGGTGCTCGGCGGTGGCGCGGCGCAGCCACGCCACCGTGTCGGCCACGCGCTGCTCGAAGCCGCTCGTGTGGCGGGCGTACAGGGCCTTGGCGTCAGAGACAGCGGGCGCGGCCGCCCAGGGCAGGGAAGAGGTGGTGCTCATGCGGCGACTCGCGCAAACAGCGGGCGCGGCTGGTGCACGTCGCCCTGGTAGTGATCGGTGACCAGGCCCAGCGCGCGCAGCGCGTGGGATTCCTTCTGGTCGGGACGCAGCTGCACGGCGTCGAAGCCGGTGCGCTGCAGCAGCGGCAGCATGTCGACCAGCACCTCGCCGGTGGCGCGCACCTGGCCGCGGTAGCCCAGGCGGGCGCGCAGCAGGTGGGCCTGGCTGTAGGCACGGCCGTCCACCCACTTGGGAAACTCCAGCGCCACCAGCGCCAGGCGGGGCAGGTCGGCAGCAAGGTCTTCGACGTCGGCAGTGTTGGGCAACTGCACGCCCACCGGCAGGTTGGTCGGCCAGGTGTCGCGCACGGCGTGCCACTGCTCCAGCGTCAGCAGCAGGTGGGCGGCGGCTTGCGGATGCGGCACCGGGCCGTCTTCACCGCCAACGCGGTGCCAGGGGTCGTCGTGGGTGTGGATGAACAGCATGGCAGTCGGACTCACTCAGGCTTCGGCGGATTCGGGCTGGTGTTGAGCGGTGGCGTGGCGCACCGCGTCGGTGGCGGCGCGCAGCGGCGCGGTGCCCAGGCGGCGCATGGTGTCGACAAAGGCCTCGCCGGCGGCGCGCTCGGCGCGGTAGACCTGCACCAGGGCCTCGATCGCGTCGGTCACTTCCTCGGCCGCAAAGGCTGGGCCGATCACCTTGCCGGGCTTGGCCGCGCCGCTGGCGACACGGCCGTCGGAGCCGCCCACCGACACCTGGTACCACTCCTTGCCGTCCTTGTCGACGCCGAGGATACCGATGTGGCCGGTGTGGTGGTGGCCGCAGGAGTTCATGCAGCCGCTGATGTGCAGGTCGATGTCGCCCAGGTCGTGCAGCTCGTCCAGGTCGGCGAATCGCTCGGTGATCTCGGCGGCCACGGGGATGGAACGGGCATTGGCCAGCGCGCAGAAGTCGCCACCGGGGCAGGCGATGATGTCGGTCAGCAAGCCCAGGTTGGGGGTGGCGAAGCCGGCGTCCTTGGCGGCGTGCCAGACGGCCAGCAGGTCGGCCTCGCGCACCCAGGGCAGCAGCAGGTTCTGCTCATGGGTGACCCGCAGTTCGCCCTGGCTGTAGCGGTCGGCCAGCGTGGCGGCGGCGTCCATCTGGTCGGCCGTGGCGTCGCCCGGGGCCTGGCCGGCGCGCTTGAGCGACAGCGTCACGGCGCGGTAGCCCGGCACGCGGTGGGCGGCCACGTTGCGTTCCAGCCAGCGCAGGAAGGCGGGTTCGGCCTTGCCGGTGCGGTGCGGGTTGAAGCCCGGGTTGGCCGGACGCACGCCGCCGGGCAGCTCGAAGTGGCGCGACACCCGCTCCAGCTCGGACGCGGGAATGATGTGCTCGCGGCCGCCGGCATCGACGTTCAGGATCTTGTCGAACTCGGCGTTGACGGCATCGAAGAAGCGCTGGCCCTCGGCCTTGACCAGGATCTTGATGCGCGCCTTGTAGGCATTGTCGCGGCGGGCAAAGCGGTTGTAGGTGCGCACCACGGCCTCGAGGTAGACCAGGATCTGCTGCCAGGGCACGAAGGCGGCGATCTCGCTGGCGATCACCGGCGTGCGGCCCATGCCGCCGCCGACGAAGACCTTGAAGCCCACCTCGCCCTGGGCGTTCTTCAGCACCTGCAGACCGATGTCGTGCCACAGGATGGCGGCGCGGTCTTCGGCGGCACCGGTGATCGCGATCTTGAACTTGCGCGGCAGGAAGGCGAACTCGGGGTGCAGCGTGCTCCACTGGCGCAGGAGCTCGGCGTAGGGCCGCGGATCGACGACCTCATCGGGCGCAATGCCGGCCAGCGCGTCGGTGGTGATGTTGCGGATGCAGTTGCCGCTGGTCTGGATGCCGTGCATGTCGACCTCGGCCAGGCGGTCCATCACGTCGGCGGCGCGCTCCAGCGGGATCCAGTTGTACTGCAGGTTCTGGCGGGTGCTGAAGTGGCCGAAGCCGCGGTCGAACTCGCGGGCGATCGCGGCCAGGGTGCGCAGCTGGCGGCTGGCCAGTTCGCCGTAGGGCACGGCCACGCGCAGCATCGGCGCATGGCGCTGGACATACCAGCCGTTTTGCAGGCGCAGCGCGCGGAAGTCCTCGTCGGGCAGCTCGCCGGCCAGATGGCGCGTCAGCTGGTCGCGGAACTGGGCGGCGCGCTGGCGGACGAATTGGCGGTCAAAGGCGGTGTAGGCGTACATGGCGTTCCGGGTGCGGAAGGGGGCTGGCAGCGGACTCTAGGGAAAACGCATATGTTTGAAAACGAATCAAATTTCAGATAAACATAGCGGCTAGTTATATAAACCCTCCGACCCGGGTTTCTAGAATGCGCGCCATGACCGAGACCCCCGATCGCCAGCGCCGCCTGGGCCTGCAGTGGGCGGCGCTGGCGGTGCTGGGTGGCCTGGCGGGCTGCCAGACCGCCCCCGTGCCCGTGCCACCCGCCCCGGTGTCGCCGCCGCCCCCGCCCCCGCCCCGGGCGCTGCGCCCGCCGGTGCTGGGCCTGGCGCTGGGCGGCGGCGCGGCCCGCGGCTTCGCCCACATCGGCGTGATCCAGGTGCTGGAGGAGCACGGCATCCGCCCGCAACTGGTGGCGGGCACCTCGGCCGGCAGCCTGGTGGCGGCGCTGTATGCCAGCGGCCACAGCGGTGCCGACCTGGGTCGTCTGGCCCAGGGCATGGACGAGTCGGCGCTGACCGACTGGGCGTTTCCCGGCCGCGGTGTGCTCAAGGGCGAGGCGCTGGCGGTGTATGTGCGCAAGCAGACCGGCGGCCTGCCGATCGAGCAGATGAAGCTGCCGCTGGGCATCGTCGCCACTGATCTCGCCGATGGCCAGCCCATCCTGTTTCGCCGCGGCGACGTGGGCTCGGCGGTGCGCGCCTCCAGCGCGGTGCCGGCGGTGTTCCAGCCGGTGCGCCTCAACGGCCGCGAGTATGTGGACGGCGGCCTGGTCTCCCCGGTGCCGGTGCGTTACGCCCGTGAGATGGGCGCCGAGATGGTGATCGCGGTGGACATCTCCACCCCGCCCGATGGCGGCGCCACCGGCGACGCGCTGCGTCTGCTGCTGCAGACCTTCTCGATCATGGGCCGCAGCATCAACCAGTGGGAGCTGAAGGACGCCGACGTGGTGCTGCGCCCCACGCTCAATGGCGTGGCCGGCACCGACTTCACCGCGCGCCTGAAGGCCCTGAAAGCCGGCCGCGAGGCCGCGCAGGCGATGCTGCCCGCCATTCGTCAGAAGCTGGCTGCGTTGGCACGCTGACGCACCGACGAAAAAAAGCCCGGCCTTGGAGGGCCGGGCTTGAAGGGTACCTGGAAGCCAGTCTTCGGAGGTACCGAGGAGACAACCTTCACAGATAAAGAGAGCGGGCCGCCCGGGCGGGCGGCCAGCGCAGCCTGGTGATCAGGCGGCGCGACGCGACTTGGTCGTGGTCTGGGTGGTCTTGACGGCTTGCGCGGTCACGGCCTGGAAGTTGGCTTCGGCGACTTCGGCAGCCTGCTTGGCTGCCTTGTGGACGCTTTCGTAGGCGTTGTTGGCGGCGGACATGGCCGACTTCACCAGGGCCACGGCGTTCTCGGTGCCGGCCGGGGCGTTCTTGACGGCGCTGTCAACCAGGCCGGTGAACGACTTTTGCGCGTCAGCGACCTGGCTTTCGGCCAGCTTGACCACTTCGGCGTTGGTGGCGGCAACGATGTCGTACAGGTGGCGGCTGTAGGCGGCGGCCTTCTCGGCGGCCGGTTGCAGCAGGCCGGCTTGCAGGCTCATCAGCTCTTGCGCGTCCTTGACCGACAGGGCGGCCTTGGTGGTTTCGGCGGCTTCGGTCATCGAGGCCTTGGCGACTTGCAGGTTCAGCTCGACGAGCTTTTCCACGCCTTCGAAGGCCTTGCCAGTCAGGTCGAACAGGGTTTCGACGTTGGCCTTCTGGGCGGCGAGCATTTGTTCAGCGGTCAGCATGTGAATCTCCTAGAGGGGTTGGAACACTTGCTGCCGTGTTTGTTGCACTGCAGCATGGAGCGAAGTATGCGGGTCAACCCGCGGGATTGCAAGCACTTTTTTGTGCGGTGCAGCAAACTCTAGGGGCATCGCTCTAACCGGGCCCCGTCGCCTCGCCCCGACCCCGCGCCGACGCCGGTCAGCCCACGCGACGCAGAATCGCCGCGTGCATGCCTTTACCTCCGATCACCATGTTCTGCCGTTGCCTTCGGGTCACCGCTTTCCGGTCTCCAAGTACCGGCTGCTGCGGGAGCGGGTGGCGCGCGACCTGCCCCAGGTCCGCCTGATTCCCGCGCCGCCGGCCAGCGAGGGTGAGCTGGCGCTGGCGCATGAGCCGCGCTGGATCTCTGCCGTGCTGGAAGGCACCACCACGGCGGCCGAGCAGCGCGAGATCGGCTTTCCCTGGACGCCGTCGATGGCCGAGCGCTCCCGTCGGTCGGTGGGCGCCACCATTGCCGCCGCGCGCCAGGCCCTGGCCGAGGGGGTGGCGGCCAACCTGGCGGGTGGCACCCACCATGCCTACGCCCACAAAGGCGCGGGTTTCTGCGTCTTCAACGACGTGGCGGTGGCCGCTCGGCTGATGCAGGCCGAATGGCTGCGCCGCCAGGCCCAGGGGCTGCAGGTGCTGGTGATCGACCTGGACGTGCACCAGGGCAATGGCACGGCCTCGATCTTTGCGCGCGACCCCTCGGTGTTCACCTTGTCGATGCACGGCGCGCGCAACTTCCCGTTCCGCAAGGAAGCCAGCGACCTGGATGTGGAACTGCCCGACGGCTGCCGCGACGAGACCTACCTCGAGGCCCTGGACGCCGCCTTGGTGGAGGCTGAGTGCCGCCTGGCCGCGCAGCCGCCCGGCCTGGCCTTCTACCTGGCCGGCGCCGATCCACACGAGGGCGACCGCCTGGGGCGCCTGAAGCTCAGCGCAGACGGTCTGGCCGAGCGCGACCGCCGCGTGCTGGAGTGGCTGCGCCTGCGCCGCATCCCGGTGGCGCTGAGCATGGCCGGCGGCTATGGCCACGACATCGAGGTGACCGTGGCGCTGCAGGCCACCACCATCGAGCTGGCCTGGCAATCCTGGCAAGTCTGGGGCCGTGCGTGCCGCGCGGGCGACACGGACCCCGCGGCGGCGGTGGAACAATCCGGGCGATGAGCTCCGCACGCCCGCAACCCGACGCCCGCAGCAGCTACCGCCTCTTCCGCCCGGTCCCCACCCGCTGGATGGACAACGACATCTACGGCCATGTCAACAACGTCCATTACTACAGCTACTTCGACACCGCGGTGAATGGCTACCTGATCGAGGCTGGCGCGCTGGACATCCACGCCGGCCGCACGATCGGCCTGGTGATCGAGACGCGCTGCAACTACTTCGCCCCGCTGGCGTTTCCGCAGCTGGTCGAGGCCGGGCTGCGCGTGGCGCACCTGGGCAGCTCCAGCGTGCGCTATGAGATCGGCCTGTTTGCTGCCAATGAGCCGCTGAGCGCCGCCAGCGGCCATTTCGTCCATGTCTATGTCGACCGCGACAGCCGCCGCCCGGTGCCCCTGCCGGACGCCCTGCGCGCCGCCCTGGAACCCCTGAGAACCTGAGAACGATGCCCACCTCCATCCCCCCCGAGTCCATCGCCGCGGTCGATGCCGCGATCACCAGCCGCCGCTCGATCCGCGCCTTCCTGCCCACGCCGGTGCCGCGCGAGACCGTCGAGCAGATCCTGGCCGTGGCCTCGCGCGCGCCCTCGGGCACCAACACCCAGCCCTGGCAGGTGCATGTGCTGACCGGTGCGTCGCTGGCCGAGCTGAGCCGGCGCGTGCGCACCGCCTTTGACGACCCCGAGGAGCGCGCACGCCACACCGAGGAGTACGACTACTACCCGGCGCAGTGGGTGTCGCCCTACATCGACCGCCGCCGCAAGGTGGGTTGGGACCTCTACAGCCTGCTGCAGATCGGCAAGGCCGACAAGCAGCGCATGCACGAGCAGCACGGCCGCAACTACGCCTTCTTCGATGCGCCGGTGGGCCTGATCTTCACGATCGACCGCATCATGGGCACCGGCAGCATGCTGGACTACGGCATGTTCCTGCAGAACGTGATGGTGGCGGCGCGGGCCCGCGGGCTCGACACCTGCCCGCAGGCAGCCTTCACGCAGTTCCACCGCGTGATCGAGGACTTCCTGGGGCTGGACGCCGCCAAGCAAATGGTGGTGTGTGGCATGTCGCTGGGCCACGCCGACCCCGACCGCATCGAGAACAGCCTGGTCACCGAGCGCGAGCCGGTGGCGGGCTTTGCGCGCTTCCTGGATTGAGGGCCTCCTAGAATCGGCCGCCCCTTCGACGAGACTCCCCATGCACGCCAGCACGATGGAATGGATTGGCGCCGCGATCTTCGCGGTGGCCATCCTCCACACCTTCTCGACCAAGTTCTTCGAGCACCTGGCGCACACCCGTCCCGCCCACGCGGGCCTGTGGCACCTGCTGGGTGAGGTCGAGGTGGTGTTCGGCTTCTGGGCGATGGTGCTGATGGCCTGCATGTTCGCCATCGAAGGCTCTCCCAGCGCCCTGCGCTACATCGACGGGCGCAATTTCACCGAGCCGATGTTCGTCTTCGCGATCATGGTGATCGCCGCCACGCGGCCGGTGCTGTCGCTGGCCAGCATCTGCGTAGGGCTGCTGTCCAGGCTGCTGCCGATGCCCGGGCGGGCCGGGCGCTTCCTGGTCATCATCACGGTCGTGCCCCTGCTGGGCTCCTTCATCACCGAGCCGGCGGCGATGACGCTGGGTGCGCTGATGCTGTCGGCGGGTTTTTTCAGCCAGGGCATCTCGGCGCGGCTGATGTACGCCGCGCTGGGCACGCTGTTCGTCAATGTCTCGATCGGTGGCACGCTGACGCCCTTTGCCGCACCGCCGGTGCTGATGGTGGCCGCCAAGTGGGGATGGGACCTGCCGTTCATGATGGCCACGTTCGGTTGGCGCTCGGCGCTGGCGGTGCTGGTCAACGGTGGTCTGCTGACGCTGCTGTTCTGGCGTGAACTCTCGGCCATGCCGCGCGACGACGCGCAGGCGGCCGACGCCGCCGCACGCATCCCCTGGGCGATCACGACACTGCACCTGGTCTTCCTGGCCGGCGTGGTGGTGTTCGCCCACCACCCGCCCATCTTCATGGGCATCTTCCTGCTGTTCATGGGTGTGGCCAATGCCTACCCGCAGCACCAGGACAATCGCCTGCTGCTGCGCGAGGGCCTGCTGGTGGCCTTCTTCCTGGCCGGCCTGGTGGTGCTGGGCGGCCTGCAGGCCTGGTGGCTGCAGCCGCTGCTGATGAGCATGAATGCCGACGCGATCTATCTGGGCGCCACCGCCCTGACGGCCGTGACCGACAACGCTGCGCTGACCTACCTGGGCTCGCTGGTCGAGGGGCTGAGTGACGAGTTCAAGTACGCGCTGGTCGCCGGTGCCGTCACGGGCGGTGGCCTGACGGTCATTGCCAACGCGCCCAACCCGGCCGGCATGGCCATTCTGCGCAAGCATTTCGAGGACGGTGCGGTCAACGCCGGGGGCTTGTTCCTGGCAGCCCTGGGTCCCACCGTGGTGGCGATGATTGCATTCAAGGTGCTGTGATGGATCTTCAGGACCCACGTCCCCGCGTGCTGGTGACTCGGCGCATCTTTGCGCCGGTGCTCGAGCGCCTCTCCGCCTCGCTGTCGCTGGACGTTCACGACAGTGACCAGGCCTTGTCGCCCGAGGCACTGCGCGAGCGCCTGGCCGGCTGCGACGGCGCGTTCGTGGCCACCACCGAGCGCATCGACGCTGCGCTGCTGGACGCCTGCCCGCGCCTGCGCGCCGTGTGCAGCATGGCGGTGGGCTACAACAACATCGACCTGCCGGCCTGCACCGCCCGTGGCGTGCTGGTCAGCAACGCGCCCGATGTGCTCACCGAAACCACCGCCGACTTCGGCTTTGCGCTCTTGCTGGCCACCGCGCGCCGAGTGACCGAGAGCGAGCATTTCCTGCGCGCCGGCCAGTGGCGCACCTGGAGCGTGGACCTGTTCGCTGGCCAGGACGTGCACGGCGCGACGCTGGGCATCCTGGGCATGGGCCGCATCGGCCAGGCCGTGGCCCGGCGCGGCGTGCTGGGCTTTGGCATGAAGCTGGTCTACCACAACCGCAGCCGCCTGCCCGCCCAGACCGAGGCCGCGCTGGGCGCCCGCTGGGTGGACAAGGACACGTTGCTGGCCGAAGCCGATCACCTGGTGATCGTCGTGCCCTACACGCCCGAGACGCACCACCTGGTGGGCGCGGCCGAGCTGGCCCGCATGAAGCCTGGTGCCACACTGGTCAACATCGCCCGCGGTGGCGTGGTCGATGACGCCGCGCTGGCCCAGGCGCTGCGCGACGGCCCGCTGGCCGCCGCCGGCCTGGATGTGTTCGAGGGCGAGCCCTCCGTCCACCCCGGTCTGCTGGCCGCCTCCAACGTGGTGCTGACGCCGCACATCGCCAGCGCCAGCCTGCGCACCCGCCTGGCCATGGCCCACCTGGCGGCTGACAACCTGCTGGCCTTCTTCAGTGGCGGCACGCCGCCCACCGCGCTGAACCGCGAGGTGCTGGCCCGTCCTCGATGAGCAGCGCGCTGCGCGAACGCTTCTGGGCCGTCATTGCCGCGCTGGTCTGCGTGCATGCCGCGATGGCGGCCACGCGGGTCACCGCCAGCCTGCTGCTGCTGCACCGCGGTGCGCCGGAGTGGCAGGTGGGGGCGCTGCTGTCGCTGTTCGCGGTGGCGCCGATCGGCCTGAGCCTGTGGGCCGGCCGCCTGGCCGATCGCCATGGCCTGCACCGCCCGCTGGCGGTGGGCGTGCTGCTGGGCTGCGCGGGCGCTGGCGTGGCGGTGTGGAGCCAGCACAGCTTGGCGCTGGTCTGGGCCGCCTTGTGCACCGGTGGTGGCATTGCCGTGGCGGCGGTCGGCATTCAGCGTGAGGCGGGGCTGATGGCGCGCGATCCCTCGGACCTGAAGCGGGTGTTCAGCTGGGTGGCGCTGGGGCCGGCGGTCTCCAATGCGGCGGCGCCGGTGCTGGTGGGGCTGCTGATCGATCACGTCAGTTTCCGCGCCGGTTTTGTGCTGGCGGCCGGCCTGCCGCTGCTGGCCTGGTGCTTGGGCAGACTGCTGCCGCCTCATGCGCCGAAGCCGCCCGCCGCCCAGGCAGCCTCGGCCCGGGCGCGCAGCGCGCTGTGGCGCCATCCGCCGCTGGTCTTGCTGGTGGGTTTGAACCTGGCGCTGTCGTCCACCTGGGACGCGCACAGTTTCGTCGTGCCGGTGCTGGGCCATGCGCGGGCGATGAGTGCCTCGGCGATCGGCCTGGTGCTGGGCAGCTTTGCGGTGGCGGCCAGCCTGGTGCGGCTGGCGATCTCGCGCTGGGCGGATCACCTGGACGAGGCCCGCGCGCTGCGCTGGGCGATGGCCACGGCCGGCACGATCTGCCTGGTCTACGCGTTCTTGCCGGGGCTGGCCGGCATGCTGCTGGGCTCGGCGGTGCTGGGCGTGGCGCTGGGCTCGGTTCAGCCGATGGTGCTGGCCCTGCTGCACCAGGTCACGCCGGCCGAGCGCCATGGTGAGGCGCTGGGCCTTCGCATGCTGGCCACCAATGCCGCCACCATCGGCATGCCTTTGTTGTTCGGCCTGCTGGCAGGCGCCACCAGCCGCGCCGCGCCAATGTGGCTGATGAGCAGCCTGCTGGCCCTGGCCTGGTGGCAGGCGGGGCGCTTGCCGCGCGGCGCTGCGGCCGCGGCCTGACGCAGCGTCAGAAGCGGATCTTCGGGCGCGACGGGTCGTCCGAGGGCTCGGCGGGGGGGGGTGACGCGGGGGCCGGGCTGACCACCGCCGGCGGCAGGGCCGGGCCCAGCGGCTCGGCGGCCGGGCGGGTCCAGTTCTTGGGCAGGCGGTTGTCCTTGGGATAGCCGGCGGCGTCCAGGTAGCTGTTCCATTCCTGGCTGACCAGCCCCACCACCTGCTGGCGACCGACGATCAGCACCGGCAGCGAGGTGGCGCCGGTGAGGTGGCGCAGCGCGGCGATGTCGCCGGGCGTCTCGACCCGTTTTTCAGCGAAGGGCACGCCGCGCTGCACCAGCAACTGGCGCGCCGGATCGCAGGCGCGGCAGTCTTTGCCGGTGATCAGCTGCACCGGGTAGCGGCTGCTGGCTTCACGCAATTCGTAGGGCAGGGTCTGCGCCCAGGCGCTGGCCAGGCCCAGGGCGGCCAGGGCCAGCGTGGCCACGGGGCGGAAGAAGGGACGGTGGTTCATCAGTCGGCGGACGCGAAAGGGGGCACGGCCATAGTGTCGGGCAGCGCGCTCAGGCGGGCAAGCCAGCCATGCCCTGGTGGCGCAAGAGCGCATCGATGCGGGGCTCGCGGCCGCGGAAGGCCTGGAAGCTCTCCAGCGCCGGGCGGCTGCCACCGACCTCCAGCACCTCGCGGCGGAAGCGTTCGCCAGTGGCGGTGTCCAGCACGCCGGACTCCTCGAAAGCGCTCCAGGCGTCGGCCGACAGCACCTCGGCCCACTTGTAGCTGTAGTAGCCGGCACCATAGCCCCCAGCGAACAGGTGCGAGAAGGTGTTGGGCATGCGGTTGAATGCCAGCGGCTGCACCACCGCCACCTCGTCGCGCACCGATTCGGCAATCGCCTGCACGCGGCCGGGCGCATCGGCTTCGGTGTGGATGCGCATGTCGAACAGGCCGAACTCGACCTGCCGCAGCGTCTGCATGCCGCTCTGGAAGTTCTTGGCCGCGTTCATCTTGTCGTACAGCGCACGCGGCAGCGGCTCGCCGGTGTCGACGTGCGCGGTCAGGCGCTGCAGCACGTCCCACTCCCAGCAGAAGTTCTCCATGAACTGGCTGGGCAGCTCCACCGCGTCCCATTCCACACCGGCAATGCCCGAGACGCCCATGTCCTCGATGCGGGTGAGCAGGTGGTGCAGGCCATGGCCGAACTCGTGGAAGAGGGTGGTGACGTCGTCGTGGGTCAGGAGCGCGGGCTTGTCGCCCACCGGCGCGGCGAAGTTGCACACCAGATGCGCCACGGGCGTCTGCAGGCCGCGGCCGTCGGGGCGCAGCCAGCGCTCGCGGGCGTCGTCCATCCAGGCGCCGGGGCGCTTGCCGGGGCGGGCGTAGGGGTCCAGGTAGAACTCGCCCACCAGGGCACCGGCGCGCTCCAGCCGGAAGAAGCGCACCGACGGGTGCCAGGTGCGCGCCTCGGCCGGCGTGATCGTCACGTCGAACAGCGACGAGATGATCGAGAACAGGCCGTCGAGCACCTTGGGCAGCGGGAAGTAGGCCTTGACCTCCTGGTCGCTGAAGGCGTAGCGGGCTTCCTTGAGCTTTTCGCTGGCGTAGGCGATGTCCCAGGACTGCAGGTCGTCCAGGCCCAGCTGTGTGGCGGCGAAGGCGCGCAGCTCGGCCATGTCGCGCTCGGCCGGGCCGCGGGCGCGCTGTGCCAGGTCGCGCAGGAAGACCATCACCTCGGCCGGGCTGCGCGCCATCTTGGCGGCCAGCGACAACTCGCCGAAATTGGCAAAGCCCAGCAGCGCGGCTTCCTCGGCGCGCAGCTGCAGCAGCTCGGCCATCACCGGCGCGTTGTCGCGCTCGGGCGGGCCGAACTCGCTGGCCCGGGTGACGTAGGCGCGGTAGAGCTGCTCGCGCAGACTGCGGTCGTGGGCGTACTGCATCACCGGCAGGTAGCTGGGGGCGTGCAGCGTGATCTTGCAGCCGGCGCGGCCCTCGGCCTCGGCGGCGCTGCGGGCGGCCTGAAGGGCGTCGTCAGGCACGCCACCCAGCTGCGCCGGCTCCAGGTACAGCGCGAACGCGTCAGTGGCGTCGAGCACGTGGTTGGAGAAGGCCTGCGACAGCGCGGCGCTGCGCTCCTGGATGGCCGCGTAGCGCGTGCGGGCCTCGCCCTGCAGGTCGGCGCCACCCAGGCGGAAATCACGCAGCCAGTGCGCCAGCGCGGACTGGCGTGGCGCGCTGAGCGAGGCGGCCTGCGGGCTGGCGGCCAAGGCCTTGTACTTGGCGTAGAGGCGCTCGTCGCTGCCCAGGCGGGTGTAGAACTCGGTGACACGCGGCAGCTGCTCGGCGCGCGCGGCGCGCAGCTCGGGCGTGTCGGCCACGTGGCACAGGTGGCCCAGCGCGCCCCAGGCACGCGACAGGCGCTCGGTGGCCACGCCCAGCGACAGCGACAGGGCGTCGTAGTCGATCGCCACGTCCGGGCCGACGCAGCGCTCCAGCGCGGCTTCGGCGTCGGCCAGCAGCTGGGTCATCGCGGGCGCCACCTGCTCGGGGTGGATCAGGTCATAGGCCACCAGGCCATCGAGTTGCAGCAGCGGGTTGTCGGTGTTCATGGCGTGATCTTCGGCGCGCAAGGGTGTCCGTGAAGGGGCCAGGGTCAGGCGGCGGCCCGCTCGGCGGCCTCCAGCGTGTTGACCAGCAGCATGGTGATGGTCATCGGGCCGACGCCACCGGGCACCGGGGTGATCCAGCCGGCCACCTCGCGCACGCCGGCGAAGTCGACATCGCCGCACAGCTTGCCCTCGTCGTTGCGGTTCATGCCCACGTCGATCACCACCGCGCCGGGCTTGACCATGTCGGCGGTCAGCACATTGCGCTTGCCCACCGCGGCCACCACCACATCGGCCTGCCGGGTGATGGCGCCCAGGTCGGCGGTGCCGCTGTGGCAGACGGTGACGGTGGCATTGGCCCGCAGCAGCATCATCGCCATCGGCTTGCCGACGATGTTGCTGCGGCCGATCACCACCGCATGCTGGCCGCGCAGGTCCTTCAGGCCGATGGATTCCAGCATCTTCATGCAGCCGTAGGGCGTGCAGGCCTTGAAGCCGACCTCGCCCACCATCAGCGCGCCGGCACTGGCGACGTGGAAGCCGTCGACGTCCTTGGCCGGCGAGATGGTCTCGATGACCTTGTGGTCGTCAATATGGGCCGGCAGCGGCAACTGCACCAGGATGCCGTGGATGGCCGGGTCATTGTTGAGGGCCTCGATGCGTTCCAGCAGCGCAGCCTCGGAGAGGTCGGCGTCGTACTTCTCGAGCACCGAGTGGAAACCGGCGTCAGCGCAGGCCTTGACCTTGTTGCGCACGTAGACGGCGCTGGCTGGGTTGTCACCCACCAGGATCACCGCCAGGCCCGGGCGGTGGCCCCGGGCGGTGAGGGCTGCGGCGCGTTGCGCCACCTCGGCGCGAACCTGGGTGGAGAGGGCGTTACCGTCGATCAGTTGGGCGGTCATGGCGGTGGGCGAGAGGGAGTCAGGAATGCAAAACGGGGCGCGAGGCCCCGTTCGGTGGTGTCCGGCCGGATCAGGCCTTCTGGGAAGCACCCAGCGCGATCTTCAGCAGATCGGCCACGGTGTTCGCGTTGAGCTTTTCCATGATGTTGGCGCGGTGCGCCTCGACCGTCTTGATGCTGATGCCCAGGTCGTCGGCGATCTGCTTGTTCAGGCGGCCGGCGACGATGCGCTCAAGCACCTGGGCTTCACGCGTGGTCAGGCGCGACAGCAGGGCGTCGCGGCTGGCCTGTTCCTGGTGCTGGCTGAAAGCCACGCGGGCCTGGTCCAGCATGCGCTCGACCAGCGAGACCAGCTCTTCTTCCTTGAAGGGCTTCTCGATGAAGTCCATCGCGCCCTTCTTCATGGTGTTCACCGCCATCGGCACATCGCCATGGCCGGTGATGAAGACGATGGGCAGCGGACTCTTGCGCTCCAGCAGCCGGTCCTGCAGTTCCAGACCGCTCATGCCGTCCATGCGGATGTCGGCGATCAGGCAGGCCACTTCGCGCGGGTCGAAGCGGGACAGGAAGGATTCGGCCGAGTCGAAGCACTTGACCCGGTAGTCCTTGCCCTCGAGCAGCCATTGCAGGGAGTCGCGGACCGCCTCGTCGTCGTCGACCACGTAGACGGTACCTTTCTTGGGGATCAGGCTCATGAGGAAGCAGCGTTGGGGTTGGCGGCCGCGGCCTCGTCGGGTACGTCAGGTACCGGCGGTGCCTCGGCGCGCTGGCTGAGGTCGACGGGCAGGGTGAAAGCGAACCGGCACCCCGTCACATGCGTGCCATTGTATTGGTTCTGGGCCCGCATCCGACCATGGTGCGACTCAATGATCGAGCGGCACAGCGACAGGCCGATGCCCATGCCGTCGGCCTTGGTGGAATAGAAGGCTTCATAGAGACGGCTGAGCACGTCCTCGGGGATGCCGGGGCCGGTGTCGGTCACGCTGAACTCGATCACCCCGCCTTCCTCGGCGGTGTGGCGCGGTGTCACGCGCAGCTCGATGTGTCGCCGCGTGGGCGGCATGCGGGCGCCGTCGATCGCCTCAGCGGCGTTCTTCAGCAGGTTCAGCAGCACCTGCTCGATCAGGATGGGGTCGACATGCAGGGTGGGCAGGCGCTGGGCCACATAGGTGTGGATGTTGACCTTGCGACGGCGCAGCTCGATGCCGGCCAGCTCCACCGCGTCCTCGACGATGTCCTTGGCCTGGGCCGCCTGGCGCTGCGGCTCGCTGCGTTTCACGAAGCTGCGGATGCGGTGGATGATCTGCCCGGCGCGCTCGGCCTGGCGTCCGGTCTTCTGCAGGGCCGCCACCAGGTCGTCGTTGCTGATGCTCCCGGCCTGCACCCGGCTGACCATGCCATTGCAGTAGTTGTTGATCGCGGTCAGCGGCTGGTTCAGCTCATGCGCCACCGACGAGGCCATCTCGCCCATCGTGATCAGCCGGCTGGTGACCGAGGCCTTTTCGGCCTGCTGGCGCGCCAGCTCCTCCACCCGGCGCCGGGCGGTGATGTCGGTGGCGATCAGCATCTGGGCCAGGCGGCCGTCGGTCCATTGCACATAGCGCGAGCGCACGTCGAACCACATCTGCAGCGAGTCGATGAAGACCTCGTGCGGCTGGGTGCTGGTCTCGGTGAGCGGATGGGTGGGCAGGCCGGAGAGGTTGTCGACGTCCTCGTCGTCCTCGGTCTGGAACACGCTGTCGCCGGCACTGCTGGCCAGCAGCGCATGGCCCTGGGCGTCGGCGCCGAACCACAGCCGGTAGCTGCGGTTGCAGAACAGCAGCTCGTTGTGCTGGACCGACATCACCGACACCGCGGCCTCCAGGCCCTCCAGCACGGTGGTGAAGCGTTCGTGCGAGGCGCTGAGCTGGTCGCGGATGCGCTTGGCCTCGGTGATGTTGGTCATCGAGGTCATCCAGCCGGTCTGCTGGCCCTTGGGGTCGATCAGCGGCGAGACGTACATGCGCGCATCGAAGACCGAGCCGTCCTTGCGCATCACCTTGACCTCGATGCCGCCAGCCGGGCTGCGGCCCTGCAGCTCCTGCTGCAGCAGGCGCGAGTTCTCCTCGATGCGGTCGCTGGGCCAGTAGGGGAAGGGCGGGCGGCCGCCGACCAGGTCGTCCTCGGAGAAGCCGGTCATCGCGCAGAAGGCCGGGTTGACGTAGGTGACGCGGCCTTCCAGGTCCATCGCCCGCATGCCGGTGAGCATGGAGTTCTCCATGGCCCGGCGGAAATTGGTTTCCTGCACCAGTGCGCCCTGGATCTGCGCGCGCCGGCGCACATGGCGCCAGGTGCCCAGCAGCATCCACACCGTCAGCACCGACAGCGCCACCACCATCCAGAACAGCGTGCTGCCGATCAGGCCGACCGAGGTGCGGTAGCCCATGCCCTTGAGCACCAGGCCGTTGGACATCGGCGCCAGCGGCAGCTCGTAGCTCAGCGAGGGCGGGCTGCTGCGCTGGCCGGGCATCGCGGTGACGGTGCTGGTCAGCGTGCGGCCGCCGCTGTCGAGCACGGCGATGCTGTGGCGGCGGGTGACCTCGGGCGGCACATGGTGGCGCAACAGGGCCTCGATGCCGTAATCGATGGCCAGCACGCCATTGAAGTTGCCACGGTCGATCAGCGGCACCTGGATCTGGAACACCGGCACGCCGGCGGCATCGCTGAAGGCGTGGGAGTAGACCGGTTGGCGGCTGTCGCGGGCGGCCTGGAAGGTGAACTCGGCGTCAATCGGCTGGCCTTGGGCGGGCAGCGAAGGGTCGGCACTGGTGCCGTCCGTGGCCACCAGGGGGGCGAAACCCATCAACTCCTGGCTGGCGCGCACCTGACGCTTGGCCGTGATCCAGGCGATGCGCCGCACCGCAGGGCGCTCACGCTGGAACGTGGCGGCCTGGTCCAGGAAATCGGCGGTGGTGATGTCGCGCGTGGCCAGCTCGCGGGCGATGCGCACCAACTGCTCCTGGTTCTCGATCAGGTGCAGGCGGATTTGCTGCTGGGCCACCTCGGTGTCGCGGCGCAGCGCCTCGGCGGTGCGCTCGATTTCCTCGTTGCGCAGGTACCAGGAGGCGGCGGTGATGGCCGCCAGGAACATCAGCACCGACAGCAAGGGGCCGATGGTGGCGAAGCGGTCCTGGCGTGCTGGCGACTGCTTGCGCCACCAGCGTCCGAAAAGGCGGTTCAGCCGCGAACGGTAGGTGGCGGAAAGTTCGGCGAGTTTGCTCATGCGGTGTGGATTATCCGGCCCGCGTGGCCTGGGACGTGGTCCGGAATCGGCTAGATGCGTCACGAATTCCGTAATATGAAATGAATGACCGCTATTTGAAAATTCCAAAAGCCTGTGCGACACTTCGCGCCGATCCGACATCCCCCAACACGGACCTTCACAGGAGACAAACCCATGTCCGCCAGCCCCGACGCCCGTCCCGGTGCACTGCCGCCCGATCTGGACGCCCAGGAAACCCGCGAGTGGCTGGATGCGCTCCAGGCCGTGATCGACAAGGAAGGCCCGGACCGCGCCCACTTCCTGCTGGAGCAGTTGCTGGAGGAAGCGCGTCAGCACAGCGTGGACATGCCCTTCTCGGCGACCACCGGCTATGTCAACACGATCGAGCCGAACGAGGAAGAGCGCTGCCCCGGCAACATCGAGATCGAGGAGCGTCTGCGCGCCTACATGCGCTGGAACGCCATGGCCATGGTCGTCAAGGCCAATCGCCACAACCCCGAGGACGGCGGCGACCTGGGCGGCCACATCGGCTCGTTCGCGTCGCTGGCCCACATGTTCGGCGCCGGCTTCAACCACTTCTGGCACGCCGAAGGCCCCGACCACGGCGGCGACTGCGTCTACTTTCAGGGCCACGTGGCCCCGGGCGTGTATGCCCGCGCCTACCTGGAAGGCCGGCTGACCGAGGAGCAACTGCTCAACTTCCGCCAGGAGGTGGACGGCAAGGGCCTGTCCAGCTACCCGCACCCCAAGCTGATGCCCGGCTTCTGGCAGTTCCCCACCGTCAGCATGGGCCTGGGCCCCTTGATGGCCATCTACCAGGCCCGCTTCCTGAAGTACCTGCACGCCCGCGGCATTGCCGACACCAGCAACCGCAAGGTCTGGGTGTTCTGCGGCGACGGCGAGATGGACGAGCCCGAATCGCTGGGTGCGATCGGCTTGGCCGCCCGCGAAGGCCTGGACAACCTGATCTTCGTCATCAACTGCAACCTGCAGCGCCTGGACGGCCCGGTGCGTGGCAACGGCAAGATCGTCCAGGAGCTGGAGGGCGAGTTCCGCGGCTCGGGCTGGAACGTGATCAAGCTGCTGTGGGGCAGCAACTGGGATCCGCTGCTGGCGCGCGACAAGGACGGCGCGCTGCGCAAGATCATGATGGAGACGCTGGACGGCGACTACCAGGCCTTCAAGGCCAACGACGGCGCCTATGTGCGCAAGCACTTCTTCGGCCGCGATCCGCGCACGCTGGAGATGGTGTCCAAGATGTCCGATGACGACATCTGGAACCTGCGCCGCGGTGGCCACGACCCGCAGAAGGTCTATGCCGCCTACCACAAGGCCGTCAACCACAAGGGCCAGCCCACGGTGCTGCTGATCAAGACGGTCAAGGGCTTCGGCATGGGCAAGGCCGGTGAAGGCAAGAACACCGTCCACCAGACCAAGAAGCTGACCGACGAGGACATCAAGTACTTCCGCGACCGCTTCAACCTGCCGATCCCCGACAGCGAGCTGCCGAAGATCCCGTTCTTCAAGCCGGCCGAGGACACGCCGGAGATGCGCTACCTGCACGAGCGTCGCCAGGCCCTGGGTGGCTACCTGCCCAACCGCCGCACCAAGGCCGACGAGAGCTTCACCGTGCCGGCGCTGGAGACCTTCAAGGCCGTGCTGGAGCCCACCGCCGAGGGCCGTGAGATCAGCACCACCCAGGCCTATGTGCGCTTCCTGACGCAGCTGCTGCGCGACCAGGCGCTGGGCCCGCGCGTGGTGCCCATCCTGGTGGATGAGGCCCGCACCTTCGGCATGGAAGGCCTGTTCCGCCAGGTCGGCATCTACAACCCCAAGGGCCAACAGTACACCCCGGTCGACAAGGACCAGGTCATGTACTACAAGGAGGACGTCTCCGGCCAGATCCTGCAAGAGGGCATCAACGAGGCCGGCGGCATGTCCAGCTGGATCGCCGCGGCCACCTCGTACAGCACCAGCAACCGCATCATGGTGCCGTTCTACGTGTACTACTCGATGTTCGGCTTCCAGCGCATTGGCGATCTGGCCTGGGCGGCGGGTGACATGCAGGCCCGCGGCTTCTTGCTGGGCGGCACCTCGGGCCGGACCACGCTGAACGGCGAAGGCCTGCAGCACGAGGACGGCCACAGCCACATCCTGGCTGGCACGATTCCCAACTGCGTCTCCTACGACCCGACCTTCGCGCACGAGGTGGGCGTGATCATGCAGCATGGCCTCAAGCGCATGGTCGAGAAGCAGGAAAACGTCTTCTACTACATCACCCTGCTCAATGAGAACTACCCGATGCCGGGCCTGAAGCCCGGCACCGAAGAGCAGATCATCAAGGGCATGTACCTGCTGGAAGAGGGCGCCAAGAAGACCCCGCGCGTCAACCTGCTGGGCTCCGGCACCATCCTGCGCGAGTCGATGGCCGCGAAGAAGCTGCTGGAAGAAGAGTGGGGCGTGGCCGCCAACGTCTGGAGCTGCCCCAGCTTCAACGAGCTGGCCCGCGACGGCCAGGACTGCGAGCGCTGGAACCTGCTGCACCCGACCGAAGCCGCCCGCGTGCCCTTCATCGCCCAGCAGCTGGATCCGCACCCGGGCCCGGTGATCGCGTCGACCGACTACATGAAGAACTACGCCGAGCAGGTGCGGGCCTTCATCCCCAAGGGCCGCACGTTCAAGGTGCTGGGCACCGACGGCTTCGGCCGCAGCGATTTCCGCAGCAAGCTGCGCGAGCACTTCGAGATCAACCGTCACTACATCGTCGTCGCGGCCCTGAAGTCGCTGGCCGACGAGGGCAGCGTGCCGGCGGCCAAGGTGGCCGAGGCGATCGCCAGGTACGGTCTGAACACCGAGAAGATCAACCCGCTGTACGCCTGACGCGCGGCCTCACGGAGACAAACAATGCACCCCCACGCTCATTTTCATTCGCTGCCCCCCGCGGGGGCCCATGCCTCCTTTGAGGCGGCTCGGCAGGAGGCATGACATGGCATTGATTGAAGTGAAGGTCCCTGACATCGGGGACTTCAAGGACGTGGCGATCATCGAGCTGCTGGTCAAGCCCGGCGACTCGGTGAAGGCCGAGCAGAGCCTGATCACGGTGGAGTCCGACAAGGCCTCGATGGAGATCCCCTCGTCGCATGCCGGCGTGGTCAAGGAGCTCAAGGTCGCGCTGGGCGACAAGGTCAGCGAGGGCTCGCTGGTGCTGATGCTGGAGGTCGCTGGCGAAGCGGCTGCTCCGGCTCCGGCGCCGGTCGCAGCCGCCCCGGTGGCCGCGCCTGTGGCGGCTGCCCCGGTCGCTGCGCCCGTGGCCGCCGCGCCGGCCGGCCGCATCGAGGTGCTGGTGCCCGACATCGGCGACTTCAAGGACGTGGCCGTCATCGAGCTGCTGGTCAAGGTGGGCGACACCGTCAAGGTGGAGCAGAGCCTGATCACGGTCGAGTCCGACAAGGCCTCGATGGAGATCCCCTCGTCGCACGCCGGCGTGGTCAAGGAACTGAAGGTCGCACTGGGCGACAAGGTCAACATCGGCACGCTGATCGTGGTGCTCGAGGGCGCTGGTGGCGCCGCGGCGCCTGCGCCGGCCGCCGCTGTCCCGGCCCCAGCGACTGCGCCACCCGCCGCTGCGGCACCGGCCGCCGCTGCCGTCGCGCCGGTGGCGGCTGCCGCTGCCGTGCCGGCCCACAACCCGGGCACCCCGGCGCCGGGCCTGCCCCACGCCAGCCCCAGCATCCGCAAGCTGGCCCGTGAGCTGGGCGTGCCGCTGGCCGAGGTGTCGGGTTCGGGCCTGAAGGGCCGCATCACCCAGGACGACGTGCAGAACTTCGTCAAGAGCGTGATGGCCGGCGCCGTGCAGACCGCTGCGCAGAAGGCCAAGGCCCCGGCGGCCGCACCCGCCGCTGCCGGCGGCGCCTTCCCGGGTCTGCTGCCCTGGCCGCAGGTGGACTTTGCCAAGTTCGGCCCAGTGGAGCGCAAGGACCTCTCGCGCATCAAGAAGATCTCGGGCGCCAACCTGCACCGCAACTGGGTGGTGATCCCGCACGTCACCAACCACGACGACGCCGACATCACCGACCTGGAGGCCTTCCGTGTTCAGCTGAACAAGGAGAACGAGAAGTCCGGCGTCAAGGTGACGATGCTGGCCTTCATGATCAAGGCGGCCGTGGCCGCGCTGAAGAAGTTCCCCGAGTTCAATAGCTCGCTGGACGGCGACCAGCTGGTCTACAAGAACTACTTCCACATCGGCTTCGCGGCGGACACGCCCAATGGCCTGGTGGTGCCGGTGATCAAGGACGCCGACAAGAAGGGCATCTTCCAGATCAGCCAGGAGATGTCCGAGCTGGCCAAGAAGGCGCGCGACGGCAAGCTGGGCCCGGCCGACATGAGCGGCGGCTGCTTCAGCATCTCCAGCCTGGGCGGCATCGGCGGGCGCTATTTCACGCCCATCATCAACGCGCCGGAAGTGGCCATCATGGGCGTGTGCAAGAGCAGCATCGAACCCAAGTGGGACGGCAAGCAGTTCGCGCCGCGCCTGATGCTGCCGCTGTCGCTGAGCTGGGACCACCGCGTGATCGACGGTGCCGCCGCGGCCCGCTTCAACGTCTACTTCGCCTCGCTGCTGTCCGACTTCCGTCGGATCGCGCTGTAAGGAGCACGCGATGGCCAAGATCGACGTGCAAGTGCCGGACATCGGCGACTTCAAGGACGTGGGCGTGATCGAGATCCTGGTCAAGCCGGGCGACGCGGTGAAGGCCGAGCAGAGCCTGATCACCGTCGAGTCCGACAAGGCCTCGATGGAGATTCCGTCCAGCCATGCGGGCGTGGTGCAGGAGATCAAGGTGGCGCTGGGGGACAAGGTCAACCAGGGCTCGCTGATCCTGACGCTGGAGGCCGCCGGGGCGGCCGCCGCGCCGGCACCGGCGCCTGCGGCCGCTGCACCGGCTCCCGCCACACCCGTGGCGGCGCCGGTGGTGGCACCCAACGCCGCCAGCTTCGGCGGTGCGGCCGACATCGACTGCGACGTGCTGGTGCTGGGTGCCGGCCCTGGTGGCTATTCGGCCGCCTTCCGCGCGGCCGACCTGGGCCTGAAGGTGGTGATCGTCGAGCGCTACGCCACGCTGGGCGGTGTCTGCCTGAACGTGGGCTGCATCCCCTCGAAAGCGCTGCTGCACGTGGCCGCGGTGATGGACGAGGTGAGCCACCTGGGCGACCTGGGCATCGAGTTCGGCGCCCCCAGCGTCAACATCGACAAGCTGCGCAGCCACAAGGAGAAGGTCATCGGCAAGCTGACCGGTGGTCTGGCGGCGATGGCCAAGATGCGCAAGGTCACCACCGTGCGCGGCTACGGCGCCTTCGTCGGACCGAACCATGTGGAGGTGGAAGAGACCACCGGCACGGGTCAGGAGAAGACGGGCAGCAAGAAGGTCGTGGCCTTCAAGACCTGCATCATCGCCGCCGGCTCACAAGCCGTGCGCCTGCCCTTCATGCCTGATGATCCGCGCGTGGTCGATTCCACCGGCGCGCTGGCGCTGCAGGCGGTGCCCAAGAAGATGCTCATCGTCGGCGGCGGCATCATCGGCCTGGAGATGGGCACCGTCTACAGCACGCTGGGCGCCCGCCTGGACGTGGTGGAGATGATGGACGGCCTGATGCAGGGCGCCGACCGCGACCTGGTCAAGGTCTGGGAAAAGATGAACAAGGGCCGCTTCGACAAGATCCTGTTGAAGACCAAGACCGTCGGCGCGACGGCCACGGCCGAGGGCATCACGGTGCAGTTCGAGGGCCTGGACGGCACGAAGAGCGAAGGCACCTACGACCTGGTGCTGCAGGCGGTGGGCCGCACGCCCAACGGCAAGAAAATCGCTGCCGACAAGGCGGGCGTGGCGGTCACCGACCGCGGCTTCATCAACGTCGACATCCAGATGCGCACCAACGTGCCGCACATCTTCGCCATTGGCGACATCGTCGGTCAGCCGATGCTGGCGCACAAGGCGGTGCACGAGGCGCATGTGGCGGCGGAAGTCATCGCCGGGGAATTGCAGGGCAACAAGGAGCTGGCCAGCGCCGCCTTCAACGCCCGCGTGATCCCCAGCGTGGCCTACACCGACCCCGAGGTGGCCTGGGTGGGCCTGACCGAGGACCAGGCCAAGGCCCAAGGCATCAAGGTCAAGAAGGGCCTGTTCCCCTGGACGGCCTCTGGCCGCGCCATCGCCAACGGCCGCGACGAGGGCTTCACCAAGCTGCTGTTCGATGATTCCCCCGAGGCCCACGGCCACGGCAAGATCCTGGGCGGCGGCATCGTGGGCACCCATGCGGGCGACATGATCGGCGAGATCGCACTGGCCATCGAGATGGGCGCCGACGCGGTGGACATCGGCAAGACCATCCACCCGCACCCCACGCTGGGCGAGAGCATCGGCATGGCGGCGGAAGTGGCGCACGGCAGCTGCACCGACCTGCCGCCGAGCAAGCGCTGAGACCGGCCAGGGCTGGACACGACAAGGGGCCCTGCGGGGCCCCTTGTGCATTCAGGTGGCAGGCGCCGTCAGCGCACCGGCCCCTCGGCCACGATCCGCCAGCCGCTGCGCGTCTCGCGCCAGTACTGCCGCATCAGCCGGTCGCGGCCCTTGGGGCCGCTGCCGACTTCCTTGAAGGTCACGACCAGCTTGCCCTCGTCGTCGTGCCAGGTGAGCACGCTGACCTCGCCAAAGCCCTCCGGGGCGGACGCCACCTTGGCGCGGAAGCGTTGCTCGGCGCCGCCATCCTGCGGACCGCTCTGTTCGTACAGCTCGCGCATCTGCGCCAGGTCGGCGCGCAGCCGGGCCTGTTGCCACTGGGCAAAGGTCTGCTGAAAGCCCTCGGGCGTGGCACGCTTGGCGGGTTCGACCCAGCGGATCTGGCGCGTGATGACCACGGGCGTGTCACGCTGCGGCAGGCGGCTGGCCAGCCGCGTGAGGTCTTCATTGGCCATGGCCACGCAGCCGTCGCTGTCCAGCGGTGGGCGCGAGTAGGTGCTGGCCGTCACGCCATGCAGCAGGATGCCGCTGCCGGTGCGGCCCTTGAGCTTGTCGTAGGCGTTGGGGTAGTTCAGCGGCAGCGCGCCGGAGCCGAAACGCTCCTGCAGCGAGCGCGGGTCCAGGCGGTCGGTGGTGAAGTACACGCCCAGCGGTGTGCGCTGGTCGCCCTCGACCGACTTGTCCACGCCCTGCTTGCCCACCGACACATAGACATCGTCGACCAGGCGCAGCCCGGCCGGGCCGTTCTCAAAGAGGTACAGGCGCGCGGCGTCGGTGTCGACGGCGATGGCAAAGGGCACGCTGGGTGGCAGGGTGAGGAACTCGGCCGGCACCGCACCCTCGGGGGGGCGCTGGATCAGGGCCTTCAGGCGCAGACGGGCTTCGTCGCGCAGCGTCATCAGCTCGCCGCGCTCGCCGGTGTCGGCCCCTTGCCGGGCGCCTGCGCCAAAGTCCTGCAGCGGCTCGAAGCGCGCCACCATCAGGTCGGCCTGCACCAGCTGAGCCAGACGGAAGTTCGGGTAGGCGCGCACCAGGGCCTCGGCGGCCTGCAGCGCGGGATCGTAGCGACCCGAGGCCAGCAGACGGTAGACGGCGATCAGTCGGCGCTCCGGAGAGCCGCGCAGGGCGTCAGGGGGCACGGTGCCCGGCACGGCCTGGTCCACCAGCGCGACCGGCGGCGCCTTGACTTTGGCGGGGGCCGGCTCGGGAGCGGTGGCGGTCGACACGGCGGTGGCGACCGGCTCTTCGGTCGCCGGCATCAGCGAGGACGCGACATTGCTGCTGAGCAGCGCCGTGGCCACCAGGCCCGCGGCGCCCAGCGCTGCGGCGCCACGCCGATGTGCGGGCCGGATGCGGTTGATCACCATGCGATACGAGAACCCCGGCGACTCAACCGCCCACCGATTCCTGGCGGATCAGCCACTTGCCGCCGCTGCGCACCAGCTCCAGCGTCTTGCGGCTGCTGGTGGACAGGGCGTCGGAGTCGTAGTTCTGGCGGAAGCGGGCAGTGGCCTTGTCGCCATTGACTGTGACCTTCAGCTCGCTGACGCTGACCTTGATGGACTTCTTGCCGACGATGCGGTCGCGCCGCTCCTCGACCCAACGTTTGTGCGAGCCCGCCTGGCCAGCGTAGTCGTTGGTGTAGGCGCCAACGTAGTCGCCCATGTCCTTGCGGCTCCAGGCGCTGGCCCAGGCCTTGACGGCACGTTCGACGTCGGCCTCGGCGTTGGCAGGGGCCGGGGTGGGCTTGGGCGCGGGCGGCGCCGCGGCGACCGAGGCGGCCGGCTTGGGGGCCGCAGCCACACTGGCGGCCGGCGCCGGAGCGGGCGGCACCGCGGGTGCCGGCTTCGGCGCTGCGGCGGGTGGCGGCGGAGGCAGCTGCGGC
>NZ_JAGQDE010000035.1 GCF_018069755.1 Ideonella aquatica | reverse complement strand
GCTGCCCGCGGCGGCGGCGCTGGCGGCGGGCTGGCGGTGGCGCGCGGCGCGCTGTCGGCCGATGGGGCGGCCGGCCCGCGCGGCGTGCGCTTGAGGCCGCGGTCGTAGGCGGCGCGGCGCACCGGGTCGGACAGCACCTCGTAGGCGGCGTTCAGGCGCGCCGCGGTCTCGGGGTCGCCGCCCAGGTCGGGGTGGGCGCGCAGCGTGCTCATCAGCGCCCGCCAGGCGGCCTTGATGACCTCGGGCGGCGCCTCGGGCTGGACGTGCAGGATGCGGTAGAGGTTGCGGCGTTCGCGGCTCATGGTGGGCGGGGCTGTGTCGGGATGGCGCCATCCCGGCCTGTCGGATTGATCGGCGCCGCGTGGGCGGCCCTTGAGGACTTCCTAGAATCCTGCACCCACTTTCGCGAGCTGTCCATGCTGTCCACCGCCAACGCCCCCCGCACCGCGCCCGCCGCCCTGATCGACGCGCTGCGCCAGCGCTTCGGCGAGCGCCTGTCCACCGCACTGGCGGTGCGCCAGCAGCACGGCCGCGACGAGTCGCCCTTCGACGTGGCGCCGCCCGACGCCGTGGTGTTCTGCGAATCCACCCAGGACGTGGCCGATGCGGTGACGCTGGCCGCCGCGCACCGCGTGCCGGTGATCCCGTTTGGCGTGGGCTCGTCGCTGGAGGGGCATCTGCTGGCGGTGCAGGGCGGCGTCAGCCTGGATCTGTCGCGCATGAACCGCGTGCTGCGCGCCGAGCCCGAAAACCTGACCGCCACGCTGCAGCCCGGCGTCACCCGCAGCCAGCTCAACCGCGAGATCAAGGACCTGGGCCTGTTCTTCCCGATCGACCCCGGCGCCGACGCCTCGATCGGCGGCATGTGCGCCACCCGCGCCTCGGGCACCAACGCCGTGCGCTACGGCACGATGCGCGAGAACGTGCTGGCGCTGGAGGTGGTCACCGCCAGCGGCCAGGTCATCCGCACCGGCACCCAGGCGCGCAAGAGCAGCGCCGGCTACGACCTGACCCGGCTGATGGTGGGCTCCGAAGGCACGCTGGGCGTGATCACCGAGATCACGCTGAAGCTGCACCCGCTGCCCGAGAGCCTGGCCGCCGCGGTGTGCTTCTTCCCGGACATCGCCTCGGCCGTGGCCACCACCATCCAGATCATCCAGATGGGCGTGCCGATCGCCCGCTGCGAGCTGCTGGACGTCAACGCCGTGCGCGCCGTGAACAACCACGACAGGCTGGGCCTGCGCGAGGCGCCGATGCTGCTGATGGAGTTCCACGGCAGCGAGGCCGGCGTGGCCGAGCAGACCGCCACCGTGCAGGAGATCGCCAAGGACCACGGCGGCGAAGACTTCCAATGGGCCACCACCCCCGAGGAGCGCACCAAGCTGTGGACCGCGCGCCACCACGCCTACCTGTCGGCGCTGCAGATGCGCCCGGGCTGCCGCGCCGTCACCACCGACACCTGCGTGCCGATCGCCCGCCTGGCCGAGATGGTGGTGGCCGCCGAAGACGAAGCCCGCACCAGCGGCCTGCCCTACTTCATCGTCGGCCACGTGGGCGACGGCAACTTCCACATCGCCTACCTGCTCGACCCCGCGCTGCCGGCCGAGCGCGATCTGGCCGAATCACTGAACGAGCGCGTGGTGCGCCGCGCGCTGGCCGTGGGCGGCACCTGCACCGGCGAGCACGGCATCGGCCTGCACAAGCAGGGCTTCCTGATCGAGGAAACCGGCGAGGGCGCGGTGGCGATGATGCGCGCGGTCAAGCGGGCGCTGGACCCGGACAACATCCTGAATCCGGGGAAGATCTTCGCGCTCTGAGGCGGGTGGAGCAAAGACGGCACAGGCCGTCTCCGCCAGAGAAAGCACGCCGGCGGCTACAGCCCCTGAAATTTCTTGCTGGACGAGTGCTGCCAGGGAATGCGAAAGCCACCGCCAGCGGTGAGCCGTGCATGCTCAAGCACCTGTGGCCACCACAGCACCAGCCTGGATGACTTCAGCCAAAAGGGATGCTTGGACCACTGCGGGTCGAGCACGTAGACCGTGTGCCCTGCACGGCGCAAGGCCTCGCGCTCCTGCCCTCGGCTCTTCGCGAACTTGTCCGTGCTGATGATGTACCAGCCCTGGCCAAGGGTCGGTATCCACTGCAGATCGGGCGTGCTGCGTCGGAACCTGTCACTGAGGTGGATCACCTCGTCCACGCCTGGCTCCGACGAGCAGAGCTCACGGATGGCATGCGCCAGATCAGGGGGAAGGTTGGCGTCGAACAGGAATCGCACGCCGACGAATCAGGCCGCGAGTTGCTGCTCAAAGGCGACTGCAGCCTTCACTTCTTGTGGCGTGACGCGGTAAAGGCGCGCCACACGCTCGACGTTGTCGCCTTCCGCCTTGCAAGCCGCTGCCAACGTATCGGTCGGCACACCGCCTTTGGTCACGATGGGCTCGCCAAACTGCACCTGCGGATCCAGCACCACCAGTCGCTTCTTCGGCATGGGGAACCAGCGCAGCGCCGTGGCATCGGCGCTGTACTCGATGCCTTCCAGCAGGCTGGGACGGATCACCGCATCCATGGCGAACTGCTGTCGGCGCACATCCAACAGCTTGGGATCCTCGCCCGCACGCTCAACCGCCTCCAGGAAGATCTTCTTGCCGTCCGTGACGAAGCGCTTGGAGTGCAGTGGGTAGTCCCCCAGCGTTTCCCTGGCCACATCAATCGTCGCCCGGATCACCCGCAGGCTGACGCCCTGCGCGATGAAGCGGGCCACGGTACGGAGTTCCAGCAGGTCCCGGAAGCCCAGCACTTGCTCGTCACCGAATTCCTCGTCCTGGGCATGCTGCAGCGCCCACAGTGGGCCGGAGACCCTGCGGCCATCGCCGTACTTCCAGGAATACCCCTTCAACCATCGGCGAACCGTGCGCGCCTCAGCCCCCACGAGCCTGGCGGCTCGTGGCAGTGGGTACATGCCTGTACCGAGGAGCGTAGGTTGCGCGTTCATGCCTTTGGGGCAGTTTACGCCTCACCCAAAAGAGCCCGCCATCACCCCATTGGGTGCCTCACCCGAGTCTGGGTCGATTGGCCGGACGCGCAGAGTTCGAGCGCCAGAGACGATGTGGGCGATGGGCTTGATCGCCAGGGCTCGACGTCCATCATTGATCGGGTGCTGAATCGCCAAGGTCGCCGGACTTCTCCGCGAGAGATTGGACGGGCTGCCGGCAGCCCCAACAGAGACGGAGCGCAAGACCACAACAGCCAAGCACGGTTTGTTTCCATAGCGCCGGAGAAAAAAGTGGTCGACTGGTGATTTCGCTTCTTTATCAATCACTTAGCGTTGCATTTGTCTTCCCAGTCGATGGACCCCGTGGCCACTTGCGCGTACCCGCGGTCAGGTCTGACACCGCGCACGGCAAATGCTCAGCGATGCGCAACGGGGCGATCAGGTCCTCGACGACAAAGCAGCGCCTGCACGGCCCAGCCTCAGTCCCCCTGGAACCCCGACGTCTTGACCACCGCCGCCCAGCGCGCCGCCTCGGCCTTGAGCATGCGCTCGGTCTCGGCGCGGCCGGTGCCGACGATGCTGAAGCCGGCCTCCTGCAGCTTCTGGCGCAGGTCGGGGCTTTGCAGGGCGGCCACGGCCTGCTGGCTCAGTGCGTCCACGGCGGCGGTGGGCGTGCCGGTGGGCAGCAGCAGCGCGAACCAGGCGGAGAAGTCGGCCTTGGGGTAGCCGGCCTCGGTGAAGGTGGGCACCTCGGGCAGCAGGGCGGAGCGCTGGGGCGCGGTGGTGGCCAGCGCGCGCATCTTGCCGCCCTTGACCTGGGCCAGCGCCAGCGCGGTGGAGACGAAGGCGCCCATCACGTCGCCGGCGATGATGGCGGTGACGGCGTCGCCGGTGGCGCGGTAGTGGATGGGCTCGACCGCGAAGCCGGCCAGGCTGCCGAAGACCTCGGCGCCGAAGTGGCCCGGCGTGCCGGCGCCGAAGGTGCCGAAGTTGACGCGGTCCTTCTGCGCCTTGGCGGCGGCGACGAACTCGGCCACCGTCTTGGCGGGCGAGGTGGCGGGCACCACCAGCACGAAGTCGGAGCGCACCACCTCGGCCACGGCCATGAAGTCCTTGGCGGGGTCGTAGGGCAGCTTGCGGTAGGCGGCGGGCGAGATGCTGATCGAGCCCACCTCGCCCAGCAGCAGCGTGGTGCCATCCGCTGGCGAGCGGGCCACCGCCTGGGCGGCGATCTGGCCGCCAGCGCCGGCGCGGTTGTCGATCACCACCTGCTGCTTCATCAGCTCGCCCAGCTTCTGGCCCAGCTGGCGCGCCACCACGTCGGGGCCGGAGCCGGGCGGGAAGCCCACCACCAGCTTCAGCGGCGCGCCGCCCTGGGCCAGCGCGGGGGCGGCGCCGGCCAGCAGCCAGGGGCTGGCAAGGACGGTCAGGGCGTGGCGGCGGGTGCTCATGGCGGTCTCCTGGGGGGTATCAAGGCAGCAGGCCGGCAGTGTGCCGCCCGGCGCTGCCGCCGCCTGTCATCCCTGAGGAGGACAGTCCCCCCCGGGCAGGAAGGCGGCGAAGAGCTCGCTCTTGAAGTGCAGGCCCAGGCGGGCGAAGGCGCGGGCGCGGTAGGTCTTGGCGGTGGCCACGCTCAGGCCCAGGTCGGCGGCGATGCCGTCGAAGCTCCAGCCGCGCAGCAGGCGTTCGCACACGTCCAGTTCACGCTCGGTCAGCGCCGCGCAGCGGGCCTTCAGCGCGGCGCGCAGGTCGGGGGTCGGTTGGCGCAGCGCCAGGTGGCGCTGCACGCCGGCCAGCAGCACGGGGGCCAGCTGGGCGAAGCCGGCGAGCTCGCCGTCGCCAAAGCGGCCCTGGTGGGCGTGGCGGTAGACATTGACGGCGAACACCGCGCCGTCATCGCCCCGCTGCACCACCGACAGCCGCTCCAGCACGCCGTGGCGCAGGTAGATGGCCTGGCGGTGGTCGTGGCTGGGGGCCTCGTCGGCGTGCATGCGCAGCACCGCGGCATGGCCGGGGCGCACCGCGTCGAAGCTGCTGTCGCGGCGGTACAGGCCGGCGTCGCGGTAGGCGGCAAAGCAGTCGCGGGTGGTGTCGGCCACGCCCAGGCTGCCCGAGAGGTGCAGTTGCGGCAGGCGGTCGCGCCAGACCTGGTAGACCGACCAGGAGCCCACGCCCAGCGCCGCCTCGTCCAGCGCCTGCAGCACCCGGGTGTCGAAGTCCGGCGCGCCCACGGCCTGCACCACCGCGGGCAGGGCGCGCGACCAGGCGGGTTGGGCATCGGCAAGGGGCAGGGCCCAGGCGTTCATCGGTGGGTCGGTCGGGTGGGGCGGTCATCCTCTGGGATGACGGCGGGTGGCTGGGCAAGCGCGCGAGCCTGGCGCAAGATGATCAACCGGCCACGCCGCCTGTCCATCCCGACTGACCCGAACGCCCCGCCATGACCGACGCCTTCAGCCCGCCGCCCGCCCTGCAACCGATGTGCCGCGTGGTCTGCGAGGTGGGCGAGTTGGTCAGCCTGGGCGGCCCCGCCAAGCATGGCGAGCGCCGCTATGTGCCGCTGCTGGGCGGCACGGTGGAGGGCCCCGAGCTGAGCGGCGAGATCCTGCCCGGCGGTGTCGACTGGCAGGTGCTGCGCGCCGATGGCGTGCTGGAGATCGCCGCGCACTACGTGATCCGCACGCCCGACGGCGCGCTGGTCGAGGTGCAGAGCGACGGCCTGCGCCACGGCCCCGCCGACGTGATGGCGCGGCTGGCGCGCGGCGAGCCGGTGGCCGCCAGCGAGTACTTCTTCCGCACCGTGGTGCGCTTCACCACCGGCGCGCCGGCCTGGGCACACCTGAACCGCTGCCTGGCGCTGGCGGTGGGGGAACGGCAGGCGCGCGCGGTGCGGCTGGACTTCCACCGCATCACCTGAACCCTGGCTGAAGCGGGGGGCTTCCCGGTTCGGCGGGCGCCGGAAATTTGTTAGATTTCCGAAGTGTCTGCCGCGCTGAAGCCCGTCCCCCACGCCGACCTCGCCGAGGTCTGCGCGCAGGCCGTGCTGGCCCAGGTGCCGCTGCTGATGCGCGAGATCCGCAGCGCGATGCGTCAGGCCGCGCCCGAGGGGCTGACGGTGCCGCAATTCCGCGCGCTGCTGTTCGCCCAGCGCGAGCCGGGTGGCAGCGTCGGCGCGCTGGCCACCCACCTGGGCGTGACGCTGCCCACCGCGTCGGTGGCGGTGACGGCGCTGGCCGAGCGCGGCCTGCTGCGCGTGCACGCCGACCCCCACGACCGCCGCCGGCGACTGATCCGGCTCAGCGCCGAGGGCCGGCGCATCGTGGACGCCGCCTGGTCGCGCACCGCGGCCGGCTTTGCCGAGCGGCTGTCGCGGCTGCCGGCAGCCCAGTTGCACACCACCCCGCAGGCGCTGCAGGCGCTGGCGGGGGCCCTGATCTCCCGTTCCTGAGTGGCTCATGAAGAAGACTTCGCTTGTCCTGATCCTGGCGGCCGTGGCCGCTGCCGTGGCGGCCGGCGCCTGGTGGCGCGGCCAGGCCACCGGGCCGGCCGCGGCCGCGGCCGCCGCGTCGGCGCCCAAGCCGGCGCAGGTGGTCTCGCTGGCCACGGTGCAACGGCGCGACATGCCGGTCAGCGTGGAGGCGGCCGGCACCGTGGTGCCGCTCAACACCGTGGAGCTGCGGCCGCAAATCAGCAGCACCGTGCGCCAGGTGGTGGTCAAGGAAGGCCAGATGGTGCGCCAGGGCGAGCTGCTGTTCCGCTTTGACGACCGCACCGAGCAGGCCAACCTGGACAAGGCACGCGCCCAGCTGGCGCGCAGCCAGGTGGCGCTGGCCGACCTGGAGCGGCAGTGGAAGCGCGCGCAGGAGCTGCGGGCGCAGAACTTCATCTCGCAGGGCGCGGCCGACACCGTGCAGGCCAACCTCGAGGCGCAGCGCGCCGCGGTGGTGGCCGACCAGGCCGCCGTGAAGGCCGGTGAGGTGGCCGCCGGCTACGCCACGCTGCGCGCGCCGCTGAGTGGCCGCGTCGGCCTGGTCAATGTGTACCCGGGCAGCCTGGTCTCGCCCACCGGCGCCAGCGCACTGGCCACGATCGCCCAGATCGACCCGATCGGCGTGAGCTTCACCCTGCCCGAGGCCCAGCTGGGCGCGCTGCTGCGCGGCGGCGACGAGGGCCGCGGCGCCCAGGGCGCGAAGCTGCAGGTGCTGCTGCCCGCCGCGGGTGGCGGCCGCGGCCCGAACGCCGCGCCGCGCGAGGCGCTGGAGGGCACGGTCAGCGTGATCGACAACGCGGTGGACACCGCCACCGGCAGCATCCGCATCAAGGGCGCGCTGGCCAACCCCAAGCAGCTGCTGTGGCCGGGCCAGTACGTCACCGTCAAGCTGACGCTGCGCACCATCAAGGACGCCGCGGTGCTGCCGGTGGTGGCGCTGGTGCAGCGCGGCCAGGAGCGCTCGGTCTACGTCGTCAAGGCCGACATGAGCGCCGAGCTGCGGCCGGTGCAGCTGCGCTACAGCAGCGGCGAGTGGGCGGTGGTCGACGGTGTCCAGCCGGGTGAGCGGGTGGTGGTGGAAGGCAAGCAGAACCTGCGGCCGGGCGGGCTGGTGCGTGAGGCGCCAGCCGGGCCGGCGAAGGGCGCGTCGGGGCCGGCATCGGCCGCCGCCTCCGGGGCCTCTGCATGAACATCGCGGAACACTTCATCCGCCGTCCGGTGATGACGGTGCTGCTGAACCTGGCCGTGGTGGTGGCCGGGGCGCTGGCGCTGACGAAAATTCCGGTGGCGGCGCTGCCCAGCTACAACACGCCGATCATCCAGGTCAACGCGACGCTGCCCGGCGCCTCGCCCGAGACCATGGCCAGCTCGGTGGCGCTGCCGCTGGAAAAGCAGTTCAGCACCATCGCCGGCCTGTCGGTGATCAGCTCCACCAACACGCTGGGCAGCAGCTCGCTGACGCTGGAGTTCGACACCGCGCGCGACATCGACGCCGCCGCGGTGGACGTGCAGGCCGCGCTGTTCCGCGCCCAGCGCCAGCTGCCGGCCGAGATGACCACGCCGCCCAGCTACCGCAAGGTCAACCCGGCCGATGCGCCGGTGCTGCTGGTGGCGCTGACCTCGCCCTCGCTGGACACCGCCGAGCTCAACGACTACGCCGAGAACCTGATCGCGCCCAGCCTGTCGACGATCGACGGCGTGGCCCAGGTCTTCATCTTCGGCCAGCGCCGCTATGCGGTGCGCATCAAGGTGCGGCCCGAGGCGCTGGCCGAGCGCAACGTCACGCTGGACGAGCTGCGCACGGTGCTGGCCAGCGCCAACGCCAACACGCCGGTGGGCGTGCTGGAAGGCCCGCGGCAGACGCTGACGGTGCAGGCCAACCGCCAGCTCTCCAACGCGCGCGAATGGGGCCAGGTGATCATCGCTGCCCGCAATGGCGCCCCGGTGCGGCTGCGCGACGTGGCCGAGGTGCAGGACAGCGTGGAGTCGGTCAAGACCTACGCCGCGCTCAACGGCGAGCCGTCGATCACGCTGGCGGTGCAGCGCCAGCCCAATGCCAACACGGTGCAGGTGGTCGACAAGGTGCGGGCCATGCTGCCGCGCTTTGCGTCGCAGCTGCCGGCCTCGGTGCAGATGACGCCGGTGAATGACCGCTCGCTGTCGATCCGCGAGGCGCTGCACGACGTCAACCTGACGCTGGCGCTGACCGTGGTGCTGGTGGTGCTGGTGATCTTCCTGTTCCTGCGCCGCGCCGCGGCCACGCTGATCCCCACGCTGTCGCTGCCGGTGTCGCTGATCGGCGCGATCTCATTGCTCTATGCCGGTGGCTACAGCCTGGACAACATCTCGCTGCTGGGCATCACGCTGGCGGTGGGGCTGGTGGTGGACGATGCGATCGTGATGCTCGAGAACATCGTGCGCCATGTGGAGGACGGCATGGCGCCGTTCGAGGCCGCGATCCGCGGCGCGCGCGAGATGAGCTTCACGATCGTCTCGATCTCGGTGTCGCTGGTCGCCGTGCTGATCCCGATCTTCTTCATGCCCGGCGTGATCGGCCTGCTGTTCCACGAGTTTGCGGTGGTGGTGGGCCTGGCCATCCTGGTGTCGGCCGGTGTGTCGCTGACGCTGGTGCCGATGCTGTGCAGCCGCTTCCTGCGCCACCATGAGCCGGCCGAGGAAGGCCGCCTGGGCCGCGCCTTCGAGGCCGGCTTCAGCGCCTTCCAGGCCGCCTACGGCCGCAGCCTGGACTGGGCGCTGGCGCACCGCGCACTGATCGGTGCGGTGGCGCTGGGCAGTCTGGGGCTGTCGATCTGGCTGGCGGTGAGCAGCCCCAAGGGCTTTTTCCCGGAAGAGGACATTGGCCAGATCCAGGTCACCACCGAGGCGGCCGAGGACATCTCCTTCGAGGCCATGGTCAAGCTGCACACCCGCGCCGCCGACATCTTCCGCGCCGATCCGGCGATCGCCGCGGTGTCGGCCTTCACCGGCGGCAGCGGCGGCAACCAGCAGAACACCGGCCGCATGTTCATCGTGCTCAAGCCGCGCGCCGAGCGCCCGCCGATGGCCCAGGTGGTGGAGCGGCTGCGCCAGAAGACGCGCGCGGTGCCGGGCCTGGCGGTCTACATGCGGCCGGTGCAGAACCTGCAACTGGGCGGCCGCCAGAGCAAGAGCCGCTACCAGTACACGCTGCAAAGCGTCAGCGCCGACGCGCTGGGCGAGTGGTCGGGCAAGCTGCAGGAGAAGCTGCGCGCCGACCCGATCTTCCGCGACGTCACCAGCGACAGCCAGAACCGCGGCCTGCAGGCCACGCTGGCGATCGACCGCGACAAGGCGGCGCTGCTGGGCGTACCCATCGCCGAGTTGCGCAGCGCGCTCTACAGCGCCTTCGGCGAGCGCCAGGTGTCCACCATCTACGGCGCCAGCAACAGCTTCCAGGTCATCATGGAGGCGGCCGAGGCCGACCGCCAGTTCGAGGATGCCTTCAACAAGATCTACCTGCGCAGCAAGACCGGCGCGCTGGTGCCGCTGTCGGCCTTCGCCACCGTGCAGCGCACGCTGGGGCCCACCGCGGTGAACCACCAGGGCCAGCTGCAGGCGGTGACGATCAGCTTCAACCTGGCGCCCGACGCGCCGCTGGGCGAGGCCACCCAGCGCATCAGCGCCTACAGCGCCGAGCTGCGCCTGCCGCCCACCATCATCGCCAGCTACGGCGGCGATGCGGCGGTGTTCCAGGACTCGCAGGGCGGCCAGCTGGTGCTGATCATCGCGGCGCTGGCCGTCATCTATGTGCTGCTGGGCGTGCTCTACGAGAGCTACATCCACCCGCTGACCATCCTGGCCGGGTTGCCCTCGGCCGCGGTGGGTGCGCTGCTGGCGCTGTGGGCCTTCGGCCACGACCTGACGCTGATCGCCACCATCGGCATCCTGATGCTGATCGGCATCGTCAAGAAGAACGCGATCATGATGATCGACTTCGCGCTGGACGCACAGCGCCACCAGGGCCTGTCGCCCGAGCAGGCGATCCGCCAGGCCTGCCTGCTGCGCCTGCGGCCGATCATGATGACCACGCTGGCGGCCTTCATGGGCGCGCTGCCGATCGCGCTGGGCCTGGGCGCCGGTGCCGAGCTGCGCCAGCCGCTGGGCCTGGCGGTGTGCGGCGGCCTGCTGATCAGCCAGGCGGTGACGCTCTACATCACGCCGGTGATCTACCTGGCGCTGGACCGCTGGGCGGGCCAGGGGCCGATCCTGGACGCGGTGACGCCGCACCGTTGAGGCCAGGCGCCGTTGGGCGGGAATCAGCGCCGGTGCTCAGTCACCGGCGCCGACCCGCTTGAACAGGCTGATGTTGGTGGGCTCGAAACCCAGGCGGGCGTAGAGCTGCCGGGCGCCCCCGTTGTGGCCGAACACATGCAGCGCCATGCCGTGGAAGCCGAAGGACGCGCAGGCCTGCTCCAGGCCACGCAAGGCACCCGTGGCATGGCCCTGGCGGCGGTGCGGCGGGTCGACCTCCAGGTGGTAGACATAGGCGATGTCCAGGCCATGCAGGCGCTGCCTGGCAAACCACAGCACGCCCACGGCGGTGCCGGTGCTGTTGACGATGGCGCAGAGATGGTGGTCGGCCGTGGCCAAGCCCTGGGGCAGCAGGCGGGCGTGGTCCTCGCGCGAGCGCGCCAGGGCCTCGTCGGGCGTCCACTGGCCCGCGGCGGTCTTGTCGCGCGCGTAGGCCTCGATGGCTTGAGGCAGCCAGGCCTCGAATTCGGCAGCTGAGAGGGGACGCAGGGCCGTCATGGGGAGATGGCTGGAGCGGGGCGGCGGCTGCATGCTAAGGCGATGATCCCTCTGCGCCAAGCAGCTCCCCAGGGGGTCCGACGGGCAGCGGCCGACTGTGACGATTGGTAACGCTCTCACGGTAGACTGGCCTTGCGCTGGAGTTCCCCAGCGCTCACCACAACACTCCATCAGCGAGAGGGAGACTGCCCATGTCCATCCGGACCCTGGCCATCCTGGCCGCGAGCGTATCCATGGTCGGATGCGCGTCGATCGTCAACGACACCACCCAGCCGATGAAGCTGGAGACCAAGACCGCCGACGGCCAGATGGTCACCGGCGCCGAGTGCAAGATCAGCAACGACTACGGCACGGTCAGCGCGCGCTCGGGCGACAGCGCGATGGTGCGCCGCTCAAGCAAGGATCTTGACATCTCGTGCAAGGACCCGGCCAACCCCGAGGCCGTGGGTCGTGCGATCTCGCGCGCCAATGCAGGCCTGGCGGGCAACATCCTGATCGGCGGCGGCATCGGCGCCATCATCGACCACTCCAAGGGCACGGCCTACACCTACCCGACCTGGGTGCAGCTGGTGTTCGGCAAGACCCTGGTCTTCGATCGCAGCAACGAGAAGGAAGGCATGCCCGTGCTGGGCACCGAGCCTACCGTGAACACCAAGTAAACCGGCGCCCACCCGCCACCCCGATCCGCCCGGCCTCGCCGGGCTTTTTTGTTGCCCGAACACTGCGCGGCCCTGTCGCTTTCTCGCGCCTTTACAAACACTTTCAGCGCAGGAAGTCAATCCCCCATTGCAGGCAGGCTGGCAGGCCCCGCGATCCCGGTCAGACTCCCGGCCGTCCACAGACACACAGGGAGATGACATGGACGACCGTTTTGACGAGCCTGAGACCGACGCCAGCGACACGCTGGCCCTGCTGGACCCGGCGCTGGCCGGCAGCACGCGTGATTTCGTCGGTGGTGCGCATGCCGATCTGCGCGAGCGCCCGCGCGCCTTCCACGACTGGCTGGTGCTGCGCCGCGAGCGCGGCCTGCACCCCTACGCGCGCACACTGCAGGGCCCGCCCGGCCCGCAGGCGCGGCTGGCCCAGGCCGATGGCAGCCTGGCCAGCGGGCTGAACTTCTCCTCGCAGGACTATTTGTCGCTGTCGACCCACCCCGCCGTCCATGCCGCCGCCACCGAGGCGATACAGCGCTGGGGCGTGCACAGCGCCGGCTCCACCGTGCTGGCCGGCAACGTGGGCGACGGCGACCGGCTCGAGCAGGAGCTGGCCGAGCACCTGGCGATGCCGCATGTGCGCCTGTTTCCCACCGGCTGGGCGGCCGGCTACGGCCTGCTGCGCGCGCTGGTCGGCCCCGAGGACCATGTGGTGATGGACCAGCTGGCGCACAACTGCCTGCACGAGGGCGCGCGCGCCGCCACCCGCCATGTGCACCTGCACCGCCACCTGGATGTGGCGCATGCGCGCACGCTGCTGCAGCGCATCCGCGCGCGCGGCGGCCAGCACGGCATCCTGCTGGTCACCGAGGGCTGCTTCTCGATGGACGCCGATGCGCCCGACCTGGCCGCGCTGCAGGCGCTGGCGCACGAGTTTGATGCCCTGCTGGCGGTGGACGTGGCGCACGACCTGGGCAGCATGGGCCCGCTGGGCCAGGGCCAGCCGGGGCTGCAGGGCGTGCACGGCGAGCTCGACATCGTGCTGGGCTCGTTCTCGAAGACGCTGGCCGCCAACGGCGGCTTCGTCGCCTGCCGTGAGGCGGCGCTGGCCGAGTACCTGCGCTACTACGCCCCCACCACCACCTTCTCGAACACCTTGTCGCCGGTGCAGATCGCGGTGGTGCGCGAGTCGCTGCGCCTGGTCCGCTCGGCCGAGGGCCTGCAGCGCCGCGACGCGCTGATGCAGACCGTGCTGGCGCTGCGCCAGGCGCTGCACTGGCAGGGGCTGGAGGTGCTGGGCCAGCCCTCGCCGATCGTGCCGGTGCTGCTGGGCCCCACCGCGCAGGCGCGGCGCATCGCCCGCGCGCTGCCCGGCCAGGGCCTGCTGGCCAACCTGGTCGAGTACCCGGCGGTGGCCCTGAACCGCGCGCGCATGCGGCTGCAGTGCATGGCCGCGCACACGCCGGCGCAGGCGCTGGAGGCGGCGCGCCGGCTGGGCCGCGCGATCGCCGAGGCCGCGCCGCCCGAGTCGGTGGAGACCGCGCACATGGGCATGGACACCGCCGAGGCCTGAGGAGCCATCGGCAGCAGGGACAATCGCCGCATGAGCGACGATGTCCCGCTGACCGAGCAGCGCCAGGCCCTGGCCGACTTGGCGCGCCTGGAGCGTTTCCACACCCTGCTGGCCGACAGCCTGAGCAGCGGCCGCTGTGTCAAGCTGGTGCTGGCCAAGCCGCGCGCCGGCGGCGACGACCTGCAGCGCCTGAGCGCTCGGCCGCTGGCGCTGCGCGGCCAGGCCTGCCTGCAGCTGGTCTACCAGCACGCCACGCGCGACATCACCAAGAACCCGCCGCAGGACGAAGCGCTGGCGCTGCTGCGCGAGCTGCTGGGCACGCGCTTCGCGCACGCCCACCTGTTCACCACCGAGGGTGAATGGCAGCTGTCGATCAGCAAGCGCGGCAAGGTGGCCCTGGCGCGCCACGCCCAGGCCGCGGTGGCCGCCGAGCCCGCCGGCCACGACCGCGAGAAGCAGCGCTTGCTGGCACTGAGCGAGCCCTTCCTGCAGGACCTGGGCGTGACCGATGCGCGGGGCCAGCTGGTGCCGGCGATGGCGCGCAAGTGGAAGCAGATCAACAAGTTCGTCGAGGTGATCGCCCACGCGCTGGAGCGCGCCCACTGGGCGCCGGCCCCGGGTCAGCCGGTGCGGGTGGTGGACTTTGGCGCCGGCCGCGGCTACCTGACCTTTGCGCTGCACCACCACCTGACCCAGACGCGCCACTGGCCGGCCGAGGTGCTGGGCGTGGAGCTGCGCCAGCCGCTGGTCGATGAGTGCAATACCGCCGCCGCGCGGCGCGGCCTGGCCGGCCTGCGCTTCGAGTGCGGCGACGTCAACGACCACGCCCCGGATCGGGTCGACCTGATGATCGCGCTGCACGCCTGCGACACCGCCACCGATGTGGCGATTGCAGCGGGCATCCGCGCCGGCGCGACGATGATCGTCTGCTCGCCCTGCTGCCACAAGGAGCTGCGCCCGCAAATGCAGCTGCCCGAGGTGCTGCGGGGCATGCTGCAGCACGGCATCCACCTGGGCCAGCAGGCCGAGATGGTGACCGACACCCTGCGCGCGCTGTGGCTGGAGGCGCGCGGCTGGGACGCCCAGGTCTTCGAGTTCGTGGCGCTGGAGCACACCAGCAAGAACAAGATGATCCTGGCGCTGCGCCGCCCCGAGGGCGCCCCCGGCGAGGCACGCCGCCGCGCCGAGGCCGAGCGGCAGATCGCCGCGCTGCAAGGCTTTTACGGCGTCACGCAGCAGCGGCTTGCTGAACTGCTGGCCTGAGCGCTTCAGCCGCGCCGCGTGCGCTCGATCGCCGCGGCCAGCAGGCCCAGGTCCAGCGGCTTGCTGACATGGTCGTCCATGCCGGCGGCCAGGTGCGAGGCACGGTCCTCGACCATGGCGTTGGCAGTCATCGCGACGATCGGGATGCGCGACAGCGGCCCGGGCAGCGAACGGATCGCCCGGGTGGCCGACTCGCCGTCCATCAGCGGCATCTGCACATCCATCAGCACCAGGTCGTAGGGCTCGAGCTGGACCTGGCGCAGCGCCGCCATGCCGTCGGCGACGAGGGTGCACTCGTGGCCCAACTGGTCCAGCATGGCCTGGATCAGGATCTGGTTGACCGCGTTGTCCTCGGCCACCAGGATGCGCAGCGGCGGGCGCGGCACGGCGGCGCCCGCGGCGCCAGCGGCCGGCGTCTCAGGCGCGTCGGCCGCGCGCTGCAGCGGCAGCAGCACGGTGAAGCAGCTGCCCACGCCCGGCGCGCTCTGCACGTCGATGCGCCCGCCCATCAGGTGGACGATCTCGCGGCTGATCGCCAGCCCCAGGCCGCTGCCGCCGTAGCGCCGGGCCGCGCCGCTGTCGCCCTGCATGAAACGGGTGAACAGGCGCGGCAGCAGCTCGGGAGCGATGCCGATGCCGGTGTCACGCACCGCGATCGAGACCTGGCAGCGGCCATCGGGCAGCGGCTGGTGGGCCAGCTCGACGCTGATGCGGCCCTGCTCGGTGAACTTCAGCGCATTGCCCAGCAGGTTGAACAGCACCTGGCGCAGCCGGCTGGCGTCGCCGCGCAGCCGCGCCGGCAGGCCCGGCGTCACCTCCAGGTCCAGCACCAGGCCCTTGGCCTGGGCGCGCAGGCGCAGCAGCGAGGCCACCTCGTCCACGGTGCGCACCAGGTCAATATCGGTGAGCTCCAGCGTCAGGTGACCGGCCTCGACCTTGGACAGGTCCAGGATGTCGTTGATCAGCGCCAGCAGGGTCTGGCCGGAGCCGTGGATCAGCTCGGCGCAGCGTCGCTGCTCGTCAGTCAGCGGGGTGTTCAGCAGCAGGCTGTTCATGCCCAGCACGGCGTTGAGCGGGGTGCGGATCTCGTGGCTCATCGCCGCCAGGAAGCGCGACTTGGCCTCGTTGGCGGCCTCGGCGGCCTGCTTGGCACGGGCCAGCTCGCGCTCGTTGCGGGTGATGTCGCGGAACACGCTGACCACACCGCCCTCGGGGGTGCGGCGCTCCACTGCGTGGATGACGCGGCCGTCGGGCAGCTCCTGCTCGTAGCCGCCCTCGCGCTGGCGGTGCACGGCCAGGCGCATCTGCACCCAGCCCTGCTGGTCGGCCTGGCTGGCGTCGGGCATCAGCGCCAAGGCGCCGGTCAGCGCCAGGCGCTCGAAGTCGACCCCCGGCGCCAGCACCGGCTTGAGCCACGGGAACAGGTCCTCGTAGCGCTGGTTCCAGACCACCACGCGGTCTTGCGCATCGCACAGCAGGAAGCCGTCGCCCATGGCCGCCAGCGCGCGTTCGAGCGAATCCTTGGTGCGCTGGGTCTCGGCCCGCGCGCGTGCCAGGCCCCGCAGGTAGCGGTCGGTGGCCACCGCGGCGCCCAGCAGCGCCAGCGAGAACAGGGCCGCCACCGCCACCACCAGCCGGCGCGTCAGCTCGCCCTCCTGCAGCGCCACCGCGCGCGGCAGCCCGGCGCTGACCAGCAGCCCCTGGTAGAGCAGCGGCCGCGCCGCCACCAGCGCGGGTTCGTCCTGCAGCCGGGCGCGGACGTCCTGTGCCACGCCGCCCGTCTGCAACGCCCCCAGCGGCCGCGCCAGCTGGCTGCCCAGCAGGGCGTCCTGCGGCGGCGCCACGGCCATCAGCAGGCCGTCGTCACGCTCCAGCGTGAGGCTGATGCCGCCCTCCTCGGCATTCGGGCCGAGGATGGACGCCGCCACGGCGACCGGCCACTCGGCGACGATGAACCAGCGCTGCCCGCGCGGATCACTCAGTGGCCGCGCCAGGTAGAGCACGCGCTCGGCGGTGGCAAAGGTCTGGACCGGCTCGGACACGCGCAGCTGGGGCACGGCCTGCTGGCGCAGCCCGCCCAGCCAGTCGCTGGGTGGCTGCATCGGTGGCCGCCCATCCAGCGCCTGGGCCGACACGCGCACCCGGCCCTGGTCGTCCACCAGGGCCATGTCGCGCAGCGACAGGTTCTGGCGCACGGTGGCGTACAGCAGCTGCCGCGCCCGGCCCTCGTCCAGCCCGGTCGGCGTCCAGACCGGCTGCAGTGTGCTGTCGTGGCCCGCCAGCAGCAGGTCCAGGCCCAGCAGGCTGCGGTTGAGCGCCGCCTCGGCGCCGGCCACCTGGCGCTCGACGGCGTCGCGCGCCTCGCGCAGGGCTTCCTCGCGCAGGCTCAGCAGCAGCCAGGTGGTCACCCCGGCGACCAGGGCCACCAGCAGCGCAGCCATCAGCCCCACGGCGCGGCGTGTGCGCCGTGTATCGGCGACGCCGTCGGCGGGGGCGGGCAGCGGTGTCACAGTCAGCGCGGTGCCAGCGTGCCGTTGACCGGCCCCAGGGTGCGGTTCCAGGCTTCGGCGCAGCCGGCGCCGCAGCGCTGCAGCCAGCGCGAGAGCACGGTGCTGGCAAAGAT
The DNA here is from genome assembly GCF_018069755.1 of Ideonella aquatica. GTDB lineage: Bacteria > Pseudomonadota > Gammaproteobacteria > Burkholderiales > Burkholderiaceae_C > Ideonella > Ideonella aquatica. The sequence goes on along the minus strand of NZ_JAGQDE010000035.1, from coordinate 18,086 downwards.
CTCGCGTTGGCGACGCACATCGGCCGGCGTGGCGCGCACCTCGGTCATGCGGCCCTTGCGGCCGCCCACGCAGGCCTGGGCGCCGATGTTGCAGGCCAGGCCTTCGCCGGTTTCGTGATCGGACTCCTGCCAGATGTCGTGTTCCAGCCGCGCCAGCTCACGCGTCAGCACGCCGCGCAGGTCGGCGGGCAGGGCCTGCCAGGCGCTGCGGTTGGCACCGAAGAGCGACAAGCCCCAGGTGATCGGCAGCGTGTGGATGTGGCTGGTGACCTCGTGCAGGCCGATGGTGTTGCCCGACATGCTGCCGGTGATGGCGCAGTCCAGGCCGCCGCTGCGCATCTGCTGCACGATCTCGGCAAAGGGCGTGGTCACCGCCATGCCGCCCAGCGCCTCCACCCAGTCGGCCTGGGTGGGGCTGGAGGTGCGCACCTTGCGGCCCGACAGGTCGGTCAGGCTGACCAGCGGCTTGTTGCAGAAGACCATCTGCGCCGGGTAGGTGTAGACCGCCAGCAGCTCGATGCCATGGCGCTCGCGCAGGCGCTCGGCCAGCAGCGGCCGGAAGGCCGCCAGGTGGCGCCGCAGGCTGGCGATGTCCGGGTTCAGGCCGGCCAGGTCCATCGCGCCCAGCAGCGGGTCCTGGCCGCTGGCCTGGCTGACCAGCACGGTGCCAAAGCTGACCACGCCCAGCTGCATCAGGCGCAGCATGTCGGCGCCGCGGATGCCGGCGCGGTCAAAGGGCACGACGTCGGCGCGCAGGCGGCCGCCGCTCAGGCGGGGCAGCTCCTGGGTCCAGAACGGTTCTTCATGGCGCAGGTACTGGTTCACGCCGGCCAGGCCGCCGACCACGCGCAGCACGGTGGGCTCGGACGCTGCGGCCGGGGCCGGGGCTGCGGTGAACAGCGATGCGGCCATCGCCAGGCACAGGCCGACGCGTCGTCGCGCCGGGCGAAACCCCGATCGCCGCCAGGTGCCGAGGTGCATCACAGAACCTCCTTCGTCGCGCAGCGCGGCTTGCCGCAGCCGCGGAGCTGTCTCGGAGTATGGCACTGTCACGGGCCTCATCCCTCTTCAGGCGTGGCCAATCTTGGCGCACTAGCATCGCCTTCCATGCGCGATGCCACCAGCCCCTTTCTGCGACTGCCCGCCCTGGCCCTGGCGGGACTGGCCAGCCTGCTGGCGCCGACCAGTCATGCCGCCGACGACGAAGCCGCCTTCAACTACCAGATCGGTCTGGCCACGGCCTGGAAGCCCAGCTTCGCCGGCTCCGACAACTACGACGTGTCGGCGCGGCCGGTGGTCGGGCTGCGCTGGGGGCGCTTTCGTCTGACCTCGTCGCAGGCCAATCTGATCGAGGGACCCGCCGACGGCAGCCGCGCGCCGGGCGCCAGCGTGTCGCTGGTGGAGTCCTCGCGCTGGAGCTCCGGCCTGGCGCTGCGCTACGACAAGGGCCGCTCGCCCAGCGACGATCCGCGCCTGGCCGCGCTGCCGGAGGTGCGCAGCACGCTGCGCGCCCGGCTGTACGGGCGCTATGCGCTCGACGGCGAGGCCGATGACCAGCGTGCGCTCAGCGCGGCGCTGTCGGGCGATCTGCTGGGCCGCGACGGCGGCGTGACGCTGTCGGTCGACCTGTCGCGCCGGGTGGCGTTGTCGCCCACACTGCGCTGGACACAGGGCATCGGCCTGGGCGCGGCGGATGCCACCTACCTGCGCAGCCACCACGGTGTACCGGCGGCCTCGGCGGCGGCGGCCGGGCTGCCGGCCTACCGTCCCGGCGCCGGCCTGACCGACGCCCATGTGGGCACCGGGCTGACCTGGCGCATGCACCCGAACTGGCGTCTGGGCGGCACGGTCGGCCTGACCTACCTGCTGGGCCCGGCGGCCGACAGCCCGCTGACGCAGCGGCGCAGCTCGGTGGGCCTGGTGGTGGGCCTGGTCTACATCAGTTCTCCCGACTGAACTCGTGCGCGCCGAAGTAGGTGTCGAACAGATCCTCGTCGCGGCACTCCTGCACCTGCAAACCGGCCAGCACCTGTTGGAAGGGGCGTGGACGCGGCGCTGACTCGACGCTCAGGCCCATCGGCTGGGTGTCGGCCCAGCAGGTGGAGATGGCGGGGGTGGGGCGCAGCGCGGCGGCAAATCGGCGGGCGAGTTGAAGGGGCATGGCGTTCTCCGGACGACTCCTGCAATGTCGGAGGTTTCACGACCAAGCCTAAGGGCGGCGACGACCGCGCAGCGTGGCGAAATGCGGGGGGAAAGCCGCTTTTGGCCCCCTATGCCTCGGGGGTCAGGGGCTCGGGCAGCGGCGTGGTGAGGGCCTCGCCCTCATGGCCGGCCCGCCCCACCGCCCGGTCGACCGGCCAGGCGCGCAAGGCCTGCGGCGGCGTCGGCAGCAGCAGCGCCGCCAGCGCCTCGGGCCGCTGCTCGCCACGGTCCAGCCAGGCGGCCCAGTGGGCCGGCTCGACGATCACCGGCATGCGGTCGTGGACCGGCGCCATGATGGCGTTGGCGTCGCGCGTCAGGATGCAGCAGCTCAGCAGCCAGTCGGCGCGCTCGTCAGGGCGCCAGGCCTCGAACAGGCCGGCGAAGGCCAGCGGCGCGCCATCCACGGCGCTGAAGTACCAGGGTTGCTTGAAGGGCTTGCCGTCGGCGCCGCGGCGCGGCTGCCATTCGTAGAAGCCGCTGGCCGGGATCAGGCAGCGGCGCCGGCGCAGTGCCTGGCGAAACGACGGTTTTTCGGCCGCGCTCTCCAGCCGCGCATTGTTGAGCTTGGCGCCGATGCCGGCGTCTTTCGCCCAGTGCGGCACCAGACCCCAGCGCATCAGCGTGCCGATGCGCTCACCCTCGCGGGTGTCGTGGACCACCGGCACCTCGCTCTGCGGGGCGATGTTCCAGCGGCGCTCAAAGGGCTGGATGCGGGTCAGGCTGAAACCCTGCACCAGCGTGGCAGGGTCATAGGCCACGACATAGCGGCCGCACATCGCGGGCTCCTCCCGGGCAATGGGATGGCCCGGATGATAGGGGTTCAGGCGGCGCGGATGCCTTGCATGGCCTGCGCCAGCTGCCCGGCCTGCTGGCGCAGGCTCTCGGCGGCGGCCGAGCTCTGCTCGACCAGGGCGGCGTTCTGCTGGGTCGAGGCGTCGAGCTGGTGCACCGCGCCGTTGACCTGGGCGATGCCCTCGCTCTGGGCCTGGGCGGCGGCGGTGATGTCGCGGATGATGTCGGAGACGCGCTGCACCGCGGCGACGATCTCGTCCATGGTGGTGCCGGCCGAACCCACCAGCTCGGCACCGGCGTCCACCTTCTGCACGCTGTCGCCGATCAGCTGCTTGATCTCGCGCGCCGCCTCGGCCGAGCGGCCGGCCAGGCTGCGCACCTCGCCGGCCACCACCGCGAAGCCGCGGCCCTGCTCACCGGCGCGGGCGGCCTCGACCGCCGCGTTGAGCGCCAGGATGTTGGTCTGGAAGGCGATGCCATCGATCACGCCGATGATGTCGGCGATGCGCTTGGACGCCTGGTTGATCTCGCCCATCGTGGTCACCACGTCGGCCACCACCTGGCCGCCGCGGCCCGCCACCTCGGCCGCGCCCGCCGCCAGCTGGCTGGCCACGCGGGCGGATTCGGCGGTCTGCTGCACGGCGCCCGAGAGTTGCACCATCGCCGAGGCGGTCTGCTGCAGCTGGCCGGCGGCCTGCTCGGTGCGGCCGCTGAGGTCCAGGCTGCCGCTGGCGATCTCGCTGGAGGCGGTCTGGATGTTGGCGATGCTGCCACCCACAGTCTGCAGCACCTGACCCAGCGACAGCAGCGCTGTCTTCAGGCCGGCCGCGGCCCGGGTGCGTGCCGGCAGCGACTGCACATCCAGTGCGATGCGGCCCTGGGCGCCCAGGTGATCGACCAGGGTTTCCAGCTCCTGGCCCTGCGTGGCTGCGCTGCGCATCAGCATCGCCAGGTACACCTCCAGCGCGGTCTGCACCACCACGTAGCCGGCATGGACCATCACCCGCATCAGGTCGGGCTCGGCCAGGCAGTAGGTGCCCAGGCCGGCCGCCTGCAGGCGGTCAAACAGCACGTGATGCACCGCGATCACGCCGGCCGCCAGCACCAGCGGCCGCCAGTCGCGGTAGGCCAGCAGGAAAGCCAGCGTCACGAAGACACCGAAGTGCATCTCGGTCAGGCCGCGGGCCAGCTGGATGTGCAGCGCCACGCTGGCCATCAGCGTGGCCGACAGCACCAGCCGCGAGGCCAGCGTGCCCGGTGCAGCCAGCGCGGCCAGCGCGCCCAGCAGCGCCAGCGGCAGGCCGGCGCCCAGGGCCAAGCCGGGCTGGCCGACATAGACCCCCAGGCCCACGGCCATCAGCACCGAGGCCAGCAGGGACAACAGGATGAGTCGGTCCGCCTGGCGGGCCAGTCTGGACGGGGGGAGGGACGAGGCCATGCGGTCTCCTGGCGGACAGGTGAGCGGCGACAGGGACAGTCGCCCAGGGGCGTCACTGTGCCGGTCAGCGCCGGCGGGCATAGGCGCAAAATGCCTCAGCTTGCCGGTCCTGTTCTGCCCGGTGCGACGCCCGAGGGGTTCACGCAGAAGCGACCACCGCGCAACACGCGCGCAACACGCGCTCGCCACGATCGCCTGTCACATCCATCATGCCTACCCGACCTGCCGAGGAGCCCCCTTTGTCCGAACACCGCCTGTCCAAGCGCCACTTCCTGGGCCTGATGGCCGCGATCCCGATGACCAGCCTGGTCGGCTGCGGGGGCTCCAGCAGCGGCGACGCCTCGCTGCGCCTGGTCAATGCCAGCGGCTACGACGCCCTCGACCTGTACATCGACGATGAGCGCCTGCTGTCCTCGGTGGCCTATGGCAGCGCCAGCAGCTACACCAGTGTCTCGGCAGCCACCGTCACGGCGGCGCTGACCAACGCCGACTCGGCCACCTACCTGCTCAGCCAAAGCCGCTCGCTGGACACCGACACGGCCTACACCGTGGTCGCCTACGGCTGGCAGGGTGCGCTGAAGTCCAACCTGATCGCCGACTCGGTGGACGCGGCCGACAGCGGCAAGACCAAGCTGACGGTGCTCAACACCGCCAGCGACGCCGGCAGCCTGGATGTCTACCTGACCGCGGCCGACGACGACCTCGACGCCTCGACGCCGGTGGCGGCCGCTGTGGACGGTGGTTCGTCCTCCAGCCTCACCAGCGTGACCGCCGGCACCTACCGCCTGCGCGTCACCGCCAGCGAAGACACCAGTGATCTGCGCCTGGACGTGGCCAGCATCACCTTGGCCAGCACCGGCGTGGTCACGCTGGTGCTGATGCCCGGCCCCGGCGGCGTGCTGGTGCACGCCATGCAACTGGTGCAAGACGGCGCGGTCACGGCGCTGCTCAACACCCAGGCGCGCGTGCGCGTGGTGGGCGGGGTGGCCAGCAGCGCCACGGTCAGCGCCAGCGTGGGCGGCGTGTCGCTGCTCAGCGGCGCGCCGTCGCCGACGATTGGCAGCTACAAGCTGGTCGATGCCGGCAGCGCCACGGTCCGTGTCAGCGTGGCCGGCACCAGCCTGACGGCCAGCACCGCCACGCTGGAGGCTGGCGGTGACTACACGCTGCTGGTCAGCGGCACCGTCGCCTCGCCCACGGTCAGCGTGGTCGAGGACGACAACCGCCTGCCCACCAGCAGCAGCAAGTACAAGCTGCGCCTGGTCAACGCGATGAACGGCATGGCCAGCTACCCGCTGACGCTGACGGTCGACTACGAGGCCGTGATCTCGGACCTGGCCGCCGGCGGCGTGTCCGACCCGGTGGCGCTGAACAGCAACGACGCCGCCACACTGGAGGTCAGCTCGGCACTGTCGTCCACCGCGTTGTACAGCCTGACCGACACCGCGCTGTCGGCACAGGGCGTGTACACGGTGTTCATGTTCGGCACCTCCGCCGCGCCGTCGGGGGCGCTGCGCAAGGAACGCTAGAACTGGGGCACCCGGCCGCGGGGTGCCGCGGCCACCCTCCGAGAGGGTGCGCAGGCCGCTTCGGAGCGGCCGTGCGCCGGCCTGCGTGGGGCACCCGGCCGCGGGGTACCGCAGCCGCCCTCAGGCGAGGCGGCCGGCCCGGAAGTCGGCGATCGCCTCGTGGATTTGCTGCGGCGTGTTCATCACGAAGGGGCCGTACTGCACGATGGGCTCGGCCAGCGGACGCCCGGCCAGCACCAGCAGGCGCGTCGGCTGGGTGCCGGGGTTGGTCAGCTGCACGCCGTCGCTGCCGGCGGTGTTGGCCAGCAGGCCCATGTGACCCGCCGCCAGCCGGGCCTCGCCCAGCGCCGCTTCACCGCGGTAGACATGCACGAAGGCGTTGTGCGCGGGCGGGATGGCCACCGCGTGCGCCGCGCCCGGTGCCAGGTGCACGTCCAGGTACAGCACCTGGGTGGCCTCGCGCTGCACCGCGCCCTGCACGCCCTGGTGATGGCCGGCGATCACGCGCACGCGCACGCCGCTGGCCTGCCACTCGGGGATCTGGGCGTCGCTGAAGTCGCGGTACCAGGGCGGGCACAGCTTGTCGCGGCCGGGCAGGTTCAGCCAGAGCTGGAAGCCCTCCATCCGGCCCTCCTCCTGCTCGGGCAGCTCGCTGTGGATGACGCCGCGGCCGGCGGTCATCCATTGCACGCCGCCGTTCTCCAGCAGGCCCTCATGGCCCGCCGAGTCGCGGTGGCGCATGCGCCCGGCGATCATGTAGGTCACGGTCTCGAAGCCGCGGTGAGGGTGGTCGGGGAAACCGGCGATGTAGTCGGCGGCCTCGTCGGAGCCGAAGGCATCGAGCATCAGAAACGGGTCCAGGCGCTGCTGCAGCGGGCCATCGAGCAGGCGCACCAGGCGCACGCCGGCACCGTCGCTGGTGGGGCGGCCGGTGATGATGTGCTCAAGCGCGCGGGGGGTGGTGACCTTGTCCATGGGCCGCATGCTATGCGCCGGCCGCCGCCGTGTCGGTCGGCGGGTCATCGGGCAGGCGCAGGCAGGGCAGGCGCTCGATCCAGGCGGCCAGCAGGTGCTGCTGGCGGCGGCGGTGGGCGCTGAACTCGTCCTGGCCGATGTGGAAATTGCCCTGCGGCTCGGGCAGCGGCACACGGCCCTCCACCGCGAACAGCCGGTCATGCACCAGCACATGGTGGCGCACCAGCGGCCAGACGCGGTCGCGCAGGAACCATTGGTCGATGTTGGGCGTCTCGGCCTGGCGGGTCTGGTAGCCCGCCAGCAGCGGCACCAGGTCGGGCAGGACGCCGGCCACGCCGCCCCACAGGCCAGCCAGCATCAGGTCGGTGTGGGTCCACCAGTCGCGGATGACATGGAACCAGCGGCCCGAGGCGATCCAGTCGTCGACCGCGCGCACCTCGCGCAGGCTGAACACCGAGTCGCAGTCGCGCGCCAGGAAGCGGCCCACCGTCGGATCGTTGGCCACCAGAAAGCGCCAGCACAGGCGCTGGCGCAGCGACTGCCCGGCGGGCTGCACCCGCACATCCACCTGCAGCGAGCGCATGACGGCGATGAAGTCGGCCGGCACACTCTCGTCCACCGACAGGCGCATCACCCAGCCGGGGTAAAGATCGGGCATCAGCAGCGCGTTGCGCAACGCGCCGCGCAGATAGCGCGGGTGGGCACCCCACAGCGAAAACGACACCACTGAAGGCTTGCCCTGGACCTGCTGCGCCACCGGGTGCGGCGGCGGCTGCCAGGGTGTTGCCGGCGCCGCAAGGGCACGGTCCTTGGCCTGCAGCGACTGGCGCCCGGCCTCCTGGGCCTCGGGCTGGCGGCCGACGCGCATCAGCGACTTGGCCCGCAGGTCCAGCGCCAGCGGCAGGTCGGGCTGCCGCACCAGGGCCTGCTCCGACAGCGCCAGCACCTCGCCGTGGCGGCCCAGGCGCTGCAGACAGACGGCCAGGTTGATCAGCGCATCGTGGTGGTCGGGCTGCTGGCGCAGCAGCTGCTGCAGCACCGCGGCCGCGCCACCGAAGTCGTTGATCAGGTAGAGGTAGTAGGCCAGCTGCAGCACGCGTGCGGCGGGCTTGTTGTCGCCGAAGGTGTTGATCGCCGCCACGGCCGACTGGATCGCCGGCATGCGCTGGCCGGCACGCCACAGGCGTTCGGCATCGGCGTGCCAGCCAGATGGGATCGCGGGGGTGTCGGCGCTCATCCGTGCAGGCTAGCATGGCCCGCGATGTCCGACGCGCCCGCCCGAGCCAGCTCCGCGCAGCGCCAGCGCCTGCGCGCGCTGTGGCGCTCGGCCGGCTGGCCCAGCCGCGACATGCTGGAACTCGAGCTGATCGGCGCCGGCTGGGTCGAGCGCCTGCTCGATGCCGACGGCCGCGAAACGCTGCGCCTGACCGACGCCGGCATCGCCCAGTTGCTGAGCGCGCGCCGCCAGCACCAGGCCGCCCTCGGTGCGCATGAGGCCCTGGCCGCCCGGGTGGCGCAGGCCATGCAGCGCGACGGTCGGTTGGCCTGGCGCGGTCTGGCACTGCGCGCACCGCTGGTGCAGGCCGAGGCCGAGGGCGGCAGCCGCACCCGCTGGGTGGTGGCCATGCCCGATGTCTACTCGATCCGCCAGACCACGCGCGAGGACGCGCTGCTGCCGATCGCGCACGAGGTGAAGGTCTCGCGCGCTGACCTGCTGGCCGACCTGCGCCGCCCGGCCAAGGGCGAGGCCTACCGCGCGCTGGCCAGCGAATGCTGGTACGTGCTGGCCGCGGGCATTGCGCAGGCTGACGAGATCCCGCCGCTGTTCGGTGTGCTGCAGGCCACGCCCGGCGGCGCGCTGGAGGTGTTGCGCCCGGCGCCGCGCCGGCCCTTCACGCCGATGCTGGGCCTGTGGATGGCGCTGGCCCGCGCCACCCCTGAACCGCCGGACGAGGAGAGTCCCCAGGCGCCACTGGGGCCGGTGGCGTAGCAGAATCGGACCCCGACCGCGGAGCCGCCATGAAACACACTGCCCTGATCGCCACCCTGCTTTGTGCGCTGGCCGGCCCGGCCCCCGCCGCCCTGCCCTCGGGGCCCGGCGCGGTGGCCTGGCTCAGCGCCGAGGCCGATGCCGACATCGAGCGCGCCTTCGCCCAGGCCCGTGAGCAGCGCAAGCCGGTGCTGCTGTACTGGGGCGCGGTGTGGTGCCCGCCGTGCAACCACCTGAAGTCCACGCTGTTCAACCGCCAGGACTTCATTGAGCGCAGCAAGTCGGTGGTGCCGGTCTACCTGGACGGCGACGCGCCCGGCGCGCAGAAGCTGGCCAGCCGCTTCAAGGTGCGCGGCTACCCCACCATGATCCTGATGGACGCCCAGGGCCAGGAGCTCACCCGCCTGCCCGGCGAGATCGACGCGCCGCAGGTGCTGCGCGTGCTGCAGCTGGGTCTGTCGGGCGGGCGGCCGGTATCGGCGGTGCTGGCCGATGCGCGTGCCGGCAAGCCGCTCAAGCCCGCCGAGTGGCAGCTGCTGGCCTTCTACAGCTGGGACACCGACGAGGACCGCCTGGTGCCCGAGGCCGAGCGCCCCGGCCTGCTGGCCCAGCTGGCCGCCGCCTGCCCCAAGACCGAGCGCGACAGCGCCGAGCGCCTGCTGCTGCGCGCACTGGCCGCCAGCAACGAGCAGCGCGGCCTGCGCGCCGATGCCGCCACCCGCCAGCGGGTGCAGGCGCTGATGGGCCAGCCGGCCCGCGCCCGCGCGCTGATGGACGTGCTGGTCAACTACCCCGCCGAGCTGGCCGCGGCCGCCGCCCCGGTGGCCGGCGCCGACCGCGACGCACTGGTGGCCGCCTACGAGCGCGCGCTGCAGGCCCTGCAGGCCGACGCCACGCTGTCGCGCGCCGACCGCCTGAGCGCGCTGATCGCGCGCATCGACCTGCAGCGCCTGGGCCAGCCCAAGGACACCAAGGCACCCACCCTGCCCGCGGCGCTGAAGCAGCAGATGCGCGACATGGCCGCCGCGGTCGACCGCGAGGTGAAAGACGGCAACGAGCGCCAGACCGTGATCACCGCCGCCGCCCATGGCCTGACCCGCGCCGGGCTGTGGGCCGACAGCGACGCGCTGCTCAAGTCCAACCTGGCCAAGAGCCACTCGCCCTACTACCTGATGAGCCAGTTGGGCAGCAATGCCCGCCAGCAGGGCCGCAACGCCGAGGCGGTGGACTGGTTTGGCCAGGCCTTCGAAAAAGCCAGCGGCGGCGCCACCCGGCTGCAGTGGGGCGCCTCCTATGTCAGCGCGCTGGTCGATCTGGCGCCGCAGGACGCCGCGCGCATTGAAGCCGCCGCGGCGGCGATGCTGAAGGAGGCCGCCGGCCAGAACGCCGCCTTCCACGAGCGCAGTGCGCGCTCACTGCAGCGCATGTCCAGCAAGCTGGCCAGCTGGAACGCCGACGGCAGCCACGCCGCGGTGATCGGCCGGCTGCGCGGTCAGCTGGGCCCGGTGTGCCAGGCGCTGCCCGCGGCCGATGCGCAGCGCGCCACCTGTGACGCGCTGCTGAAGGGCTAAGGCAGTAAGCTGGCGCTTACTTGATCAGGCCCTCGGCCTGCATCGCCGCCTGCACCGCAGGGCGGGCCGACACGCGGGCGCGGAAGGCCGCCAGGTTCGGCAGGTCGCTGATGTCGATGCCGGTGGGCGCTGTCCAGTTGCTGACCACGAAGAGGTAGCCGTCGGCGATCGTGAACGTGTTGCCGGTCAGGTAGTCGCGGCCGGCCAGCTGGCTGTCGACCCAGGCCAGGCGCTCCTTCAGGCGGCCGGCGAAGACCGGCTTGGCCTCGGCCGGCACGGCCGGGTTGAACAGCGGCGAGAAGCCCTTGTGCAGTTCGCTGGTGACAAAGTTCAGCCACTCCAGCACGCGGTAGCGGGCCATCGTGCCGGCCGGCGGCACCAGGCCGCTGGCCGGCACCTGGTCGGCGATGTACTGCTGGATCACCGGGCCCTCGCTGAGCAGCTCGCCGTTGTCCAGGGCCAGCAGCGGCACCTGGCCCTTGGGGTTCAGGGCCAGGAAATCGCTGCCATCGGCCAGCTTCTTGGTCTTGGTGCTGGCCAGCACCAGCTCGAAGGGCAGACCGGCCTCGCGCAGCGCGATATGGGGAGCCAGCGAGCAGGCGCCAGGGTTGTAGAAGAGCTTCATCGGGGGGTTCCATCCATGGTCAGGGCCGCCGATGCTGCCAGCAAGCAGCGTCTCTTCGCAAGGCCGGCATCCCCAACCGGCGCACGCCGCTGTGGTGCGGCCACCCAACGCGCGTGTGTCATCCAGGCGCTGCGGTGGTCGGCGTCATCGGCTCGGTATACATTCGCAGTTTCTGGGGAGCCAGGTCCACGGCGCCGCCGCAGAGCGGACCGGGACTCGGTGGCGCGGTCCGGCTTGGCCGCGCGGTCATGCGATGGTCGATGGGCGCTACATGACGAGGAGTCGGCACCAGATGCCGGTCAGCACGGGGGTGGCCCGAGGCGGATGTGCCGCCGGCCCTTCAGCGCCCGTTCACGGTCTGCGGTCGCTCCGGGCCGTCGTCGCGGCGGCGGCTCGCGCGGGTCGCGCAGGCCTGGGTTCCGTCCGCGCGCAGCCGGCGCAGCGCTTTCAGGATCGTCGCCTGCCAGGGCAGCGCATGAACAATCGCGTTCAGGTGCGCCGCGGCGCGGCTCGCGTGGAGGGGCTCACGCTCCTGCAGAAAGCACAGGTTCGAGTTGATGCCCAGCGGGTCGGCCAGCACGACGATGCCGTCGTCGATCAGGGCCCAGTCCCAGCCCAGGCGCACCATCGGGCCGGCCTCGATCGACTGCCAGGTGGTGTAGCCCACCTCGCGGGCACGCGGCAGTTCGGGCTCATCCACCGTGGTGTGCAGGTGGCGGAATCGGGTGGGCGGGACGTGGCCGGTGGGCCATTCGACCTGCGGCAATGCCAGGGTGCTCCAACGGTACATGGTTCCTTCCTGGGCCGGTGGATCCGGCGCGATCTGTCGTGTCGCCATTGTCTGGAGCGGGCCCGGTGGGTCAACCTGCCTGGGTTGATAGGGCTGACCCGGAGGCCGTCATGGTGATCGCCACCGAGTATCTGGAGGCCCGCGACGCCGCCAGCCTGCTCGACCTGGAGGGCGCGCTGATCCGGTTTGCCCAGCGGCGCGACTTCGCCACGGTCAGCGCGGTGGTGGTGGTGGACCAGCCCGATGGCGACGCCACCTTCGTCTCGGTGGGCAACATCCCCGAGGCCTTCTATGCCGCGCACAAGAACCGCGACAACTCGCGCCGCGACCCGGTGCTGCAGGCCGTCAAGCACCAGACCCTGCCGGTGGTCTGGGACCAGAACACCTATGTCCAGGCCGGGGCCTCCGACCTCTGGGAAGAGCAGGCGCCGTTCGGCTTCCACCAGGGCATCGGCCTGGCCATGCACACCAGCGGCCTGCATTACCTGCTGGGCGTCAACGGGCCCGGGCGACTGCCCGACAGCGTGGATACGCTGACCTCGCTGGTGGCCGAGCTGCAGCTGATGGCGGTCTACAGCCACGACGCCGCACTGCGCCTGATCCGCCTGCCCGAGCCCGAGGAAGACGCGGTCAGCCTGACCGCCCGTGAGCGCGACGTGCTGACCTGGACCCTCGAGGACAAGAGCGCCTGGGTGGTGGGCAAGCTGCTGAGCATCAGCGAACACACGGTGGCTTTCCACCTGAAGAACGCGATGCGCAAGCTGGGCTGCGCCACCAAGCATTCGGCCGCCGCCAAGGCGGTCCGCCTGGGCCTGATCACCCCGCCTAGACGATAGGCGCTGGCTTGTCAAGCTGCCACGGCGCGTAGCTGCCCGCAGGGCGGGCTCGCTGGTGCAATGACGTCATTCCAGATCGGATTGCCGTCCAGACACCAGGAGTTGAGCCATGAACCCAATCGCTGTCATCGCGTCGCAACGTGACTTCCCCCGCACTGGCGGTTGGTGAGCCACGCCCAGTGCGCGTTCAAAACCAAGAAGCAGTGGTGAGGTCGTCGTTGGGACACCCCGCCGAACAACGCGACGAGACGGAGGCCCTCATGGATGCCACGCCCGTTCGCTGACAAGGAGATCCCTCCACAGCCCGCGCGGACATGCGCCAGACGGGCTGAGCTTGGACCCGGCAGGCCTTGCGCCTTCCGGGTCGTTTTTCTTGGACGATCAGTCCTTCTTCATCGGGCAGGTGTTCATGCCCAGCAGCGGGTAGGCCGGGCAGAAGCGGGTCAGTCCGGTGAGCAGGGGCACGACGCCGATCCAGCCCCAAGCGCCGATCTGGCCGGCCAGTGTGAGGCCGATCAGCACCAGGCCGACGAGGATGCGGGCGATGCGGTCAATGCCGCCGACGTTTGCAGTCATGGGGAACTCCTTCCAGCGTTGATCAAGGCCCTGTGCCGGGCCAGGCATCCGCATGGTGCCCGCGCGCGGGCATGCCGTCTGTGACTGTCGTCACTCAGCGCTTCACGCCGTGCCAGTGCCGGCGGCCAGGCGGCGCAGCGCCGGGGCATCGATCAGCTCGATGCGCTCTCGGCCCAGGCTGAGCCAGCCGGCGCGCTCGAATCGCTTGAGCAGGCGGGTGACGATCTCGCGCACCGTGCCCAGCTCGTCAGCCAGCGCCTGGTGGGTGACCAGCAGCGGGCTGCCGTGGCCCAGCAGCGCCGCCGCCAGGCGCTGGTCCAGGCGCTGGAAGGCCACCGCCTCGGCCAGCCCCATCAGATCGGCCAGGCGGTCACCGAAGACGCCGAAGACAAAGTGGCGAAAGCCTGGATCGGCCACCCAGGACTCGAAGCCGGCGCGGCTGAGCACCACCAGCTCGGTGGCCTGCGTGGCGCGGCCGTGCGCCACCAGCGGGCTCTGGCCGAACAAGCCGGCGGTGGAGGCCACGCACAGCTCGCCCGGCGTCACCCGGTACAGCTCCAGCGAGCGGCCACCCTGCGAGCCGCGCGCCACCCGCACCTCACCGCTGAGCAGCATCGGAAAGCCCTGGCAGGGCGCGCCCTCCTCGAACAGCGGCGCCCCGGCCGGCACCGTCAGCAGCATGGCCTGCGTGGCCAGGGCCTGTTCGCGCACGCCGGCTGGCAGCGCGGCCACGGCCGGGTAGGCCTGACCCAGGCGGTCGGCAAGGCGGCCGGGGGACGCAGTCTCGTTCATGCGCCGAGTGTATGAGGGCGCGTCTGAGTTTCCAGCCCACCCAGCCACTGCATCGCCTGCTCGCGGCTGTCGCCGCACATCTCTTCGCTGGGCTGCAGCGAGCCGCACACGGCCGGTCGGCGCGGATCGCTGAAGATCCGGCAGCGGTCGTGTTCATCCAGCTGCACGCAGCGCACCCCCGCCGGCTTGCCGTTCGGCATGCCGGGGATGGGGCTGCTGATCGACGGCGCGATGCAGCAGGCGGCGCAATGGGAGCGGCAGTCCATGCGGCGGATTGTCCCTGTCCTGCACGCGGCGTGCACGCGGCCGACCGGGCGCCTAAAATCGCGGGTTCCCCAGCTGCCGACCAGCCCGCGCGCGCGACGCCGCAGGCACCGGCCCCGTGCGCGCCCATGATCTATCCCCAGGAATTCGACGTCATCGTCGTCGGTGGCGGCCACGCCGGCACCGAGGCCGCGCTGGCCGCTGCCCGCATGGGCGCGACCACGCTGCTGCTGAGCCACAACATCGAGACGCTGGGCCAGATGAGCTGCAACCCGTCGATCGGCGGCATCGGCAAGGGCCACCTGGTCAAGGAGGTCGATGCGCTGGGCGGTGCGATGGCGCTGGCCACCGATGAAGGCGGCATCCAGTTCCGCATCCTCAACGGCAGCAAGGGCCCGGCCGTGCGCGCCACCCGCGCCCAGGCCGACCGCATCCTCTACAAGGCCGCGATCCGCCGCCGGCTGGAGAACCAGCCCAACCTCACCCTCTTCCAACAGGCCGTGGACGATCTGGTGGTTGACGGCGATCGCGTGACCGGCGCCGTCACCCAGCTGGGCATCACCTTCCGCGGCCGCACGGTGGTGCTGACCGCCGGCACCTTCCTGGACGGCAAGATCCATGTCGGCCTGGCCAACCATGCCGGCGGCCGCGCCGGCGACCCGCCCGCCCAGCGCCTGTCGGCCCGGCTGAAGGAGCTGAAGCTGCCGCAGGGCCGGCTGAAGACCGGCACGCCGCCGCGCATCGACGGCCGCACGATCGACTTCACCCGCCTGACCGAACAGCCCGGTGATGGCGTCCCACTGGTGGGCCGCTGGGGCGATTCGGCGCCCACCGGCCCCGAGGTGCCGGTGTTCAGCTTCCTGGGCTCGGCGGCAATGCACCCTCGCCAGCTGCCCTGCTGGATTACCCACACCAACGAGCGCACGCACGCCATCATCCGCTCGGGCTTTGACCGCAGCCCGATGTTCACGGGCATCATCGAAGGCGTGGGGCCGCGCTACTGCCCCAGCATCGAGGACAAGATCAACCGCTTCGCCGACAAGGACAGCCACCAGATCTTTCTCGAGCCCGAGGGCCTGACGACCAACGAGTTCTACCCCAACGGCATCTCCACCTCGCTGCCCTTTGACATCCAGCTGGCCGCGGTGCGCTCGATGACCGGCCTGGAGAACGCCCACATCCTGCGCCCCGGCTACGCCATCGAGTACGACTACTTCGACCCGCGCGAGCTGAGCAGCACGTTCGAGACCCGCGCGATCCGCGGCCTGTTCTTCGCCGGCCAGATCAACGGCACCACCGGCTACGAGGAAGCCGCCGCCCAAGGCCTGTTCGCCGGCGCCAATGCCGCCGCCCAGGCGCTGGGCCGCCCCGCGCTGAGCCTGCGCCGCGACCAGGCCTACCTGGGTGTGCTGGTCGACGACCTGGTGACCAAGGGCGTCTCCGAGCCCTACCGCATGTTCACCAGCCGCGCCGAATTCCGGCTGCAACTGCGCGAGGACAACGCCGACGCCCGCCTGACCGAGCTGGGCCGTGGGTTGGGCCTGGTGGATGACGCCCGCTGGGACGCCTTCAACCGCAAGCGCGACGCTGTTTCACGTGAAACCGAACGCCTGAAGTCCACCTGGGTCCACCCCGGCATCTTCCCGGCCGAGGCGGCCGAGCCGCTGCTGGGCAAGGCGATCGAGCGCGAGTACAACCTGGCCGACCTGCTTCGCCGCCCCGGCGTGGCCTTCGACACCGTCGCCACCATCGCCGCCACCGCCCGCCCGGACGCCGGTGTTTCACGTGAAACATTGCGTGCCGACCTGGGCGAGCTGCTGGCCGACGCGGTGGTCGAGCAGGTGGAGATCGGCATCAAGTACGCCGGCTACATCGACAAGCAGCAGGAAGAGGTCGAACGCGCCCAGGCCTACGAGCACCTCACCCTGCCGCCCGAATTGGACTACAGCCAGGTCACCGCGCTGAGCCACGAGGTGCGCCAGAAGCTGGCCCGGCAGAAGCCGCAGACCCTGGGCCAGGCCGCCCGCATCTCGGGCGTGACGCCCGCCGCCATCTCGCTGCTGCTGGTCCACCTGAAGAAGAAGCGGTTCAAGGGCTTTGACGGCCAGGCCCGCACCGCCACCTTGGACACCCCCAACCGTGAGCCATCCGCAAGCCGCCGCGCTTGAGCGCGGCATCGCCGCCCTCGGCCTCACCCTGCCCGAGGCTGCGCCCGCCCAGCTGCTCGCCTACCTGGACCTGATCGCCCGCTGGAACCAGGTCTACAACCTGACCGCCGTGCGCGACCCGCAGCAGATGCTGACCCAGCACCTGCTGGACTGCCTGGCCGTGGTGCAGCCGCTGCGCCAGCAGGCCGCCGCCTTGGACCATGCCGATGACCTGCGCCTGCTCGACGTGGGCAGCGGCGCTGGCCTGCCCGGCGTGGTGCTGGCCATCGCCAACCCGGGCTGGGCCATCACCTGCGTCGACACCGTGGCCAAGAAGGCCACGTTCATCCGCCAGGTCGGTGCCGAGCTGGGCCTGCGCCAGCTGCAGGCCGTCCACCAGCGCGTCGAGGACATGTCGACCGCACCGTTCTCAATGATCACCTCGCGAGCCTTCGCGTCGCTGGTCGATTTCGTCCACCTCACCCGTGAGCGCCTCGCGCCCGGCGGCTGCTGGGCGGCCATGAAGGCGCACCTGACCGACGAGGAGCGCCAGGCCGTACCAGCGGACGTCGAGATGTTCCACGTGGAACGTCTGGCCGTGCCTGGTCTGGACGCCGAGCGCTGCATTGTTTGGATGCGTGCCACGGTCTGAACTCCACAGGCCCTCCACACCCACTCCACGGCCTACCCACAGGCCGGTCCACAGCCTTGTCCACAGGCGCCCGCAGTATGCTGCGGTCATGGACCTTGCCAGCTTCAGTGGCCCCTTCATGGGCATCGCCGACTACCCGGCCTTCTGCGCCGCCATCGTGCTGTTCCTGGCCTTGCCCGGCCCGGGCACTTTTGCGCTGCTGACCAGCACCGCCAAGGGCGGCTTTCGCGCCGGCGCGGCCGCCACCTTCGGCATCATTGCCGGCGACCAGGTGCTGCTCTGGCTGGCCGTGGCCGGCGTGGCCGCGCTGATGGCGGCCTACCCTGCGGTCTTCGACGCGGTGCGCTGGGCCGGCGCCGCCTACCTGGCCTGGATCGGCCTGAAGCTGCTGACCGCCAAGGACGGCGAGTCGGCCAGCCCGGTACGCATCGAGCCGCACCACTACTTCCGCCAGGCCCTGTTGATCACCCTGCTCAACCCCAAGGCCATCGTCTTTTACATGGCCTTCTTCCCCCTCTTCATCGACCCCGCCCAGCACCGCGGCCTGCCCACCTTCGCCGCGATGGCCATCACCATCGCCGTCATCACCGCGATCTACTGCCTCCTGCTGTGCGCCTTCGCCCAGGCGGTGGCCGCTCAGGTCCGCGCCCACCGCCGCGCAGCCCGCTGGCTGGAGCGGCTGGCCGGGGTGTTCCTGATCGGGTTTGGCTGGCGGCTGCTGAAGGACTGAACTCTGCCCGAAGCGGCCGTAGGCCGCTTCGGGGCCATCGCGCTACCCCAACCGTGCCGCCAAGGGCTGGGCAGGCAGGCAGAGCCGGCCATTGGAGGGCGCCGAGCAGCGCAGGACTGCAGGGCAAATCTCTCTGACTTGGCCCACATTGTCTGAGCACAGCGAGCCGCAGGCGAG
>NZ_JAGQDE010000034.1 GCF_018069755.1 Ideonella aquatica | reverse complement strand
CTTCACCGCCCGGCGCCTGCGCTCGTTGAGGGCCTCCAGCGGCAGCGTTCGAGAGTCGATCTTGTCCATGCAGGGTCAGACTCTACGCGTCCGGAAAAGTTCAACATTTCAATGCCGGATCAATAACGTCCCGACCCCACCCGCTGGAAGCCCTTGATCGCGGGACGGCCCCGCGATGGTGCGTGCCCGGTGTCAGTGCACCTGCACGCCGGTCTTGGCCTGCACTTCCTCGCGCGTGACGCCGGGCGCCAGCTCGACGATCTTCAGGCCGTGCGGGGTGACGTCCAGCACGCACAGGTCGGTGATGATGCGGTCGACCACGCCCACGCCAGTCAGCGGCAGGGTGCAGTGCGGCAGGATCTTGATGTCGGTGGTGCCGTCCTTCTTGGTGGCCACGTGCTCCATCAGCACCACCACGTTCTTCACGCCGGCCACCAGGTCCATCGCGCCGCCCATGCCCTTGACCATCTTGCCCGGGATCATCCAGTTGGCCAGGTCGCCCTTCTCGGAGACCTGCATCGCGCCCAGGATGGCCAGGTTGATCTTGCCGCCGCGGATCATGCCGAAGCTGTCGGCGCTGCTGAAGATGCTGCTGCCCGGCAGCGTGGTGACGGTCTGCTTGCCGGCATTGATCATGTCGGCATCCACCTGGTCTTCGGTCGGGAAGGGGCCGATGCCCAGCAGGCCGTTCTCGCTCTGCAGCCAGACCTCCATGCCTTCGGGCACGTGGTTGGCCACCAGGGTCGGCAGGCCGATGCCCAGGTTCACGTAGAAGCCGTCGGCCAGTTCCTTGGCGGCGCGGGCGGCCATTTCATCGCGGGTCCATGCCATGTCGTTCTCCTTCAGGCCTTGCGGACGGTGCGTTGTTCGATGCGCTTTTCCGGCGTCGTGTTCAGCACGATGCGGTGCACGAAGATGCCGGGCAGGTGCACCTGGTCCGGGTCGATCGCGCCGGTCTCGACGATCTCCTCGACCTCGACCACGGTGATGCGGCCGGCCATCGCCACGTTGGGGTTGAAGTTGCGCGCGGTGCGGCGGAACTGCAGGTTGCCGCTCTTGTCGGCGCGGAAGGCCTTGACCAGCGAGACCTCGGGCACCAGCGAGCGCTCCATCACGTAGGTCTCGCCATCGAATTCGCGGGTTTCCTTGCCCTCGGCGACGATCGTGCCCACGCCGGTCTTGGTGAAGAAGGCCGGGATGCCGGCGCCGCCGGCGCGCAGCTTCTCGGCCAGCGTGCCCTGGGGCGTGAATTCCAGCTCCAGCTCGCCGCTGAGGTACTGGCGCTCGAACTCCTTGTTCTCGCCCACATAGCTGGAGATCATCTTCTTGATCTGCCGCGTGGCCAGCAGCTTGCCCAGGCCGAAACCGTCGACACCGGCGTTGTTGGAGATGACCGTCAGGTCCTTCTTGCCACTGGCCTGCAGCGCGTCGATCAGCGCCTCGGGGATGCCGCACAGGCCGAAGCCGCCCACCGCCATCAACTGGCCGTCGTGGACGATGCCGTCCAGCGCAGCAGCCGCGCTCGGGTACACCTTGTTCATGAGAAAAGCCTCCGGGCTTGTTCGGATGGGAGCGAAGGGTACTACGTAACACATTACGTAGTCAGTACGTCAGATTGCTTAAGGCCGAGCCATGATCGCGCTGGACTACCGCACCGCTTTTGACCTGGCCCCTGTGGGCCTGGTGATCTCGCGCCACCGCCAGATGGTGGACTGCAACCAGCACCTGCTGGCGATGTTCGGCGCCGAGCGCGAGCAACTGATCGGCCAATCCTTCGAGCTGCTCTACCCCAGCACCGAGGAGTACCTGCGCACCGGCGAGCGCATCGTCGCCAGCCTGGACCGCGACGGCCGCTATGCCGACGACCGGGTGATGAAGCGGGTGGATGGCGAGCTCTTCTGGTGCCACGTCAGCGGCCGCGCGCTGGAGGCCACCGACCCGCATGCCGCCGGCATCTGGAGCTTCGAGGACCTGTCGGCACGGCGCGTTCTGAAGGTCGACTTCACGCCGCGCGAGCGCGAGATCGCCGCGCTGCTGATCGACGGCGCCACCAGCAAGCAGATCGGCAAGAAGCTGGGCATCAGCCCGCGCACGGTGGATGTCTACCGCGCGCGGCTGATGCGCAAGGTGGGGGCCAGCACCACGGCGGAGCTGGTGCACCGGCTGCTGACGGGCTGAAACCAGGTCGATTCAGTCCTGACCTGGCCACAGGCAATCCCTGCGCCGCCGCGGTCGATACTCTCGGGCATCTGTGTCCTCACCCTGCCATGCCATGAACACCAAGCCCTGCCTCACCCACGACGACGTGATCACCGTGCTGAACGCCGCCAAGGCCGAAGCCCTGGCCAATGGCTGGGCGGTGAGCATCGCCGTCTGCGACGACGGCGGCCACCTGCTGGGTCACTTCCGCCTCGACGGCGCACCGCCGATGTCGGCCCGCATGGCCCCGGCCAAGGCCCGCACCGCCGCGCTCGCCAAGCGGGAGACCGCGGTGCTCGAGAAAATGATCAACGACGGCCGCACGGCCTTCCTCAGCGCGCCGGACCTGGACGGCATCCTGGAAGGCGGCGTGCCCATCGTCGTCGACGGTCAGGTGGCCGGTGCGGTGGGCGTGAGCGGCGTCAAGTCGATCGAGGACGCCCAGATCGCCAAGGCCGGCATCGCCGCGCTGCTGGGCGCCTGATTACCGGGGCCCCTCCCAGGCATTTCCCGGGATCGGTCCGGGCCAGGCCGGGTATCTTGTCGGCATGCCGGCCGATACCCTCAGCACCGCTCCCCTGCGCCATGGCATGCGCCAGATCCAGGTCGAACTGGACCAGGCGCGTGACACGGGCCCGCTCCGGACCATCATCATTCCGCCCTGCCCGGCGCTGCTGCAGCGTCTGCGCGACGCGATGGCGCAGGTCGATCCTGACCTGACCGAGGTGGCCCGCATCGTTGGCAGCGACGTGGCGATGTCGGCGGCACTGATCCGCGTTGCCAACTCTCCCGCCTACCTGACCGGCCAGCCGGTGCAGACGATCGGCCAGGCGATGAACCGCCTGGGCCTGGAGCGCACCGCTGCCGAGATGGCCGCCTTCCTGCTGCAGCGCAGCTTGCCGCTGCAGTCGCCGCATCTCAAGCGCTTCTGGGAGCGCGCCGCCAAGCGGGCCAACGCCATGGGTTTCATCGCCCGCCGCCTGCCGGGCATGTCGGCCGATCTGGCGCACACCTACGGCCTGTTCTGCCATGTCGGCACACCGGTGATGCTGCAAAGCGTCAAGGGCTACGGCTCGACAATCGTCGAGGCCGGTGCGCGCATCGACCGTTCCTATGTGGCGACCGAGAACGCCAACCACCGCACCGACCATGCCGTGGTCGGTGCGCTGGTGGCCCGGGTCTGGCGCCTGGCACCCGAGGTGATGGCCGCCATCCGGCGCCACCACGACCTGGACATGCTGGGCTCGGAAGACACCGAGCCCGAGGTCCACACCCTGGTGGCCGCCGGCCTGGTGGCCGAGCACCTGATGCGCCGCCATGAGGGCCTGGACCCGGACGCCGACTGGTCGGGCCACCACGGCGCCGCGCTGCACTGGCTGGCCATCGACGAGGACGAACTCGCCATCTGGGAAGACGAGTTGCGCGCGGTGCTGGACGCGGCCTGAGACCGCATCCTGCCACTCAGGCCGGCTGCCGGCCTTGCTCGGGCAGTTCGATCTTGACCTCGAGCACCTCCAGGTTGTCCTGGCGCTCCAGCTGGACCTTGATGTCGTCCGGGTTGATCTTCACGTACTTCGAGATCACCGCCACCAGCTCACGCTGGAGCTGCGGCAGGTAATCCGGTTGGCCCGGGTTGCGGCCGCTTCGCTCGTGCGCCAGGATGATCTGCAGGCGCTCCTTGGCCACATTGGCCGTGGACTTCTTCTCGCCCAGCAGGAAGGAGAGGAAGGACATGGTGCTCACCTCCCGCCAAAGATGCGCTTGAAGAAGCCCGGCTTGGCCGCCTCGGTGAAGCGCATCGGGTGCGTTTCACCCAGGAAGCGGCCCACCACATCGCCATAGGCCTCGGCCACCTCGGTGCCCTTGAGGTGGATCGCCGGCAGGCCCTGGTTGGATGCGTCCAGCACATTCTCGCTCTCGGGGATCACGCCGATCAGCTCGATGCGCAGGATCTCGCGGATGTCGTCGATCGACAGCATCTGGCCGGTGTCCACGCGGTTGGGGTTGTAGCGCGTGATCAGCAGGTGTTCCTTGACCGGCTCGCGGCCCTCGATGGCGCGGCGCGTCTTGCTGGCCAGGATGCCCAGGATGCGGTCAGAGTCGCGCACCGAGGAGACCTCGGGGTTGGTCACCACCAGCGCCTCGTCGGCAAAGTGCATGGCCATCAGTGCGCCGGTCTCGATGCCGGCCGGCGAGTCGCAGACGATGTACTCGAAGCCCATCGCCGCGAGGTCGTTCAGCACCTTCTCGACGCCCTCCACCGTCAGCGCGTCCTTGTCGCGCGTCTGCGAGGCAGCCAGCACGAACAGCTGGTCGCACTGCTTGTCCTTGATCAGCGCCTGGTTCAGGTTGGCCTCGCCGTGGATCACGTTGATCAGGTCGTAGACCACGCGGCGTTCGCAGCCCATGATCAGGTCGAGGTTGCGCAGGCCGACGTCGAAGTCGATCACGGCGGTCTTGTGGCCGCGCAGGGCGAGGCCGGAGGCGAAGCTGGCGCTGGTGGTGGTCTTGCCGACCCCACCCTTGCCGGAGGTCACCACGACGATCTTGGTCATCGCTCTTCGTCCTTTCAGGAGATGCGTTGGAAATGAATCAGAACTTCAGCGGCTCGATGCGCAGCGACTCGCCGTCCAGGCGCACCTGGGCGGGTTTGCCGGCCACCTCGGGCGGCAGGTCGGCATCGAAATTGCGCCAGATGCCGGCCACCGAGGCCAGTTGCGGCTCCATTTGCGCGGCGAAGATGCGCGCGCTGGTGTCGCCACGCGCGCCGGCAATGGCGCGGCCGCGCAGCGGCGCATAGACGTGGATGCTGCCGTCGGCAATGACTTCGGCGCCAAAGCTGACCACCGCCAGCACGATCAGGTCACCGCCGCGGGCATAGACCTGCTGGCCGGAACGCAGCGGCTTGTCGATGATCAGCGCCGGCACCGGCTGCGCCACCGCGACCGGCGCCGGGGCCACCGGCTCGGCCGCAGGCGCCGGTGCCGGAGCCATTGCGCGCGGGGCGGCGGCGGGCGCCGCCTCGAACAGGCCGGCCGCGCGCGCCGCCTCCGTGAAGGCGACCTGGCCGCCACGCACCGCCACCAGGCGCAGGCCGTGCTGCGCCAGGCGCTGCGTCAGCGCATGTAAGTCGGGGGCCTCGGCGTCCGGGGACAGCGCCGAGAGGTCCAGGCAGGCCGGCTCGTTGTCGAAGGCGGCGGGGCCATCGCCCACCAGCGCCGACAGCGCCGCGTCGAGTTCGTTCAGGTCAAGGGTCTTCAGCTGCAGCGCCAGCAGGTCCAGCGTGGCGCTCTTGAGCTCAAGCGCCGCCGCGGCGCCGGCCCGGGAGGAAACGGCCATGAATCGTCAGCCGGTGCCACCGGGGCACCGCAGGGAGGAAAGCCGCGATTCTATCGGGGGGCGACGGCCGCTTCGTGACCACCGGTGAGCGGAAACCACTGCGCCAGCGCCAGGCCGAAGTGGCGGCTGTCGTTGTGCGCCCGCAGCGCCTGGTAGGCCTGCTCGGCACGCGGATAGCGCCGACGCAGAAAGTTCAGCCACTGCTTGACACGCCCTGCGCGGTGGCGCGGCTCCACCCGCTGCGAGATCTGCGCCCAGTAATGGTGCAGCATGTCGCCCAGCGTGGCCTCGTCCAGCAGCGCGTCCGAGCCCTGCGCCAGGCGCAGCGCCAGCGACGGGTCGGCCACCAGGCCGCGGCCGATCATCAGCGCATGGCAGCCTGACGCGGCCCGGGCGGCCTGCGCGTCCTCGACGCTCCAGATCTCGCCATTGGCCACCAGCGGCACGGCCACCGCAGCGCGCAGGTCGGCGATGCGCGCCCAGTGCGCCGGCGGCCGGTAGCCCTGGGCGCGGGTGCGGGCATGCACGACGATCTCGGCGGCACCGCCATCGGCCAGCGCCTGCGCACATTCCACCGCACGGCGGTCGTCGTCGGTGCCCAGGCGCATCTTGGCCGAGACCGGGATCTCGGGCGGCACGGCGCGGCGCACCGCCGCCACGATGCGGGTCAGGCCCTCGGGGTCATCCAGCAGCATGGCGCCGCCGCCGTGGCGATTGACCACCTTGGCCGGGCAGCCGAAGTTCAGATCGATCCCCGGCGGCTGCAGCGTGGCCAGCACGGCGGCGTTGTCGGCCAGGCAGGCCGGGTCGGAGCCCAGCAATTGCGGGCGCACCGGCACGCCCGAGCGGGTGCGCCCGCCGCGACCCAGTTCGGGGCAGATGCGCAGAAACACGCGGGCCGGCAGCACCTGGTCGGTCACGCGGATGAACTCGCTGACGCAGCGGTCGATACCGGGCACCCGGGTCAGCACCTCGCGCAGGTCGTGGTCGAGCAGCCCCTCCATCGGGGCCAGCAGAATCGTCATGGGGCCGAACGATAGCCCAGCCGCTCCTGCAGCAACTCGTCACGCCAGGCGCGCAGCCGCGCCAGCGTGGCCTCGTCGGGCCGCAGGCTGGCCGCACGCGGCGCGTCGGCATAGAGCAGGCCCAGCACCTGACCTTCGTGGCGCATCGGCAGCAGCAGCAGGCTGCGCGCGCCGATGCGGCTGCGCCACCAGTGCGGCAGATAGCGCGCGATCGCCGGGTCGGCGGTGTCGTCAATGCAGGTGTCGGCGCCGCGTCGGCACAGCAGCGAAAACAGGTCCTGGTCGTCGTCAGGCGGCACCAGGAAGTGGCTGTGGCCGGGATCGATGCCCTCGGCCAGGCCCTGCTCGCCGACCAGCTCACCCGCGCGGCCACGGCGCCAGCACAGCACCGCGCGCTGCGCGCCAGTCAGGCGCAGCAGGCCCAGCAGCACGCGGCGGGGCAGCGGGTCGGGCGCGGCCGGGGGCGGTGGCGCAGGTGGCAGCGGCTCGGGCAGCACGGCCGGCGCGACCAGCGGCACGGCGGCGGCAGCGGCGGCAGCGGTGATTCGCGGTCGCGGCAGCGCAGCGGCCGGCAGGCCCAGTTGCTCGCACAGCGGCGCGACCGCTGGCCGAACCCGCTGCAGCGCGGCCGCCAGGCTGTCGCCATCGTGCGCGGTGGCCGCGCCAAAGCGGCTGGCCAGGGTGGCCACCGCCTCGTCATGGCGCGCATCCGGCAGGTAGAGCAGCACATCGGTCAGCTCATTGGCCAGCCAGCCCATGCAGCGCAGTTGCTCGGTGCGCGAATGCGGGTAGTGGCGCGGTGGATCCTCGCCGTGACCGATCGCCCGTCGCAAAGACGGTGGCCAGCCCCAGCGCTCAGCCACGGCCTGGCCCAGGCGGTGGTAGTCGGTGCCCAGCAGGCGACGGGCCACCAACGCCTCGGCCTCGGGCGAGACATCGGCGCTGGCCTGCTGCACCGCCAGCGCCTCCTCGGGCAAGTGCATCGCCGCCACCAGACGGCCCAGGTTGCGCAGCACGGCGATCAGCGTGCCGTCCTCGGCCTGGCTGTGGGCCAGGGCATGGGCCATCTGGCCGGACAGCAGTGCCCGCAGGAACGGCTCGCGCAGCGCCTGGCCAGGCACCGAGGTGCGCAGCGAATCCACCAACCGCGCGGTCAGCGCCAGGCGCCCCACTTCGACGAAGCCCATCACCGCGGCGGCGCGCTCGAGCGTGTCGATCTCGCCAGCGCCCACCGAGCCGTAGTGGGCCGAATTGGCCATGCGCAGCACACGGGCCGACAGGCCCACGTCCTGCATCAGCGCTTCGGTCAGGTGTTGAAGGCGGGCCTTTTCGGAGCGCGCCACGCGGCGCACGCCCGACAGCGCCTGGCCCAGCGACGGGAAGTCGGGCTGGCGCGAAACGCGGTCGAGCAGCCGCGCCAGCGTGTCGTCGCCCGCGGTGATCGAGTCCTCGGGCGCCGGCGGCGTCACCGGGCCCAGCTCGCTGAAATCGGTCTGTGCGCTCATGCCGGCCTGCTTGCTGCCCCAATTGGAACAGGCCGGATCACCGCCTGCCCGGCGGAACAGCGCCTGCCTGGGGCGCCAGTTTGCGGCCTTCAGCCGCGCAGATCACCCGCCAGACTGGCCAGCGTCTCGGCCGGGATCGACAGGTGGGCCGGGTAGTTCGTGTGGTCACAACCCACGCGCACCTGGGCGCCGGCCCGCACCGCCTGCCGTGCCGCCGCGGGCAGCTCGAAACGCACGAAGTGCACCGACGAGGTCTTGTCGGCGGTTTCACGGTCGAGGTCCTCATCGGCTATGGCGTAGACGCGGGCGTGGCCTTCCACCTCAACAAACAACCGGTCCTCGACGCCGATCAGCCGCGCCAGCTCTCGCCGACGCTCGTGCACGTCGGGGTACTCCAGCAGCACCGTGGCCTTCCAGTTGTGGCCATCGGGCACCAGCGGCGCATAGGCGTCGATCTCGGCCTGGATGCCCTCGTCCTCAAAGATCTTCTCGATGTGCAGCATCTCCTGGATCTGGCGGCGGATGGTGTGCTCGTCCTCGAACTGCAGCGTCATGTGCTCGCCCAGGCCGATGCTGCGCAGGCGGCGATGGGCAATGGCCTCGGCGCGCAGCGCCTTGCGCTGGCGGGCATAGGCTTCCAGGGTCAGCAGGGTGTCGCGGGTGATGGTCATGGGCGCAAGCGTTCAGAGTCCGTAGGCGATGCGCAGCAGGGTCAGCGGGTGCTGCAGCGCCTTGGGCGGCGTGCCGGCCTGGCTCATGCCCTGGGCGATGTGGTGCCCGGCCAGCGCGCAATCGCTGGCAATGACATCGGGCTCGTCCTTGGCCATGGCCTTGAAGACCGGCTTGCCGATCTTCATCGCCACCGGGTGGTAAGGGGTCTTGACGCCGTAGGTGCCGGCATGGCCCGAGCAGCGCTCGACCGTGTTGAGTTGCACCTGCACGGTCTGGCCGATCAGCTTGAACATCTCCTCTGTCTTGCGGCCGATGTTCTGCACCCGGCCGTGGCAGGGGATGTGGTAGCTGACCTTGCCCAGCGGGCGCGAGAAGTCGGTCTTCAGCAGGCCGTCCTTGTGCCGCGCCACCAGGTATTCGAAAGGGTCGAACATCGCCGCCTTGACGGCCTGCACGTCCTCGTCTTCAGGGAACAGCAGCGGCAGTTCCTGCTTGAACATCAGCGTGCAGCTGGGGATGGCACTGACGATGGCCCAGCCCTCGCGCGCATAGCGCGCCAGCACGGGAATGTTGGCAGCCTTGTGCTCGGCCACGGCCTCCAGGTCGCCCAGCTCAAGCTTGGGCATGCCGCAGCAGCGCTCCTTCTCGACCAGGGTCCAGGGGATGGCGTTGTGGTCCAGCACCTTCAGCAGGTCATGGCCGATGCCGGGCTCGTTGTAGTTGACATAGCAGGTGGCGAACACTGCCACCTTGCCAGGCGTGCGCTGGCCGTTGGTGACAACCTGCGCAACGCCCTGCTTCGGCGCGCTCCAACGCAGCCGGTGGCTGGCCAGCTCGGGCAGCCAGGCCTGGGGGTGTACACCCAGCGTCTTGTCCAGCAGGCGACGCATCGGCTGCGTGCGGTTGACCGCATTGACCACCTGCACCACCACCGGAATACCGGCGAACTGGCCATGGGTATCGGTGGAGGCCAGCAGGCGCTCGCCGCGACCGACCTCGCCCTTCCTGAACTTGATGGCCTTGGCGCGCAGCATCAGGTGCGGAAAGTCCAGGCCCCATTCGTGCGGCGGCACATAGGGGCACTTGGTCATGTAGCAGAGGTCGCACAGGTAGCACTGGTCCACCACCTTGGCGTAGTCCTTGGCGTCCACGCCGTGCAGCTCGCCGTCCTCGGTGGCGTCCACCAGGTCGAACAGCGTGGGGAAAGACTGGCACAGGCTGACGCAGCGGCGGCAGCCATGGCAGATGTCGAAGACGCGGGCCATTTCGCGCTGGCAATCGGCCTCATCGTAGAACGAGGCCTCGCGCCAGGGCACGGGGTGACGCGTCGGGGCTTCGAGGTTGCCTTCGCGTGGGGGCATGGAGCGACTCCTGCGCAAAACCGCGACGAACGATGGGCCAGACGCCACCCGCCGCCGGCTGGGCGGCCGTCGGCGAGGGCGGGTCCGGCAGCGCCGGCTCAGTCGACCAGTTGGTCGAGCGCCTTCTGGTAGCGGTTGGCGTGCGAGCGCTCGGCCTTGGCCAGCGTCTCGAACCAGTCAGCGATCTCGTCAAAGCCTTCGTCGCGCGCGGTCTTGGCCATGCCCGGGTACATGTCGGTGTACTCGTGGGTCTCGCCGGCCACGGCGGCGGCCAGGTTCTGGCGCGTCGAGCCGATCGGCAGGCCGGTGGCGGGGTCACCCACGGCCTCCAGGAACTCGAGGTGGCCGTGCGCGTGGCCGGTCTCGCCCTCGGCCGTGGAGCGGAACAGCGCGGCCACATCGTTCTGGCCTTCCACGTCGGCCTTGTTCGCGAAGTAGAGGTAGCGGCGGTTGGCCTGCGACTCGCCCGCGAAGGCGTCCTTGAGGTTCTGCTCGGTCTTTGATCCCTTCAAGCCCATGTCTCGCTCCTGGTGAGTGGTTGACGACGGCCGCGGGCCTGATGATCCCGCAGGCACCGAAGCAAGGTATCACAGGGGGTTCAGGCGCCGCCAATGCATCCCGTCAATGCCACGCATAGGGCGGCGCTATGCAGGCGGGGGTTATCCCGCACGGAGGCTTCAGCGCAGTCCCAGCAGACGCAAGGCCAGCTCGTGCAGGCGCCCAGCCGGATCGGCCAGGTTGTGCAGGATGTCCAGGTGGTGGTGACGCGCCAGCGTCTCGCAGACGGGCACGCTGCTGGGACCCCACTGATCGCGGATCAGGCGGTTGTGGCGGATGAACTCCTCGGACTCGTCACCGCCGGCCACTGCGTACAAGGGCTTGCGCGGGCGCGGGTAGAAGGCCGGGCTCAGCCGCCAGGCATCGCGCTCGCTCAGGCGCAGGTCGTCGCGGATGAACGGGGCGTGACGCAGCGGCTCCAGGTCATACAGGCCCGAGATGCCCAGCGCGCCCGCCAGCGGCTGCGGCGGCAACGCGGGGTCCACATCCTTCCAGCGGCAGCACAGCAACATCGCCGCCAGATGCGCGCCGGCCGAGTGGCCAGCCAACGCGATGCGCGCCGGATCCATGCCCAGCTCGCCCGCATGGGCCACGGTCCAGGCCACGACGCGGGTCATCTCCAGCGCAATGTCAGCAATGCCCACCGATGGGCACAGGCTGTAGTTCGGCACCACCACATGCGCTCCTGCGGCCACAAAGGCCGGCGCAACGAAGCTGTGGTCGGCCTTGTCCAGCGAACGCCAGTATCCGCCGTGGATGAAGATCAGCACTGGCGCGTCACGGCGCTCGGCCAGAAACACGTCCAGCGTCTGCGTCGGCGCATCGCCGTAGGCCAGGTCGCTCCGCCAGTTCAACTGCTGCCGAGCCAGCGCCGAGGCCTGCCGCCAGCGCTCGAACAACTGTGCATGCTCGGGGATGCGGGCCCGGTTGTTGTACTGCTGGTCCAGCCAGACGGGATCGAAGGCGTTCAAGCGGCATCTCCTGCGTGTCGACCGGCGCGGTCGGGGCGATGCTCAATGCTATACTGCGCGTTGCTCATGGGGACGTAGCTCAGCTGGGAGAGCGTCGCGTTCGCAATGCGAAGGTCGGGAGTTCGATCCTCCTCGTCTCCACCAACTTATCCAGTCAAATCAACGCGTTACGCCTTGCAGTGTTGCGCGCTGTTTTGCTCTTGGAAGCAGGTTTTTGCACTCGCGCTGTGGCGAGTTTGTGGCAAGCCGCCTCAACCGCCACCCGGGCCAAGTGCCGCACATTGCCGCACTCTGCGTGTACCATCCGGCTCATTGCGCTGAGGGCGTTCAAGCGCTTTGGTGAAAACAGCAAGCAACGAGCGTGGTGTCCATGCACCGCCACGGTCGAACAGCCAAAGCCGCGTACCGTTCAGCACCTGGCCCGCGAAAAGCGGAAGTAGCTGGCCAGCAGAAAGGATGCCGACAGGCATCGCCTGAGAGAGTGCCGCCGCCGGTCAGGATGAGGCCGGAAACCACGCGCAGCGCTCCTGGGAAAGCAGTTCATGCGGGGCACAACCCCGTCCGGTCGTCTCCCCGGCCAGCTCGGCAGAGCCAGCCAGATCCCGACGAGAAGGCCGGACTGCCGCGTACTCATCCGTGCCATGCCGACCCCGGTCGACGTGGCCCGGACTGATCACGCACATGCAAGCTCTGCTCACGGTTGAAGAACTCGCCACCTACCTGCACAAATCGGTCGCCAGCATCCGCAGCGACTCCACCCGCAACCCGCAATCCCTGCCGCCGATCTGCCGGCTGCCAGGCACCAAGCGCCTGCTGTGGCGGATCGAGGATGTCCAAGCCTGGATTGGCCAGCACGTGCGTTGCGAGGCCCCAGCGCCCGCCATGCAGCGACCGGATCTGTCCCCCGCCCCGCGCCGTGGCCGCCCCACCAAGGCCCAGCAGTTGGCCAAGCAGCGCGCATCGGCCGCTGCGGCGCCCTCCCCTGCACGCCGGGCCTGAACATGGCGAGCCCCCACCACGGCGAGCGCCCATTGGCGCAGCCAGGCAGCGCCATGGAGCGCATTCGCCGCCGAGCCCAGGAGCTGGCCGAAGGACGCCCCAACCAGTTGCCGCTGTGGCCCGACAGCAAACGCGGCGCGCCCAACCCCATGCTGCGTTCGGCGCTCTTCGGGGCCATCAAACGCGGCAAACGCCGCTATCTGGAGCGTGAGGCCATCGCGTCCTACGGCGGCGTGGAAATCATTTACACCGGCGCCCGCCTCGACCAGTCGGACTTCGATGTCTTTGCCGGCGCCCTGCACCTGGCCCGCGAACAACCGCTCGGCGACCACGTTCGGTTCACCGAGCGTGGCTTCCTGCGCCTGATCGGCCGAGGCGGCCCCGATGGCCACAGTATCGGCAAGAGCGACCGGGACTGGCTGCGCAAGGTGTTGATCCGCTTGAAGGCCACCGCCGTGGAGATCCGCAACGGCCCACACGTCTACGTCGGCTCCCTGATCGGCGACTACTTCCGGGATGAGCGCACCGGCCACTACGTGCTGATCATCAGCCCCGCCATGAAGGCTCTGTTCGGCAGCAGCAGCTACACCTGGCTGGACTGGCGCATCCGGCAGGCCCTCCGGGGCCATCCGCTTGCCCAATGGGTCCACGGGTTCTATGCCAGTCACGAGCAGCCGTTTCCGATAAAGCTGCAGACTCTGCACAAACTGTGCGGTAGCGCATGTGGCGGCGGTGGACTCACAGTGGCCGCGCACCGCAAAGCGCTGCTGGGCTGGCGTGACGACAGCCTCGTCCCGGCACTGCAAGCAGTCCAAGCGACAAGCCGGGAGGCCGGGTTGACCTTCAGCTGGACCATC
The DNA here is from genome assembly GCF_018069755.1 of Ideonella aquatica. Lineage (GTDB taxonomy): Bacteria > Pseudomonadota > Gammaproteobacteria > Burkholderiales > Burkholderiaceae_C > Ideonella > Ideonella aquatica. The sequence continues at coordinate 23,426 of NZ_JAGQDE010000034.1, read as the reverse complement.
GACAAGGCCGGCCTTCTGCAGGTGAATTCAGCCCGAGCCGGCGCGCGGTCCGGCGGGCGGCAACTCAACAAGTTGATGTCGCGAACGGCTGTGGACAAGTCGGGGGGACAGAACCCGACTTCAGCGGGGGACAGAGTCCGCCGAGGGGGGATAGAGCCCTCAACATCCGGGGGACTGGACCTGAAATTGCGGGGGACAGAGTCAGTGCACATTACCCGCAAGGCGACTGCAACCCGTTGATTACAAACAGCTTTTTCAACCAGCCAAGATCGCTAATCTATTTCTAATCTCTCCCTAATCTACAAGGGAAGGTCTGCATAAATCGGCCCAAGCCGCACTTGGCACCGACGTGAAGCCCTGATACGATAGGGACCATGAAGCAGCACAACCTGGGTTTGGGACTGAGGGTCAAGCAAACGCGGCGCCGGGAGTTCCTGGCCGATATGGAGAAGGTCATTCCATGGACCGAGTTTGTAGACCTGGTGTCGCAGAGTCTCCCGCAACGCAGGCGCCGAAGCCCGCCGTTCTCGACAAAGACCAGGCTGCGCATCCACCTCATGCTGCAGTGGTTCGTGCTGAGCGACACGGCGCTGGAAGGCGCGCTGCATGACATGCCGGTGCTCCGTGAGTTCGTAAGGCAGGAAGACTGGGACGAACAGCCGTCCGACACGACCACGATCCAGTCGTTAAGGGACTCGCTGAGGAAGCACAAGCCAGCCGTAAAGATCCTGCGAACCGGCAATGAGTTGCGCAACGCCAAGAGCGCGAAGCTCGTAGGCGCCCCCCTGATTGCAGCGCCAGGGTTCACTAAGAACAGCGTCAACAGGCGCGTCGTCTTTGCAGAACACGGCTACCGAGGAGCAAGCAGGCGTCTCCTAGCTAGCGGAAAGGTAACTTGGCACAGCGCCATACGCCCGAACTCTCGCAGGGTGCTGGACCTCACTAATCCGAAAGCTCGACAGGTCGAACAAAAAGAAGGTCCAAACAGGCGTCCTTGCTCGCATAGAAGTTCAGGGCCGAATCTTCAGACTCCAGTTAGGACATGCAGAGTTGCCCATCCGAGCATCGGCCAAGCAAACGTCGCGACCGCATACGCTGATTGCGCTAGTCAACAGGTGGCTAGTGAATGAAACTCACCGCAGTGATGAAATGAGTGCCTCTGCTGCAAGGCAGATGAGCCAGGCCACCCTCAATTCTGCAGCCCTGAGGCGTGCAAAGGCTGCGAATTTGCGAACGAGCGCATCAAATGCAAATCGGTTCAGCGCACTGCCATTCGAGGCCGAATCTTGCGCAAACCTAAATTAGAGTCAAATCTTGCTTCTCGGGCAGGCAATGAATTATATAACTTCTCTCCTAGGCGGCATGGTATGGCGGATCCAACTACTTGCATCCCTCGTCCTGCTAAACATCTACCCAATACTAGGAATCCTGATTTTCAATGGAACACTGTTCATTTCCAGCCAAGGGGAAGAACTGCTGCAAGACTACTGGATGGGAAACTACTATAACGGCCCAAACGAAATTCTACAAGGCCACTCCAAAGTCTATCTATTGTCAATCGCAAGCATCTTTGCTATCTCAATTTTCAATATCTCCAGAATTCTTAGCAATCAACCAATAAAGAACACACTATCCAACTTCTCCAGAATTCGCTCGGAAGACAAGGAAGCGAAATATCTCCTAACACTGGCTCCTGCTTACCTAGCGACTTGCGCAGCGGCCCCATTCTTCATGTTAATACTAGCAGACCAACTTGAAGATGTACATAATGCCATTGCACCAACAAGAGATCTAAAAGCAATACTATTCTATCGAGGCTGCAGCATAATATCGATCCTTGCCCTGGGGAGCATAATTGCCTTTGTCACACTAGGAAATAGCATCAGCAAAAACCAATTCTCACCAAGATCCACAATATCGAAAGGACAAGAATCGCTCGCAAGACCTCACTGGCTAATACTATCAACTTACCCTATCATCCTCTTGGCGACGTTTAGTCTTCTGCTATTCATCCCACCCGAACACTTCCCAAGAGACATAAGCTCAAGCGCCGTTCACCACTCGTACACGATATATGAAGCGATAAGTGACGCGCACCACTTATCGCCCGACATATGGCTACGAATAATTCCATTTCTAGCCTCAGCCTTACTCCTATTTCGCCACAGATCCTCAGCGAGATGGCTAATAAATAGATTCCTTCAACAACAGTCAGAACACGGCATATCGTGTATAACAAAGAGATCAACACTATTCACACTATCGATCTCCTTAGTTGCCATTTCATCGCTCCTTTATAGTCCAGTTATTGCAGCACAAGAAATCGGCTCGGTCGGAGTGATTGCATCTATCTGCACCTTCTGGGCGACGATGATGTCATTATTTTTTGTGGTTTTGCCACAGCGATTGGGCGCCCCTTCGTTAGCTGCCGCACCATTTCTTCTAGTACTCATATTTGGACACTCGGTAGACAACCATAAAATACCATCACTGGCAAGCCAACCAGATCCCAAGTCACTCTTCTCGGAAAACAGCAAATCACTTAGTCAATGCTTTAGAACTGAACGCCTTGAAACCACCAATGAACTAGATCTGCGACTATTGAACTGGATTAATGCAAGAACTATTAAACAAGGCGAGTCAACCGCAGAAGAAACGATTCCTCTAATCATCGCAACTAGCTCAGGCGGTGGGATACGGGCTGCTGAATTCACCGCAAAGTCCCTTAATCAGCTCGATCGCAGAACTAATGGAAAATTCGGCGACTACATTTTTGCGGCAAGTACAGTATCGGGTGCCAGCCTGGGTATTGCGACCTGGGCGAAAGCGCGAGCAATCTTCGGCCCCGGCAGAGAAATGGCCAGCCTCGAACTCTTGAACCGATTTTATAGCCATGACTTTTTTGGACCAGTTATCGGCGGCATGCTGTTGCACGATGCAGCGCAGCTTCTTTTCCCAGCAAAGATACCTGGGGCCACTCGTGACCAGATATTGGAAGAAAGTTGGAATCTAGCCTGGAGCGCTGCCATTGCGTCCTTTGCGAGCGAAGGAATACAGTCCTCTACAGAAGGACTTGGGAGATTGACTGATCTGGGCAATATCGAGCCGCCGTTAATCATATTCAACGCGACTGAAATCAACTCCGGCAAGCGGTTCCTGGTTAGCGGCACTGCGCTATCAAATGCATGGCATCCTGACGCTTACATCGCAAGAAGTCGATGCTCATTACATGGAATTCGTGATATGCCATTGGCCACCGCTATACATCTCAGTGCTCGATTCACCTTTCTCAGTCCAGCAGCCACAATCGTCAGCTCTCCGGACAAGTGGGCTTGGGAGGCATATTTCGCGAGGCAGTGGGAGTGGCACGGATGGGGAGATGAGGATCACGACTGGCCAAGTGTTCCAAGTGTAATTTGGGGCCAAGTTGTTGATGGCGGATACGTCGAGAATTTTGGAGCAACCACTGCGCTTGAAACGATAAAGGCCATTCGCGACAGCTGGAGACGACTACGAGCCTCTGGTAGATTATCCAATAGAATTAAGCTTCACATACTTGGTCTATCTCTTGTAAACGACCCGCTTGACTTGGGAAATGATCCGCTTGACCGTGAGTATCTATTATATCAAGCCGCAACCAATTCGCCATACCCATCGATCGCAAATGACGGAGAGAGTTCGGATATACAGCCAAGTGGAGAGCGCCGATTCGGGTCAATTTGGCCGGCTGCCCGTTCTTATGACACTCGCGAATTGCGAGCCATGATGGGCGAAACCACACCTATTGACAGCCTTATAGATAACTCTCTCATGAAGACAGAGTCGCTAGTACCGATCGATGCAGTGCTGAGTGCTCGTGAGGCACGGGGATTGACCGCGGAGCGTCAGATGAAGGACTACCTACAAGAAATGCGTATCGATGACGGAATTAAAGATAATTCCATAGGTAGCTGGGTGGATGTGCGCCTGGGCCGTTTATTGCGCGATTCCAATAGCCCGAAGTCGGGTAGTGATAGTCTAATTATTGATAGACCGAGCGTAGGATACGGCTCACGCACCTTCCCCAATCCACAACTCGCTTGGAGATTATCTGAGTCGTCGCGCGACGCCATTTTGAAAGCACTGACAGCTCGTCCCGACTCACCCGGCAGGTACACTGAATGGGACGACATCCAAAAGGCCATCGATTTATTTCAATCTATTTGCGAAAAGAGCGTATCGTGCAGCAGCAATAGAGGTAACCGACAGTAATTTGCGCGCAGTTTATTTGGATACAATAGATTTTGAGGTTAGATTCCCTAAGCCAGGGCATTCATGGCGTTGTGGGACCCTTCCGGTTCGAGCCGCCGATATGCCGCCCTACGGTTCGGGCGCCGAGTCAAGGGCGCGGTCGCAAGCCGCAGCCTGGCCGAAGGCCAGGACCGGGTGAGGATCGCGGCGCAGCGGACCCTTGACGCTGCTGCATTGAGTACGCTGGCGGGCTCGCTCGGGGGCTCTGCAGGTGCCCCCGGGTGATGCCCAGCGGCGAGCGATCTCTAGGCTTTGTTTGACCGAGATGACAAAGCCGGGCGCGAGGCCCGGCTTCACGTCAGCGTGGCAGCGCTCGCACCCGCCCGATAACATCAGAACCTCGGCGGCGGCGAGCCCCGCAGGGCCTTGATCGACACCTCCCGCGCCTGCTGCGCCTGGATGTCGCGCTGGGCCTGCTGCAGCTGAGCCATCAAGGCCAGCTTCACGCTTTCGTTCTGCACCATGGCCTGCTCCGACTGGATGCGGGCCTGCAGGTCGAGCACATCTTTCTGCTCGGGCGCGCCGTTCACCTTGTCGATCAGGGTTTGGATGGCGGCGATGCGCTCGCTGGCCTGCTTGTAGCCCTCCTCGCCCAAGGCGCGATTAAGGGCGGTCTGGTTCTGTGCGCCCACCATCGCTCGGCCTGCGGCACTGTTGGGGTTGAGGGTGGTGTCCTCGATGCCGGCGATGCGGTTGGCCGCCCTCAGGGCGTTGATGGAGCCCTGAAGGTTGGTGTAGCCGCCCGGGCTTTGCAGCAGGTTCATTGCCTCGCTCCACTCGTTGGGCAGGTAGCGCCGCAGGGCTGGCGTGTTCACCAGGTCGGCCATGCCGCGCACGCCGTTCAGGCTGTTGAAGGTGCTGACGGCCTGGTTGTATTGCTGCACCAGCTGCTGGTACTGCTGGGCCATCTGGGCGTACTGCGAGCCCCAGGCGATCACCTGTTGCATCGAGTTCTGCAGGTTCGCGTTGTCAATCACAGGAATACCGGCTTTGGAGGGGGGCGTGGCGAGCACGCACAGCGTCAGGAACAGGGTTCGAAAGAGTCGGGCCATGAATGGAGGCTCCTTGGGGTTGCGGTTGCTCAGGTCGCCCAGCGCTTTTTCGCGGGCGCGAAAATCTTGGCCAGTCAGGCGGCGCGCTTCAGCCGGTTGCCGGTGCCACCCGTGACGCGGCGATAGACCGCCAGGGGCGCAGCGCCTACTGCCCGGGCGGCGTTGCGCGCGATGCGGACATCGGAGCGGGCATGCAGCATGGCCCTGCGTACGTTGGTCGGCCGCATGGAGGACACCGCGCCACCAGCCTTGCCGTAGGCCCATGCAGCCGCATTGAGCGTGGAAACCGCAACGCCGCCGCCCAGGGCCGACGCCACAGAAGGCACCTGCATCAACACCAGCACGCTCACGCCACACAGCGCCAGGAGCGGGAAGATGCCTTCAAAGCCTGGGTCGGCGCCGCCGGCATCGCCGTAGCCGGTGAACACCAGGTCCAGGTAGCTGCTGATGATCACGAACAGCATCTTGATGACGCCGGCCGTGAGCATGACCATGAACACGAAGTTCAGGACCTGCCCCAGCCAGGACTCGAAGAAGCGCTTGGTGCCCTCAAACAGCAGACCGATCACGAACAGCGGGCCCACGGCCAACAGCAGCGCCAGGAAGGTCTTGGACAGCAGCAGCAGGAACGCGCCGTACAGCGTGGCCACCACGCCCACAATCCACACGGACCAGCCAGCCGCCAGCAACCCGACGTCCGGCACGAGGCCAGCGCTGGCATTGGCCTTCTCGATGTAGCCGGCGCCAAACTCATAGATCTTGCCGAACAGCACGTCCAGGAAGTTCACGTTGCTGGTGCCATCCGCGAAGCCTCCGGCGACCACGGCAGCCAGGGCCTCGGGGCTGTTCCAGAGGAAGTCCTTGATGTAGGCGTTGTAGATGCCCATGTTCAGCGCCAGGCCAGCGATGACCGACAAGCGCACGACTCGGGTCACGCCATCGGTGATGGGCTCATTGATCATGCCGCGCAGCGTCGACCAGCCCCACAGCATCATGTAGACCATCAGCATGCTGTAGACCACGCCAGAGAACGAGGCCATGGCCGACGCAGCCGTTTCGCTGACGTAGGTGTCCAGCACCGTGGAGACGCGCGAGAAGGTGTCGGTGTAGAAGTGGAAGTCGGCCATGGTCAGGTCCTTTCAGCGGCCAGTGCCGACTTGGCAGGCAATGCGGCCGTCGACTTCATGCACAGCACTGCCAGGCCTGCGAACAGCGCCAGAGCACCGGGCAGCGCAGCGGGCGAATCAGACAGGCCCAGCGTCGCCAGGTAGAGCTGCCGCACCGCAAACAAGGCGCCAAGCGACAACATCACGTGGTGCAAGCCCACCCCCGCCAAGGTGGGTGACAAGGCCTGGCCGAGTCCACCACCGGAGATTCTCCGGAGGTATCTGAGCCAAACCATGCTGGTGGTCAATAAGACCGCAACTGCGGCCAAGAGGTAGTAGACCATCACGATCCCTGAGTTATGAAGCAGGCGGTCATTATGGTGACTCCAGCCCAAGAAATAAACGTCGCAGGAGTCGCCAAAGCAAGGCAACCAAGTAAATCAGCGCAATCTATGTCCAACACGTATTCAAGGTGTATTCAGACTGTATTCGCGGAGTAGGCGCGTTATTGGTCGACAGTGGTCAAACTGTATTCATCACGTGTGCAGACCGTGATCGAGCTTGACTGCATGAACATGGGCCGCTGGGAGATGAAGTATCTAGGGCAGGATAGGCGTTGGCGCCGCCGTTTGCTAGCAAAATGAATCCGAGGGCAGGATAGGCGGTTCAGCGGCTATCCGAAATTGCTAGCGCGGCCGAGTACAGCCAGGAATCCGGCGACACGATCTGAGGCAACCAGCCCGGTATCAACCCGTCACAATAATTCTGCAAGACGCCCTATTTTGCATCTGCAAAACACGCTATTTCGCAATTGCGAATCACCGAGACCCGCCGGAGAATCCACCCCTCAAAAGGGATTCTCATGAAATCAAAGATCGCACTCGCCATTTCCATCGCCCTGCTCTCGGCCTGCAGTGACCGGGCACCCAGCGAAGCCGACTTCCGCTCGGCGATAGACCAATACCTGGCCGCCAGTGGCGCCGCGTGCTTCGGTCTGGGCAAGCAGTTCCCCGCCGTGCTGAACGCCATGGAGTTGACCCACGGCGTGGGGCGGCAGTTCGTGGCGCTGGAAGGTGCGGGCGTCCTTCAGTCCAAAGCCGAAGGCAGCGGCAAGACCTTCGCCGTCGCCAGCGGTGCAGAGCAGTGGTTCGCCGAACAGACTGGCAAGTCGGTGGGCTTGGCCGTCACCCGCCAACAAGAGGGCCGGCTTTGCGCGGGCACCATGCAGGCCGACCAGATCCAGGCCATCACCAAGACAGCCAAGCCCGGCGAGTTCCTGGTCAACTTCACCTTCCGCCTGGCCGACCGCCCGGCATGGGCAACCCAGCCGACCGTGATCGATGCTGTGCCCAAGCTGGCCGCTCTGGTCAACGGCGAACGACTCCACACCCCGCGCGCACTGCGCGTGCTCGCGGCCGAAGGCACACTACGGGTCATCGACGCCCAACCGCACTGAGACACCGCCATGCCATGGACCCAGGAACAAGCCATCGCCTTTGAGGCTGCACGGGAGTGCATTGGCCACCTGATCGCCATTCGCATCAGCGAGCTGCACACCAGCTCGCCAGCCCCAGAGCGGGCCGCCGAGCTGGAAGCTGACTTAGCCCGCCTGCAGACCGAGCGGCGAGCGCTGCGGCTGACGGACGAAGCCGAGATTGCGCGCATACGAGAGGAATACGGGGCTCAGGTGCGCGCCTGGCGGCAGGCGGCCTGAGAAAGCGCGCGGGAGTTCTTCAGCGCAGGCCGTAGGCGCATCCCCTCGCTGGGGCGCAGGTCGGCTGATTTTCGCGGGCGCGAAAATCGGGAACGCGGCGCACCTTGAACCCGGCTTCAGCCAGCCACGGCACATTTTCGCGTCCGCGAAAATCGGCGGCAGCCTCGTCAGCAGGCATGGCGCCGCCAAGATCCGAGCGGACTGCCGCCAGCCCGCGTTAACCGCACGGCCTTCGATTCCGTTCTCCTCGGAGAGCTTCTGAGTCCGTCCCCCACCACCTGGCTGACGTACGATCCGGCTGGGGTGTAGGGGAGAGAGCCGGAATGCCAGAAGCGATACGCTCGAATTTCGACATGCTGCGCGCGTACGAGCCGCAGCTTTGGCGCCTGGGGGCGCTGGCAGAGCGCTATTTCTCCGAAGACCCCAACACCAGCTTGCTCAAGCTGCGGCAGCACGCTGAATTGCTGGCCCAGTCGCTCGCTGCTCGTGGTGGCCTCTACGTCTCTCAGGAAGAGAGCCAGTACGACCTGATCCGCCGCCTGCAAGGCGAGGGCCTGTTGCCGCGCGAGGTCAGGCAGTTGTTCGACCAGATTCGGGTCACCGGCAATGCCGCCAGCCACGCGCTGGAGGGGGACCATGCCAAGGCGCTGGCCACGCTCAAGCTGTCCTGGCAACTCAGCCTGTGGTTCCACCGTACCTTTAAGGCAGCCGACTATCGCTCTGGCCCGTTCATCCCGCCTTCACCGCCCGCAGACGAATCCGCAGACCTGAAGCGCGAGTTGGCGTCGCTGCGCCAAGCCGTTGCCGACCACATGGCCAATGGCGAGAAGGTGTCGGACGCGCTGAAGGCTGCAAGAAGTCAACTCTCGGCTGTCAGCGAGGAACGCCAGCTCTGGGAGCAAATCGCCACCGAGACCGAGCAGGACAAGGCAAAGCTGGCCGAGCAACTGGCCAGCCTGCAAGCCCAGGCCACGGCAGCGCCCCAAGCCGACTTCAGCAAGTTTGTCGCATCTGCGAACCAGGCCGCCAGCCTGGTTCAGCTGGACGAAGCCGAAACCCGCCGGATCATCGACCAGCAACTACGCCAAGCGGGCTGGGAGGCGGATTCGCAAGTGCTGCGATACAGCCAGGGCACCCGCCCGGAGCGAGGCCGAAACATCGCCATCGCGGAATGGCCCTGTGAAGGCTATTCGGCTGACTACGTGCTGTTCCAAGGCCTGGTGCCCATGGCGGTGGTGGAGGCCAAGCGCGAAACCAAGGACGTTTCCGCCGACATCCAGCAGGCCAAGCGCTACAGCCGGACGTTCTCACCCAGCGAGAACACGTCGCTCCACCCGCAGAACTGGGGCGACCAGGGTCAGTTCCGCATCCCCTTCGTTTTTGCAACCAATGGCCGGCCGTACCTGCGGCAGCTGGCCACCAAGAGCGGCATCTGGTTTTGCGACCTTCGGCGCCCCGCCAACCGCAGCCAGGCGCTTGATGGTTGGTACAGCCCAGAGGGCCTGACCGCCCTGCTCCGCCGCGATGAGGCCAAAGCCGACGCCGAGCTGAGCGGCACGCCGTTCAACTACGGCTTCCCTTTGCGGCCCTACCAGCAGGCAGCCATCCGCAAGACCGAGGAATGCATCGCGGCGGGCCAGCGCGACATCCTGTTGGCGATGGCCACTGGCACCGGCAAGACCAAGACCTGCATTGCCCTCATCTACCGGCTACTCAAGGCGCAGCGATACCGCCGCATCCTGTTTCTGGTGGACCGGTCCGCCCTGGGCGAACAAGCAGCCAACGCCTTCAAAGACACCCGCATGGAGCGCCTGCGGACCTTTGCCGAGACCTTCGGCATCAAGGAGCTGGACGCCCAAAGCCCGGAGGCGGACACCGCCGTCCACATCGCCACCGTGCAAGGAATGATGCGCCGGCTGCTGCTGCCCGCTGAGGGCGTAGCGCCGCCCACTGTCGACCAGTACGACTGCATCGTGGTCGACGAATGCCACCGCGGCTACACCTTGGACCGAGAGATGTCCGACACGGAACTGAGCTTCCGTGGCTTTGACGACTACATCTCCAAGTACCGGCGCGTGCTGGACTATTTCGACGCCGTCAAGATCGGTCTGACCGCCACCCCCGCCCTGCACACCAGCGAGATCTTTGGCCCGCCCGTCTTCAACTACAGCTACCGTGAGGCGGTGATCGACGGTTTCCTGGTCGACTACGAGCCCCCCATCCAGATCAAGACCCAGCTGACCGAAAACGGCATGACCTGGAAGGTGGGCGAAGAGGTCAAGGTCTACAACGCGCAACGCAGCCAGATCGAGCTGTTCAAGGCGCCTGACGAAATCAAGCTGCAGGTTGAAGACTTCAACCGCAAGGTGATCACCCGCCCTTTCAACGAGGCCATCTGCGGGTACCTGGCTCAAGAAATCGACCCCAGCGGCCGTCGCAAGACCCTGATCTTCTGCGTCAGCAGCGACCACGCCGACCTGGTGGTCGACGTGCTCAAGGAGGCGCTAGAGGCCCAGTACGGCAGCGTGGAAGACGACGCCGTCATCAAGATCACCGGCAACGCCGACAAGCCATTGGAGCTGATCCGCCGCTTCAAGAACGAACGCCTGCCCAATGTGGCCGTGACGGTGGACCTGCTCACCACCGGGGTGGATGTGCCTGAGATCTGCAACCTGGTGTTCCTGCGCCAGGTGAACAGCCGCATCCTGTTCGATCAGATGCTCGGCCGTGCCACCCGCCTGTGCAGCTTCAACGGCGAGGCCAAGGACAGCTTCCGCGTGTTCGACGCCGTGCGCATCTTCGAGGCCATTGGCGACATGACCGACATGAAGCCCGTGGTGGTCAACCCAAAATTGAGCTTCGCGCAGCTGGCACAAGAACTCACCCAGGTCGACAACGATGCCGCGCGCGAGCTGGTGCGCGAGCAATTCCTGGCCAAGCTGCAGGTCAAGAAGCGCCACCTGAAAGGCCAGGCGGCCCAAGACTTTGAAACTCAGGCTGGCATGCCGCCGGATGCCTTCATCAAGCAGCTGAAGGCCTTGAGCCTGTCCGAGGTGGCCAGCTGGTTCACCCAGAACCCCGGGTTGGCCGAGATCCTGGATCGCAAGTCAGCGGCCGCTGGCCAGCCCATGTATGTCTCCGACCACCCCGACGAGTTTCTGCGTGCAGACCGTGGATACGGCAAGGCCAGCAAGCCCCAGGACTACCTGGACGAGTTCAAGGCCTTCATTAACAGCCACAGCAACGAGCTGCCTGCCCTGATGGCCGTGCTGACCAAGCCGCGCGACCTCACCCGCAAGCAGCTGAAAGAGCTGGCCTTGGCGCTGGACAAAGCAGGCTTCAGCGAAGCCCGCTTGGCCACCGCCTGGCGCGAACTGAGCAACCAGGACATTGCCGCCCACATCGTCGGCTACATTCGCCAAGCCGCCTTGGGCGACGCCCTGCTGCCCTACAGTGAGCGGGTCGATCATGCCCTGCAAACCCTGCTGGCCCAGCCGCCTGGCGGCAAGCCTTGGACCACGCCGCAGCGCGACTGGCTCAAGCGCATCGCCGCGCAGACCAAGGCCAACGGCCTTGTTGACCGCGAAGCCTTGGACGACCCAGACCTGCTCTTCAAGCGAGAGGGCGGCGGGTTCGCTCGTTTGGATAAAGTGTTCAATGGCCAGCTCCAACCGGTGCTGGACGCCTTCAATGATGCGCTCTGGGCACCACCTGCTCAAAGCGCCTGATCCTGTTTTCTGATGTCCACCTCCCCCCAGGCCGCCCAAGACATTGGCGCCAAACTCTGGTCGCTGTGCCATGTGTTGCGTGACGACGGCGTCACCTACCACCAGTACCTCAGCGAGCTGACCTACCTGCTCTTCCTGAAGATGATGAAGGAGACCGGCCAGGAAGACCGGCTCAAGGTGTGGATCCGCCCCAGGAAATCCGAGCCCGCTGTGGAGCAACCCGGTACCCGCTGGGACGACCTGCTCAGCGCCTCGGCGCCAGAACGGTTGGACACCTACAAAGAGATGCTGCTGAGCTACGGTTTGCACGGCCACGGCGCCGTGCAAGCGATCTACGCCAACGCCAACACCTTCATCACCAAACCTGCCACCCTCAGCAAGCTGGTGACGGAGATTGACGCGCTGGACTGGTACAGCGTGCAGCGCGATGACTTGGGCGACCTGTACGAGAACCTGCTGGAACGCAACGCCACTGAGAAGAAGAGCGGTGCCGGTCAGTACTTCACCCCGCGCCACCTCATCGACAGCATCGTGGCCGTGATGAAGCCACAGCTCAGCGACGTGATCCAGGACCCAGCAGCTGGCACCTGTGGCTTCCCCATTGCGGCCAACAACTACCTGCGCGCCCACAACAATTTCGACAGCCTGGACGAAGCTGCGCAACGCCGCTATCGGCACGCCACTTTCTACTGCATGGAGCTGGTGCAAGACACCCACCGCCTGGCGCTGATGAACATGCTGCTGCATGGCATTGAAGGCGGCGTGGCCTATGGCGACACCCTGGGCGACGAAGGCACACAGCTGCCACCTGCCACCCTCATCCTGTCAAACCCACCCTTCGGCACGAAGAAGGGCGGCGGCCTGCCCACCCGCAAAGACCTCACCTACGAGACCAGCAACAAGCAGTTCGCCTTTCTACAGCACATCTACCGCAACCTGGCGCCCGGCGGCCGTGCCGCCGTGGTGCTGCCCGACAACGTGCTTTTCGAAAGCAACGTGGGCACCAGCATCCGCCGCGACCTGATGGACAAGTGCAACCTCCATACCATCCTGCGCCTGCCCACCGGCATCTTCTACGCCCAGGGCGTGAAGACCAACGTGCTGTTCTTCGCCAAGGGCGAAGGAAGGGGCAAAGACAGCGACAAGAGCAACACCAAGGAAGTGTGGGTCTACGACATGCGCGCCAACATGCCGCAGTTTGGCAAGCGCACCCCATTCACCCGCGACTACTTCCGCACGCCCGCTGACGCGCCCGCCGATGTGCCGCGCGACAAGTTCGAAGACGTCTTCGGCCCAGACCCCAAGGGCGGCCCTGCCGCCCTTGCCCAACGTGTGGACACGGGCGACACCGGCCGCTGGCGCAAGTTCACCCGGCAGCAGATCGCCGATCGAGGCGACAACCTGGACCTGGCCTGGCTCAAGGACGATGGCGGCGACGCCGACCAACAACAGCGCGAAGACCCCGCCTTGCTGGCCCGCCTGGCCATGCGCGAGATGAACGCTGCCCTGCTGGAGCTGCGCGCCCTGGTGGAAGCCCTGGGCGAAGACCCCGACGTGGAACTGGACGAACTGCTGCCCGACGAGGCCGGCGATGTCGATACCCGAGAAGGGGCCGGCGCGTGAGCCAGCCAGAGCCCACTCTGCCGAATGGCGGCGCGCTGCTGGCGGTAGACCTCCACGCCGAGTTGCGCACGCTGATCGCCACCAGCCGCCAGCGCCTGGCCGGCGCGGTGAACGCCGAGCTCACCCGCCTGTACTGGACCGTGGGCCAGCGCATCCACACCGAGCTCTTGCAAGGCGAGCGTGCCGCTTACGGCGCGCGCCTCATCAACGAGTTGGGCACGCAGCTGGCCAGCGAGTTCGGCCGCGGCTTTGAGGCCAAGAACCTGCAGCGCATGCGCCAGTTTGCCCAGGCCTTCCCCGCCGTCGAGATTGTCGCGACGCTGTCACGACAATTGAGCTGGAGCCACATCCTGGGCCTGCTGCCCCTCAAGAGCGCCGCCGCCCGGCAGTTCTACGCCGCGCAGTGCTCCGAGCAAGCCTGGAGCGTGCGCGAGCTACGCCGCCAGATCGACCGCAAGGCCTTCGAGCGCAGCCAGATTGCCAGCGCCCAGCTGGGCGCGGCACCGCTGACCACGGCCAGCACGGGTAACGGTGCCAACGCGAGTGCGCTCACCCTCACGCCACCGGCCCAAGTCTTCAAGGACCCTTACTTCCTGGACTTCCTGGGCCTGCGCCAAGGCTATGACGAGGCCGACCTCGAAGCCGCCATCCTGCGCCAACTGGAGGCCTTCATCCTAGAGCTGGGCCGCGGCTTTGCCTTTGTGGAGCGGCAAAAACGCATGGTCATCGATGGCGATGACTTTTACCTGGATCTGCTCTTCTTCCACCGCCGCCTGCGTCGCCTGGTGGCCATCGAGCTCAAGCTCGGCCGCTTCAAGGCCGCGCACAAGGGCCAGATGGAGCTTTACCTGAAATGGCTGGACAAGCACGAGCGCCAGCCCGGTGAAGAGGCGCCAATCGGCCTGATCCTCTGCGCCGAATCCAGCCGCGAGCAAGTGGAGCTGCTGCAGATGCACAAGGACGGCATCACCGTGGCTGAGTATTGGACCGAGCTGCCGCCCAAGGCGGATCTCGAGCAGCGGCTGCATCAGGCGCTGGTGGAGGCGAGGGAGACGATAGCGAGGCGGGGGGTGTTGTTGGAGGGGGATGCAGATGAGTGAATTACCAGATAGCTGGACAGTACGGCCCTTTGGCGAACTCAATCAGTTCTCAAGCAGCTCCGTTGACCCGTCTGCACGGCCTGACCAAGTCTTTGAGCTGTACAGCGTTCCCAGTTTCCCTAGTGGACGGCCAGAGCTAACACTCGGGAGCGCTATTGGTTCAACGAAGCAGACCGTCGCACCCTGCGACGTTTTGATCTGCAAGATCAACCCTCGCATCAATCGCGTTTGGACCGTTGGGCCGAAGACGGACAAGCCGCAAATAGCGTCGTCGGAGTGGATCGGATTTCGGTCGGAAGCAGTACAGCCAGCGTTCGCGAACTACTACTTCAAGAGCCTGGCCTTTAGAGATCTGTTGTGCAGTGAAGTAGCTGGTGTTGGTGGCTCACTCACGCGGGCGCAGCCCAAACGAGTGGCCGTGTATCCGGTCCCTGTTGCGCCGGTTGCTGAGCAAACCCGCATCGCCGACCATCTCGATACCTTGATGGCCCGCATCAAGGCCTGCAACGATCACCTCGATGCCATCCCGGGGCTGCTCAGGCGGTTTCGGCAGGCGGTGCTCGACGCCGCGACTTTCGGTAGTCTTACCGAAGACTGGCGGAACGAACAGGATTCGTTGCCACCGACAACAGAGCTGGTCCATGCGATGAATGCAGATCACATGGCCGCCGGAGGGCATGAGCGCGGCAATGCATCTGAGCCAACTCAAGAAGCCCACGATCTCACTTCTGCCCGACTTCCAGGTGGCTGGGAGATCAGCACCCTGCGTGACTGCTGCCTCCCTGGTCGACCGATTACCTACGGCATTCTGAAACCCGGACCTGAACTGGACGAAGGGGTTCCATACATCCGTGTCGCGGATTTCCCCGGGAACAAGCTGAACCTGCAATCCATTAAACGTACAAGTCCGGCGATCGACCTTCAGTTCAAACGCGCCAGATTGATAGGAGGCGACCTGCTGTTATCCATCCGCGGCAGCGTTGGCCGGCTGATTGTGATTCCGCCTTCACTTGAGGGCGCAAATATCACGCAGGACACGGCACGACTCTCGATTAACCCGCGCCTCAATGCTCGATTTGTCTACTACGCGTTGCTGTCTCCCGACGCGCAGCGACGTATGGCGAATGCTGTGCGTGGCGTCGCCGTCCGCGGAATCAACATCGGCGATGTACGTGCACTTCAAATTCCCCTGCCGTCTTTGACTGAGCAGAATGAGATTGTGCGCCGAGTTGATGAGCTCTTCTTCTTGGCAGAGCATATCGAAGCGCGCTGGTACGGTTCAAGAGCCCGTGCGCAGCGGTTGCTTCCGCAGGTCCTGCAGAAGGCCTTCCGCGGTGACTTGCTACCGCAAGATGCCAATGACGAGCCAGCCAGCGCCCTGCTTGCTCGCCTCACTACAGCCCGCAATCAGGCAAATGCGGAACCCAAAGCGCGCAAAGCCCGCGCCCCGCGCGCCGCGCGCACTCTGCCGTCCAAGTCATCCTCAAGCACAGCCATGCCCACCAAAAGCCGCCAAGACGAAGACGTAAAAGGCCTGCCTTACCTCGCCGGTCACCTGCGCCGCCTGGGCCGACCAGTGGACGCCAAGACCTTGTATGAGGCCTCCGAACTGCCGGTCGCCGACTTCTACAAGCAGCTCACCTGGGAGATCGCCGAAGGCCATGTGAAGGACTTGGACCCACTGATGGAGCCTGCCCACCATGAGGCTTGATCGGGTCTACATCGACGGCTTCAAGAACCTAAAGGGTTTGGCGCTGGACTTTGATGAACGCCAGCTCACCACGGTTCTGATCGGCCAGAACGGGGCGGGCAAGTCCAACCTGATCGAGGCGCTGGTGCATGTATTTCGGTGGGTGGACATGCGCCGCCAAGCACCGCCGTTCCGTTACAGGGTGGACTACCGCATCAACCCTCAGGACAGACACAGCCTGGTCAACCAGCCTGTGCATATCACGCTGAGCAACCGCCCTGGCGAGCCCGAGCTGGCGGTGGAGGGCACAGCGGTGACGCGCGCCGAGTTCGAGCGCAACAAAGCCCACTGGTTCCCCGATCTCGTGTTTGGCTACTACTCGGGCGGCAGCCGTCGCCTGGAGTCGCTGTTCGACGCGCACCAGCGGCGCTACTACGATGCCATCAAGCTGGAAGACGACCCCGCGCTGTGCACCGCCGCGCAAAGCGAGCGGCGGCTGTTCTATTGCCGGCCGATTCATGGCGTGCTGGCGTTGATCTCGTTGTTCGCCTTCCCTGATGAACGGGTCACGCGGGAGCTAGGCGAGCGGCTGGGCATCCAAGGTTTTCACTCGCTGCTGGCACACTTGCGTCAGCCCTGGTTTGCCAAGAGCAAGAGCAAGGGGGTGGACCGCTCGCCCGAGAACCTGTGGGGCGCCGCCGGCCCCGCAGGCCGCACGGCCCACGCGTTCAAGGCCGCCGCCTTCTACCCGTTCGCCCTGCAGGGCAACGCGATCGACGACTACCGCGACAAGCAGCAGAGCGAGTCGCAATACGCCGCCTACCTGCGCTCGCCTGACGCGCTGAAGGCATTCGCAAAGAACTTCAAGAGCGAGCGAGAGCTGTTCTATGCGCTGGAGGCCATGGACATCTCGGACCTCATCCGCGACATGCTGGTGTGGGTGCTTCGCAGCAACGATGCTTCGGGTGATGTGGGCTTTGCCGATCTTTCCGACGGCGAACGCCAACTGCTGATGGTGCTGGGCCTGATCCGTGTCTCCAGCGGCCAACGCGCGCTTTTCCTGCTCGACGAGCCGGATACCCACCTCAACCCGCACTGGCAACACAGCTACCTGAAGCTGATCCAGGACTGGACGGGTATCGCCGCTGACGCCGACAACTGCCACATCGTGCTGACCTCCCACAACCCGCTGACAATCTCAGCACTGACGCGCAATGAGGTGCGGGTGATCACGCAGGAAGCGGACGGGCGAGTGACGGCCGGCGCTCCGTATGCAGACCCGAAGGGCATGGGCTTTACGGCCACGCTCACCGAGATATTCGGCATGCCAACGAGCTTGGACGTCGAGACCCAGCGCTTGATAGATGACCGCAACTTGTTAGCACAGAGCCCGACGAGGACTGACGCCGACGAGCGCCGCCTGATTCAACTCAATGACGATCTCGCACGACTCGGCTTCCTCTACGAAGACCGCGAACCCCTGTACCAGGACTTCTTGCGCGCATGGCATGACGTCCGGTATGCAGACCGACCACCGTTGACGCCAGACGAGCTTCAGCGGCGACAAGCCGGGATGAAACTGTTGATCAGGAAGCTGACCGAGGAAGGGGCCAAGCCTTGATCTATGTGAGGTGCGACCCGACCATGATCCCGCAGAAGGTGCTTGACGTTGCGGCAAGAGCACAGGCTGCGTTGGAGGCCAAGCCAGAGGCCGAGAGAAAGGCGTTCATCGAGAAGAAGGCTCACGTCTGGCGTGCGTTTGCTCGGTACCTGGCCAAGATGTCCTACGGAAAATGCTGGTACTCGGAGAGCAATGACCCACAGTCGTTCTTTGACGTGGATCACTTTCGGCCGAAGAAGGCGGCCAAGCGAGCCGATGCCAAAGAGGACGATGGCTACCCGTGGTTGGCCTTCTCAGTCGCGAACTTTCGGTACGCGGCGGGCAGGTCAAACAGGCTGAGCACTGACGAAGCCACCGAAGAAACGGTAGGCAAGGGCAGCTGGTTTCCGTTGTTGGACGGCAGCCCGTGCGCGTCGTGGGTTGACAGATGTGTCGACCAAGAGAGGCCAGTGCTGCTCGACCCAACGGTGAGGGGTGATGTGGCACTCATTGACATCGACCCTGACGATGGCCGAGCCGTCGCCAGCAGAACCTGCCTTGGTGCACCTAAGCAGCTTCGCGTTGCCAGATCCATCGAGCTCTATGGTCTCAATCTGGGCAACCTGATCACCGCCCGCAAGCGGGTGATGCGCGACGTAGAGAACCATTACAAGAACCTCATGGATATCGTCGGCAATGCGGCAGACATGGCAGCTGTAGACAGGCTCCAGGAGCAAATGCGCGAGGCCACGGTTCCCAGCGCACCCTACGCACGGGCAGCCAGATCAAAGATGTTTGCCATGGGCGCGGGCGCGTTCTGCGCTCAACCCGAAGACATTGTCAAGGCAGACCAATAGCTCCCAGGAGGAAGGCATGGCACGTAACCCCAACGCATCACGGACTAGCTATTCTGGTTACTTCCTTGCCTTCGAGCCCGCGCGAACGGAAAAGGTCGCTGAACGCCTCCACAACCCTGGCGAAGCTTCTGAGTCCTTTTCAGCGATGGACTGGAAATTCGAGCGACGAGAAGTCGCTCTACTCTCACTAGAACCCGGGGAGTTCACCATAGGCGCCCTGGTGTTGATGGATCGGATGCACGGTAGTGGCGGCACTGGCACGCTGAAAATGCGCATGTGGTCTCCGGTGATCATCGAAGACCCAATCAAACCAGGAGAGATTGCAGATGAATTTCCTGCTGTGGATCGGCTCTGCACTGCTGAGAGGTTCAAGCGAATCCCATCTATTGAGTGGCCGCTGGTACTGGAAGCGATCAAGCGGGTTCGCCCCGCATTGGCCAAACGAATTGATGCCTTGGTTGCAATGCGAGAAAAGCAGCGCCATCTGGCTGGGAATGACAAGAAAATTCGTCGTCTGACCGAGCAGCGTGACGCAATCGGTTTGGCACTGGATATTGCATCACTAAATCGGAAGGCCATTTTGCGGAAGGCAGATCTTTCGCATATAGATGCAGCTAGTTCGGCCTTGGAACTGTTGGATGCTGAGCCCTTGCAAGAACAGGATCTGATCAGGCAAGACCAGAGAGTCTTCAAAGGCCTATTGAAACTCGATGATTTCAAAGCAGCTCGTTTCGAAGGCACTGGTGATCGCGAGGTGCGCGTTTACGTGTACGACAAGAAGCCCTTGGAGACGGTACTCGGCATCGACCTGTTAATTTTCTTGGCAGACTTCAAATCATACCTGCTCCTGCAGTACAAATGCATGGAACCCAAAAGTGACGATCATGGCAAGACTTGGTCTTACTTAGTCGACCCCCAGCTCAGCAAACAAATCAAGGCCATGGACACCGCGATGAATGCGATAAGACTCCTACCCATGCCTGCGTCGACTTCGATGAGAGACTGGCGGCTGAGTGAGGAGACTTTCTACTTCAAGTTCTGCGAAACCACCAGCCCCGACGCCAGGGACGATGCGTTGGTCGCTGGCATAACTCTCGGCCATTCCCACCTCAAGAGATTCCTCGAGTTACCGGAAGCCATTGGGGCAAACGGCGGCAAACGCATCGGATACAGCAATTGCCCGAGGTACCTCAACAATACCCAGTTCGTTGATCTGGCGCGCGAAGGCTGGATCGGCTGTGACCAGCGCGGCTACGCTTTGATCTCAGCCGTCATCAAGGCCGGCCAAGCGGATGGGCGAAGGGCAATGTACGCGGTCATCAAGGGCAGCGGAGCAAAGACCGCTGCGGACAGGCGAAAACGCATCCAGTGAGGACCCAATGAGCGACATCCAACTGTTCCGCCTCGCCAACGGCCAAGCCACTGAACTCAAGGGCGAGGCGTCCGATCTGGAAAAGCCCTTGCAATCGCTGATTGAGGCCAACCTGGAGCCGCTGCTGGGAGCCCGTTTCCTGGCCACCGAGTATTCGACCGGCAAGACCCATGGTGGCCGCATCGACAGCCTGGGGCTGGACGAGAACCACTGCCCGGTGATCCTGGAGTACAAGCGCTCAGTCGGCGAGAACGTCATCAACCAGGGCTTGTTCTACCTGGACTGGCTGATGGACCACAAGGCCGAGTTCAAGCTGCTGGTGCTGGAGAAGTTTGGCCCGGCAGCGGCGGACGCCATCGACTGGAGTGGACCGCGGCTGGTGTGCATCGCGGCGGACTTCACCAAGTATGACGGCCACGCGGTGCAGCAGATCGACCGCAACATTGAGCTGATCCGCTACCGCCGGTTTGGCACCGACCTGCTGCTGTTCGAGCTGGTCAACGCCACCTCGGCCTCGGCTCCCAAGCCTACTGCGGCGGGCAAGGCCGCCAAGCCGGCCAAGGACGCCAACGAGTCTGGTACGGAGAAGGTCGTTGGCCCTGACAAGACCTACGCAGAGACGCTGGCCACCTTGCCCGCGCCACTGCTGGCCGTGCTGGCCTCACTGGAGGACTACACCCTATCGTTGGGCGATGACGTGCAACGCAAGGAGCTGCGCCTGTACGTCGCTTTCAAGCGCTTGAAGAACTTCGCCACGCTGGTGCCCCAAAAGGGCCGACTGTTGCTCTACCTGCACCTGGAGCCAGCCGCGGTGACGAAGGCCTTGCCCAACGCCGAGGATGTGTCACAGAAGGGGCACTGGGGCACAGGGGATGTCGCGGTTTCGCTAACCTCACTGGCAGATCTGGACGCCGCCAAGCCGTTCATCCTGGCCGCTTACGAAGGGCGAGCGGGAACACCGAAGGCGCTCGCTTGATGGTTCCCGGTGGCGCCTAAGCCAGGCGCTTTGCCAGGTCCTCCGCTCTGGGGTGGTAGTACCGCATCAGCATCCTTGGGTCCTTGTGCCCGGTGATCTTGGTCAGCTCATGCATCGGAAAAATCGAGGCCAGTCGCGACGTGGCCTCATGCCGAAGATCGTGAAAGCGCAGGTCCGTGAGCAAGGCCGGCTCCGGCTTGCGCTTCGCCGCCTTGCACTCGTCGACATAGGCCTCCCGAGCGCGCAGCACCGCGCGCTCGAACGCCCGCGTGATGGCGTCACTGCGGACAGGAAACACTCGCCCGGCTGCGACATCCTCGGACTCCGCCTCGCGGGCCGCCTTCAGCTCAGCCAACACCGCCACCGCCCGAGAGGACAACGGCACATCGCGCGAGCTGCCATTTTTCGTCGCCGGCAGGTGCGCAACGCGCCTGGCCAGGTCGACGTGCTCCCAGCGCAGCTCGGCCAGCTCGCCACGGCGCATGGCTGTCTCCACGGCCAGCCAGACGATGGCCGGCAGCACGGCCGAGCCGCTGGCCGCCACAACGCGCTCCAGCTCGCCATCGCTGGCCTGGCGCTGCCCTTCCCCTTCCGCTGCATCCGAGGGGCCTTCAGAGGCCGCCAAACGCCGCGTACGGCCGTTGTTGGGCTGGGGCTTGCGCACCAGCTCGACGGGGTTGGACAGGCTCTCCATGCCCCATTCCTTGCGCGCCACGCTGAACACGTGCGACAGCACCGCCAGGCGGCGCAACACGGTGGCCGGTTGGTAGGTCTTCAGCCACTCGTCGCGCAGCTTGACCAGGTCGGAACTGCGCACGGCCGAGAGTGGCCGCTTCGCCAGGGGCTGCGCGCACCATGCTTTGAGCACCGATGCCTCTTGCACGGCACCCTTCTTGTGGGGCACCACTTCGGCCTCATAGCGAGCCAGCGCCTCGTGCAACAGCGTGGCCTCAGCCTCGCCACGGCTGATCCAGACGCCCCGAGCCATCTCGGACTCGATCATCTTGGCCCAGGCCTCGGCCTCGGCCTTGGTGTTGAAGGTCTTGCTCTGCGCGGGGTAGCCGCGCCTGCGGATCTGGGCCTCCCACTGGTACGGCCCTCGTTTGCGGATCGCTGCCACGATGCCTCGCCTGCTCTGTTGGAGTGTGGCAAAATTGTGGCATCAATTCACAGATTGATTTGTAGGCCCTGCAATCATTGGTGTGACATTGGCTTTCGCAATGCGAAGGTCGGGAGTTCGATCCTCCTCGTCTCCACCACTGAGCCACCACACCCCTACCGATCACCGCCAGGTGCCCGGTCAGCGCAAGGGCTGCACCATCCGGTCGCAGCCCTTTGCTTTTTTCCGGGCGCTTCGCCTGGTACTGGGGCAAGTCCGGAGGATCGGCCTGGTTGAGTCGATGTAGTATTGCTACTTCATTCACCGACAAGAAGCTGTAGTTTGCCTCCAGTCACCAAACTGACAAACTGGCAACCACTCGGCTCAGACCCAGGTACGCAACCTGCTTAAGCTATGCAAGGCGGTCACCGGCGCATTTCTATAGGGTGATTGCCTGTGCCGCCGACGCCCTGATGACGGCTATAGTGCCAGTTACCGGGGCTCATGAGGCCCTTTTCAACGACAAGTACAGCACCCACACGGGGTGACTGGAGGAACCGAGTGGATTTCGCTGAATCGCAGCGCAGCCCCACCAAACATCCGGTGGGTCTGAT
Source organism: Ideonella aquatica (assembly GCF_018069755.1). Classification (GTDB taxonomy): domain Bacteria; phylum Pseudomonadota; class Gammaproteobacteria; order Burkholderiales; family Burkholderiaceae_C; genus Ideonella; species Ideonella aquatica. The sequence goes on along the minus strand of NZ_JAGQDE010000034.1, from coordinate 605 downwards.
CGTCGTGGCGCTGATGCACGTGGTGGTCGGCTACGCGCTGGTCAACGGCCTGGCGCGCAAGATCGTCGAGGTGGTCAAGGCCCCGATCGAGACCAAGATCATCGAGGAGGTCAAGCCGCCGCCGCCGCCGCCGCCCGAGAACCTGCCGCCGCCGCCGAAGAACCTGCCGCCGCCGCCGTCCTTCGTGCCGCCGCCCGAGGTCAACGTGGCGCCGCAGCCGACCAACGCGCCGACGATCACCACCACCAACGTCGCGCCGCCGCCGGCTCCGGTGTTCGCGCCCGCAGCGCCGCCCGCGCCGCCGGCCCCGCCCGCGCCGCCCAAGCCGCAGGCCCGCCCGGCGCAAATTGACGTGGGCAGCTGCGCCAAGCCCGAGTACCCCGGCGCCGCCGCGCGGGCCGAGGCCACCGGCATCACCCGCATCCGCTTCACGGTCGATGCCGAGGGCAAGGTCTCGAAGGCCGAGATCACCGGCCCCTCGGGCTCGAGCCGCGAGCACCGCCTGCTCGACCGCACCGCGGTCGATGCGCTGAGCGCCTGCAAGTTCAAACCCGGCATTGACGAGGCGGGCAAGCCCGTCGGTGCCTTCGCCAACGTCGAATACG
>NZ_JAGQDE010000033.1 GCF_018069755.1 Ideonella aquatica | reverse complement strand
GCGCTCGCCTGCGGCTCGCTGCGGTCAAACAGTGTCGACCAAGTCAGTTCACGAAGCGCGCCTGCGGCGCGCGCCCCGGGGCGTCTGCGCTCCTCGGCGCCCCCGACAGCGCCGCCATCCCCAGGCCACTCAGTCCTTGGCTGAATCCACCGTTGGCATACTGCAGCGGTCGAGGCCCACAGCGGCCTACGGCCGCTGTGGGCAGCAAGCCGCCCTTCGCTGTTGTCGCAAACCCGCCAATGCGTTCGCGCCAGCGATCTCATGGCGCCGGTTCTCCCAGGGAACTGCAGCTGGCACCGAATGTGCAAGCAGCCGTACATCCGCATCCCCAGGAGCCCGTGATGTCGCCCTCGCTGAAGAACAAGATCCTGCAGGTGTTCGAGGAGCCGGGTTGTGACAAGAACCAGGCGAAGAGCGAGAAGGAGCGCAAGAAGGGGTGCACCAAGCAGCTCACACCGGGCGCGGCTGCGGGGGGGTGTGCGTTCGATGGCGCGAAGATCGCGCTGCAGCCCATCGTCGATGTGGCGCACCTGGTGCACGGGCCGATCGCCTGCGAGGGCAACAGCTGGGACAACCGCCACAGCGCCAGCAGCGGCTCGCAGATGTACCGCACCGGCTTCACCACCGACATCAATGAGCTGGATGTCATCTACGGCGGCGAGAAGCGGCTGTTCAAGGCGATCCGCGAGGTCATCGAGCGCCATGACCCGCCCGCCGTGTTCGTCTACCAGACCTGCGTCACTGCGCTGATCGGCGACGATATCGAGGCGGTGTGCGCACGGGCCGCCGAGAAGTTTGGCAAGCCGGTGATCCCGGTCAATTCCCCGGGCTTTGCGGGTCCGAAGAACCTGGGCAACAAGCTGGGTGCCGAGAGCGTGCTGGACCATGTGATCGGCACCGAGGAGCCCAGCACCAGCACGCCGTACGACATCAACATCATCGGCGAGTACAACCTGTCGGGCGAGCTGTGGCAGGTCAAGCCGCTGCTTGATGCGCTGGGCGTTCGCGTGCTGTCGTGCATTGCCGGCGATGGCCGCTACCACGAGATCGCCACCGCGCACCGCGCCCGCGCCAACATGATGGTCTGCAGCAAGTCGATGATCAACATCGCCACGCGCATGCAGGACCGCTGGGGCATTCCGTACTTCGAGGGCAGCTTCTACGGCATCGCCGACATGAGCACCACGCTGCGCGAGATCGCCCGGCTGCTGGTGGAGCGTGGCGCGCCGGCCGACCTGAAGGACCGCACCGAGGCGCTGATCGCGGTGGAAGAGGCGCGCGCCTGGGAGCGCATCCGCGCCTACCGCGAGCGCCTGGCGGGCAAGAAGGTGCTCTTGATCACCGGCGGCGTGAAGAGCTGGAGCGTGGTCAGTGCGCTGCAGGAGGCCGGTCTGGAAGTGGTGGGTACCTCGGTGAAGAAGTCCACCAAGGAGGACAAGGAGAAGATCAAGGCCATCATGGGCGACGAGGCCGATGCGCACATGATTGACGACATGACCCCGCGCCAGATGTACGCCATGCTGCGCGAGGCCAAGGCCGACATCATGCTCAGCGGCGGCCGCAGCCAGTTCGTGGCGCTCAAGGCCCGCATGCCCTGGATGGACATCAACCAGGAGCGTCACCACGCCTTTGCGGGCTATGAGGGCATGGTGACCATGATTGCCGAGATCGACAAGGCGCTGTTCAACCCGATCTGGGACCAGGTGCGCGCCCCTGCGCCGTGGGATGCGGCGGACAGCTTGCTGCGCGAGCAGGATGCGGCGCAGCTGGCGGCCGAGGCGGCCACCGGCTGACACCCGGGTCTCAGGCGAGTGCCGGACTGCCGGCCTGGACGTGGTGGTCCAGCCGGAACGCCTGCATTGTGTGCAGCAGGCGCGCGCCCTGCTGACGCAGGCTGTCCGCAGCGGCCGAGCTTTCCTCGACCAACGCGGCGTTGCGCTGGGTGACCTCGTCGAGCTGCTCCATCGCCTGGTGGACCTGGCTGATGCCGCGGAACTGCTCGTCGCTGGATTGGCCCATCTGCTGGATCAGCGAGGCCATCTCGCGCACCTGGCCGACGATGTCGCCCATCGCGCCACCGGCCTCGCCCACCAGGGACGAGCCGGCCTCGACCCGCTCGACGCTGGCCAGGATCAGGCCCTTGATTTCTCGGGCGGCGTCCGCGCTGCGCTGCGCCAGCGTGCGCACCTCGGAGGCCACGACCGCGAAACCGCGGCCCTGTTCGCCGGCACGCGCCGCCTCCACCGCGGCATTCAACGCCAGGATATTGGTCTGGAAGGCGATGCCGTCGATCACGCCGATGATGTCGCTGATGCGGCGCGAGCTGGCGCTGATCTCGCCCATGGTCTGCACGACGCGGGTCACCACCTCGCCGCCTCGCTCGGCCGATTCGCTGGCGGTGCGGGCCAGCACCGAGGCCTGGCGCGCTGTTTCATTCGTGCCTTGCAGTGCCTGCGTGATCTGCTCCATCGACGCGGCCGTCTGCTGCAGGTTCGAGGCCTGTTCCTCGGTGCGCTGCGACAGCTCCACGCTGCCCACCGCCACCTGCGACGAGCCGGTGGCGATGGCTTCGGAGGCCTGGCGTACTTCGCCGACGATCCCGGCCAGGCTGGTCTGCATGGTCGCCAGCGAGCGCAGCACACTGCCCTCCACCGCAACGGCAGCGCCATTGACCGAGCCCAGATCGCCGTCGGCCACGCGCTGGGCGGCACCGCTCAGGGCCTGCGGTTCGGCGCCCAGCATGCGCAGCAGCCAGTGGGTGACGGACCAGCCGGAGAACAGGGCGATGGCCAGGGCCACCAGCCCGGTGGCGACCAGGACATTGCGGTTGTGGTGGTAGTCGGCCTCGGCCTCGTCCACCTGGGCACGCGCGCGCTCGTCCAGGTACAGCAGGTAGGCGTCGCCTTCTCGCTGCATCGCCGCCAGCAGCGGGCGGCACTCGGCGTTCATGCGCTGGATGGCGGCGGCGCGGTCGCCGGCGGAGGCCTTGGCCACAATGTCCTGGGCCACCGGGGCGTACTGGGCCTCACGCGCTTCCAGGGCCTTGAACAGGGCCCGCTCGCGGTCGGCCACCGCGGTGTGTTCGGCCAACTGGGTTCGCAGGGTCTGCAGCGCATGCGCCAGCTTCTCGCTGGCCGCCTGCACCGCGCGCAGCTCCTGTGCGCGGTCCTCGGCTGATTCCACCAGCACCAGGTTGCGCGCGGCGATCGCGCGGGCGCCGGTGGCGTCCACCACCTCGGCGGCGTTCTGCAACCGGGCCGAGGACTGTTCAACGTGCACGGTCAGCTGGTCGTGGCTGTCAGCCAGCTCATAGATGGCGAGGAAGGCGATCGCCGCCACCAGGGCGGCCAAGGTGCCGAAGGCCAGGCTCAAGCGGGCCTTCAGGGACAGGGATTCCATGCGCATCGTGCGTCTCTCGGGTGGATGTTCGGACCGGTTGGTGTTGCCAGCGCACCTGCCCCCCTCGGCCCGAAGGAGAGCTGGCGGGATGATCGACCGGCCTGCCGCGGACCTAAGGCGCAAAAAGACCTATGAACTCCAGGGTTGATTTGTCGCAAACCCGCCATTCCCGGTGGCGAGCCCAGCCAGGGGCAGTCCGCTAAGTCCTTGATTCTTCGTGGGTGCGAGCTTGGCATCGATCCTGCGATGAGCCTGGCAAGTCCCCCCGTCCAGGAGCCTGCGGCCATGGCCCATGTCAGCGACAGCAAGAAGGCGTGTGCGGTCAACCCGCTCAAGATGAGTGCGCCGCTGGGCGCCAGCTACGCCTTCCTGGGGTTGCAGTCGTGCATGCCGGTGATGCATGGCTCGCAGGGCTGCACGTCCTTCGGCCTGGTGCTGCTGGTGCGCCACTTCAAGGAGGCCATCCCCCTGCAGACCACGGCGATGAACGAGGTCACCACCATCATGGGGGGCTACGAGAACATCGAGAAGGCGCTGCTGAACATCCGCAGCCGGGCGAAGCCGGCGCTGATCGCGATTTGCTCCACCGGCCTGACCGAGACCAAGGGCGACGACGTGCCGGCCTTCATCACGCTGGCGCGGCAGAAGCACCCGGAGCTGGCCGACACGGCGATCGTTTACGTCAGCACGCCCGATTACGTGGGCGCCTTCCAGGACGGCTGGGCGATCGCCGTCAAGGGCCTGGTCGAGCAACTGGCCGAGCCGGTGGCCGAGAAGGTGGCCCAGCGCGTGGCCCTGCTGCCCGGCTGCCACCTGACGCCCGCCGACCTGGAAGAGCTGCGCGAGCTCATCGAAAGCTTTGGTCTGGAGGTGTTGATCGCGCCGGATGTCTCGGGCTCGCTCGATGGCCACATCCCCGAGGATTGGCTGGGCACCACGCTGGGCGGCACGCCGCTGGCCGATCTGCGCGCGCTGGGCAGCGCCAGCGCCTGCATCGCCGTGGGCGAGCAGATGCGCCCCGCGGCCGAGGCGCTGCAGCAGCGCTGCGACGTGCCCTACCGGCTGTTCAACCGGCTGACTGGGCTGGCGGCCTGCGACGAGCTGTTGATGCACCTGTCGGCCCTCAGCGGCCAGCCGGTGCCGGCGAGGTGGCGGCGCCAGCGCAGCCAGCTGGTCGATGCGATGCTGGACGGCCACTTCCATTTCGGCCACCAGCGCGTGGCCATCGCCGCCGAGCCCGACCTGCTGTGGGCACTGGGCCACTTCATCACCGAGATGGGCGCCGAGCTGTCGGTGGCCGTGACCACCACCCAAAGCCCGCTGCTGGCGCAGCTGCCCTGCAATGAGGTGGTGATCGGCGACCTGGAGGACTTCGAGCTGGCCGCCAAGGCCGCCGACGCCGACCTGCTGATCAGCCACTCACACGGCCGCCAGGCCGCCGAGCGCCTGGGCAAGCCGCTGTACCGCGCGGGCCTGCCGCTGTTCGACCGCATCGGCAACGCGCATGTGCTGAGCGTGGGCTACCGCGGCACCCGCAACCTGGTCTATGCGCTGGGCAACCAGTTCATCGACCAGATCCCGCACCACGGCCCGAACGACTGGCCGCTCAGCCCCGCCGCGCGCGCCGCCGCCCGCGGCGACACCGCCGCCCCCACCGCACCGGCGATCGCCGCTGCCAGTTTCTGACACCCCCACCCGAGGAGCCCGCCATGAAGGTTGCCTTCGCCACCCAGGACCAGCAGCGTGTCGACGCCCACTTCGGCTGGGCCAAGCACATTGCCATCTACGACGTGCAGCCCGAGGGCTACAGCTTCATACAGGACATTCACTTCGGCGAGGACCTGGCCGAGGATGGCAACGAGGACAAGCTCGCGCCCAAGCTGGAGGCCATCCACGACTGCGCCATCCTCTATGTGGCGGCCATCGGTGGCAGCGGTGCGGCGCGCGTGGTGGCGCTGAAGATCCACCCGATCAAGGTGCCGCAGCCCGAGCCCATTCTGGACATCCTGGAAAAGCTGCAGGAGGTGCTCAAGGGCACCCCGCCGCCCTGGCTGCGCAAGGCCCTGGCCAAGGGCCGCCCGGTCCCCCACGACTTCGACGACGAGTGAACACCCCATGAGCGACACCCCCACCGCCGACGCCCCGGTCATCTCCGACGAGGACTGGCTGCAGGACGGCTTCATCCGCGAGCTGATCAAGCAGCTGCGCGCCCAGGACACCCACGGCACCTGGGAGGGCAAGAGCGATCTGCAGCTGCTGGCGCCCTACATCCTCACCGCCGAGCAGCGCCGCGCGCTGCCGATGATGGGCGACCCCGACCCGGAAACGCTGTGGCGCCTGGACCTGTTCCACAACGCCATCGGCCTGTCGATCGAGAAGGCCACCGGCTGCATGGTCAGCCCGATGATGAAGATGAGCCACGAGGGCTTCGGCCGCGCCATCCTCACCACCGGCCGGCTGATCGTCGTCAACCGCTACCTGCGCGATGTGCACCGCTTCGGCTACCCCAGCCTGGCCAAGCTGGCCGAGGCCGGCAACAAGCTGGTGGCCGAGGGCGTCGGCATGGTCGAGAAGTACAAGGAGGTTGCGACTTATGGCTGATCTGGACCAACTCAAGGCCGACGTGAAGAAGGCCAACGCCAAGGCCATGCAGGCCAAGATGGACCTGCATGACCTGTCGGAGGAGCTGCCGACCAACTGGCAGGCCATCATGAACGTGGCCCAGGTGGCCTATGACGCGCACGCCGCGCTGGTGCAGGCCCGCGAGGCCTTGGCCCAGGCGCAGGCGGCGGCGTGAGGAGCAGGACATGAGCACTTTCAGTGTCACGCTGCCCAGCGGCGCCGCCTGGACCCCCACCTTCGTGCAGTCGATCAACGAGGACAAGTGCATTGGCTGCGGCCGCTGCTTCAAGGTCTGTCCGCGCGGTGTGCTGGAACTCGTCGGCCTCGATGAGGATGGCGAGCGCGTGCATGTGGACCTCGACGGCGACGACGACGAGGAGTACGAGAAGAAGGTCATGACCATCGCCCACGGCGAGCAGTGCATCGGCTGCACCGCCTGCGCGAAGATCTGCCCGAAGAAGTGCTACACCCACGCCGCCGCGCAGGTCTGAGCATGGGCCGCGTCATGCCGCCCTGGCCGGTGCTGCGTGAGGACTTCGCGGCGCGCCGCGCGCTGCGCGAGGACGAGGTGCAGGACGTGCGCACGCTGCTGCTGGAACACGCCGATCCGGCCGCCGGCCCGCACGAGTGGCTGGATGCGGCCGCCACCGCGGTGGCCGTGGCCTGCCTGGGTGACAACCACCTGTGGCAGGACCTGCTGCTGGAGGACCGGCACCAGCTCAACGCGCTGCTGCGCCACTGGTTCCCCTCGCTGGTGGCCGCCAACCACAGCGACATGAAGTGGAAGAAGTTCCTCTACCGTGCGCTGTGCGAACGGGCCGAGATCCTGATCTGCAAGTCGCCCAGTTGCGCCGTCTGCAGTGACCGGCCGCTGTGCTTCGAGGCGCCCGACACACCGCACTGAGCACCGACGAAAAAAACGCCCCGTCAAGCGGGGCGAAGCATGGACCCTGGCAGGGTCTGCGGAGTGGAAGACGGGATCAGCCGCGCGGCGCGTCGGCGCTGACAGCGGCCATGGGCACCACGGCCAGCTGGGCCAGGACGGCATCGTCATACTGGCGGTCAGCGACCTGGCCGATGCCGGCCAGCAGCGTGAAGGTGATCGCCGCGGACAGGGCCAGGAAGCCGGCGCGCGCCTGGGCGCTGCTGGCCTGGAATTCGGTGGTGGCGGCGGTGTGGCGGGTGGCTTGCATGGCGTTCTCCTGGGGGTGGCGTGTGTCGATGGGATGAACTGTAGGCATCCCATCCACCCTCCGCCACCGGCAGGCGACGGACCGCAAGCAGCTGCGACGAAGCGCATCCCGCGCAGACGAACCGCGGGCTCAGCCTGTGCTCGTGGCCGCGCCGCGCTGTGCCCGCGCGTGCTCGATCGCCGGCATCGAGGCCTCGATCCAATCGGCCAGCTCATGCACATGGCCGGCCACCTGCAGGCCCAGACGCGTCAGCCGGTAGTCCACATGCGGCGGCACCACCGGATGCGCGGTGCGCTCGACGAAGCCGTCGCCTTCCAGGCCCTGCAGGGTCTGGGCCAGCATCTTCTCGCTGACGCCGCCGATCTCGCGCCGCAGCTCGCTGAAGCGGCGCCGCTCGCCTGAGCGCAGCGCCACCAGCACCAGCACGCCCCAGCGGCTGGTGACGTGCTGCAGCACCTGGCGCGACGGGCATTCGGCGGCGAACAGGTCGCCCCGGCGGGCAGCAGAGGGTCGGGCCATGTGTACTTACCTTTATGTATGTACTTACGAATAGTGAGTGTAATCGGCATCATCCGCTCCGTCATCCCGATGCCATCCCTGTCCCAAGGAGATTTCCATGTACGCCGTCACCGGTGCCAATGGCCAGCTCGGCCGCCTCGTCATCCGTCAACTGATCGCCCGCGGCGTGCCGCCCGCGCAGATCGCCGCGCTGGTGCGCCGGCCGGCCCAGGCCGCCGACCTGGCCGCGCTGGGCGTGGCGCTGCGCGAGGCCGACTACGACCGCCCCGAGACGCTGGCCGCCGCACTGGCCGGTGTCGACCGCCTGCTGCTGATCTCCTCCAGCGAACTGGGTCGCCGCGCGCCCCAGCACCAGGCGGTGATCGACGCTGCGCGGGCCGCTGGCGTGGGCTTCCTGGCCTACACCAGCCTGCTGCGCGCCGACCGCTCGCCGCTGGGCCTGGCCGCCGAGCATGTGGCCACGGAAGCGGCGCTGCGCGACAGCGGCCTGCCGCACGCCATCCTGCGCCACGGCTGGTACACCGAGAACTACCTGGCCAGCCTGCCGCCCGCGCTGCAGCACGGTGCGTTCATTGGTGCGGCTGGCGAGGGCCGCATCGCCTCAGCCACCCGCCAGGACTATGCCGAGGCCGATGCCGCGGTGCTGCTGGCCCCGCCCGCCAGTGGCACGGTGCTGGAACTGACCGGTGACGAGGCCTACACGCTGACCGAGTTCGCGGCGGAGCTGAGCCGCCAGAGTGGCCGCAGCGTGCCCTATGTGAACCTGCCGCAGGCCGAGTTCGAGGCCGCGCTGGCCGGCGCCGGCCTGCCGGCACCGCTGGCCGCGCTGTTGGCCGACTCCGACGCCGGTGCGGCGCAGAGCGCGCTGTTCGATGGCGGCCGGGCGCTGAGTGCGCTGATCCAGCGGCCGACCACACCGCTGGCGCAGGCGATGGCCGCCGCCTTGCGCTGAACGACGCGCGGCCCGCATACTGGGCCGATGCGCCGCCGAACCCTGCTCAGTGCCCTGGCCGGCACCACCGCCACTGCCGGCTGGGCGGCGGACCCGCCCCTGGCCGATCTGGCCGGTGATGCCGACATCGTGGCCGAGGTGCTGACCACGCTGCACCCGGGCGCGCTGCGCTACCACGACGCGGCCAGCCTGGCGGCGGTGCTGCAGCAGTTCCGGCGTGCGTTCACGGCGCCCGAAGCCGATGCCGCCGCGCGCTACCTGGCCCTGGCGCGCGCGCTGGCCACGCTGCGCTGCGGCCACAGTTTCGCCAACCCGGCCAACCAGTCCCGGCGCGTGGCCCAGGCGCTGTTCGATCGGCCCACGCGGCTGCCGCTGCGTTTTCGCTGGCTGGACGGCCAGATGGTGGTGCTGCCTTCGCCGCTGCAGCCGGATGTGGCGCCGGGCAGCGTGATCGAGGCGATCGACGGCCTCGCGCCCGACGACTGGTGGCGCCGGCTGGCCCCGCTGGCGCGGGTCGACGGCCACAACCTGGGCAAGGCGCGGCGTCAGCTCTCGCTGGAAGAGGTGGAGGGTCAGTGGCCGCTGTTCGACGTGCTGCAGGGCCTGCTGATCGGCGGACCCGCCAGCGGCGCCTGGCGGCTGCAGCTGCGCACGCCGCAGGGGCGGCAGACGACGGTGGCGCTGCCGGCCTGGTCCGGCGAGCAGCGCCGTGCCCAGGCCAGCGCAGGGGCGCCCGCACCGAGCGCCACGCCCTGGACCTGGACCGTGCGGCCCGACGGCGTGGTGCTGCTGCGCATGCCCACCTGGGCGGTCTACAACAGCCGCTGGGACTGGCAGGGCTGGCTCAACGAACGGCTGGATGAACTGGCCGCCGATCGCGCCGCGCGCGGCCTGGTGATCGACCTGCGCGGCAACGAAGGCGGCCTGGACTGCGGCCACCCGGTGATCGAGCGGCTGGCGCGCGCACCCAGCCTGCTGCCGCAGCGCCGCCTGGTGCGCTACCGCCGCACACCGGCCCACCTGAACCCAGTGCTCGACACCTGGGACGACAGCTTCCGGGACTGGGGCGAGGCGGCCCGGCCGGTGGATGAGCGCTTCCTGGCGCTGCCGCCTGGGCCGACCACGGTGGCGCCCCGCGGCGCGCGCGTCACCCAGCCGATGGCGGTGCTGGTGGACGCCTCGAACAGCTCAGCCACCTTCGGCTTCGCGCAGCGGGTGCGCCAGGACCGCCTGGGTCAGTTGGTGGGCGAACCCACCGGCGGCAACCTGCGCGGCATCAATGGCGGGGCCTTCTTCTTCGTGCGGCTGCCGGCGTCGGGTCTGAGCTTCGACCTGCCGCTGATCGGCTACTACCCGCCCGAGGGCGCGCCGCTGCCCGAGGACGCCGGTCTGCAGCCCGACCACCGGGTGACCCCGTCGCTTGCCGACATCGCTGCTGGGCGCGACGTGGCGCTGGAGCGCGCGCTGGCGCTGCTGACACAGGCGTGAAAAAGCCCCGACGAGCGGGGCGAAGGAGTGGGCCGGTGAAGCCCCCCCGAGTGATGATCGTCTCAGCTGCGCACAGCGCTGTCGGCCTGCGCTGCCAGCTGGGTGCTGCCGGCCTGGGCCAGCAGGGCCTGGTCGAACTGGCGGTCGGCGACCTGGCCCACGCTGTAGAGCAGCGTGAAGGTGATGGCCATCGCCAGGGCCGCGACACCGGCGCGGGCCGGGGCGGTGGTGGCGCGGAATTCAGTGGTCTGGGCGGTGGTGGTCATGGCGGGCTCCGGGGTCAGTGCGTTGTCGATGGAGTGCACTGTAGGGAGCCGCCGCGCACCCTGCCACCGGCGGGCGACGAACCGCAGGAATCGGGCGATGAATCGACGTCCGCCCGGATCAGCGGTCAGCGCCGCGGCGTCAGCCAGTACTCATGCTGGGCGTCGCGCAGCACCAGTGCGGCCGGGCGCGTGCTGTCGTCGCGCACGAACTCGGTACCCTCCAGGCCCGGGTCGATGGTGTTGTAGCTCTCGCTGCCGTCGGCGTTGCGGCGCCAGGCCATCTGGCTGTGCCAGTCGCGGGCCAGGAACTCGACGCGCTCGCCGCGCTGCTTCACGCGGATCAGCCCCAGCGCGGGATGGTGGTAGGCCGGGGCCAGCGCGCGGCGCGCGTTGGCCGGCACCGGCAGGGTGTAGAGCTCCTTGAACTTGGCTCGCTCGGCGCGGTGGTTGGCCACCGCCACGGCCAGCTGCGCATCCGCCTCGGGCCGGCCGTCGAAGACCAGTTCCAGGAACTTGCGCAGCAGCGGACCGCGCAGCAGCACACCGGCGTCCGAGTTGGTCAGGATGGTCAGGCCCATTTGGTGTTCGGGCAGCCAGATCATGTTGGAGTGAAAACCCAGCATGTCACCGCCGTGCGACGCGATCGGGATGCCGTACTGGCGGTTGATGAGCAGGCCCAGGCCGTAATGCACATCCTCGCCCACCATCACCTGGGGCTGGTAGCGGGCGGCCCAGTTGGCCTCGCTGATCAGCGGTTGGCCTTCGGGCGTGCGGCCCTTGTTCAGCTCCATCAGCACCCAGCGTGAAAAGTCATGCGGGCTGGTCCACACGGCGCCGGCCGGGCGCGCCGGGATGATGGTGTAGTTCAGGCCCATGTCGGCCACGCGGGTGATGCCGTCGATGTCGTCGCCATGCGGGCTGGCGTGGTTGCCGCGCTGGGCCTGCGCATAGTCGAAGGTGGTGCGCGTCATGCCCAGCGGCTGGAACAGGCGTTGGCGCATCTGGCGGTCGTAGGCGGCACCCACCTCCTTCGCCGGTTCGAGCGCGGCGGCGGCGATGTAGCCCCCGGCAGCCACCATCAGGTTGCTGTACTGGAAGACCTCGCCGAAGCGGCTGGTGGGCTTCATGCGGGCCAGTTGGTCGAAGGTGGCCGTGGCCGGTGCCTTGGCGTCGGCGAACAGCCAGTCCAGATCCTGGCGCGGCATGCCGGTGCAGGCGCAGACCAGGTGGCGCACCTCGACCTGGCGGGTGGTGTCGGCGTCGGCCAGCCGGAAGCGCGGGTACACGTCCTGTGCCGGCTGGTCCCAGCGCAGCTTGCCGGCGTCCACGGCCTGGGCCATCAGTGCGCTGGTCATGGTCTTGGTGTTGGACGCCGCCATGAACAGCGTGTCGGCATCCACCGGCTCGGGGCGGCCCAGGCGGCGCACGCCCAGGCCGCCGGCCCAGGCTACGCGGCCCTGGTCGATGAAGCTCAGGCCCACGCCGGGCACCTGCAGCTCGCGCATGCCCTGCGCGACGAAGGCCTTGAGCTGCTCGATGCGCTCGGGTGTCAGCGGCTTGGGCGTGCGGCCGGTGAAGCGTTCGCGCTCGTAGCCCTTGGGCCGCAGGCTGTTGATGAGCAGGCCGATCGGGGCGCCGCGCTTCTCCTGCGTGGCCTGCGAGCCTTCCACCAGCACCACCAGCCAGCCCTCGCCCTGCACTGGCCGCCACGCCGCGGCCCACACCGCCAGCTTCTCGTTGGGGGAGGTCTGGTAGTCGAAGACCCGGATGTCGGTCCAGCCGTTGCGCGGGGCGCGCGCCGTGCTCAGCTCCAGCGTGCGGTTGAAGTCTGGCTTGGCGCGGGCCCAGGCCTGGGTCACGGCGTCGGCCGCATCCCTGGCCTGCGCCAGGTCGACCAGGGTGATGCGCAGATCGCCCTCGGGCGCGGTGGCGCTGATCAGGGCGCCGTCGGCCTTCATCGCAAAGGCCTCGGGCGGGGTGTAGCTGTGGCCGGCCGAGGTGGTGTCGGCCCCCGCCGAGGCGCTCAGGGCCAGAGCGAGGGTCGCGGCGATCAGGGTGCGGCGCATGGGATCTCCAGGTCGTGCAGTGCTTGCGATGCTACGGGAGCCTGAACGCAAATCGCCCCGGCGGGGCCGGGGCGATTCGTGGGGGGAGCGGGCGACGGGCGTTCAGACCTTGGCGGCGGGCACGGCGCTGGCGGCCAGTTGCACGGGCGTGGCCTGGGCCAGCAGTGCGGCGTCGTACTGACGGTCGGCCACCTGGCCGACGCTGGCCAGCAGCGTCACGGTGATCATCGCGGCCAGGGCCAGGAAGCTGGCGCGGGCCGACACGCTGGAGGCTTGGAAGGCGGGGGTGGTCATGGCGGGCTCCTGGGTCAGTGCGGTGTCGATGGAGTGCACTGTAGGGAGCGCCGTCGGCAGCGCCCAGCGGGATGCGACGAAGCGCCGATTTCGGGGGCTGACCGGCGCGGCCGCCGGATGAACGGCCGCGCCGCCGGCCTCACTTCTTGCCGCTGCGCAGCGTGGCCAGCGCAGCCTGGGTCTCGTTCCACAGGTCCATGCCCACGTTGGCGGCGATGCTGGCGTTGACGCGGGTGAGCTTGTCGCGCATGCGGGCGGCCTCGGTGGGGGTCAGTTCGTTGATCTGCATGCCCTTGGCCTTGAGTTCATCCAGCGCCTTGGCCGCCTCGGCGCGGGTGTCCTGGCGCTCGAAGTCGCGGCTCTTCTTCGCGGCGTCCATCAGCACCTTCTGCTCGTCCTTGCTCAGGCCGTCCCACCACTTCTTGCTGACCAGCACGATCCACGGGCTGTAGACGTGGTTGGTCACGGTGAGGTACTTCTGCACCTCGTAGAACTTGCTGGAGAGGATGGTGTTGTAGGGGTTCTCCTGGCCGTCCACCGCCTTGGTCTCGAGCGCCGAGAACAGCTCCGAGAAGGGCAGCGGCACCGCGTTGGCGCCCAGGGTCTTGAAGCTCTCCAGGAAGACGTTGTTCTGCATCACCCGCAGCTTGATGCCGTCCAGATCCTCCAGCCTGGCCACCGCCCGCTTGTTGTTGGTGAGGTTGCGGAAACCGTTCTCCCAGTACACCAGGCCGACCAGGCCCTTGTCCTGCAGCTTGTCCTTGACCTTGCTGCCGATCGGGCCGTCCAGCAGGGCGTCGGCCTCCTTGGCGTTGTTGACCAGGAAGGGCGTGTCCCACAGCGCCATCTCCTTGGTGATGCCCACCAGCGTGGCGGTGGAGCCGACCATCATCTCCTGCGCACCGCCGATCAGGGCCTGCTGCATCTGAGTGTCCGGGCCGAGCGCGGCGGCGCCGACGGCGCGCACCTTCATCTTGCCGCCCGAGGCCTTCTCCACCTCCTCGGCGAAGAGCTTGACCGCGCGGCCCTGGTTGGACTGCTCGTTCAGGCCGTAGCCGAAGCGGATCAGGCGCGGCTTGATGTCCTGGGCCTGGGCGGCCAGCGGGGCGAGGGCGGCCAGCGCGAGCGTGGCGATCAGGGTGCGGCGAAGGGTCATGGTGGTCTCCAAGGGGAACAGGGCAGGGCGGAACAGGAAGGCGTCAGCGCAGCCAGCGCACCGGCGCGGTGACGATCTCGGGAAAGGCAGTGAACAGCGTGAGGATGGCGAGGTACACCACCAGGAAGGGGTTGACGCCCTTGATGACCTCGTCCAGGCGCAGCCGGCCGACGCCGGCGACGACGTTCAGCACCGTGCCCACCGGCGGCGTGATCAGGCCGATCGCGCCATTGAGCACGAACATCAGGCCGAAGTAGACCGGGTCGATGCCGGCCTTCACCGCGATCGGCAGCATCACCGGGGCGAAGATCAGGATCGTCGGCGTCAGGTCCAGCGCGGTGCCGATCAGCACCAGCACGACCATCATCACCGCCATCAGCAGGCGCGGGTGGTCGACCAGCGGGCCCAGCAGGCCGGTCAGCGTGTTCGGCAGGTCGGCCAGCGTGACCATGTAGCTGGCCACCTGGGCACCGGCGCACAGGAACATCACGATCGCGGTGGTCTTGGCGGCGCGGGTGAGCACGCCGTACAGATCACCCAGGCGCATCTCGCGGTGCACGACGAAGGCGATCAGCAGCGCATAGAAGGCGGCCACCACCGCGGCCTCGGTGGGCGTGAAGACGCCGCTCTTCATGCCGCCAATGATGATCAGCGGCATCAGCAGCGCCCAGAAGGCGCGGGCGCTGACCTGCAGGCGCTGGCGCATCGGCATTGGCGCATCGGCCTGCACATTCATGCCGCGCAGCTGCCACAGCCAGGCCAGCACCAGGCCCAGGCCCATCACCAGCCCGGGCACGATGCCCGAGATGAACAGCGCCGAGATCGAGGTGTTGGTGGTGACGCCGTAGATCACGAAGGGCATCGACGGCGGGATGATGGGCGCGATGATGCCGCCCGAGGCCATCAGCCCGGCCGAGCTGCCCATCGGGTAGCCCTGGCTGCGCATCATCGGCAGCAGGATGGTGGCCAGCGCGGCGGTGTCGGCCAGCGCCGAGCCGCTCATGCTGGCCATCAGGATGGCCGCGCCAATGGTGACGAAGCCCAGGCCGCCATGCACATGGCCCAGCCAGGCGCGCGCCATGTCGATGATGCGCCGGCTGATGCCACCGGCGTTCATCAACTCGCCGGCCAGGATGAAGAAGGGCACGGCCAGCAGCGGGAAGCTGTCGATGCCCGCCACCAGGTTCTGCGCCAGCAGCTGGGTGTCCCAGAAGTCGAGTAGCCAGGCCATCGAGGCGCCGGTCAGCACCAGCGCGAAGGCCATGGGCAGCCCAATGCCCATCAGCGCCAGCATCGCCAGCACGAAACTCAGTGCGATCGCGCCCTGGCCCATCACTCCACCTCCGCCTCATGGCCCAGCGCGATCGGCTGGCCCAGCAGCAGCTGGCGCAGCGCCATCACGCCGATCGACACCGCGCACAGCAGCGCCGGCAGCGGCAGCAGCGCCGTGGGGTAGCCCATCACCACGCTGCTGCTGTCCCAGCCCACCACCACCTGCTGCCAGGCGCCCCAGCCCAGCAGCGCGCACGACAGCACGACCAGCGCATGGATGCCGCGCGAGACCCAGCGCAGCGCCCGCGGCCGGCCAGCCAGCGGCGACAGCAGCGCGGTGAAGGCCATGTGCTCGCCCCGCGGGTAGGCTGCGGTGGCGCCGATGAAGACCATCCAGACGAAGAGCAGGCGCGAGAGCTCCTCGCTGGCGGCGATGCCGCTGCCAAAGCCGTAGCGCAGCACCACGTTGACGAAGACGGCCGCGGCCATCACCGCCAGGCAAGCGGCCATCGCGGCCTCGGCCCAGCGCTGCGGCGCGGCGCGGGTGGGGGTGTCAGCAGACATCGTGCGATTCCTTCATCCAGGCCAGCACCTGCTCGCGCAGCGTGGCCAGCGGCAGGGTGGCGTCCAGGCTGACCACGCCGGGCTCGCCCGACGGGTCTTCCAGCGTGGCGAACTGGCTGTCGACCAGGCTCGCCGGGAACAGGTGGTCGGGGCGGGCGGCCACGCGGGCGCGGGCCTCGTCCAGGCTCAGCCGCAGATGCACGAAGCCCAGGCCGGGCGAGGCGGCGCGCAGCTGGTCGCGGTAGGCGCGCTTCAGGGCCGAGCAGGTCAGCACCGCGCCTTGCGGCCGCGCGACCAGTTGCTGGCCCAGCGTGGCCAGCCAGCCGGCGCGGTCGGCGTCGGTCAGCGGCTGGCCGGCGCGCATCTTGGTCTGGTTGGTGGCGGGGTGGTGGTCGTCGCCCTCCACCAGCGGCCAGCCCAGCGCGTCGGCCAGGGCGCGGCCCAGGCTGGACTTGCCGCAGCCGGAGACGCCCATGACAACCAGGTTTGACATTTGGATAGCGCTGTCCCGTTGATCTGAAAAAATCGGCCGTCCGGTGGACCGCCGCGGTCCCCGCCGCGCCGTGGCACACTCGGCGCGCTTGAATCAGGGATTGGATAGCGCTATCCTAAACCCGTTGGCAGCACCGCCGACATCAGGGTAAACACTTAATGACCGCCTCTCCCCGCAAACGCGCCACCGGCCGGCCGACGCTGGCCGACGTGGCCGCCGCCGCGGGCGTCAGCCCGATCACCGCCTCGCGCGCGCTGCGCGCCACCCGCGGCGTCGACGAGCAGCTCAGCGCCCGCGTGCGCGAGGCCGCCGAGGCGCTGGGCTATGTGCCCGACCCGGCGGCGCGCGCGCTGGCCTCGGCGCACAGCTCCCAGGTGGCGGTGCTGATCCCGCTGCTGTCCAACGCGCTGTTCGTCGACCTGCTCGAAGGCGTGCAGCGCGTGCTGCGCCCGGCCGGGCTGCAGACGCTGATCGGCGTCACGCACTACCAACCCGCCGAGGAAGAGGCGCTGCTGCGCAGCTACCTGGCGCATCGTCCGGCCGGGCTGCTGGTCACCGGCTTTGACCGCACGCCGGCGGCGCGCAGCCTGATCGAGCGCAGCCGCGTGCCCTGTGTGCACCTGATGGAGACCCAGGCCGCGGGCGAGGCCTATGCGGTGGGCCTGTCGCAGGACGCCGCCGGCGCCGCGATGACCGAGCACCTGCTGGCGCGCGGCCGCCGCCGCGTGGCCTTCGTTGGCGCCCAGCTCGACCCGCGCGTGCTGCAGCGCCTGGCCGGCTACCGCCGCGTGCTGCAGGCGCATGGCCTGCATGACCCGGGGCTGGAGCTGCTGGACCCGGCGCCCTCGTCGATCGCGCTGGGCGGCGTGCTGCTGCAGCGCCTGCTGGCGACGCGGCCGGATGTGGACGCGATCTTCTTCTGCAACGACGATCTGGCCCAGGGCGGCCTGTTGGCGGCGCTGAAGCTGGGCCTGCCGGTGCCGCAGCGCGTGGCCGTGGCCGGCTTCAACGACCTGGCCGGCTCGGACCAGTGGCTGCCGCCGCTGACGACGATCCGCACGCCGCGCGCCGAGATCGGCGAGCGCGCCGCGCGCATGCTGCTGGCGCTGCTGCGCGGCGAGGCGGTGGATGCCCGGCAGGTGGACCTGGGTTTCGAGCTGGTGGTGCGCGAGTCCACGTAGCATCCCGCCATGGACGAGCACCCGCGCCTGGCCGATGCGATGCAGCGCCTGCAGGCGCTGGCGCGGCCCGATCAGCTGGCCGGCATGGCCCGCTTCGGCATGACCGCCGAGCACCGCCTGGGCGCCAGCGTGCCCTCGCTGCGCGCGCTGGCCAAGGACCTGGGCCGTGAACACAGCCTGGCGCTGGCAATGCACGCCACCGGCGTGCCCGACGCGCAGATCCTGGCCGCCTACCTGGCCGAGCCGAAGCACTTCAGCGTCAGCGAGATGAACACCTGGGCGGCGCGCTTCACCGCGTGGGACACCTGCGACCAGGCCTGCACCAACGCCTTTGCGCCCAGCCCGCTGGCCTGGGCGCGGGTGCCAGTGTGGGCGGCGGACGAGCGCGAGTTCGTGCGGCGCGCCGCCTTCGCGCTGCTGGCCGCGCTGGCGGTGCACGACAAGCGCGCGCCCGATGAGCGCTTCCTGGCCCAGCTGCCGCTGATCGAGGCCCACGCCGACGACGATCGAAACTTCGTCAAGAAAGCCGTCAACTGGGCGCTGCGCCAGATCGGCAAACGCAATGCTGCGCTGTTGGTCCCCGCGCTGGACATCGCCCTGGCCTTGAAGCAGCGCCCCGAGCGCAGCGCGCGCTGGATCGGCAGCGACGCCTGGCGCGAGCTGCATCCCCGACTGGAGAGAACCCGATGAAGCTGTTGACCCTGATCGCCGCGGCCGTGCTGTGTGCCTCGGCACACGCCGCACCGATGCGCTACGAGATCGACCCCGCCCACACCTATCCCAGCTTCGAGGCCGACCACATGGGCCTGTCCACCTGGCGCGGCAAGTTCAACCGCAGCGAGGGCCTGGTGCTGATGGACCGCGCCGCCGCCAGCGGCAGCGTGGACCTGATCGTGCACACCGACAGCGTCGACTTCGGCCACGATCAGATGAACAGCGTGGCGCGCGGCGACAGCCTGTTCGATGTCGAGCGCCACCCGTACGCCCGCTACCGCGGCACGCTGGCCGGCTGGCAGGACGGCCGCCCCACGCGCGTGGATGGCGAGCTTCAGCTGCGCGGTGTGACGCGGCCGCTGGTGCTGGAGATCCAGCACTTCGCCTGCAAGCCGCACCCACTGAACAAGCGCGAACTGTGCGGCGCCGACGCGCTGGCCACGCTGCAGCGCGACGCCTTTGGCATCGACGCCGGCAAGGCCTTCGGCTTTGACATGGCGGTCACGCTGCGCATCCAGGTGGAGGCGCTGGCGGAGCGCTGAGCCCGCCCGCTCAGCGCGGCACGTAGAAGGTGGTGGCTGCCTCGGCCGGTGCGCCCTGGCCGGCGCGCAGGCGCAGCGTGATCGGGTGCGAGCCGGGGCTCAGCGGCTGCGCCGCCTCCATTGGCAGGGCCACCTGCACCGTGTGGTTGACGATGCCCGAGGGCGGCAGCGCCACGGCGGGCAAGGTGGACACCACCAGCCCCGGCAGGCCTTCCACGGTCAGCGACAGCGTCTGCGCCAGCTCGGTCTGGTTGCTGACCTGCAACCGGTAGACGTTCTCCAGCCGCCCCTGATCGTCCCAGCGCGCCAGCGCAGCGCGGTCACGCACCACGTCCAGGCGCAGCGGCGGCCGCTGAGACAGGCTCCAGGCAAACAGGCCCACCAGCACCGCCATCAGCGCGGCGTAGATGAACACCCGCGGCCGCAGCACATGGTGCAGCATCTGCGAGCGGCTCAGGTGGCCCTCGATGCCGGCCTCGGTGCCGTAGCGGATCAGGCCGCGCGGTGCGCCGATGCGGTCCATCACGCTGTCACAGGCGTCGATGCAGGCGGCGCAGCCGATACAGGCGTTCTGCAGGCCATTGCGGATGTCGATCCCGGTGGGGCAGACCTGCACGCACAGCGTGCAGTCGATGCAGTCGCCCAGGCCCAGCGCGGCGGCATCAGCGTTTTTCGGCCGGGCGCCGCGGGGCTCGCCGCGCGCCACGTCGTAGCCGATGATCAGCGAGTGACGGTCGATCAGCGCGCTCTGGAATCGCGCATAGGGGCAGATGTAGGTACACATCTGCTCGCGCAGGAAGCCGGCGTTGCCGTAGGTGGCGCCGCCGTAGAAGATCACCCAGAACAGCTCCCAGGGGCCCATCGCGCCGGCCAGCGTGTGCAGCGCCAGGTCGCGGATCGGCGTGAAGTAGCCGACAAAGGTGAAGCCGGTCCACAGCGAGAAGCCCAGCCAGGCCGCGTGCTTGCCGCCGCGGCGCCACAGCTTGTCCAGGCCCCAGCCGCTGTTGTCCAGGCGCAGGCGGGCGCTGCGGTCGCCTTCGAAGCGGTGCTCGATCCACAGGAAGATCTCGGTGTAGACCGTCTGTGGGCAGGCATAGCCGCACCAGATGCGCCCGGCCACCGCGGTGACGAAGAACAGCCCCAGCGCGCACAGCACCAGCAGCGCGGTCAGGTAGAAGAAGTCCTGCGGGTACAGCAGCAGGCCGAAGACGTGGTAGCGCCCGGCCTCCAGATCAAACAGCAGCGCCTGGCGGTCGTTCCACTGCAGCCAGGGCACGCCATAGAAGAACAGCTGGGTGACCCACACCAGCGCGATGCGCCAACGGGCATACAGGCCGTCAATCGCGCGCGGGTGGATGCGCTCGCGCGGGGCGAGCTGCAGCAGGGGAGCGGGGGGAGGGTTCGGGGACATCAGCACAGCAGGCCCGCCACAGGCGGGCCGGAAATCAAAGAGGGACGGGCGCGGAGCCGCTCAGCCGGCGCGGGCCACGGGCGGAGACACGCGCGCCCAGGCGGCGCGGCCCACCGGCAGCACATCGGCCAGGGTCTGCTGGTCGAGTTCGGCCATGAAGGCCGCCAGCGCGCGGTTGAAGACGCCGGTCAGGCGGCAACCACCGGTGAGCTTGCAGCCTTCGGGGTGATCGCCCAGGCACTCGACCAGCGCGAAATCGGGCTCGATGCTGCGCACCAGTGCGCCCAGGTTGATCTGCTCGGGCGGCAGCGCCAGCCGCATGCCACCGCCCTTGCCGCGCACCGTCTGCAGCCAGCCGGCCAGGCCCAGCTGGTGGGTGATCTTCATCAGGTGGGCCTGCGACAGCTCGAAGGCCTCGGCCACCTCGGCGATGGTGCACAGGCGGTCGCCGCGCTGCCGGCCCACGTAGATCAGCAGGCGCAGCGAATAGTCGGTCATCTGGGTCAGGCGCATGGCGTGATTGTCAGCCCGGTTGGCCGTCCACGCGCGCGCGGCACAGCCAAGGCCCGTAGCGCCACAGGTACAAGGTATAGGCCAGCGACCACAGCAGTGCCGACACCAGCGCGGCCTGCGGCAGCAGCGCCGGCCACAACAGCGGCACCCCCACGCGCACCAGCGCCGCGGCGGTGACGCTGAGGTAGGCGGTCACCTCCAACCGGCCCGCACGCAGCGGCCGGCCGGTGTGCCCCAGCGCGGTGCGGGTCATCATGCCCAGCGTCATGCCGCCGATCAGGCCCACGGTCAGCGCATGCGTGGCCAGCCCCGGCGGCACCCCACCGAGCTCGCTGCCCAGGCGCAGCGCCAGGTGCACCGGCAGCCAGGCATAGGCCAGGTGCAGCACCCAAACCAGCGGGTTGGAGGCGGTGCGCCACGGCTGCCAACACCACCAGCGGGCGGTGTGCGCCGCCAGCGCCGTGAGCAGCACCACCGCGGGCAGCGGGCCGGGTGCGCCCAGCAGGTCGCAGGCCAGCAAGGCCAGCACGCTGCCCAGCGCCACCCGCTCCAGCGGTGCATGGCGGCTCGCCTGCAGTCCTGCAATGCCGTTGTTGGTGAACATCGGCACCACGCGCCCGGCCATCACCGCGACGATGAACATCATCAGGTCCAGCGCCACCGGCAGACCCAGACGCGCGGGCAGCACCAGCGCGCCCATCTGCGTCAGGTGCAGCGCCGCGCAGGCCACGGCCAAGGCCACCAGCAGGCCGACGAAGAAATAGTTGCGTCGGCTGCCTCCGGCCCGCAGGGCGCGCCACAGTCCCCAGGCGGCCAGCAGCGGAAACGCCACATTGACGACCAGGGCCGCCACCGCCCAGGGCGTCAGCACCAGCACGCGACCCAGCAGCCACAGACCAGCCAGCGCCATCAGCCCACGGCCCTGCGGCGTGGGCTGGCCCGACCAGTTGCGCCCGGCGGTGAACAGAAAGCCCACCACCACCGCCAGCGTGAAGCCGAACAGCATCTCGTGCGCATGCCAGACCGATCCGCGCAGCACCGGCGTGCCCAGCCAGCCGCTGAACTGCAGCGCCCACAGCGGCACCGACAGCGCCGCCAGCGCCGCCGCCAGCAGGTAGAACGGGCGAAAGCCCAGCGCCCACAGCGCGAACTGGCCGGGCCGCGGCGCGCGGCCGATGGGCTCGGTGAGGGGAATGAAGACAGTGGCCATGGCGGGAGAGATCAGGGAGAACCCGATTGTCCCGGGTGGCGCGTCTAAAAGCAAACCCGTACATATATCTTATAAAGTGCGGGGCCATGACGCCGCTGCCGACCTCGTCCACGCCATCCTGGTGGCAACGCCTGCGCCCGCCCGCGCTGGCCATTGATGCCCGCGAGCGGTTGCGCGTCGTGGCCGGCGCCTTGCTGGGCGTCGCGCTGGCCGCGCTGCTGGCGCCGTGGTGGCCGCCGGCGCCCGGCCTGCCCTGGCTGATGGCGCCGCTGGGGGCCAGCGCGGTGCTGGTGTTCGCGCTGCCGGCCAGTCCGCTGGCTCAACCCTGGCCGGTGCTGGCGGGCAACGCGGTGTCGGCCCTGGTCGGCTGGGCCTGCGCGAGCTGGCTGCCCTGGCCAGCGCTGGCCGCGGCGGTCGCCGTGGGCGGCGCGATGGCGGCGATGCTGGCGCTGCGCTGCCTGCACCCCCCGGGCGGTGCAGTGGCGCTGCTGGCGGTGCTGCTGCCAGCCCACCAGGCCAGTTATGCGCTCGACCCGGTGCTGCTGGACTCGCTGGTGCTGGTGCTGGCCGGCTGGGCCTGGAACAGCGCCACCGGGCGACCCTATCCCCACGCACCCCAGGCAGCGCCGGCCCCCACCCGGGCCTGGGACTTCAGCGACAGCGACCTGGACACGGCGCTGGCCCACTACAACCAGATCGTCGATCTGCCGCGCGACGATCTGCGCGGTCTGCTGGCCGATGCCGAGCAGCAGGCGGTGTCGCGCCGTCTGCGCGCGATCCGCTGCCAGGACGTGATGACCGCCCAACCGCTGCGGGCGCGCACCTTCACCACGCTGGAACAGGCCCTGCGCGTGCTGGCCGAGGCCCAGGTGAAGGCGCTGCCGGTGGTCGATGCCGACGAGCATGTGGTGGGCATCGTCACCCGGGCCGATCTGCGCGGCCCCGCAGATCCGGCCACCACCACCGTCGCCCAGGTGATGTCGCGCCAGGTGCGGGTGGCCAGCGCCGAGCGTCCGCTGGCCGATCTGCTGCCGCTGTTCAGCCATGAGGGCCACCACCACCTGCCGGTGATCGGCGCCGACCGACGCCTGGTCGGCATCCTCACACAGACCGACGTCATCACCGCGCTCGCGCGGCTCTGAACGCAACGTCGTCCGCATCCTTGAACCGGTTCAAGGAAAGAACCCGAGCAAAACAGGAGGATTCGCCCATCGTCCAACGAGGAGGGCTTGTCCATGAGCCAGACCGCAGGCGGGTTCACCAAACAGATGGCCCGCAACATCTTCTACGGCGGCACTGCGTTCTTCGCGCTGCTGTTCATCGCGCTGGTGTTCCACACCGAGCGGCGCATTCCCGAGCGCTCCAACGCGCAGGCCATCACCCCCGCGGTGGTGGCCGGCAAGAAGATCTGGGAGACGCGCAACTGCATCGGCTGCCACACGCTGCTGGGTGAGGGCGCCTACTTCGCGCCGGAGCTGGGCAACGTCTACAAGCGGCGCGGTCCCGACTTCATCAAGGGCTGGATGAAGGCGCAACCCACCCACGTGGAAGGCCGCCGCCAGATGCCGCAGTTCAACCTCAGCGAGCAGCAACTGGACGAGCTGGTCGAGTTCCTGAAGTGGACCGGCGAGATCAACACCGAGAAGTGGCCTCCCAA
The DNA here is from genome assembly GCF_018069755.1 of Ideonella aquatica. Lineage (GTDB taxonomy): Bacteria > Pseudomonadota > Gammaproteobacteria > Burkholderiales > Burkholderiaceae_C > Ideonella > Ideonella aquatica. The sequence goes on along the minus strand of NZ_JAGQDE010000033.1, from coordinate 15,387 downwards.
CATCGAGGGGTGAGACAAGTCATGAGCACACACATTCTCAAGTACGAGAGCCAGCGCGTCGCGAAGCTGTACTTCATCGCCGCGATGGGCCTCTTCGCTGGACAGATCCTGTTCGGCATCGGACTCGGCCTGCAGTACCTGCTGGGCGATCTCCTGTTCCCCTACATCCCGTTCAACATCGCCCGCATGGTCCACACGAATCTGCTGATCGTGTGGCTGCTGTTCGGCTTCATGGGCGCGGCCTACTACCTCATCCCCGAGGAGGCCGAGACCGAGCTGCACAGCCCCAGGCTGGCGATCGCCTTGTTCTGGATCTTCCTGGTGGCCGGCGCGCTGACCATCGTCGGCTACCTGACGCTGCCCTACGCAAAGCTGGCCGAGCTGACCGGCAATGAGCTGCTGCAGACCATGGGACGCGAGTTCCTCGAGCAGCCGCTGCCCACCAAGCTGGGCATCGTGGTGGTGGCGCTGGGCTTTCTCTACAACATCAGCATGACGGTGCTCAAGGGCCGCAAGACGGCGATCAGCCTGGTGCTGCTGATGGGCCTGTGGGGGCTGGCGCTGATGTTCCTGTTCAGCTTCGTCAATCCGCACAACCTGGTGCGCGACAAGATGTACTGGTGGTTCGTCGTCCACCTGTGGGTGGAGGGCGTGTGGGAGCTGATCCTGGGCGCGTTGCTGGCCTTCGTGCTGGTCAAGACCACCGGGGTCGACCGCGAGGTGATCGACAAGTGGCTGTACGTGATCATCGCCTTCGCGTTGATGACCGGCATCCTGGGCACCGGCCACCACTTCTACTTCATCGGCCTGCCGGGCTACTGGCAGTGGATCGGCAGCGTGTTCAGCGCGATGGAGCCCATCCCCTTCTTCATGATGACGGTGTTCGCCTTCAACATGGTGCAGCGGCGCCGGCGTGAACACCCCAACCAGGCGGCGATCCTGTGGGCCGTGGGCACCTCGGTGCTGGGCTTCCTGGGCGCCGGGCTGTGGGGCTTCATCCACACGCTCAGCCCGGTCAACTACTACACCCACGGCACACAGATCACCGCGGCGCACGGCCACCTGGCCTTCTACGGCGCCTACGTGCTGGTAGTGATCACGCTGATCAGCTACGCCATGCCCACGCTGCGCGGCCGCGTGGCCAACAGCAAGCAGGCGCAGAACGTGGAGATGTGGAGCTTCTGGATCATGACCATCGGCATGGCCACCATGGTGCTGGCGCTGACCGGCGCCGGCATCCTGCAGGTCTGGCTGCAGCGCATGCCCACCGACGGTGCGATGGGCTTCATGGCCACCCAGGACCAGCTGCGCTTCTTCTACTGGATCCGGGTGGTCGGTGGCGTGACCTTCCTGATCGGCCAGTTCGCCTACTTCGCCAGCTTCTTCATCGGTGGCGATCATGTGCTGAGCGAGGACCAGGCGCCGGCCCTGGGTGGCGGTGGCATCCTGCGTCGCGCCCCGGCCCGCCAGCGGATGGACTGAGATGGACCACGCCGAACAGCAGCACCTGGCCGGGCTGCCCTTCTATGCGCCGCAGGGCGGCGAGGTGGCCTTGTTCACCCACGCCTGGCGCCAGCGCCTGCCGGTGCTGATCAAGGGCCCCACCGGCTGCGGCAAGACCCGCTTCGTCGAGCACATGGCGGCCCGCCTGGGCCGGCCGCTGGTGACGGTGAGCTGCCACGATGACCTGGGCGCCGCCGACCTGGTGGGCCGCCACCTGATCGGCCCGCAGGGCACCGAGTGGCATGACGGCCCGCTGGCCCGCGCGGTGCGCAGCGGTGCGATCTGCTACCTCGACGAGGTGGTGGAGGCGCGCAAGGACACCACCGTGGTGCTGCACCCGCTGGCCGACGACCGACGCCAGTTGCCGATCGAGCGCACCGGCGAGCAGCTGCAGGCGCCGCCCGGCTTCATGCTGGTCATCAGCTACAACCCGGGCTACCAGAACCTGCTCAAGAGCCTCAAGCCCAGCACGCGCCAGCGCTTCGTGGCCCTGGACTTCGGCTACCCCGATGCGGCCACCGAGCGCGCCATCGTGCAGGCCGAGGCGGGCGTCGATGCCGGCGTGGCTGCCCAGCTGGTGCACCTGGCGCAGGGCCTGCGCCGCCTGACCGGCCACGACCTGGAGGAGACCGCCTCCACCCGCCTGCTGGTGATGGCCGCACGTCTGTCCGCCGATGGCCTGCCGCTGCGGGCGGCCTGCCGCGCCGCCATCGTCGATGCGCTGACCGATGACGCCGACACCGCGGCGGCGCTGGCCGAGGTGGTCGAGGCCAGTCTCTGAACCCTTTTGCGCGACAGTGGCCTTTCCTGGGTGCGGCCCGCTCTCCTTCTTCGTTGCGTAACCCCATGCCGCCCCGCCACCGTCGCCTTTTCCAACTCGCGTTCTTTGCGCTGTTCCTGATCGCGCCGGCCCTGGACTGGCTGCGCTTCGACCTGCACGAGGCGCAGCTGTGGTTCCTGGGTCAGCGCTGGACGCTGGGCATCGACGACTTCCGCGCCGGGCGCATCGACGCCACCCAGGCCGCGCTGGGCATCCTGCTCAAGGGCTTTCTGCCGGGGCTGCTGGCCGTGGCCGCGTTCCTGGCCGTGGCCTGGCGCTGGGGCCGGGTGTACTGCGGCTGGCTGTGTCCGCACTTCTCGATCGTCGAGCTGCTCAATGCCACGCTGCACCGCGCCTGTGCCAAGTGGAGCCTGTGGGACCGCTCGGCCACGCCGCGCGATGACCGGCCGGCGGATGCGCGCTGGTGGCCGGTGTTCTTCCTGCTCAGCGCCCTGTGCGGTGCGTTGTGGGCGATCACGCTGCTGAGCTACCTGCTGCCGCCCGCCGAAGTCTGGGGCGGCCTTGTGCACGGCACGCTGACCCCCAACCAGGCGCGTTTCCTGGCCATCGCCACGGCGGTGTTCACCGCCGAGTTCGTGCTGGCGCGCCACCTGTTCTGCCGTTTCGGCTGTGCCGTGGGCCTGTTCCAGAGCCTGGTCTGGATGGCCAACCCCAAGGGCCTGGTGGTGGCCTTTGACCGCGCGAAGGCGCGCGACTGCCAGGGCTGCGCGACACAGCGCTTCGGCCAGGGCGCCGCCTGTGACCGCGGCTGCCCGATGCGCCTGCACCCGCGCGACATCAAGCGCCGCATGTTCAGCTGCGTGCAGTGCGGCCAGTGCCTGCAGGCCTGCGACGAGTCGCAATCGGCGCGCGGTCGCGCGCCGGTGCTGGAGTGGCGCATCGGTGCCGATGCGGTGCGCGAAACCCTGCGCCAGCGGCGCGAAGACCGGGGAGCTTGAGGTGGAAGAGTGGATTGGTCGGCAGTGGCATCGCCTGGTCACCCAGGCCGCCTCGCGCGAGCATGCGGCAGCGGCGGTCACGCTGGAAGAGGTGCAGCGCACACTGGCGCTGCTGTTCCGCGCCGGGGGTGGTGACAGCGCGGTGCGCCTGGCGCCCGTGGGCGAGCGTGCCGTGGGCGGCCCGCGAGACTGGCTGCAGCGCCTGGCCGGCAGCGGCCAGCGCGCTGCCGTGGGTCAGCTCAGCGAACAGGTGCTGGCCCTGCCGCCGCGCCTGGCGGTGTTCGCTGAGCGCTCCCTGAACCGTGACCTCTACATCTGGCTCGCGGCCCTGGCGGCGCACGACGCGCCAACGGGCGACTGGCTGGTGGACCAGACCCGCGCCAGCGCCGCCGCGCTGCAGCAATGGCCCGGCCTGCGCCAGCGCCATGCGCGCCTGCTGGCGGCCCACCTGGCCCAGCGCCCGGCGCCCGGCACGCTGCGTGGCGGCGCGGCCCGCGCCGAGCGCCTGGTGCAACAGACCCTGCGCGGCCAGCCGGTGCCGCTGGACACCGGCATCGGCCCGGCCGACGTGGCGCCGGTGTGGCTGTGGCTGGAGGCGAGCGCCGTGCCGGCGGCCGCGGCGTCCGGCCGCCGCGACCCCAGCGGTGATGCCCCCGCGGCCGGCGACACCGTCAGCGACCGCACGCGCCGCCGCGCCGAGCGGGTGGCCCACGACACCCCGCGCGCGCCGCTGATGATGTTCTTCCGCGCCGAGTCCATCCTCAGCTGGGGCGAGTTCGTGCGCGTGAACCGCGCCACCGATGACGACGACAACCCCGATGCCTTGCAGGCCGCCAACGACATGGACCGCCTGGCCATCGCCCCCGATGGTCAGCGCAGCGCCTCGCGGGTGCGCTTTGACCTGGACCTGCCCAGCGCCGCGGTGGACGACCAGCCGCTGGGCGCGCCCGAGCGCCTGCCCGAATGGGACTGGAAGCGCCAGCGCCTGCTGGCCGACCACTGCGCGGTGCAGCGGGTGGTGGCGCCGGCGCCGGCCGCCTTCGTGCCCACGCCCGAGCTGCGCCGCACCGCGCGCCAGGTGCGCCGTCGGCTGGAGCTGCTGCGCGCGGCCCCTGAGCGCCAACGCGGCGAGGCCGAGGGCGATGAGATCGACCTCGACGCCTGGGTGCGCCACCGCATCGATGCCGCCACGGGCGCGGTCAGCGGCGAGCCGCGGGTGTTCCAGCGCGCCCGCCGCAGCGGCCGCAGCCTGGCCACGCTGCTGCTGGCCGACCTGTCGCTGTCCACCGACGCCCATGTCTGGCTGGGTGGCGGCGACCAGCAGCGCAGCGCCCGCGTGATCGATGTGATCCGCGACGCGCTGTATGTGTTCGGCGAGGCCTTGCAGGCCAGCGGCGATGCCTTCGAGATGCTGGGCTTCTCGTCGGTGCGCCGCCAGCAGGTGCGCATCCAGCACCTCAAGGGCTTTGACGAGCGCTGGGCCGCGCCGGCGCAGGCCCGCGTGGGCGCGATCAAGCCCGGCTACTACACCCGCATGGGCGCCGCGATCCGCCATGCCAGCGCGCGCCTGGCCCAGCGCCCCGAACGCCAGCGTCTGCTGCTGCTGCTCACCGACGGCAAGCCCAACGACCTGGACCACTACGAGGGCCGCTGGGGCCTGGAGGACACGCGCCACGCGGTGCACGAGGCGCGCGCGCTGGGCCTGACCCCGTTTGCCGTGACCATCGACGAGCAGGCCCACGACTACCTGCCGATGCTCTTCGGCGAGCACGGCTGGGCCCTGGTGCACCGGCCGCAGGCGCTGGTGCAACGGCTGGCGGCGGTGCAGGCGCGGCTGGCAGGTGCTTGATGCGTGGCTTGATGCGAGTCAAGACTTGAGCGGCATCGACGCACCACAATGGCGCCTCGGCGCAAGGCCGCAGGAGACACCGATGGAAGCGCGCCACTTCGACATACCCCGCTACCTGGCCGTGTTGCCGCTGTTCCAGGAGATGACGCCGCCGGAGCTGCAGCGCCTGGCCGAAGGCTGTCGGCTGCGCCGCTTTGCGCGCGGCGAGGATGTCTTCCGCCTGGGCGAGCCCTGCGACGAGTTGCACGTCACGGTGATGGGCCAGGTCAAGCTGTTTGCGCTGTCGCCGGCCGGCCAGGAAAAGGTGATCGAGCTGATCGGTCCCGGCAACAGCTTTGCCGAGGCGCTGATGTTCACCGGCAAGCCCTACATCATCAACGCCCAGGCGCTGAACGACACCTTGCTGCTGTCGGTGGGCAAGGCGGCGGTGCTGCGCGAGATCGAGAACGACCCGCGCTTTGCGCTGCGCATGCTGGCCGGCATCTCGCGCCGCCTGCACGGCCTGGTGCACGATGTGCAGGCCTATGCGCTGCACAGCGGCATGCAGCGCGTCATCGGCTACCTGCTGCGCGACCTGCCCGACCATGCCGACGATGCCGCCGGCATGACGTTGGCCGATGCCGGTGGCACGCCGATGCCGCTGCCGCCGCGCGAGCACCGCGTGTCTCTGCCGGTCAGCAAGGCCACGATCGCCTCGCGCCTGTCGCTGACGCCCGAGTACTTCTCGCGCGTGCTGCACGAGCTGGCCGCGCAGGGCCTGATCACGATCGACAAGCGCGATATCCTGATCCCCGACCCGGCCCGCCTGGCCGGTCACCCGCTGCAGTGAGTGGATGGACCCGAGCCGCCGTCTGTTCCTGCGCGGTGCGCAGCCCGCTGTGGTCACGCCGCCGCGGCCGCCCTGGGCGCTGCGGCCTGAGCGCGCCTTCACCGAGCGTTGCACCCGCTGCGGCGATTGCGTGCGCGCCTGCCCGCACGCGCTGCTGTCGGCGGGCGATGGCGGCTATCCGCAGATTGCCTTCACGCGCCAGGGCTGCACGCTGTGTGGCGACTGCCGACGCGCCTGCCCCAGCGGCGCGCTGGACCCGCAGGCCACCGACGCCTTCACCGCGCGCGTGAGCGTGGCCCGTCACTGCCTGGCCGAGCGCGGCGTGGAGTGCCGCGTCTGCGCTGAAGCCTGCGATGCGCGGGCGTTGCGCTTTCGGCCGCAGCCCGGCGGCGTCTGGCGGCTGCAGGTGGACCTGGGGGCCTGCACCGGTTGCGGCGCCTGCGTGGCGCCGTGTCCGGTGGGGGCGATCACGCTGCGCGAGCGCTCGCAGGGCGCAGTGGCGGGCTGAGCGGCTGGGCCGCCTGTGGCTGGCCCGACTGGACGCCGCCGCCGTGGCATGGCATGGTCAGGGCATGCGCAAACTCGTCGTGACCCTCACGCTGGCTCTGCTGGCGCCCGGGGCGTGGGCCCAGCAGGCCGCGCCATCGCCGCTGCTGGGCCACTGGTCGGTCGATCTGACCCGCCTGCCCATCCCCGAGGCCATGCGGCCCCGCAGCGTCATGATCCGCTTTGCCGACGCTGGGCCGCAGCGGCTGTCCACCACCGTGGAGGTGGTCGATCCGCGCGGCACCGTGCTGCGGGCCGACAGCACCAGCACGCTGGATGGTCGTGCCACGCCGGTCAGCGGCAACCTGGAGGCCGACACGGCCGCGTTCACGCAGCCGGCGCCGGGCGTGCTCGTGATGCAGCTGGCGCGGGGCGGCCAGCCGGCCTCCACGCGGATCTACACCGTCTCGGCCGATGGCCAGTCGATGACCGAAACCGTGGCCTATTTCAACGACGCCGGGCAGCCGGCGCTGCGGGCCAACCAGTTCCAGCGTGCGCCGGCCGCTGCTGTGGGCCGATGACCCGGTTCCTGATCGTGCTGCTGGTGGCGCTGGGTGCGGCCCTGGCCAGCAACCCGGGCGCCGATGCCCACCGTGCCAAGCTCAAGGCCGAGATCGCCGAGCGCAGCCAGATCGCTGGTGTGCTGGGTCTGGGCGGGCTGGCGGCGCTGGTGTCCACCTACCACACGCTGGGCGTGGCCTCGTACACCACCATCAACGACCGGGTGGTGAGCTATGGCGCCTTCGGGCTGGTGGTGATTCCCGAGCTGAACAGCGGCCGCTGATGCTCAGCGCGCCGTGCTGGCGGCAGGTGCCGTCGGCGGCAGTTCGGCCGCCGCCTCCTTGGGCGCACCGATGTTCTGCTCGATCGCCGGCAGCGTGTGGGCAATGCCCTTGTGGCAGTCGATGCAGGTCTGGCCGGCGTTGACCGCCTCCTGGTGGCGCCGGGCCGAGCGCTGGTTCTGCTCGGCGTAGTCCATGTAGGCGAAGTTGTGGCAGTTGCGGCATTCCTGGCTGTCATTGGCCTTCATGCGCGCCCATTCATGGCCGGCCAGCTCGGCCCGCTTGGCGTTGAACTTCTCGGGCGTGTCGATGCTGCCCAGGATCTTGTGCAGCACCTCGTTGCTCGCCTGGATCTTGCGCACGATCTTCGGGCCCCATTCCTTGGGCACGTGGCAGTCGGGGCAGGTGGCGCGCACACCGGTGCGGTTGTTGTAGTGGATGGTGTTGCGGTACTCGGCGTAGACGTTGTCCTTCATCTCGTGGCACGAGATGCAGAAGGCTTCGCGGTTGGTCCACTCCATGGCGGTGTTGAAGCCGCCCCAGAAGATGATGCCGCCGATGAAGGCGATGGCCAGCAGGCCGAAGGCGGGCGTCTTGATGAAGGCCCAGCAGCGGGCGATCAGGCCGGTTTGGGGGGTGTCGGTCATGGCGTGGGCCTCACTGCATGCCGCGGGCGCGCTGGAAGGTGTTCTCCACCAGCGGCTTGGCGTCGGTCTGCGGCACGTGGCACTGGGTGCAGAAGTAGCGGCGCGGGCTGATGTTGTCCAGTTCCTGGCCATCGCGGGTCTTGAAGTGCGTCACGCTCACCCGGGTGGCGCCGCTGGCCTTGGCCTTGCCGAAGGAGTGGCAGTCCATGCACTTGTTGAAATTCTTGGTGATCTGGTAGCCGCTGATGGTGTGCGGGATCAGCGGTGGCTGCTGCATGAAGTCGCGGTCCGCGGGCGCATGGTCACGCTCCTGCTTGATGGCCGTGGGGGCGTTGTCCTGGTTCAGCGGCGTGCCGCCGCGCAGGCCTTGCAGCTTGACCGGGCCGGTGGGCGCGGGCGCGTCGGCGGCACTGGCCAGGTCGGCGCCCATCCACACGAGCCCGGCGGCCAGCAGCAACTTGGCAAAGGTGTTGAACAGCGTGCTCATCAGGATCTCCGGGTGTCGAATCGGTGGGTCAGGGTGAAGACGTCGGGGCCGCAGACATCGATGCAGCGGCCGCAATTGGTGCAGGCGGCGTCCAGGATCACGGGCGAGGCGCCGCCCTTGCCCTTCAGCGCGATCGGGATGACCTGCGGCTCCGGGCACACGGCGTAGCAGTCGGCGCAGTCATTGCAGCGGCTGCTGTGGCGGGCCGACACGCGCAGCAGCGAGGCCTGGCCGATCAGCGCATACAGCGCGCCCTGCGGACAGACATGGCCGCACCAGCCGCGCGGCGCCACCAGCAGGTCGAACAGGAACACCGCGGCGGTGATGCCCCAGGCGATGCCGCCGCCAAAGACCAGTGCGCGCTGCGTCATGCTGACTGGGTTGACGGCTTCCCAGGCCGGCAGACCGAACACCGCGCTGGCCAGCAGCACCGCGCCCAGCAGCCAGTGGCGCAGCGTGCCACGCGGTGCGCGGCCGGTGCTGATGGCCAGGCGCCGGCGCAGCCAGGCGGCGGTGTCGGTGACCACGCCGACCGGGCAGACCCAGGCGCAGAACGTGCGGCCACCCACCAGCGCATAGAAGGCGATGACGATGCCCGCACCCACCAGCGCCGACAACTCGGGCACATGGCGCGCGGCCAGGGTCTGCGCCAGCACGAAGGGGTCGGTCAGCGGCAGCACGCCCAGCGTCAGGCTGCTGGCCAGGTTGCCCTTGACGATCCACACGCCCAGCCACGGCCCGGCCAGGAACAGGGCCAGCAGGGCCAGCTGGGTCAGGCGGCGCAGCAGCCACCAGCGGTGCGCGGCCAGCCAGCCCTTGTCGTGCACGGCGGCCGCACCCGGGCGCGCCACGATGGCGCTGCGCTTCAGGCCGAAGCTGCGCGACTCGGCGGGCGACAGCGGGGTGCTGCTCACTTCGCGGCCTCCGAAGCGCTGGCATAGGGCGCTGCGCCCGAGCGCAACGGGTTCAGGTCACCGGGCACCGGGTGCTCGGGCAGCCGCTGCACGGGGGCATCAAACTGCGGGCGGCCGGCGCGGTTGGCGGCATCCCACCCTTTGCGGTAGTGGTGGCCCAGTTCGCCGCGGGCCAGCTGGGTGGGCAGCACCTTGATCGCGGCCTGCTCCAGCACGCAGCTCTTCTCGCACTTGCCGCAGCCGGTGCACTGCTCGGCGTTGACCGTGGGCAGGAGCATGGCGTGGCGGTCGGAGCGCGGGTTGCTGACCTTGACCAGCGAGATGGCCTGGTCGATCAGCGGGCACACGCGGTAGCAGACATCGCAGCGCAGGCCCAGGAAGTTCAGGCAGTTCTCCTGGTCGATCAGCACCGCGGTGCCCATGCGGGCCTGGGCGATGTCGGTGAGCGCCGGGTCGAGCGCCCCGGTGGGGCAGGCCTTGACGCAGGGCACGGCCTCGCACATCTCGCAGGGGATCTCGCGCGCCACGAAGTAGGGCGTGCCGATGGCCACGTCGGCGGCCAGGCCGGCGCCCCACTGGCTGAGCTTCAGGTTCTGGGGCGGACAGTCGCGCACGCACAGGCCGCAGCGCACGCAGGCGGCCAGGAAGCGCTCGTCGTCGAGCGCACCGGGTGGGCGCAGCGCCTGGGCCGGTCGGGCCAGTGCCGGGCGGCCGGCCAGGGCCGCGCCGCCAGCGATCAGGCCGGCGGTGGCGGCGCTGGCAGCGCCTTGCATCAGTTCGCGACGGTTCATGTCAGCCCCTCGCCCAGCAGGTACGCCGGTCGATCCCCCGGGGGGATCGCGCCCGCCTTGGGGCGGCCCGGCGCCGGGCGCGCGAAAACGCTTCGACTCGCATCAGCTCAGGCCTCAGGCGCGCACCACCTTGACGGCGCACTTCTTGAAGTCGGTCTCCTTGGAGATCGGGCAGGTGGCGTCCAGCGTCAGCTTGTTGACCAGCCGGCCCTCGTCGAAGAAGGGTACGAAGACCAGGCCGCGCGGCACCTTGTTGCGGCCCTTGGTCTCGACCGCCAGCGTGATCTCGCCACGGCGCGAGGCCACCTTGACCTGCATGCCGCGCTGGATGCCGCGCGCCTGGGCGTCATCGGGGTGCATGAAGACCACGGCCTCGGGCACCGCGCGGTGCAGTTCGGCCACGCGGCGCGTCATGCTGCCGGTATGCCAGTGCTCGAGCACGCGGCCGGTGCACAGCCACAGATCGAAGTCCTTGTCGGGCGACTCGGCGGCGGGCTGGTAGGGCAGGGCGAAGATGTTGGCCTTGCCGTCCTTGTGGCCGTAGAACTTGATGCCCTCGCCGGCCTTGACGTAGGGGTCGTAGCCCTCGCGGAAGCGCCACAGCGTTTCCTTGCCGCCCACCACCGGCCAGCGCAGGCCGCGGGCCTCGTGGTACACATCAAAGGCCGCCAGGTCGTGGCCGTGGCCACGGCCGAATTCGGCGTATTCCTCGAACAGGCCCTTCTGCACATAGAAGCCGAAGGCCTCGGACTCGGCGTTCTTGTAGCCGGCGATGTACTTGCCGTTGACCTTGCCCAGGTCGGCCACCGGGTACTTGTTGACCTTGCCGTTCTTGAATAGCACGTCGAACAGCGTCTTGCCCTTGACCGACGGCATCTTGGCGATCAGCTCCGCCGGCCAGACCTCCTCGATCTTGAAGCGCTTGCTGAACTCCATCATCTGCCACAGGTCCGAGCGCGCCTGGCCCGGTGCGGCCACCTGCTGGCGCCAGAACTGGGTGCGGCGCTCGGCGTTGCCGAAGGCGCCTTCCTTCTCCACCCACATGGCCGCGGGCAGCACCAGATCAGCGGCCATGGCGCTGACGGTGGGGTAGGGGTCGCTGACCACCACGAAGGCCTTCGGGTTGCGCCAGCCCGGCAGGATCTCGCCGTTGATGTTGGGGCCGGCCTGCATGTTGTTGGTGGTGCTGGTCCAGTAGCAGCGGACCTTGCCGTCCTTCAGTGCGCGGCTCTGGGCCACGGCGTGCAGACCGATCTTGTCGGGGATGGTGCCTTCCGGCACGCCCCAGATCTCCTCGGTGTGGTGGCGGTGCTCGGGGTTGGTGACCACCATGTCGGCCGGCAGGCGGTGCGCGAAGGTGCCCACTTCGCGGGCGGTGCCGCAGGCGCTGGGCTGGCCAGTCAGGCTGAACGGGCCCGAGCCCGGCGTGCTGATCTTGCCGGTCAGCAGGTGGATGTTGTAGACCATGTTGTTGGCCCAGGTGCCGCGCGTGTGCTGGTTGAAGCCCATGGTCCAGAACGACACCAGCTTGACCTTCGGGTCGGCGTAGAGCTTGGCCAGTTCCTCCAGCTGCTTGACGGGCACGCCCGACAGCGCACTGACCTTCTCGGCGGTGTACTCGCTGACGAACCTGGCGTAGTCCTCGAAGCTGATCGGCGTAGCGTCGTTCGGGCTGCCCTTGGGCTTGCCGTCGGCGCCGGGGTAGCCGTTGGCGGTGGCGTCCTTCTCCAGCGGGTGGACCGGGCGCAGGCCGTAGCCGATGTCGGTGGCGCCCTTCTTGAAGTTGACGTTCTTCTTCACGAACTCGGTGTTCACCTTCTTGTTCGTGATGATGTAGTGGGCGATGAAGTTGAGGATGGCCAGGTCGGTCTGCGGCGTGAAGATCATGCCGCTGTCGGCCAGGTCGAAGCTGCGGTGCTCGAAGGTGGACAGCACGGCGACCTTGACGTGCGGCGCCGACAGCCGGCGGTCGGTGATGCGGCTCCACAGGATGGGGTGCATCTCGGCCATGTTGCTGCCCCACAGCACGAAGGCGTCGGCCTGCTCGATGTCGTCGTAGCAGCCCATCGGCTCGTCGATGCCGAAGGTGCGCATGAAGCCGGTCACCGCGCTGGCCATGCAGTGGCGGGCGTTGGGGTCGATGTTGTTGGTGCGAAAGCCCGCCTTCCACAGCTTGCTGGCGGCATAGCCTTCCCAGATCGTCCACTGGCCCGAGCCGAACATCGCCACCGCGTTCGGGCCCTCGGCCTTGATGGCCTCCTTCCACTTGGCGGCCATGGTGTCGAAGGCCTCGTCCCAGCTGACGGGCGTGAACTCGCCGTCCTTGTCGTAGACGCCGTTCTTCTTGCGCAGCAACGGCGTCTGCAGCCGGTCCTTGCCGTACATGATCTTGGACAGGAAGTAGCCCTTGATGCAGTTCAGCCCGCGGTTGACCGGGGCTTCCGGGTCGCCCTGGGTGGCCACCACGCGGCCGTCCTGCACGCCCACCATCACCGAGCAGCCGGTGCCGCAGAAGCGGCAGGGCGCCTTGTCCCAGCGCACGCCGGTGGCGGCGGCGGCCTTGTCGGGGGGCGGCGCGGCCTCGGCGACGAGGGGAATGCCGGCCGCAGCGGCGCTGGCGGCAAGAGCCTGGGACTTCAGGAAATCACGGCGGTTGGCTTGCATGGTGAGGTCTCCTGCCGGGGCCGCGCGGGGCGCGGTGGGCATCACGGGGAAGGGGAAAAGGGGTTCAGGGTCGAGACTAGGGAACAACCCTGGGGCTGTCCTTGAACCGGTTCAAGTCGGCGTGCGGGGCACCGGCGACAGGCTGTCGCGCCAGGCGCGGTAGTCCATGGCGTCGCTGCCTTCGGGCGCCGGGGCGTCGGGGCCCGAGTACTCGTAGACCAGCGAGGTGCCCATCACCTCAGGCCACTGGGCCACCTGCGCCAGCGTGGCGGCAGCGCTGACGGGGCGGCCATCGGCCCATGCGTCTTCGATCACCGCCACCAGGCGGCCGTCGCCCGGGTTCAGCGCCAGGTCCACGCCGGGCAGGCCGGCCAGGCGCTGTGCCACCGGGGCGGCGTGCTCGGGGCGCGTGCGCACCACCGTGCCCAGGATGCTCATGCGGGTCTCCTCAGTGTCGGGTCTCTGAGGCTGCACTGTGCGCCGACGGCCGCCAGCGTGCCTTGACGATTGTCAAGAACCTACATATTGAATACAGCTTATGTCCTGGGCTGTCGCTGCGCCGGCCGGCCCGGGTCGCTCAGTGCGAGGTGCCTTCGCTGCGGCTGATCTTGTTCCACACGTTGTACTTGCCCACTGGCTTGCTCATGGGCAGGCGCTTGATCTCTTTGAGCGTGGTGGCGTCATAAATGATCAGCGCGCCGTCCATCTCCCACAGGCTGGCCAGCGCGTAGCGGCCATCCTTGGTGAACTCGATGTGCGCCAGCGTGCGGCCCGGCTCGCGCACCGTGGCCACCGGCTGCAGGGTGGCCTTGTCGATCAGCGTGAGCGTGTCCTTGGCCGTGGGGCTCATCATCGAATCGGTCCAGGCGTAGCGGCTGCGTTCGTGGCTGCGCATGAAGAAGCCCGGGCCCGGCGTGGTGATCGTGGCCACCGGCTTCCAGGTGGCCATGTCGATCACATCGACGCCGTTGCCCTTGAGGTTGGGGCTGGCCAGCACGGTGGTGTTCTTCCAGGCCCAGGTGATGCCCGAGCCCAGGTGCGGCATGCCGGCCAGCGGCAGGTCGGCCACCTTGCGGCGGATGTCCAGGTTCACCACCTGCGCGGTGGCCGCGCCGGCCTCGGTCCTGGGCCCGGATGTGGGAACGGCCTTCGGCCGTGTAGCCCCCAGCACATGGCGGTAGCCCTGGTCGAAGAAGAAGTCGTCCAGCGGCTCGTCCAGCGGTGTGCGGCGCACGCCCAGGAAGCCCGGCTTGGCGATCGCCTCGCCCATCTGGTAGTCGTGCACCAGGCCATCGTGGATGGGCGCGGCCTGCGGGTCGTAGGAGATCTCCCACAGTTCGGGCAGGTCCTTCAGCGCGACGATGAAGCTGCGCCGAGGCGCCGCGTCGTACACCGCCGAGACACGGCTGGCCGCCTTGCCATCGAGCGTGCTGGCGTCATAGGTACGCACCAGGTTCAGGTCGGCATCGAACAGCGCCAGTGTGCGCGGCAGGTAGTTGGCCGCCATCACATAGCGCCCGTCACCGCTGACCGCGATGTTGCGCATGTTCAGCCCCGCCCGCACCTCGGCCACCACTGCCAGGTTCCACAGGTCGAACTTGGTGATCCAGCCATCGCGCGAGCCGAGGAACACATAACGCCCCTCGGGCGTGAACTTCGGCCCGCCATGCAGCGCATAGCGGCTGGCAAAGCGGTGGATCACCTCGAAGCGGTCGCCATCGACCAGCGACACATGGTGATCGCCCCCTTCCACCACCACGAACAGGTTCATCGGATCGGCCTGCCACAGCGGCCGCGCCGGCAGCGCATCGGCACCGGCCAGCGCCACGCGCGAGGCGCGGATGTCGGCCTCGGCCCAGCGCGGCGCCTGCAGCACCGGCTGGTAGACCCACTGCGCCAGCGCCGCGATCTCATCGGCCGACAGCTGCGAGCCAAAGCCCGGCATCTGCGTGGCCACGCGGCCCTGCGCGATGGTGCGCTGCGCCTCGGCCGGACGCAGGCGCTCCAGGCTCTCAGGCAACAGGGCCGGGCCCATGCCGCCGGTGCGCTGCTCGCCGTGGCAACTGGCGCAGTGCTGACGAAACAAGGCCGCGGCGTCGGGCAGCGCCTGCGCCAGCACCAGGGGCGCCAGCAGCGCGCCAATCAGGGCCAGGCCAAGCCGGGCCAACAGTGTTGATGGGCTCATGCCGCGGACTCTAGGCATCACCGACCCGACTGGCCTTGAACCGGTTCAGGTTCTGAGTCGATCTGTCAGCCCCGCGCGAGCCCGCGGGCCGCCCTTGGCAAACGCAGGCCAGGACTGCAGAATGGTTTGTAACAGGCGCCGGTTTTCGCGCCCGAATTAATACTGGATAAACATCCAGTCAGACCAGGGAAAAAGACAGATGCGACAGACACTTGCGGCCGCCCGTGGCGGCCATCTTAGGGCGCAGTGGTCCAATAGTGGCGCAGGCTGTTGATCCCTAAAACACGTTGAACTAAACCGCTGACGCGGTGGCTGCCTGCGCAGGGTGGTCACCGCGTTTGACGTTGATGGGGGAGCTTGCCTGGGAAGGCGAGCAGGAGAAGCCTTCGGGGTTGGGGAATGGTCCCCGGC
>NZ_JAGQDE010000032.1 GCF_018069755.1 Ideonella aquatica | reverse complement strand
CGCCCCAGCGGCCCCGGTCGCGCCGCCGCTCGGTGCGGCCGGGGCCGCGCCTGCGGCGTCGGGTGCGGCCGGGGCCGCGCCTGCGGCGTCGGGTGCGGCCGATGCCGCCGCGGTGCAGGCCCTGCTGGCCGCCTTCCGCGAAGGCCTGGCCACGCCCACGGTGCAGGTCGAGGCCCTGACCCCGGCGCTGATGAAGCTGATCGGCGAGCTGCTGCGTGAATCCGCCGCCGGCACCGTCGACCTGCTGGTGGCACGCGCCGCGCTCAAGCGCGAGATCCGCGCCGAGTCCACCATGATCGTGGCCAAGGAAAACAACCCGCTGAAGTTCTCGCCCAGCGCCGAGGCCGCGCTGGGCCACCTGCTGGCGCCGCCCACGCGCGGCTTCATGCCCGCCGCCCCGGCCATGCGTGACGCCTACGACGACCTGCGCGCCCACCAATACGGTTTCGTCGCCGGCATGCGCGCCGCGCTCGAGGGCGTGCTCGAGCGCTTCGACCCCGCGCGCCTGGAAGGCACACTGACCCAGCGCAGTGCGCTGCAGGCCATCCTGCCGGCAGCGCGCAAGGCGCGCCTGTGGGAGAGCTTCAACGAGCTCTACACGCAGATCCGCAGCGAGGCGCAGGACGACTTCCACACCGTCTTCGGCAAGGCCTTCCTGAAGGCCTACGAGGAACACATCGACCAGCTGCAGTCGCGGGGCCGAGGATGAGCGACGACGCACCGTTTGCCGATTCGGTCTTCGGCCTGGGCGACCTGCCGGCCATCGAGCTGTCCATCCTGTCACGGGTGGGCGGGCGCGACTACAACGAGGACGCCTGCGGCCACTGGCACTCCGAGCAGTACCTGTGCTGCGTGGTGGCCGACGGCGCCGGCGGCCACGGCGGCGGCGATGTCGCTGCACGCCTGGCGGTGCGCCACATCATCGAGCAGGCCTCGGCCGCGCCGCTGCACGCGCCCGATGAGGTCCACGATCTGCTGCTCGACACCAACGCCTCGGTGCTCAGCCACCGCGACGATGACCCGGCGCAGAAGGACATGCACTCCACCGTGGTGGCGCTGTTCATCGATCTGTCCTCGGGTACCGCGCTGTGGGGCCATGCCGGCGACTCGCGCCTGTACCTGTTCCGCGGCGGCCAGATGCTGGCCCACACGCGCGACCACAGCGTGGTGCAGTCGCTGGTCGAGGCCGGGCTGCTGAGCCCCGACCAGATGCGCACCCACCCCCAGCGCAGCGAGCTGCTGTCGGCCCTGGGCACGCCCACCGAGCACCTGAAGGTCTCCACCGCCTCGCGGCCCTGGGTGCTGCGCGAGGGCGACGTCTTCCTGCTGTGTACCGACGGCCTGTGGGAGCATGTGGACGAGGCCGAGATGAGCGCCAGCCTGGCGCGCTCCAACGACCCGGCCGACTGGCTGGCCCGGCTGGAACAATCGGTGCTGACACATGCGCGCAGCACCGGCAAGCCGCGGCACGACAACTTCAGCGGCATCGCCGTCTGGGTCGGCAACCCGATGGCCTGAAGGAGCCCCCAGATGCCTCAGCAAGTGACCACCAGCGCGATGATGACCTGCCCCTTCGGGCTGGCGCCTTCCACCTTCAATGCCACGCCGCGCATGGTGATGAGCAGCAACCTGGTCTGCGGCGTCATCACCGACAACGTGCCCTTCATGAACATCCCGCCGTTCGGGATGTGCACGTCCCTGTCCAACCCCACGGTCGCGTCGGCCACCTCGGCGGCCATGGGCGTGCTCACCCCCATGCCCTGCGTGCCGGTGTTCCCGGCGCCCTGGACGCCCGGCGTGCCCACCGTGCTGCTGGGCAACATCCCGGCGATCGACAACACCTGCACCCTGAACTGCATGTGGGGCGGCGTGATCACCTTCAGCACGCCGGGCCAGTTCACCCACGACATTCCCTGAACACAACGCATCCATGACCTGGCAAAACAAAGTGATCTGGGCCGAGGGCATGTTCCTCCAGCCGCAGCATTTCCAGCAGCACGACCGCTACCTTTCGGCCCAGGACCATGCGCGCCAGAGCGCCCTGCTGGCCTACAGCTGGGGCTTCGTGTCGCTGCAGCTGGACCACGCAGCGCTGAACCTGGGCAAGATCGCGATCAACGCCGCGGTGGGCCTGATGCCCGACGGTCAGGCCTTCGAAATCCCCGGCCAGGACGCCGCCCCGGCCGCGCTGGACGTACCCGCCGATGCGCGCGACGAACTGGTGGTGCTGGCGCTCACCCTGCCCCGCCCCGGCGTGGCCGAGACCGACGCCGAGGGCGAAACCTCGACCATGCCGCCACGCTTCCTGGCCACCGAGGTCGATGTGGGCGACAGCAATGCCACCGGCGAGCGCACCGCGCCGCTGCAGATCGGCCGCGTCAATCTGCGCCTGATGCTGGCCCGCGACGCCGCCGAAGGCCACGCCACGCTGGGCCTGTGCCGCATCGTCGAGCGGCGCGCCGACAACAAGGTCATCCTCGATACCCAGTTCATCCCGCCGACGCTGAACGCCGGCGGCAACGACCTGCTGGCCGGGTACCTGCGCGAGCTGCACGGCCTCCTGCACCAACGCGGCGAGGCGCTGGCCGCGCGCCTGGCCCAGCCCGGCCGCGCGGGCGTCGGCGAGATCGCCGACTTCCTGCTGCTCGAGGCCGTGAACCGCCACGAGCCGCTGCTGGCGCAGATGCGCCAATGCTCGGTGCTGCACCCGCGCGAGCTGTACTTCAGCGCCTGCTCGCTGGCCGGTGATCTGTCCACCTTTGGCGAGCGCCGCCGCCCGCCGCCGCTGCCAGCCTACCTGCACGACGACCCGCAGCGCTGCTTCAAGCCGCTGATGGACGCACTGCGCCAGTCGCTGTCGATGGTGCTGGAGCAGAACGCCATCTCGATCGAGCTGCAGGAGCGCGCCTATGGCGTGCGGGTGGCCATCATTGCCGACATTGAGCTGCAGCGCAGCGCGCAGTTCGTGCTGGCCGTGGGCGCCCAGTTGCCCGGCGATGCGCTGCGCGCGCGCTTCCCCACGCAGGTCAAGATCGGCCCGGTCGAGCGCATCCGCGACCTGGTCAACCTGCAGCTGCCCGGCGTGACACTGCGGCCGATGCCAGTGGCGCCGCGCCAGATCCCCTACCACGCCGGCTTCAACTACTTCGAGCTGGAGACCCGCGGCAACGAGCTGTGGAAGCAGCTGGAATCCTCCGGTGGACTGGCCCTGCACATCGCGGGCGAGTTCCCCGGCCTCGAACTCGAATTCTGGGCGGTGCGCGGCTGAGCCGCTGATCCCCCGCCACGCCGACGCGAGACAACACCATGAGCGACCAGGACGATCCGTTTGCCGCCTTCGGCTCCGACCGCACGGTGATCAAGCCCGCCGCCGGGCGTGGCGCCCGACCGGGCACGCCCGCTGACCCGGCCGCGCCGGCCCCAGCCGCCGCCACCACCGCCGCTGGCGGCCGCGACGCGCCGATGGCGATGGACGCGCTGATGACCGCCAGCCTGAACCCGCTGGTGGCCGCGGCCGTGCCGCTGCTGGCCGCCGCGCCGCGCGTGCGCACCACCGCACGCCACCCCAACCCGGCGGGGCTGAAGGAATCGCTGGCCGACGGCATCCGCAAGTTCGAGACCCAGGCCCGCGCCCAGGGCCTGCCCAACGAGCAGGTCATCGCTGCGCGCTACATCCTGTGCACCCTGCTCGATGAGATGGCCGCCAGCACGCCCTGGGGCGGCTCGGGCGTGTGGTCGGCGCAAAGCCTGCTGGTGCAGTTCCACAACGAGACCTGGGGTGGCGAAAAGGTCTTCCAGCTGATGTCCAAGCTGGCCGAGAAGGTGGATGCCAACCGCAACCTGCTGGAGCTGTTGTACGTGGTGCTGAGCTTCGGCTTCGAGGGCCGCTACCGCGTGCTTGACAACGGCCGCGCCCAGCTCGACAGCGTGCGCGACCGCCTGGCCCAGATGCTGCGCCAGGGCAAGCCCGCGCAGGAGCGCACGCTGTCGCCGCGCTGGCAGGGCGTGCCCACCGAGGGCGAGCGCCTGACCGACGGTCTGCCGATGTGGGTCATCGCCTCGGTCACCGCGCTGGTGCTGGCCATGGTCTTCCTGGGCCTGCGCCTGCGCCTGGCCGACAAGGCCGACCCGGTGTTCAGCGCACTGGCGGCGCTGGACGTCAAGGCCGCCACCATCCAGGCACCGCCGCCGCCGCCGCCGGCACCCAAGCCGCGCCTGGCCACCTTCCTGAAGGCCGAGATCGACGCCGGCCTGGTCAGCGTGCAGGACCTGGCCGACCGCTCGGTGGTGACGATCCGCGGCGACGGCTTCTTCGAGCCCGGCAGCGCGCAGATCTCCGACAGCGTGCGCCCGCTGCTGGGCCGCATCGCCAAGGCCCTGTCCGAGACCCCGGGCCAGGTGCTGATCACCGGCCACACCGACAACCAGCCGATCCGCACGCTGCGCTACCCGTCGAACTGGCACCTGTCGCAAGACCGCGCCGAGGCGGTGCGCCAGGACCTGGGCCAGAGCGTGCCGCTGGCCCGCCTGAAGGCCGAGGGCCGTGCCGATGCCGAGCCGGTGGCCGACAACGGCTCGCCCGCCGGCCGCGCGCGCAACCGCCGCGTGGTGGTGACCCTGTTCGTGGCCCAGAACGCCTCGTGAGCGCCCCGGAACGCACGTCGAAGACAAGCGCATGAAAAAAGTTCTGCAGATCCTCCTGCACCCGCTGCTGCTGGTGCTCTACGGCTTCCTGGCCCTGGCCGCGCTGGTGTGGTGGGTAGGCCCGGTCCTGTCCTGGAACGACGAGCACCCGCTGGACGGCACTGGCGCACGCCTGTGGGCGATCGCCGGGCTGGCGCTGTTCATCGGCCTGATCATGGGCCTGCGCGCCTGGCGCCGCCGGCGCAACAGCACGGCCATGGTGCGCGGCTTGCAGGGCGGCCCGTCGGCCAGCGACCGCGAGGCCGAGCAGCTCGACAAGCGCTTCACCGAAGCCCTGGCCACGCTGGAGGACAGCGCCCGGCAAAGCGGCAAGCGCTCCTTCCTGAACCGCGGCGGCTACCTGTATGACCGCCCCTGGTACATCTTCATCGGCGCCCCCGGCTCGGGCAAGACCACCGCGCTGCTCAACGCCGGCCTGACCTTTCCGCTGGCCGGCAAGATGGGCCAGGGCGCCATCAAGGGCGTCGGCGGTACCCGCAACTGCGACTGGTGGTTCACCGACGAGGCGGTGCTGATCGACACCGCCGGCCGCTACACGCTGCAGAAGTCCGACGAGAAGGTCGACGCCTCGGCCTGGGAGAACTTCCTGGCGCTGCTGAAGAAGTCGCGCCCGCGCCGGCCGATCAATGGTGTGATCCTCACCGTCAACGTGCAGGACCTGCTGCAGCAAAGCCCGGCCGACCGCAAGGACCACGCCGCGCGCCTGCGCACCCGGCTGCAGGAGCTGCACCAGCGCCTGGGCATCCGCCCGCCGGTCTATGTGATGGTCACCAAGACCGACCTGATTGCCGGCTTCAACGAGAGCTTCGGCGAGTTCAACAAGGAAGAGCGCGACCAGGTCTGGGGCTTCAGCTTCCCGCACGACCCGCGCGGCCTGGACAACCCGATGCAGTCCTTCCCGGCCGAGTTCGCGGCCCTGGAAAAGCGCCTGCGCGACCGCCTGCTCGATGCCCTGCAGGCCGAGCGTGACCTGATGAAGCGCGCTGCGGTCTTCACCTTCCCGCAGCAGTTCGGCGGCTTGAAGGGCCTGCTGGGCGGCTTCCTGGAGCAGGTCTTCGACGGCGGCGGCAGCCTGGAGGAGCGCGCCCTGCTGCGCGGCGTCTACTTCACCAGCGGCACGCAGGAGGGCTCGCCGATCGACCGCGTGCTGGGCACGCTGGCGCGCACCTTTGGCGTGGACCAGAAGGCGGCGGGGATCGCCTCGTCGCGCGGCAAGAGCTTCTTCCTGGCGCGCCTGCTGAAGGACGTGATCTTTGTCGAGCAGGGCCTGGCCGGCGAGAACAAGCAGGTCGCCGCCAGCCGTCGCCGCCTGCGCCTGGCGGGCTTTGGGGTGCTGGGCATCACCTCGGTGGCGCTGCTGGCCGGCTGGGTGGTCAGCCTGTGGCGCAACCAGGCCTATGTGGCCGAGGTCGAGGGCAAGCTGCCGGAGCTGAAGGCCGCGGTCGACACCGTGGTGCCCAGCGCCAGCAGCGACTTCGGCACCCTGCCCGCGGTGCTGGA
The DNA here is from genome assembly GCF_018069755.1 of Ideonella aquatica. Classification (GTDB taxonomy): domain Bacteria; phylum Pseudomonadota; class Gammaproteobacteria; order Burkholderiales; family Burkholderiaceae_C; genus Ideonella; species Ideonella aquatica. The sequence goes on along the minus strand of NZ_JAGQDE010000032.1, from coordinate 32,887 downwards.
CCTGCTGAACCAGGCCGCGCGGCCGGCCGGCTTCGAGCACGACAAGGTGCCCCTGCTCAACGGCCTGGGCCTGTACCAGGGCCGCTACCTGCAGGCCGGCGCCGACACCGGCTACCGCCACCTGCTGGACCATGCGCTGCTGCCGCGCGTGGTGCGCCGTCTGGAAGAGCGGCTGCGCGCCGCCAACCGCGACAACCTGGAGCTGGCCTACGAGGCCCTCAAGGCCTACGTGATGCTCTACACGCCCGAGCACTTCGACGCCGAGTCGCTGCACGCCTGGGTCACGCTGGACTGGGACGCCAACCTGGCCGGCACACTGAACGACGAGAAGCGCGCCGCGCTGGGCGTGCACCTGGCCAATGCGCTGGGACAGGGCGCGCCGCAGGCCATCGCGCCGATGGACAAGACCCTGGTGGCCAATGTGCGCGAGATGCTGGTGGCCTACCCGCTGGAGTACCGCATCTTCAGCCGCCTGCGCCGCGCCGGCGCCGGCAGCGACTTCCCCGAGATCTCGATCGCTGCCGCGGGCGGCCCCAACTCGGCCCAGGTCTTCGAGCGCGCCAGCGGTCAGCCGATCACCAAGGGCGTGCCGGGCCTGTTCACCAAGGACGGCTACTTCAAGGGCTTCACCAAGGCCGTGGCCAAGGTCACGCCCACGCTGGCTGCCGAGCAGGAATGGGTGCTGGGCACGCCGTCGGCACCGGGTGGCGTCAAGGATGCCGCCAAGAACATGCTGGCCGGCAATGAGCTGGACGCCAAGATCCGCCGCCTCTACCTGCAGGAGTACATCAAGGTCTGGGATACCTACCTGGCCGATGTGCGCCTGGTGCGCCTGGACGGCATCGACCGCAGCGTGGCCGTGGCCCGTGTGCTGGCCGCGCCGGACTCACCGCTGATGGCCTGGATCCGCGCCGTCACGCGCGAGACGCAGCTGGGCGCCGTGGTCAAGGCCAGGCAGGAGGCCCGCGCCGACAGCGTGGCCGGCGGCCTGCTCAGCAAGGCCGGCAAGGCCAAGGAGGACATGGCGGCGCTGGTGGGCAAGGCGCCGGATCCCGCGGCCAAGGCCGATGGCGCGCCGCTGGAGCAGATGGTCGACGACCACTTCGCCCACATCCACCGTCTGCTGGAGGGCCAGCCCGCGCCGATCGAGGAGGTGGGCAAGCTCTTCAACGAGGTCTATGTGCAGCTCAATGCGGTGTCCGCCGCCCAGAAGAGCAAGAGCGCCCCGCCCGCGGGCGGTGGCGGCGGTGGCAGCGACGCCGCCAAGGCCGCGGCCGGCCTGCAGCCCGAGCCGATCAAGTCCATCCTCGAGGCCCTGGGCAGCGCCGGTGCCGCACAAAGCCGCAACGCCGAGCGCCAGGGCCTGAGCGCCGAGCTCAAGCCGATCGCCGAGCAGTGCCAGCGCACCATCGCCGGCCGCTTCCCGTTCGCGCCGGGCTCCAAGTCCGACGTGCTGCCGGATGATTTCGGCCAGATGTTCGGCGTGGGCGGCCAGCTGGATGACTTCTACAACCGCCGACTGGCCACGCTGGTCGACACCGGCGTCACGCCCTGGACCTTCAAGCCACTGACCGACGGCACCCGCCCGCCCGGCGGCGCCGCGCTGGCCGACTTCCAGCGTGCGTCCAAGATCCGCGAGGCCTTCTTCCGCGCTGGCGGCAAGCAGCCCGGCTTCAAGGTGGACGTGCGCGTGGTGGAGATGGCCGAGGGCCTGAAGGAAGTGGACCTCGACATCGACGGCCAGGTCTTCAAGTTCGCCGCCGGCAACACCGCCGCGCAGACCATCACCTGGCCCAGCACCAAGGTGGCCTCGCAGATCAAGCTCAGCAGCGGCGCCGGCAGCACGCCGCAGCTGTTCGAGGGCCCGTGGGCGCTGTTCCGACTGTTCAACCAGTTCGAGATCCAGCCCTCGCCGCAGCCCGAGAAGTTTGCGGTGCTGATGACCGTGGATGGCAAGAAAGTGCGGATGGAAGTGATCTCGGGCAGCGCGATCAATCCGCTGCGGATGCGCGAGATGAGCGGCTTCCGCTGCCCCGATGCGCTGTGACCCAGGAGCAGGTACCGAATGAGCAATGACACTTGGCAACCGAATTTCGGCCACCTCACCACCCAGCCCCCCACCTGGGCCGCCAAACGCCCGCTGCGCGTGGCCCTGCTGGGCGACTTCGGCGGCGGCGCGCTCTCAGGCCGCCTGGACGACTCGGACACGCTGGGCCGGCGCAAGCCGCTGAAGGTCGAATTCGACACGCTGGAGGACGCCATCGCCCGCCTCGGCCTGTCGCTGACGCTGCCGATCGGCGCCGAAGGCGCGGCGGTCGAGGTGCCGATCACCGACACCGAATCCTTCCACCCCGATGAGCTCTACCAGAACGTCGAGGTCTTCTCGGCGCTGTCCGACCTGCGTCGGCGCCTGAACACCCCGGCCACCTTCGCCAAGGCCGCCGCCGAGGTGCAGTCCTGGGGCGATGAGGCGCTGCGCAAGGCCTCGGTGGTCAGCCGGCACTCGCGTGCGCAGGGCGCAGCGCTGTCGGCCGGCGGCACGCTGGACGACTTCGCCCGGCTCACCGGCCGCGCCTCGCGGGCCCAGGAGGCCGACACCGCGGTCGATGGCCTGCTGCGGCGGATCATCGGGCCCTTCATCACGCCAGCCGACAGCCCCGACAAAGCCAAGCTGCTGGCCGCCGTGGATGCGGCACTCAGCGACGCGATGACTGCCGTGCTGCACCAGCCCGACTTCCAGAACATGGAGTCGCTCTGGCGCGGCGTGGATTTCCTGCTGCGCCGGCTGGAGACCAGCCACCAGCTGCAGGTACACCTGATCGATGTCAGCGCCGAAGAGTTCGCGGCCGACCTGAGCAGCCACGACGACCTGGGCGAGTCCGGCCTGTACAAGGCGCTGGTCGACACACCCTCGCAGGAAGAGGACGGCGGCTACAGCTACATCGTGGGCTGCTACCACTTTGAGGCCACGCCGCCGCAGCTGGAGCTGCTGGGCCGCGCCGCGATGCTGGGCGCGGCGGCTGGCGCGCCCTTCCTCAGTGCGATCGACACCACCGCCTTCAGCAACCGCAAGGAGCCGCCGCACCGCCTGGTGCGCGACACGGTGAAGGCCCTGCGCGAGTCACCCCAGGCCTCGTTCCTGGGCCTCTTTGGTCCGCGCTTCCTGCTGCGCCACCCCTATGGCAAGAAGAGCGAGCCGATCAGCAGCTTCGCGTACGAGGAGTTCACACGCCAGAGCGGCCTGCGCAGCATGCTGTGGGGCCACCCGGCACTGCTGGCGCTGTGCGTGCTGTGCGTGCGCGGCGCGCAGCTCACCATCAATGACCTGCCCTTCCACCACTACCTGGACGACGACGGCGACTCCACCGCCCTGCCCTGCACCGAGCGCCTGGTCAGCACCACCGTGGCCACGCTGCTGCGCGACGTGGGCATCAACGGCCTGATGGCCTTCAAGGGCCAGCCGCTGGTGCGCTTGACCGGCGTCACCGCGGTCAATGGCGACGGTCTGGCCACCCAGTCGGCACCCCGCTCGGGCCTGGTGGTGGCGCGCGGTGCGGTGCACAGCAAGGCGCCGGTCCAGACCGACTGGACGCCCGAGGCCCGTGGCGGCGGCACGGTGTCGGTCAGCGCACCCATGCACGCCGAGGAGACGGCCAGCGATGAGCCGGCCGACGCCCCCGAGGACCCCCGCAGCGACACGGCCACCGAGGCAACGGCCGCCGAGGCGCCGGCCGCTGAGGAGACGGCCGCCGCGGTGGATGACGAGTTGGCCGCCCTGCTGGCCAGCCTGGACACGCCGGCCGAGCCCGCGACCGAGGAACCGGCGATGGACCCGGATCTGGAAGCGTTGCTGAAGTCGCTCGGCTGATCAGTCGCACTGACAACACACACGGAGGATATTCATGCGTTGGTTTGCCCTGTTCGCCCTGCTCACCGGGCTGCTGCTCGGATCGACAGCCCACGCGGCGCCATCGCCGGTGATGATCGGCAGCTATGTCAAGGAGGTGCGTGACCTGGACTTCAGGGCCAACAAGTACACCATCGACTTCTTCGTCTGGTTCCGCTGGCGCCCCACCGAGGGCCTGAAGGACTACAAGCCGCTGGAAAGCCTGGAGCTGGTCAACGGCAAGATCGAGGACCGCTCCAGCGTGGTGGAGAAGGTCGTCAATGGCGAGCATTACGCAAGCACCCGCATCGTCGCCACGATCAACGAGCCCTGGGACCTGGTGAAGTTTCCCTTTGACCGCCACCGCATCAAGATCGCGATCGAGGATGCCAACCTGGGTGCCGATGACATGGTCTTCGTGGCCGATCAGCCGAACTCGCGCTTGGGCGACGAGATGGCCATCGCCGGCTGGCTGGCCAGCAACTTCGCCACCCAGGTCAGCACCATGACCTACCACTCCAACTACGGGGATCCGTCGCTGTCGACGGACGCGCGCTCGGCGTTCTCACGCTTCTCGTTTGCGCTGGACCTGGACCGCCAGACCTTTGGCAGTGCCTTGAAGCTGCTGAGCACGGTGCTGCTGGCCACCGCCGTGGCCTTCGTGGCCTTCATGGTCAAGCCGTCCGACCTGGATGCCCGCTTTGGCATGGGCGTGGGCTCGCTGTTCGCGGTGGCCGCCAGCGCCTTCGTGGCGGCTGGCTCGGTGCCCGACTCCGGCGTGATGACACTGGCCGACCACATGCACATGGTGGCGCTGGCCTTCATTTTCGCAAGCCTGATGATCTCGGCGGTGGCGCTGAAGTACGAGGTCAACGGCCGCGAGCAGCTGGCGCTCAAGATCGACCGGATCGTGCTGGTGGCGATGCCGCTGCTGTTCTACGGCTGGTCGGCCTGGGCGGTGCTGAACGCGATGCACTGAGGCCGCGCGGAGGACGGGCAGCCGCCCAGGCTGCCCCCTGGCCGGGAGATCAGGGCTGTTCGCGCCCGATGACGACCCGGCGGTTCTCGGCCGCGTTGGGGTTGCGCGGGTCCTTCAGCTGCTTCGCCCCCATGCCCACGGCCATCACCAGATCGGGGCTCACGCCCTTGTCGACCAGGTACTGCTTGGCGGCGTCGGCACGGCGCTGCGACAGCTCCAGGTTGGCCGCCATGTCGCCAGAGGCGTCGGCGTGGCCTTCCACCCGCACCTTGCGGTCGGTGGCGCGGCGGTTGCGCAGCACGTTGGCGAAGGCGTCGAGCTGCTGGCGCAGCACCTCGGGCAGCTCGGCCGAGCCCAGCTTGAAGGTGGCCGCAGGCAGCGAGAAGCGCACCGGCGGCTTGAAGCCCATGCACTTGAAGCCGGCGGCCTTGAGTTGTTCGCACTCGTCGTCGGGGAACAGGCCCTGCTCGATGTCGTTCGCGCTGGGCACCTTGTTGCCCAGCTCGACACCGTCGTCGGCAGCCAGCGCCTGGCCACCGACGCAGCCCAGTGCCAGGACCACGGAAGCACAGCGGAGGAGAGAGGCAGCAGCACGCATCGGAATCACCATGGAAGCAAACGGGTTCAGGGACAGGCCGGGCAGGGTCAGGGCGACTGGGGCGCTTGCTCGCGCCCGATCTCGACCCGGCGGTTCTTCGGGGACATCGGCTGGTCGCCCACAGCCAGCGCCTTGCTGCCCATGCCCACTGGCTTGAGCAGATCGGGCGACACGCCCCTGCTGACGAGGTAGTCGCGCGCCGCCTCGGCGCGGCGCTGGGACAGGGCCTCGTTGACCTCGGGCGAGCCGGAGGCGTCGGCATGGCCCTCGATGCGCACGGCGCGCGCCGCGCCGCTCTTGCCCTTGAGCACCTGGGCGAAGACATCGAGCTGGCGCTTCAGGCCGTCGGGCAGCGCGGCCGAGCCGACCTGGAACGAGGTGGTGGGCAGCACGAAGCGCACCGGCGGCTTGAAGCCCATGCACTTGAATCCGCTGGCCTTGAGGTCCTCGCAGACGTCATCGGGGAACAGGCCCTGTTCGACGTCCTTCACGGTCGGCACCCCCGCGCCCAGCTCGACGCTGCCCTCTGCCGCCTGGGCCGGCAGCGTCAGGGCCGCTGCCGCCAGTGTGGCCAGCACGAGCAGCGACCGCTGCGCGCCGCGAGCAACTTGTTTCATCGGGTACCCCCAGTTCGGGATGCTGCCGCCCCGCGAGGCGGGCATTTGTGATCAACTGTGAAATGCTAAAACAATCCAACGCTAATCCGCGTTGACGCACCCCCTGCAAAGTGGGGACGTCAGCACCCGTCGCAGCGCCGGGGCGTTGATTGTGCGCCCGAAGCGTGACAATCGGCACGCCGCCCCTCGCCCCCAACTGCCCGCTCGTCCATGACCTTGCCTTCCGACGACGACGACCGCACCGTCATCCGCCCCGTGGGCGCGTCCCCTGCGCTCCCTCCGGCGCCGCCCGCCGGCCCGGCGGCCGCCCCGCAGGACGGGGGCAGCAACCTGCCGATCGGCACCTACCTGGGCGAGTTCGAACTCACCGGCGTGCTGGGCGAGGGCGGCTTCGGCATCGTCTACCTGGCCTGGGACCACTCGCTGGAGCGCCGGGTGGCGCTGAAGGAGTACATGCCCTCGTCGCTGGCGATGCGGGTGGGCGCCACCCAGGTACAGGTCAAGTCGCAGCGGCACCAGGACACCTTTGCCGCCGGCATGAAGAGCTTCATCAACGAAGCCAAGCTGCTGGCCCAGTTCGACCACCCCTCGCTGGTCAAGGTCTACCGCTTCTGGGAGGCCAACGGCACCGCCTACATGGTGATGCCCTTCTATGAGGGCATCACGCTGAAGGACTGGCTGCGCGACCATGGCGCGGCCCCGGACGAGGCCTGGCTGATGAACCTGCTGGCGCCGCTGACCGAGGCGCTGGCGGTGATCCACCGCGAGAACTGCTTTCACCGCGACATCGCACCCGACAACGTGATCCTGCTGGCCGGCAGCGAACGGCCGCTGCTGCTGGACTTCGGCGCCGCGCGCCGCGTGATCGGCGACATGACGCAGGCACTGACGGTGATCCTGAAGCCCGGCTACGCGCCGGTCGAGCAGTACGCCGAGTCGCCCGACCTGAAGCAGGGCCCCTGGACCGATGTCTACGCGCTGGCCGCGTCGATCTACTACGCGATCACTGGCGGCACGCCGCCGCCCTCGGTCAGCCGCATCGTCACCGACAGCTACAAGCCGATCGCGCAGACCCATGCCGGTCAGTACAGCGCGACCTTTCTCACCGCGATCGACAAGGCCCTGGGCGTGCTGCCCGACCAGCGCACGCCGTCGATCGATGCCTTCCGGGCCGACCTGGGCCTGGCCGAGGCCGGCAGCTTTGGCGCCGCTGTCACGCTGATGCCCAGCAGCCCGGCACCCAGCCGGGCCGGCAGCAGCAGCGCACCCGCCCCCGCGCCGGCCAAGCGCGGCATGGGCTTGTGGGTGGGGGCCGGCGTGGCCGGACTGGCCGTGTTGGGGACGGTGGGCTACCTGAGCCTGGGCCGCTCGCCGGCACCGGCACCCGCGCCCACCGCGGCGGCCAGTGCTGCGCCCGCCGAACCGGTCGCCACACCCGCGCCGCCGCCGTTGAGTGTCGCCAGCGCCCCCGAACCTGCCCCGGTGGCCGCTCCGCCAGCCCCGGTGGCCCAGCCCGGCCTGGACATCGGGGCCGAGTTCGACCGCGTGCTGCGCGAGGCGCCGGCCGACTTCCGGGTCGACGCCAGCGCGCCCAAGACCACGCTGAAGATCGACCGCGACGACCTGGTCTTTGGCCTGCGCGCCACCCAGAACGGCTTTGCCACGGTGCTGGCCCTGGGCCCCGACAACAGCCTGATCCGCCTGCTGCCCAACAGCCTGCACCGCAGCGTCCCGGTCGTCGCCGGCAAGCCGCTGCGTCTGCCGCCGGGCAACGATCAGATCCCCGCAGGCGACCCGCCAGGCCCGACCCGCCTGCTGGTGATCGTCACGCCGGAGCAGCGCGATTTCGACCAGTGGGGCGGCCGCGAGGATGGCGGCTACCTGAGCCTGCCCACCGACGCGGCGACGCTGCAACGCCTGTCGCAGGCAGCCGGCGCGGTGTCACCGCTGATCGGCCGCGCCCGCAACTGCAGTTCGGGCAGCTGCAACCGCTACGGCGCCGCCGAGATCCGGCTGGACATCGTGCGCTGATCGTCGCCGCCAATCGTGGTGTCGATCACGCAGCGGTGCGTGACAAATCACTTGTCTCGGGTCAAACTGCCTGCTGAGTCCGATGGCATGCAGGGTCTTGCGCCCCAGGCCAGGGCGACCCCGGTCGCTCAAGTTCCTGTGCCGACGACCGAAATGGGGGTATCGCTCGCTCCATCGAAGAGGTGATCGTGAACAAGACCACCGGGCTGCTGCTGGCCCTGCTGATTGCATTCGGTTCCACCGGCGCGCTGGCCAATGAAGCCGCCGTGCCGCGTGAGGACCTGCGCCAACAGATGCACACCGCCACCTGGCCGGCCGACATCGTGCGCATTGCCGACCGCCTGCTGGCCGTGGAGGAGCGTGACGACGCCATCGCCGACGCCTGGGACACGCGACGCAAGGCCGCCTGGACCGCCCAGCTGCTGCGCTCCAACGTGATGCTGCTGCAGCGCAGCGCGTTCGTGGTGGGCAACAACCCGGGCGAGCGCCAGGACCTTCGCCAGGCCGCGCTGGGCAATGCCGACGCCGCACTGCGCATGGCACGCCGCTACCAGCCGGGCAGCCCCCATGCGGTGGCCGACCCGCACCGCTATGTGGGCTGGCTGCAGCTGGCCTCGCAGCTGGGCAACGACAACGCCTCGTATGAGCTGGCGCTGTTCTTCCGCCGCGAAGGCCAGCCCTCGCAGGCCGCGGTCTACGAGACCCGCGCCGCCCAGCAGGGCTACGTGGCGCCGGTGGCGCTGGACCACGTCCGCAAGTGACACGCAGGGCCTTCGGGCCCTGCCGTGGCTGTCCCGGCCATCGCCGACCCGCCCTGCGCACCCGCAGGACCGGGCGGCTCAGGCCCGTCAGTAGGGCAGCATGTCCAGCATCTGATGCGGCCAGTCGTCGGTCATCACGATCGACGCCAGGCTGGTCGGGTACAGCGCGGCCAGCTCCCACTGCTGACGCGCATTCAGCCGGAACAGCGGATCCACCGCCAGACGCACCGTGTCCGCGCGACCGCGCGGGCCGTCCGGGTAGTGGCTGCGGAACTGGATCAAGGACTGACCCTGCGCATCGGTCAGGCGCGCCAGGCGGCCCTGGGCCAGGGTGTGCAGCTTCGCGCCCTCAAAGGCCGACAGATAACGCAGGCCCACGCGCGGCGGCCACTGTCCGTTGGGCAGTCGCTGGGGCAAACGGCCGGGGGCCGGTGCATCGTCGCGGGTGTCCCGACCGGCCGATGGTCGTTCCAGGCGGCGCATGAAGTCCTCCGGACTCTCGTCGCCCGGCAACTGCAGGCGGGTGGCCACCTCGACCACCCGGTCCAGCGCCCAGGCGGGCCGCCCGCCCAGCGCACTGGCGCGCAGGAAGTCGCGCATGCTCGACCGCGCGCCCGCCAGCCAATCCGCAGACGCATTGCCGCTGCCCATGCGGTAGAGCGCATCCCACACCCCCTGCATGGCCACGCCCAGGCTGTCGCGCCGGGCCGGGGTGTCGTCGATCTGCGGGGCCTCGGTCCAGTCCCAGGCCGGCAGCCCGGGCCAATCAAAGCGCATCTCCAGCTGTTGTGCCGCAGCCCCTTCGTTCAGCGTGGTCCGCAGACGGCCCAGCTCGCTCAGCGGGTACACCGTGCCGCGCGGCTGACCGGGCGAGAAGCGCATCAGTGCCACCTGCAGGTCCACGGTGGAGGCCGCAGCGGCGGCGCCGAGCCCGGCGCGCAGCACATTGCCGGTCGGCCGCAGCGCATAGGGATGCAGCACCGCATACCGGGACAGCTTGCGTCCGAGCACCGAGGACTCGCCACCGGAATGGGCCTCGACCGTCGCGAACCAGCTCAGCGGGAATCCATTGATCGACAGCTCATTGCGCACCGCCAGGGGCTCGGCCACCAGCAGCAGGGGAAGGTCGTACACGGCAGCAGCTCCTTGGGTAGGCCAGGCGACAGCGAGTCCGGACAGGCCCGCCAGCAGGGCTGGCAGGTCTCGCCGACGACACCCGTTGCGGAGATCAGGATCACGTTGGGTCATCGTCAGGCCTCCGCCAGCATGAACAGCCGGGTGGCATCGACAAAGGGGCTCTGGGTGATGCGTTGGCGCATCTCGGACCAATCCGGGTCGCCGTCGATCTCGCTCAGCAAGTCGCGCGGCGCGCGGCGCCAACCCACGACCTCCTGGGTGTCGTTGTCCTGCCAGCCAAAGACCAGTTCGCTGTCATCCAGTGCCAGCAGCCGCAACTCGGCCGACATCAGCGGCGTCGGTCCGCCGGCACGAATCAAGGCCAGCTTGACCATCTCGACCAGCACCGCATCCACCCCCGAGCCGGCCAGCAGCACCTTTTCGCGCAGCGCAGGCCAGCCAAAGGTGACGCACCAGGCCAGTTCGCGTCCGATCGCCTGCGCGCCCGCCGGTGACGCCGGACCGAAGGCTTCATCGAAGGCCTGGCGCGACTCGTCGACCGCCGCCTCCCAATCGGCCAGTCGCTCGCGGGGCCAGGCGGCCACCCAGGTGTGCCGTTTCTGGTCCAGGTAGTGGAACTGCGGCTCCAGGCGCCACTCGGTGGCACAGCCCGGGCAGCGCAGCATCTGGAAGCTGTTGTCGAGGATGGCCTCGCGCAGGTCGGGACGACGATCGGCGTTGACGCTGAGGACAACTGCCGTCGGGACGGCCGCGCCACAGGCGGGGCAGCTCGAGCTCAGTGTGCGGAAGATAGACATGGGATCCTCAGAGGGCGTTCAGCCAGTCCTTGAACGGATGCGTGTTCTTGTCCAGCTTGCCGCCGTGCCAGCACATGTAGATCTCGGCAAACCACTCACCTGGCGCCCGCCACTGGTAGCCGGTGACCCCCTTGGCGCGCTCGGCGAGCTTGTAGCTGACCCAGTTGTCCGGGTAGGCCTCCTGGTAGACCACGTCACCGATCGCCGCCGCCTTGGAGTCGGCATGGCTGTACCAGATCTGGCCGGTGGTGGCCGCCGTGTACCAATCGAGCACCGCCTGCCGGGCCTTCTCCCATTTGACGGCACCACCGGCGTAGTCGGCCGGCATGACGGCGGGTGCCGGATCCTGGCCGTTGATCAGTTGGCGCACGAAGGTCTCATCGAACTGTTTGGCGGCAGCGACCGCCTTGGCGATCGGCGCCAGATCGGTGTAGACCTGCCAGCCTCCGAAGGCGTCCTGCCCCATCTTGCTGTTCATGAAGCCCAGCCGGTCGTCCACCGCATGGCCGATCTCGTGCAGCGCGGTCATGTTGAACAGGTTCTTGGGCGTGGCGTCGATCGGCGCGTAGTCATCCTGGTTGTTGTGACCCAGGGCCTCCATGCGCGTGTCGGCGTCGAACTTCTCGGTCTTGCCGTCATCGGGCCGGCCGTTCATGATGACCTTCTTGTCGACCCAATTGAACGCACCGCCGCCGCTGTAGGGCTTCTCCAGCGACACTTTCTTGAGGCTGGGCTGCTTGGCGTGACCGCCAGGCACCTGCGCCAAGGCCTCCCACATGCCCTGGGCAGTGATCGTGGCCTTGCCCCGGTCGCTGTGGCTGGCCAGCGTCACGGTGGTGCCATCGGGCTGGGTCTGCTGGACCCGCCGGTCACCCATCTGGATGCCAAAGCGTTTCTCGGCCAGCTTGCAGATCAAGGCGTAATCGGCTTCCGAGCCGAGCGACCGGACAAAGGCATCGAGCTTCTTCTCGCCGCCGGGCAGCTTGAGCAGCGCCTCGGCCTGCGCCACCACCGCCGGGTCATTGGGATTGGCCTGGGCCAGCGAGGCCACCCGCAGCGCAGTCAGTTCGGCCTCGGCCTGGTCATGCCCTTGGCGCGCGCCGGCCAGGTCGAGCTTGGCCAGCGCGTCGGCGGCCTTCTTGATCAACGCGTCGATCGCCCGGACATCGGCGCCACCCGACTTGGCATCCTGGCTGCGTTGGCCCAGGTCGGTGGCACGCAGATCAAAGGCCTGGATGTCCGCCACCCAGCGGTCGATCTCGCCCGCCCGGGCCAGGGCGGCGGCGATCTCTGTTTGGGTGGCCGGGGCGTCACCGGCCTTGTGGGCCTTCTCGGCGGCAGCCAGCAAGGTCTTGAGCTCACCGTGCTGACCCGCCAGCGCCTTGAAGCTGCCGGCCTTGACCTGTTCACCCAGTGTCTTGACACGTTCACGCAGCAGGGTCAGGCCCGCCTCGGCGCTGCGCTGGGCCTCGTGGCTGGCCCAGGCGGCGGCGATGTCCTTGGCGACCTGGGCGATCAGTTCGCCCGCCTTGTCCAGCGTACCCTCGCCCACCAGCTTCTGGGCCTTGTCCAGGCTGGCGCCGGCGGCCTTGAGCGACTTGGACAGCGCATCGGCGATGGGCGGCTGGGCCAGTTGGGTGAGTTCGGTCCGCAGCTGCTCCATGACCTTGCCCAGCGCAGTGGCGTCGGCCCCGGGCCGGGCCGCCTCGGCGGCGCCCGCCGTGGCCTCCAGCTGCTTGGCCAGCGTCTCGGCACTGGCCATCTCGGCGCTGAGGCGGTCGATGAAGACGCGCGCCCCCAGCCAGTCGGCAACCTCGGGCTTGACCCGCTCGCCGGCCTGGGCGCGCAAGGCCTTGAGGGCCTCGATGGCCGCTTGAGGCCGCCGGCCATCGGCCAGCTTCTCCAGGGCCTCCAGGCGCTTGTCCAGGCCGGCCAGGTCGTTCAGGGCCGCAGTGGCCAGGCCGGCGGACGGGGCCAGCGCCAGCGCCTCGGTGCGCACGGCCTCGCAGATGGCGGTGGCTTCCTCGAAGCGCAGGGCCGTCAGCGCCGCCGCCGGGTCGGCCTCGGCGGTCAGGCGGGTCTCGAGCACGCCGGCACGCGCGGTCAGCGGGGCGCAGGCCTTGATCGGCGCCAGCGCGCTGACGGCCGCGGCGCGGGCCTTGACGAAGACATCTCGCCGCAATGTGATGTCCAGCCCACGCTGCTTCAACTCGCCCACCGCCGTCGACATCAGGTTCAGCGAGGCATAGTCGCCGGCCGCCACCTTGCCCGGCACGCTGGCCAGCAGCGTCTGCAGCGTCTTGATGCAGTCGTCCTTGATGAAATCGGCCTGCGGCGCGCTTTGCAGGTTGTTGATGGCATCGTTGAGTTCCTGCTCCAGCCAGCGCTTCCTGTCAGCGGCCATGTTCTTGGCGATGGCCTTGACAGCCACGATGGCCTGGTCGTACTGGCCAGTGGCCAGTGTGGCCTGGGCGTCGGCCGCGTTGAGCTGGTTCTGGTAGCCGGTGTAGGTGGCCGCGGTGGCGTACATGTCCGCCATGGTCTTCAAGGTCCCAGTGGCCGGCGCGCGGGCGATGCGGTAGTCGTTGAACTTGCCCGCGGCTGCCAGGGCCTCGTCGCAACGCTTCTTGGCGGCGTCGATCTTGGCCGTGGCTTGCGGGTACTGCTTGGCGTCGTTCAGGCGGATCGCCTCGTTCCAGTCGGTGCGCGCCTGGTCGGTCCAGGGCTTGACGTGGGCCGCCTGGGCGTGGGCATCGAGCTGGCCGAGCAGCACCTTGACCGCCTCGCGCTTGGCCACGAAGCCGGGGTTGCCCTTCTCGGCCTCGACTTCCTTGCGCACCGCCTTCTTGATCGCGTCCAGGGCCTCGTAGGCCTCGCGCAGCACCGCCTCGCCAGCGTCGCGCAGCGCGCCCCGGATGCGGTTCTGGATCTGGCCGACCTCGTTCTCGAAACTGGCGATCAGGCCGCCCAGACTGCCCGACTTCTCCAGCGTGGCCAGGTCGGTGAGCACCTTGCCCTCGCGCCGGGTGTAGTTCTCGGCGGCCTTGCCGATCGCCTCGTCGGTCTTTTGATCGGGGCTCTTGAACAGGCCGGTGCGCTTGCGCGGCTGGACGCCCAGCTTGCCGGTGATGAACTGTTTCTGAAGGGCAGTGAGCTTCATCGCGGTGATCTCTCCTGGGGTCCTCAGGCCGCCTGCAGGCGCTCGGCCAGCTGCGACAAGGTCTGTTCCGCCTCGGTGCGGATGTCGGTGTCGAGGAAGCCGTTGTCGTCGATCTCGGCGATCAGCGGGTCGGAAGCCACAAAGGCGCGGTACTCGGCGACGATGGCCTGGGCCTCGCGGTGGCGTTGCTGGCGCTCGGCGCCGCTGGCCGCCAGGGCCTCGTCGAGCTTGTCGATCAGCCGGGTGTCAAGGCGATCGAGCAGGCCATGCAGGCGGCGCAGGCCGGCGGTCAGCTCTGCCTCGTCGAACTCGTCCTCGTTCTCGGTGTCGGCGTTGTGGGCACGCACCTGCTGGATCACGGCCTGCTCCAGCGCGTCCAGTTGCGACCCGACGCGCTGGCGCAAGCCATCCCAGGCCAGCCGGCTCTGCTGCAGCGCGACCAGCCCGCCACCGGCCGATGCGGCGGCCGTGGCGAGCCAGGCCTCGATGCCATCCAGCAGGCCATGGGCCTCGTCGAAGGCCTGCTTGCCCGCGGCCGCCACCGCCTGCGCCATGCGGGCGCGCTGTTCGGCGGCACCATCGCGGCCGGCCTCCAGGGCGCTTTTGAGCGTGGCGGTGAGCTGGGTGATTCGGGCCTTGAAGCCGGCCATGGCCTCAGCGCCGGACGGCGCCTCGGCGCGGGGCGCCGCCGCCGCTTTCTCAAGGAGCTTGGCCACCGCGTCCAGACCCTGGTGGGCGGCGCGGTACAGGCCATCCGCCGCCTTGCCGGTGGCGAAGTCCAGCAGCGGCTTGAGCTTGGCCACCTCGGCCGCACCGGAAGCCGCAAAGCGGTCGATGGCCGCGCGCATCTCGCCCAGGCGGGCGTCAAAGCGGGCCTGTTCGGGATCGGGCGCGGGCGCGGCGGCAGGGGCGGCGGCAGGGGCGGCGGGGGCCGCCTGGGCCGGCGCCTCAGCCGGGGCGGGCTCGGTGCGTTCGTCACGTTCGGCACGCGCCGCGGCGGCCGCTTCTGCCGCAGGCACCTCGCGCGCGGGCGCGGGCGCCGCCGCCGCGGGATCGGCCGCCCTGTCCTCGGTCTCGACCAGGTCGCCGTCGTCGTCCACCTCATTGGGGTCGGCACCGCGGGCGCGCACCTTGTAGCGCTGCTCGGTCTGCTTGAGCAACGCCGCCTTGAGCTTCTTGGCAATGCCGGCGGGCAGCGTCTCCAGCACAAAGGTGTAGGCGTTGGCCTCGAAAATGCACTGTGCCGGGAAGTACTTGATGCTGCCGCCATCAAATTCGCCCGCCAGCAGCTTGCGCGCACTGGCGGTGATCGGCCGGCGCGACAGCATCACCGCCGCCAGCGGGCCGCCCAGCGCAATCAGCGCATTCATCGGATTGCCCTTGCGGACCTCGCGCATCAGCGGGATCAGCTTGGTGGTCAGCTGGGCCGGGCTGGCCTCGTCGTCCTCGGCCTCTTCCTGGGCCTTGGCAGCCGCCTTGGCGTCCTGCTCGGAGAGCTTGCGCTGCTTGGCCACTGCCTTGCCGATATCGACCACCTGGCTGGCCAGCTCCTTGTCGGCCTTGTTCGCCTTGGCCAGCGCATCAGCCTGCTTGTCCAGCTCATCCAGGGCCTTGAGCACGGCGTCGGGGCCGGCACGCTCGGCCTTGGCCAAGTCGCCCAGCGCCTTGAGCAGGGCCGCGTCCTTGTAGCTGCGGCCCTTGGCAAACTTTTTCCATTCGGCTTCGGTGAGGATCTTGTCGGCCATCTCGGGTTCTCCGCGCATCTCGGGGCAGCACAGGGGTGGGCAAGAATACTCCCAGATGAGCGCGGCTCCCAGCCCGGCGCCCCCCTGTCCAAGGGACCTCGCCCGCCCGACACCGCTGTTTACACCCGCGACATGCGCCCCCCGCGGCGCCGGCCGACAATCTCCCCTGTCAACCTGACGCGTCCACCGATCGTTGCCCCATGATGACCCCTTCGCGACTGCTGCCTCTGGCCCTGCTGACCCTCACGTTGGGGGGCTGTGTCGTCACGCACCCTGACCGGGTTCCGTCCTACCAGACCCAGCGCCTGCAATCGGTGCAGGAGGCCACCGTGGTGGCCGTGCGGCCGGTGGTGATTGATGGCCGGCAAAGTGGTGGCGGCTCGGCCATCGGGGCGATCGCCGGCAGCGTCGCGGGCTCGCAGATCGGCGGCTACCGTGACGGCTTCGTGGGCAGCATCGTAGGCTTCGTGGCCGGCGCGATGATCGGCAACGCGATCGAGCGTGATGCCACCCGCAGCAACGGCATCGAGCTGACCTTGCAGATGCGCAATGGCGACAAGCGCATGATCGTGCAGGGTCAGGGCGCCGAAGTCTTCCAGCCCGGCGATGCGGTCAGCGTGGTCAGCGACGGCTACCGCGCCCGGGTCAGCAAGGTGGGCGCCGGTGCGGGCCAGACGGCGCCAGCCGGGCCCACGCTGCCGCCGCCGGTGCTGTCGGCCCGCCCGGCCGTGCCGCCGCCGGCCACCGGCGCCAGCGCGCCGGTCTACACGCCGCGCTGAGCCAGCGCGGTGCAGGCCGCGTGGCGCTCGCGCAGCGTGGCCACGCCCAGGCTGTCCTGTGGCGCGCAGATCCAGCCGCGCCAGGCGCCGGGCAGGTCGACCGCCGGGAAGTACACGCTGGGGCGCAGCATCACCGGCACGGCTGCGGCCTGCGCCGCCTGGCCGCCGGGCGTGGAGTCCTCGATGGCCAGCGCCTCAGACGGGTCCAGCCGCAGCCGCGCCAGCGCGCGGTCGTACACCTCGGGGTCGGGCTTCTTGCGGGCCACGTCCTCGCCGCACAGAACGGCCTCGAACAGCACCGGCCAGTCCTCGCCCAGCAGGCGCGGCATCAGCGCGTCGACATTGCTGCGGCTGGTGGTGGTGACGATGGCCTGGCGCAGGCCGGCCGCAGCGGCCTCGCGCATCAGGCCCAGCACACCGGGACGCGCGTCGATGCGCCCCTGCGCCACCAGCGCCGCGTAGTGGCGGTTCTTGGCGGCATGCAGGCGCAGCACCAGATCCTCGCGCTCGGTGGCGCTGGCCGGGGCATCGGCGCGCGCGCGCATGTCGGCCAGCAGGCGCTCGCGCCCGCCGGTCACGTGCAACAGCTCGCCATAGCGCCGCTCGTCCCAGCCCCAGTCCAGGCCCAGCTCGGCAAAGGCCAGGTTGAAGGCCACGCGGTGGCCGTCACGCTCGGTCTCGGCGATCGTGCCGTCCACATCCCACAGCAAGGCCTTCAGCATCGCGCGCTCATTGGTAGCGGCGCACCATCGCGTCGAGCGCGACCGGCTTGATCTTGCTGGCCTGGCCGGCGCAGCCAAAGGCCTCGAAGCGCGCCTGGCAAATGCCCTGGGCCGCCTTGGTGGCCGCGGCCAGCGCCTTGCGCGGATCGAACTCTGAGGGCTGGGTGGCGAAGAGCTGGCGCATGGCGCCGAACATCGCCAGCCGGATGTCGGTGTCGATGTTGACCTTGCGCACACCGCTGCCGATGCCGCGCACGATCTCCTCCACCGGCACGCCGTAGGTCTCCTTCAGCTCGCCGCCGTACTGGCGGATGATCGCCAGCCACTCCTGCGGCACGCTGGAGCTGCCGTGCATCACCAGGTGGGTGTTGGGGATGGCGGCGTGGATCTGCGCGATGCGGTCGATCGCCAGCACCTCGCCGGTGGGCGGGCGGGTGAACTTGTAGGCGCCGTGGCTGGTGCCGATGGCGATCGCCAGCGCGTCCACGCCGGTGCGAGCGACGAAATCCTTGGCCTCGGTCGGGTCGGTCAGCATCTGGTCGTGGCTGAGCTTGCCCACGGCGCCGACGCCGTCTTCCTCGCCGGCATCGCCGGTCTCCAGCGAGCCCAGGCAGCCCAGCTCGCCCTCGACGCTCACACCCACCGCATGGGCCATCTCGCAGACCTTGGCGGTGACGTTCACGTTGTAGTCGTAGCTGGCCGGCGTCTTGGCGTCCTCCATCAGCGAGCCGTCCATCATCACGCTGGAAAAGCCCGAGCGGATCGCCTGGATGCACACCGCGGCCGATGCGCCATGGTCCTGGTGCAGACACACCGGGATATCGGGGTGGGTCTCGATCGCGGCCAGCACCATGTGGCGCAGGTAGGCCTCACCCGCGTACTTGCGCGCACCGGCGCTGGCCTGCAGGATCACCGGGCTGTCGGTGGCCTGCGCGGCCTGCATGATCGCGTGGATCTGCTCGAGGTTGTTGACGTTGAAGGCCGGCACGCCGTAGCCGTGCTCGGCGGCGTGGTCCAGCATCTGGCGCAGCGAGATGAGTGCCATGGAAGTCTCCTGGTTGCAAATGGGTTGTCAGGCGGCCCTGCGGCTGAGGATCTCGAAGGCCGGCAGGGTCTTGCCCTCCAGCACCTCCAGGAAGGCGCCGCCGCCGGTGGAGATGTAGCCCACGTCCTGCTCGATGCCGTACTTGGCAATCGCGGCCAGCGTGTCGCCGCCGCCGGCGATGCTGAAGGCGTCCGATTCGGCGATCGCGCGGGCGATGGCCTCGGTGCCTTTGGCGAAGGCGTCGAACTCGAACACGCCCACCGGGCCGTTCCAGACGATGGTGCCCGCGGCCTTGAGCTGCGCCGCCAGCTTCGCCGCCGTCTTCGGCCCGATGTCGAGGATCAGGTCGTCGTCGGCCACGTCTGTGGCGGCCTTGACGGTGGCCGGCGCATCGGCCGCGAAGGCCTTGGCGGTGACCACGTCCTCAGGAATGGGCACCTCGGCGCCGCGCGCCTTCATCGCGGCTATCACCGCGGTGGCCTCACCCAGCAGATCGGGCTCGGCCAGGCTCTTGCCGATCTTCAGGCCGGCGGCCAGCATGAAGGTGTTGGCGATGCCGCCGCCGACGATCAGGCCGTCGACGTTCTTGGCCAGGCTCTGCAGGATGGTCAGCTTGGTGCTGACCTTGGAGCCCGCAACAATCGCCACCAGCGGGCGCTTCGGGTTGGCCAGGGCCTTGCTGATCGCGTCAATTTCAGCCGCCAGCAGCGGGCCGGCGCAGGCGATCTTGGCGAACTGGGCGATGCCGTAGGTGCTGGCCTCGGCGCGGTGGGCGGTGCCGAAGGCGTCGTGGACGAAGATGTCGCACAGGGCGGCCATCTTCTTCGCCAGGTCTTCGTTGTTCTTCTTCTCGCCCTTGTTGACGCGGCAGTTCTCCAGCAGCACCACCTCGCCGGGCTGCACGGCCACGCCGTCGACCCAGTTGGACACCAGCTTGACCTCGCGGCCCAGCAGCTCGCCCAGGCGCTTGGCCACCGGGGCCAGCGAATCTTGGGCAAGAAAGGAGCCCTCGGTGGGGCGGCCCAGGTGGCTGGTCACCATCACCGCAGCGCCGCCTTGCAGCGCCATCGCGATGCAGGGCACCGAGGCGCGGATGCGGGTGTCTTCGGTGATGTTGCCGGCGTCGTCCTGTGGGACGTTCAGGTCGGCGCGGATGAAGACGCGCTGGCCCTGGGCCTGGCCGTCGCGGACCAGGTCTTCAAAGCGCAGCACCTTCATGCCAGATCCTTGCCGATCACGCGCGCCATCTCCAGGCACTTGTTCGAGTAGCCCCACTCGTTGTCGTACCAGGCCACGACCTTGACGAAGGTCTTGTCCAGCGCAATGCCGGCCTCGGCATCGAACACCGAGGTGCAGGACTCGCCGCGGAAGTCGGTGGCCACCACCTTGTCCTCGGTGTAGCCCAGCACGCCCTTCATCGCGCCCTCAGAGGCGGCCTTCATCGCGGCGCAGATGTCGGCGTAGGACGCTTCGTTGTTCAGCGCCACCGTCAGGTCCACCACCGACACATCGCTGGTGGGCACGCGGAACGCCATGCCGGTGAGCTTCTTGTTCAGCTCGGGGATCACCACGCCCACCGCCTTGGCGGCACCGGTGCTGCTGGGGATGATGTTCTCCAGGATGCCGCGGCCGCCGCGCCAGTCCTTGTTGCTCGGGCCGTCCACGGTCTTCTGCGTGGCGGTGGCGGCGTGCACCGTGGTCATCAGGCCGCGCTGGATGCCGAAGCTGTCGTTCAGCACCTTGGCCACCGGGGCCAGGCAGTTGGTGGTGCAGCTGGCGTTGGAGATGATCGCCTGGCCGGCGTAGGTCTTGTCGTTGACGCCGTAGACGAACATCGGCGTGTCGTCCTTGGACGGGGCCGACAGGATCACCTTCTTGGCGCCGGCCTTCAGGTGGGCCTCGGCGGTTTCCTTGGTCAGGAACAGGCCGGTGGACTCGATGACGATGTCGGCGCCCACGTCGCCCCAGGCCAGCTCGGCCGGGTTCTTCACCGCGGTCAGGCGGATCTTCTGGCCGTTGACGACCAGGTGGTTGCCATCAACGCTCACTTCACCCTTGAAGCGGCCGTGCACGCTGTCGTACTTCAGCATGTAGGCCAGGTAGTCGGGCTCGAGCAGGTCGTTGATGCCGACGATCTGCACGTCCTTGGCGAAGTTCTGGATGGCGGCGCGGAACACCATGCGGCCGATGCGGCCGAAGCCGTTGATACCGATCTTGAGGGTCATGACAATCTCTTCAATGCAGGAGGATCAGGTCAGCGCGGGCGCGTAGCCCCAGGCGCGGTTGGCCTCGACCACCAGCTCGGCGATCTCGGGCAGGCTGTTGAAGACGCGGTCGGGGTGGGCCAGCTGGATCGGCTCGCCACTGTTGTAGCCCCAGGGCACGGCCCAGGCCTCGGCGCCGGCCGCGCGGGCGGTCTCGACATCGGTGCGTGAATCGCCGACGTGCGCGGCGCGGTGCGTCTGGCCGCCCAGCACGCCCAGCACATGGTGCAGGCCGGCCGGGTCGGGCTTCTTCTGCGGCAGCAGGTCGCCGCCCACCACGTAGTCCAGCAGGTCGGCCAGGCCGCAGCTGCGCAGCACCTTGGTGGCGTATCGGTGTTCCTTGTTGGTCAGACAGGCCACGCGCACGCCGTGCTCGCGCAGGGTGCGCAGCGCATCCCGGCAACCCGGGTAGGGCTTGGCGCTGAGGCCGGCGGTGGCGCCGTAGTGGGCGTCCAGCCGGGCCAGCACCGCGTCGGGGCGCAGCGTATCGGCGCGCTCGGGTTGCTCCAGCAGCACGTGGGCCATCAGCCGCATCATCATGTGGCGGGCACCATGACCGATGAAGCCGGTGATCAGGGCCGGGTCCTGGCGGGGCACGCCAAACTCTGCCAGTGTGCGGTTGGCCGCTTCGGCAATCTCGTCGGCGGTGTCGACCATCGTGCCGTCGAGGTCGAAAGTGATGACGCTGTAGCGCATGGCAAGGCCCCGGTCAGTTGGAAGATCGCTCGATCTGCGGCTCGCGCTCGATCTCCTCGGCCACCAGGGCCGCGAGGTGATCGGCGGTGAAGCCGAAGGCCTTCATCAGCGTGGGGCCCGGGGCCGACTCGCCAAAGCGGTCGATGCCCAGCACCGCGCTGCAGCCATAGGCGGCCCACAGCTTGCTGCTGCCCGCCTCCACTGCCACGCGTGGCAGGTGGCGGCCCAGCACCGATTGGCGCCAGGCAGCGTCCTGCTGATCGAACACGCTGGTGGACGGCATGGACACCACGCGCACCGCCAGACCGCGTTCGTCCAGCAGCGCCTGCGCCTGCATCGCCAGCGCCACCTCGGAGCCGGTGGCCACGATCACCGCACGTGGCTGCGGCCGGTCGGACAGCACATAGCCGCCGCGGTGGATGGCCGCGGTCTGCTCGGGCGTGCGCGGCTGGGCCGGCAGGTTCTGGCGTGACAGCAGCAGTGCACTGGGCCGGCGCTTGCTCATCAGCGCATGGCCCCAGGCGACGAAGGTCTCGGCGGCGTCACAGGGGCGCCAGACATCCAGGTTGGGGATCAGGCGCAACGACGACGCATGCTCCACCGGCTGGTGGGTGGGGCCGTCTTCGCCCAGGCCGATGGAGTCGTGCGTCAGCACGTGCACCACGCGACGGTTCATCAGCGCCGCCATGCGGATGGCGTTGCGGCTGTAGTCGCTGAAGGTCATGAAGGTGCCGCCAAAGGGGATGAACCCGCCGTGCAGCGCGATGCCGTTCATGATGGCCGACATGCCGAACTCGCGCACGCCGTAGTTGATGTGGCGCCCGCCCGCCTCGCCACCACGCACCGCGCCGCAGCCCGGCCAGTCGGTGAGGTTCGACGCCGTGAGGTCGGCCGAGCCACCCAGCAGCTCGGGCACGCGTGGCCCCAGCTCGGCGATCGCCTGCTGCGAGGCCTTGCGCGAGGCCACGGTCTCGCCGCGCTGCTGCACCGCGGCGACGGCGCTGATCCAGTCAGCCTCGAAGCCCACAGGCAGCTCGCCCGCCATGCGCCGCTCCAGTTCGCGCGCCTCGGTGGGGAAGAGCTTGCGGTAGGCCGCCCAGCGCGAACGCCACTCGCCCTCGGCGTCGGCGCCACGGCCGCGCGCGTCCCACTGCGCAGCCACATCGGCCGGCAGCTCGAAGGGCGCGGCGCTCCAGCCCAGGGCCTCGCGGGTGGCGGCGATTTCGGCCGCGCCCAGCGGCTCGCCGTGCGCCTTGGCTGTGCCCTCGCGGGCGGGCGAGCCCTTGCCAATGGTGGTGCGGCAGATGATCAGCGTGGGCTGAGCACGCTGGCCCTTGGCGGCGGTGATGGCCGCGTCCAGCGCGTTCACGTCATGGCCATCAACCGGGCCGATGACGTTCCAGCCACAGGCGCGGAAGCGGCCCGCGGTGTCATCGGCAAACCAGGGCGTGACGCCGCCGTCGATGCTGATGCCGTTGTCGTCATACAGGGCCACCAGCTTGCCCAGCTGCCAGGCGCCGGCCAGCGAGATCGCTTCCTGGCTGATGCCCTCCATCAGGCAGCCATCGCCCAGAAAGACCCAGGTGCGGTGGTCGACGATGGCGTGGCCGGGGCGGTTGAACTCATCGCCCAGCAGCTTCTCGGCCAGCGCCATGCCCACCGCATTGGTGATGCCCTGGCCCAGCGGGCCGGTGGTGGTTTCCACGCCCGGCGTGTGGTCCACCTCGGGGTGGCCGGGCGTGAGGCTGCCGCGCTGGCGGAACTTCTTCAGCTCGTCCATCGGCAGCGCATAGCCGGTGAGGTGCAGCAGCGCGTACAGCAGCATGCTGGCGTGGCCGTTGGACAGCACGAAGCGGTCGCGGTCCCACCACTGCGGGTTGGACGGGTTGTGCTTCAGGTGGCGGTGCCACAGCGCCTCGGCCATCTCGGCCATGCCCATCGGCGCGCCGGGGTGGCCGGAGTTGGCCTGCTGCACGGCGTCCATCGCCAGTGCGCGCAGCGCATTGGCCAGCAGGTTGCGTTGTCCGTTGTCGGGGCGGACCACCCGGTCGTTGGAGGTGCTGGCCATCACAGCGCTCCCAGGGCGCGCTTGCGCCGTTCCATCATCCGCCAGATATAGGGCGTGAAGATCAGCTGCATCGCCAGCTCCATCTTGCCGCCCGGCACCACCAGGGTGTTGGCGCGCGACATGAACGAGTCGTTGACCATGTTGAGCAGATAGGGGAAGTCAATGCCCTTGGGGTTGGCGAAGCGGATCACGCAGATCGACTCATCGGGGGTGGGGATGTCGCGCGCGATGAAGGGGTTGGAGGTGTCGACCACCGGCACGCGCTGGAAGTTGACGTGCGTGTGCGCGAACTGCGGGCAGATGTAGTGCACGTAGTCGGGCATGCGGCGCAGGATGGTGTCGGTCACCGCCTCGGCGCTGTAGCCGCGCACGTTCTTGTCGCGGTAGAGCTTCTGGATCCACTCGAGGTTGATCACCGGCACCACGCCGATCAGCAGGTCGGGGTGGCGGGCGATGTTGATCTCGGGCGTGACCACCGCGCCGTGCAGGCCCTCGTAGAACAGCAGGTCGGTGCCTTCGGGCAGGTCCTCCCAGGGCGTGAAGGTGCCCGGGTCCTGCTTGTAGGGCGCGGCCTCGACCGGGTCGTGCAGGTACTTGCGGCGCTTGCCGTTGCCGGTTTCGGCGTAGCTGCGGAACAGCTGCTCCAGCTCGGGGAACAGGTTGTTCTCGGGGCCGAAGTGGCTGAAGTGCTTGTCGCCGGCCTTCTCGGCCTCGGCCTGGCGCTTGCGCATCTCCAGGCGGTCGTAGCGGTGGAAGCTGTCGCCCTCGATGACCGCGGCAGTGACGCTCTCGCGGCGGAAGATGTTCTCGAAGGTGCGCGTCACCGACGAGGTGCCGGCACCGGACGAGCCGGTGATGGCGATGATGGGATGTCGTTCTGACATGGCGGGTCTCCTGTGAATCGAATGCGGTGCGGGCCGGTGCGTCAGTCGCGGAACAGCGAACGCTCGGAGAAGAGCGGATTCGCGCTTTCCTTGGCGGCGGGCTCGTGGTGGTAGCGCTCGATGCGCTCGACCTCGTTCTTCGAGCCGAACACCAGGCCGATGCGCTGGTGCAGGCCGCTGGGCTTGACGCCCAGGATGGGCTGGCGGCCGGTGGAGGCGCGGCCACCGGCCTGCTCCATCAGAAAGCCCACCGGGTTGGCCTCATAGAGCAGGCGCAGGCGTCCGGGCTTGGACGGGTCCTTCATGTCGCGCGGGTACATGAAGACGCCGCCGCGCATCAGGATGCGGTGCGCCTCGGCCACCATGCTGGCGATCCAGCGCATGTTGAAGTCCTTGCCGCGCGGGCCGGTGGCGCCGGCCAGGCATTCGTCCACATAGCGCTTGACCGGAGGCTCCCAGAAGCGGCTGTTGGAGGCGTTGATCGCGAACTCCTTGGTGTCCGCCGGCACCCGCACATCGCTGTGCGTCAGCATGAACTCGCCCAGGTTGGGGTTCAGCGTGAAGCCGGCCACGCCGTTGCCCACGCTGAGCATCAGCATGGTGGTGGGGCCGTACAGCGCGTAGCCAGCGGCGACCTGGGTGGCGCCGGGCTGCAGGAAGTCCGCCTCGGTCACATCGCGGCCGCTCTTGATCACGTCGTCGGGCGCACGCAGGATCGAGAAGATGCTGCCCACCGAGACATTGACGTCAATGTTGCTGGAGCCATCCAGCGGATCGAAAACCAGCAGGTACTTGCCGCGCGGGTAGCTGCCGGGGATCTGGTAGGGCAGCTCCATCTCTTCAGAGGCCATGCCGGCCAGCAGGCCGCTCCACTCGTTGCGGCGGATGAAGACCTCGTTGCTGACCACATCCAGGCGCTTTTGCACTTCGCCTTGCACATTGATCTCGCCGCCCTTGGCATCGGGCAGCGCATCGCCCATCGCGCCGCCGAGCTCGCCAAAGGCCACCGCGCGGGCGATCGCCTTGCAGGCCAGCGCCACGTCCAGGATCAGCGCGTTGAGCGCACCGCTGGCCCCGGGAAAGCGGCGCCGCTCCTCGATCAGGTACTGGGTGAGCGTGCTGCGGTTGGACAGTGGCATGGCGGGTCTCCTGGTGCTGTGTGGCCCGAAGGGACGGGCTGATGAGGATCGAATGTAGGAACGTGGATGTTTAAGGTAAATTCATTGATATTTGGCTCCTGATTCAGGAGAACTTAATGAAGACCGTGACCTTCCGCCAGCTCCGGGTTTTCACGGAGGTGGCGCGCCACCTGAGCTTTGTGCGTGCCGCCGAGACGCTGCATCTGACGCCCCCTGCGGTGACGATGCAGGTCAAGGAGCTGGAGGCGGCGATCGAGCTGCCGCTGTTCGACCGCCAGGGCCGCAAGGTCAGCCTGACCACCGCCGGCGAGTACTTCCTGGTCTACGCCAAGCGCCTGCTGGCCACGCTGAAGGACGCCGATGTGGCGATGAGCCGCTTCCGCAAACTGGAGACCGGCATCCTGACCGTGGGCATGGTGGGCACGGCCAAGTACTTCGTGCCGCGGCTGCTGACCCGGTTCAGGGAAGAGCACCCTGGCGTGGAGGTCAAGCTGCAGGTGGGCGCCAACCGCGAGCAGCTGCTGACCATGATGACCGCCGCCGAGGTGGACCTGGCCATCATGGGCCGACCGCCCAAGGAGCTGGCCACCCGCGCCGAGCCCTTTGCCGCACACCCGCATGTCTTCGTGGCGCCGCCGAAGCACCCCATCTTCCGCAGCGGCCACCCGCCGGTGTCGGCGCTGGCCAACTACCCGCTGATCGTGCGCGAACCGGCCAGCGGCACCCGCGCGCTGATGGACCGCTTCTTCCAGGCCCACCGCGTGGAGCCGCGCATCGCCATGGAGATGCCCAGCAACGAGACCATCAAGCAGGCGGTGATGGCCGGCATGGGCCTGAGCTTCCTGAGCCTGCACACGCTGGGGCTGGAGCTGCGCGCGGGCGAGATCGAGCTGGTGCACGTGGAGGACACGCCGGTCATCCGCACCTGGAACGTGGTGCACCTGCCCTCGCGCGTGCTGTCACCCGCGGCCGAGGCCTTTCGCTACTTCATCATTGAAGAGGGCGAGAACTACCTGGCCGAGCATGACCGGCCGTGGCTGCAGCCAACCGCCGAGGGCTGAGCCCGACGCCGCTCAGCGCCGCCGGCCCATGGACAGCAGGTCGCCGTCGTTGACCTCGCAGGCCGGATCGGACCCGTAGGCGGTGTCCATCACCCGGCCATCGTCGCCCACGCCCACCATGAACCACTGGCAGAAGGGCGCGTCGTAGCGGTAGGCCCAGACCGTCTGCGGCGGCCGCGCCACGCGGAAGCGCTTGGCCGGCGGCCCGATGCGCCGGCGCAGATCCTCGGTGCTCATGCCCGCCACGATGGTGGCGAAGTTCGCCTCGGTCAGCACCTGCTCGGCCGACAGCAGGCGCTCGTCAGCGGCGAAGCGCAGCTGGTAGGTGAACTTGCCGAAGGGGCCGGTGGCGTACTCCAGCACGCGCTGGCCGTTCTCGCCGGGGAATTCATAGGTGGGATAGCCCAGGCGGGCGACCACGCCGTTCAGCGGCTCGCCGGGGGTCCAGCGGGATGGCGTGGCTCAGGCGCAGAGCAGCAGGGCCAGCGTGGCAGGAGCAAGGGCGCGCATGGCCCCATCCTACGCCCGGTGAGGGCCCCTCAGGGCGTCAGCAGATACGCCCGCGATTGCCCGCTGAGGGTGTTCTGCGCCTGGCCGACGATCCAGCCCAGGTTGTTGATGGCCGTCGCACTGGTCAGCACCCAGCCAGCAGCGCGGGTGGGCGCGTCCAGCAGGTCGTTCAGGTCGATGACGCGCTGGCCCTTCCACAGCGTGGCGCGGTAGAAGAACCCCCCGGTGGCCTGGCTGGCGCCGACGATGTGGCCGCGTCGGTTGATGCCCTGGGCCAGGCTGTTGTCGCCGCCCAGCGTGCCCAGGTCGGTGACCACGCCCAGGGTCCAGCTCACCGCGCGCAGCGCGGTGTCACCGGGCACGCTGGCGTAGCCCACCACGGTGCCACTGCGGTTGATGCCCAGGGCAAAGCCCAGGTTGCCGCCCAGCGTGGGCAGCGCGGTGGCCGCGCCCTGGTCCCAGACCACGCCGCGCGTGCCGCTGTCGCCCGCGGTGCTGCTGTAGCCCACCACCACGCCCCGGGTGTTGACCGCATAGGCGGCGCTGGTCTGGCCACCGATGGTGCCCAGGTCGGTGGCCTGCCCCTGGCTCCAGCGGCCCGCCACCGACTGCAAGTCGCCGGTGCGCGTGGATTCGCCCACCACGTCGCCCTTGGCGTTGATCCCGTTGCCATAGCCGGCGGTGCCGCCCAGCGTGCCCAGGTCGGTGGGCGTCAGGCCGTCCCAGCGCACCACGTGCAGGTCGCGGTCGCCCGCCAGCAGCGAGTAGCCGGCGATCTGGCCGGCGTCATTGATCGACTGCGCCGCGCTGCTGCTGCCGCCCAGCGTGCCCAGGTTGGTCATCGTGCCCGCTTGCCACAGAAAACCCCGCTGGGAGCCATCGGGCATCTGACTCCAGCCCACCACCTGACCGGCAGTGTTGATGCTGATCGCGCTGCTGGAGGTACCGCCCAGGGTGCCCAGCTCGGTGAAGGTGTAGGGCGCGGCCTGGCAGGCCGCCGCGGCCAGCAGTCCACCCGCCAGCGTCCATGTCCGGAGCCATCGGCGCGCGCGACGTGCCGGCTCCTGGTGGAGCATGGGCGAAGCATCCAAACGGGTGGGGGTGTTCATCATGGCCGGCATCCTCTCGCTGTGGTCGTGGCCGGCGGCCGGGATGGCACGACGGATGCGAACGATTCTGCGGGCCACCCGGGCGCGCCGCCAGACTGGCAAACGCGGGATGCGCGGTGCGTCAGCGGGTCAGCGCCGCGAAGACTTCCGGCAGCCGCCGCGGCAATTGCTCCACCCGGTCGACCACGCTGAACCGCTTGCCGAAGATGCGCCGCAGGTAGTCGTCCGCGGCGCGGTCCACACTGACCGCGTGCACCGGCAGGCCCTGGCCGGCCAGCGTGCGCACCGCGTGGGCGGCGTCGGCCACCAGGTGCAACGGATCGGGCGCGTCGACATCACTGGGCACGCCGTCGGTCAGCACCAGCATCAGGCGCTGGTCGGCGGGGCGGGCCAGCAGCGCGTCGCCGGCATGGCGCAGCGCGGCACCCAGGCGGGTACTGAAGGCCCCCTGCACGCCGGCCAGGCGGGCGGCGGGGGCGCCGTCGGACCAGCGCTCGCCAAAGCCCTTGAGGTGCCACAGGCGCACCTCATGACGGGTGTTGGAGTGAAAGCCGACGATGGCCAGCTGGTCACCCAGCGCGTCCACCGCCTGCGCCAGCAAGGCCACGGCGGCGCGGCTGAGCGACAGCACGGTCTCGCCCGCCGCGCCGGGCACCGGGTCGTTGACCGAGGCGGACAGGTCCAGCAGCAGCGTGACGGCGAAGCGCCGGCCTTCGGGGCGGGTGCTCATCTGCACGCGGCTGTCCACGGCCTGGCCGCTGGCGCGGGCGTCGACCAGGGCGCGCACCGCGGCGTCCAGGTCCAACTCGCTGCCCTCGTCCTGGCGGCGCAGGCGCGCGCGGTCTTGCGGGCGCAGGTGCTGCAACAGGCGCTGCAGATGGCGCGCGGTGCCGGCGTGGCGTTGCAGCAGGCACTCGATCTCTGAGGCATCACCGGCGGGCTGCAGATGGTCGTAGACGCTGACCCAGTCGGGGCGCAGCTGCTGCGCGGCCTCGTCCCATTCGGGGTGGCGGCGTGGCGGCAGGCCCTGCTCATCGGCCGGGGGCGGGCGCCGGGCCTCGTCGTCAAAGGCCTGTTCTTCGTCGCCGTCCTCGATGAAGCGCCAGAGGTGGCGGTTGTCGTCGCGCCAGTCGACCTGGGTGTCGCGGAACACGACGTCGGCGAACTGGTCGCTGGCGCGGCGGCTGCGGGCGGCCCAGGCCAGCGCAAGGCGGGCCATGGCGGCGCTGTCGGCCCCCTCGGCCAGCGCCGCATCGAAGGCGGCCAGCGTGTGGTCCTCCAGCTCGTCCTTGGGCGCGCCGAACAGCAGCGCGTGCGACAGGCGGGTGAGGCGCACGCGCAGGCCGCTTTGATGCGATTCGTCGACGCTGTCGAGCAGTGGGCACGGGTGCAGTGCCAGGATCGCGCCACGCAGGCCGGGGCAGCGCTGCAGCAGCAGGCGGTCGATGCGGGCGTCTTCGAAGCACTCCACCGCCAGGCGCTGCAGCGGGCTCCAGTTGTCGGCCACCAGCGCCTGGCCGTGGCGGCGGTGCAGCGCCAGGTGGCCGATCATCAGGCGATAGCGGGTGCTGGCGCTGACGCCGTTGAATGTGTCGAGCACCTCGGGCAGGCGCAGGCCCCACAGCGGGGTGTCGGCGTCGCCGTCGTTGGCCAGCCAAGGCTGGGGCAGCGGTGCCTCGGCGTCCACGGGTTGCGGCACCAGCGTCGCGTCCCACTGCCACAGTGATTGCAGCGTGCACTGCAGCCGGCGCTGCAGGTCCATCAGCAGCGTGCCGTGGCGCTCACGCTGCAGCAGCGCGCGACTGTCATCGGACTCGGCGGCGAAGAAGGCGATCTGGCGCTGCGGATGGCCGCCGTGGGCACGGATGCCGGCCTCGATCCAGCGCGCCAGGCCCTCCAGCGGCACCTGGGCCACCAGACGCGGCGCGGCCTGCAGCAGCGCCGGCAGACCGGGGCTGGGCTCGGTGGCGTGGCGGCCGTGGATGGACACGCTGGTGCGCTGCATCAGCCCCACCACCAGCTGCAGGTAGCGGCGCAGCGCGGGCTCGGACGGCAGGCGCCGCGCCACCGCCGGCAGGCTCTGCAGCAGCGGCGCGATGGCGCGGCCGTTGGGCGACTTCTGGAAGGCGCCGATGGCTTCGCGCAGCGGGTGGTAAGCCGCCTCGCCCGCGACGGCGGCCACCTCGGGCCAGGCTTCGAGCGCGGCCAGCACCGGCTCGGGGCCGCGGCCCAGGCGGGCCAGCCAGGCACACAGATCCATCCATTTGGCGGCGCCGGTGTCGCTGAGCAACGGCAGGCCGCGGTCCAGCGCGTCGTCAAAGACCGCCTCCACCTCGGGGAAGACGCGGCCCAGGCGCTCGCGCCAGAGGGGGTGGCGGGTGCTGGCCTGGGGCGCGAGCATGTCAGGTCAACAGCGCGTCGATCGCGTGTTCCAGCGATTCGCGGATGTCGGCGTCGTCGGTGATCGGCTGCACCATCGCCATGCGGGCGGCGGCCGCGGGTGCCACGCCGCGCTGGATCAGCGTGCCGGCGTTGACCAGCAGCCGGGTGGAGATGCCCTCGGCCAGCCCGTGGCCCTTGAGCCGACGCGCGGCGTGGGCCACCTCGATGAGTTGCGCGGCCAGGGGTGCGGCCACGCCGGTCTCGGCCACCAGCACCGCGGCTTCCTGGGCTGCGGCGGGATAGTCGAAATCAAACGCGCAAAAGCGCTGACGGGTGCTGGGCTTGAGGTCCTTGACCAGGCTCTGGTAGCCAGGGTTGTAGGAGATGACCAGCTGGAAGTCGGGGTGGGCGCGCAGCAGCTCGCCCTTCTTGTCCAGCGGCAGCTGGCGGCGGTGGTCGGTCAGCGCGTGGATGACCACCACGGTGTCCTGCCGAGCCTCGACCACCTCGTCCAGGTAGCAGATGCCGCCATGGCGGGCGGCCAGCGTCAGCGGGCCGTCCTGCCAGCGGGTTCCGCCGGGCTCCAGCAGGAAGCGGCCGACCAGGTCGGCGGCGCTCATGTCCTCGTTGCAGGCCACGGTGACCAGCGGGCGGCCCAGCTTCCAGGCCATGTGCTCGACGAAGCGGCTCTTGCCGCAGCCGGTGGGGCCCTTGAGCATCACCGGCAGCCGGGCGGCCCAGGCGGCTTCGAACAGCGCCACCTCGTCGCCCTGCGGCTGGTAGCGAGGCTCGGCGGTGATGCGCCAGTCGTGCAGCGGGTCCATGGTGCAGCTCAGCGGTGGACGCCGGCGAGCTTCTCGCGCCACCCCGGATAGAGCGCGTCGGCGTCCTTCGGGAAGCTCTCGAAAGCGCGGGCGAATTCCTGGTGCTCCTTGGCCCACTCGATCGGGTCGGCCTTGGCCTTCCAGCAGTCATAGGCCTGGCGCAGGCTGCGGGCGCCGGCCGCCGGGCTGTCGATGTGGCCGTAGCTGCCGCCACCGGCGGTGTTGATGACGTTGCCGTGGCCCAGGTTCTCGAAGAAACCCGGCAGGCGCAGCGCATTCATGCCGCCCGAGATGATCGGCGTGGTGGGCTTCATGCCGTACCACTCCTGGTGGTAGACCGGGCCCTGGTAGCTGTCGCGCTCGATGATGTAGGCGATGGCGCGGTCGTCCTTCTCGCCTTCCATCTTGCCGTAGCCCATGGTGCCCACGTGGATGCCGCTGGCACCCTGCAGGCGCGACATCTTGGCCAGCACGTAGGCGGTGTAGCCACGCTTGGCACTGGGGCTGGTGACGGCCCCGTGGCCAGCGCGGTGGTAGTGCAGGTACTGGCCAGCGAAATTGCGGCGGGCGGTGGTGATCATGCCCGGGCCGCCGACATAGCCATCCACCAGGAAGGCCACCTTGTCGGCGTCGGGGCCGAAGGTGTCCAGGATGTACTCGCCGCGGGCGATCATCTCGTGGTGGTCGTCGGCGGTGATGTTGGCCGAGAACAGCTTAGCCTCGCCGGTCTCGTCCATCGCGCGTTTCATCGCGTCGTAGACCAGCGGGATGGTCTTCTTCATCGGCGCGAAGACCTGGTTGCCCTGCGGCTCGTCGTTCTTGATGAAATCGCCGCCCAGCCAGAACTCGTAGGCCGCCTTGGCGAAGGGCTCAGGACGCAGACCCAGCTTGGGCTTGATGATGGTGCCGGCGATGTAGCCGCCGTTCTGGACCGGGCGGCCCAGGATGCGCCAGAGGTCGGAGATGTCCTTGCTCGGGCCGTCGAACAGCTGAATGGCGCGCGGCGGCACCCAGAAGTCGATCATCTTGGCGTGCTGGATGTCGCCCATGCCCTGGTTGTTGCCGATCGCCAAGGTCAGGAAGCTGACCATCATCATCCGGCCATCGGTGATGTTGCGGTCGAACAGGTCCAGCGGATAGGCGATGCGCATGTCCTCGTTCGACTCGTCGATGTAGTAGACCAGCGCATCCACACCCTTGGTGAACTCGTCGGTGGTGCTGACCTCGACGTTCGTTCCCGTAGAGGACTCTGCCGCAAAGTGAGCAGCCGCTTCCAGATAGCCATGCCCCGCCTTCGGCTTCATCTTGTAGGCCACCAGGATGTGGCGGCCGGCCTTGATCAGGTCCTCCTCGCGCAGGCTGAGGTCGGCGTAGCGGTTCGATTGGTCCATGGTGCGGGTCTCCGTCTGGGATGCGATGGAACGCATGCTAGAAAGACCCTTTGATAAGAGGAAGTCAGTTGTTTTGACTTCTCAGTTAAGTATCTTCTTAACGCTTAGCAGACTGCTCCCTGCCCGTCGCAGAACGCCACCGGTGGATGCAGCCAAGGCCTGAGTGGACTGGGGCTGGCGGCGCTGTCGGGGGCGCCGAGGAGCGCAGACGCCCCGGGGCGCGCGCCGCAGGCGCGCTTCGTGAACTGACTTGGTCGACACTGTTTGACCGCAGCGAGCCGCAGGCGAGCGCAGGGAGTTTG
>NZ_JAGQDE010000031.1 GCF_018069755.1 Ideonella aquatica | reverse complement strand
TGTCCATGGTTGCAGCTCCGTTGATCAACGAGGCCAATCGCCTCGCTATTCAACTTCGCACAACCCAATGCCGCGACCACCGTCTCAACGCATCGAGGTCGCCTACCGCGAGAGCGGTTTAGTCCACCTGGCCATTGCGGTCGCACGCCGCGGCCGAAGTCGAATGTCCAGTTACGGCGGCCGCTGACACTCGCCGCCGAGAAAAGAATGTCCGTCCCCAGTCTGTAGGCGGCGCTCAATCAGACCCGATTGCCGCCGTCGACTCCTCGGTGGCCTGATTCAACCCCACCGTACACCCCCACGGACACACCATCATCGCCACCCCCGCCCCGAAGTCCGTGCGCATCGGTCCTCGGTGCAGCCGCGCCCCTCGGCGCTGCAGTTCCTTCACCGCCACATCCAGATCGTCCACTTCCCAGTAAACGGTGGTGCCGCCAATGCCCCCCGGGCACTTGGCGTCCGCCGGGTGAAAGCCCAGCACCACGCCGCCCGGCCCGCGGACGAAGGCGAACTGGGGGTTCTCGTGGCCGACCGTGCTGCCCAGCAGGTCGGCCCACCAGGCCGCGGCGGCGTCGATGTCGGCCACGAAGAAGATGACCGACTCGACGGCGCGCAGCATCATGGTGTGGCGGTCTTGGCGCGCACCCGGTTGACCATGAACTGGGCGGCCTGCAGCAGGTGGCCGCGCACCAGGGCTTCGGCGCGGTCGCCGTTGCCGGTGGCGATGGCGTCCAGGATCTCGGCGTGCTGGTCCCAGATGTCGCGCGGCTTTTCGTCGCGGATCAGCACCTCGCCCATCACGCGCTGGGTGTAGGTGAGGTGGGTTTCCAGGGCCGGGGCGATCAGCGGGTTGCCGGACAGGCCGTAGATGAACTCGTGGAACTTCATGTCCGCGGCGATCAGCTTGGCCACCGAGCCCGCGGCCACGGCCTTGCGCCCGGCCTCGATCAGCGCGGGGCCGGCCTTGGCGGCGCGCTCGGCGCCCAGCTCGGCGGCGCGGCGGGCGGCCAGGCCTTCGATGGCGGCGCGGATGTCGTACATGTGCTGCACGTGGTTGGGGTCCAGCGGCGCCACCAGCAGGCCGCGGCCGGGGGCGTCATGCAGCACGCCCTGGTTGCGCAGCAGCACCAGCGCCTGCTGCACCGGCTGGCGCGACACGCCCAGCGCCTGCGCCAGCTGCTCCTGGATGATGCGGTCGCCGGGCGCGAAATGGCCGGCGGCGATTTCCTCGAGGATGGCGTCGCGCACCTGCTCGACAAGGTTGGGCTGGGTGGTCAGGGGCTTCATGTTGAATGCCGAATCCGGAATGCCACGCCAGTGTAGCGGTCTGGGTCTGTGGCGGCTCAGGCGGCCTGGGGGGTGCGCAGCAGGCGGTGCAGGATCTTGCCGGTGGCCGTGCGCGGCATTTGTTCCTCACTCACGAAGCGCACCGACTGCGGCCGCTTGTAGCCGGCCATGCGCGGGCGGCACCAGTCCAGCAGCTCGGCCTCGGTGAGGGCGGTGCCCTGATGCAGCACCACCACGGCGTGCACGGCCTCACCCCACTTGTCGTGCGGCACGCCCACCACGGCGATGTCCTTGATGGCGGGGTGCGCGCCCAGCACGCTTTCCACCTCGGACGGGTAGACGTTCTCGCCGCCGCTGATGATCATGTTGCTCTTGCGGTCGACCAGGTGGATGTAGCCGTCGGCGTCGCGCCGGGCCATGTCGCCCACCGAGCACCAGGGTCCGCGGAAGGCTTCCGCCGTCTTCTCGGGGTTCTTCCAGTAGCCGTCGAAGACATAGGCGGTGCGCGAGAAGAGCTCGCCCACCTCGCCGTCGGGCACCTCGTGGCCATCGGCGTCGAGCAGGCGGATGGCGCCCGAGCCGGCCCACTCGCGGCCCACCGAGCCCAGGCGGTCGATCTGTTCCTCGGGGCGCAGCAGCGTGACCCAGCCGGCCTCGGTGCTGCCGTACAGCTCATAGAGCTGGCCGTTGCGGAAGTGGTCGAGGATGGCCAGCTTGGTGTCCTTGCGCGCGGGGGCGGACGAGATCATCAGCTTCTCCACCCGGCTCACGTCGTGGCGCGCCTTCACCTCGGGCGGCAGGCCCAGCATCATGATGTAGTGGGTGGGCACCAGTGACGTGAAGGTGATGCGCTCACGCGCCAGCGTGGCCAGCAGGGCCTCGGGGTCGAAGCTGCGGCGGTCGTCGATCACGCAGGTGGCGCCCAGGTGCACGAAGGTGTGGCTGAAGTACAGCGAGTTGGCGTGGCACATGGGCATCACCAGCAGCGCGGTGTCGTCGCGCGTGAAGCGCATTTCCAGCGCGGTGGCCAGCGCGATCAGCGTGCTGCCCTCGTGGCTGCGGATCGCGCCCTTGGGCTTGCCGGTGGTGCCCGAGGTGTACATCAGCGCGCTGGGGTCGCCCGGCGCCACGGCCACCGTGGGGGCGGCGGGGCGGGCGGCGCCGATCAGGCCCTCGTAGCTGCGCCAGCCGGCCGGCAGAGTGGGGCCGAAGGCGATGTAGCCGTCGGCCGGCACCGGCAGCTCGGCGCGCACCGGGTCGACCCGGTCGGTCAGCTCGTCCTGGGCAATCAGCGCGCGGGCCTCGGCGTGCTGCACGATGTAGGCGATCTCGGGCGCGGTGAGGCGGAAGTTGATGGGCACCGCCACCAGGCCGGCGGCAGCCAGGCCGGCGTACAGCTCCATCCACTCGGCGCTGTTGTACGCCAGCAGGGCCACGCGGTCGCCCTTGGCCAGGCCCAGGCCCAGCAGGGCGTTGGCCAGGCGGCAGGCGCGTTCGTGCCACTGGGCGTAGCTCAGGCTGCGGCGCGAGTCGCGCACGGCCAGCTTGTGGGGGGTGAGGCGGGCGTGGGTGGCCACGGCGTCGGCCAGGGTCAGCAGGTGGTTCATGGGCTTCTCCGTCGATGGTGCGATTCTCCGAACTCTGAATTCAAAATGCATTCGGGGAATCCCTGGCTTTTGCACTCTGAATTCAGAGTGCTACAGTCCGGGGACCGTTCCACAGGGCCCCACCATGAGCACTCCCACCGTCACTGAAGACAGCGCCGCCGCGCTGATCGCCCGCTTCCTGAAGGCCCGCGGCGTGGACCGCGTGTTCGCGCTGTGCGGCGGCCACATCATGCCCACCTGGATGCGGCTGGACGCCGAGGGCATCCGCATCATCGACGTGCGCGACGAGCGCGCCGCCGTCTACATGGCGCACGCCCACGCCGAGCTGACCGGCGGTCTGGGCGTGGCCCTGGTCACCGCCGGCCCCGGCGTGACGAATGCGATGACCGGCCTGGCCAACGCCCATGTGGCGCGGGCACCGGTGCTGGTGCTGTCGGGCACGCCGCCGCGGGCGCAGGAGCACCGCGGCGCGCTGCAGGACATGAACCACTGCGCCTTCGTGGCACCGCTCACCCGCTTCGCCCGCACCGTGCGCGAGCCCGACCTGCTGCTGAGCGCGCTGGACGAGGCCGTGGCCCGCGCGCTGGGCCAGGGCGGCGAGCCCGGCCCGGTGTTCGTGGACGTGCCGGTGGATGTGCTGCGCGCGCGGGTCTCGCCCGCGGTGCAGCTGCCCGAGCTGTTCAACCCGCCGCCCGCCACCGTGGCCGGGCCCGACCAGGCCGCGGTGCAGCGCGCGGTGGATGTGCTGTGGTCGGCCAAGCGCCCGCTGGTGATCAGCGGCCGCGGCGCGCGCCGCGCCGGCCCCGAGCTGGTGGCGCTGCTCGACCGCCTGGGCGCCGTCTACCTGGACACCGGCGAGAGCCGCGGCCTGGTGCCCGAGTCGCACCCCGGCGTGGTGGCCGCGATGCGCGGCGCGGTGATGCAGCAGGCCGATGTGGTGCTCACGCTGGGCCGGCGGCTGGACTTCCAGCTGGCCTATGGCTCGCCCGCGGTGTTTGGGCAGGCGCGCTTCGTGCGCATCGCCGACTGCGCCGCGGAACTGCGCGACAACCGCCGCGGCGCCGCCGAGCTGCTGGCCGACCCGGCCGAGGCGCTGCGCGCGCTGCTTCAGGCCGCGGGCGAGCGCGCCCCCGCCACCGACCGCGTCTGGGCCGCCGGCCTGCGCGAGCAGCACGTGGCCCGCTCCACCAAGCTGCTGCAGACGATGGCCGCCGCGCCCGCCGGCCGCGACGGCCGCATGCACCCCAACCGCGTGATCGCCGCGCTGCGCGAGGCCCTGCCCACCGACACCGTGGTAGTGGCCGATGGCGGTGACTTCCTCAGCTTCGCCCGTGTGGGCCTGCCGGCCGACACCTACCTCGATCCCGGCTCGCTGGGCTGCATCGGCGTGGGCACGCCCTTTGGCGTGGCCGCGGCGCTGGCCTGCCCGGGCCGGCGGGTGCTGGTGGCCACCGGCGACGGCTCCTTCGGCTTCAACGCGATGGAGCTGGACACCGCCGTGCGCCACCGCGTGCCGGTGCTGGTGGTGGTGGCCAACAACGGCAGCTGGGCGATCGAGGTGCGCGACCAGCAGGAGACCCATGGCAAGGTGGTGGGCACGCACCTGCAGTTTGCCGACCACGCGATGCTGGCGCGGGCGCTGGGCGCCCACGGCGAGCGGGTGGAGCGCGCCGAGGACCTGCCCGCCGCCATCGCCCGCGCGCTGGCCGCGCTGGATGCCGGCGGCCCGGCGCTGCTGGACGTGGTGGTGACGCCCGAGGCGGCATCATCCGACGCCAAGTCCGGCCTGGCCTGGGTGCCCGACCTGCAACCGCTGGCCGCCTGGGACGAGGCCGAGGCGCGCTGGCGCGCCGCTTCCTGATGCTTTGCAAGGACCTCCGATGATCGACTTTTCCCTTCCGCCCGCGCTGGCCGAACTGCAGGCGCGCGTGCGCCGCTTCATCGACGAGCAGGTGATTCCGCTCGAAGCCGACCCGCGCCAGGGCGCCCACGGCCCCGAGCCGGCGCTGCGCGACGAACTGGTGGCCCGCGCCCGCGCCGCCGGCCTGTTGACGCCGCACGTCGCGCGCGACTTTGGCGGCCTGGACCTGGGCCATGTGGAGCGCGCGGTGGTGTTTGAAGAGGCCGGCACCTCGCTGCTGGGCCCGGTGGCGCTGAACGTGTTCGCGCCCGACGAGGGCAACATGCACCTGCTGCAGGAGGTGGCCACACCCACGCAGCAGGAACGCTGGCTGCGCCCGATGGCAGCCGGCACGCTGCGCTCGTGCTTTGCGATGACCGAGCCGGCACCGGGCGCCGGCTCCGACCCGTCGATGCTGGCCACGACCGCCCGGCCCGACGGCGAGCACTTCGTGATCGATGGCCGCAAGTGGTTCATCACCGGCGCCGACGGCGCGGGCGTGGCCATCATCATGGCGATGGTGCCGGGGGCAGGGGCGACGATGTTCCTGTCGCCGATGGACGCGCCCGGGATCGTTCTGGAGCGCAACATGGACACGCTGGACCGCTGCTTCCCCGGCGGCCATGGCGTACTGCGCTTCGAGGGCCTGCGCGTGCACCGCGACGACGTGCTGGGCGAGGTGGGCAAGGGCTTCCACTACGCGCAGGTGCGGCTGTCGCCGGCGCGGCTGACGCACTGCATGCGCTGGCTGGGCGCGGCGCGCCGCGCGCACGAGGTGGCCAGCGCCTATGCGCGCGAACGCCAGGCCTTTGGCCAGGCGATCGGCCGCCACGAGGGCGTGGGCTTCATGCTGGCCGACAACGCGATGGACCTGCACCTGGCCCGCCTGACCACCTGGCAGGCCGCGTGGGTGCTGGACCAGGGCGAGCTGGGACTGGCCGAGTCCAGCCGCGCCAAGGTGATCGTCTCGGAATCCGTGTGGCGCGTGGCCGACCGCTGCGTGCAGGTGCTGGGCGGGCAGGGCACCACGTCGGAGACCGTGGTGGCGCGCATCTTCGCCGACATGCGCGCCTTCCGCATCTACGACGGCCCGTCCGAGGTGCACCGCTGGAGCCTGGCCAAGCGCATCATGAAGGGGCTGCCGGCGTGAGCGATCTGTTTTCTCTGGCTGGCCGCACCGCGCTGGTGACGGGTGCCTCCAGCGGCCTGGGCTGGCATTTCGCGCGCACGCTGGCCGCGGCCGGCGCAGCGGTGGTGGTGGCCGCGCGGCGCACCGACCGGCTGGCGGCGCTGGTCGATGAGATCGCCGCGGCTGGGGGCAGCGCCTTCGCGGTGGCGATGGACGTGACCGATGCGGCGTCAGTGCGCGATGCGCTGGGTGCCATCGCCGCCTGGCGCGCGGTGCCGGACCTGCTGGTCTGCAATGCGGGCGTGGCGGTGTCCCGGCCGCTGCTGGAGCAGACCGAGGCCGACTACGACCGGGTGCTGGACACCAACCTCAAGGGCGCCTGGCTGGTGGGCCAGGAGACCGCGCGCCGGCTGGCGGCGGCGGGGCGCGGCGGCGGCATCATCCACATCGCGTCGATCACCGGCGAGCGGGTGGCCGGCGGCGTGGCGCCCTACTGCGCCTCGAAAGCCGCGCGGTTGCAACTGACCAAGGCCATGGCGCTGGAGCTGGCGCCCCACGGCATTCGCGTCAACGCGCTGGCGCCGGGCTACATCGCCACGGAGCTGAACCGCGACTTCCTGGCCAGCCCGGCCGGCCAGCGCCTGATGGCACGCATCCCGCAGAAGCGCTTTGGCACGCCGGCCGACCTGGACGGCCCGCTGCTGCTGCTGGCGGGCGAGGGCGGCCGCTTCATGACCGGCAGCGTGCTGGCCGTTGATGGCGGGCACCTGGTGGGCAGCCTGTGAAGGACCCGCGATGAGCCCCGACGAGCAACAGCGCCTGGCCGACTGGCTGCGCACCCAGGTGGCGCCATTCGACGGCCCGCTGAGGCTGTCCACCTTGGCCGGCGGCCAGTCCAACCCGACCTACCGGGTGGAGGCCGGCGCGCACCGCTGGGTGCTGCGCCGCAAGCCGCCGGGCGTGCTGCTGGCCTCGGCCCATGCGGTGGACCGCGAGTACCGCGTGATGGCGGCGCTGGCCGGCCACGGCGTGCCGGTGCCGCGCATGTGGGCGCTGTGCGAGGACGATACGGTGATCGGCTCCACCTTCGTGGTGATGGAGCTGGTGGACGGCCGCGTCTTCGTGGACCCGGCGCTGCCCGGAATGGCTGCTGACGAACGCGCCGCCGTCTATGCGGCGATGGCCGACGCGCTGGCCGCGATCCACCGCGTGGATGTGGCCGCCGCCGGCCTGAGCGGCCACGGCAAGCCACAGCAGTACCTGTCGCGGCAGATCGCCCGCTGGACCCGCCAGTACCGCGACAGCCAGACCGAGGACATCGCGCCGATGGAGGCGCTGATCGACTGGTTGCCGGCCCACCTGCCCGCCGGCCTGGACGAGCACCCCGGCGCGCTGGTGCATGGCGACTTCCGGCTGGACAACCTGATCTTCCACCCCACCGAGCCGCGCGTGCTGGCGGTGATCGACTGGGAGCTGTCCACGCTGGGCCACCCCTGGGCCGACCTGAGCTACCACCTGATGGCCTGGCGCGTCGCGCCCGACGAGTTCCGCGGCCTGAAGGGCCACGACCTGGCCGCGCTGGGCATTCCCGACGAGGCCGCGCACCTGGCGCGCTACCTGGGCGGCCGGCCCGGCCCCGACGCGGCCACGATGGACTGGCTGATGGCCTTCAACATGTTCCGCATGGCGGCCATCCTGCAGGGCATCCTGGCGCGCGCGCGCCAGGGCAATGCCGCCGCCGCCGATGCCCAGGCCACCGGCGCCCGCGCGCGCCGCATGGCCGAGGCCGGCTGGCGCCAGGTGCGCGGTTGATGTCCACGCTGCTGGGCATCCTGGGCGTGACCACGCCCTTCTTCGGCCTGGTGCTGGCCGGCTGGTGGATGACGCGCCGCGGCCTGCTGGCGCTGGAGGCGATCCCTGGGTTGAACGGCTTCGTGCTGTTCTTCGCCCTGCCCTGCATGCTGCTGCGCTTCAGCGCGGTCACGCCGATCGCCCAGCTGCTGGACGGCGCGGTGGTGGCGGTCTACCTGGGCTGTGCGGCGCTGATGAGCGCGCTGGCGGTGGCGCTGGCCCGGCTGCAAGGGCAGCGCTGGCCGGATGCCGCCTTCGGCACGCTGCTGGCGGTGTTCCCCAACAGCGGCTTCATGGGCGTGCCGCTGCTGGTGGCGCTGCTCGGGCCACGGGCCGCGGCACCGTCGATCGTGGCATTGGCCCTGGACATGGTGCTGACCAGTTCGCTGTGCATTGCGCTGTCGCAGCTGGGTCACCCGGGTGGCGTACGGCCGGCGCTGGCGCGCGCGCTGCGCGGCATGGCGGTCAACCCGCTGCCCTGGGCGATTGCCGGCGGCACGCTGCTGTCGGCGCTGGGCTGGCGGCCACCCACGCCGGTGTGGCGCATCGTCGAGCTGCTGGCCGATGCCGCGTCGCCGGTGGCGCTGTTCGCGCTGGGCGGCATGCTGGCGCGTGGGCCGATGCAGCGCGCGCCGGGCGCGCCACGGCCCCCGGCCGCCTGGGACGTCGTGGCGCTCAAGCTGATCGTCCACCCGCTGGTGGTGCTGGCCGCCGGCTGGGCGGCGCGCGCCGCAGGCCTGCCGCTGGACCCGTTCGCCGCGGTGGTGCTGGTGCTGGTGGCCGCGCTGCCCAGCGCCAGCTACGTGCCCATCCTGGCCGGGCGGTACGGGGCCGAGCCGGGGCGGCTGGCGCAGGTGGTGCTGGTCAGCACCGTGGGCGCCTTCGCCAGCTTTGCGATGGCGGTCGCCTGGCTGCAGCCGGGCATGGGGCGTTGATGGGCGGGGTGCATCCAGACGGGCGCCCCCAGCGTATGCCACGATGCGCCGCCCGGCGCTGCCCCGGAGCCCTGCATGCCGCCCACCGTCACACCCACGATCGCCACCACCCGCATCGGCCGCTGGCCACCCGCTCTGCGGCGCGGCGCCGGCCTGCTGGCTGCGCTGGCCCTGCTGGGCGGGCTGCTGTGGGTGCTGGCGCTGGTGGCGCTGTGGTTCGGTCAGGAGCGGCTGCTGTTCCACCCGGTGCCGCTGGCCGACACGGTGGCGCTGTCGCGTGAGCCCGATGTCAGCGAGCGCTTCGTGGAGGTGCCCGGCGCGCGGATATCTGTGTTGGAGCTGCGCCGGCCGCGGCCGGACGGCGTGGTGTTCTTCCTGCACGGCAACAGCGGCCACCTGAAGGAGTGGTTCACCGACGGCGGCCCCTACCGGCGCGCCAATCTGGACCTGGTGATGATGGACTACCGCGGCTTTGGCAAGAGCAGCGGGCGCATTGCATCGCAGGCGCAGCTGCAGGCCGATGTCGAGGCGGTGTGGCAGTCGGTGGCGGCGCGCTATGCGGGGCTGCGGGTGATCGTCTACGGCCGCTCGCTGGGCAGCGGGCTGGCGGCGGCCTGGGCGGCGCAGCACCAGCCGGCGCTGACCGTGCTGGTGTCGCCCTACGAGAGCATGCAGGCGCTGGCCGCGCAGCACTACCCCTGGGTGCCCTCGGCCCTGCTGCGCTACCCGCTGCGCAGCGACCAGGCGCTGGCGCAGCAGGCACCGCAGGCGCGGCTGGTCGTGATCCCGGGCGCGGCGCACGACGATGTGCACCGCTTTGCCAGCTACCAGGCGGTGCTGGCGCGGGCCTTGTCGGCGCCGTAGTCAGGCGCGCGGCGGGGTCTGCAGGTGGCGCTGCAGGCCACGCTCACCGGCGCGCATCACGCGGGCATGGCGCCAGCGGATCAGCGGCGCCAGCCAGCGCATCCAGGGCCGCACCAGGTGCACCCGCCAGACGTGGGTGAGATGGGTGGCGCCACCCTCGCTGCGCAGCAGCCACAGGGCTTCGCCGTCCAGCGGGCCGCGTGTGCGGCCGCGCAGGCGCTGGTGGCGCACCCGCTCGATCGCCTCCACCTCGATCATCAGGCGGGCGGGCAGGCGGGTCGTCCAGGTGATGCCGCACACGCGCCCAACGCCGTCGGCCCCACCCTCGCGCAGCGTGCGCACCTGCCGCACCTGCGGCCACCAGCGGGGCCAGCCGCTGGGGTCGGCCAGGGCGGCCCAGACCGGCTCGACGGGCGCCTGCAGCCGCCAGTGGCTGACCAGGTCAAGGGGGTGGCGATTGGGCATGGCCGGCCATCAGTGGGGGGGTGCAGTGCGGCATACGCGGCGCGCGCCGGACCGGATGCTCAGCGGGTCCGCCCGCTTGACCCCACGCCGAACTCGGCCTTGAATCCAGACGCCGCCCTGCCCCGTAGGAGCGCCATGGACCCCACCGATGCCCGCGGCCGCCCCCGCCAGATCCGCCAGCGCCTGATGGAGCGCGTGGCCGACGCCGACGCCAGCCACCTGACGGTGCCGCTGGACCAGGGCCTGTGGCAGCCGTTCCTGGACGGCGTGCAGATCAAGGTGCTGCGCGAGCAGGACGAGGTGCTGTCCTACCTGCTGCGCCTGGCGCCGGGGGCCCGCCTGCCCCCCCACCGGCATCCGCAGGACGAGGAGTGCATCGTGATCGAGGGCTGCCTGCGCGTCGGCACGCTGCCGGCCTTCGGGCCCGGCAGCTACCACCTGGCCCACGGCGGCGCGCTGCATGCCACGATCAGCACCGACACCGGGGCCACGATCTTCCTGCGCGGCGCGGTGCCGCAGGCGGACCAGTTGCTGTAGCCGCATCGAGAGGCTTGCCGCATGAGCATGACCACCAGGCCGCCCGACGAAGAAGCCCAGGCACCGCCGCTGGACGACGACTGGCCCGACCCGGCTGACCTGGCGGCGGCCGATCTGGATGCGGCCGCGTCCGGCGCTGCGCTGGCCCGCGCCGGTGCGGCCGCCACCGCCACCGAGGAGCAGCTGGCCGCCTGGATCGCCGCCATCGCGCAGCAGGACGAACGCGCGCTGGTGGCGCTGTACGACGCCAGCTTCTCGCGCGTCTACGGTCTGGTGCGGCGCATCGTGCACAACACCGCGCTGGCCGAGGAGGTGGTGGAGGACGCCTACTTCCAGGTCTGGCGCCAGGCGCTGCGCTTCGACCCCGCGCGCGGCAAGGCGCTGACCTGGCTGCTGGCAATGGCGCGCTCGCGGGCGATCGACGCGCTGCGCCGCGAGGCCCGCTTCGCCCACGACCCGCTGGACGAGGAGGCGCCCGACCTGCCCGGCGAGCTGCCGCTGCAGGACGAGTTGCTGGACCTGGCGCGCCACCACGCCGACCTGCACCAGGCGCTGATGCGGCTGGGGGCGCAGCCGCGCCAGCTGGTGTCGCTGTCGTTCTTCCGCGGGCTCAGCCACCAGGAGATCGCCGACCAGATGGACCTGCCGCTGGGCACGGTGAAGTCGCAGATCTGGCGCGCCTTGCAGGCGCTGCGGGCTGCGCTGGGCGATGCGGGCACGCGCCTGCTGGCCTCCTGACTGCCACCACCCCACGCACCACCGACACTTCACGCTTCAGGACACTCCCGCCATGGCCTCCCGCCTTCCGCCGCCGCGCATCCTCCCCGCGCCCGACCCGATCGACCCCGCGCTGGCACCG
Organism: Ideonella aquatica; assembly: GCF_018069755.1. Lineage (GTDB taxonomy): Bacteria > Pseudomonadota > Gammaproteobacteria > Burkholderiales > Burkholderiaceae_C > Ideonella > Ideonella aquatica. The sequence goes on along the minus strand of NZ_JAGQDE010000031.1, from coordinate 30,751 downwards.
CTGCTGGGTGAGCCCTTTGCCAGCGCCTGGTCGGCCGAACCGGGCGCGGCCCAGCCCCTGCGCAGCCGGCTGCAGGCGCGGCTGGCCGCGTCCAAGGCCGCCTCGGCGGCGATGGTCACCGCGCGCCTGCACCAGCTGGCCGCCGAGCAGCCCGCCGCGGGCGTGTCGCTGCGCACGCTGTACGCGGCGCCCAGCGACCGGCCGCTGCGCCCGGGCGAGCCGCTGCGCGCATGCCTGGTGGAGCTGGCGCCCGGCGCCCGCTGGCGCGGGCCGGACCCGGCGCTGCACCGCGAATGGCTGCTGCTGCGCGGCAGCGCCCAGGTGGGCGACACCCCGCTGGCGCTGCGCGATTACCGCGCCACGCCCGCCGGCTGGGCCGCCGAGGCGGTGCACAGCGCCGAAGGCGCGCTGCTCTTTCTGCGCGAATCCCAGCTGCCTGCGCCCGGCCTGGGCCAGCCGCTGACCGTGCGCGACACCGAGGCCGGCTGGCCGGCCTACGCACCGGGCATCTGCCGCCGCGTGCTGTGGCAGGACCAGGGCCAGGCGGCGCTGCTCTACCTGGCCGAGCCCGGCGCGTCGGTGCCGCAGCACAGCCACGGCCACGACGAGGAATGCCTGATGGTGCAGGGCGAGCTGTTCCTGGACGACCTGCTGCTGCAGGAAGGCGACTACCAGCTGGCGCCGGCGGGCACCGGCCACCGCATCACCGAGACCGACACCGGCGTGGTGATCTACGCCCACGGCGACCTGGACCTGCGCTTCACCGGCTGAAGCCGCCGCCGTGCTGGCGGGCGGCTCACTCGCTGATCACCGGCAGACCCGGACAGGTGGCGCGCGGCGCGCCATCGCCGACGAAGCTGGTCCACTCGGACGGCGACAGGTTGCGGCTCAGCCGCTCGCAGGCCAGGGCCTGCAGGCGCTCGGGCCGCACGGGCCACAGGCGCACCAGGCGGCGTTCACCGACCCGGCTCAGCGTGGCCAGCCACTCGCTGCCCGGGTCCATCCAGACCCCGTGGATGCCGCCCTCGGCGGCCAGCGACACGCGGGTGTGCTCGCGCTGGTCGTCCACCTGCCAGACACGCAGCGTGTGGCCGACCAGCGCCGTCGCCTCGGGCGAAGCAGCATCGGCGCTGGCGGCACCGGTGACGGTCACCAGCCAGCGGCCATCCTGGGTGAACGCAGCCCGCTGGATGAACCACTCATGGGGCAGCCAGGCCAGCGCGGGGCCACTGGCCGCGGGCGAGAGCGCCGCCGTCTGGACCACGCCGCCACCGGTGTGCTCGTCCGAGCCCCGAAGCCACCAGCGGCGGTCGGCGCTGTGCGCCAGCAGCGTGTCCTCGGGCACCTGCACCGTGTCGGCGTCGTCCCCGGCGGCGCGCAGCAATTGGCCCTCGGACGACACACCGGTCACCCGCTCGCCAGGGGCCAGTACCGCGGCCAGGCGGTCGCCCTGCGCATGCAGCGCGCGGCGCAGCACGGCGTCGGCCGCCAGGCCGGGGTGCAGGCGCAGCGATTCGAGGGCCAGCAAGGCGCTGCGTTCGATGTCGGGCCGCAGGTCACCGTCGGCCACCTCGGGCGCGGTGGCCTGCGCCAAGGCCAGCTGCGCGATGGCGGCCAGGCGCTCCGCGCGTGACACGCGCAGCTCGCGCTCGGCGCGTTGCCATTGCAACAGCGCGACCGCCGTCAGTGCGGCGAACACCACGGCCAGAAGCGCGGCGCCGATGGCCAGGCGAGCCCACTGGCGCCGACGCCGCTCCTCGTCGCGCCGGCGCAGGTCGTCCAGACGCACCTCGTTCGGGCCCTGGCTCAGCAGGCCGGCCATCAGCTTGAGCAGGGCCAAGCGCCGGGTCTCGCGGGGTGCGATGCCTTCCACCGGAGACAGATTGGCGGCCAGCGGCTCGGCGTGCTGGCGGTCCAGCGCCGCCGGAAAGCTCTCGGTGGGTGTGCCCTCGATCAGCAGCGTGAAGATGCGATCGCCGCGACCCAGCGCTCGGAAGCGCTGAACTTCTTCGTTGACCCAGTGCGAGCCCGGCGTACGCGGCGAGCACACCACGACCAGCGCGTCGGAACGCCGCAGCGCGCTGTCGATGGCAGCGCTCAGGTCGGTCGACGCGGCGAGCTCTTCGTCGTCGCGGAACACCCGCCCCAGGCGCTCGCGCACCCCTGCCGCCACCAGCGGCGACGGGACGCGGTAGGTTTCCAGCGCGCCATGCAGCCAGCGCGCCACCGAGCGGTCGGGCTCAACGTGGCGGTAGCTGATGAAGGCGGCAAAGGAGGGGCGGTCGTCGGCAGGCATGGTCGCGGCAGCGGGCCATGATGCGCCGCTGGCCCGCCCGACGTCCACCGCATCCGGCGCGATGCGTCATCAACCCGGTGGGCAGCTGGGTCATTTTCTGAATTTTCACAAATTTCTGAAAATTCAAGCAGACTTGCCGCATGTCAAGTTTGTCGCCCCTGGTCCGCAGCTTCGTGTCCCACTTCGGCGAGATGGGCAGCCGCTGGGGCATCAACCGCACGGTCGGCCAGATCTATGCGCTGATCTATGTGTCGCAGCGGCCGCTGAACGCCGACGAGATCGGTGAGCACCTGGAGTTCAGCCGCAGCAACGTCAGCATGGGCCTGAAGGAGCTGCAGGCCTGGCGCCTGGTGCAGTTGCGCCACCTGCCCGGTGACCGGCGCGAGTACTTCGAGGCGCCGGGCGACGCCTGGGAGGTGTTCCGCACGCTGGCCGAGGAGCGCCGCCGCCGCGAGATCGAGCCCACGCTGTCGATGCTGCGCAATGCGCTGCTGGAAGAGCCCACCACCGACGAGGACCGCCACGCCCAGCAGCGCATGAAGGGCATGCATGACCTGATCGAGCTGATGACCACCTGGTTCGACGACGTGCAGAAGCTGGACGCCGCCACGCTGGGCCAATTGATGAAGATGGGCGCCCAGGTGCAGCGCGTGCTGGCGCTGAAGGACCGGCTCCAGGGCAAGGCCGCCCGCAACCCCTGAGGACACATCCGATGGACGCCCTGCTCCTGGCGCGCATGCAGTTTGCCGCCAACATCACCTTCCACATCCTGTTTCCCACCATCAGCATCGCGCTGTGCTGGGTGCTGCTGTTCTTCCGCCTGCGCTGGCTGCGCACCCAGGACAGCGCCTGGCTGGGCGCCTACCGCTTCTGGACCAAGGTGTTTGCGCTGACCTTTGCGCTGGGCGTGGTCAGCGGCATCGTGATGAGCTTCCAGTTCGGCACCAACTGGCCGGGCTTCATGGAGCGCGCCGGCAACGTGGCCGGGCCGCTGCTGGGCTACGAGGTGCTGAGCGCCTTCTTCCTGGAAGCCACCTTCCTGGGCGTGATGCTGTTCGGCCATGGCCGGGTCAGCGAGCGGGTGCACCTGCTGGCCACCGCCCTGGTGGCCTTTGGCACCACGATGAGCGCCTTCTGGATCCTGGCGCTGAACTCCTGGATGCAGACGCCGGCCGGGGTGGAACTGCGCGACGGCGCGTTCTTCGTGACCAGCTGGTGGGAGGTGATCTTCAACCCCAGCTTCCCCTACCGGCTGACCCACATGCTGCTGGCCAGCGGGCTGACGGTGGCCTTCCTGCTGAGCGGCCTGAGCGCCTGGCAGCTGCTGCGCCGCCAGGCCAACGCCAGCACGCCCAAGGTGCTGCGCGTGGGCCTGACGCTGGGCGCGGTGCTGATCCCGCTGCAGATCGCCGCGGGTGACCTGCACGGCCTGAACACGCTGGAACACCAGCCCGCCAAGCTGGCCGCGATGGAGGGCGTGTGGCGCACCGAGCGCGGCGCGCCGCTGCTGCTGTTCGCCTGGCCGGACGAGGCCGCGCGCGAGAACCGCTATGCCGTGGGCATTCCCAAGGGCGCCAGCCTGATCCTGCGCCACAGCACCGATGGTGAAATCCGCGGGCTGGAAGAGTTCGAGGGCGCCCACCCGCCGGTGGCGCCGGTGTTCTGGGCCTTCCGGGTGATGGTGGGCATGGGCGTGCTGATGCTGGGCTTCAGCTGGGCAGGGCTGTGGCTCTACCGGCGCCGCGCCTGGGTGGCCGAGCGCCTGCCGCGGCCGCTGCTGTGGGGCCTGAGCGGCATGGCCTTCAGCGGCTGGGTGGCCACGGTGGCGGGCTGGTACGTCACCGAGATCGGCCGCCAGCCCTTCATCGTCTATGGCCTGCTGCGCACATCGGAGGTGGCCAGCCAGGTGCCGCCGCCGCAGATCGCGCTGACGCTGGCGATGTACCTGACGCTGTATGCCGCGCTGCTGGTGTCGTATGTGGCGGTGCTGCTGCACATGGCCGGCAAGGGCGAAGCCGCGCTGGCGCCGCCGCGGCGGCCCGGGCAGCCTGGCCTGGAGGTGAACGCATGAACTGGGACACGCTGCTGCCCGTGGTCTTCCTGGGCCTGATGGGCGTGGCCATGCTGGCCTATGTGGTGCTGGACGGCTACGACCTGGGTGTGGGCATGCTGCTGCCGCGCGCCACACCCGCCGAGCGCGACACGATGATCGCCAGCATCGGCCCCTTCTGGGACGCGAATGAGACCTGGCTGGTGCTGGGCGTGGGCATCCTGCTGATCGCCTTTCCGAAGGCGCACGGCATGGTGCTGCAGGCGCTGTACCTGCCGGTGGCGCTGATGCTGGTGGGCCTGGTGCTGCGTGGCGTGGCCTTTGACTTTCGCGCCAAGGCGCAGGACCCCTGGAAGCCGGCCTGGAACGCCGCCTTCTTCGCCGGCAGCGCACTGGCCGCCGCCACCCAGGGCTGGATGCTGGGCCGCTACATCACCGGCCTGAGCGACACGCCGCTGTCCACGCTGTTCGCCGCGGCCATCGCGCTGCTGCTGCCGGCCGCCTATGTGCTGCTGGGCGCGGCCTGGCTGATCCTGAAGACCGAGGGCGAGTTGCAGCGCCGCGCCGTGCGCTGGGCGAAGATCGCCTGGCCGCCGGTGGTGCTGGGCATGGGCCTGGTGTCGCTGGCCACGCCGCTGGTCAGCCCCACAGTGCGCGCACGCTGGTTCGCGATGCCCGAGCTGATCGCGCTGCTGCCGATTCCGCTGACCACCTTGGCCGCACTGGTGGCGGCGCGCGTGGTGCTCAACAGCCGCCTGGTGCTGGACCGCCTGGCCTGGCTGCCGTTCGCCGCCACGGTGGCGGTGTTTGGCCTGGGCGCCACCGGCCTGGCCTACAGCCTGTTCCCCTACGTGGTGATGGACCGGCTGACGGTGTGGCAGGCGGCCAGCGCCACCGAATCGCTGGCAGTGATCGCCATCGGCTGCGCGATCACCGTGCCGGCGATCGCTGGCTACACGGTGTTCTCGTACCGCGTGTTCCGCGGCAAGGCCCAGGCGCTGAGTTACGCCTGAGGCGCACTCACCTCGACCACCGGCTGGAAGCCGCCGAAGATCATCCGCTTGCCGTCAAAGGGCATGGGCGGGTTGCCCGGGGTGTTGGGGTCCATCCGCGGGTCCTCAAGCATCTTCTTCATGCCGGCGTCGCGGGTGGCCTTGTCGGGCCACTCCACCCATGAAAAAGCCACGGTTTCGTCGGCCGTGGCCTGAACGGCGCGGCGGAAATCGGTGAGTTGGCCGTCAGGGACGTCGTCGCCCCAGCACTCCATCACGCGCAGCGCACCCAGTTCCAGGAACAGGGCGTCGAAATGCTGGGCATGGTCGATGAAGGCCTGCCGATTGGCGGTGGGCACCGCGATCACGAAGCCGTCGATGTAGGACATGGTTGAACTCCTGGGGTGTGGATCGGGTGACGCTTGCATGATGCACGACGAACGACGCAGCGCTGGCTAGACTCCCCAGGTGCCTGCCCTACTTTCGGCCGATCACCACCCATACCTCTTTGTCGGCGGGATCGGCGTAGGTGATTGCTGGCAACCCACCGGGGTCCGACGCGTCGGTCACCCAGATCACTTCAGCGGCTTCCAGACCCGAGACCTGAAAGCCATTGACAGTCAGCTCGGCAACCTTCTTGTCGGCCGTCGCCCGATCGCGGGTCAGTTCGATACGCATTCGCTTCATGGTCTATTCCTCAAAGTTTGTCCAACGTGCTGAACAGCCGCGCAGCGATGCCAGGCGGTGCATTCTTCAGATGGTCCTGCAACTCGTCACGGGTCTTCAGGCTCTTGATCAGGGTCTTCTCGCCATCGCTGAGTTCGCTCGCTGGGGTTTTTGCCAGCAAGCTGTCGCGCAAGGCCGGATCGACTAGGCCGTCGGTCTTGGACAGCTTGATCGATACCACATCAGCCTGTCTGTGCTGAGTTGCCACCACGGAGTTGGCCGCCCGAATGGTGGCGGAATCAGGGGCGGACGCCGAAGCCCCGACGGCCGCAGCGCCACCGTACTGGGCCAGAAGCCTAGCAGCCAGTCCGGTGGCGAAATACTGCGCCACCTTGGCCTGGACGCCAGCATTCTGGGCAGATCCTCCCATGTCGCCCGAGAACGTCGCTAGAACCGAGTAGGTGTCAGAGGCATTGGCGCCAGCTGCGCCGCCTTGCTCGCCCGTGGTGCCGACAAACATGGGGCATTTGTCACCGGTGCAGGCTGTGGGATTCCACTTGCCTTCGGCGGTCTTCGTGTTCGCCAGCAGGGGCATCCAGACGGCTTCCTGTCGCTTGTAGCCCAGGGTTGCGCCTAGCGAGCCGGTGGGCTCCTGGGACACGTCAAGCGCCACCCGCGTTGAGGTGCCGAAGATCATCGTGTTCGAATGATCCGGAGTGGCACACGCCGAAAGCAGCGCCGTCGTTGCCACCAGCAGTGTTCGGATTGCCGGGTTCAGTTTGATCGGATGAGACACGAGTCCTCCCTTCTGAGCTGCCGCAGCAGCGTTTCGGCATGCCCCCACTCTTCGGGCGCCCGCACGAAGAGCACCACATGGCAGTTCAGCGGAATGCTGACCACCTCGTCGTTCAAATAGCCCAGGCTGAGGCCAGAGTCGACACGCAGGCCGAGTGTTGAGTAGCTGTGGCGCCGGACCCTGGAAGCGGCGGACGCCTGACTAGACTCCTCGGCAGCTCGGACCTTGACGATGCCTACATAGGTACGGCTGCCATTGAGGGCGTCCGGCGCATCGACATAGAGCGTCGTACAGGCCGAGCACAGTGTTGCCACCATCACCAGGGTCACGGCCAGCGGCGAAGCGCCCCCGGCACTCATTGGGCAGAGACCAAGGGCGCAGACCTCAGGTAGCCGCTAGCCACCCAGCCGATGTTCGGTGCGGAAACCTCGGCCTCGACCTGCAACCACCCGTCGGTGTTGCCCGATCGCGCGATCACCATCGTGTTCTGAACCAGCGGGGCGCGTACCAGCTGATACTGAACGCCAGGCCCGCTTCGCAGGTTCAGCCGGTCCGCGCTGACAAAGAGTCGCTGTCCCATGGCGTCGTCGCCAGCGCGCCCAATCGCGCGCGAAGTCATGCGGCGCATCGGGAACGCCGGACCGGGGTCGACCTTGCGTTCTGGCGCGATGTCGTCGTGTCCCACCACCTCGCTCAGACCGAAGCTCGCGACGAGAAGCTGCGCCAACTGAGCACAGGTCTCGATCTGTTCGGATGTGTAGGCGTGCCAGTAGCGATGCGGCTCGGCGGTGTTCTTGTGCCGGACCTCGACCACACGGTCGGCAGAGACCTGTTGTGAGCCATCGCTGGTTGTGAAGCCACCGTCCGCGCGCCTGAGCAGATAGCCGTGGTTGACCACCTCGATGCCAATCGAGTGCGAATTCAAATCTGTGAACCCGCGCCAGAAGCTGGTCCCCGCATGCCATGCTCGTTGATTGAAGGGCACGAACTGGACAACCGAGCCGTCTTCATCGACGAGCAGATGCGCCGAGACGCGATTGGCCCCGTACCCATCGAGGAAGGTCCGGCGGGCGGCGTCGAATGAGCACGCGGTGTAGTGAAAGACCAGGAACTTGGGAACGATCGGGTGGGCGTTGATGTTCGGGCTGGCCTCGAAGGCCACCTCACGGCCGTTGTCGGATGTGCCCGCCAGAAGCTGAGACTGAATATTGAACATGGCGCTGCTCCGGCGGGTCAACCGACCGCGCCAGATACGGGCGTGGTCTGTCCTGTGGATGGCACCTGAGGTGCAGGCATGACAGGTGGCGGCGGCGGGGGTGTTGGCCCAGTCGGCGAGTCTGCCCCGGCGCGACCAAACTTGCCGGCCACGCCTTCAATGAAGTCCGCCCCCGCGTATCCGGCGGCAACCAGACCCAGAATGACCTCAGGAGGAACCGGCGCATGCTGAAGCTTGTCGTTCATCGTCAGCGCCGCCATCGCACCGGCGGTCGCACCGACCAGGGTGCTGACCAGCAAGCGGGACAGATCCAATGCTTCTGCCGGCTGTCCGGCCGACGTGCGGTTGGCACCAGCGAGTCCGGCGATGGCCCTCACCAGTTGGCCGACTGCACCCGCGACGGCCCCGACCACTAGCACCAGTAGCCATTCGGTGGAATTCATGCGCGACTCCCTGGGTTGTGAGATGGAGCCTATTGGAGGCTCGTCGGTCCCTGGGTGCATCCACAAGCTTGCGTACCGGGCAAACCGAAGCGCGAGCGGCAAGCTCGGCGGTTCCTTGCGTGGGACACCGGGGCGGGGTCAGGACATCAGGCACTGCACCGCTGGCGCGGCCGCATTGATGCGCGTGCCTGCCATCTCAGCGAAGCGCGTCCAGCCCGCCATTTGATCGGAGGACCCAGCAGCTACTGCGCCACGGTGTGGACAAAACTGTGGATGATGCTGGGGCAAGTTGGCACTTGTCCACAGTGGTTGGAGCACGCGCCCACTTGTTATCGGTGGCTCCCGGCGCCATCCATGGGCTCGCCCACAGGTTCAGGGGCGCAGCAAGTGCCTGTCGGGCCAACCGTTTCGGGCACTGTCCACAGCTCGGCGCCTCCTCTACTGCTACGACCAGTTTGATATTGAAGACATGGCGTGAATACCGGAGAGCAGCGCCAGGCGCCTCCGGCTCTCGAATTCCCGGGCCTGACCGGTCACCGGGTCGGTGAAGGCGATGCGCCGCGCCAGCAGCTGCAGCGGCGCGCTGAAGTCCTCGGCCTCACCGGCCGCGGGCGCCGGCTGCAGCACCGGGTAGATGCGGTCGCCGACGATGGGCAGGCCCAGCGCGTTCAGGTGCACGCGCAGCTGGTGGGTCTGGCCAGTCTGCGGGTGCAGGCGGTAGCGGGCCAGGTCGCCCAGGCGTTCGATCCGCTCGATGCGGGTGAGGGCGTTGGGTTCGCCAGGCACCTCGCGCACCACCATGAACTGCTCGGGGCAGGGCGCCAGGCGGGTGTGGCGGGTCAGCGGAAAGGCCAGATGGGGCCGGTCAGGCGCCAGCGCCTCATAGACCTTGGCCACGGCCCGCTCGCGGAACAGCGCCTGGTAGGCGCCGCGGTCCTGGGGGCGCAGGCTGAAGACGACCACGCCGGCGGTCTCGCGGTCCAGGCGGTGGATGGGCACCAGGGTGTCCCGACCCAGCTGGTGCTGCAGCCGGGCCAGCAGGGTCTCGCGGGCATGGCGGCCCTTGGGCGTCATCGCCAGGAAGTGCGGCTTGTCGACCACCAGCAGGTGGGCGTCCTGGAACAGGATCTCGGCCTGGAAGGGCACCGGCTGCTCGGCGGGCGGGGTGCGCCAGTACCAGAGCCGGGTGCCCGGGCGGTAGGCGGCGTCAGGCGGCACCGGCTGGCCGGTCTCGTCGAAGACCTCGCCCGCGGCCAGGCGCTCGGCCCATTCGGCGGTGCTGGCCTTGGGCAGGCGCCAGGCCAGGAAGGCCAGCACCGTGGGCCAGTCGCCGTGGGGCAAGGCCACCGCGCTGGCGCCCACGCCCTGGCGCGGCGGCGGCTTCCAGGCGGGGGCGGGGCGGCTCATGGCGGCATTCTGGCGCGCTGTCAACGCACAAGGCTGTGGACAGTGTGCTGAACAAGTCGGGCTTGTCCACAGGGCAGGGCCTTCAGCGCCGAGTTGTTGTTGCCCGACGGTGCGGCCGTCCCTGGGCCTGGACACAGGAAGACCGGTGCGCCAAGTGCCTGTTAGGCCACAACAAAACCGGCTTGTCCACAGCGCAGGGCGTCCTCTACTACTCCTACCAATGAGATGTCTATGAAGACAGGTGTGGAGAAAGCAGAGAACTCAATGCGCGTCAAAACTCTTGGACGCCTCGACCGAGGCGGCCGTGTCGGCACCGCGGCTGCCATTGAAGAACAGGTTCAACAGCACGGCAGTCAAGGCCGCCAGCAGAATCCCCGACTCCAGCAGCGGGTGCAGCCCATGCGGCATCTGCTGCGTCCAGCGCGGCGCCACCAGCGGCACCAGGCCCATGCCCACCGAGATGGCGACGATGTAGAGGTTGTGGCGGTTGCCGGCGAAGTCCACGCGGCCCAGGATGCGGATGCCGGTGGCGGCCACCATGCCGAACATCACCAGGCCGGCGCCGCCCAGCACAAACTGCGGCACCGATTCGACCAGCGCGGCCATCTTGGGCAGCAGGCCCAGCACGATCATGATGACGCCCGCGGCCACGCACACAAAGCGGCTGCGCACGCCGGTCACGCCCACCAGGCCCACGTTCTGCGAGAAGCTGGTGTAGGGGAAGGTGTTGAACAGGCCGCCGATCAGCGTGCCCAGGCCGTCGGTGCGCAGGCCGGCAGTGAGCTCGGCCTGGCTGACGCGCTTGCCGGTGATGTCGGACAGCGCCAGGAACATGCCGGTGGACTCGATCATCACGACGATCATCACCAGCGTCATCGTGCCGATCATCAGCGGGTCGAAGCTGGGCATGCCGAAGGCAAAGGGCGTGACCACGTCCACCCAGGCGGCCTTGGCCACCTTGTCGAAGTTCATCTTGCCCAGGCCCACCGCCAGCACACTGCCGGCGACGATGCCCAGCAGCACCGCGATGTTGGCGACGAAGCCGCGGCCGTACTTCACCAGCAGCAACACCACGGCCAGCACGAAGCCGGCGATGGCCAGGTTGTCGAGCGCGCCGTAGCCGGGGTTGTTGACCATGGGCACCGGGCCCAGCTTCAGCGCGGGTGCCGAGGCGCCTGGGGCGGCCGACGCGGCTGCCGCTTCGGCCGCAGCCTTGGCGCCATCGACCATGGCCACCAGCTTGGGCACGTCCACGTTCTGCGCCAGGTTGGCCGGGCCGCCCAGCGCCCAGCCCACGCCCACCCGCATCAGGCTGATGCCGATGACCGCGATGATGGTGCCGGTAACCACCGGCGGAAAGTAGCGCAGCAGCCGGCCCATCACCGGCGCCAGCAGCATGGCGATCACGCCGGCGCCGATGATGGCGCCGAAGATCGCGCGGGCGCCGTCCGGGCCGGGTGTGGCATTGGCCATGGCCACCATCGGGCCGACGGCCGCAAAGGTCACACCCATCATCACCGGCAGCTTGATGCCAAACCAGCGCGTGAAGCCCAGCGACTGGATCAGCGTGACCAGGCCGCAGCAGAACAGGTCGGCCGAGATCAGCAGCGCCACCTGCTCGGGGCTGAGCTTGAGTGCCCGGCCGACGATCAGCGGCACCGCGATCGCGCCGGCATACATCACCAGCACATGCTGCAGGCCCAGCGCGGCCAGGCGGCCGGCAGGCAGTTTCTCGTCCACCGGGTGGACCGTGGATGCGGATGTCATGGATGTCTCCTCGTCTCTTCGTTCAGCAGTCTGTAGACCCCGTCAAGGGATTGGCGCGGATCCGGCTTTGCCGGTCCGCTACCAAAGCCCCCTCGGGGGGCAGCGACCGGTAGGGAGCGTGGGGGTTTAGGGTCTTGCGCCGGCGTCGAACCAGCGGCCGATCAGCGCGCGCTCGTCCTCGGTGATGCCGGTGGCGTTGTTCAGCGGCATCAGGCGCTGCACCACCACTTGCTGGTAGACCTGCGGCGCATGGCGGGTGATCAGCTCGGCGCTGTGCAGCATCACGCCCTTGTTGTTGACCTGCTCGTTGTGGCACATCACGCAGCGCTGCTGCACGATGGTCTGCACGGCGGCCAGCGTGGGCGCCGGGGCGTCGGCCCGCGGCGGCGGGGCGTTCAGGCGGTCCCAGGGTGCGGCCAGACCGATGGCCAGCAGCAGCGGAACGATGCCGGCCACGGCCCAGGCCCAGGGGTCGGGCAGGCCCTTGACGTGGGTCTTGTGGCGGGCCACGAAGAAGTGCCGGATCAGCGCGCCGCCCAGCATGATCAGCACCAGGATCACCCAGTTCCAGCGGTGGCTGTAGAGCATGCCGTAGTGGTTGCTCAGCATGGCCGCCAGCACCGGCAGCGTGAAGTAGGTGTTGTGCACGCTGCGCTGCTTGCCGCGCTTGCCGTGGATCGGGTCGGACGGCTGGCCGGCGGTCATCGCCGCGACGATCTTGCGCTGGCCCGGGATGATCCAGAAGAACACGTTGGCGCTCATGGCCGTGGCCATCATCGCGCCCACCAGCAGGAAGGCAGCGCGGCCCGCAAACAGCTGACAGGCCAGCCAGGCGGCGAAGACCACCAGCACGGTGACCAGCACGCCCACCTTGGTGTCGGCCTCGGGGCCGGCGCCCAGCGTGCGGCAGATGCCGTCATAGACCAGCCAGAACACCACCAGAAAGCCCAGCGCCGCGGCGATCGCGCCCAGGGGCGTCCAGGCGTAGACGCTCTGGTCGATCAGAAAGGTGCTGGCGTTGAACAGGTACAGCACCGTGAACAGCGCAAAGCCCGACAGCCAGGTGGAATAGCTTTCCCAGAAGAACCAGTGCAGCTCGGTGTGGATCTTCTTGGGCGCCACCATGTACTTCTGCGGGTTGTAGAAACCCCCGCCGTGCACCGCCCACAGCGCCCCATCCACGCCCTTTTCCAGCAGGTCGGGCGACTTGGGCCGGATCAGGTGGTTGTCCAGCCAGACAAAGTAGAAGGACGAGCCGACCCACGCGATCGCGGTGATCACGTGCAGCCAGCGCAGCAGCAGGTTGGCCCAGTCGAGCAGATAGGCTTCCATCAGGAACCGCGGTAGGTGGAGTAGGACCAGGGGCTGGCGAGCAGCGGCACGTGGTAGTGGGCGGCGATGTCGGCGATGCCGAAGTCCAGCGTCACCTCGTCCAGAAAGGGCGGGTCAGGCAGCACAACGCCGCGGCCGCGGAAATACTCGGCCACCGAGAACACCAGGCGGTAGCGGCCGATCTGCATGTCCAGGCCGGACAGCAGCGGGCCGCCGTCGGTGCGGCCGTCGTCATTGAGCACGAGGCTGCGGATGACCTGGCTGCCGCCGGGCAGCAGGCGCTCCAGGCGCACCGCCATGCCGGCGGCGGGGCAGCCGTTCATCGTGTCGAGCACATGGGTGCTGAGTCCCATCGGGAGGTCCTTTCAGGTGCCGGGCACGACCCGGCTGGTGACGTGATTGTCTTGCAGAATGGCCAAAAGTGTATACACTTTGGAATACACGTCAACCGCTCATGACCCGCAAGCCCCCCGTCGATCGCCCATCACGCAAGCCGCGTGCCGGCCTGGCTGCGGCCGATGCACCGGTGATGGGCAGCACCGAGCGCATCGTCGAGTCCATCACCACGGCCATCGTCGAGCGCCGTTTGATGCCCGGCACCAAGCTGGCCGAGCAGAAGCTGGCCGACATCTTCCAGGTCTCTCGCACAGTGGTGCGCCAAGCCTTGAACCAGCTCAGCCGCGACCGCCTGGTCACGCTGGAGCCGGCGCGCGGCGCCTTTGTCGCCATGCCCAGCCCTGAGGAGGCGCGCCAGGTGTTCGAAGTGCGCGCCATGCTGGAAGCGTCCATGGTGCGCCAGCTCTGCACCGTCATCACCGACGCCCAGGTGGGCGAGCTGCGCCGCCACCTGAAGGCCGAGCGCGAGGCGATCGCGCGCACCGATGTCTCGGGCCGCACCCGGCTGCTGGCGGACTTTCATGTGGTGCTGGCGCGCCTGCTGGGCAACGAGGTGCTGGCCCAGCTGCTGACCGACCTGCTCAGCCGCTCCTCGCTGATCTCACTGATGTACCAGTCGGCCCATTCGGCCGAGCACTCGCAGGACGAGCACGGCCAGATCGTCGATGCGCTGGCGCGCCGCGATGCGCGCGCCGCGGTGCGCCTGATGGAGCAGCATCTGCACAGCGTCGAGCGCAACCTGCGCCTCGATCCCCGCACCCCAGACCTGGCCGCCGTGCTGTCGCCAGCCCCGACCCCATGAACCCCACCCGCTACCCCCGAGACCTGCGCGGCCACGGCCGCACGCCGCCCCACGCCCGCTGGCCCGGCAACGCCCGCATCGCGGTGCAGTTCGTGCTGAACTACGAGGAGGGCGGCGAGAACTCGGTGCTGCACGGCGACGCCGGCTCCGAGCAGTTCCTCTCCGAGATGTTCAACCCCGCCAGCTACCCGGCGCGGCACCTCAGCATGGAGGGCATCTACGAATACGGCTCGCGCGTGGGCGTGTGGCGCCTGCTGCGCGAGTTCGAGCGCCGCGGCCTGCCGCTGACCATCTTTGGTGTGTCCAGCGCGCTGGCCCGCTGCCCCGAGGTGACGCAGGCATTTGTGGAACTGGGCCACGAGATTGCCTGCCACGGCTGGAAGTGGATCCACTACCAGACCATGCCCGAGAGCGAGGAGCGCGAGCACCTGCAACGCGGCATGGAAATCATTGAACGCCTGACGGGTGAACGTCCGCTGGGCTGGTACACCGGCCGCGACAGCCCCAACACCCGCCGCCTGGTGGCCGACCATGGTGGCTTCGCCTACGACAGCGACTACTACGGCGACGACCTGCCCTTCTGGCTGCAGGTGAAGAAGACCGACGGCACGCTGGCGCCGCACCTGGTGGTGCCCTACACGCTGGACTGCAACGACATGCGCTTTGCGCTGCCGCAGGGCTTCAGCCACGGCGAGCCCTTCTTCCAGTACCTGAAGGACGCCTTCGACGTGATGTATGCCGAAGGCGACGAGCGGCCCGCGATGATGAGCATAGGCATGCACTGCCGCCTGCTGGGTCGCCCGGGCCGGATGCGTGCGCTGCAGCGCTTTCTGGACCATGTGCAGTCGCATGAGCGCGTCTGGGTGACGCGGCGCATCGACATTGCCCACCATTGGCGCGCCGAGCACCCGTTCGACGCGCAGACCGCCTTCATCTGGGAGTGAGCGCGCTGTGCCGCTGACCATCGATCAACTCAATGCCGCCTCGGTCGATGAGGTGACCCGCCTGCTGGATGGCACCTACGAGCACTCGCCGTGGATCGCTGAGCGGGCCTGCGCGCTGCGACCCTTTCGCAGTCTGGCCCACCTGAAGCACTGCCTGGTGCGGGTGCTGGACGAGGCCGGCGTGGCCGCGCAGCTGGCGCTGATCCGCGCCCACCCCGAGCTGGCCGGCAAGGCGATGGTGAGCAAGAGCCTCACCGCCGAGTCCACGAACGAGCAGGGCAAGGCCGGCCTGACCGACTGCAGCCCGGAAGAGTTCACGCGGCTGCAGCAGCTCAATGCCGACTACAACGCGAAATTCGGCTTTCCGTTCATCCTGGCGGTGCGTGGCCCGCGCGGCCTGGGGCTGGACCGCCACGCGATCATTGCCACCTTCGCGCGCCGCCTGAACAACCCGGTGGACATGGAGCGCGCCGAGTGCCTGCGCAACATCCACCGCATTGCCGAAATTCGCCTGAACGACAAGTTCGGCGTGGAGCCCACCGAGGGCAACCGCGTGTGGGACTGGGCCGAGCGCCTGGCCGTGCACAGCGATCCCGGCTTCGCCGAGCGCGGCGAGCTGACCGTGACCTACCTGACCGACGCCCACCGCGCCTGCGCCCGTGACTTGTGCACCTGGATGCGCGAGGAGTGCGGCTTCGACGAGGTGGCCGTCGACGCGGTGGGCAATGTGGTGGGCCTCTACCACGGCGTGGACCCCAGTGCGAAGCGCCTGCTGACGGGCAGCCACTACGACACCGTGCGCAATGGCGGCAAGTACGACGGCCGCCTGGGCATCTTCGTGCCGATGGCGGTGGTGCGCGCGCTGCACCATGCCGGCCGGCGCCTGCCCTTCGGCCTTGAGGTGGTGGGCTTTGCGGAAGAGGAAGGCCAGCGCTACAAGGCCACCTTCCTGGCCTCGGGCGCGCTGGTGGGCCAGTTCAATCCGGCCTGGCTGGACCAGGCCGATGCCGACGGCGTGACGATGCGCAGCGCGATGCAGCAGGCCGGTCTGGACCCGGCCGCGATTGCTGCGCTGCGGCGCGACCCGGCACGCTACCTGGGCTTCGTGGAAGTGCACATCGAGCAGGGCCCGGTGCTGAGCACACGCGACCTGCCGCTGGGCGTGGTCACCAGCATCAACGGCAGCGTGCGCCTGCTGGGCGAGGCCGTGGGCCTGGCCAGCCACGCCGGCACCACGCCGATGGGCCAGCGCCGCGACGCCGCCTGCGCGGTGGCCGAGCTGGCGCTGTTCCTGGAGCAGCGCGCCGCCAGCGTGCCCGACCTGGTCGGCACGATGGGCCTGCTGCAGGTGCCCGAGGGCTCGATCAACGTGGTGCCCGGCCGCTGCCGCTTCAGCCTGGACATCCGCGCCACCACCAACGCGGTGCGCGACGCCTGCCTGGCCGACGTGCAGGCCGAGGCGGCCCGCATCGCCGCGCGCCGCGGCGTGGCGATCACGCTGGAAGAGACGATGCGTGCCGCCGCCGCACCCAGCGCGCCGGCCTGGCAGCGCCGCTGGGAAGCCGCGGTGCAGGCGCTGGGCCTGCCGGTGTTCACGCTGCCCAGCGGCGCCGGCCATGACGCGATGAAGCTGCACGAGGCGATGCCGCAGGCCATGCTGTTCGTGCGCGGCCTGAACGATGGCATCAGCCACAACCCGCTGGAAGGCGTCAGCAACGACGACTGCGAGCTCGCGGTGCGCGCCTTCACCCACCTGACCGAACAACTTGCCGCGGACCACCGATGACCGACCGCTACGCCTCACTCGATCAATGGATCGATGCCCACTTCGACGAGGAAGTGCGCTTCCTGCAGGCCCTGGTGCAGGTGCCCACCGACACCCCGCCCGGGAACAACGCGCCGCACGCCGAGCGCACCGCCGAGCTGCTGGCCGGCTTTGGCATCACCGCCGAGAAGTTCCCCATCCCCGCGGCCGAGGCCCAGGCCCACGGCCTGCAGAGCGTGACCAACCTGATCGCCCGCCGCCGCTACGCCGACGGCGGCCCGGTGATCGCGCTCAACGCCCATGGCGACGTGGTGCCGCCGGGCGAAGGCTGGACGCATGACCCGTATGGTGGCGCCGTGGTCGACGGCAAGCTCTACGGCCGTGCGTCCGCGGTCAGCAAGTGCGACTTCGCTACCTACACCTTCGCTACCCGCGCGATCGAGGCGCTGGGGCTGCCGCTGAAAGGCGGGGTGGAACTGCACTTCACCTACGACGAGGAGTTCGGCGGCGAGCTGGGCCCGGGCTGGCTGCTCCGGCACGGTCACACGAAGCCCGACTACGAGATTGCCGCCGGCTTCAGCTACCAGGTGGTCACCGCCCACAACGGCTGCCTGCAGATGGAGGTGACGGTGCACGGCGTGATGGCCCACGCGGCCATCCCGCACACCGGCGTGGATGCCCTGCAAGGTGCCACGGCGATCCTGTCGGCGCTGTACGCGCAGAACACCGCCTACAAGCAGATCAGCTCGCAGGTGCCGGGCATCACCCACCCCTACCTGAACGTGGGCCGCATCGAGGGCGGCACCAACACCAACGTGGTGCCGGGCAAGGTGGTGCTGAAGCTCGACCGCCGGATGATCCCCGAGGAGGATCCGGTGGCGGTGGAGGCCGACATCCGCCGCGTCATCACCGAGGCCGCCGCCAGCGTGCCCGGCGTGACGGTCGAGATCAAGCGCCTGCTGATGGCCCACGCGCTCAAGCCCCTGCCCGGCAACCGGCCTCTGGTGGCCGCGCTGCAGAAGCACGGCGAGGCGGTCTTCGGCGAACCCATCCCCGAGAGCGGCACGCCGCTCTACACCGACGTGCGCCTGTACTGCGAGCGCGGCATCCCCGCGGTGATCTACGGCGCCGGTCCGCGCACCGTGCGCGAGAGCAACGCCAAGCGTGCCGACGAGCACCTGGTGCTGGAGGACCTGCGCCGCGCCACCCAGGTGGTGGCGCGCACGCTGCTGGACCTGCTGGGCTGAGCGGCGGGCCCGCTCAGGGGTTGACGATCACCTGCGTGCCAGCGGGCATCAGCGCCGAGAAGTCGGTGCTGCCACCGAAGGTGGTGCTGGTGTAGAGCCGCGTGCCGCCGGCATGGTCGTGCAGGCTCACGTCCTTGAGCAGGTAGACGCCGGTGGGCATGCCCACCCAGGTGCTGGCGTAGCTATTGAGCACGGACTTCTTCTGCGCGTAAACCCAGTTCTCGCTCCAGGTGCCAAAGCAGTTGCTCTGGTCGGGCAGGCAGAAGGTGGCATACGCACCCGCGGTGCCCGAGCCGCCCTGGTCGGCGGCATTGAGCGTCATGCGCACGAAGGGCAGGTGGTCGACCGTGCCCTTGACCGGTGTGCTCAGCGACACGGCGGGCGTCAGGATGCGCCCGCCGGTCATCGTCGGCGCCTGGGTGTCGGCGGTGGTCCCGGTGACGGTGAACTGCCGGTTGCCGCCCAAGGCCGTCAGGCAGGCGCTGTCGCAGGAAAAGACGTTGCCGGCGATGTCGCTGCCGTAGACCTCGGTGATGGTCCACAGGCCCGGCTCGGCAAACGCGCCGAAGCGCAGGGCCATCTGGCCCTTGAACGACGGCCAGCCG
This sequence comes from Ideonella aquatica, assembly GCF_018069755.1. Taxonomy (GTDB): domain Bacteria; phylum Pseudomonadota; class Gammaproteobacteria; order Burkholderiales; family Burkholderiaceae_C; genus Ideonella; species Ideonella aquatica. Next base: position 12,027 of record NZ_JAGQDE010000031.1, on the reverse strand, counting down.
CCCAGGTGCTGGCCCGTGGCCACGGTTTGCGTGCCGCTGGGGCCACGGGCCGTCATGAAGGTGTGCAGCAGACCGGACAGATCATCGCTGATCTGCAGGTCGACCACCAGCTGGTTCATGTTCTTGCTGGCGTTGACGCTGGTGGCTGCCTGGAGGGACAGCACGGTGGGCGGCGTCGTGTCGAGTGCGCCCAGCGGACGGGCGGACTGCAGCGTCTGCAGCGCCAGGGCACGCTGGGCCGGTGCCATGTGGGGCAGGTCGGTGAGGACGGGGGCCGCAGAGGCTGTGAGGGCCGTGACGGCCGAGAACAGGCAGGACAGCGCGAACGCGCGCGGCGCGGGGGAGCGGAACAGGGCAGACATGGCGTACTTCCTTCGGTGGTTCACCGGCCCTCGGGCGACCGCCACCGCCTTCGGGCGAGATCGCCGGCCGGCACCCCTGTTCTACGCCGGTGCCGGTGGCTCGCCTTGCGCCGCGTCAATGCCCTTCAGTTGGTCGGTGCCGGCACGCTCCAGCGCCGGGTGATGTCGCCCTGGCCGTTGACGCTTTCGAGCTGCACGCCAAAGCCCCACAGCCGCGCCACATGGCGCAGCACCTCGTGGGCGCCGTCGTCCAGCGGGCGGTCCAGGTGCTGGGTGTGGCGCAGCGTCAGGCTGCGGTCGCCCCTCAGGTTGACGTTCCAGACCTGGATATTGGGCTCGCGGCTGCCCAGGTCGTACTGGCGGCTCAGCGCCTCGCGCACGCGGCGGTAGCCGCTGTCATCGTGGATCGCGCTGACCTCCAGTTCGCTGTCCTTCTCGTCATCGCGGATCGCGAAGAAGCGGAAGTCGCGCATCAGCTTGGGGCTGAGGTACTGGCCGATGAAGCTCTCGTCCTTGTAGTTGCGCATCGCCTGGTCCAGCGCCGGCAGCCAGGGCGTGCCGGCGATGTCGGGGAACCAGGCGCGGTCCTCGTCGGTGGGCTCTTCGCAGATGCGCTTGATGTCGGTGAACATCGCGAAGCCCAGCGCGTAGGGGTTGATGCCGTTGTAGCCGCGCTGGCCGACCTTGGGCTGGTAGATGACGTTGGTGTGCGACTTCAGCCACTCGATCATCACGCCGTCGGTGAGGTAGCCGTCGTCGTACATCTGGTTGAGCAGCCGGTGGTGCCAGAAGGTGGCCCAGCCCTCGTTCATCACCTGGGTCTGGCGCTGTGGGTAGAAGTACTGCGCGACCTTGCGCACGATGCGGATGATCTCGCGCTGCCAGGGTTCGAGCAGCGGGGCGTTCTTCTCGATGAAGTAGAGGATGTTCTCCTCGGGATCGGCCGGGAAGCGGCGCGCGGCCTGGGTTTCCTCGGCGGCTTCGGCCTTGCGTGGCAGCGTTCGCCAGAGGTCGTTGACCTGCTGCTGCGCATAGGCCTCGCGGTCGGCGCGCGCGGCCAGTTCCTCGGCCAGGCTCTTCTTGCTGGGGCGGCGGTAGCGGTCGACGCCGTGGTTCTGCAGCGCGTGGCAGGAGTCCAGGAACAGCTCCACCGTGTCCACGCCGTGGCGCTCCTCGCACTCGGCCACGTAGTTCTTGGCGTAGACCAGGTAGTCGATGATCGACGCCGCATCGGTCCACATGCGGAACAGGTAGTTGCCCTTGAAGAAACTGTTGTGGCCGTAGGCGGCGTGGGCGATCACCAGCGCCTGCATCGCCATCGTGTTCTCCTCCATCAGGTAGCTGATGCAGGGATTGCTGTTGATGACGATCTCGTAGGCCAGGCCCATGTGGCCGCGGCGGTAGTTCTTTTCGGTGGCAATGAACTCCTTGCCGTAGCTCCAGTGGCGGTAGTTCACCGGCATGCCCACGCTGGCGTAGGCGTCCATCATCTGCTCGGCGGTGATGATCTCGAGCTGGTTGGGGTAGGTGTCCAGGCCGAAGCGCCGCGCGGTGGCGGCGATCACCGTGTGGTACTGCTCGATCAGCTCGAAGGACCAGTCGCTGGGGTCGGGCAGGGGCTGCGCGGGGCGCTCGGGCAGCGGGCGCGGGGCCAGCAGCTTCTCGCGCGCGCGGCGGCGGTCACCGGCCTCGGGGATCTTGGCGCGGTCGTCGTGCCAGCGGCGGTCCTGCGAGTACTCGCGGCGGTCTGCATCGGTCATGCCGGCGCCCCTTCCTTCTTGAACAGGTCGCGGAACACGGGGTAGATCTGCGCGGCGTCCAGCGCCTTCTTCATCGCGAAGTTCTTGTGGTGTTCGGCCAGGCGCGCGTATTCCTCCCACAGGTTCTGCTCTTCCTCGGCCACCTGCACATAGGCGAAGTAGCGGCAGGCGGGCAGCACGCGCTGCGACAGCAGCTCATGGCAGCGGGCGGAGTCGTGGTGCCAGTTGTCGCCGTCGCTGGCCTGGGCGCCGTAGATGTTCCACTCGCTGGGGTTGTAGCGGGCGCGGATGATCTGGTCCATCAGCTCCAGCGCGCTGGAGACCACGGTGCCGCCGGTCTCTCGGGCGTGGAAGAAGTCGTGCTCGTTCACTTCCTGCGCCTGCGTGTGGTGGCGGATGAAGACCAGGTCGATCTTCTCGTAGTGCCGCGTCAGGAACAGGTAGAGCAGGATGAAGAAGCGCTTGGACAGCTCCTTGCGCTGCTCGTCCATCGAGCCCGACACATCCATCAGGCAGAACATCACCGCCTTGGAGCTGGGCACCGGCGTCTTCACGCGGCTGCGGAACTTCAGGTCGATCGGATCGAGGAAGGGGATCAGCCCCAGGCGGGCCTTGAGCACCGCGATGCGCGCCTCCACCTCGGCCAGCTCGCGCTGTGTGACGGGGTCATCGGCGGGGTGGCGGCGCAGCTCGGCGGCGCGGTCTTCCAGCGCATGCAGCTCGCGCCGCGACTCGCCGCCCAGCGCGATGCGCCGGCCCAGCGCGCCCCGCATCGAGCGCACCACATGCAGGTTGTTGGGCGTGCCGTCGGTGGTGAAGCCGGCGCGGTGGGTCTTGTACTCGGGGATCTCGGCGAGCTGGGTGCGGATCAGGTGGGGCAGCGCCAGGTCCTCGAAGAAGATCTGCATGAACTCCTCCTTGGACAGCGCGAAGACGAAGTCGTCCTCGCCGTCACCGGAGTCGCTGGCCTCACCCTTGCCGCCGCCCTGCCCCTGGCCGCCCTTGGGCCGCTCGATGCGGTCGCCCTGCACGTACTCCTGGTTGCCTGGGTGCACGTACTCGCGCTGGCCGCCCTGGCCATGGTGGAAGACCGGCTCGGAGAGGTCCTTCTTGGGGATGCGCACCTCTTCGCCGCGCTCCAGGTCGCGGATGCCGCGGCCATCCACCGCGCGCCGCACCGCCTCGCGGATCTGGTCCTTGTGGCGGCGGATGAAGCGCTCGCGGTTGCCGATCGACTTGTTCTTGCCGGCCAGCCGACGGTCAATGATCTGTTGCAACGCCATGGAGCATCCTCAGACGGGGGACGGCGACGGACTCAGCTGGACTTGCGGACCCGGAGATACCACTCGCACAGCAGCCTCACCTGCTTGGCGGTGTAGCCCTTGGCCACCATGCGGTCGACGAAGTCCTCGTGCTTCTTGGCCTCGTCGGCGCTGGCCTTGGCGTTGAAGCTGATGACCGGCAGCAGCTCCTCGGTGTTGGAGAACATCTTCTTCTCGATCACCGAGCGCAGCTTCTCGTAGCTGGTCCAGACCGGGTTCTTGCCCTGGTTGTTGGCCCGTGCGCGCAGCACGAAATTGACGATCTCGTTGCGGAAATCCTTGGGGTTGGCAATGCCCGCGGGCTTCTCGATCTTCTCCAGCTCGGCGTTCAGCGCGGCGCGGTCGAAGACCTCGCCGGTGTCGGTGTCGCGGTACTCCTGGTCCTGGATCCAGTAGTCGGCGTAGGTGACGTAGCGGTCGAAGATGTTCTGGCCGTACTCGGAGTAGCTCTCCAGGTAGGCCGTCTGGATCTCCTTGCCGATGAACTCGGCATAGCGCGGGCTGAGCTGCTCCTTGATGAAGGCGACGAACTTTTCCTCGGTCTCCTTGGGGAACTGCTCGCGCTCGATCTGCTGCTCCAGCACGTACATCAGGTGCACCGGGTTGGCGGCCACCTCCTGGCTGTCGAAGTTGAAGACCTTGGAGAGGATCTTGTAGGCGAAGCGCGTGCTGATGCCGCTCATGCCCTCGTCGACACCGGCGTAGTCGCGGTACTCCTGGTAGCTCTTGGCGCGCGGGTCGGTGTCCTTCAGGTTCTCGCCGTCGTAGACCTGCATCTTGCTGTACAGGCTGGAGTTCTCGGGCTCCTTCAGGCGCGTGAGGATGGCGAACTGGCTCATCATCTTCAGCGTGCCCGGGGCGCACTTGGCCTGGGCCAGGCTGGAGCTGCGGATCAGCTTCTCGTAGATCTTGACCTCTTCGCTGACGCGCAGGCAGTAGGGCACCTTGACGATGTAGATGCGGTCGAGGAAGGCCTCGTTGTTCTTGTTGTTGCGGAAAGCCTTCCACTCGCTCTCGTTGCTGTGCGCCAGCACCACGCCGTCAAACGGGATGGCGCCGAAGCCCTCGGTGCCCTTGAAGTTGCCTTCCTGGGTGGCGGTCAGCAGCGGGTGCAGCACCTTGATCGGCGCCTTGAACATCTCCACGAATTCCAGCAGGCCCTGGTTGGCCAGGCACAGGCCGCCCGAGTAGCTGTAGGCGTCGGGGTCGTCCTGGGCGTAGCTTTCGAGCTTGCGGATGTCGACCTTGCCCACCAGGCTGGAGATGTCCTGGTTGTTCTCGTCGCCCGGCTCGGTCTTGGCGATGCCCACCTGCTTGAGGATGCTGGGGTAGCGCTTGACCACCTTGAACTGCCGCACATCGCCGCCGAACTCTTCCAGCCGCTTGACCGCCCAGGGGCTCATGATGCGGTTGAGGTAGCGCCGCGGGATGCCGAACTGTTCCTCCAGCAGCGGGCCGTCCTCGGCCACATCGAACAGGCCCAGCGGGGACTCGTTCACCGGCGAGCCCTTGATCGCGTAGAACGGCACCTCCTGCATCAGCGCCTTCAGGCGCTCGGCAATGCTGCTCTTGCCGCCGCCCACCGGGCCCAGCAGGTAGAGGATCTGCTTCTTCTCTTCCAGGCCTTGCGCGGCATGGCGGAAGTAGGAGACGACCTGCTCGATCGCGTCCTCCATGCCGTAGAACTCGGCGAAGGCCGGGTAGATCTTGATGACCTTGTTGGCGAAGATGCGTGACAGGCGCGGGTCGTTGCGCGTGTCCACCATCTGCGGCTCGCCGATCGCCTTGAGCATGCGCTCGGCGGCGGTGGCGTAGGCCAGCGGATTGCGCTTGCACTCGGCGAGGTAGTCCTCAAGGGACATCTCTTCCTCACGGGTGCGCTCGTAGCGCGCGGCGAAGCTGCTGATCACGTCCATGCAAGACCTCCTGTCGGGCATCAGGCGGCGCGCGCCGGGGATCAGGCCGGCGGGGCGTCGGGGAAGTTCTGATGGCGTCCCGGCTGGACAGACCCGGGCGTCATCAGAGCTTTCCGTGTGGTCAGTGCATGGGGCGCAGCTTCTCGCGGGTCGCTCTTCTGTCAAGGGGCGAGAAACGGCACCATGTCATGGCTTTTCTCGCAAGACCCATGCCGCACGGCTTTGGTTCCGCAGCGGCCTGGACAGCCCCATGATGGCCTCAACGCGCACCGGGTGCATGCGGGTTGACGCCAATCCGGTGCGAACATCGGGGGCATGAACCGCCACCTTGCGTTGCTGGCGCTGTGCCAGGGTTTGTTCCTCACCAACAACGTCACCTTCATTGCCATCAACGGCCTGGTGGGGCTGGCGCTGGCTCCGGTGGGCTGGATGGCCACGTTACCGGTGACCGGCTATGTGGTGGGCGGCGCGCTCAGTGCGCCGCTGGTGGCGCGGGTGCAGGCGCGCTGGGGGCGCCGGCGCTCGTTCCAGCTGGGTCTGTTGGTGGCGATGCTGACGGCGGCCTGGTGCGCCTGGGCGATCTGGCGGCAGGACTTCTGGAGCCTGCTGGCGGCCACCGTGGTGGCCGGCTTCTACAACGCCAATGCGCAGCTCTACCGCTTCGCCGGGCCCGAGCTGGTGGCGCCACAGAAAAAGGAGATGGCGATCTCGCTGGTGCTGGGCGGCGGCATCATCGGTGCGTTTGCGGGCCCCAACCTGGCCAGCGCCACGCGCGACTGGCTGGCCGTGCCCTTTGCTGGCGCCTACCTGGCGCTGATCGGGGTGGCGGCGCTGGCGCTGGTGGCGCTGTCCTTCATCGAGTTCCCGCCGCACCAGGCGCCGGCCCCCGGCGCGGCGCCGGGGCGCAGTGTGCGCGAGCTGGCGCAGCAGCCGGCCTTTGTCGTGGCCATCCTGGCCGGCGCCCTGGGCTATGGCGTGATGAACCTGCTGATGGCGGCCACGCCGATCGCGATGGCGCAGTGCCAGCACCCGTTCTCGGCCGCGGCGCTGGTGCTGGAGTGGCATGTGCTGGGCATGTTCGTGCCGGGTTTCTTCACCGGCCACCTGATCAAGCGCTGGGGTGCGGTCCCAGTGATGGCCGCGGGCGTGGTGCTCAACGCCGCCTGCGTGGCGCTGGCGCTGTCGGGTGTGGCGGTGATGGATTTCCTGTGGGCCTTGCTGGTGCTGGGCGTGGGCTGGAACTTCCTGTTCACCGGCGCCACCACGCTGTTCACCACCACCTACCGGCCCGAGGAAAAGAACCGCGCGCAGGGCGCGATGGACACGGTGATGTTCTCGGTGATGGCCGTCACCTCGTTCTCGTCAGGCGCGCTGATCACCACCCAGGGCTGGACCTGGCTGAACCTGGGCTCGTTGCTGCCGATCGCCGCGGTGGGCGCGGCCCTTACCTGGCTTGCCTGGCGCGGCAACCAAGGAGTACCTTGAGTCTTGTGACTATCACCTTATGGCCCAGTCAACGCATGTCGCGGGTAGCGTGGGTGAGGCAAGCCTCGGAAGTCTAAGGAACTTAATTGAACAAAGAATTTTGTTCAATTAAAATTTCTTCCTCAGCATAGGAGGACTCGATGGAACGCCGTCATCAGGACAACTTACTTAACCGCCTTGAAGAGGCTTGGCTGAACGGGGTATCGCACATCTCTTGGGACGAGCTGTACCACTGGTATGGAGTCGACAAGATTGCGGCGAGGACCTATCGCGACCTTGAGGATCGCTGGACGGCCTTGACCGACGACAAGGCTGGGCGGTTGATGAAGGTGGAGGGCCGCGGGGGTATGTTCGTTTTTGGGGAATCGAGCGCGGCTAAGGTAGATCCTAAACACGTCTTGAACCAGATCTGAAGTACCACGCTCAGCGCGCGGGTCAACGCGTGGCCATGGGATCTCTTGACTCAAAAGGGCCTTCGCGTCAGCCCTCGTCGGCGCCCAGCTTCTCGAGCAGGCCGTTGAGCTCGTCGATCGACGCAAAGCGGATGGCGATCTCGCCCTGCTCGCCGCGCTTGGTCTTCTTCTGCACGCGGATCTCGACCTCGGCGGTCAGACGGTCGGCGAGCCGCTCTTCCAGGCGAGCGATGTCGCGCGACTTCTCTTTCTTGACCCGCAGCAGCGGCGTCTGGCGGCCGGGGTTCAGCGCGTGCTGGACCAGCTTCTCGGCGTCGCGCACCGAGAGCTTCTTGGCCACCACCTCGGTGGCCGACAGGATCTGCTGCGCCGCGGGCAAGGCCAGCAGCGCACGCGCGTGACCCATGTCGAGGTCGCCAGCCATCAGCAGCTTCTGCACCGGCTCGGCCAGCTGCAGCAGGCGCAGCAGGTTGCTGGCGGCGCTGCGTGAGCGGCCCACGCTCTGCGCGGCCTGTTCGTGCGTCAGGCCGAACTCATCGACCAGGCGCTTCAGGCCCTGGGCCTCTTCCAGCGGGTTCAGGTCCTCGCGCTGGATGTTCTCGATCAGCGCCATCACCGCCGCGGCCTCGTCCGGCACGGGCTTGACCAGCACCGGCACCTCGCTCAGGCCGGCCAGCTGGGCCGCGCGGAAGCGACGCTCGCCGGCGATGATCTCGTAGCGCGCGAGCACCGGGTCGCCCACCGGGCGCACCAGGATCGGCTGCATGATGCCCTGGCTGCGGATGGACTCGGCCAGCTCGTAGAGCGAGCCCTCGTCCATGCGCGTGCGCGGCTGGTACTTGCCGGCCTGCAACTGGGCCACGGCCAGCGTGGCGGGGGCGCCGTCGCGGGTCTCGGCGGGCTTGGGGCCGTCGCCGACCTTGGGGCCCAGCAGCGCCTCCAGGCCCATGCCCAGACCCTTGGGTTTCTTGGTTGCCATGTCAGCGTCGCCCGGCCGCCCGTAGGCGCTGACGCGCCCCTCGGGGGCCGCGAACGGAGTGAGCTTGGGGTTGGTTCATTCCCCTATTGTCGGCGATCAGCTGTCGTCGTCGACCGGCTCGGCCAGGCTGCGCAGCAGCGCCCGGCCCTCGGCCCAGTCGCCCAGGCCCGAGTCACCGTTGAGGTGGCCGAAGGGGCCGATCTCCAGCGCCGCCGCGCCCCAGTCGCCGGCCATTTCGTGGGCGCGCTCGCTGCTGCAGTAGGGGTCGTCGCTGCTGATCACGGCGATGGCGGGGAAGGGCAGCGCGCGGCGGATGATCGGCGCCCAGCCAGCGATCTGCGGCGGCGCGTCGGCGCGTTCGATGTCGGGTGGCGCCACCAGCAGCGCGCCGGTCACGCGGGCGGTGTGCTTGCTGTGGGCGGCCCAGGCGGCCACCAGCTGGCAGCCCAGGCTGTGCGCCACCAGCACGGCGGGGCGGGCGTCGGCCAGCAGCGCCTCTTCCAGCTGCATCATCCAGTCGCCGCGCTTGGGCCACAGCCAGTCGTGCTGCTGCACGCGGGTGTCGGCGTGCAGTGCTTCCCAGCGGCTTTGCCAGTGGGTGGGGCCGGAGTCCTGCCAACCGGGCAGCAGCAGGATGCGGGGCGATGTGTTCATGGCGCGGGTTTCTACCGTAGTATCAGCGGTTCTTCGGATTCTTGCGCACGGCTTGTGCGCGCGGGGCAGATCGACATGACGTTCAAGGTGTTCGTGGATGGCCAGGAAGGCACCACAGGCTTGCGGATCCACGAGTACCTCGCGGGCCGTGCGGACCTGGAGGTGCTGAAGATCGATGCCGACAAGCGCAAGGACGCGGCCGAGCGCGCGCGCCTGATCAATGCCTCGGACATCACCTTCCTGTGCCTGCCCGACGCGGCCTCGCGCGAGGCGGCCGCGATGGTCACCAACCCCCAGACCTGCCTGATCGACGCCAGCACCGCCCACCGCACGGTGCCGGGCTGGACCTACGGCATGCCCGAGCTGGCGCCGGGCCAGCGCGACGCGATCCGCGCCGGCAAGCGCATCGCCAACCCCGGCTGCCACGCCAGCGCCTTCGTGCTGGCGGTGCGGCCACTGGTGCAGGCCGGGCTGCTGCCGGCCGATGCGCCGGTCACGGCCACGTCGATCACCGGCTACTCGGGCGGCGGCAAGAGCATGATCGCCCAGTACGAGGCGGGTGGCGATGCGGCGCTGACGGCGCCTCGCCCCTATGCGCTGGCGCTGGCGCACAAGCACCTGCCCGAGATGAAGGCCCACACCGGGCTGGCGAGGCCGCCGGTGTTCATGCCGATCGTTGCCAGCTTTTACAAGGGTTTGGCGGTGAGTGTGCCCTTGCATCTGTCGTCTCTGAAGCCCGGCACGACCGGCGCGCAGCTGCAGCAGGCGCTGGCCGAGTACTACGCTGGCGAGCGCTTCATCCGCGTGATGCCGCTCTCGGACCCGGACACCCTGGCCGACGGCTTCTTCGACGTGCAGGCCTGCAACGACACCAACCGGGTGGACCTGTTCGTCTTCGCCAACGACACCCAGGCGGTGGTGATGGCGCGGCTGGACAACCTGGGCAAGGGTGCCAGCGGCGCCGCGGTGCAGGCGATGAATGTGCACCTGGGCTGCGAGGAGTCGCTGGGCCTGTGAGGCCGGCGACCCCAGGCGCCCCTCACTGCACCACCAGCTCGACCCGGCGGTTGCGCGCGCGGCCGTCCTCGGCCACATTGCTGGCCAGCGGTGCCAGGTTGGCCACGCCGCGCGGCTGCAGGCGGCGCGCGTCGATCTTGTAGGGCGCGCCGCTCAGCGCGGCCACCACCGCCTGCGCGCGCTGCTGCGACAGCGCCAGGTTGGCGTCCAGGCTGCCCTGGTTGTCGGTGTGGCCGACGATGTAGACCTTCAGCGCGGGCTGGCTTTGCAGCAGCTTGGCCATCTCGTCGAGCTGGGCCTTGGACTCGGGCTTGATGTCGGCCTTGCCGGTGTCGAAGAACAGGCCGTACAGCGCGATCTTGCCCTCGGCTTGCAGGCCGGCCTGCAGCGCCTTGGCGTCCACTGTGACCTGACCGGTGGGCATGGCCTTGGGCTCGACGATTTCCAGGTAGGTGGCGGTGGTGCGGGTGTCTTCGCCGACGGCACTGGAGGTATAGGTGAGCACATACACCTCACGACCGCCTTGGTTCAGGGTACCTACCAGCATGCGGCCGTCGTAGTTCAGCGGCGAGGAGACGTTGTAGGTGCCGCTGTTGACGCTGGCGATCGAGCCCTTGGACCAGGCCATGCCGGCGTCGATGTCGGCGGTCTTGGTCCATGAGAAATAGAGCTTGCTGCAGTCGCGGTCACAGGAGTAGAGCTTCTTCAGGCCGGCCGCCTGTAGGGCGGACTCGTAGTTGCGGTGCACTTCCAGCGGGGTCTTGCCCAGCGGTGCCAGGTAGACCAGGCGGGTGAGCTTGCCCTCGACGATGCGCGTGTCCAGCAGCTTGGAGCGGCCGTCGCTGCTTTCGCGGTCGGACAGTGGCAGCAGGGCCTGGTCCCAGTCGGCCTTCTTGAAGCCCACCAGGGTGGAGCCGGCGAAGCGCTTGACCAGCGGATGGTCGGCGCTGCCGGGCAGGTCGGCGTAGCTGGAGGTGGCGGACCAGGCCGGTGCGGCCAGCAGCAGGCACGACAGCAGGGTGGCGGCGCGGCGCAGCGCGCTGCGGCGAAGAACTGACATGGATCGACTCCCTGGGATCACGTTGGTGTGAGCACCCACAACGCGTGAGAAGCCCAGCCGGTGGACCGGCTGCGCAGGAGTCTAGCGCGGGTTCAGGGGCTGCCGACGCGCTGCACCATCTCGCGCGCGAACTCGACAAAGGCCTGCGCGCCCTTGGACGCCGGATCGAAGACCACGCCCGGCAGGCCGTAGCTGGGCGCCTCGGCCAGGCGCACATTGCGCGGGATGACGGTGTTGAAGACCTTGTCGCCGAAGTGCGACTTGAGCTGGTCGCTGACCTGGGTCTGCAGCGTGATGCGGGGGTCGAACATCACCCGCAGCAGGCCGATCAGCTGCAGGTCGCGGTTGAGGTTGGCGTGGACCTGCTTGATGGTGTTGACCAGGTCGGTCAGGCCTTCGAGCGCGAAGTACTCGCACTGCATCGGCACGATCACGCCGTGGGCGCTGCACAGGCCGTTGAGGGTGAGCAGGCTCAGCGACGGCGGGCAGTCGATCAGCACGAAGTCGTAGTCGGCCTCGGCAGCCTTCAGCGCGCGGCGCAGGCGTTCGTTGCGGTGCTCCAGGGGGACCAGCTCGACCTCGGCACCGGCCAGCTCGCGGTTGGCGCCCAGCACGTCGTAGCCGGCCTTCTCGGCGCGGGCGCGGGCCTCGGCCACGCTGGCGCTTTCCAGCAGCACGTCGTAGACGCTCATCTCCAGGCTGCGCTTGTCCACGCCCGAGCCCATCGTGGCATTGCCTTGCGGGTCCAGGTCAACCAGCAGCACGCGCTGCCCCACCTTGGCCAGGCCGGCGGCCAGATTGACGCAGGTGGTCGTCTTGCCGACGCCGCCTTTCTGGTTGGCGATGCAGAAGATGCGGGACATGGTGGGCTGGGATGGGCGCGTGGGGGGCGGGGCGATTGTCGCTGGAGTCGACCAGTGGTTGGCGGCTTTCTGCCCACAGCGGCCGTAGGCCGCTGTGGGCCTCGACCGCTGCAGTATGCCAACGGTGGATTCAGCCAAGGACTGAGCGGCCTGGGGATGGCGGCGCTGTCGGGGGCGCCGAGGAGCGCAGACGCCC
>NZ_JAGQDE010000030.1 GCF_018069755.1 Ideonella aquatica | reverse complement strand
CGCGGCGGCCGGTGGCGGCAGCGCAGCGGCCGCGGGTGCCGCGGCGGTCGGCCCCTCCACCGGCGCTGCAGCCGCAGCCGCCGCGGCAGATGCCCGCGCCGCCGCGCGGCCCTGCCAGTAGCGCCAGCCCGCCATCGCGGCCACCGCGATCAACCCGCCCAGCAACAGCCAGGTCAGCGGCGACGCCGCCCGGTCAGCGCCCTGCACAGCGCCCGCGCCGGTGTGGCGCTGCATCTCGCGGTGGCGCTGCTCGCGCTGCCGCGCGTCATACGCCGCCCGCCGGCCCGGATGCCCCAGCGTCAGCCAGGCCTCCTTCACCGCCATCCGGCGCACCTCGTCCTGCGCCGCCGCCGCCTGCTGCTCGTAGGCCTGGCGGATCGTGTCGGCGGTGGCGTCGGGGGGGATGCCGAGGAGGGTGTAGAGGGATTTGCTCATCGGTGGAGGTACCGCGGGCCTTGTTCGACGACACCCTCTTAAGGGGGATGGACCGGCGGCACGCAGGCAATCACTCTACATGGTGGCTGCGCATGAAGAACGACGGCCGACATTCGCTGGCTCTGCCCTGACCAGAGACACACCCGCTTCTCCATCCCATGACCTCGTGGACATCCACTGCCTTGCGTGACCGACCCCTGGGCTTCCTGCGGGGCGGCAAGGGGCGCAAGCCAGCGCCTTGCCTGGGCGCCCGAGAATGCCTGTGGGCCATAGGCTCGATGGCCCAGTTGCATGGCCGGGCCTTCGATCAGCATTTGCTGTCCAGCGTGCTGGTTGGACAAGTCAGCCAACGACAACTGCTGTCGCTGATGGCCGAGCTGGGCCTCGACATCCAACCCTTCGGCGCAGGGTCCATCCAGGAGTCGCCCCCTGCACCCTTGCGACCCGGCGACACGCTGTTGGTTCTGTGCAGTCCCACAGGGCCTGAGCGTGATCGTATGGGGCTGATTCCGGGCATCGTCCAGCCCCTGGGCCCCTCAGCGGGAGATCTGGCCGACGACGCTGCCGGTCCGGCGCTGCAACTGAACCTGTACGGCGAGCGCCCACCCGCGCCGTGCCGATGGTCCGACCTGACGGCGCGCGCCGGAACACGATGCTGGCGGGTGTCTGCCCCAGGATGCCAACCGGTCGATCCGGACGCGGCGCCCACTCAGCCCAGCTTCGGTTGGCGCTGGATCGGCCAGGCGGTGTGGCGCCAACGCCTCTTGGGTCGGGACATCCTTGCTGCGTCCCTGGTCCTGCAGGTCCTGGGACTGGTGAGCCCTTTGCTGGCGCAGGTCGTCATCGACAAGGTCGTGGTTCACGGCTCCACCAGCACCTGGTGGGCCGTCGGTATCCTGCTGCTGGGCGTGGCGGTCTTTCAGTCACTGCTGAGTTGGTCCCGCCAGGGACTGCTGCTGCTGGCCGGTACGCGCATAGACGCGGAGCTGGGCAACTCGGTATGGCAGCAGGTGTCGCGGCTCCCTCTGCCGTTCCTGCTTCGCCGCCCGCTGGGCGTGGTGGCTGCCAGGATGCAGGCGGTTGAGCCGCTGCGCGAGTTCATCTCCGGGGCGTCGCTGAGCCTGGTGGTGGACACGCCTTTCATGCTGATGGCGCTGGCCATGATGTTTTGGTACAGCCCGCCATTGGCCGCCCTGGTCTTGCTGTCCACCCTGTTGCTGGCCACCTTGGGTGCGCTGGCGGCACGCCCTCTGCGCCAACGCAATCTGGCAGTCTTTCAGGCGGGTGCGCGAAACCAGGCGTTCGTGACCGAGCGTTTGGGAGCCATTGAGACCGTCAAATGCCTGCAGTTGGAACCGCTGCTGGACCAGCAATACCGAGATCAACTGGATGACTACCTTCGCTCAGCGCTGCGCAGCCGGCAACTGACGAACACGCTGCAATCGTCGGCCAGCTTGATTGAGCAATGGACATCGGCGGCCATCCTGATGGGCGGCGCCTGGATCGTGATGCACCAGCCCGGCTTCACCGTGGGCATGTTGGTGGCGTTTCAGCTGATGTCCCATCGGTTCCAACAACCGGTGTCACGCTTGGTGGGCCTGTGGGCCGACTTCCAGCAGATTCGCGTGTCCGTTGACCGGCTGGGTGAGCTCATGACCGTGCCGGCCGAGGTGTCTGAACTCCTGCCAAGACGCCCACCATCGCCCGGAGGGCCCGCCGCGCTGGCCGTCAAGGATCTGGCCTTCCGTCACCACGATGGCGGTCACTGGCTGTTCAAACAATGGAATCTGCAAGTCGCCGCCGGACACATGGTCCTGCTGACCGGCAGTTCCGGGTCCGGCAAGAGCACGCTGATCCACCTACTGCTCGGCCTGGCTCGGCCGTCCGAAGGCCAAATCCTGCTGGACGGCATGGACCAGCGGCATGTTCCGGTCAACCAGTGGCGACAAGCCTTCGCCGTCGTGCCCCAGGACGCCGTGCTGTTTGCCGGCACGGTGCTCGACAACCTCCAGATGGGCGCGCCCCACGCCCGCTTCGAAGACATCACCGTGGCCGCCCAACTGGCCGGCATCCACACAGTCATCGAGCAATTGCCGCAGGGCTATCAAACCCGCTTGGGCGAGCGCGGGACCGGCCTGTCAGGCGGTCAGCGCCAGCGCCTGGTCATTGCCCGTGCGCTGCTGCGCCGGCCGCGCGTGCTGATCCTGGACGAGTCGACGAGCGCCCTGGATGCGGCGGCTGCGGCCGAGGTGGCGGCCACGCTGAATGCGCTGAAGGGTCAAGTCACCATCCTGTTCGTGGCGCATCAGGTTCCCGTTGGACTGAAACCCGATAGGGTTGTGCGATTGAATCCTGACGGCAGTGATTCGAATCGTGGAGGAGATTGATTGATGAAGATCTCGACGACTTTGGCGTTTGCAGGCATCAAGACTGGCGTTATGGGCCTTCTGCGCTGGATGGCGAGGCATCCGTTCCTGGCGCTCGTGGTCATGTTGCTTGCTTGGCGGCTCCATGGCGAGGTCATGAAAGCGTACTGGGACAGGAAGATTGACCAATGGTGCGAGAACGAACCCATGCTTCAAATTCTCGTTACTGAAAGGGTTCCACCGGATCCGGGGCGGATTGGGCCTCTAGGACCATATGTGCCGCTAAAGCCGCAGTTCCCTGCTGGCAGCAAGAGTGAGTATGTGGCAGGTGATGTTTATTACATGACTTGGGTGGAGGAGATTATTCGCGATGGCTCTCCACAGGTCACAAAATTTACCACTGAGATTGTTCTTTCCCGTACGGGTGAAATATTGGCGCGAGCAATTGGCTATGGCCGAAGTGGTGGTGATTTTATTGTTGTGGATCATTTCTCGTCACACGCCTGTGGGCCAACCGATGGACAACTATTTGATGCTATTTTCATGAGGGGGGGATAGAACATGAATTCTACATATTTCAATCAAGAGTTGGCGCTATTGGCTGCTGCCGCTTATTCCGATCAGATTGTGAAAGGATCCATAGACAAGAATTCTCTACGGGTGGCGGGGCTTGCGATTGGGCAGGTTGATTGGGTAACAGGAAACCAGAGTTTGGCGTTGCAGACTTATTCCGATCTGAATGCGGGACTTGAAGTCACTGTCTACAAGCGCGCGCAAGGTGAGGATGTTGGAAGGCTGACGGTAGCCATTCGTGGTACGTTGGAGCCTCTTGACTACCTCGATGATTTCATTTTGGAAAAAGGAGGTGCAGCCCTCTCTCAAATAGTCTCGTTGTACAACTGGTGGCAGCGCGAGTCGAGTTTGGAGGGGCTGCTGGTGCCGCAATTTCAAATCAAGAGTGTCATCAAGGGTCTGCCGCCCCCGCCGGGCGGGATGCACATATTCTCTTTGATAGCGCCAGGCTTCATTCCGCTCAACCAAGACTATTACCTGGTAAGCGCACCGAAGGTGGCGGCCACGGGTCAACTGCACAGTGCGCTGGCCAGCGAGCCTTTGGTGGATGTAACGGGTCATAGCCTTGGCGGGCATTTGGCGATGGCCTTTGACACCCTGTTTCATGGCCAGGTGCGTCAAACCATGGCGATCAACGCGCCGGGGTTCGGGACATCTGACGGGATTACGGCCTTCTTCAAGGCCCTGGGAGCCAGTGCGGCTCCCAATGACGCGGACATGAGTCATGTGACAAATTTGGTGGCGGACGAGGCGTCGGTCGGTCGCCCGCCCTGGCTGTCCATTGCAGGACTCCATAGCCGACCGGGAAACGCGATAGACCTGGGTATCGAAGACCAGACG
This sequence comes from Ideonella aquatica, assembly GCF_018069755.1. Lineage (GTDB taxonomy): Bacteria > Pseudomonadota > Gammaproteobacteria > Burkholderiales > Burkholderiaceae_C > Ideonella > Ideonella aquatica. Next base: position 42,834 of record NZ_JAGQDE010000030.1, on the reverse strand, counting down.
CGTCTGGCATTGGGTGAGTTTGAATGGTCGTTCAATCACAGCATGAAGGTGATGAGCGACTCCACCGAGATCTATGGTGACGTCCTCCAGAAGCTGAGCGATGCGGTGAACCCCGCCACCTTCAAGGTGATGCTGAGGTCCTCCAGCCACCTGGAGCCAGAGTCCTACGAGCGTCTGGTCGACTCTCTGGAGTATCTGCTGACTGGCAACACACGGCGGCTGCCCATTGGCAAAGCACATCGGGACGAATTGCATGCCGCCCTCGGGCGGACCGCCAACTCCACCGCGCTGTCAGCCTTGGATGGTCAGACCTCACTGACCGTGAACTTTGATGCGGATAGGGCGCAGACGGACTTCGCGGCATTTCTGTCCTTGCCCTGGGGCATGGCATTTCAGCTGTGGCAGAAGGGAGGTGACCCGAATGTGCTGTCCTCCGTGCATGCGGATCTCTATGCAGTTTGGGCGAACGACGTGCAGTTGCGCAGTCGGCAGGCGGATCCCTTGGCCCTGAGCTTCACCGACCGATGGATGGCGGAGCGGGCCAGTTGGTTGTACTGGCGGGGCTTCCTGAACCAAAGGGATTCCTCAAACCTGGATCCAAAGGTGTACATCGACATCCGTCGGTTCGATGACAGGGCGGAGGGGCGTGTTCTTGTTGTTGGCGCTGACCCGGATGCGCCCGTCCGGTACACGACCTTCGGCGGCGACCTTGCGGATGCCGCCGAGGGGGGTGACCTCCAGGACGCCCTGTTCGGCGGAGCCGGCGCCGACACCCTGGACGGCGCCGCCGGCCAGGACTGGCTCGAAGGCGGTGGCGGCGTTGACCTGCTTAAGGGCGGCGCCGGCAACGACATCCTGCTGGGCGGGGAAGGTGGCGACAACCTGTTCGGCGGCGCAGGCGTCAATCTGCTGCGTGGTGGACTCGGTTCCGACTACTACTTCGTCATGAAGGGCGACGGCACCCAGGTGGTGTCGGACACCGACAACAACGGCACGCTGGTACTGGAGGGGATGACCCTGCCGGTGGGGCAATGGCAGGCCGATGGCTTATGGCGCAGCGCGGACCGCTCGGTCACGTTTGCCAAGGTTCCCATCTCTGCGGATCGTTTCGACCTGGTTGTCAGTTTCTCGGCGTCCAGCCCGTTGGCAGGCTCGGTGGTTGTGATCGAGCAGGGGCAGACCGGGCGCTTCGGACTGCGGCTGCAGGAGGCGACGCTACCTGATTCGCCGACATCGAAGTACCGGGGCGACCAGCGCGCACACATCATCGACGACGTCTATCAATGGAGCGAGTGCTGGTGGGACCCGAAGACGGGCAATCTGGAGCACGGCGAGGAGCACAGGGGGTTTCATGATGTGATCGAAGGCACGGCTGAGCCGGAGGACATGAACGGCCTTGAGGGCAACGACGCCCTGGACGGCGGCTCTGGCGCCGACTCGCTGACCGGTGGTCTGGGCAACGACTGGCTCTCTGGTGGTCGCGGGTCCGACACCTTGCGGGGTGGCGCGGGCAATGATGTCCTGATGTCGTCGCACAGCACAGCCATCTTCAGACAGCAGAAGACTACGGACCGTTTCGTAGCGCCCGGTGGTGAGCAGATCTGGATCGCAGGCGACACCTGGGGCGTGACCAAGACGCCCTTTGGGCTGGCGGCACCTGCCAATTCGGCGGCTTTCGGCACGGTCACCTCGTCCAAGCTCGGCATCCAGACAGCGGGCGTGTCGGTGGTGTACTACTGGCTGGACACAGCCTATGTGGCCGATACCTTCTCCAACCTGCTGGACGGGGGAGAAGGTGATGACGACCTGTACGGCGGCGAGGGGGCCGATATCCTGCTGGGCGGCGGCGGCAACGAGTTCATCATGATGGGTCGTGGTGGCGACGACACCCTGGACGGGGGCATCGGCGACGATCGACTGTGGGGCGACGGCATCGACGACGCGGAGCCCGGCAGCCTGATCGGTTCACCAGCGGCGCAACATGGCCGGGACCTGCTGATGGGTGGCGACGGCAACGATGGCCTGACGGGTGGCGGACAGGGTGACCTGCTGTACGGTGGCGCGGGAAATGACGGCCTCAGCGGGGATGATTGGGCGGGCCAACTGGCCGCCACCTACCACGGCGCCGACCGCCTGGATGGCGGCGTCGGGCTGGACACGCTGGTGGGCGGTGGCGCCGGCGACATGCTGGACGGCGGCGATCACGATGACCGGCTCTACGGTGACGATGGCGCCGTCAGGAACCCGGTGCTGGCCTTCGATGCGATGTACCACGGCGACGATCAGCTCAGGGGCGGCCTGGGCAATGACCGACTCTGGGGCGAGGGCGGTAGCGACCAGCTCTGGGGCGGCGCGGGCAACGATGTGCTCTGGGGCGATACAGCCGCTGAAGTACTGGCCGCGCAAGGCCACGGAAGTGATTGGATGGAGGGTGGTGACGGCGACGATGTGCTATTTGGCGGCGGCGGTGCCGACACGCTCTGGGGCGGGGCTGGAGCTGACTGGCTTGCCGGTGAGGACGAGACGGTCTCCAACGCCGTATCGACCCTGTTCGGTTTCGACGAACTGCACGGCGGCGATGGCGACGACACACTGATCGGTGGATGGGGCAACGACCTGATCCATGGCGGCGAGGGGCTCGACCGCCTGTTCGGCGCCTCAGGCAGCGATATTTTCATCATCACCGAAGAGTCAGCCGCCACCATCGCTCGGCAGGGTCAGGCGCATTCCCAGCGGATGACACTCGCCAATGGCGACGCTGTGCTGCCAGTCGTGTCCGAGTCCGACACTGAAGCAGTGGCTGTCGATTGGGAGTCCGTGGTCGACACGGGCGGTGATGATCTGATCCGCTGCCCTGGCGCGGTCACGGTGCAGGACGACTTGCTTGATACCAGTCTGACCCTGGGCATCGGCTCGGCCGGCCAAAAGCTGGAGATCTACTACGCCTACCGCAAGCCGAGCCTTCAGCTGGAGATCGGCGGCGAGACGGTCCTTGTTCGCGACTGGGTGCAGGACAAGGTGAGCACCTCGTTTCGCTTCTCGACGAGCGACAGCATTAGCCAGGCCCTGTTCGGCGCTGGTGGAAACGACACGCTGTACGGGACCAGCGTTGATGCCAACGGCCTTGCCGTCAACGACACCCTGGACGGTGGCTGGGGCGATGACTATCTCAGTGGCTCCAATGGCGATGATGTACTGATCGGTGACCGTGGCAACGACATCCTGGATGGCTACGACGACAACGATTTGCTGCTGGGCGGTTTGGGCAACGACAGACTCAGCTCAGGCATGGGCAATGACACGCTGGACGGTGGAGAAGGAGACGACGTACTGACGGTGTGGACGGGCCGCAGCATGGTCACTGGTGGGGCGGGAAATGATCTGATCGATGTCAGTGGTGCGGGCTTTGCACAAGGTGTCGTGGCGACGGTGCGGTTCTCGCTCGGAGACGGTCAGGACGAGTTGGTGGGTTCCAGGACAACGGCCCCTGATGTGACCCTGCAATGGGGGTCCGGCATCACAGCATCGCAGCTGAGGCTTGAGAGGGTGCGTCAGAGCGATAACGCGTGGGCTCCCGAGGGCCTGCGGATACATCTTGTCGGCAGCGAGGACAGTCTGCTGGTGCGGGACTTTGCCGTACAGAACGATCCAAGATCGACGGCCAACCCATTGCGCAGAATCCGTTTCGACGACGGCACGGAGTGGTCAATCGACGACATGATCCAACGGCTGAACCAGGGCACCGACGGCAATGACTCGATGTGGGGATTTGTCGGCGCTGATTCGCTGACGGGCGGCTTGGGCGACGATCATTTGGCGAGCATTGACAGCCTCGATACGCTCAACGGTGGCGCCGGTGCAGACACGCTGAGTGGGGGACGTCTACTCATCGGTGGCGATGGTGATGACGAGGTTTGGGGCGGGCGTGCGGATGCCGTTCTGCAGGGAGGCGAGGGAGATGACACGCTCCTGGGCTATGCGGGCGACCGTCAACATCTTGACGGTGGCAGCGGCAATGACACACTTGACTGCATTGGCGCTGGCGCAACGCTCGCGGGAGGGGCGGGCGACGATACGCTGCTTTGTTGGGATCTGGCCGGCAAGGGGCAGGTGCTGATACCAGGTGCGGGCAACGACCGGATGGACGCGGCAGCAGGCGCCACCGTGTACTTTGGACGTGGCGATGGAACGGATGTGTTCACGGGGCATGTTGACCATTCGGGGCAAAATCTCCCGTCCTCCAGTGCGATCATCGGAGAAGGCATGTCGCGCGCCGATGTACGGCTATCTGTGTCGTCCAAGAACGGGCTGGTCGTGGACTTCGGGGGCGGCGACCGGCTGGAGTTGCGCAGTTTCTTCTCGAACTTTATTGCACCCAATGGCGAGGTGCACAAGGTCTCCACCATTGAGACCTTGAACTTTGCGGATGGCAGTCGCCTCGCTCTGCGTGACTTGATTCACTGGAGTGGCGACGCCAACGACAGCCTGACTGGCGGCGCAGCCGATGACATCTACGACAGCGGCTATGGCCATGACACCCTGCGCGGCGGCGCAGGCAACGATGCGCTTCTCGGTGAGGAAGGAAATGACCTACTCCTGGGTGAAGACGGCAACGACACCCTGATTGGCAGCGCAGGCGCCGACAATCTTGTTGGAGGCGCCGGCGACGACACCTATCACCTCGACTGGGAGGATGCAGCCCTGGTGGAGGTCGCAGGTCAGGGCATAGACACGGTGATCTTCTTCGCCACGACCTATGCGTTGCCTGCGAACATAGAGCATCTGATCGCTTCAGGTTCTCCCTATGTTGGTACGCGCCATTTCACGGGAAACACTGCCGACAATCGTGTGGATGCTTCGGTGGAGACCCACCAGTGCGAACTGATTGGTCTCGCAGGGCGAGACAGCCTGATCGGCGGTACCCACGATGACACCCTGGATGGTGGCGTCGGCGACGACTTACTCCGGGCTGGCGATGGCAACGACACCTATAAATTTGCGGTAGGTGGTGGCGTGGATGTGGTGGAGAACCTGGATTCCCGCTCAGCCACATCGACAGACATCCTGCTGCTGCAAGGCCTTCGTCTTCAAGACATTGATGTGCTCCGCCAAGGTGATGATGTGGTCGTTCGCATCAAGGGGCGCACCGACGAAGTCCGACTTCGGAACTACCTGCTTGCTGACGGCGATGGCGATTGGGCGGTGGACCTGCTCCGCTGTACCGACGGCGACATGACGGTGCAGCAGGTCCGGCAAGCTCTGCTGGACAAGGTCGGGAGCGGCAACGACACCGTCACAGGCTATGCCAGCGCTGACAGCATCGTGGGCTACGCAGGCGCAGACCTGTTGGACGGGCGAGGTGGAGCCGACACCTTGGACGGTGGCTTGGGCGCTGATACTTTGATCGGCGGAGACGGCGACGACACCTTTGTGCTCGATGACGCTAACGATCAAGCGATTGAATTGGCAGGACTTCAGGGCGGCCGTGATCGCGTCCAATCGGCACTCCAGGTCGCCCTGCTGCCGACGGGGGTGGAGCGGCTTGAACTGACGGGCAGTCTGTCATCAAGGGGTATCGGCAACGCCGAGTCGAACGAATTGCAGGGGAACGCAGGTGCGAATCGACTCGAAGGCGGTGCAGGCGACGATACCCTGGATGGCGGCTTGGGGGTGGACACCCTGGTGGGTGGGGCAGGAGACGATGTCTTCGTCGCCGAGGCTGGAGACGATATTGTCGAGTTGGCTGGCGAGGGCGTTGATCGCGTCGAGACCTGGCTTGGCCTGAACCGCGCGCTGTCGGCGAATGTCGACAACCTCCGGCTGCTCGGTGATGCAGACGTGGATGGTGCGGGCAACAGTCGAAATAACCTGCTGGAGGGCAACCAGGGGGCCAATCGCCTCTTGGGCGTCGCAGGCAACGATACGCTTCGCGGTTTCGCTGGCGATGATGTGCTGACGGGAGGAGTCGGCGATGACCGATATCTGATCGATCCAGGTGGTGGGGCAGATCTCATCGTCGAGTCCGCAGGTGATCAGGGCGGCGTCGACATGGTTCAGTTCCTTCATTCCAACCGCGAGAACGTCGTTGTCAACCAGGCCGGGAAGCACCTCATGATCCTGGCGACCAGCACAGAGGGGCCGCCAGTTGAGGTCCTCATCAAGGACTGGTTCGCCGCCGGGCAGCGCCCTGTTGAATGGGTTCAATGGGCCGATGGCAGCTCAAGCAGCGCCGCAGAAATCGATGGCATGGTCATCGCTGCCGGGGGCCCTGGCACTCTCGAATTGGCTTGGGCGAACCAATGGGTCAACTCGGCCATTCATCAGGCGCCATCCTGGATTCAGTCATTGTCCGATGATGAGGATGAGCCTCAGATTCCACGCCTACCCGTCTGGATGGATGATCGAAATCAGCGGCGATGGCTCTATGGAGTCGCAAATGCCTGACGTCGTCGTGCGCTGACCCCATATGAATGCTCCAGACAGGGACAGCGTGTATGACTGTCGTCCGGGCTTTGTCGGAGTCGGACGGACGGTCATGACCTTGGGTGTCCTTCTCGTGGCCTGGGCGTCCATGGTTGAAACAGACGTTGTTGCGGTGGCCTCCGGCCATATCAGGCCAACGGCTTCAGTTCGCACCGTACAGTCCATGGAGTCAGGCACTGTTCTCAAGCTGCTCGTCCAGGAGGGTGATCAGGTCAAGGAGGGTCAGGTCTTGCTCGCGCTGGATGCCCAGCAGGCCGGTACGGATCTGCTGGCTGCACAACGCGCGTTGGTGGCCAATTTGGCCATGGCCGCCGAACTCAACAGGGTTGCTGCCGACGCTACCGCAGATGAACAGGCGGAGTCGCGAGTCCCTTCTGACGTGCCTCTTGCGATATGGCGTGAGGCAGAGCGGCACGCAGCGTCGGAAATGCGGGCACGACGGGAGGCTCAACGGGATCTTCGGCGCGAGGCCACGGCCCGATGGATTCAAGCCGACGCCGAATGGCGCACTGCAGTCCAGGACGAACAGCGCCTTGCCAGCCTGACACGTGCAGGCCAACAGCAGTTGACAGCCATTGCTCAACTCCACGCAGACGGATTCTTCAGCCAGCTTTCCATGGCGGAGCGCCAACGCGATCAGGCGGCTCGAAACGACGAGGAGGCCGCGCAGCGGGCGAGAGTGGGCGCATTGCTCGCGTCCCGGGATGCTGCCCGCGTCCGTTTGGATGCCCTGCGTAGCGAATTTCAGTCCCGAGCGGCCACTGAGTTGCAGAGCTTGCGAGCGCAGGAGCCGCAGTTGGTTCAGGCGTTGGCCCATGCGGAAGCCCGCCGAGGTCGACTGGACCTGGTCGCGCCGGTTGACGGCGTGGTCAAGGACATGTTGGTCAACGGACCAGGACAGGTGGTGGCCTCGGGCACAACAGTGATGAGCGTGGTGCCTGCTTCAGTTGCACTTAAGGCAGAGGTCTGGTTGGGGCATTCGGATGTAGGTCAGGTTGAGGTGGGGCAAGCCGCCCGTGTGAAGTTGGCCGCTTTCCCTTTCCAGCGCCACGGCTGGCTGGACGGTCGAGTCACCCGACTTGCACCTGACGTCTCCATGGCACAGTCCGATGGCACTGAGCGGGGGTTTCGTGCCGAGGTGCAGTTGGCGCAACCCCAAGGCGAAGGCATGCCGGTGCGAGCCGGAATGGCAGTGCAGGCCGAGATTGTCTTGGCTCGGCGAACACTGCTGTCTTATCTGCTGTCGCCCGTTCTGGCCGCCAGTCACGATGCAGCACAGGAGCGTTGAGAGCGCCCGCTTGGTCGCCTTCGTCGAGGCCACTTCAGGGAACTTCGGGCCAAGCCGGGCTCGATGGAGTGCCTTTCCTCAGGGCACAGAGTGCGTCGACTGCAGGCCGGTTTCGACGGTAGCCCCGGCCAGCCAATGGGCCGATTGGTCGTTTGCTCCGTGAACTCCTCCGCATTCCCCGTCCCCTCACCGCATCACCCCAGTGCAGCATCCCCGCCTTCCCAGTAACATCGTGTTTCATCCATGGAGGGGTTGGCATGTCCTGGGAGTCGTTGTCCGGCCCAGGTGCCGGCGACGCAGAGGGACACCCCGCAGGGCCGGGCCGCTACACGCGTGCCTTGCGCCGGGCGGGCTGGGACCCGGGGCCGGGCTTGTCCGAACGAGAGGCACTGCTGGATGCGCTGTTGAAAGACGTCGCGCAGGCCTTCGATCGCCTGCAGGAACGCCATGCCCAGGACGCCCACCACATTGAAGGCCTGCTGATCGGCGACGAGGACAGCCCGGTGCCGGGCCAGCTGGCCGACCTGGCCGGGGCCACGCGGCGCATTGCGCAGCTGCTGCGCACTCAGGCGCGCGAGACGGCGCAGCTGCTGGTCACGCTGCGCCGCGGGGCCGGCGCGGCCGATGAGCTGGCGGCGCTGGCCGAAGGCCTGCGGGCCGGCCACGGCGCGCTGCCGGATGCGGGGCGCGAATGAGCGGCGCCCAGGTCGTCTGGCTGGTCACGGCGCTGCAGCTGCTGCTGTTCGCGGCGGTGTGGCAGGTGGCCGCGGGCAACGCCACGGGCCGGCGCCTGGCGCTGCGTGAGCTGGCCCGTTTCGACGCCGTGCTGGCGCTGGCGCTGCTGCTGATCGCCGGGCGCGGGCCGCTGCCCTACTGGTTGACCCACGCGCTGGCCGACATGCTGGTGCTGGGGGCGATGCTGCTGCTGTGGCGCGGCATCCAGCAGGCGCTGCGCCTGCCGCCGATGGCCTCGCCGCTGCCGCTGGTGGCCATGGCGCTGGGCGCGATCGCGGTGCTGGGGCTGGACGCCGAGTCCGCCCCCTGGCGCGGCGCGGTGCTGCTGCTGGTGATGGCCTGGATGGTGGGGCGCTTGTCGCTGGCCTGCCTGCGGCCGGTGTTGACCAGCCTGGGCCCGGCGGCCGGCCGCGCCATCTGGGCCCTGGCCAGCGGTCTGGCGGCCCTGATGCTGGCGCGGGCGGTGGGCGGCCTGTGGCTGGACTGGCCGATGGAGGCCCACCTGGGCGACGCCTCCACGCTGGCGCTGGGCCTGCTGAGCACGGCGGTGCTGACGCTGCTGAACGCGCTGCTGGCCTCGCTGCTGCTGCGGGGCACGCTGGGCCGGCTGCGCAGCCAGGCGCAGATCGACGGCCTGACCGGCCTGGTCAACGACCAGGGCCTGGCGCGCGCGCTGGCCCAGGCCTGGAGCCGCTGGTCGCGTGAGCACCGGCGCTTTGCGGTGCTGACGCTGGTGATCGAGCCGCTGCCGGCGCTGCGCGCGCAAAGCGGCCCCGCGGTGGCCGACGATGTGCTGCGCCGCGCCGCCGCGGTGGTCTCGCATGAGCTGCGCCAGACCGATGTGCTGGCGCGCGGCGCCGATGGGGCGCTGGTGGCGGTGCTGGACGGCCAGCTCAGCACGACCGATCTGGACGTGGTGGTGCGGCGGTTGCAGGAATCGGTGGAAGCCATGCGCCTGCTGCCGCTGCTGCCGGCGCTGCGCCTGCACCTGCGGGTGGGCAGCGCCCTGGTGGCGCCGGGCGACAGCCAGGCCCAGACCGTCACCGAGCGGGCGCTGAATGCCCTGCGCGGCAGCCCGGCCGGGGCTGTGGTTCAATCGGCCGCATGTTGATCACCGCTGCCATCGCCCGCTGATGCTGGCCTTCCTGCTGCGCCGCCTGGGGCAGTCGGTCGCGGTGCTGCTCACCGTGGCCGCGATGGCCTTTGCGCTGTTCCAGTACGTGGGCGACCCGGTGGCCTTTCTGGTGGGCCAGGACGCCAGCCCCGAGAAGGTGGCCCAGGTGCGCGCCGAGCTGGGCCTGGACCAGCCGATGCCGGTGCAGTTCCAGCGCTTCGTGGCCAATGCGGTGCAAGGCGAGTTCGGCATGAGCCTGCGCCTGGGGCGCCAGGTCAAGGACGTCATCGCCCAGGCCTTTCCGGCGACCATGGAGCTGGCGCTGCTGGCCGCGCTGATCGCGCTGGCGCTGGGCATTCCGCTGGGCGTGTACACCGCGCTGCGGCGCGACGGCTGGCTGTCGCAGTGGCTGATGGCGGTGTCGCTGGTGGGCGTGTCGCTGCCCAACTTCCTGATCGGCATCGTGCTGATCCTGGTGTTCGCGGTGCTGCTGGGCTGGCTGCCCAGCTTCGGCCGCGGCGACGTGGTGATGATCGGCCGCTGGTCCACCGGCCTGGCCACGGCCGATGGCTGGCGCCACATCCTGCTGCCGGCCATCACGCTGGCCACCTACCCGCTGACCCTGGTGATGCGCCTGGTGCGCGCCGAGATGCTTGAAGTGCTGCGCGCCGACTACATCCGCTTCGCCCGCGCCCGCGGCCTGAGCGACCGCGCCATCCACTTCGGCCACGCGCTGAAGAACACGCTGGTGCCGGTGATCACCGTGGTGGGCCTGCAGCTGGGCAGCCTGATTGCCTTTGCGGTGATCACCGAAACCGTGTTCCAGTGGCCCGGCATGGGCCTGATGTTCCTGGACGCGGTGAACTTTGCCGACATCCCGGTGATGGCCGCCTACCTGTGCCTGGTGGCGCTGATCTTCGTGGTCATCAACCTGGTGGTGGACCTGCTGTACGTGGTGGTCGATCCGCGGCTGCGTGTGGGCCGGGAGCACTGAATGTTGGCCTGGTGGCAGTCTGACCTGATGCTGAGCCTGCGCCGCTCGCCGGTGGCGCTGGGCTCGGCGCTGGTGGCGCTGGCCTGCCTGGTGATGGCGGTGTTTGCCGAGTGGCTGGCGCCGACCAACCCGTTCGATTTGAACGCGCTGGAGCTGGCCAATGCGCGGCTGCCGCCGTCCTGGTCCGAGGGCGGACAGCCGGGCTTTCTGCTGGGCACCGATGAGCAGGGGCGCGACATCCTCTCGGCGCTGATGTATGGCGCGCGCATCTCGCTGGTGGTGGCGGGGGTGTCGGTGCTGGCCTCGGCGCTGATCGGCATCGCGCTGGGCCTGCTGGCGGGCTACCGCGGCGGCTGGGTGGATGCGTTGCTGATGCGCCTGTGCGATGTGATGCTGAGCTTCCCGGCCTTCCTGCTGGCGCTGATGCTGGCCGGCGTGGCGCATGCGCTGTTTCCGCAGGCCTCGCTGCTGGTGACCTTTGGCGTGCTGATCGTGTCGATCACGCTGGCCGGCTGGGTGCCCTATGCGCGCACGGTGCGTGGCCAGGCCATGGTCGAGCGGCACAAGGAGTACGTGCTGGCCGCGCGCGTCACCGGCGTGCCGGGCCACCGCATCATGTGGCGCCATGTGCTGCCCAACGTGATGCAGCCGGTCTTCGTGCTGGCCACGCTGCAGGTGGCGCAGGCCATCATCATCGAGGCCACGCTGTCCTTCCTGGGCGTGGGCGTGCCGCCCACCTCGCCCTCGCTGGGCACGCTGGTGCGCATCGGCAACAACTACCTGCTGTCGGGCGAGTGGTGGATCACGCTGTTCCCGGGGCTGATGCTGGTGGCGATCTCGCTGAGCATCAACCTGCTGGGCGACTGGCTGCGCGACGCGCTGAACCCGAGGCTGCACTGATGGCGCTGCTCGAGGTGCAAGACCTGGTGGTGGAGTTCCCGCAGCGGCGCGGTGGCGTGCTGCGCGCGCTCGATGGCGTGAGCTTCAGCATTGATCCCGGCGAGGTGCTCGGCGTGGTGGGCGAGTCGGGCGCCGGCAAGTCGCTCACCGGTGCGGCCATCATCGGCCTGCTGGAGCCGCCGGGGCGCATTGCCAGCGGCGAAATCCGCCTGGGCGGCGAGCGCATCGATACGTTGCGCGGCGAGGCCCTGCGCCGCCTGCGCGGCCGCCACATCGGCGCGATCTTCCAGGACCCGCTGACCTCGCTGAACCCGCTCTACACCGTGGGCCGGCAGCTGACCGAGACCATCCGCACCCACCTGCCGCTGGACGCCGCCGCGGCGCGCGAGCGCGCCATCGCGCTGCTGCGCGACACCGGCATCCCGGCGCCCGAGCAACGCGTGGACCACTACCCGCACCAGTTCAGCGGCGGCATGCGCCAGCGGGTGGTGATCGCGCTGGCGCTGGCGGCCGAGCCGCGGCTGATCGTGGCCGACGAGCCCACCACCGCGCTGGATGTGTCGATCCAGGCGCAGATCATCGGCCTGCTCAAGCGGGTCTGCCGCGAGCATGGCGCGGCAGTGATGCTGGTCACCCACGACATGGGCGTGATCGCCGAGACCTGCGACCGCGTGGCCGTGATGTACGCCGGCCGCGTGGCCGAGATCGGCCCGGTGGCCGAGGTGATCCACCGCGGCGCGCACCCGTACACGCAAGGCCTGGTGGCCTCGATCCCGGCGCTGGATGGCGAGCGCGAACGCCTGGCGCAGATCGACGGCAGCATGCCGCGGCTGGGCGCCATCCCCAGCGGTTGCGCCTTCCACCCGCGCTGCCCGCGCGCGGTCGATCGCTGCCGCGCCGAGCGGCCCGGGCTGATGCCGGCCGGCGCCACGCAGGCGGCCTGCTGGCTGGCCGTGGAGGGCACCTCATGAGCGACGCGCTGGTGCAGGTGCAGGATCTCTCCAGGCGCTTTGATGTCTCGGCGCCCTGGCTGACCCGTGTGATCGAGCGCCGGCCGCGCCAGTGGCTGCAGGCGGTGGACGGCGTCAGCTTCGAGATCGAGCGTGGCCGTACGCTGGCCCTGGTGGGCGAGTCGGGCTGCGGCAAGAGCACCGTGGCGCGGGTGCTGGTGGGGCTGTATGCGCCCAGCGCCGGACAGGTGCTGTTCGACGGCCGCGATGCCCATGCGGTGTACGCCTCGGCCGACGCGCTGGCGCTGCGCCGGCGCGTGCAGATGATCTTCCAGGACCCGTACGCCAGCCTGAACCCGCGCTGGCGCGTGGGCGACATCGTCGGCGAGCCGCTGCGCGAGCATGGCCTGGCGCCCGATGCGGCGGCGCGCGAGGGCCGGGTGGCCGAGCTGCTGCAGTCGGTGGGCCTGGCGGCGGCCGATGGCGCCAAGTTCCCGCACCAGTTCTCGGGCGGGCAGCGCCAGCGGGTGTCGATCGCGCGGGCGCTGGCCACCGCGCCCGAGTTCCTGGTCTGCGACGAGCCCACCTCGGCGCTGGATGTGAGTGTGCAGGCCCAGGTGCTGAACCTGATGAAGGACCTGCAGCGCGAGCGCGGCCTGACCTACCTGTTCATCTCGCACAACCTGGCGGTGGTGCGCCATGTCAGCGACGAGGTGGGCGTGATGTACCTGGGCCGCCTGGTCGAGCGCGCGCCCACGCGGCGGCTGTTTGCCATGCCGCGCCACCCGTACACGCGCATGCTGCTTGATGCGATCCCCTCGCTGGCCGCGCCGGGGCGCGCCCGCACGCCGGTGCAGGGCGATGTGCCCAACCCGCTGCAGCCGCCCAGCGGCTGCGGTTTCCATCCGCGCTGCCCGCTGGCCAACGCCCGCTGCCGTGCCGAGCGGCCGGTGCTGCGCGCCGTGGACGAGGGCGGCGTGGTGGCCTGCCATGCGGTCGAGGAGGGGCGGGGGTGAGCGCGGCCCTGCGCCGGGTGCTGCTGCTGCTGGCGCTGGCGGTGCTGGCCGCTTGCTCGTCGCCGCCCAAGGCGCCCTCGGGCGGCGCGGCGCCACCGTCGCGGCCGGTGCCGCAGGGCCCGCCGGGGCGCGACGGCCCACCGCCCGCCGGTTCGCCCGACCCGATGGCGCTGCCCAACGCCGAGCCCAAGGTGGAGCCGATCCGTCAGGGCGGCCCCAACAAGCCCTATGAGGTGGCCGGCACCACCTATGTGCCGCAGACCGGCGACGCGCCGATGGTGGAGGCCGGGCTGGCCAGCTGGTACGGCCGCGCCTTCCACGGCCGCCGCACTGCCAGCGGCGAGACCTACAACATGCACGCGATGACCGCGGCGCACAAGACCATGCCCATCCCCAGCTATGCCCGGGTGCGCAACCCGGCCAATGGCCGGGAGGTGATCGTGCGCATCAACGACCGCGGACCGTTTGCCAAGGGCCGCATCATCGACCTGTCCTGGGCGGCGGCGGTCAAGCTGGATGTCCACGGCGGCGTGCGGCCGGTGGAGGTGGAGCGCATCACCTACGAGGAGATCCGCGCTGGATTGGGCCGCGCGCGCGGCCGGCCCGATGAGACCGCGGTGGCGGTGGCGCCACCGCCCGTGACTGCGCCGGTGCTGACGGCGCCGGCGGCCGCCCCCCCGGTGGCGGCCGCCCCCGTGCCCGCGTCCCCCGCTGTGCCGGCGGCCGATCCGGCGCTGGACAAGCCGCCCGAGTCTGCCCGCGCCTTCACCACCGCGGGCGTCGGCTGGTGGCTGCAACTGGGCGCCTTCAGCCGGCCCGATGGCGCCCAGGCCTTCCATCAGAAGGTGGCCGAGCAGGCCGACTGGCTGGCGCCGCTGCTGGCGGTCTTCCGCGAGGGCGCGCTGCACCGCCTGCAGGCCGGCCCCTACCCCAGCCGCGACGAGGCCCGCAGTGCCGCCGAGCGGGTGCGCGAGGCGCTGCAGCTGGTGCCGGTGCTGGTCGAGCGGCGCTGAGTCCGGCCCGGCCTGTCGCGGCCGTCTGCAATTCATCCCGGCCAGGGCGCGGCCTGTCACACGACCGTCGCGGCGGCGGGGCCGCTGCCCCTACAGTGAGGGTGCCACAAGAGCCCACATGACCATGACTGCCCAGCCCACCTCCAACCTGCAGCCCTTCCCGCGCCGCTTTGCCGACGGCGCCGTGCGCGCCTTCCACGCCTACGGCACCTGGCTGGCCAGCATCACCTGGGGCCGTTTCCTCCTGCTGTCGCTGGCGCTGCTGATCGGCATGGCCATCCTGAAGAGCCTGCCGCCCTTCAGCTGGCACTACACCGAAACGGTGGAGATCGACGCCCCCGAGGTGCCGCGCACACCCAGCCCGCCCAAGCCGCCCAAGCCCTCCAAGCCGCTGATCCACATTGAAAAGGGCGCCACCGGCCCCGGCAGCGAGGACCGCGGCGTGGACATCGAGATCGGCGCTGGCGGCATCCGCATCCGTGCGGCCAAGCCGGCGGCTTCGGCGGCGTCCGGGGCGGCTTCGGCCGTGCCGGGGGCCGCGTCGGCACCGGCGTCGGCGCCCGAGGAGGTGCACATCACCGCCGGCGAGCGCGGTGTCAGCATCAAGCTGCCGCCTGGCGCCGATGCCGAGGACGTGCGTGACGCGGTGGAGGAGGCCCGCCAGGCGATCCTGGACGCCGTCGAGGCCGAGAAGGACGCCCGCCAGGCCGCTGAAGACGCCCGGCAGGCCGCGGCCGAACTGGGTGGGCAGCCGCGCATCGAGCGGCGTACCGTCAGCTACGGCGAGTCGCTGCCCGAGCTGGCGATGCTGTGGATCCTGGCCTCGGCAGTGATGAAGGCCACCTACAAGGGCCGGCTGCAGGCCGAGGTCAAGGCCGCCCAGGCCACCGAGACGGCCGAGGCCGAGTCCCTCAAGCGCCAGGTGGTGGAGGCGCGCATGGCGGCCATGCAGGCGCAGGTCGAGCCGCACTTCCTGTTCAACACGCTGGCCTCGATCGACCACCTGATCGAGACCGACCCGCCCCGCGCCAGCCAGATGCAGAAGAACCTGATCGCCCTGCTGCGCGCCAGCATGCCCACGATGCGCGAGACCGGCGACGGCGCTGCCCGCGACCTGGGCCGCGAGCTGGCGGTGGTGCGGCCCTATGTCGAGATCCTGAAGGTGCGCATGGAAGAGCGCCTGGATGCGCAGATCGACGTGCCCGACGGACTGCTCTCGGCCGAGTTCCCGTCGATGATGATCCAGACCCTGGTCGAGAACGCGATCCGCCACGGCCTGGAGCCCAAGCCCGAGGGGGGCAGCCTGCGCGTCAAGGCCGAGATCGTCCATGGCCAGCTGGCGGTCAGCGTGACCGACACCGGCGTGGGCTTCGGCAACGCCGCCACCGCCGGCACCGGCGTGGGGCTGGACAACATCCGCGAGCGGCTCAAGCTGCTGCACGGCGCCAAGGCCTCGCTGACCGTGGCGGCCAACCCGGTGGGCGGCACGATCGTCACCATCACCGTGCCCTACCGCAGCGTTGGCCACGCGGCCCAGGGCGAAGGAGCCAAGGCATGAGCACACTCACCGCATCCCGTCACGCCCAGACCGGCGCCGTGCGCCTGGCTTGGCTGCTGCTGGCCCTGATGCTGCTGGCGGTGGTGGGCATCTTCGCCGCTGCCTGGGTCACGATGCTGGAGGGGCCGCAGTCGCTGATCCAGGTGGTGGTCAATGGCGAGGAGCTCCACTTCAAGCCCACCGGCCCGCTGCCGCCGGCGCACCAGGTGGTGCTGGCCGGCATCGGCGGCCTGTTGGCGCTGGGCACGGTGGCGGTGGTGCTGGTGGCGCTGCCGCTGGCCCTGCTGGCCGCTGCTGCGGTGCTGGTGGTGGTGCTGCTGGCCGGCGTGGGTCTGCCGCTGGCAGCGGTGGCGGTGGCGGTGGCGCTGCTGCTGTCGCCGCTGTGGCTGCTGGGTTGGGCCCTGTGGCGGGCGCTGCGTCCGGCACGTAGCATCCCGGCATGAACACCCCGCAAGCCCCCACGGCCGTGCTGGCCGACGACGAACGCCTGATGCGCGACCAACTGCGCGCCCGCCTGGCCGAGGCCTGGCCTGCCTTGCAGCTGGTGGCCGAGGCCAAGAACGGTGCCGAGGCGGTGGAGCTGGTCGCGCAGCACCGCCCCGACGTGGTCTTCCTGGACATCCGCATGCCGGGCATGACCGGGGTGGAGGCCGCGCGCCAGATAGCCCAGATGGAGATCGGGGACGACGAACTGCTGCCCGAGATCGTCTTCATCACCGCCTACGACCAGTACGCGGTCGAGGCCTTCGAGCAGGGTGCCGCCGATTACGTGCTCAAGCCGGCGGAACGCGAGCGCCTGAAGGTCACGGTCGAGCGCCTGCAGCGCCGCCTGGCGGCGCGCGCCAGCGACGCTGACACCGGCAGCGACGCGCCCGCCCAACCGCTGCAGCAGCTGTTGCACCGCCTCACGGCCCAGGGCGCGGGTGGCCTGCCGGCCAAGCCCCCCAGCTACCTCAAGTGGATCCAGGCCAGCGTCGGCCAGGCGATCCAGATGATCCCGGTCGACGAGGTGCTGTTCTTCGTCAGCGACGAGAAGTACACCCGGGTGCAGACCGCCACGGTGGAGGCGCTGATCCGCAAGCCGATCAAGGAGCTGATCGACGAGCTCGATCCCGAGCGCTTCTGGCAGATCCACCGCTCCACGCTGGTGGCGGTGTCGGCGATCGCCTCGGTCACGCGCGACTTTCGCGGCCGCCAGATCGTGGCCGTCAAGGGCCACGCGCAAAAGCTCGAGGTCAGCCGCAGCTACACCCACCTGTTCAAGGGGATGTAGCCGCGCTGCAGCCTCACTCGGCCGCCACTTCCAGCGAGTAGGTGCCGGCGGCGCCCGTGCTGCCGCTGACGTGCGCCACGCGCAGGATCATCGTCACCGCGCTGGCGCCCTTGTTCTGCCAGGTGATGGTGTCGGCCAGGCCGGCGGCCTTGCTGCTGCTGGCCTTGACCGCGCCGCTGGTGGTGCGCAGTGACAGGTCGTAGTTGGAGGCCGAGTTGGGCAGCAGGCGCGCAGTGATCCTGGCTCCGGCGGCGATGCTCAGGCGGTAGTGGTCCAGGTCGGCTTTGCTGGCGATGGTGCCGGCCACGCGGGCGGGCAGGGTTGCCAGCAGCTGGGCGGTGGCGATCTTGCTGTTCGATTCCACCTCGGCCACATCGCCGGCCTGGCTGGTGCCCAGGCGCACGGCGGTCACCGCCTTGCCGGCATCGACGATGCCCTTGCCACAGCCGGTGCAGGTGGCGGGGAAGGCGCGCACGGTGCTCTTGAGCAGCGCCTCCACATCGTCCGGCGCCAGGCCGGGGTCGCGCGCCAGCATCAGCGCCACCACGCCGGCCACATGCGGCGTGGCCATCGACGTGCCCTGGTAGTAGGCGTAGGTGTCATTGCCCGGGTCCACCGCGCCGTCGTTCAGCGTGGACAGCACGCCAGCGCTGCTGCCCAGGCTCATGTCGCCACCGGGGGCGGCCACATCGACCGCGGTGCCCTTGTTGGAATAGGGCGCGCGCTTGCCGGTGGGGCCGGTGGCGGCCACGGTGATCACGCCCTTGCAGTTGGCGGGGTTGAACTTGGCGACATCGGCGTTGGAGTTGCCGGCCGCCACCACCACCACCGCGCCCTTGGCGCGGGCGGCGTTGATCGCGTTCTGGGTGGTCACGCCGCAGCTGCCCTGGCCGCCCAACGACAGGTTCAGCACCCGCGCCGGGTGGGCGTTGTCGGTGGCACCACTGACGCTGACGCCGGCCGACCAGGCGATGGCGTCGGCGATGTCCGAGCTGTAGCCGCCGCCGCAGCCCAGCGCCCGCACCGGCACGATGCGCGCGCCTGGCGCCACACCGGCACCGCCGGTGGCATTGCCGGTGACGGCGGCGATGGTGCCGGCCACGTGGGTGCCGTGCCAACTGCTGCGACCGCTGGTGCAGCCGTCGCCCGGATCGCTGGCGTCGTTGTCGCGGCCATCGCCGTCATGGCCCATGGTGCTGTTGCTGACGAAGTCCCAGCCCGACAGCAACTGGCTGGCCAGGTCCGCGTGCGGGCGTACCCCGGTGTCGATCACCGCCACGGCCATGCCGGTGCCGTCGGACAGTTGCCAGGCCGCGGGCAGGTTGATGCCGCCCTTGGGGTCAAAGTAGTGCCACTGCTGCAGGTACATCGGGTCGTCTGCCGTGACGAAGGTGTGCATCCGGCGGTCGGGCTCGGCGTACAGCACGCTGGGGTCTTCGGCCATCAGCCGCTGAGCCACCGCGCGAAGCTCGCTCACCGGGTGCCAGCTGCCCAGCGTCATCACCTGCGCACCCAGGCCGCCGCGGTGCGTGCGGCGCACGCTCAGGCCCAGGCGGTGCAGCGCGTCATGGGTGGGCTGCGAGGCGCTCAGCACGCTGCGCCGGTTGCCGGCGCTGCCGCTGCGGTAGCGCACGATCAGGCGGTCGGTGAACTGGCCGGCATCGGCGTCGATGTCGTCCCCGGTCGCCTCGGCCAGGTCCTGCTGGCGGCTGGACAGGTCCTCGCGCAGCGGTCCGCGGGCCTCGGCGCGGGCGCTGCCGTGGGCCAGCGCGCCCATCAGGATCAGGCCTGCCAGCGCGGTGACCAGGGCGGTGCGGGGCAGGGGGGTGGCGCGTGAGGACATGGTGGGGTTCTCGGCAAAACGCGGAACAAGGCCGCTCAGGGCCTGTTCATCGACCGATGCTTCACCTCAGTTGAGCCGAGCCCCCCTGGGATCCGCGCACTTTGACGCACCTTGGTAACCCGCTGCGCCCACAATCCGGCCGATGAACCCGCCGAGCTTCCAGCCGCTGCCGGTGCCGCCCGCCCGCCTGGGCGAGTCGCCGCTGTGGCACCCGCAGGAGCACGCCCTGTACTGGTGCGACATCCCGGGCCGCGCGCTGCACCGCTGGCAGCCGGCGCAGGCCCGGCACCAGCGCTGGGACCTGCCCACCGAGCCGGGCTGCTGCGCCGCGATCGACGGCGGCGGGTTGCTGCTGGCGATGCGCGATGGCCTGTGGCGCTTCGACACCGCCACCGGTCAGCGCCAATGGCTGGCCGATCCGCCCTACGACCCCGCCACCGAGCGCTTCAATGACGGCAAGGCGGCGCCCGACGGCAGTTTCTGGGTGGGCACGATCTACGAACCGCGCGACCCGCCGCTGGCCGCGCTGTACCGCTTCGCCAACGGCCGGCTGCAGCGCATGGCCGACGGCATCACCACCAGCAACGGCCTGGCCTGGAGCCCCGACGGCGACACCCTGTACTGGACCGACACCAAGGCCCACTGCATCCGCGCCTTCGACGGCGTGCGTGGCGCCGAACAGCTGCCCCCGCCGCGGGTGCTGGCGCAGTTCGCGCCGCGCCAGCCCGGCCAGTCGCTGGACAGCTACGGCGGCCGCCCGGACGGCGCCGCGGTGGATGTGGAGGGCGCCTACTGGTGCGCCATGTACGAGGGCCAGCGCCTGTTGCGCCTGGCGCCCGACGGCCGGGTGCTGGCCGACTGGCCGCTGCCGGTGCGCTGCGCCACCATGCCCTGTCTGGGGGGTGACGATGGCCGCACGCTGTTCGTCACCACCGCCCGCGAGGGGCGACCGGCCGAAGAACTGGCCGCCCAGCCCTGGGCCGGTCAGGTGCTCTGTGCGGGGGTGGCGGTGCCGGGTCTGCCGGCGACGCTGGTGCGGCTCTGATCCCGCCCACCGCGGCTGAATTTCATGATGCGAAATTGCGGGCGGTTCGGCCCGCTGTTCGAGCGCTGAATCTGCAGCATCTGCGCCACAGCGCGCTCGCCGCTCGCCGCCCCTTGCCGGGCACCGCCCCAGCGTGGGGATATCCGAGCGCACCGTCTGGGGGATCTGGGCCGTATGAGGGTTTGCCCATATAATCCCGAGGCTTTGCCGCCCACAGCTCAGGACTTTTGGCCCCAATGTCGACCCGGCGTGATGAACGCCCAGACCCATGGGCAGACCCTGAAGATGAGGACGCAAGGCGGCCGTTCAAGCCACTGACCCGCGAAGAGGCTCAGGCGCTGGCAGCGGCCGACCCGTCCGTTTCACCGTGGCGGGTGATCGCGGTGCAAGCCGTGGTCGGGCTGGTGATGGGCGCACTCGTGTGGCTCGTCTTTGGCCAACAGGGGATTGTGTGGTCGGTGCTGTATGGCGCGGCCACAGTGGTGGTGCCGGGGGCCTTGATGGCGCGCGGCATGACCAGTCGGCTCAGCAGCCTGGCGCCCGGCGTTTCCGCCGTCAGCTTCATGTTGTGGGAGTTCGGCAAGATAGCGGTCTCGTTTGCCATGCTTGCGCTGGCGCCGAGGCTGGTGCCCGGTCTGAGCTGGCCAGCGCTGCTGGTGGCCCTGATCGTGTGCATCAAGGTGTACTGGGTCGCGCTGTCATGGCGAGGCCGTCGGAAAAATTGACTGAACTACAACGCACGCCAATGTCTGCAGAAGCCCACGACGCCGCAGCGCCTACCGCTGGCGAGTACATCAACCACCACCTGACCTTCTGGAGCAACAAGCACAGCTCCGCGCCGGTCGATTTCAGCGTGTTCCACTGGGACTCGGTGATCTTCTCGATCGTGCTGGGCGTGCTGGGCTGCTTCCTGCTCTGGCGCGCGGCCCGTGCGGCCACCTCCGGCGTGCCCGGGCGCTTCCAGGCGGCAGTCGAGTTGCTCGTGGAGATGGTGGAAAGCCAGGCCAAGGGCATCGTCCACAACGCCAACAGCCGCAAGCTGGTCTCGCCGTTGGCCCTGACCGTGTTCGTCTGGATCTTCCTGATGAACGCCATGGACCTGCTGCCGGTCGACCTGCTGCCGCTGATCTGGGAAAAGATCTACGGCGCCATGGGGGGTGATCCGCACCACGCCTACCTGCGCGTCGTGCCCACCGCCGACCTGTCGGTCACCATGGGCCTGTCGCTGGGCGTGCTGATCGTCTGCATCGTCTACAACATCAAGATCAAGGGGGCCGGCGGCTGGGCCCACGAGCTGATTTCGGCGCCGTTCGGCGACCACCCGCTGCTCTACCCCTTCAACTTCGCGATGCAGATGATCGAGTTCGTCGCCAAGACCGTCTCGCACGGGATGCGGCTGTTCGGCAACATGTTTGCCGGCGAACTGATCTTCCTGCTGATCGCCCTGATGGGCGGCGCCTTCGCCTCGGTCGGTCTGGGCACCGGCATCGGCCTGGCGATCGGCCACATCATCGCCGGCTCGGCCTGGGCGATCTTCCACATCCTGATCATCACGCTGCAGGCCTTCGTGTTCATGATGCTGACGCTGGTGTACATCGGCCAGGCCCACGACGCGCACTGATCGGCGCTCTGATCCGGATTCATCCCCTTTCCTTCCTTTCCAACCCAACCTCTCAACTAGGAGTCATCATGGAAGTCATCAGCTTTGTTGCCCTCGCCGCCGGCCTGATCATCGGTCTGGGCGCTGTCGGTGCCTGTATCGGTATCGGCATCATGGGCAGCAAGTACCTCGAATCCGCCGCCCGCCAGCCCGAACTGATGGGCGAGCTGCAGACCAAGATGTTCCTGCTGGCCGGCCTGATCGACGCGGCCTTCATCATCGGCACCGGTATCGCGCTGTGGTTCGCCACGACCAACCCGTTCCTGGCTCAGCTGGCCCAGATCGCCAAGTAATCCGGCATCTGTCGAGTTGAGAGGCCAAGGGGGCGCTGTCCGCAGCGCGCCCTTCGCTGAAGTCCCCGTCACCGTTTGAGGCAAACAAGTGAGCATCACCGGTACCCTCATCGTCCAGATGATCGTGTTCCTGATCCTGGTCTGGTTCACGATGAAATTCGTCTGGCCGCCGATCACCGCTGCCCTCGACGAGCGCGCGAAAAAGATCGCCGAAGGCCTGTCCGCTGCCGACAAGGCCAAGCTCGCCCTGGCCGACGCCGACAAGAAGGTCGTGGCCGCGCTGTCGTCCGCCAAGGATGACGCCGCCAAGCGCCTGGCTGACGCCGAACGCCTGGCCCAGCAACTGGTCGAGGACGCCAAGTCCCGCGCCAGCGAGGAAGGCGCCAAGATCGTCGCCGCCGCCAAGGCTGAAGCTGAACAGGAATCCGTGAAGGCCCGCGAAGCCCTGCGTGAGCAGGTCGCCGTGCTGGCCGTCAAGGGCGCCGAGCAGATCCTGAAGCGCGAAGTCAACGCCGGCGTCCACGCCGAGCTGCTGACCCGCCTGAAGACCGAGCTCTGATCCCGGCACTCCACCCGAGCTGAAAAAATGGCCGAAGTAGCAACCATCGCCCGTCCCTACGCCGAGGCCCTGTTCAAGGCTGTTGGCGGCAGCGACGCCCGTGCCCTGGCCGAACAGGTCGAGGCCATTGGCGCCGTCGCCGGCGACGCGCAGCTGCGCCAGTTCGCCGACAACCCGAAGGTCAATGCGAAGCAAGTGTTCGATGTGGTGTCCAGCGTGGCCAAGGTCGCGCTCGATGCCAAGGTCGCCAACCTGCTGAGCACCGTGATCGACAACGGCCGTCTGCCCGCCCTGCCCGAGATCGCCGCGCAATTCCGCGCGCTGGTCAACGCCAGCAGCGGTGTCTCGGACGCCACGATCCACAGCGCCTTCCCGCTCGACGCCGCCCAGCTGGCCGACACCGTCGCCGCGCTGGAGAAGCGCTTCGGCCGCAAGCTCAATGCCACTGTGCAGGTCGATGAGTCGCTCATCGGCGGTGTGCGCGTGGTGGTGGGCGACGAGGTGCTCGACACCTCGGTCAAGGCGCGCCTCGAGCAGATGAAGGTCGCGCTGACCAGCTGAGCACCGTAGGCACCCACCCACAGGCATATCCACCGACAGACGGCCCAACCCCGGCTGTCGCGCTTTCGGAGAAAGCAATGCAACTCAATCCTGCAGAAATTTCGGAACTGATCAAGAGCCGCATCGAGGGCCTCGGCGCCTCGGCGGACATCCGCAACCAGGGCACCGTCGTCTCGGTGACCGACGGCATCGTCCGCGTCCACGGCCTGTCCGATGCGATGCAGGGCGAAATGCTCGAATTCCCCGCCGGCAAGGACGGCCAGCCTTCGTTCGGCCTGGCGCTGAACCTGGAGCGTGACTCGGTCGGCGCCGTGATTCTGGGCGAGTACGAGCACATCTCCGAGGGCGACACCGTCAAGTGCACGGGCCGCATCCTGGAAGTGCCCGTCGGCCCCGAGCTGATCGGCCGCGTCGTCAACGCCCTGGGTCAGCCGATCGACGGCAAGGGCCCGATCAACGCCAAGATGACCGACGTCATCGAGAAGGTCGCCCCGGGCGTGATCGCCCGCAAGTCGGTGGACCAGCCCGTCCAGTCCGGCCTGAAGTGCATTGACTCGATGGTGCCCGTCGGCCGTGGCCAGCGCGAGCTGATCATCGGCGACCGCCAGACCGGCAAGACCGCGGTGGCGATCGACGCGATCATCAACCAGAAGGGTCAGAACATGACCTGCATCTACGTTGCGATCGGCCAGAAGGCTTCGTCGATCAAGAACGTGGTGCGCTCGCTGGAGCAGGCTGGTGCGATGGACTACACCATCGTCGTGGCCGCCTCGGCCTCTGAATCGGCGGCGATGCAGTACGTCTCGGCCTACTCCGGCTGCACGATGGGCGAGTACTTCCGCGACCGCGGTCAAGATGCCCTGATCATCTATGACGACCTGTCCAAGCAGGCCGTCGCCTACCGCCAGGTTTCGCTGCTGCTGCGCCGCCCGCCGGGCCGCGAAGCCTTCCCTGGCGACGTGTTCTATCTCCACAGCCGCCTGCTCGAGCGCGCCGCCCGCGTGAACGCCGACTACGTCGAAGCCTTCACCAAGGGTGAAGTCAAGGGCAAGACCGGCTCGCTGACCGCGCTGCCGATCATCGAGACGCAAGCCGGTGACGTGTCCGCCTTCGTGCCGACCAACGTGATCTCGATCACCGACGGCCAGATCTTCCTGGAAACCAACCTGTTCAACGCCGGTGTCCGCCCCGCGATCAACGCCGGTATCTCGGTGTCGCGCGTCGGTGGCGCGGCCCAGACCAAGCTGATCAAGAGCCTGTCCGGCGGTATCCGTACCGACCTGGCCCAGTACCGTGAGCTGGCCGCGTTCGCGCAGTTCGCCTCGGACCTGGACGCCTCGACCAAGAAGCAGCTGGACCGCGGTGCCCGCGTGACCGAGCTGCTCAAGCAGGCCCAGTACCAGCCGCTGTCGATCTCGCTGATGGCCGCCTCGCTGTATGCCGTCAACAAGGGCTACCTGGACGACATCGAGGTCAAGAAGGTGCTGTCGTTTGAGAGCGGCCTGCACCAGTTCCTGAAGTCCAGCCACGCGGCCCTGCTGGCCAAGATGGAAGCCGACAAGGCCATGGACAAGGCGGCCGAGGAAGAGCTGAACGGCGCGATTGCCGCCTTCAAGAAGTCCTTCGCCTGAAGCCACTGACTGACGGGACAGCCCGCCACCGCCTCAACACCGTGCGCGAGCCGTCCCTCACCCACTAGGAGAAACAGTCATGGCAGTCGGAAAGGAAATCCGCGGCAAGATCAAATCGGTGGAGAACACCAAGAAGATCACCAAGGCCATGGAAATGGTCGCCGCGTCGAAGATGCGCAAGGCGCAGGAACGCATGCGTTCCGCGCGCCCCTACAGCGACAAGATCCGCAACATCACCGCCAACCTGTCGCAGGCCAACCCGGAATACCACTCGGCGTACATGCGCCAGGGCGGCCAATCGGGCGTCAGCGGTTTCGTCGTCGTCACCACCGACAAGGGTCTGTGCGGCGGCCTGAACACCAACATCCTGCGTGCCGTCACGGCCAAGATGAAGGACGTTCAGGGCGCTGGCGCCAAGGTCGAGGCCGTGGCGATCGGCTCCAAGGGTTACGGCTTCCTGAACCGCATCGGCGCCAAGGTGGTCTCGCAGGTCACCGGCCTGGGTGACGCCCCGCAGATCGAGAAGCTGATCGGCCCGGTCAAGGTCATGCTGGATGCCTTCGTCGAGGGCAAGGTGGACGCCGTCTACCTGTGCTACACGAAGTTCATCAACACGATGAAGCAGGAGCCGGTCGTCGAGCAGCTGCTGCCGCTGTCGGCCGACGCGCTGGCCCAGACCGACGCCGAGAAGTCGGCCCACAGCTGGGACTACCTGTATGAGCCGGACGCGGCCACCGTCATCGACGAGCTGCTGACCCGCTACATCGAGGCGCTGGTCTACCAGGCCGTGGCCGAGAACATGGCTTCCGAGCAGTCGGCCCGCATGGTGGCGATGAAGGCCGCGACCGACAACGCCGGCACGCTGATCGGTGAGCTCAAGCTCATCTACAACAAGACCCGCCAGGCGGCGATCACGAAGGAACTCTCCGAGATCGTCAGCGGCGCGGCCGCGATCAGCGGTTGACGGCACACGCTCGACCCAGCGTTCGAAACGAATCAAGATTGAAGGAACTGGAAATGACTCAAGCCCAAGGCAAGATCGTTCAGTGCATCGGCGCCGTCGTGGACGTGGAATTCCCGCGCGACCAGATGCCCCGCGTCTATGACGCCCTGAAGATGGAAGGCTCCGCGCTGACCCTCGAAGTCCAGCAGCAGCTGGGTGACGGCGTTGTCCGCACCATCGCGCTGGGCTCGTCCGACGGCCTGCGCCGCGGCGTCACCGTGACCAACACCGGCAACCCCATCACCGTCCCGGTTGGCAAGGCCACCCTGGGCCGCATCATGGACGTGCTGGGCAACCCGATCGACGAGCGCGGCGATGTCTCGCAAGAGCTGACCGCCTCGATCCACCGCAAGGCCCCGTCCTACGACGAGCTGAGCCCCTCGCAGGAACTGCTGGAAACCGGCATCAAGGTGATTGACCTGATCTGCCCGTTCGCCAAGGGCGGCAAGGTCGGTCTGTTCGGTGGCGCCGGCGTGGGCAAGACCGTGAACATGATGGAGCTCATCAACAACATCGCCAAGGCCCACAGCGGTCTGTCGGTGTTCGCCGGTGTGGGCGAGCGTACCCGCGAGGGCAACGACTTCTATCACGAGATGGCCGACTCCGGTGTCGTGAACCTGGAGAACCTGGGCGAGTCCAAGGTGTCCATGGTCTACGGCCAGATGAACGAACCCCCGGGCAACCGTCTGCGCGTGGCCCTGACCGGCCTGACCATCGCCGAGTCGTTCCGCGACGAAGGCCGTGACGTGCTGTTCTTCGTGGACAACATCTACCGCTACACCCTGGCCGGTACCGAAGTGTCCGCACTGCTGGGCCGCATGCCTTCCGCCGTGGGCTACCAGCCGACGCTGGCCGAGGAAATGGGCCGCCTGCAGGAGCGCATCACCTCGACCAAGGTGGGCTCGATCACCTCGATCCAGGCCGTGTACGTGCCGGCGGATGACCTGACCGACCCGTCGCCCGCCACCACCTTCGCCCACCTGGACGCCACCGTGGTGCTGTCGCGTGACATCGCCTCGCTGGGTATCTACCCGGCCGTGGACCCGCTGGACTCGACCAGCCGCCAGATCGACCCGAACGTCATCGGCGAAGAGCACTACAGCACCACCCGCGCCGTGCAGGCCACGCTGCAGCGCTACAAGGAACTGCGCGACATCATCGCGATCCTGGGCATGGACGAGCTGTCGCCGGAAGACAAGCTGGCCGTGGCCCGCGCCCGCAAGATCCAGCGCTTCCTGTCGCAGCCCTTCCACGTCGCCGAAGTGTTCACCGGCTCGCCGGGCAAGTACGTGCCGCTGAAGGAAACCATCCGCGGCTTCAAGATGATCGTCGCCGGCGAGTGTGATCACCTGCCCGAGCAGGCCTTCTACATGGTCGGCACCATCGACGAGGCTTTTGAGAAGGCGAAGAAGATCCAGTAAGGCCGGAGCGTCGGATGCCTTCACGGGCATCCGTCTGTTCGCTTACTGAACCTTCTTCAACGCTAGGAAACCAACATGGCAACGATTCACGTCGACGTCGTCTCCGCCGAAGAGAACATCTTCTCGGGCGAGGCGAAATTCGTCGCGCTGCCGGGCGAGAACGGCGAGCTGGGCATCCTGCCCCGCCACACGCCGCTGATCACCCGCATCAAGCCGGGCGCGGTGCGCATCGAGCGTGCCGACAACGGCGAGGAAGAGTTCGTCTTCGTCGCCGGGGGCATCCTGGAAGTGCAGCCGGGCACCGTGACCGTGCTGGCCGACACCGCGATCCGCGGCCATGACCTCGACGAGGCCAAGGCCAACGAAGCCAAGAAGGCTGCCGAGGAAGCGATGAAGAACGCCAAGAGCGACATCGACTTCGCCAGCGCGCAAAGCGAGTTCGCCACCATGGCCGCCCAGCTGGCCGCGATCCAGAAGCTGCGCAAGAGCCGCTGACCGGCCCTGGCTCCGCATCCACCCGCCCGGCGGTCACGCCCGGCGGGTTTTTTCATGCGCCGCTCAGCGCAGCACCGGCTTGTTGGGCAGCTCGTCGGGATTGGCCTGGCCGTCGCGCAGCGGAAAATGCGCACGCAGCAGCGCGTCCAGTGCGTCGATGGTGGCCAGCAGACCGGCCTCGCGCTGTCCGCCGCGCAGCGCGCTGCCCAGGCCGTCGACCAGGGCCTGCCACTGCGCTGCCGGCACGCGCTGGGTGATGCCGCGGTCGGCCACCAGCTCGATCGCCTGCTCGGCCAGCAGCAGGTAGACCAGCACGCCACAGCGCTCGGCGGTGTCCCACACCCCCAGCTCGCCAAAGCAGGCCTGGGCGCGTGCGCGGGCGCTGACCCCCTGGCGCAATGCCGCGGCTGGCAAGGCGCGTTCAATGCACACGCGGATCTCGCCGCCGTGCCCGGCCTCGCTGGCGGCAATGCGCTCGGCAATGTGCTGGCGTGCCGTGGCGTCCAGCCAGCGGCCGTCGCTGCCCAGCGCGTGCCAGGCGTGCCGCACCCAGCGACCCAGTGGACTGCCCATCACCACCTCCCCGAGGCGCCGCCGCCGCCAAACGAGCCACCGCCGCCCGACGAGAAGCCGCCCCCACCGCCACCGCCACCCAAGCCGCCACGCGCCGCCCCGCTGAGCACCAGGCGCAGCGCCTCGCCCACGCCCAGCGCCGTGACCAGCGCCAGCACCCCGCCGGCCACCAGGCCCACGCCCAGGCTGGCCAGCCACCAGCCGCCGGCCACACCGGCGCCGCCCATCAGCAGCGCCCCGGCGCCGGGGCCGAGCATCGCGCGCACCGCCGAGATCGCCAGGGGCACCGCCAGCAGCGCCCACCAGATCCAGCTGGGCAGGCCGTCGAGACCAGCCAGCCGCGGACCACGCGAAGGCGCCTGTGGCGAAGGCAGGCCTTCGCCCGAGATCCGGCCGATCAGCTGGTCCACCGCCAGGTTCAGGCCGCCGGCGTAGTCGCCCTGGCGGAAGGCGGGCACCATCGCGCGGTCAATCACCTGCCGCGCGGCCAGGTCGGGCACCGCGCCTTCCAGCGCGCGCGCCACCTCGATGCGCGCCACGCGGTCGTCCTTGGCCACCAGCACCAGCAGGCCGTCGCCCACGCCGCGGCGGCCGATCTTCCACTGGTCAGCCACCCGGAACGCGAAGGCGGCGATGTCCTCGGGCGCGGTGCTGCGCACCAGCAGGATGACGATCTGCGGCCCCGACTGCGCCTCGAAGGCGGCCAGCTTGGCCTCCAGCGCCTGCTGCTGGGCGGGGCTGAGCGTGGCGGTCTGGTCGATCACCCGCGCCGTCAGCGCCGGCACCGGCAACAGCGCCTGCGCCCAGGCCCCGCCGGCCAGCAGGCAGGCCGCCAGGGCCAGCCAGCGCAGCAGCGCACGCATGGCTTACTTGGCCGACGCCGGCTTGTCGAAGCTCACCGCCGGCGGCTGGCTGATCGCCGCCTCGTTCTCGACCGTGAAGCTGGGCTTGGGCTGGTAGCTGAAGACCATGGCCGTGAGGTTGCTGGGGAAGCTGCGTGCCAGCACGTTGTAGGTCTTCACCGAGTCGATGTAGCGGTTGCGCGCCACGGTGATGCGGTTCTCGGTGCCCTCCAGCTGCACGCGCAGGTCCTGGAAGCCCTGGTTGGCCTTCAGCGTGGGGTAGCTCTCGCTGACCACCATCAGGCGCGACAGCGCGCTGCTGAGCTGGCCCTGCACGGCCTGGAACTGCTGGAAGGCCTGCGGGTTGTTGATCAGCTCGGGCGTGGCCTGGATGCTGGTGGCGCGCGAGCGCGCCTCGATGACCTTGGTCAGCGTCTCCTGCTCGAAGTTGGCCTCGCCCTTGACGGTGGCCACGATGTTGGGGATCAGGTCGGCGCGCCGCTGGTACTGGTTCAGCACCTCGGACCAGTCGGCCTTGACCTGCTCGTCCAGGCGCTGGAAGTCGTTGTAGCCGCAGCCGCCCAGGCCCAGCGTGGCAACCACCAGTGTGGCGCTGGCCAGCAGGCGCCGGGAGGATCGGGAGGGGGTGGAGCTCATGGGGGTCCTTTCAGGCAACGGCGGATAGTTGGGGGTGCGGTGGCGCGGATCAAGGGCGCTGGCTGCGGATCCAGTCGGCGACGATGCGGTCCAGCACCGGCAGCGGCACCGAGCCATGGTCCAGCACCGCCTGGTGGAAGCCGCGGATGTCAAAACGCTCGCCCAGCGCCTGGCGGGCCTGCTCGCGCAGCGCCAGGATGTGCATCTGGCCCAGCTTGTAACCCAGGGCCTGGGCCGGCCAGGCGAAGTAGCGGTCCACCTCGGCGGCCATCTCCTCGCGCCCCATGCCGCAGCAGCCACTGATGTAGTCGATCGCCTGCTCCCGGCTCCAGCCCAGCGCGTGGATGCCCGTGTCCACCACCAGGCGTGCGGCGCGCCAGGCCTCGTAGCTGAGGCGGCCAAAGCGGCTGTACGGGTCCTGGTACAGCCCCAGCGATTCGCCCAGGCCCTCGGCGTACAGCGCCCAGCCTTCGCCATAGGCCACATGCCAGGCATGGCGGCGCCACTCGGGCAGCTGGGTCAGCTCCTGGGCGCGGGCGCCCTGCAGGTGGTGGCCGGGCACGGTCTCGTGCAGGAACAGGGCTTCCATCTGCCAGATCGGTCGCTGGTCCAGCGCCACGACATTGGTGTTGAACCAGCCGGGGCGGCTGTTGTCGGGGCTGCCGCTGCTGTAGCTGTCGGCCATGCCGGCGCCCTGGTCGGGCGGGATCGCTCGGATGCCATAGGGCTGGCGCGGCAGCGTGGCGAACAAGCGCGGCAGCGCCGGATCAACCCGCTTGGCCAGGCTGCGGTAGCCGTCCAGCAGCGCCTCGGCACTGCGGTGGAAGAAGCGCGGATCGGTGTAAAGAAAGCGCACGAAGGCGTCAAAGTCGCCGACGAAGCCGGTGCTGGCGCGCAGCGCGTCCATCTCGGCACGCAGGCGCTGGACCTCGGCCAGGCCGATCGCGTGGATCTGCGTCGGCGTCAGGTCGGTGGTGGTCTGCTCGCGCACCAGCAGGCGGTAGACCTCGGCGCCACCGGGGCGCAGCGACAGGCTGCCGTTGGCCGGCGCGGCCGGCAGCAGCTCCTCGGCCACCGCACGGCGCAGCGTGCGCAGCGCGGGCGCGATGCGCTGCACGATCAGCGCCTCGGCCTCGGCCGCCAGGGCTTCGCGGCGCGCGGGCGTCACCATCACCTCGGGGCCGGCGGCCAGCAGGCGCGCCATCGGCTCGAAGGCCGGCTGCTGCCGCGGCGGCAGCGCCAGCTGGCCGTCCAGCTGCCCCAGCAGGCGTTGCAGCGAGGCCTGGTGGCTGACCCAGCCCCGCTTCAGCCCCTCGCGCGCCAGCGCCAGGTCCTGCTCCACGCGCGCCGGCCAGGCCGCCAGCCGGGCCAGCACGCGGCGGGCGTCGGCCTCGCTGGTCATCGGCATGTCCTGCAGCACGCCCGACAGCGCCAGGTGCGGACCTGCTACGCTGGACAACACCAGGGTGCGCAGCACCGGGTGGCGCTGCTGCTCGATGGCCAGCGCCAGGTCGTGGTGGAAGATCTCCCAGGACAGGCGCTCCTCGCCGCGCAGCTGGCGGGGGTCGATGCGCTTCAGGCGCTGCATCAGCTGGCGCTCGTGGGCGTCGGCCGCGTCCAGCGCGGCGGGGGAGTGGTCGTCCCAGCGCTCGCCGGCCTCAACCACGCCCAGCGACGAGGCCCACTCGGGCTGGTGGCGCATCTGCCAGCGCCAGTGCTCGTCGAACAGGCGCTGCAGCTCGCGCGAGGCGCTGGCGGCCTGGGCCAGTGTGGCGGCCAGTCCCAGCAGGGCGGCGCACAGCCAGCCGCGCCAGTGCAGGTGGTGGGGGCGGGTGATCATCAGCATCGGCCAAGTATCGCCCGGCGATAATCGCCCCATGTTTGCCCCCCTTGCCAACGACTGCTTCCTGCGCGCCTGCCTGCGCCAACCCACGCCGCACACCCCGATGTGGCTGATGCGCCAGGCTGGCCGCTACCTGCCCGAGTACTGCGCCACGCGCGCCAAGGCCGGCAGCTTCATGGGCCTGGCCACCAACGTCGACTACGCCACCGAGGTGACGCTGCAGCCGCTGGAGCGCTACCCGCTGGACGCGGCCATCCTGTTCTCGGACATCCTGACCGTGCCCGACGCGATGGGCCTGGGCCTGAGCTTCCAGCAGGGCGAGGGCCCGAAGTTCGCCAAGGTCGTGCGCGACGAGGCCGCCGTGGCCGAACTGGTCGTGCCCGACATGGACAAGCTGCGCTACGTGTTCGATGCCGTCACTTCCATCCGCAAAGCCCTGAACGGCCGGGTGCCGCTGATCGGCTTCTCCGGCAGCCCCTGGACGCTGGCCTGCTACATGGTGGAGGGCGGCGGCTCGGACGACTACCGCCAGGTCAAGAGCCTGATGTACAGCCGCCCCGACCTGATGCACCGCATCCTGCAGGTCAATGCCGACGCGGTGGCGCTGTACCTGAACACCCAGATCGATGCCGGCGCCCAGGCGGTGATGGTCTTCGACAGCTGGGGCGGCGTGCTGGCCGACGGCGCCTTCCAGCGCTTCTCGCTGGACTACACCCGCCGCGTGGTGTCGCAACTGCAGCGCGAGAAGGACGGCCAGCGCATCCCGGTGATCGTCTTCACCAAGGGCGGCGGGCTGTGGCTGCAGGAGATTGCCGACTGCGGTGCCGACGTCGTCGGTCTGGACTGGACCGTCAACCTGGCCCAGGCCCGTGCGGCGGTGGGCGCCAAGGTGGCGCTGCAGGGCAACCTCGATCCCAATGTGCTGTTCGCCCCGCCCGCCGCGGTGCAGGCCGAGGCCATCAAGGTGCTCGACAGCTTCGGCCGCCCGCAGCGCGCCGATGGCGGCTGGGATGGCCACATCTTCAACCTGGGCCACGGCATCAGCCAGTTCACGCCGCCTGACCATGTGGCGGCGCTGGTGGAGGCGGTGCATCGGCATTCGCGCCAGTTGCGGGCCTGAGACCGGCCCATTCGCCGCGCCTCTGCGCTGACGCAAGGACGAGCGCACGCAGCGTCGCGAAGGAGGGGGTAAGTGAGTGCTCAGGGCTTGACTTATCCCCAAAGCTGCGGCAGCGAGCGTGACCGGACCCTGGGGCTGTCACGGATCCGTCAAACGCTAGGCGTTTCGTGGTAAGTGGTTGATTCGCAATGGTTAATTCGCCTTGCTGCGAAACGGGGCAATCCAGGCGCGGCCCCGGTGGATCAAGCACTTGCGGCCGCCCGGGTCAGCTTTCCCACAAAGTTATCCACAGAAAAAGTGGGCAACTTGGAAAACGCTTCACAATCATTGACTTAGGCTGGTCAGCTGATGTGGATTTCAGCTTTCAGTGCCAAGTTGAGGCTGTGCGGTGATACGCGTCTCTGTGGCGGTCGAGACACCGCAGTACGCCGGACTGGCCCCTTGCCTGGACTACTTGAGTGAGCAGCCACTCTTGCCGGGAACATTGGTGCGAGTGCCGCTGGGCAAACGCGATGTGCCGGGTCTGGTCTGGGATGTCGACCCGGATGCCGCCCCGTGTGACGACAGACTGCTCAAACCCGTCTCCGAGGTGCTGCAGGCGCTGCCACCGCTGGACGGGCCCTGGCGCCGGCTGATCGACTTCAGCGCCCGCTACTACCAGCGCTCGGTGGGCGAGATCGCGCTGGCCGTGCTGCCCCCCGAACTGCGCCGGCTGGAGGCCGATGGCCTGGATCGGCGCCTGGTCAAGCTGGCCAGGCGGCCCGCCCCGGATCCTTCGGCCGAGGCACCGCCGCGGCCCGCCCTCAGCCCCGGGCAGGCGGCGGTGCTGGCCACCTTGCTGCCGGCCTGCCGCGGCGACGCCGATCCCGCCTGCCATCTGCTGCACGGCGTCACCGGCAGCGGCAAGACCGAGGTCTACCTGCGCTCCGCCGAGGCGGCGCTGGAGGCCGGCCGGCAGGCGCTGGTGCTGGTGCCCGAGATCAACCTGACGCCGCAGCTGGAAGCGCGCTTCGCCGAACGCTTTCCCGGCCGTCGCCTGGTCACGCTGCACAGCGGCCTGACCCCGGCGCAGCGGCTGCAGCACTGGCTGCTGGCCCACCTGGGCCAGGCCGACCTGGTGCTGGGCACGCGGCTGGCGGTGTTCTGTCCGCTGCCGCGCCTGGGCGTGGTGGTGGTCGACGAGGAGCACGACCCCAGCTACAAGCAGCAGGACGGTGCGCGCTACTCGGCACGCGACCTGGCCGTCTACCGTGGCCATCTCGAGCGCGTGCCGGTGCTGCTGGGCTCGGCCACGCCGTCGCTGGAGACCTGGCTGCACGCGCAGGCGGGCCGCTACCGGCTGCTCAGCCTGCCCGAGCGCATCGGCCAGGGCGAGTTGCCGCGTGTCACCGTGCTGGACATGACCCAGCAGCCCAAGCCACCGGCCGGGCGTGAGGCACCGCCGCTGGCCGCGCCGCTGCTGCAGGCGATGCGCCAGCGCGTCGAGCGCGGCGAGCAGACGCTGCTGTTCCTCAACCGCCGCGGCTTCGCCCCGGTGCTGGGGTGCAGCGCCTGCGGCTGGAAGAGCGGCTGCCCGCACTGCAGCGCCTGGCGTGTGTTCCACAAGCGCGACCGCACGCTGCGCTGCCACCACTGCGGCTTTGCCGACCGCGTGCCGCGCGCCTGCCCGGACTGCGGCAACCTCGACATCGAGCCGATCGGCCGGGGCACCGAGCGGCTCGAGGAGCAGGTGGCCGAGCTGCTGCAGGACATCGAACGTCCCGGCGGCGGGCCGGTGCGCGTGGCCCGCATCGACGCCGACAGCACCCGCCTGAAGGGCAGCCTGGAGGCCCAGCTGGCGGCCGTGCATGCCGGCGACGTGGACGTGCTGGTGGGCACGCAGATGGTGACCAAGGGGCACGACTTCCGCCGCGTCACGCTGGTGGCTGCAGTGAACCCGGATGGCGCCCTCTTCACCTCGGACTTCCGTGCGCCCGAGCGCCTGTTCGCCACGCTGATGCAGGCCGCCGGCCGCGCCGGCCGCGATGCGCAGGCCGCCGCGCGCAGCGAGATGTGGATCCAGACCTGGACCCCCGGCCACGCGCTGTTCGCGGCACTGCGCGCGCACGACTTCGCCGCCTTCGCGCAGAGTCAGCTGGCCGAGCGCGAGATGGCCGGCCTGCCGCCCTACAGCCACCTGGCGCTGCTGCGTTGCGAGGCACGCGACCCAGCGGTGGCCGAGGCCTTCCTGCGCGAAGCCCGCGACGCCGCGCGCGCGCTGATGCCGCCCGAGCTGGCGGATGAACTGGTGGTCTATTCACCGGTGGCGCCGCACGTGGCCAAGGTGGCCGGCTTCGAGCGCCGCCAGATGCTGCTGGAGGCGCGCTCGCGCGCCCGGCTGCAGTGGCTGCTGGCGCAGTGGGCGCCGCAGCTGGGGCCGCTGCGCGCGGCGCACAAGGGCCTGGCGCGCTGGGCGGTGGACGTCGATCCCTTGGACATTTGAACGATCTGTCGTGCTCAAGCCGGCGTCGTTGTCGCTGAGATCTCAGGTGGGGTTTCCGTGAGCCGATATTGCGAGGCCTGTGCGGGGTCTCTCACAACTAAGTAGCGGTTATCCCACGCACCCCCCTTTTGGGGGGGGTGGCTGTAGCGCCGTTTGACATTACCCTGGGAAATAGAACAAGCGGGCTCGACCAAGCCCAGGGATCGAAAGGCGCCTCAGTCGTTGGAATGCCGCTCCCTATTGGTTTCCAGGGAGCGGTGTGTTGTTGAAGTCTGAATCCGCCGAAAGCAGTGATCGGTCCTGGGGGGCATTGGAGGCCTTGTGCCTTGTGGCGAGGTTCCATCATGTACCCGCGGATCCCAGCCAGCTGCGCCATGAACTTGCACTGACATCGCTAGCGCCAGCGTCCTTCGAAGAACTGCTGCGCGCTGCCAAATGGCTACATCTGCGGGCCAAACGTGTCCGCCCAGCTGCTGAGCGGCTTGCGATGCAGCCGTTGCCAGCACTGGCATTTACGCTAGACGCTCGCGGGCAACACACCACCGTACTCGCCAAGGTGGAAGGCGACCGGGTCCTTCTGCTCGGCACTGGCGACGATGCCAGGCCGCAGATCGTCACCATGGAGGATTTCTGCAGTCGCTGGTCTGGCGATTTGGTGCTGATCGCCAGCCGAGCGAGCCTGATCGGGCAAACCGCCCGATTCGACTTCAGTTGGTTCATCCCGTCACTGGTCAAGTACCGATGGCTGTTCGGCGAAGTTGTGGTGATCTCGCTGTTCTTGCAACTCTTCGCGCTGGTGTCTCCGCTGTTCTTTCAGGTGGTCATGGACAAGGTGCTGGTGCACAGGGGAATGGCAACCCTTGATGTTCTGGTTATCGGCCTGCTGCTGGTGACGGTGTTCGAGAGTGCCTTGAGCATCCTGCGGACATACATCTTCAGCCATACCACCAACCGGATCGATGTCGAGCTCGGCAGCCGGCTGTACAGCCATCTGCTGCACCTGCCGCTGGCCTACTTCCACGCGAGGCGAGTAGGAGACTCTGTCGCACGTGTCCGGGAACTGGAGAGCATCCGAAGTTTCCTGACCGGCAATGCACTCACCGTGTTGTTGGATCTGCTCTTCTCGACGGTCTTTCTGGCGCTGATGTTCGGTTACAGCGTCACACTGACGTTGATCGTCCTGGCGTCGATTCCGCTGTACATCGCGCTCAGCGTGTTGGTCCTCCCATTGCTTCGCCAGAGGCTGTCCGAAAAATTCGCCCGAGGCGCCGAAAACCAGGCCCTCCTCGTGGAGAGCATCCATGGCATCCAGACCGTGAAGGCCTCGGCGCTGGAGCCGCAGATGCAACGGCGCTGGGACCAGCAACTGGCGGCCTATGTGTCCTCCAGCTTTCGAACGCAGACTTTGGCGCAACTGGCCAATGAGGGCGTCCAGCTGATCGGCAGGATTTCCAATGTGGCCTTGCTGTGGTGGGGCGCGCGATTGGTCATGAACGGCGAATTGACCGTGGGGCAGTTCGTTGCCTTCAACATGTTCGCTGCCCGGGTGGCTCAACCAGTAATGCGCCTGGCGCAGATGTGGGCTGATCTTCAGCAGACCGGTTTGTCGATGGCACGCCTTGCAGACATTCTCGACAGTCCCACTGAACGGCTGAGCGCCACAGCTGCCCATCTGCCCCCCTTGCAGGGTCGAATCACACTGGATCAGGTGAGCTTCCGTTACCGACCGGATGCGCCCCCGGTCATTCAACAGCTCTCACTCGACATCAAACCCGGTGAAGTCTTGGGTGTTGTCGGCCGCAGTGGGTCCGGCAAGAGTACCTTGACCCGATTGATCCAGCGACTTCACACCCCTGAACAAGGACGAATTCTCATCGACGGCCTGGATCTGACGTCCGTGGATCCAGCCCAGTTGCGTCGGCAGGTGGGGGTGGTGCTCCAAGAGAACCTGCTGTTCAACCGGAGTGTGCGCGAGAACATTGCCATCGCTGATCCAGCTGCACCGCTGGAAATGGTCATTCAGGCAGCGAAGCTGGCGGGTGCACATGAATTCATCGGGGAGCTTCCGCAAGCCTATGACACCTTGGTCAGTGAACAAGGCGCCAGCCTGTCGGGCGGTCAGCGGCAGCGTATAGCGATCGCCCGCGCGCTGTTTTCCAATCCGCGAGTCCTCATCCTCGATGAGGCCACCAGCGCACTCGATTACGAGAGCGAGGCCATCATCCAGCAGAACATGCGCGCGATCTGCCAAGGGCGCACGGTGATCATCATCGCCCACCGCCTCAGCGCTGTGCGAAACGCCGACCGAATCATCACGCTCGACGGCGGCAGGATCGTCGAAGCTGGGCATCACGATCAACTGCTGCGTCAGCCGGATGGGTTGTACGCAAAACTGTGGCGCATGCAATCCGGCCCGCACGCAGCCGCTGGGGCCGCAATATGAGCTGGACCGACCTTTGCGGCGGCTCCACCTTGTGCGTTCTGTTACGCCGCTACGCCGTGGTGACCCAGGCCGCCTGGAAGCACCGCCATGCCATGCTGGGCCCGCCACGCATGGCGGATGAACACGCCTTTCTGCCAGCCCGACTGAGCCTGCAGGAGACGCCCATCCATCCAGCACCTCGCCGGGCGGCCTGGGCGATTTGCACTGCATTCGCACTGGCCGTGGCCTGGTCCTGGTTCGGCGAGGTGGACATCATCGCGGTGGCCCCAGGCCGCCTGATGGTCAATGAACGTACCAAGACGGTGCAACCCCTGGAGTCCGGGGTTGTCCGTGCGATCCATGTGCGTGACGGCGATGCGGTACAGGCGGGCCAGTTGTTGATCGAGCTTGACGCCACCGTCCCACAAGCGGACCGACAGCGTCTTGAAGAGGAGCGCCGAGCCGCTGTGTCCGAGTCGGTCCGCAGCAGAATCCTCCGAAAAGCCATGGACAAGGGACGCCTGCCAAGCAGGCCGAACGCACCTGAACTGGACGCGGGGGCCGAACAGCAGACGCTCGCCCATCTGAAGGCCGAGTGGCTGGACATTCGCGCGAAGCTGGACAAGCTGGAAGCCGAACACGACCGACGGGACGCAGAAGTTGAAACCGCGCGCGCCGTGCAGGCCAAACTGCAAGCCACTGTTCCACTGAGTCGGCAACGTGAGGCGGACTACCTGGCGCTGAGCGCACAGGGTTTTCTGGCGGGCCATGCTGGGCAGGACCGCACACGTGAGCGTATCGAACAAGAGCGCGACCTGGCGGCCGCAGCAGCCCGCATTCAAGAGGCCAAAGCGGCGCGGAAGGAGGCGTCCCGGGCGAAGTCAGCCTTTCAAGCGGAGACCATTCGCCAGTTGCGCGACCGTGAGGCGCAGGCCTTGCTGAAATTGAAGCAGCTTGACGAAGAGGAACGCAAGGCCGAGTTGCGCCATCAGCTCACGCGGCTTTCCGCACCGGTGGCGGGTCGCGTGCAACAGCTGAGCGTTCACACCACTGGGGGCGTCGTCACACCGGCACAGGCTTTGATGGTGATCGTGCCGGATGGCGCTCCGCTCAGCGCCGAGGTCCTTATCGCCAACAAGGACATCGGCTTTGTCAGGCCGGGCCAGCATGCCGAGGTCAAGCTGGAGACGTTTCCCTACACACGCTTTGGAACGCTTCGCGCCACGGTGCGCCACGTATCCGCCGACGTTATCCGCGCAGAAGACAGGACTTCGATCGACCAGCGGGCCGCTGCGCCCAGCGATACGGCGTTTGGCGCCGCTCTGCAACTTGAACAAAGCGCCATAAGTGTTGGCAACAGGGAAGTGCCATTGGCGCCCGGGATGGTTGTTTCAGCGGAAATAAAAACTGGGCATCGGCGGGTTCTGAGTTTCTTGTTGGATCCTGTTCGCGAGATGGCGGGAGAGGCATTTGTGGAGCGCTAGCCATCCAGTTTATATTCGTTTGTGTAAGTGATCGGCCGTATGATTTGGATGCCGTTCAAATGAATGAGCTGATAAACAGGTTGCCCTACGTTTGGCGCCTGCTGATGTGGCTTGCAAATCGGAAAATTTTCGAATGGATTTGTGATCATGCTTAGATCGGTAATCGGTCGATTATCTATGTGGATTCAGCGCGATCCTGTGCTGTCGACGGCAACTGTGGGGCTCTGGCTATCATTTGCTATTACCATCTTGCTCGCCGCCGCGATAGAGACAAGGAAATTGCTCGCGGTTAGTGTTGTTGTATTTATTATCTCGGCGGCGCTTTCGGCGAACTTCTCTTCTCGCTTGATGGAATTGCTTGTTCTTCCGCGGGTGGGCGGTTCATCGGGTCGTTTGTGGAGTGGGAGGCATTGGGTTTTATTTTCTCTTGGATGTCTTCTGTATGCTGGGCAAATCACGGCAATGCTTGTGTTGCTGGCTGTTGTTCTTAAGGGGAGTAAATGAGTGACTTCATGACCTTGCCTGCGATGGTGGGCGAAATAACCATTCTTTCGCTTGATGCGCACAAAATTTGGAAGAATATTGAATCGAACATTTCGGCTATATCAAGGGGCGATGTTGCGAGTATTGCTGGCATTGTTCAGGCTGCTGCTGCGGCAAACGAGAAGATCAATGGCATTGTTAAGGCGATTGGAGGGGCGCCTATCGGATTAACAATCCTCGCAGCCCAGGCTGCCTATGAAATCAGCGCCATTCAGTCTGCAATGGATGTTATTGCTGGATCCCCAGATGATGCAGCGAGACAAGCTGCAATCGATACCATCGTCATCTCATCAATCAGCATGGTTGGCATAGCGGGGGCGATTGGGGCAACTATTGGTCCTGATCCGTACTCGAAGGCGACGGGTATAGCCATCGCCGCGTCGGCCACTGCCATCAAAGAAATATACTCATCCCGAGCTCCGATCTCGGAAGCCATCGCCAATGGAATCCGGGAGATTGAGGATTCGATAAGGTCTTGGTGGGCGATCAGGGCCGGAAATGGAAACCCCGCAGATTGCGCTTGGTCTGTGGATGGAGGGAATCCGTTTGGTATATCGATTAGCTGCAGCGCAGCTTGGCAGTCTGCAACTACTTGGCGCCCACGGCGTGATCCGCTCGCTTTGGATTTGGACGGTGACGGGATCGAGACGTTAGGCGTTCGTGGTGGCATTCCAGTTCTGTTCGATCACGATGGCGACGGTGTACGCACGGGAACTGGGTGGCTGAGGCCGGATGATTCATGGCTCACTTTGGATCGAAACGGAAACGGCCTCATTGACTCAGGACGCGAGTTGTTCGGCGTCGATACGCTGATCAGTGACGGATACGGCGGTCAGCGAACGGCCAGCAATGGCTTCGAGGCACTCGCGAGTCTGGATAGCAATGGTGATCAGCTATTCGATTCGCGCGATACCGCGTTTCAGCAGGTTCGGCTGTGGCGGGATGCGAACGGCGATGGCGTCAGCCAGGCAAGTGAGCTGAGTACGCTGTCAGAGCAAGGCGTGCTGTCCATTTCGCTGCAGTACACGTCCGAAAATACGAATCTCGGGAATGGGAACATGGTGACGGGCACGGCCACAGTCACCCGCACTGATGGGTCGCAGACTGACGCCGGGAGTGTGGACATCACCGGCGCTGCATCGAATCTTGACCTGTCGGAAAATCCGTTTTACC
Organism: Ideonella aquatica; assembly: GCF_018069755.1. GTDB lineage: Bacteria > Pseudomonadota > Gammaproteobacteria > Burkholderiales > Burkholderiaceae_C > Ideonella > Ideonella aquatica. The sequence goes on along the minus strand of NZ_JAGQDE010000030.1, from coordinate 1,860 downwards.
GCGATTTTCCAGATGACGTGCCCATCAGCGACAGTGCTGCGGCACTGCCAGACATGTCGGGCAGCGGCTGGGTGCGCGACCTCAGGGAGGCGATGAGCCTGCCAGACGAGCGAGCAGCCAGTCTGGTCGCGGCGGTTGAAGCGTTCGCTGCTGGTGCAAACCGGGACGCGCAGCGCGCCCAACTGGATGACGTGCTGATCCGGTGGGCGGATGGCACGGGTCGATTGACCGACGGCTCCAATGTCCGGGAGATGATCGGTACCGTGGTCGCTGAAGACGAACATACATTGACCCTGCATTGGACCATCGCCGACCCTGACCAGCAGACTGGCGGCGCGTATGCCACCGCCGACTTCGGTTTCGCCGCTGACAAGTACTACGAATGGTCCTACGACGGGCCGCCGGGCTATCCCCCCCACAAGGTGCTGACGCCAGAAGCCTTGGTGATCTTGAGGCGGCTGGAGGTGCTGGAGGTATTCAATGGTTCCCGGTTTCTCGATTTCACCGAGGTGGCGTCCAAGGATCCCATTGGCGATGGCGACGGTGGCGGTGGCGGAGGTGGCGGCACGGACCCGGGTCTTCACTTCGAAATCCGCATCGCCGATGAGCAAGTTCAGCTCATCAATGATGCATACCGTGAACTGTCGGAGTCCGTCTACGGGGCGCTGGTTGTCCAGACGCGCTTGAATCCGTACTTCGAGGCCGCCACGCTCCGCTTGGATGAAGACACGGTCTCTTTTGACGTGAGCGGTACGCTGGCCATGCTGGAGGCCCGCAGCAATCAGGATGGTTTGGCTGCCGTGCAGGACCTCGTCGACATGAACCGGGTGGCAGCGGCCAGTCTGGACGCGATCGGGCTGGATGGACCAGGGTTGCTGAGGCACTACATCGAGCTCCTGCCAAAGAACGCAGGCACTGCCGACGCTCTCGCGGCCATGGACGTCCTCATGGCGGACGTCTCCACAGGGTCGGCACGCGCTGACATCTTCCTTGGTGATGGCGGCGCCAGTTCTCTCAATGGAGGACAGGGAGACGACCTGATCGATGCATCGGGGGGCGATGATCTGGCCCACGGCGGGGAAGGCGACGACCGCCTGTTTGGGGGCGACGGTCGGGATGCGCTGTACGGCGACGTCGGAAACGATGTCCTTGACGGCGGATCCGGTGACGACTGGATGGTTGGTGGAACCGGATCTGACCTCTATCTGATGAGCGTGGGGGGTGGCAAGGACACCATCGACAGTCGAGACGCGGATCCGAACTCCCTGGATCTCCTGCAGATCCGGCAAGGCGTGAAGATGGAGGATCTGTCGCTGTTCAGGTCCGGCAACGACTTAGTGATTTCGTTTCGTGCCACCACTGACCAATCACTGGTCGTGGGCCAGTTCAATGCCGACGGCTTAGCGGGTGTGGATGCCGTGTACCTGTTCGACGGTGCGGTTCTGACCAGGGAGGACATTGGCCGCCTTGCAGGCGCTGCGACCGATGGCAACGACCTGATCGGATTGGGCGGCTCTGCGGACTATTTCAATGCTGCAGCAGGCGACGACAGCGTTGATGGAGCCCATGGCAATGACACGCTTCTTGGGGGCGTGGGTGCCGACACCCTGGTGGGCGGTGTGGGCAATGACTCGCTGGACGGTGGCGTGGGCGGCGACACCTACCTGATGAAGGCGGGTGACGGCGTGGACACGGTGAGCGAGTACGACAGCACGCCGGGCAATGTGGACACAGTGCGCTTTGCCGACCTGGCGTCTACGCGGCTGAGCGCTCTGGAGCGCCGGGACAACAACCTGGTGCTGCGCTTTGACAGCGGAGAGCAGGTGACGATCAGCAACCAGTTCAACGCGGATGTCGCGA
>NZ_JAGQDE010000002.1 GCF_018069755.1 Ideonella aquatica | reverse complement strand
GGCGGCGCGGTGCGGCGGCGGGGTGTGGCCGCTGCGGCAGCGGCGGCGCGGCGCGCAGCTGGGCGATGCGCGCCTCGACCAGCGCGCGCGCCGCCGGATCCAGCCGTTCGGCGCGGCGCGCCAGGCCGTCGATCAGGCGCTGGCGCACCGGATCCATCGGCTCGCTCATGGTGCGCTGGCGGCGGCGGCGCGCGAGCGCGGCACCGGTGTGATCTCGACGCGGCGGTTCTGCGCCCGGCCACTGGCATCGGCGTTCGAGGCTACCGGCTGCTCGGCGCCAAAGGCCGCGGCAAACACCGCCGAGCGCGGCACGCCGGCCTCGACCAGCGCGCGCGTCACGGTCAGGGCGCGCTGGGCCGAGAGCTCCCAGTTGTCGGCAAAGGCGGTGCTGCCGCCGCGCACGCCGCGGTCGTCGGTGAAGCCGCTGACCATCAGGATCTCGTCGCGCGCGCCCAGGTAGGCGGCCAGCGGCGCGCCCAGGCTGTTCACCAGCCGGCGGCCGTCGGGGTGCAGCTTGTCCGAGCCCAGGTCGAACAGCACGCTGCCGGCGATGCCGATGCGGCCGTTGTTCAGGGTCACCCGGCCCTCGGCCAGCGGAATCGCCAGCGCCTTTTCCAGCGCGCTGCGGCGCTGCTCTTCCTGCTGGCGGCGTTCCACCTCGGCCTGCAGGCGGGCCGACAGATCCAGCTGCATGCCCAGCACCGCCACCAGGATCAGCACGAAGGCGCCCAGCAAGCCGGCCATCAGGTCGCCAAAGACGGCCCAGACCGGCGCGGTGCCTTCCTGCGCGATGTCGGCCTCGTGCATCAGGCCTCCGCGCGGCCTGCCGCCAGGCGCTGCAGGTCATCGACGATGCGCTTGTGCGCCAGCAGGCTCAGATCGATCACCTCGCGCGCCTGGGCCACGTAGTAGCCCAGCTGCTCGTCGCTGCGCGTCATCTGGCGCTCCAGCGCCTCTTCAATCCGCTGCAGCTGCGCCGCCAGCTGCTGGGTGCTGAGCTGGAAGCCCTGCACCGCGGCGCCAAAGGCCTCGCCCAGGCTGCCCAGCTCGGCGGCGCCCGCGCCCACACGGGCCGACAGGTCCTGCAGGCGCGCGGCCTCGGCGTTGATCTGCTGGCCCAGGCGCGCTTCGGTGCGGGCCTGCCAGTCGGCGGTGCTGGCCAGCAGCGTGTCCAGCGCCTGGCGCTGGCCGCCGGCGGCATGCTCCACGGCGCCCAGCAGGGTCTGCAGCGTGGCCAGCAGGCGCTCGCGCTCGGCCAGCATCGCGGTGTCGCGGGCCAGGCTGTCGCTGAGCTTGTCGCGCAGCTGGGCCACCAGCTCGGCGGCGGCGCGCGGTGCCTCGGACGCCGCCTGCACCAGGCGGGCGATCTCGGCGATCGTGCCCTGCGCATGGGCCTCTGCCTGCGCGGCCATGCGGCCGGCCGTGCCCTCCAGCGTGGCGCAGATCTGCTGCTGCTGGGCCAGCGCCTGCGCGCCGGCCTCGCGCCATTCCAGTTGCAGCGCAGCGGCCTGCGCGTTCAGGGCCTGGGTCCAGGCGCCCAGGCGGGCCTCGTCGCGCGCGGCCAGCTCGGCCTGCAGGCCGCTCTGGGCCTGTTGCAGCGCCTGCAGCAGGGCCTCGGCCTGGCGCTCGAACTGCTGCGCCGCCCGGGTGGCCTGGGCATGCTGCTGCTCGTTGAGCTGTGCGGCCGCGGCGGTCTGGGCGTCCAGCGCCGCCTGCCAGCGATCCGACACCCCGGCCACCGCCGCCTCCAGCTGCGCCGACACCGCGCCCAGCTGCTCGGCCAGCGTGGCGGCGCTGCGCTCGTGCAGCGCGGCGCCGTCGCGCGCCACCTGCTGCGCCGCACCGGCCAGCGCGGTCTGCAGCGCGCCATGGCGTTCACTGATCTGCGCCAGCAGGCCGGCGCTGCGCTGCTCGAAGCCCTGCGCCAGCGTGTCCATCAGGCCTTGCAGGCGCGCGGCCTGGGCGTCGCCGTCGCTGGCCTGGCGCGCCAGCGTGGCCTGCCAGGCCTGCACCGCCGCGTCGCTGCTGGCGGCCAGGCTGCGGCCCAGGCCCTGCAGTTGCTGCGCGAGCTCATCGGCCACGCGGCCGTGCATCGCCTGGGCCTCGCGGGCCAGGCCGGCCATCGTGGCCTGGACCACGGGCTGGATGCCCTGCGCGGCCTGCTGCAGGCTGCCGGCCACGCTGTCGCGCACCGTGCGGTCCAGCGAAGTGGCCACCTGCTCGGCCAGGGCGCGGTAGGAGGCCGAGGTGGCCTCGTGGAAAGCGCGCTGCTCGGCCTGCTGGCTGGCCAGCAGCGACTGCACGCCCTGGACCAGCGCGGGCAGCAGCTCGGCCTGGCGGCGCTGTTCGGCGCGGGCCTCGTCGGCGAGTTGGGCGTGGCGGTGGGCCGCGGTGAGCGGGCGCCACGGGCCGGCCAGACGCTCGTCCAGCAAGCCCATCGCGCGCGATTGCTCCAGCCGCGCCAGCGCCGACATCAGCCCCAGCGCGGCCGAGGCCGCGACACCCGCCACCGAGGTGCCAAAGGCCAGCCCCAGGCCCTTGACCGGCGCCGCCAGCGCGTCGCGCAGCAGCGCCAGGTCGCCGGCGCGCTCCAGCGCCTGGCCGGTGCCAGCCAGCGTGGCCACCATGCCCAGGAAAGTGCCCAGCATGCCCAGCAGCACCAGCAGACCCACCAGGTAGGGCGTCAGCGCCGCGCCGGGCAGCAACAGGCGCTGACCGTCCAGCCGCGCCTGCAGCGCGGGGCGCCAGGCCGGCGGCAGCGCGGCCAGCCAGTCGGCGGCGGAGGCCGGCGCGGCCTCGCCCAGCGTGGCGCGCAGCGTGGCGCTGTCGGCGCGCAGGCCTTGCAGCTCCAGCGCGCCCAGACCGAAGAAGCCGGCGATCAGCGCCATCATCAGCAGCGCCGGCAGGCTGGTGGACAGGTAGCCGATGGCGATCCAGGCGATCGCCAGCAGAGCGGCCACCAGGGCCGCGGGATAGAGCAAACGGGTCATCGGGCGGGCGTGAGAGGTTCGGGCCTGCGGGCACGCAGGGCTTCGAGCAGACCCAGCAGCGGCTGCAGCCGCAGGGCCAGCTCGGCCTGCAGCAACGCGCGCATGTCGGTGTGCAGGCCGCTCGGGTCAGGGTCGGCGTGGGGGCCGCGGCGCTGCTCGGCGCGGCGCTCCAGCTGGGCCGGCAAGGCGGCCAGGATCAGCGATTCGCGCGCTTCCACCACGCGGGCCAGCAGCGCATCGACCGCCGCCAGGCGCGCCGCGTCGCCGCCGGCCGCGGCCAGACGCTGGCGCAGGCGCTGGCGCAGTGCCGACAAGGCCTGCGCCATCTGGTGCTGCAGCGCTGCGTAGCGCTGACGGCACTCGGCCACATCGGGCGGCGGCGCGCCGCGGCGGGTCTGGGGCTCGGCGGCCACGGCGCGCTCCAGCCACTGCCGCACCTGGGCCAGGTCCTGCTCGGCGGCGTCCAGGTCCTCGGGGGCCAGCGGGGCCGGCGCCGCCACCGGGGTGTTCAAGGCGTCGAACAGCGGTCCGGCCTCGGCCCAGCCCAGCCAGCGGCCCAGGCCCTCGATCACCGAGGGCGCGCGCGCCGGGGCGTGGATCAGGTCCATCCGCTCCAGCAGGGCCGTGAGCGCGCCGCCCGAGGCGGCGTCGGGGGAGGCAGAAGCGGGGCGGACGGGGGTGGTGGCGTGGGCCATGCCCGGGCGACGGTGTCGGCGAGGAAAAACCGCGCAGTCTACCTGCCCGGCCGACCGGCGCCGGCCTGGCTGGCCGGCGCCGCCGTGAGGTGCTACCGTCCTGCCCTGCGCCGGGCCCCCGCCCGGCCGGAGGACCCGCGTGAGCAGCGACCGCGCCAGCCATCCGCGCCCCAGCCCCCGGCGAGGTGCTTGACATGCATGCGCCGATCCTGGAGGTCCACCTCGCCTGGCACCCGGGTGACCGCGCCGCGGCACGCCTGGCTGCCGAGCTCGACCACCACTTCCACCACGGCGTCTACGGCAGCCTGCTGGGCGGCACGATGGAGTTCTACCAGCGCTCGGCCCCTTGGTCGGCCCCTGGCAGCGCGCCGCGGCCGATCGCCTGGCCCGACGCCGCCCTGCCCCCCGGCCACCCACCGCCGGCGCAGGCCATCGCCGTGGTGCTGTTCCTGGGTGACGAGCTGATGCGCGCTTGCCAGCCCGCCGGCAGCGACTGGCTGCGCTGGGTGCGCGAGGCGGTCGAGAGCGCCGCTCGGCGGCCCGACCAGGTGGCCCTGCTGCCGGTGGCGCTGGACCCGCTGGACCCGCGATCGGCCCTGGCGACAGCACTGCCGCCACTGCAGTGCCTGGGCGCCACCGACCCGCTGGCCGAGAGCAGCGCCGCGGCCGGCCCGCCGCCGGTGGCGGTGCTGCGCCGCGACCTGTCGCAGGCGCTGGCGCGCTGGCTGCACCCGGCCGGCGGACCGGCGCTGCGCGTTTTCATCAGCCACACCAAGCGCATGAGTGGCCCGGACGAGGCCGTGGCCTCGCTGGTCGACACGGTGCGCGAGGTGCTGGGCGGCACCCGCATCGGCAGTTTCTACGATGCCCAGGACCTGCAGCCCGGCGCCGACTGGGACCAGGCGCTGCGGCGGCACGCGGCCAGCAGCGCCCTGCTGGCGCTGCGCACCGACCTTTACGCCAGCCGCGAATGGTGCCAGCGCGAGGTGCTGACCGCCAAGCGCCACGGCATGCCGGTGGTGGTGCTCGATGCCTTGCAGCGCGGCGAGGCGCGCGGCTCCTTCCTGATGGACCATGTGCCGCGCCTGCCGGTGCGCCGCGGCGCCGACGGCGCCTGGGACCGCGCCGCGATCGGCCAGGCCCTGGACCTGCTGGCCGATGCCTGGTTGCACAGCGTGCTGTGGCAGCGCCAGGCCGAGCGCGCCGCGGCCGACCCGATGCTGGCCGGCTACCAGTTCCTGCCCCAGGCCCCCGAGCCCAGCACGCTGAGCCAGTTGCTGGCCCGGGTGCCGCCGGGCGCCGAGCTGCGCGTGCTGCACCCCGATCCGCCGCTGGCCTGCGAGGAACGCGCGGTGCTGCAGGACCTGGTGCGCCGCGCCGGCCATGCCGGCCTGGACCTGAGCACGCCCAAGCTGCTGGCGGCGCGCGGCGCCTGACACCATGCCGGACGTCCCCGCCACCCTGCTGCCCGCACGCGCCTGGCAAGGCGTGCGCATCGGCGTGTCGATCGGCGACAGCGAGGACCTGCCGCGCCTGGGCCTGACGCTGATGCACCAGCAGCTGGTGCTGCGCGAGCTGGCCCGCACGGTGCTGCTGGGTGGCGGCGCGCTGGCCTACGGCGGCCACATCAAGCCCGACGGCTTCACCGCCTTCCTGATGGACGAGCTGAGCCGCTACGCCCAGGCCGGTGTGCTGGACGGCGGCGACGCCCTGCCCGAGTTGCTGGTCTGCCTGGCCTGGACGGTGCACCGGCGCAACAGCCTGGACGAGCTGCGCCAGGCGCGGCGCCAGCTGGGCCTGTACGGCGAGCTGCGCTGCCTGGACGCCCAGGGCCAACCGCTGGCCGATCCGCTGGCCGACCGCGACGAGGCGGGCCAGGGCGACGCCGAGGCGGCCTATCACCAGCAGGAGATGACCCGGCTGCGCTGCTACCTGGCCACCCAGTGCAGCGCGCGCCTGGTGGTGGGCGGTCGGCGGCGCGACTACAGCGGCCGGATGCCGGGCATCGTCGAGGAAACGCTGCTCGCCCTGCAGGCCGGACAGCCGGTCTTTCTGGCCGCCGGCATGGGCGGCGCCACGCTGGACATCGCCGCGCGCCTGGACCCGCGCTGCGCCGTGCTGTGTGCTGGCGGCCGGCCGGCCGAGCTGCCCGGCCTTGACCAGCTGACCGCCGAACTGGCTGCCCGCGATGCCGGACTGCAGGGGCTGGACAACGGCCTGGACGCCGAAGAGAACCTGCGCCTGGCGATGACCCACCGGCCCGGGGAGGTGGCGGCCCTGGTGTCGCTGGGCCTGGGTCGGCTGGGCCTGCAGGGTCGGCTGCAGCGCGTCCGGCATCCCTAGGCTGCCAGGCCGGCGCGCCCACGCCGCCGGGCTGCCCGGTGCTACCTTCGGGCCCTGCCCTTTGCTGAAAGATGACCATGGCCAACGAGTACGGCAGCCGCGTGCTGCGCAAGGACATGAACGGGCCCGACGTGGTGGAGTTGCAGATCCGCCTGGCCGGCTTTCGCGGCACGCTGCCCGATGGCGATTTCGGCTCGGGTACCGAGCTGCAGGTGCAGAAGTTCCAGCAGGACGTGATGGGCATGGCCCAGCCCACCCGTGTGGTGGACCGCGCCACCTTCGAGGCGATCGATGCCTTCGCGCAAAAGTACCCGATCGACTTCGAGGCCCTGCGCTGCCCCTGCGGCCACTGCAGCGGCTTTGGCAATGGGCGCTTTCGTGACACCTATGTGCCCGGTGGCGAGGGCCGCGAACAGTTCAACCACTACGAGTACCCCGGCATCCACCGCCTGCTGCTGTGGGCGGTGCGCGCGGTGTTCCACGACCTGCCCGAGCACCGCTTCAGCTTCAGCTCGGGCTACCGCTGCAGCATCGACAACCAGCAGCGCGGCCGCACCACCACCAACCACCGCGGCAAGGCGGTGGACCTGGACATCGCGCTCCAGCCCGGCGAGAGCAAGCGCGACGACGCCGAGAAGTGCAATGCGGTGCGCGGTCGCATCGTCGAGCTGTCCAACGCCCAGGTGGGCTGGGCGGCGCGCAATCGCAAGTCGCTGGAGCCGCCGGACATCGCTCCCACCTGGGTGCACTACGACGTGCGCCAGTACGACCGCATCTACCTCGCCGATGACTTCTTCTGCCGCGACCTGGCCGGCCTGAACCGCCTGACACCGATCACCTGCTGACCCCTCACCCCCCACATCCAGGGGACACCGCAGTGACCAGCAACCGGTTGCACAGACCTGCGGCCAGATGACCGGGCGCTACCATCGCCCGCGTGGCGGACATCCCCCTCGATCTGGCCCCGGCACCGCTGGCCGCGCGCGCGGATCGGGCGCGGACATGGCTGGCCGCTGCGTTGTGGGCCTGGCTGGTGGGGCTGCTGCTCGGTCTGCCGGCATTGGCCGCAGCGGCTGAGGCCGGCAGCGCGGCGCCCACGCTCACGCTGGGTGTGCTGGCCTTTCGGCCCAAGCCCGAGACCCTGACCCGCTGGCAGCCGCTGGTCGATGCGCTCAACGCCAGCCTCAGCGGCGGTCAGCGGGTGCAGCTGCGGGCCTTCACCTACGCCGAGCTGAACACCGCCGTCGACCGGCACGAGGTGGACATCGTCCTCACCCAGCCGGCGCACTACATCCGCCTGACCCATGACGCCGGGCTGCGCGCGCCGCTGGCCACGCTGGTCGAGCGCGAGGGCACCCACGCGCTGGCCGAGTTCGGCGGAGTGATCCTGGCCGATGCCGCGCGCCACGATCTGCGCCAGTTGGCCGACCTGCGCGGCCAGCGCATCGCCACCAGCAGCACCGAGTCCCTGGGCGCCTACCTGGCACAGGCGCTGGTGCTGGCGCGCGAGGGCATCGATCTGCCCGACGACGCCCAGGTGCTGGCCCTGGGCGGCGAGCAGGACGCCGCCGTGCAGGCGGTGCTGGAGGACCGCGCCGACGTGGCCTTTGTGCGCACCGGCGTGCTTGAAGCCCTGCAGGCCGAGGGCCGGCTGCCGCCCCAGCGGCTGAAGGTGCTGCACCCGCAATCACGGGGCGACTACCCGTTCGCCCTGTCGACCGGGCTCTACCCGCAATGGCCGCTGGCAGTGATGCCCTGGTGCCCCGAAGCGCTGGCGCGCCAGCTGGCAGCCGCCATCCTGGGGCTGCCGCACGACGGCGACGTGGCGCGTCGCTTGCAGATCGTGGGCTTCACCATCCCCGGCGACTACACGCCGGTGGCCGAGATGATGCGCACCCTGCGCGTGCCCCCCTACGACCAGCAGCCCACCATCCACCTGGAGGACCTGCTGCAGCAGCACGGCGTGCTGCTGCTGTCTGGCAGCCTGGGCCTGGCGGCGCTGTTGGCGGCGCTGCTGCTGCAGATCGCCCAGACCCACCGCCAGCTGCTGCGCGAGCACCGCCAGTCCACCGATGCGCTGCGCGCGCTCGAGGATGCCGGCGTGCGCCAGCGCAGCATCCTCGACTCGATCAGCGAGGGCATCTACGGCGTCGACCCTCAGGGCCTGTGCACCTTCATCAACCCATCGGCGCTGGCCATGCTGCAGCTGCAGCCCTCGGAGGTGCTGGGGCGGCGCCAGCATGAGATCTTCCACCACCACCATGCCGACGGCCGGCCCTACCCGGCACAGGCGTGCCCGATCAACCAGACCCTGGCCGACGGCCAGCCCCGCCAGGTGCAGGACTGGTTCTGGCGCCGCGACGGCAGCGGCTTTGCGGTGCGCCTGAGCGTCAGCCCGTCGCCCCAGCGTGATGGCTCGCGCGGCGCGGTGGTGACCTTCGACGACATCACCGAGCACCTGCGCGTGACCGACGAGCTGGCGCAGCACCGCCACCATCTGGAGCACCTGGTGCGCACCCGCACCGCCGAAGCCGAGGAAGCCCGCCAGGCGGCCGAGCAGGCCAGCCGCGCCAAGAGCGCCTTCCTGGCCAACATGAGCCACGAGATCCGCACGCCGATCAACGCGATCGTCGGCCTCAGCCACTCGCTGTCGCAGATGGCGCCGCCAGGCGAGCCGCAGCGCGAGCGCCTGGCCCAGATCCAGGTGGCCACGCGCCACCTGATGGCGCTGATCGACAACGTGCTGGACATCTCGCGCATCGAGGCCGGCCGGCTGACGCTGGCCGACGAGGTCTTCTCGCTGCCCGAGCTGCTGCGGCAGGCCTGCGCCATGGTCGAGCCGCAGGCCCAGGCCAAGGGCCTGGCGCTGGTGGTGCAGGCCGACGACCTGCCCACCACGCTGCGCGGTGACCCGGTGCGCCTGAGCCAGGCGCTGATCAACTACCTGGGCAACGCCGTCAAGTTCACCAGCCAGGGGCAGATCACGCTGCGTGTGGGCGAGCAGGCCCGTCGCGACGGCCGGATCCTGCTGCGCTGCGAGGTCAGCGACACCGGCATCGGGCTCAGCCAGGACGAGCAGGCCCGGCTGTTCCAGCCCTTTGAGCAGTCCGACGTGTCGGCCACGCGCCGCTACGGCGGCACGGGTCTGGGCCTGGCCATCACCCGCCACCTGGCCACGCTGATGGGCGGCGAGGCCGGCGTGCACAGCCAGCCCGGGCAGGGCAGCCGCTTCTGGTTCACCGCCTGGCTGGCACTGGCACCCGACCAGGCCGCCGACGAACCGGCGACCCACGACGCGCTGGGCCCGCTGCGCGCCGAGCATGCCGGTACCCAGGTGCTGCTGGTTGAGGACGACCCGGTCAACCAGCTGATCGCGAGCGAGCTGCTGCAGGCCGCCGGCCTGCAGGTCAGCCAGGCCAGTGATGGCGTCGAGGCCCTGGCGCTGGCCTGTGCGCAGCACTTTGACGCCATCGTCACCGACGTGCAGATGCCGCGCATGGACGGCACGCTGCTGGCGCGCCAGCTGCGCACCCTGCCCCAGCTGGCGCACACACCGATCATCGCGATGACCGCCAGCGCCCTGTCCGGCGACCGCGAGGCCTGCCTGCAGGCCGGCATGAACGCCTACATCGCCAAGCCGGTGGACCCGCCGGTGCTGTACCGCGTGCTGCTGGCCGAGCTGCGGCGCGCCCGACAGGCGCGCTGAGCGAGCTCAGTGGTTGTGCCCATCGCCATGCCCGTGCGGCGCGCCGGGCACGGTGGACGGGATCACATGGCCGGCCGAGCCGCGGGCGCTGAGCACCTTGGCGCGGGCATTGAGCTGCTGGCGCTGGCCCGCCACCAGGCTATCGAAGACGCCGGTGGCAAAGACCGGCTGACCGCCGACCACGGTCAGCAGCACACGGTTGCGGCCCAGGGCCTCGTCGGGCACGGTGAGGAAGTCCTTCTCCAGCACGATCAGGTCGGCCAGCTTGCCCACCTCGATCGTGCCCAGCTGCTGCTCCATGCGCAGCTGGTGCGCGGCGTGGCGGGTGATCGCGGCCAGCACGTCGTCACGCGACAGGCCCGGGTCGGCGTTGATCGGCCCTTCGAACACCGGCGCGATGAAGGCAGCGCTGTGCGGGTTGGTGGGGTCGCCCGAGCGGGTCACGCCGATCTTCAGCGCCAGGAAGGTGTCGAACGGGTCGATCGGCCAGTCGCTGCCATGCACCACGCGGGCGCCGGCACGGCGCAGGCTGCCCGAGGGCTCCATGCGGGCGAAGCGCTCGGGCCCCAGGTGGTTCTCGGTGTCACCGATCGAGTACGGCGCGCGCTGCGCCCACTGGAAGGACATGGTGGCCATCACGTCCAGCGCCGCAAAGCGCGGGTAGTCGGCAACGGCCACGGTCTCGTTGTGCGCGATCGCCGGGCGCATGTCCAGACCGGGGCGGGCCTGGCGCACCGCGCTCACGCTGTCCAGCGCCGTGCGTACCGCGCGGTCGCCGGTGGCGTGAAAGTGCAGGTCCAGACCGGCATCGGCCGCCGCACCCAGCAGGGCCTGCAGCGTGGCACTGTCGTAGTAGAGCTGGCCCAGGTTGCTGCCGGGCACCCAGCGCGGCGCGGCGTCGGTGCCGGCATTGCGCAGGTAGGGGCTGAGCATGGCGCCGGTGTCGGCCGGCGCATTCACCACGCCGTCCACAAAGGCCTTGACCCAGCGGGCGCGCACCGCCGGGGCCGGCGTGTCCACCGTGCGGGCGGTGCTCTGGGCCAGCGCCTGGGCCTCGGCGATCGCTTGCGCGGGGTTGGCGATGGCTTCGGCCGGGTCCAGGTTCAGGGCCAGTTGCACGCGCGCGGTCAGCTCGCCGCTGCTGCGCAGCGACTGGAACACGCGCAGGTGCGGCTCGCCTGCGGCCGCGTCCATGAAGCTGGTGATGCCCTGCTCGCGCAGCGCCGCCAGGGCAGCACGGCCCTGCTTGAGCTGGTCGGCCTCGCTGTCGGGCGGGATGGCGGCCTTGAGCTGAAAGCCGGCGGCGTCCTCGCAGATGCCGGTGGGTGCGCCCGAACCGTCACGCAGGAAGCGGCCGCCGGCCGGGTCGGGCGTGGCGACGCTCACACCCGCCAGCGCCAGCGCGCGCGAGTTGGCCAGCACGGTGTGGAAGTCCGACGAGGTCACGGCGATCGGCCGCGTCGTGGTCAGGCCATCGAGCAGCGCGCGGGTGGGGTCGGCATCGAGCGACGACGTGGACTGGCGGTCCCAGTTGACCGCCTCCAGCCAGACATCGGCGCCGGCCTCGGGCGTGGCATCCACGCAGGCCTGCAACCTGGCGGCCAACTGGCTGCGCGTGAGCGGCGCATAGGCCAGGTCACACAGCAGCAGCGCGCGCCCGCCGGCCAGCGCGTGCAGGTGGGCATCGATGAAGCCGGGCATCAGCATGCGCCCACCCAGGTCCACCACCTGGGTCTTCTGGCCGACATGCGGCATCACCTCGGCATCGCTGCCGACCAGCACGATGCGCCCATCGCGCACCGCCACCGCCTGCGCCACGCGCCGGCCGTCATCCATGGTGACCACCTTGCCGCTGCGCAGCACCAGGTCGGCCGGCGCTTCACCGCCGCCGCCACTGCAGCCGGCCGCCAGCGCGGCCACCACGGCCAGCGCGGCGATGGCCGCGATCGTCTTGCTCGATGTCATTGCTCCTCCGTTGCTCCAGACATGGCCTGGCAACGGTAGGCAGGCAGCGCCTGCGTTGACCTCCTCAATTGAGGAGGGTCAAGACTTGGGCGCCGGCAGCGACTGACCCTCCAGCCGCCGCGCCAGCGCCGCCTTGGTGCTGACGCCCAGGCGCTGGTAGGCATCGCGCAGGTAGGTGCGCACGGTGCTGGGCGACAGGCCCAGCTCGCGGGCGATCTGCTTGTGGGTGTGGCCATGCGCATACAGCAGCGCCACGCCCAGCTCGCGCGGCGGCAGCAGCGGCGCGCGGCGCTGCGGCGCCAGGCCCAGCAGCCACAGCTCGCCGCAGCGCTGCAGCGACAGCCGGCGCCGCCCCACACTCAGGGCCGTGGCGCCCGAGCGCAGACCGGGCAGCAGCTCGGCCGGCAGTTGCGCGCCCTGCCAGGCCGGAAAGCGCTCGCGCAGCCACAGGCCCAGCCGCGCATCCAGGTAGACGAACTCGCCCGCCGCATCCACCAGCGCATGCGCATCAGCCCCCACGCGTGACTGCCCCAGCAGCGCGGTCACGCGCCGGCTCCAGCGCTGCATCAGGTGGGCGCTGAACAGCTCGAACACCCGCCGCTGCGCCGCATCAAAGGCCGGCGCATGCTGGCCGCGGTACAGCGAGATGAAATGCATCAGCCCGCTGCCCGGCAGCGCGCGGGTGATGGCCATGGCATGGAACAGATCGTGGCGCGTGGCAAAGGCCTCCACCGCCGGCTCGGGGTCGGCATAGCCGCTGGACCACACGGCGGCATCGAGTTGCTGCATCGACGCCGCCGCAAAGCGATCGACCGCCCCGATGCGGTTCCACTCGCGCGCAAAGTCGGCCCCCAGGTTCAGCCGCCCGCTCAGCCAGTTGCGCGGCGCCAAACCGTCCATGCCGCCGGAGCACTCACCCCACCAGGCGGCGTCAAAGGGCAGCAGCTGCCGCAGCGCCGCCATGCCCTCGGCCATCAGGCGCGCGGGTGACGCGCTGGGAGGGAGCTGGTCAAGGGCGAGGACGGCGGCGCTGAAGGCCTCGAGCGTCTTCAGGGACGTGGGCATGGCCGCCGAGTGTAGGGCTGCGCTGCCTTGTGGAGCCCCCCGTCCGGTGGCAACATCCGCCGATCCGCCGAGGGGCCAGACGCGCTGGCTGCCACACCAGGAGTGGCTGATGAGCGACACCGACGACGACAAGATCCGCCAGGCCCGCGACTGGTGCGACAAGGCGCGCCAATTGCTGGGCATGGGTCTGGTGGGCGACTCCAAGGCGCTCTACACGCACAACGAGCAGATCGCCAAGGGCCTGAAGGACCTGCACAAGCTGGACAAGGCCAGCTTCGACCGCCTCAGCGACCAGTACCAGCGCCTGTCCAGCCTGGCCGAGCAGGCCAGAAGCCACAAGGACGATCCCGCCATCCGGGCCCTGATCGAGCCACTGGCCCTGCTGGAGGCCCAGGTCTGGGCCGAGCTGCCCGGCCGTGCCGACGACCAGCTCAAGGCGCAGCAGCAGCTGTTCAAGTGCCTGCAGACGCGGGGCGCGAGCCTGCTGAAAGCGCTCACACCGCTGCCCGAGCCCCTGGCCACCCAGTTCACCCAACTCAAGCCGGCAGGCAGCACCACGCAGGATTATGCCGACGCCAACCGCACGCTGAGCACCCTGCTTGAGCACATCGAGCGGGCGCAGCCCGCGCTGGTGCTGGCGCAGCAGGACCTGGCCGAGGCGGTCAAGCAGCGGCGCCAGCAGCTCAAGGCAGCGCGTGGCCGCATCGGCGAGGCGGCCGGCAAGACCTTGCTGCAGCAACTCATCGCCCTGGAACAGCAGGCCCCTGCCTTGCGCTACGCCGACCTGGTGCAGGCCCTGACCCTGAAGGTCCAGGCGCTGACCGAGCCGATCCAGGCCGCCACCGACCTGGGCCAGGCCCGCCGGCTGGCCGACGGGGAACGCGCGCAGGTGGCACAGCGGCTCAAGGCGGTGAACGCCGAGCTGGACGCCGCCTCCCGCGAGCTGCTGCTCAAGCGGCTGCAGACCATCGACACCGCTCTGGGCCAGGCCAGCCTGGCCAGCGAGGTCCAGACCCAGCGCAAGCAGCTTGAGACGCTGGACGACGCCGTCACCGCGGCGATCGCCTTTGCCCGTGAGCGTGACGCCATCCACATGGCCATCACCATCTATGTGCAGCTCGAAGACCCCGGCCAGGCGGTCACGCTGAACGGCCAGTGTGACCTGGCCCTGCAGGCCGCCGCCGCCGACGTCAAGAACGGCGACTGGGTGGCCGCCAGGGGCAAGCTGGCGAACTTCCGGGCCGCGCTGGGCGGCGCGCCGGCCCAGGCCAAGCTGGACGAGGTGGTGGCCTACACCCGGCGCATGGCCAGGTTCGTGGCCGACGACGAAGCGCGGCTGCGCCAGGTCAAGGCCGAGCAGGTTACACCGGGCCACAACCAGCTGGACGTGGAGTACTCCAACGCCCGCAAGAAGGGCAGCACGGACAAGGACTACGTGGCCGCGGTGGGCCTGCTGGACACGTTGTCCAACCGGCTGGTGGAGATGCAGGCCTACGCCGCGCTGAAGCGCCAGGTGCTGGTCCTGAAGAGCGACCCCGCCATCTATCAGCCACCCGACAAGCAGCTCATCGACACCGCTTTGCAGCAGGGCGACAGCAAGGCACTGAGCCAGGACTGGGGCCCTGCCAAGCTGGCGCTGAGCACGCTGCTGGGCAGTAAGCCCCTGTTCACCGACGGTGCCGACTACGGCCGCGCGCTGGCCGAGATCAAGCGCAGCTACGACCCGCTGCAGCAGCTCTATGGCACCACCGCCATCGGCCTGCGCCTGAAGACCGACTACGACGCCGCCGTGAACCTGGCCGCCAGCCAGAAGCACAAGGACGCCGCCCAGGCGCTGCAGGCCCTGAAGCTGGTGCTGACCCCCGCGTCCAGCTACCTGGCCCAGGCCGGGGCACTGGCCCAGCGCCTGGACCAGGGGCGCGGCGCCATCAAGCTCGCCCTGCTCCAGCCCGCCGCCGACAAGGCCGGCGTGGAGGCCAAGTACGACGAAGCGCTGACCTTGCTCGGCCACCTCACGCAACTGCTCGACGCGCTGGACGCCTACGACCAGCGCCGCGCCCAACTGCTGCAGTTGCGCGGCGGCATCCCGGGCACCGAGCTGGCGCGGCTGCAGGCGCTGGACGATGTTCTGGAGGCGGCCGCCAAGACCGCGAAGACCGCCACCGAGGACACCGCCCAGGCGGCCGCCCAGCGCTTCAAGCAGGCCACCGAACAGCTGGACGACGTGGCCTTGATGGCCGATTTCGCCGCGCTGGACCAGGCGCTGCAGGGCTACCAGGTCGAGCTGGCACGGGTGGAAAAGTCCTATGCCCGGGTGCATCCCCGCCTGGCGCCTGTCAAGGCCCAGGAGCGGCTGGCCGACGAGCTGGCCGCGGCCAAGCTGCCGGCCCAGACCCGCAACGACTTTGCCCAGTCACTGCAACTGCTCACGACGCTGGCCACCACCATCGACGAGGCGCGCAGCTACATCGACGCCCGCGAGCAGGCGCTGGCCGTGAAGAAGCAGTTGGCCGCGATCGCCGCCAAGGTGCCGGGGCAGGCCGGCGCGATCTACACGCCGCTGGATGCCAATGCCATCGAGCAGCGACTGACCGACGCCGACAAGGACGCCCAGGCGGCGCGCTACAAGGAAGCCGGCACGCGCTACCGCCAGCTGCTGAACGATTGCCGCGCCATGTGCATCACCGCCGCCAAGGCCGTGGACGCCAGCAGCCACGGCCGCGGGCACAGCATGGCGCGCCATGGCCCGCCACCCGACATTGGCGAGCCGCAGCTCATCACCCGCATCACCACCGGCATCGCCCCCGACGGGCACGAGGCGCGCTCGGCCTCGGCCAGCCAGTTCGACGACCCCGCCAGCTGGCTGGAGACGCGTGACAAGGCCATCGAGGAGGCCACAGCCAGCTCGGCCGGCGGCTTCGTGCCCAACGCCACCGAGCTGGATTTCGGCCGCGCGACCGAGTATGAAATCAACATCGAGCACCCCAAGCCCATCGACACTGCCGTGCTGGGCCTGAAGGAGCTGCCCAAGCTCGACACCACCAAGGGCCGGCTGGGCGGCGCCGGCATCTACGAAAGCCACACCAAGGTCCAGGGCCTGACCCGGACCAAGACGATCTTCCGCTTCGTGCTGTTCGACCCCCAGAAACTGTACGTGGACAACATCAAGCAGCTGGACGCGCACTTCAAGCCCAGCGAATGGATGAGCACCTACAACGGCCGGATCTTCAACGGCACCACCATCAGCAAGTACGTTGGCGAGTGGATCATCGTGACCCAGTACCCCATCACCGAAGACTGGGACCCCGAGACCGGCAGCTACACCAAGCCGATGTGAACCCGTTTTCCACCCCCCTGGACCCCCGATGAAACTGAGCAACACCATGCTGCGCGGGTACCTGCGGCGCATCGCCCTGGGCTACCTGGGCCGCAGCGACGAACCGTCCGAAGACCCCGCCGACTTCGACGCCTCGATCGACGAAGTGCGCCTGGCCGCAGAGGCCGCCGGCGACCTGCCCTGGCTGAAACTGGGGCTGGACCACCTGCTGACCACGCCCGGCATCCGCCTGCGCGACTACTGCGGCGACCAGTTCCCCTACACCGAGCACGCGCTTTACGACCTGTTCCTGCACACCTGGCAGGTGCTGTGGCCCGATGAGCCCCTGAGCGCACCGGGCGAAGGCGCCCTGCTGGAGCTGGAGGAGATGCCAACGGCGCAGTGGGTGGCGTTCAAGGCAGGCGGGTGATGCCGGGTCATCAGCGGCCCGCTGGCGCTGAGGCGGCCAGGAACCGCGGATAGCGGACATCGTTGTTCGAGCCGACGACCACCGTGCCGGCCGCCTCCAGCTGGTGGAGGGCCCACTCGATCACCGCATCACCGGTCTGCGCTGACAGCAACGACTTGAGCAGGCCCCGCAGGCGGCCCAGCTTGGTGGGGCGCTTGTCGCCGGCCTTGCTCAGCTGTTCGGTGATGCGCTGAAGATCCTTGGCCGACACCGCGGTGGCCGGCGCCGCGGACGGGCCTGCCGCGGGCGCCTTGGCTGGCACCTTCTTGGCTGGCGCCTTTTTGGCGGACACCTTCTTCGCTGGCACCTTCTTGGGGGCCGCCTGTTTGGTGGGAGCCTGTTTGGTGGGGGCCCGTGTGGCCGGCGCCGCCTTCTTCGGCGCCGCTGCTGCAGGGCGGGACGCGGGTGTCTTCTTCGCCGTGGCTGGTTTCGCCGTGCTTGCCTTCGCCGTGGTCTTCTTCGCGGGGGCCGACGTTGCCGGGAATGGCTGGCGACGCACCACGAAGCCCATCGCCTGCGCATGCTCCAACATCGGCTCGTAGCCCTTGTCGTTGGCCACCACAACCATCGAGGCCTCGGGGTTGCGCGAGGCGATGTAGCCCATGTAGAACGACAGATGAAAGTCCAGCGCGTTCTTGCCCGTCTTGCTGATCGGCACCGCGGTGACGTGCTCGCCGAACGACGCAAAGCGCTTGGCCACCTGCCGCTGATGCGGCCCATGGAACACCCAAACCTGGCCAGCCTGCGGCACCAGGGCCCGCAGCTCGGCGTTGGTGGGCTGGACATTCTCAAAGTCGAGCAGCACATGCACCCCGGACACCGCAGCCTGAGGCGGCTGCGGCCGCGGGATCTGCTGCCGGGCGGGATACTTCTGCGCGTTCTTCGCCAGCTTGTCGCGCACCGCCAGCGGCAGGTCCACCTGGCAGTGGTCGGCCAGCTGCAGCAGGTACAGCAGCACATCGGCCAGCTCCTCGCCGACGTGCTGCCGCACGTCGGCCCGCTGAGGCACCAGACGCGACTCCTCGGGCGTCTGCCACTGGAAGATCTCGGCCAGCTCGGCCGCCTCCACCATCAACGCCGTGGACAGGTTCTTGGGCGTGTGAAACGGCTGCCAGTCGCGCTCAGCGGCGAAGTGGCGCAGTTCGGCTTGCAACTCACCCAGGTTCATGGCTGTCTCCGGTTGTCCGAGGCATCTTGCCACCCCGGGGCCGCAGCAGCGCCGATGAATGGGCTGCGGCTGCTTTCGCCGCGCTGCGGAACTGCCCGGGGCTCAGCGCCTCAACGCGCCGGAATGCCCGGCTGAAGTTGGCGGCGTCGCTGTAGCCCAGGCGGTGGGCGATCTCGGCCAGCGACAGCGCGGTGCCCCGCAGCAGTTGCCGGGCCTGGGCGTGGCGCAGATCCTGCGCCAGTTCACGGTACTCGCGGCCCTCGGCAAGCAGGGCGCGGGCCAGGGTGCGCGGGGAGATGCCCATCTGGGCGGCCAGTTCGGCCTGGGTTGGGAAACGGTCTTCCACGTCGCGCAGCATCGTGATCACCCACTCGGTCCAGGACTGGCCCTGGGACAGCTGGCGCAGGCGCCGTTCGCAGGCCTCCTCCAGGTCCCTGGCGGCCAGGTGGTTGGCCATGGGCAGCGGCCTCTCGGCCAGCTCCGTGGGGATGAGCAGGTGCAGGCGCGGCCGGTCGCCCCGACCGAAGCGCAGCTGCACGCCCTTGAGTTCGCGGTAGCGGTGCGCGTGGGGCGGCGCGGGCCAGCTGACCGACACCGTCACCGGAAAGCTGCTGGACTGGCTGATGAACACGGCGAAGCGGTAGGTGGCGGCCAGGACCACCTCCAGCCCCATCACGGCCACGTCATAAGGCAAGGGCCGGGTCGGTTCGGCGGTGGCATGCAGACCCTCGGCCGTGCGCTCGATGTGCAGCCGGTATGACGGCGTCATCAACGGCAGGTAGCGGCTGGCATAGGCCAGGCCGGCGGCATGCGTGGGCGCGCTCAGGAAGAGCTGGCCCAGCTCGTCGGCCAGACCCAGGTTGAGCTGCATGCCCAGCTCGAAGCCCAGGTCGGTGCGGCCAGTGGCTGCGGCCAGCTGCTGCAGCGCCTTAGAGAGCTGCTGGCGGTCGATCCGCGCGGCCGGGTGGCTGAGCTGGGCCACCGACAGGCCGGCCGCGACCAGGGGCTGCTCCACCGCATGGCCCAGCGACACCAGGTGGTCCGCCAGCAGCCAGAGGTAGCGGGCGGGCACGGCGCTGGCGGCAAACCCCGGCTGCACGCGGCTTCCAGTCATTGGCATGGACAGTCCTTGAACGACAACTGCGTGTCAATAAATGACTATGCCATACCCCTGTCCGTTCCGACAATCAGACGCGACAGGCCGTGCCCGCACCGAGGCCCGCCGGTGTTGCCATGGCCGCCTGTCCGAGCACTTCACCCCAACGTTTTGCCCAGCAGGGCTGCGACCCTGCGCCCGCCTCGTCGATGCCCCTCAAGTCGTCTTCACCAGCACCCACTGGCGCACCCGACACCGCCCGGCGACAGCGCCTTCAGCCACCACTGCGCCGCCACGCGGGTGGCGGCGATGCGGCCTCGGCCATGCCCAGCGCGTCGCTGCAGCCCGACTTGCTGCAGGCACTGAACGAGCACGCCATCGTCAGCGTGGCCGATCTGCAGGGCACCATCGTCTACGCCAATGACCGCTTCTGCCAGATCAGCGGCTACCGCCGCGAGGAGCTGATCGGCCAGTCGCACCGGTTGCTGAAATCCGGCCACCACGAGCCGGCGTTCTACGAGGCGATGTGGCGCACCATCGCCAGCGGCCAGGTCTGGCATGGCGAGCTCACCAACCGCCGCAAGGACGGCAGCCTGTACTGGGTGCAGTCGACCATCGTGCCGGTGCTGGACGAGCAGGGCCTGCCCCAGCGCTATGTGTCGCTGCGCACCGACATCAGCTGCCAGAAGCAGCTGGAGCGCGAAGCCCGCGGCCATGCCGAGTTCCTGCGCCGCATCACCGAGACCTTCGGCCTGGGCGTGCTGGTGGCCGATGCCAAGGGCCGCTGCCAGTTCGCCAGCGGCGAGGCGCTGCGGATGCTGGGCATGCCGCGCGAACAGGTGGAGGGCTGGTCGATCCACGGCCTGTTCACCGAGCTCTCCAAGGACGCCGCGGCACTGCGCCCCGGCAAGGCCGAGGCGCGCGGTCAACTGTGGCGACCGGGGCGCTACCACGGCAACATCCCGCGCAACGACAGCAAGGCCACGCCGGTGGTGATCCATGTGTCGGCGCTGCGCGAGAACGGACAGCGCAGCGGCACCGTGATCCACTTCCGCGACGACAGCGAAGAGCGCCGCGCCATCGCCAGCGCCCAGCGCGAGCGGCGCCTGGCGGAGAAGGCCGACCAGGCCAAGGCCACCTTCATGGCCCAGCTAAGCCACGAGATCCGCACGCCACTGGCCGGCATCCTGGGCCTGGTGCGGATGGCGCGCGCCGAGGCGCAGGCCTCGCCGCGGATGCTGGAGATGCTGGGGCGCATCGAGCACAGCGCCGACACACTGGCGCAACTGGTGGGCGAGGTGCTGGACATGAGCCGCATCGAAGCCGGCCAGTTCACCCTCACCGAGGCGCCGTTCGACCTGCCCGCGCTGGTGCGGTCGGTGTGGGAGGCGCACGTGATGCCCGCGGCCCACCAGCGCATCCGGCTGGAGATGGTGCTGGCCCCGGACCTACCCGCACACGTGCTGGGCGACGCCATGCGCGTGCGTCAGATCCTGGTCAACTACGTGGCCAACGCGGTCAAATTCACCTCTGACGGCCAGGTGACGCTGCGCGCGCTGCGCGGCGCCTCATCGGGCATCCGGCTGGAGGTGTCGGACACCGGCATCGGCATCGCGCCCCAGGTGCTCAAGCGCCTGTTCCGCCCCTTCAGCCAGGCCGACGCCACGACCGCCGCGCGCTACGGCGGCACCGGCCTGGGCCTGTCGATCTGCAAGCAGTTGGCGCGGCAGATGGGCGGCACCGTGGGCGCCAGCAGCACCGCCGAACAGGGCAGCACCTTCTGGGCCGAACTGCCCCTGCCGGCCGTGGACCTGCCGCAGCCGGCCCCCGCGCAGCCAGCCCCCCAGGCCCTGCCCCCGCTGCACCTGCGCGTGCTGCTGGCCGAGGATGACGAGGTCAACGTGCTCATCGCCACCGCGATGCTGGAAGCCTGGCAGTGCAGCGTGGTGGCGGTGAACAACGGCCGCGAGGTGCTGGAGACGCTGGACACCGACGACCAGGCGTTCGACGTGGTGCTGCTCGACCTGCACATGCCGGTGATGGGCGGCCGCGAGGCCGCCGAACGCATTCGCCGCCGCGACAGCACCCGCCACCTGCCGATCATCGGCCTGACCGCCGTCGGCCTGGCGCAGGAGCGCCAGCTGTGCCTGAAGGCCGGCATGGACGACTTCCTGACCAAGCCGGTGGCGCCGGCGGCGTTGCATGCAGCTTTGGTGAGGGCGACGGCGGGGGGATGAGGGGCTGGGTGAGTGGGGCCGAGACGATCGGCGGCCCTCATCCACTAGGCCGCCTGTCCCAAGCCCAGGCCGCGCTGCTTCAGGGGGCGCATCTTCTCAGTGCTTCGCCTCGACGCCAAGCACGGCGCGTGGCGATTGATTCAGACCGCACTTAAGGCGATGGAGGAGCCGTCGATAAGGCGTGTTGCGACAAGAACCGCCCTCTCCTGCACCGCTTCGACACGAGACTGACGATGGCCACACGTTTCCAATGGACCCCCTGCGCCTGGGTGTTTTCTATGCTTCTGCTAAACGCGGCCGACGCCGGTGCGGCAGGCGAGCAAGCGCCTCCCCGCCAAGTGCCGCCCCCACCGGTGTTCATGGTGGACGGGGCTCGGATGGACGAGCTTTCAGGGCGCTTGACGTTGAAGTTCGTGCCGGACGGGGGGTGGACGCGGCACGAGGACCGCAATGACACGGTGGCAGACCCCTTGGATCTGAAAAGCCCGCAGTGGTATGTCCACCTCCGGGAACCTGGATTGTTCAGCACGAAGAACTGGATTGTTCCGCTGTCGGAGGTGGAATCGGTGCAGGTGGGGCCCGGGCCCGAGTACTCGGCACGTTTGAGAAGCCGGACCGTGGACGGGAAACCCAAGGACCTGTATCTCGTCCTGTGCGAGAAGGACCAGGCGGCACCGGCCTCCCGCGAATGCCTGCGCCCGCGGGTAACGCTGGAGTTTCGCGGCTTGAGCGGTGACGGCCTTGCGGCACAGCGGCTCGCCCTGCCGAACAAACCGGGTGAGGTGTCGGGAGCGCGTGAGCGAACCTACCTGACCGGCGTGCAGCTCCGTGTCGCCACGGATTCGGACTTGTCCGAGTTCGAACAGCGCATGAAGGCGGTCGGCCAGGCCCCGGTCGATCGCTTGGCGGGCATGTGCCGGGTCAACGTCTATGTCGAGGCGCGGCGTCTGGTGGCCGAGCCAATGCAGGGGGTCTCCGGTCGATGTGGGAAGGGCAGCCAGCTCCGCTTCTCCAGGTACCAGGCCAACGGCTGGCTGACCGACCAGTTGTGCGACACAGACAAGAGCATCCGCGTGACCGGGCAGGACGAGACCGAGGAGGTGGCCTGCACCATGACCGGCCAGGTGCTTCAGCCGCAGCTGAGGTTCAGCGGCCTGAATGTCGTGATTCGGTGACGGGGCGAGGCGGGCGCACACCGCGCCTGGGTGGACTTGCTCTTCTTCATCGCTCACGCTCCTGGGCTGCTCAGCAGCCTGGTCACGGGCGACCGTACTCTAGTTTTCCGCTGTAGCGAGATTCCGGCCCGACCTCAAATCCACAGATCGCAGCCGAAATGATGGGCCGGGCTGGGCCCCCAGGGTCAGTCGGCCGTGAGGCGCAGGCGTTTCAGGCTTGCCCCGTATGTGCCATTCTTCGCAGTGTCACCTCCTGAGCCGGAAAAAAGTACCACGGCCGGGATGAGTGGCTCGGTGGAGCACGAAACCGGAGCCATGCCCAGGCGATCCACACCCGCTGGATCCAGCAGCCTGATCGTGCACATTGAACCGCTCCGGCTCAGGCTCATCGTCCATGCACCCGAGGACACATCGGTCTTGGGAATCGCGGTCTCCTGGAAGCCCGCCAGCGCGTTGCCGATGAAGGACATCCCGGTGGCGCCGTGGAACTCGGTTCCGTTCGACCGGAAGTCGCCCGTCAGCGACACCGAGACGCTGCCGGCAACATGGTCAGGGGAATTCACCTTCATCTCCAGGTAGATGCCGCTGCGCACCTGGCTTCCGTCGACGGCCGTTCGGCCATCCTGGACGAACTCCAGGTCCGTCACGAAGTTGCCGGTCAGGGGCGCAGTCGCCGGATAGAAGCTCACGGCATCGGCCTGACCACAGGAGCCACACGACCCACCGGCGACCTTGACCGAGAATTTGCGCGCGGTCGACTTGAGCGTTGCGCCGTTGCCCAGTGTCTCGATGGCGACTGGGGCGATGAAGCCATCGGTGAAGCTCTCATTGATGACCTGTCGCGCCATGGCCATGCTGGAAGCAGCGCACAGTGCGGCGACGGCGCATTGAGTTGGCAGTCACATGGGCATTCCTCTGCAGTCCAAGAATGAACAAGGCCCAGAGACTAAGCAGCCTTCCGGCGTGCGACATCCTCAGATGGGATGAAGGCAAAGCCACGCAGCCACACGTCGATGCGCTTGGACAGGCTCGCGATCACGGTCCCCATACGCTCGCATCCCGCGCCGATGGGGGTGGTAGGCCGCCGGGGGCTCGAACCCCGGACCAAAGGATTATGAGTCCTCTGCTCTAACCGACTGAGCTAGCGGCCCGAAGGGGGCGATTGTAGGCAGAGGAACCAACCGCCCTGGCGCCGCTCAGCGCGGCGCCGACAAGGCGTTGCTGACCAGCTTGGAGGTGATGTCCACGATCTGGATCATGCGGTCGTAGGCCATGCGGGTGGGGCCGATCACGCCCAGTGTGCCCACCACGCGGCCGTCTACCTCGTAGGGGGCGGACACCACCGAGAGCTCCTCGAAGGGCACGACGCGGCTTTCGCCGCCGATGAAGATGCGCACGCCCTCGGCGCGGCTGGAGGTGTCGAGCAGGCGCATCAGCTGGGTCTTTTGCTCGAAGAGGTCGAACATCTTGCGCAAGGACCCCATGTCGTTGCCAAAGTCCTGCACGCCCAGCAGGTTGCGCTCGCCGCTGACCACCAGCTGCTCTTGCGAATCGGCGATGGCCTCGGTGCCGGCCTGCACAGCGGCCTGCATCAGGGTGGCGATCTCGCCGCGCAGCTGGTCGATCTCGCCCTTCAGGCGGGCACGCACTTCATCGATGGCCAGGCCGGCGTAGTGGGCGTTGAGGTAGTTGGTGGCTTCCACCAGCTCGCTCTGGGTGTAGTCGTGGGCGGTGAAGATGACGCGGTTCTGCACGTCGCCGTCGGGTGCCACCATGATGACCAGCACGCGCTTGTCGCCCAGGCGCAGGAACTCGATGTGGTGGAAGACGCTGCTCTTGCGCGGCGCCGTCACCACGCCCACAAAGCTGGACAGGCTGGACAGCAGGTTGGCCGCCTGGGCGATCACGCGCTGGGGCTGGTCGGGGTGGAGCTGGTCACGCGCGGCGGCCATGTCGGCTGGCGGGTGGTCCAGCTGCAGCGGCTGCACCGTCAGCATGGTGTCGACAAACAGCCGGTAGCCGCGCGCGGTGGGCACGCGGCCGGCGGAGGTGTGGGGGCTGACGATCAGGCCCATGTCCTCAAGGTCAGCCATCACATTGCGAATGGTGGCCGGTGACAGCTCCAGGCCGCTGGCCTTGGACAGCGTGCGCGAACCCACCGGCTGGCCGTCGGCGATGTAGCGTTCAACCAGGGTTTTCAGCAGGGAACGGGCGCGCTCGTCGAGCATGCTTTTCATTGTACGGACATGCCCGCCGAGGCCCTGGAACGCCAGAGGCCCTGTGGTGTAATTCCCCACACCATGACCGTGCGCTTTCGCCATGCCGCGCTGATCGGCAAGTACCAGGCCCAGGGCATTCGGCCGATGCTGGAGCGCATCGCCGAGTTTCTGTCGCGCCGCGGTCTGGAAGTCTCGGTCGACCGCGACACCGCGTTCAACACCGGTTGGAACGACTACGGCGCGCTCACGCCCGAGCAGATCGGTGCCGCCTGTGACCTGGCGGTGGTGGTGGGCGGCGACGGCACGATGCTGGGCATCGCCCGCGAGCTGGCCGCCTACAACTTGCCGCTGGTAGGCATCAACCAGGGCCGGCTGGGCTTCATCACCGATGTGCGCGCCACCGACTGGGAAGAGGCGCTGGGCCCGATTGTGGAGGGCGACTACGAGGAAGAGCGCCGCTCGATGATCGAAGGCGGCATCTGGCGCGACGGTGAGCAGATCTTTCAGGGTCTGGCGCTGAATGATGTGGTGGTGGGCCGCGGCGCCTTTGCCAGCATGGTGGAGCTGCGGGTGGACATTGGCGGCGAATTTGTCGCCAATATGCGCGCCGATGGCCTGATCCTGGCCTCGCCCACCGGCTCCACCGCCTATGCGCTGTCGGCCGGCGGGCCCATCATCCACCCGGCGATCGGCGGCTGGCTGCTGGTGCCGATTGCCTCGCACACGCTGTCGAACCGGCCGATCGTGCTGCCCGATTCGCAAGAGGTGGAAATCACCATCGTCAACGGCCGCGACACCAGCGCCAGCTTTGACACCCAACGTCTGGCCAGCCTGCTGCATGGCGACCAGGTGCGGGTGCGGCGTTCGGCGCAGTCGGTGCGCTTTCTGCACCCGCGCGGCTGGAGCTACTACGCCACGCTGCGCCGCAAGCTGCGCTGGTACGAGGGGGTGGTGTAACCACTCCGCCCAGAGGGCCACATGCTCAAGCATCTGACGCTCAAGGACTTTGTCATCGTCGACGCGCTCGATCTGGACTTCGGCGCGGGCTTTGGTGTGCTCACCGGCGAGACCGGCGCCGGCAAGTCCATCCTGGTCGACGCACTGCAACTGGCGCTGGGCGCGCGCGCCGAAGCGCTGGTGGTGCGCGAGGGCGCGCCGCGCGCTGAGATCACCGCCACCTTTGACTGCCCCGCGTCGCTGACCGGCTGGCTGGACGAGGCCGGCTTCGAGGGCGGCGACGAGCTGCTGCTGCGCCGCATCGTCGATGCGCAGGGCAAGAGCCGCGCCTTTGTCAACGGCAGCCCGGCCACCGTGGCCCAGCTGCGCGAGGCGGCCGATCATCTGGTGGACATCCACGGCCAGCACGCCTGGCAGGGCCTGACGCGGCCGGCCGCGGTGCGCGCGCTGCTGGACGAACAGGCCGGCGTGGACACCCGCGCCCTGGCCCAGGCCTTTGCCGACTGGCGCGCCGCCGCGCAGACGCTGGCTGACGCCCGTACCCGCCAGAACGAGCTGGCCAATGAGCGCGAGCGCCTGCAGTGGCAGATTGGCGAGCTGGAGCGCCTGGCGCCCGGCGCCGACGAATGGCCCGCGCTGAACGCCGAGCACCAGCGGCTGGCCCATGGCCAGGCGCTGATCGATGCGGTGGGACGCGCCGCCGCCCAGCTGGACGACGACGACGCCAGCGCCAGCAGCCTGACCGCCCGCGCGATCGACGCGCTGGACGACGTGGCCGAGTTTGACGCCCGGCTGGCGCCCGCACTGACCGCACTGCGCGACGCGCAGGCCCAGATCGACGACGCCGCGCACACGCTGCGCGCCTACCTGTCGCGCGCCGAGCTCGACCCGGCGCGCCTGACTGAGCTGGACGCCCGCCTGTCGGCCTGGATGAGCCTGGCGCGCCGCTACCGCCGCCCGCCTGAAGAACTGCCGGCGCTGCTGGCCGAATGGCAAGCCGCGCTGCGCGCGCTGGACCAGGCCGCCGACCTGGACGGCCTGCAGGCCCGCACCAACGCCGCCGAGGCCGCCTGGCGCACCGAGGCACGCAAGATCAGCAAGGCGCGCCACAAGGCCGCCGGCCCGCTGGCCGAACGCGTGACCGAGGCGATGCAGCAGCTGGGCATGGCCGGTGGCCGCTTTGAAGTGGCCCTGCTGCCGCAAGACGAGCCGCAGGCCTTTGGCCTGGAAAGCGTGGAGCTGCGCGTGGCCGGCCACGCCGGCAGCGCACCGCGTGCGCTGGCCAAGGTGGCCTCGGGCGGCGAGCTCTCGCGCCTGGCGCTGGCGATTGCGGTGACCACGGTGCAGGCCCAGGCCAGCGGCCCGGCCACGCTGATCTTCGATGAGATTGATTCGGGCGTCGGTGGCACCGTGGCCGACACCGTGGGCCGTCTGATGAAGCGCCTGGGCCAGCGCGCCCAGGTGCTGGCCGTGACCCACCTGCCGCAAGTGGCCGCCTGCGCCGACCGCCACTATGTGGTGGCCAAGGCCGAGCAGGCCGGCCGCACGCTCAGCCGCGTCACCCCGGTGGCCGGCGAGGCCCGCGTGGCCGAAGTGGCCCGGATGCTGGGCGGCGAGCGCGCCGCGGGCACCAGCCTGGCCCATGCACAGGAGTTGATCCGCCAAGGTGCCGGAGAGGCACGATGAGCCAGGACGAGGACGAGCTCAACCCGCTGGCCGCCACCGCGCAGCGCGAGGTGGTGCTGGTCACCGGCACTGCGGGCTCGGGCAAGTCGGTGGCGCTGCATGCGCTGGAGGACGCCGGTTTCTTCTGCGTCGACAACCTGCCGCCCGAGCTGCTGCGCGACTTCATCCGCGTCGAAACCGAGCACGGCGTGCGCCGCATGGCGATCGCGGTGGATGTGCGCACCGCCGGCTCGCTGCCCCACCTGGGCCCGGTGCTGGATCAATTGCGCGCCGAAGGCGTGGTGGTGCGCAGCCTGTTCCTGGACGCCACCACCACCCAGCTGGTGACGCGCTTTTCTGAAACCCGCCGCCCGCACCCCTTGAGCAAGCCGGTGATCGACGGCGACGCCCACCGCGCGCTGTTCGAGGCGATCGAGCTGGAGCGCACACTGCTGGCCGAGCTGCGCGAGCGCTCCACCGTGCTGGACACCTCCAAGCTACGTCCGGCCCAGCTGCGCAGCTGGGTGCGTGACCTGGTGGGCGCCGAAGGCAGCCGGCTGACGCTGGTCTTCGAGTCCTTTGCCTTCAAGCGCGGCGTGCCGCTGGACGCCGACCTGGTGTACGACGTGCGCGTGCTGCCCAACCCCTTCTACATCCGCGAGCTGCGCGTGCAGACCGGCCTGGACGCGCCGGTGGCCGACTACCTGCAGGCGCAGCCTGAGGTGGGCCAGATGGTGGACATGATCGATGGCTTCGTGCGCCACTGGCTGCCGTCCTTCGAGCACGACCAGCGCAGCTACCTGACGGTGGCGATTGGCTGCACCGGCGGCCAGCACCGCTCGGTCTACATCGTCGAGCAGCTGGCGCGGCGCTTTGCCGGCCGCGTGGCCACGCTGCGCCGCCACCGCGAGCTGGCGCCCGCCGCGTGAGCGATCTGCCGCAGTCCCTGCCGCTGTTTCCGCTGCAGGCGGTGCTGTTCCCCGGCGGCGCGTTGTCGCTGAAGGTGTTCGAGGCGCGCTACCTGGACCTGATCGGCCGCTGCCTGCGCGAGAACAGCCCCTTCGGCGTGGTCTGCCTGACCCAGGGCACCGAGGTGCGCCTGCCCGGTCAGGACGAGGGCGTGCGCTTTGAAGACCTGGGCACGCTGGCGCTGCTGCGCGATGTGGACGCCGAGCGCCCCGGGCTGCTGCGCATCCGCTGCGAGGGCGGGCGGCGCTTCCGCTTTGGTCGCGCCAGCGCGCAGACGCTGGGTCTGTGGCAGGCCGAGGACATCCAGTGGCTGCCCGAGGATCCGCCGCTGCCGCCCGGCGCGGCACTGCAGGGCGCCGCCGATGCGCTGACCCGCGCGCTGCCCGCGATCACCGCGCGCGACCCGCACTGGCTGGCCGGCGCCGCGCGCCCCGATGACGCCGGCTGGGTGGCGCACCGCTGGTGCGAGCTGCTGCCCATCTCCTTGCAGGCGCGGCAGCGCCTGTTGGCGCTGGACGACCCGCTGGCGCGGCTGCAGGTGGTACACGCCTTCCTGCTGCAGCAGGGGCTGATCAGCGCCTGATCAGGGCCAGATCAGCGCCGCAGGAGGCGCGTCAACGGCGCGGGCAAGCCCACCGCATCCAGCTCGGCCGGGGCCAGCCAGCGCCCCCCGGGCCAGCGGTGCTGCAGTTGCTCGGCCGACGGCGCCTCGCCACTGAAGCGGAACTGCCAGGGCGTGATGACCAGGTCGCGGTGGGTGAGCACATGGGTAAAGGTCTCGCCCGGCGTGGCCGTGCCCTGCCAGCCCTGCACCGCCGCCTGCGCCTCGGCCACGTTGGCGCACTCGGGCAGGCTCCACAGCCCGGCCCACACGCCGCGCGCCGGGCGCGGCAGCAGCCAGTGGGCGCCGTCGGCGCGGCGCAGCCACAGCCAGGTCAGCGCCACCCGGCTGCGCTTGAGCTTGCGGGTCTTGCGCGGGAACTCGGCCGTGCGGTCCTCGGCGCGGGCGCGGCAATGGGCCTGCAGCGGACAGTCGGTGCAGCGCGGCTGGCGCTGGCTGCACAGCGTGGCGCCCAGGTCCATCAGGCCCTGGGTGTAGGCGGGCATGTCCTGCGCTGGCAGCGGCAGCAGGTCCTGGGCCTGGGCCCACAGCGCGCGCTCATGGCGGGTCTCGGCCAGGTCGCCGTCAAAGGCCAGCACGCGGGTGAGCACGCGCTTGACGTTGCCGTCCAGGATGGGCACACGCTCGTCCCAGCAGAAGGCAGCGATGGCCGCCGCGGTGCTGCGGCCAATGCCGGGCAATGCCTGCAGCGCCTGCGCGCTGCGCGGAAAGGCGCCGCCATGCTGCGCCACCACCTGCTGGGCGCAGCGGTGCAGATTGCGCGCGCGGCTGTAGTAGCCCAGGCCGGCCCACAGCGTCAGCACGTCATCTTGCGGCGCGGCGGCCAGCGCG
This sequence comes from Ideonella aquatica, assembly GCF_018069755.1. Lineage (GTDB taxonomy): Bacteria > Pseudomonadota > Gammaproteobacteria > Burkholderiales > Burkholderiaceae_C > Ideonella > Ideonella aquatica. The sequence goes on along the minus strand of NZ_JAGQDE010000002.1, from coordinate 433,635 downwards.
GCGACGTCGGGAAAGCGCTTCAGGAAGCGCTCGAAGTAGCCCAGCACGGTGCTGACCTGGGTCTGCTGCAGCATGATCTCGGACAGCCACACGCGGTAGGGGTCGCGCGTGCCCTGCCAGGGCAACGCATGGCGGCCGTGGCGGCGTTGCCAGGCCACCAGCGGGCCGGCGATGTCGGGCAGCGGCGGGTTCACGCGCGGCGCGACGGGGCCATGGCGCCGTCGCTGCGCACCAGCGTCAGCGGGCTGCGGCCGGTGGCTGAGGGCAGCGCCGCCGGGCCGCGCTCGGCGCGCTGGCGCACCGCGGTGCCCAGGTCATAGGCCTGGTCCACCTGCGCCAGCAGGCGCTGGTCCTGGGCCTCGACCTCAGCCAGGCGGCGCTCAAGCTCGCCGGTGGCCTGCAGGATGCGCTCCAGCGCCTCGGCGCGGCGCTTGAAGCTGCGCCGCCGCTCGCGGTACTGGCCGTCGATCATGGCCGAGGCGGCCTGGTTCCAGGCCTCGACCTCGCCCTGCGCGGTCTCGAACACGGTGCGCAGCTTGGACACCAGCATGCGCTGCAGCTGCTCATTGAAGCCGTCCTGCGTCATGCGCACGATGCGGGTGACGCCGAAGTAGCGCGCATAGCCCCGCTCGATCAGCTGCAGCTCCTCACGGAAGACCGCCAGGTCGGGCGCAGGCTCCAGCACCAGCGAGAAGCCGAACTCGGCGTTGAGCTGCTGGAACGAGGCCTCGAGCATCTGGCCGATCTCGGTGCAGTCGTGGGCGGCCTTGTCGATGTGGGCCACCAGGCGCTGGCACAGCTCGCCGAAGGCGGCGCGCGCGCGCAGGTTGAACCAGCTGCTGCCCAGGGTCTGCTGCAGCGCGTTCACCGCCTCGCGCACGCGCTCAGAGGAGAGCGAGCGCAGCGTGCCGCGCAGCATGCGCGCGTGCACGGCACGCAGCGCCGACAGACGGGCGGTGCAGCGCTCGAACTCGGTGGTGTCGGCGCGCACCCGGGTGAGCATCTGGTTGACGCGGCCCTGGCTCTTGCCGCGCAGGCCGCGCAGCTCGAGCATTTGCTCGGCATTGTGGCGGCGCTGGTCGCGCAGGCGGCGCGTGGCGTGCTCCAGCAGCGACTGCACGCCGCCGATCACCGTCTTGCCCAGCAGCCGCTGGCGCTGCGGCAGCAGGTTCTGCGTCAGCGCGGCTTCCAGCGCCGGCAGCCGGCTGGCGCTCAGGCGCTCGGCATCGCCCTCCAGGCGGGCGGTCAGTGCCATGCGCGCCGACACCGGAAACACGCGGTCGCGGTCGATGTGCAGGGTCTCGGCGGTGTTGACGCACTGGCGCTCAATCGCGGCCTCGCGGTCTTCCTCGGTGGCCAGCGGGTCGGCCAGGGTGTCGACCTTGTTGAGCACGACAAAGCAGCTCAGGCCCTGGCCGCCCAGGTGCTGGGTCCAGACGTCGAGGTCGGAGCGGGTGACGCCGGTGTCGGCGCCCAGCACGAACAGCGCCGCATGGGCACTGGGCAGCAGGCCCAGGGTCAGCTCGGGCTCGGCACCGATCGCGTTCAGGCCCGGGGTGTCGACCACCACCAGGCCACGCTGCAGCAGCGGGTGCGGGAAGTTGATGATGGCGTGGCGCCAGGCGGGCACCTCGACCTGGCCATCCGAGGCCACCGGCGGGTTGTCGGCGCCGATTTCGTCGGACCACAGGCCCAGCGCGCGCGCCTGATCGATGCTGACATGGCGGGTGGCGGTGACCTCGACCACCGCGCGCGAGAGCGCCGCCATGTCGGACGGGTCCAGCTGCACGCGGTGCCAGCGCTCGCGCTGGCGGCGCCACTCGGCCAATGAGATGCCTTCGCGGCGGGTGTCGATGGGCAGAAGATCGAGCGTGGGCAGCTCCTGCTCGTCCCAGCTCAGCTCGACCGGGCACATGGTGGTGCGGCCGGGCGTGGCCGGCAGCACGCGCTGGCCGGCATCGGCAAAGAAGATGGCGTTGATCAGCTCGCTCTTGCCGCGCGAGAACTCGGCCACGAAGGCCACCACCAGCTTGTCGCTGGCCAGGCGCTGGCGCAGGGACTGGGCGGTTTGCAGGGCCGAGCTGGAGAGCAACTCGCCCTCGACCAGGAAGCGGGTCAGCGCGTCCAGGTCGCGCTCCAGCGCGAGGCGCCAGTCGGTCAGGGCATCCAGACCCGGCACCAGCATCGGCTGCAGGGCGGTCGGGTCGGTGTCCAGGGCGGGGTCGCGGGTCTTCACGGTCAGTGGGCGATCGTATCAGCGGCGCTGGCAACCGGGGCAGTAATAGGTGGCGCGCTGGCCTTGCAACAGCCGGCGTATCGCGTGGCCGCAACGCCGGCAGGCTTCGCCCTCGCGGCCATAGACCCGCACCGCCTGCTGGTACTGGCCGACGCTGCCATGCGCATCACGGAAATCCTTCAGCGTGGAGCCGCCGGCCTCGATCGCCTCGGCCAGCACCTGGCGCACCGCCGCCAGCAGCCGCGACGCCCGCCGCGGACCGATGCGGTGGCAGGGCGTGCGGGGGTCAATGCCGGCTTCGAACAGCGCGTCGCTGGCGTAGATGTTGCCCGCGCCCACGACCAGCTCGCCCGACAGCAGCGCCGGCTTGATCGGGCTGCGCCGGGTCCGCAGCGCAGCCAGGAAGCGGGCGTCGGTGAGCGTCTCGTCAAAGGGCTCGGGGCCCAGGCCGGCCAGCAGCTTGGCCGCCGGGTCCTGCTGCAAGGAGGCCGACCAGACCACCGCACCGAAGCGCCGCGGATCGGTCAGGCGCAGCAGGCCCTGGTCGGTCAGCAGGTCGACATGGTCGTGCAGGCCCGCCGAGTTGGCGGCATGCGGCCCGGTCAGCCAGGCCAGCGAGCCCGACATGCCCAGGTGCCACAGCAGCACGCCGGCGCTGCCGCCTTCCGGGCCCTGCAGCGGCATCAGCAGGTACTTGCCGCGCCGACCCAGCGGCCCGATGCGGCAGCCCGCCAGGTCCTCGGGCGCCCGGCCCAAGGGCCAGCGCAGCGGTTTGCCCAGGCGCAGGCGCTGGACCTGGGCGCCCTCGACCGCAGCAATGCTGCGCCGCGTGACCTCGACTTCCGGCAACTCTGGCATGGCGGGATTATCCCGGCCGAGCCGCATCACCAGGGTGGACCACTAGAATCGGCCGCAGCAGGAGCCCCGATGCCGCGACAGTCCGCCCCCCGTTTGACCGCCCTCGGCGCCCGCCCCGGCTGGACGCCCACGCTGCTGGCGGCCCTGCTGGGCCTGGCGCCGCTGGCCGCTGTGGCGCAGACCGCTCCGGCCGGGGCGGCCCCGGCCAGCACCGCGGCCGAGCCGCCGCCGCAGCCCTCGGCGCTGGATGCGCCCATGTTCTACCAGCTGATGGTGGCCGAGTTCGAGGCCAACTCGGGCCGTCTGGGCAATGCCTACGAGGTGATGCTCGACGCCGCCCGGCGCGTCAACGACCCCGTGGTCTTCGAGCGCGCCATCGAGCTGGCCGTGCAGGCCCGCTCGGGCGACCAGGCGCTGCTGGCCGCGCGCGCCTGGCGCCAGGCGCAGCCGCGCTCGGTGGCTGCGGTGCGCGCCCAGGTGCAGATGCTGGCCGCCACCGACCGCGTGGGCGAGCTGGGCGAGCCGCTGCGCACCCTGCTGCAGCTCACCGAGCCGTCGCAGCGCTCGGCCACGATCAGCAGCCTGCCGCGTTTCCTGGAAGGCACCAAGGACCGGGCGCAGATGCTGCAGACGGCCGAACAGGCGCTCTCACCCTTCATGGACGCCCCCGACACCCGCACCGCCGCTCGGGTGTCGCTGGGCCGCGTGGCAATGACCGCCGGGCAGGGCGAGCGCGCCTTCGCGCTGGCCCGCAAGGCCCAGGCCGACGACCCGGCCGCGATGGGCCCGCTGCTGCTGGCCGTCGAGCTGATGCCCACCGTGCCCGCCGCCGAGACCCTGGTGCAGGCCGGCCTGGCCCAGCCCGGCCAGCCGCCAGCGGTGCGCCTGGCCTATGCCCGCTCGCTGGAGCAGCGCCAGCGCCTGGTCGAGGCGGTGCAGCACACCCGCCAGGCCCTGGCTGAACAGGGCGAGCTGCCGCAGGGCTGGCTCAGCCTGGGCGCGATGCTGCTGGACCTGCACCGCCCGGCCGAAGCCGACGAAGCCCTGCAGCGCGCGCTGCGCGAGCTGGACACCTCGCCCCCCGCCGAGGCCGTGCCGCACGGCGAGGCCACCGAGCGTCTGCGCGACATGACCGTGCAACTGCTGGCCCAGGCCGCAGCGATGCGTGGCGAGTTCGGCGTGGCGCTGGATTGGCTGGCGCGCATCCCGCCCGATCGCCTCACGCTCAGCGCCCTGACCCGCCAGGCCGAGATCGTCGCCCAGCAGGGCCGCGTGGACGAGGCCCGCCGCCGCGTGCGCGAGGCACCGGTCAGCGACGACGCCGACACCCGCGCCCGCCTGCTGGCCGAGCTGCAGGTGCTGCGTGCCGCCCAGCGCTGGACCGAGGCCCATGCGCTGCTGCAGCTGGCGCGCCAGGCCGACCCCGATGACACCACGCTGATGTACGAGCAGGCCATGTCGGCCGAGCGGCTGAACCGTTTCGACGAGATGGAAGCCCTGCTGCGCCGCCTTGCCGCGCTCAAGCCCGACGACGCCCAGCCCTACAACGCGCTGGGCTACTCGCTGGCCGAGCGCAACATCCGCCTGGCCGAGGCCGGCGAGCTGCTGCGCAAGGCGCTGAAGTTGGCCCCCGGTGATCCCTACATCACCGACAGCATGGGCTGGTTTGAATACCGCTCGGGCCGGCTGGACGAGGCCGAACGCCTGCTGCGCCAGGCCTGGACCACCCGCCCCCACCCCGATGTGGCCGCCCACCTGGGCGAGGTGCTGTGGGTGCAGGGCCGGCGCGACGAGGCCCTGGCGGTGTTCCGCGAAGGCCTGGCCGGCGGCCGCAGTGCCGACGCCGTGCGCGCCACGATGGCGCGGCTGAAGGCGCCAGCCCAGTGAGGCGCCGCGCCGCGGGCCGCGCGCTGTGCCTGGCGCTGCTGCCCCCTGCCCTGCTCAGTGCCTGCGCCCACCGCGCGGCGGCACCTGCGGTGCCCGCCCGCAGCGGCCGGCTGCTGCTGCGCGTGGGCCCGGCCGACGCGCCGCCGCTGCGCAGCGTGGCCGCCGGCTTCGAGTACCAGGGCGATGCCCGCATTGGCCGGCTCGCGCTGGATGGCCCGCTGGGCGCTCGCCTGGCCGAGGCGCGCTGGGACGACACTGGCGTGGTGCTGACCGACGCTGGCGGCGACCGCCGCTTCGACAGCCTGAGCACCCTGGCCGCCGAACTGCTGGGCGAGCCGCTGCCGCTGCAGGCCCTGGGCGACTGGCTGCTGGGCCGGCCCTGGCCCGAGGTGCCCGCCGAGCCCACCGCCGCCGGCTTCTTGCAGGCCGGCTGGCAGGTCGACACCCACGCGCTGACCGAGCAGGGCCTGCTGCTGGCCACCCGCGACACCCCGGCCCCGGCGCTGCTGCTGCGCGTCGTCCTTGACCGCTGATTGCCCGTGAACATGCTCACCAACCTGACCGCCCCGGCCAAGCTCAACCTGTTCCTGCATGTGGTGGGTCGGCGGGCCGATGGCTACCACCTGCTGCAGTCGCTGTTCCTGCCGATCGACTGGGCCGACACCCTGCACCTGGAGCGCCGCGCCGACGGCCGCCTGCAGCGCCACGACCTGGGCCCCACGCTGCCGGCCGACGACCTGTGCCTGCGCGCCGCGCGCGCGTTGCAGCAGGCCAGCGGCTGCGCCTGGGGCGTGGACATCTCGATCGACAAGCAGGTGCCCTGGGGCGCCGGCCTGGGCGGCGGCAGCTCGGACGCCGCCACCGTGCTGCGCGGCCTGAATGTCCTGTGGGACCTGCACTGGCCGCGCGAGCGCCTGCTGCCGCTGGGCGCCACGCTGGGCGCCGATGTGCCGTTCTTCCTGGGCACCGGCCCGGCCTGGGTGGAGGGCGTCGGCGAGCAGCTCACCCCGGTGGCCTGGCCGTCGCAACGCTTTGCGGTGGTGAAACCGCCGGTCGCCCTGCCCACGGCGCAGATTTTTTCCAGTCCACTGCTGACAAGAGACACCAAACCTGCTACAGTAGCGGGCTTACTTGCTGATGCAGCAGATCTTTCACAACTGATGGCGGCGCAAGCCACCGGAGGGGTCTGGAAGAACGATTTGCAACCCGCCGCCGAAGCGATCCGTCCGGAGGTGTCGGAAGCGATCAGCTGGCTGACGCGGCATTTCGGTCACGGCCGGATGACGGGTTCAGGCAGCGCGGCATTTGCAGGTATCGACAACGGCACTGGCGCGCCATCTCTGGCGACCATGCCCGAGGGACCAGACCCGTTCGCGGATCTGCCTGAAGGCTGGGTGGGGCGCTTGTGCCGCAGCCTGGAGCGTCATCCGCTGGAAGACCTCTTCGGCTGAAAGCCACGGTTGTCGGGTCGTGGCCTGCGCAAGCGGGTCGCGGTCCTGTGTAGGGGAGTCGCCAAGTTGGTCAAGGCATCGGATTTTGATTCCGACATGCGAGGGTTCGAGTCCTTCCTCCCCTGCCAAATCACTTCATAGAACCGACCGCGCCTGCAAGTCATGTTGGGGCGCGGTCTTCGTTTGCAGATCTTGTCTCGCCCTGCCACCTCCGGAGAATCCGACGTGCTGTTCAACACCGTCCTGTTCACGGGCAATGCCAACCCGGTGCTGGCCCGCGAGATCGCCTCGCATCTGGGCGTCGAGCTGGGCAAGGCCAGCGTCGGCCGATTCTCCGACGGCGAAGTCACCGTCGAGATCCAGCAGAACGTGCGCGCCCGCGATGTCTTCGTCGTGCAGTCCACCTGCGCGCCGACGAACGAGAACCTGATGGAGCTGCTGATCATGGTTGATGCGCTCAAGCGTGCCAGCGCACGCCGCATCACCGCCGTGGTCCCCTACTTCGGCTATGCCCGCCAGGACCGCCGTCCGCGTTCCACCCGCGTGCCGATCAGCGCCAAGGTGGTGGCCAACCTGCTGGAAACCGTGGGCGTCGAGCGCGTGCTCACCATGGACCTGCACGCCGACCAGATCCAGGGCTTCTTCGACATCCCGGTCGACAACATCTACGCCAGCCCGGTGCTGCTGACCGACCTGAAGGCCAAGAACTACCCCGACCTGGTGGTGGTCAGCCCGGACGTCGGCGGCGTGGTGCGTGCCCGCGCGCTGGCCAAGCAGCTGGGCTGCGACCTGGCCATCATCGACAAGCGCCGCCCCAAGGCCAATGTCTCCGAGGTGATGCATGTCATCGGCGAGATCGAGGGCCGCAACTGCGTGATCATGGACGACATGATCGACACCGCCGGCACGCTGGTGAAGGCGGCCGAGGTGCTGAAGGACCGCGGCGCCAAGCACGTCTACGCCTACTGCACGCACGCGGTGTTCTCGGGCCCGGCGATCGAGCGCATCGAGAAGTCGCACCTCGACGAGGTGGTCATCACCAACACCATCCCGCTGTCCGACGCGGGCAAAGCCTGCAAGAAGATCCGCCAGCTGTCGGTGGCCTTCCTGTTCGCCGAGACCATCCGCCGCATTTCTGACGGCGAGTCGGTCACCTCCCTCTTCGCGGAGCAGAACAACAACTTCTGATCCGCATCCGCCGGCGCGGCCAGGGGGTCGCGCCTTTTCAACAGGGGCCGGCCTGGTCGCGGGAGGCCCCGACTCCAACAAGGAGCAGTCATGCAATTCGTCGCTTTCGAGCGCAAGCTGCAGGGGACCGGAGCGAGCCGCCGCCTGCGCAACACGGGCAAGGTGCCCGGCATCGTGTTTGGCGCGGGTGAACCGGCCATGATCGAGCTGGACCACAACGCCCTCTTCTTCGCGCTGAAGAAGGAAGCTTTCCACTCGTCCATCCTGGACATGGAGCTTAACGGCGCCACCCAGAAGGTGCTGCTGCGCGACTTCCAGATGCACCCCTGGAAGGCCCAGGTGCTGCACGTCGATTTCCAGCGCGTGGACAACACCACCAAGCTGCGCAAGAAGGTGCCGCTGCACTTCTCCGGCGAGGAGAACTCGGTGGCCGTCAAGACCGACAAGTGCATCGTCAACCACAACGCCACCGAAGTCGAGATCGAGTGCCTGGCGGTTGAGCTGCCTGAGTTCATCGCCGTCGACCTGTCGGGTCTGGTGAAGGGCAAGAGCCTGCACGCCTCGGAACTGGTGCTGCCGGCCGCCGCCAAGCTGGTCAAGCACGGCACCAAGGACCCGGTGATCGTCTCCGTGGCCGAAGCCAAGGAAGAAGAAGTCATCGTCGTGGCTGCCGCGCCGGCCGCCGACGACAAGAAGGGCAAGAAGGGCAAGAAGTAATCTGCCCTTCCTCCCGGAAGACCAAAGCCCCGCCTTGGCGGGGCTTTGTCGTTGCTGGGGCCGGTCAGAGCAGCGAGTCGGCGGCCACGTAGTCGTAGCCCAGGTCGCGCGCCACCGCCTGGTAGGTCACCTTGCCGGCGGCCACGTTGAGGCCGGCCTTCAGGTGCGGATCTTCCTTCATGGCCTGCTTCCAGCCCTTGGTGGCCAGCGCCAGGCCATGGCCGATGGTGGCGTTGTTCAGCGCGAAGGTGCTGGTGCGCGCCACCGCGCCGGGCATGTTGGCCACGCAGTAGTGCACCACGCCGTCGACCACATAGGTGGGCTCGGCATGGGTGGTGGCCTTCGAGGTCTCGAAGCAGCCGCCCTGGTCGATCGCCACGTCCACCAGCACCGCGCCCTTCTTCATGCAGCGCACCATCGGCCGGGTGACCAGCTTGGGCGCGGCGGCGCCCGGCACCAGCACGCCGCCGATCACCAGGTCGCTTTCCAACACCTTCTCCTCCAGCGCCTGGGCACTGGAGTACAGCGTCTTGATGCGGTTGCCGAAGACCAGGTCCAGCTGGCGCAGGCGGTCGACGTTCTTGTCCAGCACGGTGACGCGCGCGCCCAGGCCGATGGCCATCTGCAGCGCGTGCGTGCCCACCACGCCGGCGCCGATGATCAGCACATGCGCCGGCTCCACGCCGGGCACGCCGCCCAGCAGCACGCCCATGCCGCCCTTGGACAGCTCCAGATGCGCCGCGCCGGCCTGCACGCTCATGCGGCCGGCCACCTCGCTCATCGGCGCCAGCAAGGGCAGGCCGCCGCTCGGGCCGGTGATCGTCTCGTAGGCCACGCAGACCGCACCTGACCTGACCAGCGCCGCGGTCTGCTCGGGGTCCGGGGCCAGGTGCAGGTAGGTGTAGAGGATCTGGCCTTCGCGCAGCATCGCGCATTCCTGCGGCTGCGGCTCCTTGACCTTCACCACCATGTCGGCACGGGCGAAGATGTCGGCGGCATCGCGCACCAGGGTGGCGCCGGCCGCGGCGTAGTGCTCGTCATGCAGGCCGATCGCGGCACCGGCGCCGGACTGCACCAGCACCTCATGGCCGCGGGTGGTGAACTCGCGCACGCTGGCCGGCGTGAGGCCGACGCGGTACTCGTGGTTCTTGATCTCCTTGGGGCAACCGATGCGCATGGTCTGTCTCCTGTGGCCCGGGCCTCGTGGGCCCGTGGAGGCGGATTGTTGGGAGCGGCGGCCTGCAGGTGAACACCTATCGCCAAATCAGGGATTACATTAGCGAATCTGATACAGGAGCCCCGCTATGCACGCGCTCGACACCGCCGGCCTGGACTGCCTGGCCGCGCTGGCCGAGGCGGGCAGTTTCGAGCGCGCGGCGCAGCTGCTGTCGATCACCCAGTCCGCCGTGTCACAGCGCCTGCGCGCGCTGGAGACCCATGTGGGTCACCTGCTGGTGGTGCGCGCCCGCCCGCTGCGCTTGACCGAGCCCGGCAAGGTGCTGCTGCGCTACGCCCGCCAGATGCAGGCGCTGCGCGCCGACGCCGCGCGCGAGCTGGGCGCCACGCTGGCGCGCGACGAGCGGCTGCCGATTGCCGTCAATGCCGACAGCCTGGCGACCTGGGTGCTGCCGGCGCTGGACCCGCTGGTGCAGGCTGGCCAGCGCCAGGGCTACGGGCTGGAGCTGATCGTCGACGACCAGGACTTCACCCACGACTGGCTGCGCCAAGGCGAGGTGCTGGGCTGCGTCAGCACCGTGGCCACCGCGCTGCGTGGCTGCACGGTGCAGCCGCTGGGTCGGATGCGTTACATCGCGGTGGCCTCGCCGGCCTTCATCGCGCGCTGGCTGCCCCAGGGGCTGACGCCGGCCAATTTCTCGCAGCGGCCCTTCATTGTCTTCAACCGCAAGGACGACATGCAGGCGCAATGGGTGGCCCAGGCCTTTGGTCTGCGCGAGCCGCGCCTGAAGGAGCGCTATGTGCCCAGCTCCGAAGCCGGCGCGCACGCTGCGGCCATGGGCTGGGGCATCGCGGTGCTGCCCGAGTTGCTGGCGCGGCCGATGATCCTGGCGGGCACCCTGGTGCAGCTGCGGCCCGATGTGACGATCGACGTGGCGCTGCACTGGCACCAGTGGCGCCTGGGCGGCGACGAGGGCGAGGCCTCGCGCGGCGGCCCGCCAGGCCTGATGGAGCAGATCGGCCAGGCGGTGATCGCCGGGGCCCGCCAGGCACTGGCACCGGCGGCCGAGCCTCCCCCATCAGAGGGTCGGCCGGACGCTGGGCGGCGCCGATAATCGGGCCCATGATTCGATTGATCGTCGGCCTGGGCAACCCAGGCCCCGAGTACCAGGACACGCGCCACAACGCCGGCTTCTGGTGGGTGGAACAGGCCGCGCGCCGGCTGGGCGGCTCGCTGGTGCATGACCGCGCCTACCACGGCCTGGTGGCGCGGGTGAACCGACCGGCCGGTCCCGTCTGGCTGCTTGAGCCCATGACCTACATGAACCTCTCGGGCAAGGCGGTCGCACCGCTGGCGCGCTTTTTCAAGATCGCGCCGCCCGAGATTCTGGTGGTCCACGACGAGCTGGATCTGCCCCCGGGCCAGATGAAGCTCAAGCAGGGCGGCGGCAACGGCGGCCACAACGGCCTGAAGGACATCCAGGCCCAACTGGGCAGCGGCGATTTCTGGCGCCTGCGCCTGGGCATCGGCCACCCGGGCGTCAAGTCCGAAGTGGCTGCTTACGTGCTGCGCAAGCCGCCAGCGGCCGAGCGCGAAGCCATCGAGAAGAACATCAACGACTCCCTGCCCACGCTCGATGCGCTGCTGGCCGGCGAGATGGCCCAGGCCCAGCTGAAGATACACGCCCGCCCCCCGCGGCCCAAGCCGCCGCGCGACCCGGCGAAGGCGCCGTCGCCAGAACCCCCCACTCCCGCCACCGAGACCTGACCATGCCCACGCCGCCCCGCAGTACCCGGCCCCTCCGCGTACTGTGCGGGGGGCTCTTATGGCTGGGTCTGAGCGCCGCTCAGGCCGAGGTCTACCGCTGCGGCAGCAGCTACCAGGACAGCCCGTGCGCCGGCGGTCGCACGGTCGATGTGGACGACGCCCGCAGCCCCGAGCAGCGCGCCGAAGCCCGCGAACGACTGCAGCAGGAGCAGGCACGCGCCAAGGCCCTGGCCACCGAGCGCCATGCCCAGGAGCGAACGCGGCGGCCCGCCACCGCGCCGGCCGGCATCCCGGTGCGTCAGCCCGACGACCTGGACGCCCTGCCCTCCGACCATCCCTGCGCAAGGCCAACGGGCAAGCACCCTGGCAAGGCCAAGGCGCGTGTGCAGTGCCTGAACGGCTTGCCGGTCTACAAGGCCCAGGCCCGCCCGCCTGGCCGATGACGGTGAAGGCGGGCGCTCAGGCCGGCTTGTCGGCCGCCGCCGCTGCGGCCTGCAACTGCTCGTACTTGGCCTGCAGCTGCTCGCGGGTTTCGGTGTGCCAGGGGTTGATCGGAATGCATTCCACCGGGCAGACCTGCACGCACTGCGGCTCGTTGAAATGGCCCACGCACTCGGTGCAGCGGGCCGGGTCGATCACATAGAACTCGTCGCCCATGCTGATCGCCTGGTTCGGGCATTCGGGCTCGCAGACGTCGCAGTTGATGCACTCCGACGTGATCATCAGCGCCATCAGGACTCCTTGGGCTGCGCCACGCGCTCACGCAGGCGCGACAGCACCGACGGTGCCACGAACTTCGAGACATCACCGCCCAAGGTGGCAATCTCGCGGATGAAGGTGCTGCTGACGAACTGGTACTGGTCGCCCGGCGTCAGGAAGATGGTTTCGACGTCGGGCATCAGCTGGCGGTTCATGCCGGCCATCTGGAACTCGTACTCGAAGTCGCTGACCGCGCGCAGGCCGCGCACCACCACCTTGCCGCTGCGCGCCAGCACGAAGTCGCGCAGCAGGCCGCGGAACTCGACCACCTCGATGTTGCCGTACTCGGCCGAGACCTCGGTGGCCATGGCCAGCCGCTCGTCCAGCGTGAACATCGTGCGCTTGTGGTGGCCGGCGGCCACCGCCAGGATCAGCTTGTCGAACAGCGCGCTGGCGCGCCGGATCAGGTCCTGGTGGCCCAGGGTGATGGGGTCGAAGGTGCCGGGGTAGACGGCGATCACGGGGCGCTGGAGGCTCATGGCGCGCTTTCGTCGGTGGGGGTGGCATGCTGCCACAAGGCGGCGTGCACCGCGCCAACGCGGCCGCTGCGCCAGGGCTGCAGCGGTGTGGGCACGGCGCCGCTGTAGGCCTCGCCGGCCTCGAGATAGACCAGGCCGCTGGGAACCAGCAGGCGCGCGGCGGCGGCCAGCGCGCGCTCGCCCAGGCCGGCGGCAAAGGGCGGATCCAGCAGCACCAGCTCGAACGAGGCCGCCGGCGCCCCCTTCATCCAGGCCAGCGCATCGGCGCGCTGCACGCGCAGCGTGCTGGCCTTCAGGCGCTCGCGCGAGGCGTTCAGTGAACGCACCAGATCGGCGTCCTGCTCGAGCAGCGTGACCTCGGCCGCGCCGCGCGAGGCCGCCTCAAAGCCCAGCGCGCCCGAGCCGGCAAAGGCGTCCAGCACGCGCCAGCCATCCAGGTCCTGGCCCAGCCAGTTGAACAGGGTTTCGCGCAGGCGATCGGGCGTGGGCCGCAGGCCGGGCTTGTCGGCCACCGGCAGCAGGCTGCGCTTCCACTGCCCGCCGACGATGCGCACCGCGCGCGGTGGGCTCACCGCCGCACCGGCACGCCCGCGGCCGCCAGCCGGTCCTTGGCCTGGGCCACGGTGAACTCGCCGTAGTGGAAGATGCTGGCCGCCAGCACCGCGTCGGCGCCGCCGACCTGGATGCCCTCGACCAGGTGTTCCAGCGCGCCCACGCCGCCCGAGGCGATCACCGGCACCGGCACCGCGTCGCTGACCGCGCGGGTGAGTGCCAGGTCGAAGCCAATCTTGGTGCCGTCGCGGTCCATGCTGGTCAGCAGGATCTCGCCCGCGCCGTGCTCGGCCATCTGGCGCGCCCAGGCCACGGCGTCGATGTGCTCGTTCTTGCGCCCGCCGCGGGTGTAGACGTCCCAGCCCGGGCCCTTGGCGGCCAGGTCCTCGCCGACACGCTTCTTGGCGTCGATGGCCACCACGATGGCCTGCGAGCCGTACTTGTCCGAGGCATCGCGGATCAGCTGCGGGTTGGCCACCGCGGCCGAGTTGAAGCTGACCTTGTCGGCGCCCGCGTTCAGCAGCCGGCGCACGTCGTCCACCGTGCGCACGCCGCCGCCCACGGTCAGCGGAATGAAGACCTGCGAGGCCACCGCCTCGATGATGTGCAGGATCAGATCGCGCTCATCGCTGGTGGCGGTGATGTCCAGGAAGGTCAGCTCGTCGGCGCCCTGCTCGTTGTAGCGCGCGGCGATCTCGACCGGGTCCCCGGCATCGCGCAGTTCGACGAAGTTGACGCCCTTGACGACCCGTCCACCGGTGACGTCCAGGCAGGGAATGATGCGTTTGGCCAGCATGGCGGGTTCGGCCGGTGGCCGCAGCAGTGGGACGCGGGTAGCCGCCCGCGCCGGAAAGGAATCAGCCGTTGAGTTCGTCCGCGCGCGCCTGGCCCGCGGCAAAGTCCAGCGCGCCGGTGTAGATCGAGCGGCCGCAGATCACGCCCTCGACGCCGTCGCTTTCCACGGCGCACAGGGCCTCGATGTCGGCGAGGTTGGACAGGCCACCCGAGGCGATCACCGGGATGCTCAGCGCCTGCGCCAGCTTGACGGTGGCCTCGATGTTGATGCCGGTGAGCATGCCGTCGCGGCCGATGTCGGTGTAGATCACGCCCTCGATGCCGTAGTCCTCGAACTTGCGCGCCAGATCCACCACCTCGTGACCGGTGAGCTTGCTCCAGCCGTCGGTGGCGACCTTGCCGTCCTTGGCGTCGAGGCCGACGATGATGTGGCCGCCAAAGGCCGTGCAGGCATCGCGCAGGAAGCCGGGGTTCTTGACCGCGGCGGTGCCGATGATCACGTAGCTGATGCCGTCATCCAGGTAGCGCTCGATCGTGTCGAGGTCGCGGATGCCGCCGCCGAGCTGCACCGGGATCTCGTCGCCCACTTCCTTCAGGATGGCCTTGATCGCGCCCTCGTTGATCGGCTTGCCGGCAAAGGCGCCGTTCAGGTCGACCAGGTGCAGGCGGCGCGCGCCGGCATCGAGCCAGCGCCGGGCCATCGCGGCCGGGTCCTGCCCGAAGGTGGTGGAGACATTCATGTCGCCCTGTTCGAGGCGAACGCATTGACCGTCTTTGAGGTCGATCGCGGGGATCAGCAGCATGGCTCGTCGAGCGCGGGTGGGAAGTGGGGTGGACGGGCGCGCGTGGGCATCACGCGCAGCAACGCGAAGGCAGAGGGCGTGGCCGGCAGCGGGTCACGGGTTCCAGTGGAGGAAGTTGCGGTACAGCGCCAAGCCATGCTCGGCGCTCTTCTCGGGGTGGAACTGGGTGGCGAAAATATTATCCCGCGCCACCGCGCAGGTAAAGCGATCCCCGTACTCGGTGCTGCCGGCGCTGTGGCGCGGGTCCGACGGCGCGGTGTAGAAGCTGTGCACGAAATAGAACCACGATTCATCGGGCACGCCGGCCCACACCGGGTGGCTGCCGACTTGGCGCACCTGATTCCAGCCCATCTGCGGCACCTTGTAGCGGCTGCCGTCGGGCTGGGTGCGGCCCTCCAGCCGGAAGCGCTTCACGCGGCCCGGGATCAGACCCAGGCCGGGTGTGTCCTGCTCTTCGGAGTGGTCCAGCAGCATCTGCATGCCCACGCACACGCCCATCAGCGGCTTGCCGGCGGCCACCGAGGCCAGCACCGCCTCCTTCAGGCCGGAGTCGGCAAACTCACGCATGCAGTCGCGCATTGCGCCCTGGCCGGGCAGCACGATGCGTTCGGCGGCGTGCACCTGCTCGGGGCGCTGGGTGACGATGACGTCCACCCCCTCGCCCGCGGCCACATGCATCACCGCCTGCGACACCGAGCGCAGGTTGCCCATGCCGTAGTCGACGACGGCCACGGTTCGCGTCATGGCCGACCTCCCGCCGGGCCGTCCCAAGGGAGGTCAGCCCCCTCGGGGGGTAGCGATGGCGCGAAGCGACAAGCTTGGGGGCTCACGTTCATCAGAGGCTTCCCTTGGTCGACGGAATGACGCCGGCCGAGCGCGGATCGGGCGTCAGCGCCATGCGGATCGCGCGGCCGAAGGCCTTGAAGATCGTCTCGCACTGGTGGTGCGCGTTGTGGCCCTTGAGGTTGTCGATGTGCAGGCTGACCCCGGCGTGGTTGACGAAGCCCTGGAAGAACTCGTAGGTCAGCTGGGTGTCGAAGCCACCGATCATGCCGCTGGTGAACTTCACGTCCATCGCCAGCCCCGGGCGGCCGGAGAAGTCCACCACCACGCGCGAGAGCGCCTCGTCCAGCGGCACATAGCTGTGGCCGTAGCGGGTGATGCCCTTCTTGTCGCCCACGGCGGCGGCCACCGCCTGGCCCAGCGTGATGCCGACGTCTTCCACCGTGTGGTGGCCGTCGATGTGCAGGTCGCCCTGGGCTTCGATCTCCAGATCGATCAGGCCGTGGCGGGCGATCTGGTCGAGCATGTGGTCGAAGAAGCCGATGCCGGTGGCCAGGCTGGCGCGGCCGCTGCCGTCCAGGTTGACCTTGGCACGGATCTTCGTCTCGTTGGTGTCGCGCCGGATCTCGGCGATGCGCTCGGTGCTCATGCGGTGGTGTCCTTCAGCGCGGCCTCGAAGGCCGCCAGCATCTGCGTATTTTCCTCCGGCGTGCCCACGGTGATGCGCAGGCAGTTGGCCAGCAGCGGATGCAGACCGCTGACGTTCTTGACCAGCACCTGGCGCGCCTTCATGCCGGCGAAGATGGCGGCGGCATCGGGCACGCGCACCAGCACCATGTTGGCCTCGCTGGGAAAGGGCTGCACGCCCGGCAGCGCCCGCAACGCTTCGAAGATACGGGCCCGCTCGCAGCGGATCACCGCGGCCTGGCGTTCGTATTCGTCCGTGTGCTCCAGTGCGAACAGCGCGGCCTCGCAGTTCAGCACGCTGATGTTGAAGGGCGGGCGCAACTTGTCCAGCTCGTGGATCAGCGGCGCGCGGCCAATCAGGTAGCCAATGCGCACCCCCGCCAGGCCGAACTTGCTCATCGTGCGCATCAGCAGCACATGCTCGTGGCGCTGCAGCCGGGCCAGCGAGTCGCGCGACGCGAAGGGCTGGTAGGCCTCATCCATCACCACCAGGCCGGGGGCGGCCTCGATGATGGCGTCGATCGCGCCGTCGTCCCACAGGTTGGCGGTGGGGTTGTTCGGGTAGGCCAGCCAGACCACGGCGGGCTGGTGCTCGCGGATCGCGGCCAGCATGGCCGGGGCGTCGAGCTGGAAATCGGCCGTGGTGGGCACGCCCACGAAGCGCAGGCCCTGCAGCTTGGCGCTCAGCTCGTACATCACGAAGCCGGGCAGCGGCGCCAGGATCACGTTGCCGGGCACATCGGCGGCCAGCGTCAGCAGGCTGATCAGCTCGTCCGAGCCGTTGCCCAGCATGATGTCGCAGCCGGTGGGCATCTGCGCGTGCTTGGCCAGTTCGGCGCGCAGCACATCGCCACGCTCGGCCGGGTAGCGGTTCAGCGCCACCTCGGCCAGGCGCGCGCCCAGCTGCTGGCGCAGCGCGGGCGGCAGCGGGAACGGGTTCTCCATCGTGTCGACCTTGACCATGCCGGCGCTGGGCTGCACGGCATAGCCGTGCAGGCCCTGCACGTCGGCACGCAGGACACGTTTCATGCGGTCGGCCAGGGAGGCGCTCATGGCATCAGGCTTTCAGGGCGGGTTCGTCGAGCACGGCGGGCCCGACCAGGAAGGGGTTCAGGATCTGCACGCTGTCGATCTGCTGGCCGTGCTGCAGGTCCTCGGTCAGCAGGTAGCGGCAGCCCTGGTGGATGGCCGAAGCGACGATCAGCGCGTCCCACCAGCTCAGCTGAAAGCGCGCCTCCATCGCCCAGGCCGTCTCCACCGTCTGATGGTCGATCGCCCAGGGTTTCCAGTGCTGGTAGCGACGCACCTCGGCCCGCGCATCACCCTGCTTCATCGGTGGGCGCAGCTTGCGTGTGGCGTTGGCGTAATACTCGTTGAGGACCTGCGTGCTCAGTCGACCGCTGCGCCGCATCCACAGCGCGGCCAGCCATTCGCGTGCGCGCTCGGACTTGGCCGGGAAGGCCGCATCATCCGCATAGAGCAGGACGTTGGTGTCAACGAAGACGATCGAGTCGTTCGGCATAGATCTCATCGCGCTTCGGGTAGGCGCTGCCGTCGGAGGCGAACAGCGCCGGCCGCGCCAGCCACTCGTTCATCGCCCGCTCATAGGCATCGTCGTGCCGCATCTTCTCGGCCAGCAGTTCGCCCACCAGGCGCGAGACGCTGGTGTTGCGGCGCGCCGCCTCCAGCCTCGCCCATTCGGCGACGCTGTCTTCCATGGTGATGGTGACGTTTTTCATGGGCAGGGGCTCCCGGTGCGGGATGGCCGCAGGATAACACGAAGTTCGTGGAACACGAAGTTCGTGTTGCGAAGCATCCCTTTGACAGCATCAGTTCATTCAGACATCATTGAGACACGAAACGACATTTCGAGGCGTCAATCATGAACCTCACCGCACAACACCTCGGCGTGTACCTGCAGAAGCTGGCCGCAGAGCTGGGCACCACTGACGCAAAGCGCCTGGACACGATGGCCTCCTTGGTGGGTGCGACCGGCCATACCGACCAGCAGGCGGTGCTGAACAGCCTGTTCGCCAGCAGCCCCACCCAGGAAGCCCGCACCAAAGCGTTCAAACGCTTGCGAGAGCGCTTCAATGAATTGGCCGAAGCCCACAACCTGCCCGTGCGGATCGCAGTGAGCGACGCGCGCTCCGAGGGCGACGCCCGTACCGTGTGGTTTGAAGGGGAGGCCTTGCTCGACGTGCAGCACACCACGCCAGAGCTGGCCCGCGAGCAAGACCGCCTGGTCAACGACGCGCGCGGCATGCCGATGAACGAACCGCGCATCGCGCTGACGGAATGGCATGCCGGCAAGCCAGTGGTGAAGTGGTTTTTCAGCTACGCGCACGACGACGGCAAGGACGCCGACGACCTGTTCCGAAAGCTTTGCACGGTGCTGGGCAACTCCGACCGCTACCACTTCGTGCCCTGGCGCGACACGAACATCCTGACCTTCGATGACTGGGACCAGCACATCCAGACCGCGCTGGCCGAATGCCACCTGGGCCTGCTCGCGCTGAGCGAAAACTTCTTCTCGCGCGATTACATCCGCAAGCACGAGGTGCCTGCCTTCATCGACGGCAATCTGCGCACTGCTCCCGGCAAACGCGCCGTGCCGGTAGCGCTCAGGCGGTTGGACCTGAACAACATCGACACGCAGGGTCTGAAGACACGCCAGATCTTCTACCCTGATCACAAGGCCTTTGCCGAGCGTGGCCGAAAACGCGAGGAATGGGTGCAAGGCCTGCGCGACCAGATCCACCGCGTGCTCGACCGCTACGCCGATCGCCTCCCCGCCAGTTCAGGCGGCGGGGGTCACCCAAACCAGCCCTCAATGCCGCCGGCGGGGGCAGCCTTTGGCACGCCGACGGTGCTCGCCCAGGCACCGCAGTTCAGGCTACCCAAGGCCGGTCACATGGTGAATGACGTGGATGGTCTGCCCTACGAAGTTGAAGATCCTCGCGGCACGCGCACCTGCTTCAGTGAACGCAAGACTGTCGCCCTGCAGTCCGCCAACGCGGAGGCGGACAACGAGGCCGGTGTGCTGGTACTGGACGACCTGCTGGCCTGGCTGCGCGACGGCAGCGCCCCTCCCCTCTACGCGGTGCTAGGCGAATACGGTATGGGCAAGACCATCTCCTGCCAGCGCTTCGCCCGCACGGTTGAGAACCTGCGTGAGGCCGATGGCCAGGCCGGCCTGCCGTTGCCGCTGTACTTTGACCTGCGCTCGCTCAGTGGCCTGAAGGGCCGTGACCACGTCCCCACACTGGAAGAGACCATCACGGAATGCATCGCGCGGGGCTGGGCCAAGACCCACCCGCACCCGAGTGCGCAAGACCTCCTGGCGCGCAGCCGCGACCATGCCCAGCTGTGGATCTTCGACGGTCTGGACGAAGTGCTGGTGCATCTGAGTGAGGCCGATGGCCAGACCTTCACCAACGGCCTGCTGGCATTGCGACCGCAGCCGGGCCAGGACTGGAACCCCAACACTCGGGTGATGGTGTCTTGCCGCACGCAATACTTTCGCACCCTGCAAGCCCAGAACGCGCACTTCACCGCCCAGGGACGGGGTGCCACCGAAGCCGGTGACTACCGCGCCCTGGTGCTGCTGCCCTTCCGCGACGATCAAGTGCTGACCTATTTGCGCCACGCCCTGCCGGGCCTGGACGCTGAGAACACGCTGGCGCTGATCCAAAGCGTGCACAACCTGAGCGACCTGGCCAGCCGCCCGTTTTCGCTCAAGCTGGTGACGCAGTTCATACCTGAACTTGAGCGCCTGCGCACTGAAGGCCGCCCAATCTACGGCGTCACTCTATACCGCCAGATGGTCCACAGCTGGCTGAACCGAGACAAAGGCAAGCGGCAGCTGCGTGACCAGCATGCCGAACAACTCATGGCCCACTTGGCTGCCTGGACCTGGCAGCGCGGCCAGCGCTTGGTGCGCGCCGATGAACTGGAGGCCTGGTTCCACGAATGGATGGACTCCCGCCCGGCGATGCAGAAGCTCTACGGCAGCTACGACAAGGAGAAGCTGGAAGAGCAGTTGCGCACCGCCACCTTCCTGGCCCGCGAGGATGTGGCCGGCCCCAACGGCAGCATGCGCAGCGGCTTTCGGTTTGCCCACAGCTCGATGCAGGAGTACTTTCTCGCGCAGCACCTGGTGGAAGGTTTGCGCATCGGCCAGCGCGCCTTCTGGCAACTGCCCATCCCCAGCGACGAGACCCTGGAGTTTCTGGCGCAGAGCCTGCAAGAAGCACATGACGACGGCGAAGGGCCCGCCCTGCTCGCCACCCTGAGGGCCTGGCAACCACACTACCTGGCCCAGGCCAGCGAGTTGCACCTGCGCTATGCCCTGCTGGCGCACCGGCGCGGCTGGCCCTGCCCCAGCCTGGCTGGCTTCGACATGCGCGGTGCCCACCTGCATGGCTGGTCCTTCAAGGGCCGCTCGGCCACTGAACCGCTGAACCTGATGGGCGCCAATTTCAGTGGCTGTGAGCTGCGCGAAACCGTGTGGCACGACGTACGGCTGGACCGGGCCCGCCTGCAAGGTGCGCAGTTGGATCGTTGTGAGTGGTTGCGTGTGCAGGCGCCTCAGGTGCAGTTGCAAGACAGCTCGCTCCTGGGCAGCCGGATGCGGCAGGTGCATTGGGCCGGGGGGCGGTTCGATGAGGTTCGCACCCATGCCACTTGGGTGCTGCAAGGCGACACGCCGTGGGCAGCCACACAACCGGTCCTGGCACGGGCCGCCGCGCGAGGGTGCCCTACCGACCGGCGCTGGCCTCACCGCCAGGTGGCTGCCCCAACTAGGCCACTCCGGTCCGCTCCAGGCCTGCGCGTTTTCACCCGACGGTTCCCGCGTGGTCTCCGCCAGCTGGGACAACTCCCTGCGCCTGTGGGACGCCGCCTCCGGCCAGTGCCTGGCCACCTGGGCGGGCCATTCGGGCCCGGTCCAGGCCTGCGCCTTTTCTCCCGACGGCGCACGCGTGGTCTCCGCCAGCAGAGACAACTCCCTGCGCCTGTGGGACGCCGCCTCCGGCCAGTGCCTGGCCACCTGGGCGGGCCATTCGCGCCCGGTCCAGGCCTGCGCCTTTTCTCCAGACGGCGCACGCGTGGTCTCCGCCAGCTGGGACAACTCCCTGCGCCTGTGGGACGCCGCCTCCGGCCAGTGCCTGGCCACCTGGGCGGGCCATTCGCGCCCGGTCCAGGCCTGCGCCTTTTCTCCAGACGGCGCACGCGTGGTCTCCGCCAGCAGAGACAACTCCCTGCGCCTGTGGGACGCCGCCTCCGGCCAGTGCCTGGCTACCTGGGCGGGCCATTCGGGCCCGGTCCAGGCCTGCGCCTTTTCTCCAGACGGCGCCCGCGTGGTCTCCGCCAGCGATGACAACACCCTGCGCCTGTGGGACGCCGCCTCCGGCCAGTGCCTGGCCACCTGGGCGGGCCATTCGGACTGGGTCCAGGCCTGCGCCTTTTCTCCCGACGGCGCCCGCGTGGTCTCCGCCAGCAGAGACAACTCCCTGCGCCTGTGGGACGCCGCCTCCGGCCAGTGCCTGGCCACCTGGGCGGGCCATTCGGACTGGGTCCAGGCCTGCGCCTTTTCTCCAGACGGCGCACGCGTGGTCTCCGCCAGCTGGGACAACTCCCTGCGCCTGTGGGACGCCGCCTCCGGCCAGTGCCTGGCTACCTGGGCGGGCCATTCGGGCCCGGTCCAGGCCTGCGCGTTTTCTCCAGACGGCGCCCGCGTGGTCTCCGCCAGCGATGACAACAACCTGCGCCTGTGGGACGCCGCCTCCGGCCAGTGCCTGGCCACCTGGGCGGGCCATTCGGACTGGGTCCAGGCCTGCGCCTTTTCTCCAGACGGCGCCCGCATGGTCTCCGCCAGCGATGACAACACCCTGCGCCTGTGGGACGCCGCCTCCGGCCAGTGCCTGGCTACCTGGGTGGGCCATTCGGGCCCAGTCCAGGCCTGCGCCTTTTCTCCAGACGGCGCACGCGTGGTCTCCGCCAGCAGAGACAACTCCCTGCGCCTATGGGACGCCGCCTCCGGCCAGCTGCTGCGCGTCCACCAGCTCGGGCCCAAGGGCAGTCATGCCGTGTGGGACGAACCCAACCAGGGCCTGATTGAAGCCAGCGAAAGCGCCTGGCCGTGGCTCACGGCCCAGGTGCGTGACGCCGCAGGCCGCGTCGAGTGCGTGTTGCCGGTGGAGGCTTTTGGAGAGTTGCCGCTGCCGCAGCGGCTCAGCGCTTGAGGCGCATTTCCGCGGCTCGGGCGTGCCCTTGCAGCCCTTCGCCATAGGCCAGCTCGGCGGCGATCACGCCCAGCACCTGCGCGCCGTCCTCGCTGACCTCGATCAGACTGCTGCGCTTCTGAAAGTCGTAGGTGCCCAGCGGCGAGGAAAAGCGCGCGGTGCCCGAGGTGGGCAGCACGTGGTTGGGGCCGGCGCAGTAGTCGCCCAGGCTCTCGGAGGTGTAGGCGCCCAGGAAGATCGCGCCGGCGTGCTTGAGCAGCGGCTCCCAGCGGTGGGGCTCGGCGCTGGAGACCTCCAGGTGCTCGGGCGCGATGCGGTTGCTGATCGCGCAGGCCTCGTCCATGTCGCGCGTGACGATCAGCGCGCCGCGGCCCTCCAGGCTGGCGCGGATCACGGCCTCGCGCGGCATGGTGGGCAGCAGGCGGTCGATCGCGGCGCGCACCTGGGCGATGTAGCCGGCGTCGGGGCACAGCAGGATGGATTGGGCCAGCTCATCGTGCTCGGCCTGGCTGAACAGGTCCATCGCCACCCAGTCGGGCGGGGTGCTGCCGTCGGCCAGCACCAGGATCTCGCTGGGGCCGGCGATCATGTCGATGCCCACCTGGCCGAAGACGCGGCGCTTGGCGCTGGCCACATAGGCGTTGCCGGGGCCGGTGACCTTGTCCACCGGCGGCACCGTGGCGGTGCCATAGGCCAGCGCGGCCACCGCCTGGGCGCCGCCGATCGTGAAGGCGCGGGTCACGCCGGCCACATAGGCGGCGGCCAGCACCAGCGCGTTCTTCTCGCCCTTGGGCGTGGGCACGACCATGATGATCTCGCCCACGCCAGCCACATGGGCCGGGATGGCGTTCATCAGCACACTGGACGGGTAGGCCGCCTTGCCGCCGGGCACATAGATGCCCACGCGGTCCAGCGGCGTGACCTTCTGGCCCAGCAGGGTGCCGTCCTCGTCACGGTAGCTCCAGCTCTGGCCGCTGGCGGCCAGCTGGCGCTCGTGGTAGCTGCGCACGCGCTCGGCGGCGGCCTGCAGCGCATGGCGCTGGGCGGGGGTGATGGCGTCGAACGCGGCCTTCAGCTCCTCGCGGGTCAGCTCGAGTGCGGCCACGCTGCCGGCGGCGAGGCCGTCGAAGCGGGCGGTGTAGTCCAGCACCGCGGCGTCGCCGCGGGCCTGCACGTCGGCCAGGATGTCGGCCACACGCTGCTCGATGGCCGCGTCGGTATCGGCCGACCAGTGGCGCAGGCGGGCGAACTCGGCGTCGAAGTCGGGGGAGCGGGTGTCGAGCTGGCGCAGGTTCAGGGCAGACATGATCAGGCCGGGATGGCGGAGGCGAAGGCGTCGATCAGCGGCCGCAGGCGGTCGCGCTTGAGTTTCAGCGCGGCCTGGTTGACCACCAGGCGCGAGGAGATCTCCATGATGTGCTCGACCTCGACCAGCTTGTTGGCCACCAGCGTCTTGCCGGTGGAGACCAGGTCAACGATGGCATCGGCCAGGCCGGTCAGCGGCGCCAGCTCCATCGAGCCATACAGCTTGATCAGATCCACGTGCACGCCCTTGTCGGCGAAGTGCTGGCGCGCCACCTCGGTGTACTTGGTGGCCACGCGCAGCCGCGTGCCCTGGCGCACCTCGGCGGCGTAGTCGAAGCCCTCGCGCACCGCCACGCTCATGCGGCACTTGGCGATGTTCAGGTCCAGCGGCTGGTACAGGCCCTCGCCGCCGTGTTCCAGCAGCACGTCCTTGCCGGCCACGCCCAGGTCGGCGCCGCCGTGCTGCACATAGGTGGGCACGTCGGTGGCGCGCACCAGCACCACGCGCACGTCGGGCTGGTTGGTGGGCAGGATCAGCTTGCGGGTCTTCTCGGGGTCTTCCAGCACCTCGATGCCGGCCGCCGCCAGCAGCGGCAGCGTCTCTTCGAAGATGCGGCCTTTGGACAGGGCAAGGGTGATCATCACGAGATCCGTTCGATGTCGGCACCCAGCGCGCCGAGCTTGCGCTCGATGCGGTCGTAGCCGCGGTCGAGGTGGTAGATGCGGTCGACCACGGTCTCGCCCTCGGCCACCAGGCCGGCGATGACCAGGCAGGCCGAGGCGCGCAGGTCGGTGGCCATCACGGTGGCGCCCGACAGGCGCGGCACGCCCTCGATCATCGCGGTGCGGCCGTCGGTCTGGATGCGTGCGCCCAGGCGCAGCAACTCGTTGACGTGCATCATGCGGTTCTCGAAGATCGTCTCGGTCACCGTGGAGGCGCCCTCGGAGACGATGTTCAGTGCCATGAACTGCGCCTGCATGTCGGTGGGAAAGCCCGGGTACTCGGTGGTGCGAAAGCTCTGCGCCTTCAGCCGGCCCTCGCTGCGCACGCGCACGCCGCCGGCCTCTTCCAGCACGGTGGCGCCGGCATCGCGCAGCTTCTCGATCACCGCGTCCAGGTGATCGGCGCGGGCCTCGCGCAGCAGCACATCGCCGCCGGTGGCGGCCACCGCGCACAGGAAGGTGCCGGCCTCGATGCGGTCGGCCACCACGCTGTGCTCGCAGCCATGCAGGCGCTCGACACCCTGGATGCGGATGCGGCTGCTGCCGTGGCCCTCGATCTTGGCGCCCATGCGGATCAGCATTTCGGCCAGGTCGGGGATCTCGGGCTCCTGGGCGGCGTTCTCCAGCACGGTCTCGCCCTCGGCCAGCGCGGCGGCCATCATCAGGTTCTCGGTGCCGGTGACGGTGACCATGTCGGTGGTGATGCGCGCGCCGCGCAGCCGGGTGAGGCCGGGCTGCAGCCGGGCCATCATGTAGCCGTGCTCGACATCGATCTCGGCGCCCATCGCGCGCAGGCCCTTGATGTGCTGGTCCACCGGCCGCGAGCCAATGCCGCAGCCGCCCGGCAGCGAGACCTTGGCGTGGCCGAAACGCGCCACCAGCGGACCCAGCGCCAGCACCGACGCGCGCATGGTCTTGACCAGCTCATAGGGCGCCTCGGGGTTGGTCAGGTCAGCAGCGTTCAGCTGCACCGTGCCGTTGTCGTCGCGCTCGGCCGTCACGCCCATGTGGCGCACCAGCTTGAGCATGGTCGACACGTCCTGCAGGCGCGGCACGTTGTGCAGCACCACCGGCTCGGCAGTGAGCAGCGCGGCGCACAGCTCGGGCAGCGCGGCGTTCTTGGCGCCGGAGACGCGGACCTCGCCATGGAGGCGGCGTCCGCCGCGGATCAGGAGTTTGTCCATCTGGAAAGGCAGCAGGGCCGATCCCGCTGCGCGCGGCACCGACCGGGATCAGAGAAATCAGTGGGGCGCCAGCGGCTGCAGGCCGCCCTGGGCGCCATCGGCCGCCCATTCGGCCGGCGTCAGCGTCTTCATCGACAGCGCGTGGATCTCCTCGCGCATGCGCTCGCCCAGCGCGCCATAGACCAGCTGGTGGCGGCGCACCCGCGGCAGGCCCTGGAAGGCCGGCGAGACGATGGTGGCGTAGAAGTGGCGGCCGTCGCCGTCCACCTCCAGGTGCTCGCAGGCGAGGCCGGCGGCGATGAAGCTCTTGACTTGGGCGGGGGTGGGATCGGCCATGATCCGGCGATTATCGCCGATGCCTTCCGCCCCGATCAGGCCCGCAGCTTGTACCCGCTGTGCAGCAGCCGCAGCGTCCAGGCGGCCACCGCCACGGTGAAGCCGCCCACCACCGCTAGGCTCAGCCAGGGCGACACATCCGACACGCCGAAGAAGCCGTGGCGGAAGCCGTCGATCATGTAGAAGAAGGGGTTGAAGTGGCTGGCCGCTTGCCAGACCTCCGGCAGCGAGTGGATCGAGTAGAACACCCCGGCCAGCATGGTCATGGGCATGACGATGAAGTTCTGGAAGGCGGCCATCTGGTCGAACTTCTCGGCCCACAGGCCGGCCACCAGGCCCAGCGAGCCCATCAGCGTGGCGCCCAGCACCGCGAACACCAGCACCCAGGCCAGGTTGTCCAGCCCGGGCGGTGAGAACCACATCGTCACCAGCAGCACGCCCAGCCCCACCGCCATGCCCCGCGCCACCGATGCCCCCACATAGGCCAGGTACCAGGCCCAGGGCGACAGCGGCGTCACCAGCAGGAACACCAGGTTGCCGGTGACCTTGCTCTGGATCAGGCTGGACGAGGTGTTGGCAAAGGCGTTCTGCAGCAGGCTCATCATCACCAGCCCGGGGATCAGGAAGGCGGTGTAGGGCACGCGGCCGTAGACGGTGACGTGATCCTCCAGCACATGGCCGAAGATCATCAGGTAGAGCACCGCGGTCAGGATGGGCGCGCCCAGCGTCTGGAAGCTGACCT
Source organism: Ideonella aquatica (assembly GCF_018069755.1). Lineage (GTDB taxonomy): Bacteria > Pseudomonadota > Gammaproteobacteria > Burkholderiales > Burkholderiaceae_C > Ideonella > Ideonella aquatica. Next base: position 406,961 of record NZ_JAGQDE010000002.1, on the reverse strand, counting down.
TCCAGAAGCGCAGCACCTCCTTGTAGAACAGCGTGCGCGCACCTTGAAATGGATGGCGGTTCATCGCGCGGCTCCCTGCATGATGGCGAGGAACACGTCCTCCAGGTCGGCGCGGCCGATCTCCAGGTCCTCGATGCGCACGCCGGCCTCGCGCAGGCGGGTCAGCACGGCTTCCACCCCGGCCGCGTCCTTGGTGGCCACCTGGGCGATGCGGCCGGTCACCCGGGCGCGTGCGGCCAGGTCGGGCGGCAGCGTGTCGTCGGTCTTGAAGCGCAGCACGCTGCCCTTGGCATCGGCCAGCAGGTTGGCGGTGCGGTCCAGCGCGACCATGCGGCCCTGCTTGAGCATTGCGATGCGGCCGCACAGCGCCTCGGCCTCTTCCAGGTAATGGGTGGTCAGCAGCACGGTGTGGCCCTGCTTGTTGAAGCGGGCGATGAACTGCCACAGCGTCTGGCGCAGCTCCACATCCACGCCGGCGGTGGGCTCATCCAGCACGATCACCGGCGGCTTGTGCACCAGCGCCTGCGCCACCAGCACGCGGCGCTTCATGCCGCCCGAGAGCTGGCGCATGTTGGCGTTCGCCTTGTCGGCCAGGCCCAGGCCGGCGAGCAGCTCGTCGATCCAGTCATCGTTGTGGCGCACGCCAAAGTAGCCGCTCTGGATGCGCAGCGCCTCGCGCACATTGAAAAAGGGGTCGAAGACCAGCTCCTGCGGCACGATGCCCAGCGCCCGGCGCGCAGCGGCGTAATCGGCCACCACGTCGTGGCCCATCACCGTGACGCGGCCGGCGCTGGCGCGCGCCAGCCCGGCGAGGATGCTGATCAGGGTGGTCTTGCCGGCGCCGTTGGGGCCGAGCAGGCCGAAAAACTCGCCTGGCTCGATGTCGAAGCTGACGCCGTCGAGCGCCCGCACCTGTCCCCGCGCGCCGCTGTAGGTCTTGGCGACCTCTTGGAAAGAAACGGCAGGCATGGGCCGTGATTCTAGGGGGCGGGTCCAACCCGCTCCGGCAACACCCTGAGCGGACACGGGAAGTCTTCCCACGGCCGAACCCAGGATCGCCGCCTAGCATGCTTGCGCGGCCCACAGGCCGTCGCCGCCCTCGTGCCGAGGTGCGCCCGAGCCCGTGCCCATGCCCTGTCCTTTCCGCCCTCGTCCCCCTGTGTCCTGCCTGAGCCTGGCCCTGCTGGCCGCACTGCCGGGCCTGGGCGCAGCCCAGGAGCGCCCGGCGGCCGAGGCCACGGTCGAGACAGCCCAGGTGCAGGAGCCGATCGGCCGCGTGCTGGTCACTGGCCGGCGCCGCATCCAGGTCGGCCCGGTGCCCGGTCTGGCGCTGTCGCGCGACCAGGTGCCGGCGCACCTGCAAAGCGCCAGTCAGGACGAGCTGCGCCAGTCGCGGTCGCTGAACATCGGCGACTTCATGAACAGCCAGATGCAGGGCGTCAGCATCAATGACTACGCCGGCAACCCGTTCCAGCTGGACGTCAACTTCCGCGGCTTCACCGCCAGCCCGCAGGTGGGCACGCCGCAGGGCCTGTCGGTGTTCTTCGATGGGGTGCGGGTCAACGAGCCCTTTGGCGATGTCGTCAACTGGGACCTGATCCCGATGAACGCGTTGGAGCGTTTCGACCTGTTCCCCGGTTCGAACCCGTTGTTCGGCCTGAACACCCTGGGCGGCGCACTGGCGCTGCGCAGCCGCAGCGGCTTCTCGGCGCCCGGAGTGGAGGCCGACCTCAGCCGCGGCAGCTTTGGCCGGCGCGAGCTGCGCGTCAGCGCGGGCCAGCACGACGAGGACCTGGGCGCCTTCGTGGCCCTGACCCACTTCGACGAGGACGGCTGGCGCGACCACTCGCCCAGCCGCGTGACCCAGGCCTTTGGCCGCCTCGACTGGCATGGCGAACGCGGCAGCCTGACCAGCAGCCTGCTGGCCGCCGACAGCACGCTGATCGGCAACGGCCTGCTGCCCATGGCGCTGGCCGAGGCCCAGCCGCGCAGCGTGTTCAGCGCGCCCGACCAGGCGCACAACACGGTGATCCAGCTGGGCCTGTCGGGCCAGTATGACCTGGACGACTGGCGCAACCTGACCGCGCAGGCCTACTGGCGCCGCAGCCGCCGCAGCGGCCTCAATGGCGACATCTACGAGGGCTTCGATGACTTCGACATCGAGCACGACGCCATCCCTGACCCGAGCGACCCGCGCATCCCGATCCCGCGCAACGGCGCCAACGATGCCTTCGGCGATGGACCGGGCGTCATCGCCGGCACGCCCAACGGCCTGCTGACCCGCACCGGCCTGAGCCAGACGGTCACCGGCCTGGCGCTGCAGTTCAACAGCAACACCCGGCCGCATGCCTTCATGGTGGGGGCGTCGATCGACCGCGCCCGCACCACCTACGCGATGAGCCAGCGCCTGGGCCTGCTGTCGCCCACGCGCCAGGTGCTGGGCGCCGCGCAGGCGATCGACGGTCAGTACTACGCCGCCAGCCACGACATCGTCGGCAACGACTTCGCCGGCCGCAGCACCACCGTCAGCCTGTTCGCCAGCGACAGCTGGACGCTGTGGCCCGGGCTCAGCCTGAGCGCCGCCGCGCGCTACAACCGCGCCACGGTGGACAACCGGCTGGCGGTGCGGGCCTCGTCGGCCAACGTGGCGCTGCATGAGCTGCGCACCGGCAGCGCGCCACTGCAGGGCTACCTGCAGGGCCGCACGATCACCGAAGAGTCGTTCAGGTACAGCTCGCTGAATCCCTCGCTGGGCGTCAACTGGCAGGCGCTGCCGCGGCTGCATGTGTTCGGCAACCTCAGCCGAGGCGCACGCGCGCCGTCGGTGGTGGAACTGGGTTGCGCCTTCGACCCCACACCGGTGCTGCGCAACCCCGACAACCCGGCGCTGGGCAAGACCGCGCGCAGCCTGGTGGGCCCGGGCTGCAACCTGCCCACCACGCTGTCGGGCGACCCCTACCTGCCGCAGATCCGCTCACTGTCGGGCGAGCTGGGGGCACGCGGCACGCTGGGCGCGGGCTGGGAATGGAACCTCAGCGCGTTTCGCACCGACCTGCAGGACGACCTGTACTTCGTCGGCGTGGGCGACGGCCGCAGCTACTTCGACACCATCGGCCGCACCCGCCGCCAGGGCGCCGAGATGGGCCTGAGCGGCCGGGTCGGCGCCTGGCAGCTGAGCGCCAACTACAGCTACACCCGCGCCAGCTTCGAGTCCGAGTTCTACACCCTGAGCCCGCGCAACAGCAGCGCCGATTTCGACCAGAACTCGCGCAGCGGCGACGACCGCTACCTCGAAGGCCAGACCGGCCTGCCCACCCCGGGCGCCACGCTCAACCGCGGCTACGGCACCTACCGCATGATCCATGTGATGCCCGGCGCCGAGATGCCCGGCATCCCACGCCATGGCCTGAACCTGCAGCTGCGCTGGCAGGCCACGGCGGCGCTGCAGCTGGGTCTGGCACTGCAGGCGCGCTCAGGCGTGTTCGTACGCGGCAACGAGAACAACCGCCACCAGGGCAGCGGCAGTGACCAGGAGACCGGCCAGTACTACTGCTCGCTCACCTCCTGCCCGGCCGAGGGCTACCAGCAGGCGCCGGTCAACCCGGGACGGCCGTTCACCGAGCCGGGCCGCCTGCCCGGCTACGCGCTGCTCAACCTGGATGCCCGCTGGCAGTGGCGCCAGGGCGTCAGCCTGTTCCTGCAGGTGCGCAACCTGCTTGATCGCCGCTATGCCAGTGCCGGCCGCCTGGGCATCAACCCCTTCACCGACGGCACCCACGGCGTGCAGGGGCCCAGCGGCTGGAACTACAACAGCGCCGACTGGCGGCCCAGCACGCTGGTGGCGCCGGGTGCACCGCGCCAGATCCAGCTCGGCATCACGATCGACTGGGGGGGCACCGGCTGATGCCCTTCACCGCTTCTTGTCCCAGGCCGCCACTGGCGCGCCGCCTTTGTCCACTCCACAGGAGACGCTCATGATGTACCGACTGATCCCCCTGGCTGCCACGCTGCTGGCCGCCTCCGCCGCCCAGGCCGACTGGGTCACCGTCTCGGATGCCGGCACGCCGGTGCTGTCGGTCTGCAACCCCAAGACCGGCAAGGGCGGCCAGCAGACCCAGGACCCGAACCTGAGCACCTGCAAGGTCGATGGCCTGCCGGGCTCGCCCAGCATGCCGGGCTACACCCGCATCAAGGCCACCTCCACGCCGATCACCGTCAACACGGTGCAGGTCGGCACGCTGCACGACTGGGTCTGGTGCGCCGGCACCAGCCAGGTCTGCGACGGCAGCAACAGCTACATCCTGGGCACCCGGGTGGAGCTCAATGACAGCACCGACTGGGGCAGCACCGGCGAATCCTTCGAGATCAATGACTTCACCCGCGCGATCAAGCCCGACCAGCCGGCGCAGATCGCCTACTTCATGGGCACGGTCGACAACGGCACCTCGGCCGCCACCGCCAAGGCCTACAAGTACATGGAGTACGCCGGCCGCACCCGAAAGGGCCTGGGCGAGTACGCAGGCTCGAAGAAGGGTGACCTGAACCCGACCCGCAACAACGCCTGGATCGACTTCCGTTCGGACACCAACGCCGACGACCCCGACGCCAACCCGCCCTTCTCGTTCAGCAGCCCCTGGTCGCCGTGGATGATGGTGCACCAGATCTGCGCCAATGGCATCAAGCCGGCACAGGTGGGCAACAAGCTGCGCCTGCACCAGGGTGGCGAGGAAGGCCAGCCTGATGTCGAGGTCTACGCCAGCGCCTACGTCTGCAAGTGATCCGCGCTGCGCTGGCCGCTCTGCTGACATCCCTGCTGGTGGCGGCCTGCGGGGGCGGCGGGCCAGCGGCCGAGACGCCGCTGCCCGAGGCCCCGCAGATGCAGGGCGTCGCCACCGACGCGTTGGCGCCCGAGCAGCGCTCGATCGACATCACCGTCAAGGGCCGCAGCGGTCTGGCGCGCACCGCCAGCAGCATCCTCTCAGGCACCGCCTACGAGGTGACGCTGGACCAGCTGGAAGGCCCCTATCTGCTGGCCTCGGCGCGCAGCGAGGGGCGCTTCGTCCACGCCCTGGTCACCCAGCCCGGCGTGGCCAATCTGACGCCGCTGAGCACGCTGGTCGTGGCGCAGCTGCTGCAGGCCGATCCCGACACCTTCTTCGAGAATCTGGGCGCCCAGGGCGGCGTGCCTGCCGTCACCGACGCCCAGATCCAGGCCGCGCAGGAGCAGGTGGCTTACCACCTGTGGCGCCGCCTGGGCCTGGACTGGCGCGGCAGCGCCAGCTTTACCACCACCGCCTTCACCCCACAGGCCGGCGACCCGATGTTTGACCGCCTGCGGTCGCTGCAGTCAGCGCTGGCGGCGCAGGGCCGCGACATGGCCGGCCTGGTCACTGAACTGCTGGCCCAGGCCGGCCGCTGCCAGGGCCTGCGCGTGGCCGTCCTGCGCGACGCTCAGCGCCGCGACCTGTGCCCGCAGGCGCGTTCGACCGGCAATGACCCGCTCGATCTGGACACCGTGATCCACCGCTTCGAGGATGTCTTTGGCGACACGCTGACGCTGCGCGTGCGCACCGGCGTGCTCAGCTCGGTGGTGCTGGAGCACGAGGGGCTGAGCTGGCGCTGCGACGGCACCGGCTGCGCCGGGATCCGCATCGGCGCCCCGGACGAACGCGGCGAGCGCCTGATCGACCTGACCGACCTGTCGCTGCAGGCCGCCGATGGCCGCAGCGCCCGCCTCAGCGGCCAGTTGCTGGCCGCTGCCGGTGGCCGCAGTTTTCCGCCGCTGGAGTGCAGCGACAACCGCGTCTGGCTGATCCCCGACAGCGGGGCCATCAGCGGCTACTGTGGCGACGCGCCTGCGGCCTTCACCAGCGGTCGTCTGCGCCAGATCTACCTGCTGACCGATCTGCAGGGCGCCGACCCGCGGCGTGTTGAGCTCACGGTGGCCGACCGCAGCGTGGTGTCGGTGAGTGTCTGGCAGCGCGAAGGCGAGACCGATCGGGTCAGCCACCGCTGCCTGGGGGCGGCCTGCAGCGGGGTCAGCGTGTCGGCCGCCGATGCCGACGACTGGCGCCAGGTGGTGCTCGACGACACGCCCTTGCCCGCCGTCGATGCCACCGGTGCGCCCAGCGGCGGCGAGGGCCTGCGCCTGCGCGCGACGATGACCGTGCAGGACGAGCGGCAGAACTTCGCCACCACCTGTGGCTTTGGCGAGGGCGGCGTGCTGGCCAAGCCCAGCGACGAGGGCCTGCTGATCGAGGTCTGCAAGGCCAGCCAGGCGGCGATGGACGAGTGGGGGGTCTACGACCTGGTGACTCACCGCCTGCTCGGCCCGGGCCACGAGGTCTACAGCATCGGCACGGCCCTGGTGCGGCGCGAGGGCGCCGACTGGTCGGCGGCGGACAACCTGCAGCTGGAGACCCGCAGCGGTGTGGTCTCCCGCGTGGTGTTCCGCCGCCGCGACGGCCAGCGATTCAGCTGCGAGGGCGCGGCGGCCTGCGCCGGGGTCAGCGTATCGGCGCCAGACGGCGATGGCGTGGTCACGCTGAGCTACGTCGAGCTCGTGTTGACCGAGCGCACCCGCGGCCAACTGCCCGGCGACCGCACACTGCGCCTGAACGGCAGCTACACGATGCCGCCCTTGTAGCGCCGTCCTGGAGCGTCGCCTTGGGAGCAGGCTCTAGAACAGGGCGCATCAAGCCGGTGCATACTCGGCGGGCCCATGAGCAAGAAACCGCCGCGCCGCACCGCCGAGCGCATCCTTGAGGTCACGCTGGACCTGTTCAACCGATTCGGCGAGCCCAATGTCTCGACCACGCTGATCTCGGCCGAGATGGGCATCAGCCCCGGCAACCTGTACTACCACTACCCGGCCAAGGACGAGCTGGTCAATGCGCTGTTCGACCGCTACGAGAAGGCCCTGAACCCGCTGCTGAGCGCCGCCGATGACGTGCGCCATGTGGAGGACGCCTGGCTGTTCTTCCACATGCTGTTTGAGCTGATCTGGGAGCACCGCTTCCTCTACCGCGACCTCAACGATCTGCTCAGCAAGAACCGGCGGCTGGAGACCCATTTCCAGTTCGTGCTCAAGCACACCACCCAGGCGGTGGAGTCCCTGCTGCGCGGCCTGCTGCGCGGCGGCGCCATGCCCGCCCAGCAGCCCGCCGGCCCGGCCACCGCGCAGGCGATGGTGGTGATACTGACCTACTGGCTGAGCTACGAGTTCGTGCGTGAGCCGCGCAAGGCGCTGGAGGCCGAGCATGCCGCCACCACGCTGGCGCGCGGCGCCTGGCATGTGCTGAGCTTGCTGGAGCCCTACCTGGAACCCGCCCAGCGCGATCACCTGCACCGCCTGGCGGCCGATTACCGCCAGCCCTGATTCCGAGCCACAACACCGACAGGAGACACCCATGGCCAAGTGGACCGCCTTTCCGTATGACGCCGCCGACTACACCTACGACGCCGCGGCGCTGAAGAAGCACTGGGCGCGTCTGCACGCCGGTGACGCCGAGCCCTGGCCCAAGGACGAGGCCGCCCAGGCCGCCTGGGCGCTCTACCACGCCGGCCAGTTCCAGAAGGCGGTGGAGGCCGGCCTGAAGGCGGGCGGCTCGGGCCTGAATGCCGCCAACAAGGCGCAGGCGATCTACGCCAACTACCTGGAAAAGAGCGAGAAGGTCAAGCTGGCCCTGTTCACCGAGGTGGCCGAGCGCGCCGGTGCGCTGGCCGAGGCCGAGCCCAAGAACGCCAACGCCCACTACCTGCAGGCCTATGCGCTGGGCCGCTACAGCCAGGGCATCAGCGTCACCAAGGCGCTGGCCCAGGGCCTGGGCGGCAAGGTCAAGACCGCGCTGGAAACCGCGATCCAGCTGAACCCCAAGCATGCCGACGCCCATATCGCGCTGGCCGCCTTTCATGCCGAGGTGATCGACAAGGTCGGCAAGCTGCTGGGCAAGACCCAGGGCGCCGACGCCGCCACCGGCCTGAAGCTCTACAAGGAAGCGCTCAAGCTGAACCCGGCCAGCGCGATCGCCCGCGTGGAGTACGCCAACGGTCTGGTGATGCTGGAAGGCGACAAGCGCATGGCCGAAGCCGAGGCGCTGTACCAGGAGGCTGCCGGCTGCACGCCGATGGACGCGATGGAGCGGCTGGACGTGGAGATGGCCAAGGCGGAACTAGAGGACTGAGGCTGGTTCAGTCCTCGCCCCACGGCAGCATCAGCGCCAGGTACAGCAGCTGCTCGAACTCGGGCTGGAAGCGCTCGATGATCGCTTCCGGGTCGGGGCACATCGCGTCGTCGGTGATCAGGCCGAACTGCACGCCACCGGCATAGCTGAGGATGCTCACGCCCAGGCCGATGTCGCCGCTTTGCGGCACCCAGAACATCACCTGGCGGATCGTGCGGCCGCACATGCGCAGCGCCTCGCGCGGGCCGGGCACATTGGTCATCACCGCGGTGGTCTTCTTGGCGAAGAGGTTGAGCATCGCGTCCTGTGCCGGCTTGACCAGCAGGCCGGCCAGCGCCAGCAGCGCGAAGACCAGCACCGGCTGGTAGCCGCCCTTGAGCGCGTTCATGCGCGCGCGCACCGCGGCCAGGCGCTCGATCGGGTGCTCGATGCCGATCGGCAGCACCAACGGCACCAGGCCGAAGCGGTTGCCCAGCTTCCAGGCCTGGTCGAGCGGGCGCAGGTTGAACGGGATCATCGCGCGGATCTCCTTGCCCGCGGTGTCCTCGCCCCGCTCGCGCAGGTAGCTGCCGATGGCACCCGCCACGCAGCTCAGCAGCACGTCGTTGATCGACGCGTCCAGCGCCTGGCCGACGGCCTTGACCTCGGTCAGCGGCAGCGGCTCGCCCCAGGCCACGCGCTTGCCGGGCGTGGCCTTGCCCTTCAGGCGCGTGGGCGAGTCATCGGGCATCAGCGCCAGCGAGGCCAGGTCGGACACCGCCTGCGCACCGATGCGGGCGATCTCCAGCCCGCCGGCCAGCGGCTGCGTGGGGTGGGCCATCAGCTCGATCGACTTGGCCATGCCATCGCCGGTCAGGCCGATCGCCTTGATCGTCACGTCGGCCACCGGCTTGATGAAGACATCGGCCAGCCATTCGGTGGCGTCGGGCGCGGGCTCGTCCTCGTGTTCGCGCACGGGTGGTGGCGTACCGCCGTCGGTGATCGACAGCAGCACCGAGATCAGCGCAATGCCGTCGCCCACGCAGTGGTGCACGCGGGCGATGAGTGCGCTGCGGCCCTGGCCGTCGCCCTCGTCCAGCCACTCGACCAGGTGAAACTGCCACAGCGGGCGGTCAGCATCGAGCGCCTCGCCGGTGAGCTCGGCCACGCGGGTCTTCAAGGCCTCCAAGGGCGTGGTGCCGGCCGGCACGTCCAGGGTCTCGGCGGTGACATGGTGGTCCAGGTCGAAGGCCTCGTCCTCGACCCAGCTGGCGCCCAGCGCGTCGTGCACCACCTTCTGGCGAAAGCGCCCGTATTTCAGCAGCGCGCCGCCGACGCGCTCGCGCAGTTCGGCCAGGCCCAGCGCCGGCTCAAGCAGCCAGACGCCGACGATCATCATCAGGTTGGCGTCGGAGTCCATGCGCAGCCAGGCGTAGTCGACGCGTGACATGCGCTCGGCGCGCGGTGCAGACATGGGGAGCTTCCTCTAGAGAATGGGCAAACCAGCCAGTGACGATGCTGGGTAACATCGCCAGCGTCAAGCCAGACTTTCCCACACCCGACACCGCAGGAGACCGACCATGGCCGATCTGAAAGCTGCCTTCGAGCAAGCCGTGACCGAGAGCAAGCAACTGCCCGAGAAGCCGGACAACATGACGCTGCTGAAGATCTACGCCCTGTACAAGCAGGCCACGGCCGGCGATGTCGAAGGCAAGCGCCCCGGCTTCACCGACATGGTGGGCCGCGCCAAGTTTGACGCCTGGGATGGCCTGAAGGGCACCTCGGCCGACGACGCGATGCAGCAGTACATCGATCTGATCGAGTCGCTCAAGTGAGCCGGGCGGGGCACCCGGCCCCGCGCCTCACTTCTTCTTGGCGGCCTTGGCCAGCGCGGTATCGAGGTTCTTGGTGATCTCGGCCTCGATCTGGCCGGCAAAGGCGCCCAGCAGCAGGCCCAGCTTGGCGTACAGGTCCACGTGCTCGCCGCTGACCTCGAGCTGGCCGCGCACGCCCGAGCGCGTGAACTCGACCAGGTCGCTAGTCTCGCCCTCGTAGATCGTGCACTCCATGTCGAACTTCTGTTCGACATCCTCGGCAAACTTCATTGCCATCTCGCGCGCTTTCTTCAGGCCCAGCGTGTGCTCGCGGCGGATGCGGATCTCGGACATCGGTGGGGTCTCCGTCAGGGTTGCAGGGCACGCAAGGCGGCCTCGCGTTGGTCTCGGGGCCGGCCAGCGAGCTGCTGCACGGCCACATGGAAGCGCCGGAAATCGCGGCCTTCGCGCTCGAACAGCGCCTCGAAGGCCGGCACCCAGGCATGGTAGGCCGCCTGCACGCCCAGCGAAGCGTTGTTGCTGCGGGCGATGTAGGCATCGAAGCCGGTGTAGCCGTCCCAGCGCTCGCGCTTGAGGCGCTCATGCTCGGCTCGCAGCCGGGCCATCTCGGCGGCCTTGCCGGCGCGCTTGTCGGCCTCGCTGCCGGGGCCACGGTACAGCGCGTCCAGCCGGTCGCGCGTGGCCTGGGTCAGCGCGCGCAGCTCGCGGCGGCGCTGGTCGAAGCGCTGGTACTGCTCGCGCGCGTCGGCGCTGGCGCGCTCGGCCAGCCAACGCGCGCCGCCCAGGCGTTCCACGGCGGTGGCGTAGCTCTCGTTGAAGACCGTGTCGCCCTCGGCGTAGGCCACCTGGTGGCTCAGCTCGTGGAAGATCAGACGCGCCAGCTCGCCCTCGGGCCACTGGATGAAGCTGGAGAGCAGCGGGTCGCCGCCCAGCCAGTCGGAGAAGCCCAGCGTGGAGTAGGCCGGCACCGCATAGACGCTGGTCTCCCAGCCTTCGGGCGCCAGCGTGGCGGCATAGGCCTCGGCCGCCGCGGGGTCGAAGTAACCGCGGTAGCTGACGCAGCCCACCACCGGAAAACACCAGGTCTTGAGCTGCAGCGACAGCTCGGGCGCGGCCACCACGTTCCACACCGCGGCGGCGCGGTGGATGTCGGCGTAGGCGCGGTAGCTGCGGTTGTCGGGCAGGCCCAGCTCGCTCACCGCATAGTCGCGAATGCGCTGGGTCAGCGCCAAGCGCTGCTTCAGGGCCTCGGGCGTGGCGGGGTCGGCGATCACCTGCTCCACCGGCCGGGCGGCCGACAGCAGACCCAGGTGGCCACCGGCCGATTGCGCCAGGTAGCCGATCGACGTGCAGCCGCTGCTCAGGCACAGCGTGCCGGCTGCGGCCAGCACCAGCAGCAGCGAGCCGGCGCCCGCCCACATCAGCGCGCGACCCCAGCGCATGCGGCTCGGCTCACAGCGCCGCCACCTCGACCAGGCAGTCGTAGAAGGACGGTGCCTGGCCCAGGTCGGTCAGCTGCTGGTGCGTCAGTTCGTTGACGTTGGTGCCATTGCGGCCGAACTTGCGCCACCACACGCCCAGGCCGTTGACCACGCCGGGCCGGGCGCGGCCGTTGACGCGCAGCACGCAGTGGTGCTCGCCGCGGTCGTTGAAGACGCGCACCGGCTGGCCGTCGGCCAGACCGCGGGCGGCGGCGTCGTCGGCATGCATCTCCAGGCAGGGCTCGCCCTCGATCGCGCGCAGGCTCTTGACGTTGACGAAGGTGGAGTTCAGGAAATGGCGCGCCGGCGGCGAGATCATCGCCAGCGGGTAGCGCGCGGCCAGCTCGGGCGTGGCCTCGGCGCACTCGTGGTTCAGCACCACCTGGGGCAGCGGCGTGGCCAGGGCCTTGCCGCTGGGCGTGGCGAAGCCGCCGTTGGCGAAGGGCGCGTCAGGCACCGGCAGGCGGGTCCAGCCGTCGCGCCACAGTGCGGCGTGGTCGATGCTGTCGTTGAAGGCGCCGCGCGCCAGGGCCTCGTCGCTGTCCTGAAAGCAGGGCTCACTGAAGCCCAGGCGGGCGGCCAGTTGGCGGAAGATCTCGGCGTTCGAGCGCGCCTGGCCGCGCGGCGGGATGGCCGGCTGGTTGATCAGCACCCAGGTGTGGCCGTAGCTGGTGTGGGCATCCCAGTGCTCCAGCTGGGTGGTGGCGGGCAGCACGTAGTCGGCGTGGTCGGCGGTGTCGGTCAGGAAGTGCTCCAGCACCACGGTGAACAGGTCCTCGCGGCGGAAGCCCGCCACCACCTTGCCCGATTCGGGCGCCACCGCCACCGGGTTGCTGTTGTAGACCACCAGGGCCTCGATCTTCGGGCCGAAGCCGGCGCCGCCGGGGTGCAGCAGCGCGTCGCCGATGGTGCTCATGTTGACGGTGCGCGGCTGGCGGCCGGCCAGCAGGTCGGGCCGCTGCAGCCAGGCGCTGGCCTTGGCCGGCGCGGCCCAGCCCGAGGCCGACAGCAGCAGGCCGCCGGCCCGGTGGCGCCAGGCGCCGGTCAGGCAGGGCAGCAGCGCGATCAGGCGCACCGCATTGCCACCGCCGCGCACGCGCTGCATGCCGTAGTTCAGGCGGATCGCCGCCGGGGCGGTGGTGCCGTAGTCACGCGCCAGGCCGCGCACCTCATCCGCGGTCAGCCCGCAGGCGGCGGCGCTGCGCTCGGGCGGCCACTGCAGCGCCAGCGCGCGCAGCGCCGGCCAGCCCTCGACATGGCGGTCAATGTAGTCCTGGTCCAGCCAATCGTTGACGATCAACTCGTGCATCAGGCCCAGCGCCAGCGCGCCGTCGGTGCCCGGGCGCAGTGCCAGGTGCTGGTGGCATTTCTCGGCGGTCTCGGTGCGGCGCGGGTCGATGGCCACGAGCTTGGCGCCAGCGCGCTTGGCGGCCTGGGCGTAAGTCCAGAAGTGCAGGTTCGAGGCGATCGAGTGGCTGCCCCAGACCAGGATCAGCCGGCTCTCGGCAAAGTGCTGCACATGCATGCCCAGCTTGCCGCCATAGGTGGCGGCCAGGCCCTCGCCGCCAGCCTCGGCGCAGATGCTGCGGTGCAGGCGCGAGGCACCCAGGCGGTGCCACAAGCGCGCCGCCATGCTCTCGCCCTGCACCAGCCCCATCGTGCCGGCGTAGCTGTAGGGCACGATGGCCTCGGGCTCCCGGGCCGCGATCGCGCCCAGGCGGCGGGCGATGTCGTCCAGCGCCTCGTCCCAACCCACCGGCTCGAAGCGGCCCTCGCCCTTGGCGCCAACGCGGCGCAGCGGCGTCAGCACGCGCTCGGGGTGGTCGGTACGCTCGGCGTAGCGCGAGACCTTGGTACACAGCGCGCCGTGGGTGGTCAGGTGGTCCGGATCGCCCTGGATGCGCACGATGCGCTCGCCGTCCACCGTCACCTTCATGGCACAGGTGTCGGGGCAGTCGTGCGGGCAGGCGGCGTGGACGGTGCGCAGGGACTCGCTCATGGGCGGGGATGATGGCACAGCCGCCTCCCACGATCGAGCGCAGGGTCTCGCTGAAACAGCTGATTCCGCTGCCAGAATCCCACCCACAACACCGAACTCGTTGGGAGTCCAGAATGAATCTCCATCGTCGCCAGACGCTGGGCGCGCTGGGTGCGGCCGCCTTGGGCTGGCCGCTGAGCGGCCGCGCCCAGCGCAGCAACCGCCTCGTGCTGGGCCAGTCGGCCGCGTTCAGCGGGCCGGCCGCGCAACTCGGCATTGAGCTCAACCGCGGCGCCAAGCTGTGCTTCGACGCCTTCAATGCCGGCGGCGGCCTGAACGGCATCACGATCGAGATCCAGTCGCTCGACGACGGCTACGACCCCGAGCGCTGCAAGGCCAACACCGCGCGCTTCCTGTCGGACGAGGTCTTCGCGCTGTTCGGCTATGTGGGCACACCCACCGCGCTGGCGGCGCTGCCGCTGGTCAAGGAGGGTCGCACACCCTTCATCGCCCCGTTCACCGGCGCCATGTCGCTGCGCGAGCCGGCGCTGCGCCAGGTCTTCCACGTGCGCGCCTCGTACGACGACGAGACCGCGCTGATCGTGCGCCAGCTGACCGGCCTGGGCCTCAAGCGCATCGCCGTGTTCCGCCAGAACGACAGCTACGGCCAGGCCGGACTGGACGGCGTGGTCAAGGCCCTGAAGGCGCAGCAGCTCGAGCCGGTGGCGGTGGGCACGGTGGAGCGCAACACGGTGGAGGTGGCGGCGGCCGTGAAGGCCATCGTCGCCGCCCGGCCCGACGCCGTGGTGCAGATCAGTGCCTACAAGAGCTGCGCCGCCTTCGTCCGCGCGGCGCGCCAGGCCGGCTATGGCGGCACCTTCTACAACGTGTCCTTCGTCGGCACGCAGGCGCTGGCCGACGAGCTGGGCAAGGACGCGCACGGCGTGATGGTCAGCCAGGTCATGCCCTACCCCTACACACAGTCGATCGCCATCGTGCGCGACTACCTGGACCTGGTGCGCAAGGCCGGCGGCGGCCTGCGGCCCAACTACTCGGGCATCGAGGGCTACATCGGCGCGCGAGTGCTGATCGAAGGCCTCAAGCGCGCCCGCAGCATCAGCCCCGACGGCCTGGTGGGTGGCCTGGAGGCGCTGCAGAACTTCTCGCTGGGCGGTTTCACAGTCAACTTCTCAGCCGGCAACCACGTGGCCTCGCGCTTCGTCGAGCTGTCGATGCTGACCGCAGACGGCGGCGTGCGCCGCTGACCCCCGGCCCACCGGGGTCGGGCCCCGCCCGCTAAGATCGCCCCCATGGCCTTGATTGACGACCTCCGCACCCACCACGACGAGATCACCCAGATCCGCCGCGACCTGCACGCCCACCCCGAGCTGTGTTTCCATGAGGTGCGCACCGCCGATGTGGTGGCCCAGCGCCTGACCGAGTGGGGCATTCCGATCGTGCGCGGCCTGGGCACCACGGGCGTAGTGGGCATCGTCAAGGCCGGCAGCAGCGAGCGCGCCGTGGGCCTGCGCGCCGACATGGACGCGCTGCCGATGACCGAGTTCAATACCTTCGAGCATGCCAGCCGCCACCCCGGCCGCATGCACGCCTGCGGCCACGACGGCCACACCGCGATGCTGCTGGCGGCGGCGAAGCACCTGGCCACGCAGCGGAACTTCGACGGCACCGTCTACCTGATCTTCCAGCCGGCCGAGGAAGGCGGCGGCGGCGCCCGCGAGATGATCAAGGACGGCCTGCTGCAGCGCTGCCCGATGGACGCGGTGTTCGGCATGCACAACTGGCCCGGCCTGCCCGCGGGCGACCTGGCGGTGTGCCGCGGCCCGGCCATGGCCTCCAGCAACGAATTCAAGATCACGATCCGCGGCAAGGGCTCGCACGCCGCGCTGCCGCACAACGGGATCGATCCCGTGCCGGTGGCCTGCCAGATGGTGCAAGCCTTCCAGACCATCGTCACGCGCAACAAGAAGCCCACCGACGCGGCGGTGATCTCGGTCACGATGATCCACACCGGCGAGGCCACCAACGTGGTGCCCGACCAGTGCGTGATCGAGGGCACGGTGCGCACCTTCACCATCCCCGTGCTCGACATGATCGAGCAGCGCATGGGCGAGATCGCGCGCCACACCGCCGCCGCCTTCGGCGCCACGGTCGATTTCGAGTTCGTGCGCAACTACCCGCCCACCATCAACCACGACGCCGAGGCCGATTTCGTCCGCTCGGTGATGCAGGAGGTGGTCGGTGCGGAGCGCACCCACGAGTTCGACCCGACGATGGGCGCCGAGGACTTCAGCTATTTCCTGCTGGAGCGTCCGGGCGCCTATTTCGTGATCGGCAACGGCGAGGGCGACCACCGCGGCGCCTACTCTGACGCCACCCACGGCCTGGGCCCCTGCACGCTGCACAACCCGCACTACGATTTCAACGACGCCCTCATCCCCACCGGCGCCGCACTGTGGGTGCGCCTGGCCGAGCGGTGGCTGGCGCCGCGCTGAATCATCTGGTCTTTTTTTGACCGCAGCCGGTCCACTGCCGGCCTGGGCGGTGGACGCCACTGCGGCGACCATGGCATCCTCCTCATTGACCAGATGCCCTGAGATGACCACCACCGCCCTGCTGCTGATCGACGTGCAACAAAGCTTCGTCGCCCGGCCCTACTGGAACGCCGATCGGGCGCGTCCGTTTCTGGCGCACTGCAATGCCCTGGTGCAGGGCGCCGAGCGGGCAGGCTTGCCCATCGTGCGCGTCTTCCACACCGACGGCCCGGCCCAGGCCGACAACCCCTTTGCCCAGGCCAGCGGACTGATCCGCCCCCTCGACGGCCTGGTCGACTTCAGCGCCGCACTGACGGTGGAAAAGCACCGCCACAGCGCGCTGGTCGGCACGCCGCTGGCGGTGTGGCTGCGCGAGCAGGGCATCGGCCGCCTGATCGTGGCCGGCATCCGCACCGAGCAGTGCTGCGAGACCACCACCCGCCACGCCAGCGACGAGGGCTGGCAGGTCGACTACTGCACCGACGCCACGCTGACCTTTGACATGCGCACGCCCAGCGGCGCGCTGCTCAGCGCTGACGAGATCACCGAGCGCACCGCCACCGTGCTGGCCGGCCGCTTCGCGACCCTGGTCAGCGTGGACGAGGCGCTAGAGCGCGCCGCATGCCGACAGCCGGCCTGAGCCCGTCGGCGGCAGCGCCGGTCGAGGTGCTGTTCGTCGTCCTGCCCGACACGCTGCTGCTGGACCTGGCCGGCCCGGCCGAGGCCTGGCGGCTGGCCAACCAGGCGCTGGCCCGGCAGGGGCGCGCGCCGCTGTGGCGGCTGCGCTTTGTGGGGCCGCAGGCGCAGGTACTGTCCTCGGTGGGCGCGCAGTTGTCGGCCATCGAGCCGCTGCCCGATTCGCTGGGGCCGAGGCCCTGCTGGGTGGTCCTGCTGGGCCGCCCGGGCGAGGCGGCCGAGGTGGTGCGCCAGCGCCGCCCCTGGCTGGCCGCGCGCGACTGGCTGGGCCGCGTGCTGGCCCCCGCGTTGGCGGAGCCCGACGCGCCGCACCGCCTGCTGACGGTGTGCTCGGGCGCGCTGCTGGCGGCCGATGCCGGCTTGCTCAATGGCCGCTGCGCGACCACCCACCATGAGCTGCTGGACGACCTGGCCCGGCTGGCCCCGGCGGCGCGGGTGCTGCCCGACCGGGTCTTCGTCGACGACGGCAACCTGCTGTGCTCGGCCGGCGTGACCGCCGGCATCGACCTGGCGCTGCACTGCATCGCACGGCATGCCGGTGAAGCGCTGGCGGCCGAGGTGGCGCAGGTGCTGGTGGTGTTCCACCGCCGCGGGGCCGGCGATCCCGAGCGCTCGCCGCTGCTGGCCGGGCGCAGCCACCTGCACCCGGCGCTGCACCGGGTGCAGAACGCGGTGGGCGAGCGCCCGGCCGAGGACTGGACGCTGGAGCGCCTGGCCGAGGTGGCCCATGTGACGCCGCGCCACCTGGGCCGGCTGTTCACCGAGCACGTGGGCTGCACGCCGCGCGACTATGTGGAGCGGGTGCGCAGCGCGTTCATGCGCGAGGCCCTGGCCGCGGGCTGGCCCATGGCCCGTGCGCTGGCGCTGGCCGGCTTCAGCAGCGACCGCCAGTGGCGCCGGGCGCGCTCACGTCTGTCAGCAGCGGACGCCGCGTGAGGCCAGGTCGCGCTCCAGCCGCTGCGGGTCGGTGAACAGCAGGGCCGGCAGGCCGAAGCGGTTGGAGGCCTCGATGTTGGCCAGGTGGTCGTCGATGAACAGGCTGTCGCGCGGCGTGATCTCGAAGCGCTTGAGCGCCAGCGCATAGATCGCCGGGTCGGGCTTTTGCAGCCGCACCTCGGACGAGAAGATGCCGTCCTCGAAGCCCAGCAGGAAATCGTGCGTGCGGCGCAGGTGCTCGGCGTAGGGCGCCGGCATGTTGGAGAGGTAGTAGAGCTTGTGGCCGGCCACGCGCAACCGGCGCAGCAAGGCCACCATCTCGGGCACCGGGGCCAGTGCGTCGGGCACCGCATCCAGCACCGCCTGCACCTCGGACAGCGTCAGCCCAGTGCGGGCGGCGATGCGCTGCGCGGTTTCCACGGCCGTCGCGTGGCCGCCGTCGAACGCGCCCCAGTCGCCGGTGTAGCCCTGGAAGAAGCGGTCCTTCCAATGGTCGGCGGCCTCAGGCGTGTTGGCCCGCTCGGGCAGCACGCGGGCGATCAGGCGCACCGGGTTCCACTGGAAGACCACGCCGCCGAAATCGAAGATCAGGTGGGTGGGCTTCATCGGGCGTCCTCGGGTTGATCAGGCACGCAGACGTTGTAGCAGCGCCGCCGTGGAGCCGTCCAGCCCGGACAAGTCCCCGGAGCCGAAGCGCGGCAGCAACTGGTTGCACAGCGCCTTGCCCAGCTCCACGCCCCACTGGTCGAAGGCGTTGATGCCCCAGACCGTGGCACTGGTGAAGACGCGGTGCTCATAGAGCGCGATCAAGGCCCCCAGCGCGCGCGGCGTCAGTGCCTCCAGCACCAGCGTCGTGCTGGGGCGGTTGCCGGGGAAGCTGCGGTGGCGCGACAGCACGGTGCGGTCCAGCGTGGCCGATGCGGTGGGGGCGCTTTCGGTGGCGGCCTCGGCCGCGGTCTTGCCCAGCATCAGCGCCTGGCTTTGCGCCAGGCAGTTGGCCAGCGCCTTGGTGTGCAGCTCGGCGTGATCGTGGGTGGGGGTCTTGACCGCGATGAACTCCACCGGGATCACGTCGGTGCCCTGGTGCAGCATCTGGAAGTAGGCGTGCTGGCCGTTGGTGCCGGGCTCGCCCCAGACCACCGGGCTGGTGCCCAGGCGCAGCGCGCGGCCGTCGGTGTCCACCCGCTTGCCGTTGGACTCCATCTCCAGCTGCTGCAGGTAGGCCGGAAAGCGCTTCAGGCCCTGGTGGTAGGGCGCCACCGAGCGGCTGCTGAAGTGGTGGAAGTTGCGGTACCAGACGTCCAGCAGGCCCAGCTGCACCGGCAGGTTCTCGCGCAGCGGGGCCTGGGCGAAATGCTGGTCCATCGCGTGCGCGCCGGCCAGGAAGGCGCGGAAGTGGTCAGCGCCGATGGCGATAGCCAGCGGCAGGCCGATCGCGCTCCACAGCGAGTAGCGACCGCCCACCCAGTCCCAGAAGCCGAAGGTCTCGGTGATGCCGAACTCGGCCGCCGCCTTCAGGTTGGTGGTGACGCCAACAAAGTGCTTGCGCGTGTCGGTGCCGCCCTTGGCCAGGAACCAGGCGCGGGCGACGCCAGCGTTGGCCATCGTCTCCTGCGTGGTGAAGGTCTTGCTGGCGATGATGAACAGCGTGGTGGCCGGGTTCAGCCGGCGCAGCACCGGTGCGATGTCGTGGCCATCCACGTTGGACACGAAGTGCAGCCGCAGGCCCGGGTGGCTGTGGGCGTCCAGCGCCGGCACCGCCATCCGCGGGCCCAGGTCGGAGCCACCGATGCCGATGTTGACGATGTCGGTGATACCGCTGCTGGCGGTGTCGCGGATGCGTTCGGCGAAGGCCAGCACGCGGTCCAGCACCTCGTGCACCTCGTCGCTGAACGGGCCGGCGCCGCGCGGTGCGCGCAGCGCGGTGTGCAGCACGGCGCGGCCTTCGGTGGTGTTGATCGGCTCGCCGGCCAGCATGGCGTCGCGCCGGGTGGGCAGCTGAACCGCCTCGGCCAGCTCCACCAGCAGGCGCCGGGTGCTGTCGTCCCACAGGTTCTTCGACAGGTCGGCAAAGACCTCGGGCGCCTGCAGCGAGAAGGCGGCGGCGCGGTCGGCATCGCGGGCGAAGGCCTCGCGCAGGTCCAGCTCGCGGCCATGGGCTTCGAAGTGGCCGCCCAGCGCGGTCCAGGCGATGGTCTCGTCGCAACGCGGATGCGCCATGGTCAGGCTCCCAGGATCAGGGTGTCGAGCTTGGCTGCGTCGGCGGCGAACAGGCGGATGCCCTCGGCCAGCTTCTCGGTGGCCATCGCGTCCTCGTTCAGGGCGTAGCGGAACGAGGCTTCATCGTGGTGCACCACCGGCAGGTCCAGGTCGCGCGCGGTGGCGGCGTCCAGCGCCGGCGTCAGCGGCGCCTCGGCCGCCTGCAGCTTGGCCAGCAGCTCGGGGCTGATCGTCAGCAGGTCGCAGCCGGCCAGCGCGGTGATCTGGCCGATGTTGCGGAAGCTCGCCCCCATCACCTCGGTGGCGATGCCGTGCTTCTTGTAGTGGTTGAAGATGCGCGCCACCGAGCGCACGCCGGGGTCGTTGGCGCCGGACTGCGCGGCCTCGTCCCAGGCGGCGCCAGCCTGCTTCTTGGTCCAGTCGTAGATGCGGCCGACGAAGGGGCTGATCAGCTGCACGCCGGCATCGCCGCAGGCCACCGCCTGGGCGAAGGAGAACAGCAGCGTCAGGTTGCAGTGGGTGCCCTCGGCTTCCAGCTCGCGCGCGGCCTGGATGCCCTCCCAGGTGGCGGCGATCTTGATCAGCACCCGCTCGCGCGGGATGCCGGCGGCCTCGTACAGCGCGATCAGGCGGCGCGCGCGGGCCACGGTGGCGGCGCGGTCAAAGGACAGGCGGGCGTCGACCTCGGTGGAGACGCGCCCCGGCACCACCTTCAGGATCTCCAGGCCGAAGCGCACCAGCACCTGGTCGACGATCACATCGAGCGGCTGGTCGCGGTGGGCTGCCACCGTGTCCTTCAACAGCGGTGCGTACGCCGGCTGCTGCACCGCTTTCAGGATCAGCGAGGGGTTGGTGGTGGCGTCGCGCGGCGCGTACTGCGCCATCTGGTGGAAGTTGCCGGTGTCGGCCACCACCGTGGTGTAGGCCTTGAGTTGGTCAAGCTGGTTCATCGCATCTTTCGGTTGCAGCAGCGCCAGCAAGGCGCGTTCCAGACGGAATTAGAACCCGACCAACCGCGGCCCGGGGTTCGAGTCGGTTACATCCAACCAGGGCCAAGTCCCTGCCCCGATTGACCCGCAAAAGAAACTCATGCATCATCGGAATGGTAACTTAATTACATCACCATGTCCTTCGACCTCGTGTTCTTCGGCGGTACCGGCGACCTCACCTGGCGCAAGCTGATGCCGGCGCTGTTCCAGGCCTTCCGCCACGGCAAGCTGCCCGGTGGCGGCCGCATCCTGGCGGTGGCGCGCGATGACCGCAGCGACGCGGATTACCGCGCCTTCATCAAGGAGCGCTTCTCCGAGGTCGAGCCGTCCAAGCGGCCCAGCGACGAGGAGTTCGCCCGCTTCGCCGAGCTGCTGCACTACCGCCGCATGGACCTGTCGCAGCCGGCCGACTACGCCGGCCTGAAGGCCTGGCTGGACGAGCGCGGGGCGGATACCGCGGTGCTCTACCTGGCCACCAGCCCGCACCTGTTTCCGGTGATCTGCGAACAGCTCGGTGCCGCCGGCCTGAACGGCCCCAAGGTGCGCGTGGTGCTGGAAAAGCCGCTGGGCCACGACCTGGCCAGCGCGCAGGAGATCAACCGCGTGGTGCGCTCGGTGTTCACCGAGACGCAGGCCTTCCGCATCGACCACTACCTGGGCAAGCCCAGCGTGCAGAACCTGATGGCGCTGCGCTTTGGCAATGCCCTGTTCGAGCCGCTGTGGCGACGCGAGAGCATCGCCAACATCCAGATCACGCTGGCCGAATCATTGGGCGTGGGCACGCGCGGCGACTTTTATGACCGCACCGGCGCGCTGCGCGACATGATCCAGAACCATGCGCTGCAGCTGCTGACGATGATCGCGATGGAGCCGCCGTCCACGAATGACGCCGACGCCATCCGCGATGAGAAGCTCAAGGTGCTGCGCTCGCTCAAGCCCTTCACCGCCGAAAGCGTGGCGCGCGACGTGGTGCGTGGCCAGTACCGCGCCGGCACGGCCGACGGCAAGAAGGTGCCGGGCTACCTGGAGGAGGTCAAGGTGCCGGCCGGCAGCCACTGCGAAACCTTCGTCGCGCTGCGCACCGAAGTGCAGAACTGGCGCTGGGCCGGCGTGCCCTTCTACCTGCGCACCGGCAAGCGCCTGGCGGCGCGCGACGCGCAGATCGTCGTCAACTTCCGCCCGGTGCCGCACCCGATCTTCCCGGGCCCGACACTGGCCAACAAGCTGGTCATCAAGCTGCAGCCCGAGGATGGCCTGGAGCTGCACATGCTGGCCGCCAAGGGCTCGGGCACCAGCGACGCGCTGGCGCCGGTGTCGCTGGACCTGGACTTCGACAAGGCCTTCCCCAGCGACCGCGTGGGCGCCTATGAGCGCCTGCTGCTGGACGCCATCGCCGGCCGCCTGAACCTGTTCGTGCGCAGCGATGAGCAGGAGCAGGCCTGGCGCTGGGTCGAGCCCATCCTGGACGCCTGGCAGCGTGACGGCAGCAGTCTGAAGACCTACGCCGCCGGCAGCTGGGGCCCGGCCGCGGCCAGTGCGCTGGTGGCGCGGGATGGCTGCGCCTGGGCGGAAGAGCAATGAGCCGCGACTGGAGCACGGCCCTGATGGGCTCGGTGAGTGCCGCCCCCGTGGGCGCGCGCTGGGCGCATGGGCGTTCAGGCGCGACAATCCACGGCCAACTGGTGTCCCCCGACATGCTCGACCGCATCCGCGCCTCCATCCCTGCCCTGCCGCCCGCCGAGCAGCGCGTTGCCAAGCTGGTGCTGGCCGATCCGCGCAGCTTTGCGTCGATGCCGGTGGGTGAGCTGGCCGAGCGCTCGCACGTCAGCAAGCCCACCGTGGTGCGCTTCTGCCGCAGCGTAGGCTATGACGGCCTGGCCGACTTCAAGCTCAAGCTGGCCGGCACGGTCAACGAAGGCGTGCCCTTCGTGCACCGCGCGGTGGACGAGGACGACAAGCCCGGCGACATCATCGTCAAGGTGATCGACAACGCGGTCAGCGCGCTGCTGAAGTACCGCAACGACGCCACCAATCACGCCTTCGACCGGGCCATGGCTGCGCTCACCGAAGCCGCCCAGCAGGGCCGGCGCATCGAGTTCTACGGCGTGGGCAACTCGGGCATCGTGGCGCAGGACGCGCAGCACAAGTTCTTCCGCCTGGGCATCAACTCGGCCGCGCTGGGCGACGGCCATGTGCAGGTGATGAGCGCCACCATGCTGCAGCCGGGGGACTGCGTGATCGTGATCTCCAACTCGGGCCGCAGCAAGGACCTGATCGATGCGGCCGAGATCGCCCTGAAGAAGGGCGCCTCGCTGATCGCGATCACCGCCAGTGGCTCACCGCTGGCGCAGCTGCTGCAGTCGGCGGGCCAGATCCTGCTGCCGGCCGACCACCCGGAGGATTTCGAGCGCTACGTGCCAATGGTCTCGCGCCTGCTGCACCTGATGATCATCGACATCCTGACCACCGGCGTGGCGCTGCGCCTGGGCCCGGCCCGCCGGCCGGTGCTGCAGGAAATCAAGCGCAACCTGCGCCAGCGGCGCTATCTGCAGCCCGAGTAGCCTCAGGACAGCGCCAGCAGCGCCTGCACGCCGTACAGGCGCGCCAGGTCCTGCAGCCGCGCGGGGGCGCCGCGCACCTCGAAGCGCAGGCCGCGCGAGGCGGCCTGGCGCTTGAGCTCGAGCAGCACGGCCAGTGCCGACGAATCAATCTGGGTCAGCGGCGACGCATCGACCACCGCCTCGCCCTGGGCCGAGGCCAGTTCGCCGGACAGCGTGGCCAGCGTCTGGCGCGCCTCGCGCAGCGTCAGTTGGGCGGGCAGCGCCAGCATCAGGCCTTGCCGCCCGTCGCCGCCTTGGCGTTCTTGTCGGCCAGCGACTTGATCAGGCCATCGATGCCGTTGGCATTGATCTCGGTGGCGAAGCTGTTGCGGTACTGGTCGACCAGCCACACGCCCAGCACATTGACGTCGTAGATCTTCCAGTCGGTGCCGGCCTTCTCCAGGCGGTAGTCCAGCTGGATGGGTTCGCCCTTGCCCTTGATCTCGGTGCGCACGACCACTTCGGTGTCGTCAGCGCCGCCGCGCTGCGGCTTGAGCTTGATGGTCTGGTCCTTGACCTGGCTGAGCGCGCCCGCATAGGTGCGTACCAGCAGGGTCTTGAACTCGGCCTGCAGGCGCTGCTGCTGCTCGGGCGTGGCGGTGCGCCAGGCGCGGCCCACCGCCGAGGCGGTCATGCGCTGGAAGTTGACGTGCGGCATCACCTTGGCATCGACCAGGGCGTTGATCTTGCCCACGTCACCGGCCTGGATGGCCTTGTCGGCCTTCAGCGTGTCGAGCACCTCGGTGGACAGCGCCTGGATCTTGGCATCGGCCGTGACGGCCTGGGCCTGCGCGGCCGGTGCCACCAGGGCGGCCACGGCCAGCACGGCGGGCGCGGTCCAGCGGGCGATCAGAGCGGATTCAAACATCGGCTTTTCCTTCTCGGATGAGCGCGGCATGAAGGCCGCGCGGTACTCCCTCAACGCGCCGGGCCGGCAGCGGTTCACCGCCGGGGCGTGACAAATCGTGCGCTTACTGCGCGGGGTCCTCGTCGGGCGGGTCACCGTCCCAGACCAGGTTGCGGCGACGCGCCAGGTAGGCGTCGCGCAGAAAGGCATAGGGGTCCAGCGAGACATCGCCCAGCAGCTTGGAGGCGCCCAGCAGCTCGGAGCGGGTCTGGGTGAGCTGCAGGCCATTGGCGGCGATCACGCCGCCATCGTCATTGATCACGCGGCCGATGTTGACCGCGGTCTTGTCCAGCGGCAGCGCAGCGGCGTCGCGCAGGGTGCTGGGGCCGAACAGCGGCAGCACCAGATAGGGCCCCGACGGCACGCCCCAGTAGCCCAGGGTCTGGCCGAAGTCCTCGCTCTGGCGCTCCAGCCCCATCTCGGTGGCCGGATCCAGCAGGCCGCCCAGACCGAACACGGTGTTGGTGGCCACGCGCATCGTCATTTGCGCGCCTTGAACCACCTTGCCCTGCAGCAGCTTGTTGACCGCCGACCAGACGTCGCCGATGTTGCCGAAGAAGTTGCCCACGCCCGAGCGCACCAGCTCGGGGACGGCGGCCACATAGGCCTCGGCGACGGGCTTGAGCACGGCCTTGTCGACGCTGTCGTTGAAACGGTAGACGGCCCGGTTGCCGCGCTCGAACGGGTCCTTGGGCGAGGTGGGCGAGGTGGTCGAGGCGGCTGCGTCGGCGGCCTCAGGGGCAGCGCTCTGAGCCCACAGCGGCGTGGCGGACAGCCCCAGGACCAGCAGCAACGCAGCGGTCTTCATTTCTTCTCTCCGTCACCGGCCTCGGCGGCCTTGTTGAACAGGAACTGCCCGATCAGGTTTTCCAGCACAACGGCCGACTGGGTCTGGCGGATGACATCACCCGCGGCCAGGTTCTTCTCGTCGGCGCCGGGCTCGATGCCGATGTACTGGTCGCCCAGCAGGCCGGCGGTGAGGATCTTGGCCGAGGAGTCCTTGGGGAATTCGACGCCGCGGTTCAGGTCCAGCGTGACCACGCCCTGGTAGGTCTTGGGGTCGAGCACGATGGAGGTGACACGGCCGACATTGACACCCGCCGAGCGCACCGGCGCGCGCACCTTCAGGCCGCCAATGTTGTCGAAGCGGGCCTGCAGGCGGTAGGTGTCGCCCCCGCTGGCGAAGCTGCCCAGGTTGGCGGCCTTCAGCGCCAGGAACACCAGGGCCAGCGCGCCCAGGGCGACGAACAGGCCGACGAGGATTTCAATGCTTTTCTTGTTCATGAGGAGATCTCCCGGGTCCGTTCAGGGGGTGGAGAACATCAGCGCGGTGAGGATGAAGTCCATCGCCAGCACCCCCAGCGAGGCATTCACCACCGTGCGGGTGGTGGCGTAGGCCACGCCCTCGGGCGTGGCTTCGGTCTCGTAGCCCTGGTAGAGCGCGACGGTGGTGCAGATCACGCCGAAGACGAAGGACTTGACGATGCCGTTGCCGACATCGCGCCAGACATCCACCCGGTCCTGCATGATCGACCAGAAGTTGCCGGCGTCCACGCCGATCAGCAGCACCGCCACCACATAGGCGCCCAGGATGCCGATGGCGGAGAACAGCGCGGCCAGCAGGGGCATGGCGACGATGCCGCCGATGAAGCGCGGCGCCAGCACGCGCTGGCGCGGGTCGATCGCCATCAGCTCCATCGCGGCGATCTGCTCGCCCGCCTTCATCAGGCCGATCTCGGCAGTCAGCGAGGTGCCGGCGCGGCCGGCAAACAGCAGCGCGGTGACCACCGGCCCCAGCTCGCGCACCAGCGCCAGGTTGACGATCAGGCCCAGCGACTCGGCCGCGCCGTAGGTGACCAGCGCGTAGTACATCTGCAGCGCCAGCACAAAGCCCACCGCCAGGCCCGAGGCCAGGATGATGACCAGCGAGCGGTTGCCGATCGCGTGGATCTGCTGCACCACCAGACCGAAGCGGCGCAACGCGGCGGGCAGCGCCTTGAGCAGCTCGAAGGAGAAGATCGCGGCATGGCCATAGCCGGCCAGTTGGTCCAGGGTGCGCCGCCCCAGCGTCTGCAGCCACGTCATGCGCGGCCTCCCAGGCCGAAATCCTCGGCCACCGGCGGCGCCGGGTAGTGGAACTTGATCGGGCCGTCGGGCTCACCGCGCACGAACTGGCGCACCTCGGGGTCGGTGGAGTCCATCAGGTCCTTGGGCGTGCCCTGGGCGACGATGCGGCCGCCCGGTGCCATCAGCACCACCCAGTCGCTGATCGCCATGCACTCGGGCACGTCGTGCGAGATCAGCAGCGTGGTGGCGCCGGTGACGTCGGTCAGCGTGCGGATCAGCTTGGCGGCCACGCCCATCGAGATCAGGTCGAGGCCGGCGAAGGGCTCGTCGTACATGATCAGCTCGGGGTCCAGCGCGATCGCGCGGGCCAGCGCAATGCGCCGCGCCATGCCGCCCGAGACCTCGCTGATCTTCAGCGGCGCCGCGCCGCGCAGTCCCACCGCATCGAGCTTCATCAGCACGATGTCGCGGATCAGCGCCTCGGGCAGGTCGGTCATCTCGCGCAGCGGGAAGGCCACGTTGTCGAAGACCGTCAGGTCGGTGAACAAGGCACCGAACTGGAACAGCATGCCCAGGCGCCGACGCAGGCGGTAGAGCTGGTCCTTGTCGCGGGTGTTGATCACCTCGCCGTCAAACACGACGCGGCCGCTGCTGGGCGCGTGCACGCCACCGATCAGCCGCAGCAGCGTGGTCTTGCCACAGCCCGAGTTGCCCAGCACCGAGGTGACCTGGCCGCGGCCGAAGACCAGCGACACGTCGTTGAGGATGGTGCGCTGGCTGTCGTACCCGAAGGTGACGTGGTCGATCTCGATGAAGGGGTCGCGGTCCATGCAATCTCAGGGATGACCCGAAGATTGTCGCATGGGGGTTGAAGACCCCATGGCGGCTTTGCCCGCCTTCACACGGGCGTCACGCAGGAGGGTTGCGCAAACGACAACGGCCGGGCAGATGCCCGGCCGTTGTGCTCTTGCAGGCTGTTCAGCGCGGCAGGGCGCTGCTGCCCATCAGGTACTCGTCGACCGCGCGGGCGGCCTGGCGGCCTTCGCGGATCGCCCAGACCACCAGCGACTGGCCGCGGCGCACGTCGCCGGCGGCGAAGACCTTGGGCACGTTGGTGGCGTAACCACCCACCGCCTCGGTGTGGGCCTTGGCGTTGCCGCGGGCGTCCTTGTCGACGCCGAAGCCTTCCAGCAGCGTGGCCACCGGGTTGGTGAAGCCCATCGCCAGCAGCACCAGATCGGCCTTCCAGGACTTCTCGGTGCCGGGGATCTCGACCAGCTTGCCGTCCTTGAACTCGACGTTCACGGTGGTCAGGCCGGTGATCTTGCCCTTCTCGCCGGTGAAGGCCTTGGTGGAGATGGCGAACTCGCGCTGGCAGCCTTCCTCGTGGCTGGAGCTGGTGCGCAGCTTGATCGGCCAGTAGGGCCAGACCAGCGGCTTGTTCTCCTGCTCGGGGGGCATGGGCATCACCTCGAACTGGGTGACGCTGGCGGCGCCGTGGCGGTTGGAGGTGCCGACGCAGTCGCTGCCGGTGTCGCCGCCGCCGATCACGATGACGTGCTTGCCATCGGCGCGGATCTGGCCCTTGAGCTTGTCGCCGGCATTGACCTTGTTCTGCTGCGGCAGGAACTCCATCGCGAAGTGCACGCCGTCCAGGTCGCGGCCGGGCACCGGCAGGTCGCGGCTCTGCTCGGCACCACCGGTGATCAGCACGGCGTCGAACTCGGCCTTGAGCTGCTCGGGGCTGACCGTGGCCTTGGCCCAGTTGGTGACCTTGGAGTCCTTGGGCAGCTCGCCGACGATGGTGCCGGTGCGGAAGACCACGCCTTCGGCTTCCATCTGCGCCACGCGGCGGTCGATGTGCGTCTTCTCGAACTTGAAGTCGGGGATGCCGTAGCGCAGCAGGCCACCGATGCGGTCGTTCTTCTCGAACACCGTGACCGCATGGCCGGCGCGCGCCAGCTGCTGGGCCGCGGCCAGACCGGCCGGGCCGGCGCCGACCACGGCCACGGTCTTGCCGGTCTTCACCGCCGCGGGCTGCGGCTTGACCCAGCCCTCTTCCCAGGCCTTGTCGATGATGGCGTGTTCGAGCGACTTGATGCCGATCGGGTCGCCGTTGACGTTGACCACGCAGGCGGCCTCACAGGGCGCCGGGCAGACGCGGCCGGTGAACTCGGGGAAGTTGTTGGTGCTGGAGAGCACCGCGAAGGCCTGCTTCCACTGGTTCTTGTAGACCAGGTCGTTGAAGTCAGGAATGATGTTGTTGATCGGGCAGCCGTTGTTGCAGAAGGGCGTGCCGCAATCCATGCAGCGTGCGCCTTGCACCTTGGCCTGCTCGGCCGTCAGGCCGATGACGAATTCCTTGTAGTTCTTGAGGCGCTTCTCGACGGGCAGGTAGCCCTCTTCGATGCGCTCGTACTCCAGGAAGCCGGTGACCTTTCCCATGATGTGATTCCTCGTGTTCGGGGCGGTTTACTTGGCGGCCGGGGCCTTGGCGGCCGCCTTGCTGCCCTTGGCCTTGCCGACGGCCTCGTCGGCTTCCTTGGCGGCGTGGATCTCGCCCAGTGCGCGCTTGTACTCGTGCGGGAAGACCTTGACGAACTTCGCGCGGGACTCGGTCCAGCTGTCGAGGATCTCGCGCGCACGCAGCGAGCCGGTCCACTTGTGGTGGTCCTCGATCAGCTTCTTCAGCAGGGTTTCGTCGGCCTGATCGCGGTGCCAGATGGCGCGCGGGATGCCGGCCTCCTGCTCGGCTGCCGGCAGCACCTTGTCCAGCGCGACCTGGGCGGTGTTGCAGCGCTTGGCGAACAGGCCGTCCTCGTCATAGACATAGGCCACGCCGCCCGACATGCCTGCCGCGAAGTTGCGGCCGGTCTTGCCCAGCACCACCACGGTGCCGCCAGTCATGTACTCGCAACCGTGGTCGCCCGTGCCTTCGACCACCGCCGAGGCGCCGGACATGCGCACCGCGAAGCGCTCGCCGCCCACGCCACGGAAGAAGGCCTCGCCGCTGGTGGCACCGAACAGCGCGGTGTTGCCGACGATGATGTTCTTGGTGGCGTCGCCGCGGAACTCGATCGAGGGCCGCACCGCGATGCGGCCGCCCGACAGGCCCTTGCCGGTGTAGTCGTTGGCTTCACCGATCAGGTACAGCGTGATGCCGGTGGCCAGGAAGGCGCCAAAGCTCTGGCCGCCGGTGCCCTCCATCTGGATGAACAGCGTGTGGTCGGGCAGGCCTTCGGGGCGGTGCTTGATCAGCTCGCCCGACAGCATCGCGCCGACCGAGCGGTTGACGTTGCGCGCGTCCTCCATGAACTGGACCTTCTCGCCCTTGTCGATGGCGGCGCGGCTCTTCTCGATCAGCTTGACGTCCAGCGCCTTGCCCAGGCCATGGTCCTGGGTATCGACATGGAAGCGCGCCACGCCGGCCGGCACCTGCGGCACATGGAAGACCTTGGAGAAGTCCAGGCCCTTGGCCTTCCAGTGGCTGACGGCCTTGCGGGTGTCGAGCAGGTCGGCGCGGCCGATCAGGTCCTCGAAGCGGCGGATGCCCAGCTGCGCCATGATCTGGCGCGCTTCTTCGGCGACGAAGAAGAAGTAGTTCACCACGTGCTCGGGCTTGCCCGAGAACTTCTGGCGCAGCACCGGGTCTTGCGTGGCCACGCCCACCGGGCAGGTGTTCAGGTGGCACTTGCGCATCATGATGCAGCCCTCGACCACCAGCGGCGCGGTGGCGAAGCCGAACTCATCGGCGCCCAGCAGCGCGCCGATGACGACGTCGCGGCCGGTCTTGATCTGGCCGTCGGTCTGCACCCGCACGCGGCCGCGCAGGCGGTTGAGCACCAGGGTCTGCTGGGTCTCGGCCAGGCCCAGTTCCCACGGGGTGCCGGCGTGCTTGATCGACGACCACGGCGAGGCGCCGGTGCCGCCGTCATGGCCGGCGATGACGATGTGGTCGGCCTTGCACTTGGCCACGCCGGCAGCGATCGTGCCCACGCCCACCTCGGACACCAGCTTGACGCTGATGTCGGCCTTGGGGTTCACGTTCTTCAGGTCGTGGATCAGCTGGGCCAGGTCCTCGATCGAGTAGATGTCGTGGTGCGGCGGCGGGCTGATCAGGCCCACGCCCGGCACCGAGTGGCGCAGCTTGCCGATGTACTCGGAGACCTTGCCGCCCGGCAGCTGGCCGCCCTCGCCCGGCTTGGCGCCCTGGGCCATCTTGATCTGGATCTGATCGGCCGAGACCAGGTACTCGGTGGTCACGCCGAAGCGGCCCGAGGCGACCTGCTTGATCTTCGAGCGCAGGCTGTCGCCCGCCTTCATCGCGTAGTCGGCCTCGATCTGCTTCTCGCCGACGACCTGCGACACCTTGGTGCCATCGGTGATGGCGATGCCCTTGAGCTCGTTGCGGTAGCGCGCCGGGTCCTCGCCGCCTTCACCGGTGTTGCTCTTGCCGCCGATGCGGTTCATCGCCAGCGCCAGTGTGCTGTGGGCCTCGGTGCTGATCGAGCCCAATGACATGGCGCCGGTGGCAAAGCGCTTGACGATCTCGGCGGCAGGCTCCACTTCGTCCAACGGGATGGCCTTGCTGGGATCGATCTTGAACTCGAACAGACCGCGCAGCGTCAGATGGCGCTTGCTCTGGTCGTTGATGATCTGGGCGTATTCCTTGTAGGTGTCGAACTTGCCCGAGCGGGTGCTGTGCTGCAGCTTGGCGATCGCGTCGGGCGTCCACATGTGCTCTTCGCCGCGGGTGCGCCAGGCGTACTCGCCGCCAGCGTCCAGCATCTCGGCCAGCACCGGGTCGCTGCCGAAGGCGGCGCGGTGGTTGCGCAGGGCCTCTTCGGCCACCTCGAAGACGCCGATGCCCTCGACCTGGGTGGCGGTGCCGCGGAAGTACTTGGCGACCATGTCCTTGTTCAGGCCAATGGCCTCAAAGAGCTGCGCGCCGCAGTAGGACATGTAGGTCGACACGCCCATCTTCGACATGATCTTCGAGAGACCCTTGCCAATCGCCTTGACGTAGTTGTAGATCGCCTTGTCGGTGGACAGCGCGCCCGGCAGCTCGTCGTGCATCGCTGCCAGCGATTCCATCGCCAGGTAGGGGTGCACGGCCTCGGCGCCGTAGCCGGCCAGCACGGCGAAGTGGTGCACCTCGCGCGCGGAGCCGGTTTCCACCACCAGACCGGCGGTGGTGCGCAGGCCCTCGCGCACCAGGTGGTGGTGGATGGCCGACAGCGCCAGCAGCGCGGGGATCGCCACCTGGGTGGGGCTGACGCCGCGGTCGGTGATGATCAGGATGTTGCGGCCGCTGCGCAGCGCATCGACTGCTTCGGCGCACAGCGAGGCCAGCTTGGCCTCCACGCCCTGGTGGCCCCAGGCCAGCGGGTAGGTGATATCGATCTCGGCGACCTTGAACTTGCCGCCGGTGGCCGACTCGATCGCGCGCAGCTTGGCCATGGCCTCGAAGTCGAGGATGGGCTGCGACACCTCCAGGCGCATCGGCGGGTTCACCGCGTTGATGTCCAGCAGGTTGGGCTTGGGACCGATGAAGCTGTTGAGCGACATCACGATGGCCTCGCGGATCGGGTCGATCGGCGGGTTCGTGACCTGGGCGAACAGCTGCTTGAAGTAGCTGTACAGCGGCTTGTTCTTGTCGGACAGCACGGCCAGCGGGCTGTCGTTGCCCATCGAGCCGATGCCCTCTTCGCCATTGATCGCCATCGGCGCCATCAGGAACTTGATGTCTTCCTGGGTGTAGCCGAAGGCCTGCTGGCGGTCGAGCAGCGGCACGGCCGAGGCCGGCGCGGCTTCGGCGGCAGGGGTCAGGTCATCGAGCTTGACGCGGACGTTGTCGATCCACTGGCGGTACGGGCGGGCGCTGGCGTACTGCGCCTTGAGCTCCTCGTCGTCGACGATGCGGCCCTGCTCGAAGTCGATCAGGAACATCTTGCCGGGCTGCAGGCGCCACTTCTTGACGACCTTGTTCTCGGGGATGGGCAGCACGCCGGACTCGGAGGCCATGACGACCAGGTCGTCATCGGTGACCAGGTAGCGCGCCGGGCGCAGGCCGTTGCGGTCCAGCGTGGCGCCGATCTGCTTGCCGTCGGTAAAGACCATCGCGGCGGGGCCGTCCCAGGGCTCCATCATCGAGGCGTGGTACTCGTAGAACGCGCGGCGGCGCGCGTCCATCATCTCGTGCTGCTCCCAGGCCTCGGGGATCATCATCATCGCGGCCTGCGCCAGCGGGTAGCCGGCCATGGTCAGCAGCTCGAGCGTGTTGTCGAAGGTGGCGGTGTCCGACTGGCCCTCGAAGCTGATCGGGTAGAGCTTGGGCAGGTCCTCGCCCAGCACCGGCGACTTCATCACGCCTTCGCGGGCGCGCATCCAGTTGAAGTTGCCCTTGACGGTGTTGATCTCGCCGTTGTGGGCCACCATCCGGTACGGGTGGGCCAGCGGCCACTCGGGGAAGGTGTTGGTCGAGAAGCGCTGGTGCACCAGGGCCAGGGCCGAGACGGTGCGCGGATCCTGCAGGTCCTTGTAGTACTTGCCGACCTGGTCGGCCAGCAGCAGGCCCTTGTAGATGATCGTGCGGCAGCTCATGCTGGGCACGTAGTACTCACGGCTGTGGGTGAGCTTGAGCTTCTGGATCGCGGCCGAGGCGGTCTTGCGGATCACGTAGAGCTTGCGCTCCAGCGCATCGGGCACGATGACATCGGCACCGCGGCCCACAAAGACCTGGCGGATGATCGGCTCGGTGGTGCGCACCGTGGGCGACATCGGCATCTCGGTGTCGACCGGCACGTCGCGCCAGCCCAGCAGGACCTGGCCCTCGGCCTTGATGGCGCGCTCCATCTCCTGCTCGCAGGCCAGGCGGCTGGCGTGCTCCTTGGGCAGGAAGATCATGCCCACACCGTATTCGCCCGGCGGCGGCAGGGCCACGCCCTGCGCGGCCATCTCGGCGCGGAAGAAGTCGTCCGGGATCTGGATCAGGATGCCGGCGCCGTCGCCCATCAGCGCATCGGCGCCCACCGCGCCGCGGTGGTCCAGGTTCTCCAGGATCTTCAGGCCCTGCTCGACGATCGAGTGGTCCTTCAGGCCCTTGATGTGCGCCACGAAGCCCACGCCGCAGGCGTCCTTCTCGGCCGACGGCTGGTACAGGCCCTGCTGGGCCAGCGATTGAATTTCCTGGGGCGAAGCCACCCCGGCAGCGGCCTTGGTCATGGCGCACTCCTACACGTGATCAGGGATGACCCGAGGATACGGGCCTTCCCTCCCCGACTCAAGCAGATTTAAATGGTGTCAGACTCCATTTAATTCGGAGAGCAGCCGTCAGAACCAATTTATTGGTGTCAGACTCGATTAAATGCTGGTCGCCCAGGACTCAGGCTTTGACGGCGGGCTTGGGCGGACGACCACGCCGCCCTGGCGTCAATCGGCGCTGGGTCTGCTGAGCCAGCGCGGCCACGAAGCGCTCGCCGCCCAGCACGCCGCCCTTGGTCAGGGTGTCGTGGAGGAAGCGCTCGCGCGACTCGTCCAGCCCCTCCTCCAGCCAGCGCCGATAGGCGGCTTCCCGCTCAAAAGGGGTGTTGCCCAGCAGCCAGAAGGCGGGATGGTCGGTGATCAACGGATCCTGCCGCGCGCCAAGGTGGTGCGCCAGACTGGACCAGCGGTAGCTGAGCAAGTCAGATGCCAGGCCGGCGCGCTGCGGGTTGAGTTCGACATAGCGCTGGCAGGCGAGGAAGTAACCCTCGGTGTCGACCACACTGGTCTTGAAGCGCCCTTCCCAGAGCGTGCCACGGCGCTGGTGCCGATGATTGAACCAGCCCACATAACGCCGCCCCAGCGACTGCATCGCCCGGCTCAGCGAGGCCTCGTCCGGCGGTGTCAGCAGCAGGTGGATGTGGTTGCCCATCAACACGTAGGCATGCAGCACCAGGCGGTACTCGCGCAGCGCGACCTGCAGGTCGTCCAGGAAACGCTGGCGATCCTGCTCGTCCAGAAAGACCGGCTGGCCGTTGTGGCCGCGCTGGATCAGGTGATGAGGCAGGCCGGGCGCGACCAGCCGCAGCGGGCGACCCACCTCAGGTTCCCTCCAGAAACAGCTGCTGCCCCGTCAGGCGTTGGTGCTCGCGCCGGGCGTAGCGATCGGTCATGCCGGCGATGTAATCGGACACGCCGCGGGCCGCGTCGGTCGGGTCGCGAAACTCCGGCGGCAGCAAACCGGGATCGGCCATGTAGGCGGTGAAGAGGTCGGCGACGATGCGCCGCGCGCGCGCCGTGCTGTCATTGACCTGGGGGTGTCGGTACAGCGCCGCGAACAGAAAGCGCTTCAGCGCAGCACTGTCGTGGCGCATGGCCTCGCTGAATCCGATCAGACCTCGACAACGGCGGGCGGCCCAGGCGTCGGCCGGCTGCGCCGCATCGAGAGCCGCCTGGCTGGCGGCGATCACGTCGTAAACCTGGGCGGACAGCATGCGGCGAATGGTTTCGGCCAGCAGGCGCCGCGGCGGCATCGCGGCCAGGCCCGGGTGGGTCGCCAGGGCCTCGCAGCAATGGCGATCGACCAGTGGCACCTCACGCGCCTGCTCCAAGGTGATCAGGCCGGAGCGCACGCCGTCGTCCAGGTCATGGGCGTTGTAGGCGATCTCGTCAGCCAGATTGGTCAACTGCGCCTCAAGGCTGGGCTGGGTGCCATCGATGAAGCGGCGGCCCACCCCGCCGGGCTCCTGCTGCTCCATCGCCGTGGCCAGCGCCAACGGACAGCGCTTGAGGATGCCCTCGCGGGTTTCGAAGCACAGGTTCAGACCGTCCCATTCGGGATAGCGCTGCTCCAGCCGGTCGACCACGCGCAGACTCTGCAGGTTGTGCTCAAAGCCGCCCCAGGGCGCCATGCACTCGTCCAGTGCGTCCTGGCCGGCATGGCCGAAGGGGGTGTGGCCCAGGTCATGGGCCAGCGCGATGGTCTCGACCAGGTCCTCGTCCAGGCGCAGGCTGCGGGCGATCGAGCGGCCCAGTTGCGCCACCTCCAGCGAGTGGGTCAGCCGGGTGCGGAACAGGTCGCCTTCATGGTTGATGAAGACCTGGGTCTTGTAAACCAGCCGCCTGAAAGCGCTGCTGTGGATGATGCGGTCACGGTCGCGCTGGAAGTCGTTGCGCGTGGGTGCCGGCGGCTCTGGGCGACGTCGGCCGCGGCTGAGCGGCGCCTGGCTGGCCCAGGGCGCCAGGCGCGGAGCCGGCGACTCAGGCACACAGGGACTCGATGACATCGGCCACCAGCGCATCGGGGGCCGGGCGCACGACGGCGCTGCCCAGACCCTCGATCAGCACGAAGCGGATCTCGCCAGCGCTGGCTTTCTTGTCCACGCGCATGTGCTGCAGGTACTCGGCTGCACCCAACCGGGGCCCGCGCACGGGCAGCCCGGCGCGCTGCAGCAGCGCCTCCAGCCGTGGGCGCAGGTCGGCCGCGCACAGGCCCAGGCGGGCCGACAGCTCGGCCGCCATCACCATGCCAGCCGCCACCGCCTCACCGTGCAGCCAGACGCCAAAGCCCAGGCCCGCTTCGATCGCATGGCCAAAGGTGTGGCCGAAGTTGAGGATGGCGCGCAGCCCCGCCTCGCGTTCGTCGGCGCCGACCACCTCGGCCTTGATCTCGCAACTGCGCGCCACGGCATGGGCCAGCGCGGCCTGGTCGCCGGCGCGCAAGGCCTCGATGTTCTGCTCCAGCCAAACCAGGAATGCGGGGTCGTGGATGGGCCCGTACTTGATGACCTCGGCCAGGCCCGCCGACAACTCGCGAGGGGGCAGCGTGGCCAGCGTGGACAGGTCGCACAGCACCCGCAGAGGCTGGTAGAACGCCCCGATCATGTTCTTGCCCAGCGGGTGGTTGATGGCCGTTTTGCCGCCCACCGACGAATCCACCTGCGCCAGCAAGGTGGTGGGCACCTGCACGAAGGGCACGCCGCGCATGTAGCTGGCGGCGGCAAAGCCGGTCATGTCGCCAATCACGCCACCGCCCAGCGCATAGAGCACGGTCTGGCGGTCGCAGCCCTGGGCCAGCAGCACGTCGAAGATCGTGTTCAGCGTGGTCCACTCCTTGTGGGCCTCGCCGTCGGGCAGCACGATGTTGAGCACCTGCGCATGACGCGGCGCGAGGGCACGCTGAAGGCGTTCGGCGTACAGCGGCGCCACGGTCTCGTTGCTGACGATGACCGCGGTGGACGAGCGGGGCAGGCCCTCGAAGCTGTCGGAGCGCTCCAACAGGTCCGCGCCAATGCAGACGTGGTAGCTGCGCTCCCCCAGATCAATCGCGACGCGCCTCAACTCGATCCCCTCGATGACATCCAGCCCCCTCGGCCGGACCCGCAGTGTACGCGGCGTGTGGCGACGGTTCAGCGGCGTGGCGGCGCCCGGTCAGCCGGCACCAGGCCGGCCAGCTCCAGCTGCGACAGCAACAGCCGCACCAAGGTGGGCACGCTGGAGCGGCCGGTGTCCAGCGTGTAGCTGGCCACCTCGCGGTACAGCGGATCGCGTTCACGGTAGAGGTTGCGCAGGCGGGTCAGCGGGTCACCACCTTGCAGCAGTGGGCGCTGCTGGTCGTTGCGCAGGCGGCGCGCGAGGTCTTCGGGCGAGGAGCGCAGATAGACCACCGGGCCCGCGGCACGCAGCACCGCGCGGTTGGCCTCGCGCAACACCACACCACCGCCAGTGGCCATCACCAACGGAGCCGCGCCCGCCGCCTGCGCCAACTCAGCCAGCGTGGCGGACTCGATCGCGCGGAAGCTGCCCTCGCCCATGCGCTCGAAATGGACTCGAATGGATTCGCCCAGGCGGCGTTCGATCTCGCCATCGGTGTCGACAAAGCGCCAGCCCAATTCGCGCGCGAGTTGGCGTCCGATCGTCGACTTGCCGCTGCCGGGCATGCCCACCAGTGAAATCATGGCTCTGAATGGAACTGCGGCGGCACCTTTCGGGTGCCGCCGCAGGGTCAAGAAAGGCGGGCTGCGCTCAGTTCGGGTTGCTGCACACCGTGGCCGTGCCGTAAGGGCTGATCTGGAACGGCGGCGACGCGGAGGTGTTGTTGACCACGCTGGCCGGCACCGACAACCAAGCCGACTTGGTGGCGTTGCCCTCCGTGCCGCTGACCCCGGTGGCGGTGACCTTCAGCAGGAACTGCACCCAGCTGGCCGCCTCCTGCTGGTACTCGATCATCACGGTGGCCCGACCCGCAGCGTCGGTCGTGCCACTGACCACCGAAGCGAGCAGATCGGCCTGGCGCGGGTCAAGCTGACCGTTGCCATTGGTGTCCTCGCCCGTGTTCAGCGCGCCATTGCGGTTCAGGTCTTCGTTGGCGCAGACCACCGCGGGCCGCGTGCCCACCACAGGCGTCTGCACCCACTTGCCACCGGACACCACCCATTGGCCCTTGGCGTAGTCGGTGGCCTCCACCGTGGTGCTGATCGTCACGCCGGGCACCGGGGCACCCGACGAGTCAGACACCAGCACGCCGTAACGCTTGATGTAGGTGAGCTTGGTATCGCCAATCTCGATCTCCTGGTTGGTGCCCAGGCTGATGGACAAGGGCGAGTTGGTGACCGTGCCCACCGTGGTGACCGAGTTCGGGCAGGTGCCAATCGCGAAATCCTGGCTGTCGTAGCAGGCCCGGATGGTCAGGCCATCGGTGGGGCTGGAGCGGGTGCCCGGGATGTACGAGGTGGTCACCGAGCCGTCGGCCGCGGTGTAGAGCTGCGCCGTGCCATTGGCAAAGGTGCCGCCCACATTGTTGGCGTCGCCATTGAGGTCCAGGCGCACCCGCATGTTGGCAATGCCCTTGTTGCTCGCGTCCTGGAACAAGACGCGCACCTGGGCCTGGTTGGTGGTCTTGCCGGGCTCGTTGACCGCCACCTTGCGCGGTTCCATCGAGACACGCTTGGCCGAGACGGTGCCCACGGCCGGCGGCACCGTGCCCGAGGCCTTGATCTGGACCGTTGCCGTGTTGCTGGTACCGCCAGCCGTGGCCGTGACCACCAGCGAGCCGTCGATCGACGGGGCCGTGTAGGTGTAGGTGTAGGCGCCCGCCGTGTCGGTGGTGCCCACCACGGTGGCCAGACCCGGCGCCGAGACCGAGATGCTCTGACCGGTCATCGGCAGCGCATTGGCGTCGGCCAGCAGGTAGCGGATGGTGTTGCCGGCCGAACCCGGCGACACGGCGCTGGCGTAGGTGGCGCTCAGATTGGCGCCGGTGACCTGCACCGCGGTGCTCCTGGTGATCGAGCCGCTGGTGGCCGAGAGGTTGAAGGCGCGATTGGACTTGTCGCTGCCGATCGTGACCTTGGCGGTCAGCGTGCCATCGGTGCCGGTCACGGTGCCTGATGGGGTGATGATGGCGGCGAGATCGTCGACGGTGATGGTCACCGGCGCCTCGGCCACGGTGTTGCGCTTGGCATCCACGGCGGTGACCGTCAGCGTGACTTCGTCGCCCCCGGAGTTGGCGATCGCGCTGGACGACAGGGCCATGACCAGGTCGCCCACCGCCACCTGGCTGTCGGTGACGCTGATCGAGGTGCTGCCACTGGCGCTGCCGCTGGTGGCCGTGACCTTGATGCTGCCCACCGCGGTGGCGCTGGACGATTCGACGGTGGCCGTGACCGTGCCGTCGGTCCCGGTGGTGCTGCTGGCCGTGGTGACCTGGCCGCCGTTGTCCGCGGTGATGCTCACCGTGGCGCCCGACACCACCTGGCTGGAGGCATCCACCGCCGTGACGGTGACCGTCACGGCCGCGGGCGTGCTGAGGTCAATGCTGGTGTTGGCGCTGGTCACGGAGACACGGAGCTGGGACACCGAGCCGTCGCCATCGCACCCCAGCGAGCAAGTGCCCGTCTTGTCACCACCGCCGCCACACGCCGCGAGACCCACGCTCACCGCCAGTGTCGCACCCCAGGCACGCAGTCCTCGCATCACCTTCGCTCCCATCATGTCTGTCTCTCCGAGCCTCAACGTGCCAGGCTTGCTCAACGCGCGCCAGTGCGATCGGTCACCACCTTCGGGGTGATGAAGATCAGCAGTTCGGTCCGGTTGCTGAAGCGCACCCGGTTCTTGAACAGGTTGCCCACCCAGGGGATGTCACCCAGGAAGGGCACCTTGTTGACTTCGTCGCCGTCATTCTGGGTGAAGATGCCGCCCAGCACGACGGTGCCGCCATTCTCGACCAGCACCTGGGTCTTGGCGCGCTTGGTGTTGATCACCGGGCCCGCAGTGGTGGTCACGCCACGGCTGTCCTTGTAGACGGCCACGTCGAGCAGCACGCTGCCCTCCGGCGTGATCTGCGGCGTCACTTCCAGACGCAGGCTGGCCTTGCGGAACTGCACCGAGGTGTTGCCCGCGGTGGAGGCCACCAGGTAGGGAATCTCTTCGCCCTGCTCGATCTCGGCCTTGATCTGGTCGGCCGTGATGACGCGCGGGCTGGAGACGATCTTGCCCTTGCCCTCGGCCTCCAGGGCTGACAGCTCCAGGTTCAGGAATCGGTTGGCGGTGGCGCTGAACAGCGTCAGCGCGATGTTGGCCGCGGCTTCGGTGCTGATCGAGCCGGTATTGGCCGGCAGGTTCACGACCTGGGTGTTGTTGTAGCTGGTGGCGGTGTTGGGCGTCTGGCCGGTCTGGATGCCGGTGTTGACGTAGTTGCCGCCGATGCTGACGTAGTTGCCGCCGCCGACGCTGTAACCCGGCACGCCACCACGCAGACCACGCAGGTCGGCCACGCCCAGCTTGGCGCCCAGCGAGCGACCGAACTTGTCATCAGCCTCGACGATGCGGGCCTCGATCAACACCTGGCGCACCGGAATGTCGATCTTGGCGATCATCTGCTGCACCTCCTCCAGCTTGGAGGGGATGTCCGAGACGAAGAGCTGGTTGGTACGCTGCTCGAACAACACCGAGCCGCGCGGCGACAGGATGCGCGTGGCGTTGTTGCCGCCACTGTTGGCCGAGCTGGAACCGGTACCCGCGCTGGTGCCGATCAGGGCCTTGGCCACGTCCTCGGACTTGGTGTAGTTCAGCTGGAAGGCCTGCGTGCGCAGCGGTTCGAGTTCGGAGATCTTCTTCTTGGCCTCAAGCTCGACCTGCTCCTTGGCGGCCAGCTCATCCTTCGGAGCGATCCACAGCACGTTGCCGGACTTGCGCATGCCCAGGCCCTTGGCCTGCAGGATGATGTCCAGCGCCTGGTCCCAGGGCACGTCCTTCAGCCGCAGCGTGACATTGCCGCTGACGGTGTCGCTGGTCACGACGTTGAAGCTGGAGAAATCGGCGATGACCTGCAGCAGCGAGCGGATCTCGATGTTCTGGAAGTTCAGCGACAACTTGTCGCCCCGGTAGCCCGGCCCCTGCGACAGCTTGTTGGGATCCTGCTTGAGCGGACGAACCTCCAGCACGAACTGGGTGTCGGTCTGGTAGGCGCTGTGCTCCCAGGCCCCCCGCGGTTCGACCAGCATGCGCACGCGGTCACCGGCCTGGGTGGTGGAGACCGATTGCACCGGCGAGCCGAAGTCCGACACGTCGAGCTTGCGACGCAGGCGCTCGGGCAGCGTGGAGCGCAGGAACTCGACCACCAGGTTCTGGCCTTGCTGGCGCAGATCAACGCCGACCTGGGTGTTGGCCAGCGACACGACGACGCGACCGGCACCATCGGGCCCACGGCGGAAGTCGATGTCGCGAATGGCCAGCTGTTCCTGGTTCTGGCTGGCCGCAAACGAGGGCTGAGCCGCCGTGCCTCCCGAGGCGTCGGCTGCCGACACCGACGCGCCGTCGAGCAGCACCAGCAGGGTGGTGCCCTGGACCTGGGTGCGGTAGTTGGCGGCTTGCTTGAGGTTCAGCACCAGGCGGGTGCGCTCACCAGCACTGGCGACGCTGACGCTGCGCACATTGCCCTGGGCCACATCCACGCTGGCGCGGCCCAGGCCGTTGCCGACACCAGGCAGGTCGATGGCCACCCGCGGCGGCGACTGGATGACGAACCCCCCCGGGTTGCCGGCCAGCGGTTCAGTGAGCTCGATGCGCACGACATCGCTGCCGCCCTGCTGGGAGGCGGTGATCGAGCGGACCAGGTTCTCGGCACTGGCCAGACCCGACCAGAGCATTCCTGCCGCCAGGACCAGCGCAGCGCTGACTCGACTCCTCATCTTGCGTGACTCCAACCCGTTGTTCATTGCGCCTTCTCCTGTAGCTGGAGGGTGCTGGTGCGCTCGATCCATTCACCCG
Source organism: Ideonella aquatica (assembly GCF_018069755.1). GTDB lineage: Bacteria > Pseudomonadota > Gammaproteobacteria > Burkholderiales > Burkholderiaceae_C > Ideonella > Ideonella aquatica. The sequence goes on along the minus strand of NZ_JAGQDE010000002.1, from coordinate 365,286 downwards.
CTGCGTCCTGCACGATCTCACGCAGCGTCACGTCTCTCTCGGTGATGCGGGTGATGCGGCCGAAGTTCTGGCCCATGTATTCGCCCGCCTTCACGTAATGCAGCAGGTTGTCGACCCGGATCAGCGCGAAAGGCTTGCCGGCGCGCGTCACGCTGCCCACCATCGCCATGCTGTCCAGAGGAAAGGCCTCAAGGGGCTCCTTGCGGCGGCGCATCTCGGAGGCCAGCACCGCATTGGGCTGGCGCGTGATCTGCGAGGTGGCGGCCATCTTGCGCGGATTGAAAGGCTCCAGCGCCTTGGCCGACAGGTAGGGCTGCGGCACGAACTTGGTGGGCGGCGCGATCGGCTCGACGCGCGGCCGGATCTCGTTGCGCTGCTGCTCCATCCAGGCGCGCAATTCATCGTTGCCGTCGGAGCAGGCCGACAGCAGGGCCAGAAGGCCGATGCCCAGCGGCAGGGCGGTCCAGCGCGGGCTCATGACGAGCCTCCCTTCCTCTTGTTGTCGGCGGCCGCGGCCCGCTTGACCTCGGCCACTTCGGCGGCGTCGAGGTAGCGGTAGGTGCGCGCGGTGGCTTCCATCACGAGGTTGCCGCTGGTGTCCTTGGTCACCGGTACCAGGCTCAGGTTGTGCAGCGTGACGATGCGCGACAGATTGGCCACATCGGCCGCGAAGGCACCCACGTCATGGAAGCGGCCCACCACGCGCAGCGAGATCGGCAGCTCGGCGTAGTAGTCCTTGACCACCACCTGGCCGGGGCGGAACAGCTCGAACTGCAACCCGCGACCGATGCCGGCTTGGTTAATGTCGGACAGCAGGGCGTCCATCTCAGCCTTGCCGGGCAGCTGCTTCTCGAGCTGGGTCACGTACTCCTGAACCTGCTCCTTCTGCTTGCGCAGCTCGGCCAGGTTCACCGCCTGGCCCAGCTTGCTGCGGAACTCTTCCTTCAGCTTGGGCTCGCGCTCGCGGGCGGCATCGAGTTCTTCGGAGGCGCCGCTGAGCAACGCCGGCCAGCCCAGCAACACCACACCCAGCATGACCAGCAGCCAGACGGTGAACTTGGGAATCAGCGGCCATTGGCCCGGCTGCTTGGGATCGAGTTCGCGGAACTGCCGGCTCAGCCCGCTCAGGCCGGCGGCGATGTCCACGCGTGGAACAGCTTGCTTGGTGGCCATCACTTGCCCTTTGCGACGTCGGAGGCGGCGCCAGCGCCGGGCTTGGCCGGCGACTGCGGACGCTTGATCGTGACGCGCAGGTTGAAGTCGAACAGCTTGCGCTGGTCACGGCCGATCAGCACATCCACAGCCTTGATCTCGATCAGCTCAGGACGCTCCAGCCAGGTCGAGTTGTAGGCGGTGTTGCGGAGCAACTCGGAGACGCGTTCGTTGGTCAGCGACAGGCCGTTGATGGTGACGGTGGTGCCGGCCTGGCGGACCGCCGTCAGGTAGACGCCTTCGGGCGTCTGCTTGGCCAGTTCGTCGAGCAGGTAGACCGGCACGTTGCGGTCGGTCTGCAGGTTTTCGACGGCCTGTTGGCGGGCCTTCAGGGCGTCGATCTCGGCGCGCAGCGTGGCAATGTCCTTGATCTGCTCGTCGAGCTTGGCGATCTCGCTCTGCAGGAAGGTGTTGCGGTCCTGTTGGTTCGCGATCAGCTGCTGCAGCACGCCGTACCACAGGATCACGATGCCGACGCCGATCAGCGCCGCCAGGCCCAGCGCGGAATAGAACGCACGCTTGCGCTCCTGCCGGCGGGCCTCGCGGTGAGGCAGCAGGTTGATCAGGATCACTGCACGAACCTCCGCATCGCCAGGCCGCAGGCCGTCAGGTAGGCCGGCGCCTCACGCCGCAGCCGAGACTCGCGCACCGAGGGGCCCAGTTTCATGTTCTCGAAGGGGTTGACCACGCGGGACGGGAAGCCGGTCACGTCCTTGACCCGCTCGCGCAGGCCGGGCATGGAGGCGGTGCCGCCGGCCAGCATCACCTGGTGCACCTTGTGGTGCGGCGTGCTGGTGAAGAAGTACTGCAACGCCCGACCGACTTCGTGGGCCAGGCTGTCGACGAAGGGCGTCAGCAGCGTGGGCTCGTAGTCCTCGGGAAGATCACCGGAGATCTTCTTCTGCTCGGCCTCTTCGTAGGAGAAGCCGTATTGGCGCGAGATCAGCTGCGTCAGCTGCGAGCCGCCAAAGGACTGGTCGCGGTCGTAGAGCAACTCGCCATCGCGCAGGACCTTGAGGCTGGTGGTGTCGGCGCCGATCTCGAAGAGCGCGACCAGCGCGTCCTTGCCGGTCTCGGGCATGCCGGCCAGCACGCGCTGCATGGCCATGCGCGACGCGTGCGACTCGATGTCCAGCACAAGGGGCGTCAGGCCGGCCGCCTCGGCCAGGCCCTGGCGATCCTGCACGCGGTCTTTGCGCGAGGCAGCGATCAGCACGTCGACATCACCCGGCGAATTGGCGTTCGGGCCGATGACGCAGAAATCCAGGCTGACCTCGTCCAGTGAGAACGGGATGTACTGGTGCGCCTCGGACTCGACCTGGATCTCCATTTCGTCCTCGCGCAGCCCGGCAGGCAGCACGATGCGCTTGGTGATCACGGCCGATTGCGGCATGGCCATCACGACCTGCCGGGTCTTGGTGCCGCTGCGGTTGACGACGCGGCGAACCGCGTCGGCGACCTCCTCGAACTTTTCGACCTGGCCGTCGACGATCCAGCCCTTCTCGAAGGGCTCGCTGGCAAGCCGCTCAAGAATGGGCTCTCCGGCGGCGGTCTGACCCAATTCCACCAGCTTGACGCTGGAGGTACTGACATCCAGGCCCACCATCGGAGGGTGCTTGCGGCCCAGCAGGCGATCAAGAAAACCCACGAAAAGAGGCTCCAGCGACCACAGTTCGCAGCCGCAAAGTTAACAAAGCACTTCAATCCTATCAGCAAGATTGTTGTGAAACCAAGGTTTTGCGGGGGCCACGATGGGGGGGGCGTTGCGATTCGCGCAAAGCTTCGTCAAATGTTGGCTGATGTTTACCTCTGGTTGCAGGGGTCGGCGACGCTCGGGCACCGCGCCGCGACGGCCCGACAAGGGGGGCTTCCTATAATCCCGCCGCCAACGGACACCCCATGAGCGAACCAGACAGTGACACGCCCGCCGCCAGCCCGAGTCCCGCTCGGGCCCGTCTCCCGCTGATCGGCGCGCTGGGGCGCCTGCTGCTGCTGTTGCTGGCCATCGGATTGGCGGGGGTGGCCTGCGGAGGTATCGCGCTGGCACTGGCCTACCGCAACCTGCCCGACCTGGGAGCACTGACCGACTACCGGCCCAAGCTGCCGATGCGGGTGTTCTCGGCCGAAGGCACGCTGCTGGGCGAATTCGGCGATGAACGCCGGCAGTTCGTGGCCTTTGGCGACATCCCGCGGGTGATGAAGGAAGCGGTGCTGGCCATTGAGGACGCCCGCTTCTATGAGCATGGCGGCGTCGACTACCGCGGCGTGCTGCGCGCCGCCCTGGAGAACCTGCGCGACGCCCACAGCCAGGGCGCCTCCACCATCACCATGCAGGTGGCGCGCAACTTCTACCTGTCGACCGAGAAGACGCTGACCCGCAAACTCTACGAGGTGCTGCTGGCGCTGGACATCGAGCGCCACATGAGCAAGGAGCAGATCCTCGAGGTCTACATGAACCAGATCTACCTGGGGCAGCGGGCCTACGGCTTTGCCGCCGCCAGCGAGATCTATTTCGGCAAGCCGCTGAAGGACCTGACGATTGCCGAGGCGGCGATGCTGGCCGGCCTGCCCAAGGCACCGTCGGCCTACAACCCGATTGCCAACCCGCGCCGCGCCGCCACCCGCCAGCAGTACATCATCGACCGCATGCTGGACAACGGCTTCATCAACGCCGAGCAGCACGCCCAGGCCAAGGCCCAGGTGCTCAAGCTGCGCCGGCCCACCGACATGCCGGTGCATGCCGAGTACGTGGCCGAGACCGCGCGCCAGCTGATCTACAGCCAGTACGGCCCCGACGCCTACACCCGCGGCCTGCACGTCTACACCACCATCCGTGCAGCCGACCAGTCCGCCGCCTACCGGGCGCTGCGCAAGGGCCTGATGGACTATGAGCGCCGTCAGGTCTACCGCGGCCCGGAAGCCTTCGTCGACCTGCCGGCCGATCCCAAGGCCGTGGATGCCCGCGTGGCCGAGGCACTGGGCGAGCGCCCTGACAACGACGAATTGCGCGCCGCGGTGGTGCTCGAGGCCTCACCGAAGAAGGTGGTCGCCGCACTGCAGTCGGGCGACCTGGTCACGGTGACCGGTGACGGCCTGCGCCCGGTCACCTCCGGCCTGTCCTCGAAGGCCGAACCCAAGGTGCAGATCCGGCGCGGCGCTGTGGTGCGCATCATCAAGAACGCCAAGGGCGACTGGACCATGACTCAGCTGCCTGAGGTCGAAGGCGCCTTCGTCTCGATGGATCCCCGCACCGGTGCGCTGGTGGCCCTGGTGGGCGGCTTCGACTGGGGCAAGAACAAGTTCAACCACGTCACCCAGGCCTGGCGCCAGCCGGGCTCCAGCTTCAAGCCCTTCATCTATTCGGCTGCGCTGGAGAAGGGTTTCACGCCCAGCACGGTCGTCAACGACGGGCCGCTGTTCTTCGACGCCGGCAGCACCGGCAGCCAGCCCTGGGAGCCCAAGAACTACGACGGCACCTTTGACGGACCAATTCCGCTGCGCCGTGCGCTGGCCAAGTCGAAGAACATGGTGTCGATCCGCGTGCTGCAGTCGATCGGCGTGGGCTACGCGCGCGACTGGGTCACCCGCTTCGGCTTTGACCGCGAGCGCCACGACCCCTACCTGACCATGGCCCTGGGCGCCGGCTCGGTGACGCCGCTGCAGATGGTCACCGCCTACGGCGTGTTCGCCAACGGCGGCCACCGCATGACGCCGCTGCTGGTATCCAAGGTCACCGATGACCGTGGCAAGCTGCTGTTCCAGGCGCCTGCGCGCGAGCTGACCGAGTCCTCACGGGCGATCGATGCGCGCAACGCCTTCCTGATGAGCAGCCTGCTGCAGGAGGTCACCCGCTCCGGCACCGCCGCCCGCGCCCAGGCCACACTCAAACGCAGCGACATCTACGGCAAGACCGGCACCACCAATGACTCGATGGACGCCTGGTTCGCCGGCTACCAACCCACGCTCGCCGCCGTGGTCTGGATCGGCTATGACACGCCGCGCAAGCTGGGCGACCGCGAAACCGGCGGCGGCCTGTCGCTGCCGGTGTGGATCGAGTACATGGCCAGCGCCCTGCAGGGCGTGCCAGTGGCCGAACTGCAGCCGCCCGAAGGCGTGGTCAATATCGGCAATGAGTGGTACTTCGAGGAGTTCGGTCCGGGCGCCGGCGTCGGCACGCTGCGCACCGAGGAAGAGGACCAGCGCGCCGTACCCCAGGCCCCCAGCGACGACGAGCGCCGCAGCATCCTGGACCTGTTCAAGCGCTGAGGGCCCGGCGGACGCCCGTCACGGCGCCGGTCGGCTCAGCGCGGCTTGAACGCCAGCGCCTGACCCGCCTGGGCACTGCCCTCCTGCGACAGCCGCTGCAGGAACTCCACGCCGTCGCGCGTGTCGCGCCAGGACTGGCCGTCCCAGCGGAAGTGGTAGCCGCCTCCCCGCGCCGCCATCCAGACCTCATGCAGCGGCGGCTGGGTGTTCAGGATGATCTTGCTGCCATTGGGGAACGACAATTCCAGCAGGCCACCGCTGCGGTGGGTGTCGATGTCGATCACATCCTCGTCGAGCCAGGCGTCGACCTGGCTTTCCACCGCGGACAGCAAGGCATGCGTGAGACGACGGTAGTCGGCGTCGTTGAGCAGGGAATCGGCGGGGGCAGACATCTCAGTAAGATCGCAGTCATGACAGCAAGTCCTTCGAGTGTAGAGCCTTCGATTCCCCTTCGTGCGGCACGGTGGCGCCATGCCTCGCTGTGGTGCACCGCGGCCGCGCTGGCACTGCTGGCGGGCTGTGGGCAACGCGGCCCGCTGCAGAGGGTGGACGCCCGCCCTGCAGCCCTGTCCGCCTCGGCAGTCACCCCGGCCAGCGCCCCCAGCCGCTGAGACGGATACGGCCATGAAAAAGGCCACCCGAAGGTGGCCTTGGCTTCTGTGCGGCGGACCTGCCGAAGCAGGCCTGCGCCAGGATCAGAAGTTGTGCTGGATACCGAAGTCGTAGCCGGTCTTCGGGCCGATGGCGTCGGTGCCACCCACCTTGGCGTAGTCGGCGAACACCTTGGTGCGCTTGGACAGGTTGTAGTGGTAGCCCACGCCAACCTTCTTGTAGTTGCCAGCCACGGCCGTGTTGGCGTCGCCGACAGCGTAGCCGACCTTGAAGTCGCCAGCGCCGAACGGGATGTTGGCGCCCAGCAGGTAGCCCTTGCCATCCACGTTGGCAGCGGTGGTGCCCTTCGAGTAGCCAGCCGACAGGGTGGCGAAGCCGAAGTTGTAACGAGCGCCCAGCGAGATTTGCTTGTCGTCAGCAGCCGAGCCGTTTTCGTAGGCCAGACCGACGAACAGGGGACCCGCCGCGTAGTTGGCAGCGAAGGCCATGGCGCGGTTGTCGTTGCCACCGTTGTTGGTCGAGTCAGCAACCTGGGCAGCCAGGTTGAAGCCGTTGGTGCTCAGGTGGTACTCGATCTGCGAGTTGTAGCGCACGCGGGCGCCGCCTTGCAGCATGCCGACGCCGCGCAGGGCGGCCTGGGTGTCACCACCGAACGGGTCGATCTGGTTTTGCACCATCAGGAAGCCGACGACGTAGTCGCGGCCCATGCGGATGTGGCCCCAGTCGCCCATCAGGCCGACGGTGGAGTAGCCGTTCCAGAAGCGGGCATTGGCCTGGCCGTCTTGCGGCGAGAAGCGGTGCTCGATACCGAACGTGGCCTTCAGGCCGCCGCCCATGTCCTCAACACCCTTGAAGCCCAGGCGGCTGCCGGCGACGTCCAACAGGGTCTTGTCGGTGGTGGCGACAGCCTTGCCAGCTTCGATGTTCAGCTTGCCGTAGATGGTGACCGACGATTGGGCCGAGGCGGTACCGGCGACAGCGCCGAGCACGGCCAGAGCGAGCAGAGATTTTTTCATTTCAACTATCTCCTAGGTTGAACAAGAGGTCCCGATCGGGAGAGAACCCGGATCACCTGGACAGGTGGGGCTGATCAGGCCAACCTCCTCATCGGAAGTTGCCGATATTGCACCAGAGGGAGCCCGGGACTGCCAGCCTTTGGCCAGTAAATAGAAAGTGCCTGTTGTCTGGCAACAACGTGCAACCAAATCCCTACCACGGAATGCGCGTCCGAGGGCATCCCCAGCCCCCAGACGGCTTCAAGCCGGTCGGACTTCAACCGTGGTGGTGATGGTCGCCGTCCGGCCCAGCATCGCCGTGGCCGAGCAGTACTTTTCATGGGACAGGGCCACCGCTCGCTCCACCGCCGGTTGCGGCAGGTCGCGGCCGCTGACGATGAAGTGCAGGTTCAGCGCGGTGAACACCTTCGGGTCGGTCGTGGCCCGCTCGGCCTGGATGCGGACCTCGCAACCGGTCACCGCATGGCGGCCGCGCTGCAGGATCAGCACCACGTCATAGGCCGTGCAGCCGCCAGCGCCCACCAGCAGGGTCTCCATCGGGCGCGGCGCCAGGTTGCGGCCGCCGCCTTCGGGTGCGCCATCCATGGCCAGTGTGTGGCCGCTGCCGGTCTCGGCCAGCATCACCATGCCTGCGTCCGCCACCCAGCGCACCGTGCATTCCATCGATTTCTCCTGTGGTTCCGTGCAGCGCGCCACCTCCGGGCGCGCAGAGCGTGAATTATGCGGGCCTAGTGGACCCCCTCTAGTCAGGGATATTGCAGTGCACCATAAGTCCCGCTAGACTGCGTTCATCGCATCGGGAAACGTTTTCCGATGCCCCGGTTGTCTCCTCCACCTCCTCCATTGGTGGATTGGCCCGAAGCCTCACGGCTTCGGGCTTTTTTCTTGGGGCCCCCGGTATCATGACGCGCTGCAGCAGCGACGTCGGGCCCTTCCGCCAGGGTCGCGCGCCCACCCAACCCTACAGGAGAGACGCCCATGGCCGGCGCCCCCCGCCAGCCGCGTGCGCGCACGCGCGCGGCCGCCCCGCAACGCCCCGCCACCACCGACTACCTGCGCCGCATCCTGACGGCCAAGGTCTACGACGTGGCCATCGAATCGCCGCTGGAGCCCGCCCGCGCGCTGAGCCGGCGCACCGGCAACCACGTGCTGCTCAAGCGCGAAGACCTGCAGCCGGTGTTCAGCTTCAAGCTGCGCGGCGCCTACAACAAGATGGCCCACCTGACGCCCGAGCAGCTGCAGCGCGGCGTCATCTGCGCCTCGGCCGGCAACCACGCCCAGGGCGTGGCGCTGGGTGCGCGCAAGCTGGGTTGCCGTGCGGTGATCGTGATGCCGGTGACCACACCCAAGGTCAAGGTCGATGCGGTGGGCGCGCTGGGCGGCGAGGTGGTGCTGCACGGCGAGAGCTACACCGATGCCTACGGCCATGCGGTCGAGCTGGAAAAGGCCCAGGGCCTGACCTTCGTCCACCCCTTTGACGACCCCGACGTGATCGCCGGCCAGGGCACGATCGCGATGGAGATCCTGCGCCAGCACCAGGGCCCGATCGAGGCGGTGTTCGTGGCGATTGGCGGCGGCGGACTGATCTCGGGCGTGGCCGCGTACATCAAGGCGGTGCGCCCCGAGATCAAGGTGATCGGCGTGCAGACCGTGGACTCTGACGCCATGATCCGCTCGGTCCAGGCCGGCAAGCGCGTGCAACTGGCCGACGTGGGCCTGTTCGCCGACGGCACCGCGGTGAAGCTGGTCGGCGAGGAGACCTTCCGCATCGCCCGTGAGCTGGTGGACGACTACGTGCGCGTCACCACCGATGAGCTGTGCGCCGCGATGAAGGACATCTTCCAGGACACCCGCAACGTGGTCGAACCCTCGGGCGCGCTGGGCGTGGCCGGCATGAAGCAGTACCTGCAGACGCATCAGCTCAAGGGCAAGACGGTGGTGGCGGTGAACTGCGGCGCCAACATGAACTTCGACCGCCTGCGTTTCGTCGCCGAACGGGCCGAGTTCGGCGAACGGCGCGAGGCCCTGTTTGCGGTGACCATCCCCGAGGAGCGCGGCAGCTTCCGACGCTTTTGCGAGCTGGTCGGCACGCGCAGCGTGACCGAGTTCAACTACCGCATCTCGGATGCCCGTGTGGCGCATGTCTTCGTGGGCGTGAGCATCAGCAAGCGCGACGAGGCCGAGAAGATCGAGCGCAGCTTCGTCAAGCACGGCTTTGCCACCGTCAACCTGACCGACGATGAGTTGGCCAAGGAGCATGTGCGCCACATGGTGGGCGGGCGCAGCGAGCTGGCGCGCGACGAGCGCCTGTACCGCTTCGAATTCCCTGAGCGGCCGGGCGCGCTGATGCGCTTCCTGTCAGCGATGCACCCCGACTGGAACATCAGCCTGTTCCACTACCGCAACCAGGGCGCCGACTACGGCCGCATCCTGGTGGGCATGCAGGTGCCCAAGGCCGACAAGAAGGCCTTCAAGGACTTCCTCGCGACGCTGGCCTACCCCTGCGTCGACGAGACCGACAACCCGGTCTACCAGCTGTTCCTGAAATGAACGACGAACTCTTCGCCAAGGGTCTGGCCACGCGCCGCGAGGTGCTGGGCGCCGATTACGTGGACAACGCGATCAAGAACGCCGACCCGTTCAGCCTGCCGCTGCAGGAGTTCGTCACCCAGGTCGCCTGGGGCGAGATCTGGAACCGCCCCGGCCTGCCGCGGCGCGACCGCAGCCTGCTGGTGCTGGCCATGCTGGTGGCACTGAACCGCCCGCACGAGCTGAAGCTGCACCTGAGGGGCGCGCTGAACAACGGCGTCACGCGCGAGGAGATCCGCGAGGCCTTCCTGCAGGCCGCCGTCTACTGCGGCGCGCCAGCAGCGATGGATGCCTTCCGCACCGCGCGTGAGGTGTTCGCCGCGATCGACGCGGAAGGCGCCGCCAGCCAGGCCTGACGACTCAACCGAGCAAGGCTTGCGCGAACTCGCGCGCGTCGAAGGTCTGCAGGTCTTCGAGCTTCTCGCCCACGCCGATGAAGTAGACCGGGATCGGCCGCTCGCGCGCGATGGCGGCCAGCACGCCGCCCTTGGCGGTGCCGTCCAGCTTGGTGACGATCAGGCCGGTCAGGCCCAGCGCGTCGTCGAAGGCCTTGACCTGCGCCAGCGCGTTCTGGCCAGTGTTGCCGTCCACCACCAGCAGCACCTCGTGCGGCGCGCTCTCGTCGGCCTTGGCGATCACGCGCTTGATTTTCTTGAGCTCCTCCATCAGGTGGAGCTGGGTGGGCAGCCGGCCGGCGGTGTCGGCGATCACCACGTCGGTGCCGCGGGCCTTGCCGGCGGTGACCGCATCAAAGCTCACCGCGGCCGGGTCGCCGCCTTCCTGGCTGACGATCTCCACCTGGTTGCGCCCGGCCCAGACCTGCAGCTGCTCGCGCGCCGCGGCGCGGAAGGTGTCGGCCGCGGCCAGCAGCACCTTGGCGTCATGCTCAGCCAGGTGACGCGTGAGCTTGCCGATGCTGGTGGTTTTGCCGGCGCCGTTGACGCCCACCACCATCATCACCGTCGGGTGATGCCGGCCCACCTCCAGCGGGCGCTGCAGCGGCTGGAGCAGATCGGTCACCGCGTCGGCCAGCAGGCCCTTCACGGCCGCGGGCTCGGTGGCCTTGGCCTCCTTGACGCGGCGCTTCAGGTCCTCGAGCAGGAACTCGGTGGCCTTGACGCCAGCATCGGCCATCAGCAGCGCCGCCTCGAGCTCCTCGTACAGCGCATCGTCAATCTGGGTGCCGGTGAAGACCTGGGCGATGCTGCTGCCGGTGCGCGCCAGGCCCTGGCGCAGCCGGCCCAGCCAGCTGGTGCGCGCCTCGGGCTTGGGCGTGGTCTCGACGACGGCGGGCAGCGTGGGCTCGGCAGCGGCCGGGGTGGAGGCCTCGGCCGGCGCGGGCGGCGGGGGCGACTTCTTGCGGAAGAAACTGAACATCCGCCGATTGTCGCCCGGCCCGCGGGCAAGCACCTGTCGACCGGCTGACACCCGGGACGGGACAATGACCGACAGAGGAGAACACAGGTGAAGGCTGCATTCATCACCGGTCACGGTGGCAACGAGGTGGTGGCGGTGGGCGAGCGCCCGCTGCCGCCGGTGGGCGATGGCGAGGTACGGGTGCGCCTGCAGGCCGCCACGCTGAACCGGGTGGACCTGTACATGCGCGACAGCGGCGCCGGCATCACCCACAGCCTGCCGCAGATCATGGGGCTGGACGGCGCCGGCACGGTGGATGCCGTGGGCGCCGGCGTGCGCCAGTGGGGCGTGGGCCAGCGCGTGATCGTGCACCCCGGCGTGGCCTGCGGCCAGTGCACGCATTGCCTGCGCGGCGACGATGTGCTGTGCGCCCAGATCCGCTACCTGGGCGAGCACCGCGACGGCACACTGGCCGAGTACGTCAGCCTGCCCGCGCGCAATGTCTTGGCCTGGCCCGCGCACCTGGACGCGGCCGAGGCCGCGGCGCTGGGCGTGAACCACCTGACCGCCTGGCGCATGCTCTTCACCCGCGCCCGCCTGCAGCCCTGGGAGACGGTGCTGGTCTTCGGCATCGGCGGTGGCGTCTCGCTGGCCGGCCTGCAACTGGCCAAGGCGGTGGGCGCACGGGTGATCGTCACCTCGCGCGATGCGGCCAAGCTGGCGCGCGCGAAGACCCTGGGTGCCGACGAGGTGATCGACTCTTCCACCCAGGACGTCGCCAAGGAAGTGGCCCGGCTGACCCAGGGCCATGGCGTGGAGGTGGTGTTCGAGAACGTGGGCGCCGCGGTCTGGTCCTCGGCGCTGAAATCCCTGGCCCGCGGCGGCCGCCTGGTCACCTGCGGCGCCACCACCGGTGACCAGCCGGGCGCTGATCTGCGCCGGATGTTCATCCGCCAGCTGCAGGTGCTGGGCTCGACGCTGGGCACCTTGAGCGAGATGCGCGACCTGGTCGCCTGGGTCGAGCGCCATGGTCTGCGTCCAGTGATCGACGCGCGCTACCCGCTGGAGCAGGTGCACGCCGGGCTGGACCGCCTGGCCAGTGGTCAGCAGTTCGGCAAGCTGGCGATCGAGATCGGTTGACGACGCTCGCTCAAGCCATGTGGTGCAGACCGGCGTCGATGTAGACCACATCACCGGTCATGCCCGAGGCGCCACCGCTGACCAGGAAGGCCACCACGCGGCCGACTTCGGCGATGTCCACCAGGCGGCGTCCGGGCGCGCGGCGCTTGGCCATCTCGACCAGTTCGTCGAAGTGGTCGATGCCGCTGGCCGCACGGGTCATCAGGGGGCCTGGCGAGACGGCGTAGACGCGCACATCGCGCGCCGCCAGCTCCAGCGACAGGTAGCGCACGCTGGACTCCAGTGCCGCCTTGACCGGGCCCATGATGTTGTAGTGCTCGACCACCTTGTCGGCGCCGTAGTAGCTCATGGTCACCAGCGCACCGCCCGGGTTGAGCATCGGCTCGGCCAGCCGGGCCAGCTCGATGAACGAATGCACCGACACCTGCATGGCCTGCAGGAAACCCTCCTGGCTGCAATCGATGATGCGGCCGTGCAGGTCCTGACGGGGTGCAAAGGCGATCGAGTGGATCACGAAGTCCAGGCTGCCCCAGCGCTCACGCAGGGTGTCGAACACCGCCTCGGCCTGGCCGGGGCGGGTGACGTCCAGCGGCAGCAACAGATCGGCGCCCAGTTGCTGGGCCAGCGGCTCGACGTGCGGGCGCGCCTTGTCGTTCAGGTAGGTCACGGCCAGCTCGGCGCCAAAGCCGCGCAGCTTGGCGGCGCAGCCCAGCGCAATGCTGTGGGCGTTGGCGATGCCCACCACCAGGCCGCGCTTGCCGCGCAGCATGTCGCCGATGCGGGTGTTCTCGTCCCAGACCTTGGGCAGCGGGTCGTGCGAGCGGGGGTCGACAAAGGTGGTGTTCATGGCGTGGCCTTGGCCAGGGCGGCGGTGGCTTCCTGCGGGGTTTCAAAGATGTGCGGCGCCAGGCCGCGCTCGCGGATCGCCTGACCCAGCTTGGCGCGCAGGAAGGCGCTGGTGCTGTAACGGGTGACGCTGGCGTAGTGGTGGCGGGTCATGTGTTCGACCACGCGGGCGTAGGCGTCCAGCGCCGGCTCGAAGATCTCGAAGCCGTCGTAGTTCACCACGGCCACCACCTTGTGGCCGATGGCCTGGCACTGGGCCTCGACCGCGGCCTGGATGGCCTGCGCGTCCTGCGCGCTGGCCAGCTTCAGGCCCTGGAAGTTCAGCAGCAGCTGGTTGCGTTCGGGCAGCCAGGTGATGCGGTCGTCCAGGCGGATCGACAGCAGGTCGTCCTTCAGGCCCATCGGCTCGCGGCGGAACAGGCGCGGGTCCATCGGGCGCAGTGCGCGCACGATCGGGCGGAAAGCCATGTGGGCCAGGATGTCGCGCTCCAGGTCCACACCGGGCGCGATCTCGGTGATCTCCAGGCCCTCGGGCGTCAGGCGCATCACGCAGCGCTCGGTCACGTACAGCACCTTGCGGCCCTGGCGTGCGGCATAGGTGCCAGAGAAGGTGATCTGCTCCAGCCGCTCGACGAACTTGCGCACCCGGCCCTCACGCAGGATGCGAAGCGCGCCGTCGGCCACCTCGACCTCCAGGCCGCTGGCCGTGAAGGTCCCGGCGAAGACCACCGTGCGGCTGTTCTGCGTGATGTTGATGAAACCGCCCGCACCGGCCAGCTTGGGGCCGAAGCGGCTGACATTGACATTGCCCTGCGGGTCGCACTCGGCCAGCCCCAGCACGGCCAGGTCCAGGCCGCCGCCGTCGTAGAGGTCGAACTGGGCGTTGGTGTCCAGGTGCGCCACTGCGTTCAGCGAGGTGCCAAAGTCCTGCGCACTGAGCGGCTGGCCGCCGATCACGCCGGACTCGGCGGTCAGGGTCAGGTACTGCAGCAGCTGTTCCTCGGCGGCCACGGTGGCCACACCCTCGGGCATGCCGATGCCCAGGTTGACCACCGCATTGGGCAGCAGCTCGAAGGCGGCGCGCCGGGCAATCACCTTGCGCACATCCAGCTCCGCGGCCTGGCGCAGCTGCAGCGGCACGCGGATCGCGCCGGCCAGCGCCGGGCTGTAGGCGGTGCCAAAGGTCTGCGGATGCAGCGCCGGCTGGGCCACCACCACGCAATCGACCAGGATGCCGGGCACCTGGACCTGGCGCGGCGGGATCGAGCCGGCCTCGCAAATCGTCTCGACCTGCGCGATGACGATGCCGCCGGCGTTCTTCACCGCGGTGGCGATCGGCAGCACATCCTGCGGCAGCGCCTCGCGCTCCATCGACAGGTTGCCATCGGCATCGGCGTAGCTGGCGCGGATGAAGGCGACGTCGGGCTTGGGACAGCGGAAGTACAGCTGCTCCTCGCCGGCCAGCGTCACCAGCTCGACCAGATCCTCGGTGGTGCGGGCGTTGACCTTGCAGCCCTGCTGGCGCGGATCGACAAAGGTGCCCAGCCCCACCTTGGACAGGTGGCCCGGCAGGCCAGCCGCCATGTCGCGGTACATGCGTGAGATGACACCGAGCGGGAAGTTGTAGGCCTCGAACTCCTCGCGCAAGGCCATCTCGGCCATGCGCGGCACCATGCCCCAGTGGCCGCCTATGGCGCGCCTGACCAGGCCGGGGCGGGCCAGACGGTTGACGCCGCGTTCCTTGGCGTCGCCGGGTCCGCCGCCCCACAGCAGCGTCAGGCCGCTGGGGCCGTGGCCGGCTTCGTGGCGCGCGGCCAGACTGGCGATCAGCTCGTCGGGCACGCCGACTGTGCCGAAGCCGGAGACGATGACCACGTCATCGTCGTGCACCAGGGCGATCGCCTCCTGGGCGCTGACAAGTTTGCTGGTCATTGCGGGCTCCTGCTGCGGGGGGCGCGACGGGCAGTCGCGGATGCCTTCTTCGGTGTGCGGCTGGTTCGGGGCGGTCGCGCCGTTCGGCCGGGCGCGGGCAGGCCCAGGACCTGCTCAAACTGCTCCAGCGTGTGCAGCGACTGCGGCTCCATGTCCGAGCGCTCGCCCAGCACGAAGTACACGGTCTCCAACGCCTGGCGGCGCTGCGCCTCATCCTCCAGCAGGGCCGGCAGGGTCTGGACGGCGCCGTCGCGGTTGAACTCGGCAATCACCGATTGCTCCTGGATCAGCTGCCCGCGCCGCTCCATGCCCATCGACGCAAAGGGCTCGGTCATCGTCATCACCTGGGTCGAGCGCTCCAGCCGGTCGCGCCGCACCGAGCCGCGCGAGTCGGCCAGCAGCACCAGCATGCGGATCACCGCGGCGGCGATGTCGCCCTGATCGATGCGGTTGAGGATGGTCTGCACCTCGGGCAGCTCCAGCAGTTCCTCGGCGGTCTTGTGCACCCGCTGGCGTCCGTGCGAGGAGCCCACCTGGCGCAGATAGGGGTTGCCGTACAGGCCGATGAAGGCCAGCTCATCGCCGGCGTCGCGCAGCTGGCGGCCACGGTCCATGGCGTGCGTGATGGCGTCGGCGGTGCTGCGCTCGAGTTGCCGGAAGGGGTTGTCCTTGGACACCGGCGCGCGCCGGGCGCGCACGCTGGCGGCCACCGGCCCCAGCCAGGCCAGCATCGGGTTCTCATCGGACAGCAGGCGCCGGCTCAGGCGACCCGGGTGCAGGTCCTCCAGCGCCTTGCTCAGCGCCGGTGTCACCATCGCCTTGACCCAGGGCCGCCACAGCATCTCGTAGGCCGTCATGCCGGCGTCGGAGATCTTGGCCACGGCCGCGAAATCGTGTTCCTGGTCGCGGTCGTTCGGGATGCTGCCCAGCAGCTGCTCGATGCTGCGCTCATGCAGAGTGACGCGGAAGGGCCCTTCGGGCTCGCCATCGCCCTCTTCGATCTGCATCTCGTACAGCCCCGGCGCCATCGACTCAATGGTCTTGAGCGTCGAGGCCAGTTCCTGGTGCTCCTTGCGGGCCACGGTGGCCGACACGAAGATGCCCAGGTGCCCCACCTTCTCATGCACCATGTAGACGATGCGCTGGCCGCGGATGCGGATCTCGTGCTCGTCGGTGAAGGTGTCGGCGATCCAGTTCAGCGCCTGCGCCGGCGGCGTGATGTTGTCGCCCAGGCTGGCGAACACGATGATGGGCGACTTGATGCGCCGCAGGTCCACCGTCAGGCCCGGCTCAAGCTGCGCCTCGCCGCGCGAGAGCTTGTTGCCGATGAACAGCTGCTCGACGATCCAGCGGATCTCGTTTTCATTGGTGAAGTGGTAGCCACCCCACCAGCGCTCGAACTCCAGGAAGGACTGGCGATGGGCGTCGACGTTCTCGTAGAGGTCGTAGTACTTGCCGAAGTAGTTGCGCGCCGGGTTCAGCGACTCGAAGTTGCTCACCAGGTGCGCGCCATCGAAGCGGCCGCCGCCCAGGTCGGCGGCCAGCACCGCCGGCACCGCGCCACCGGCCAGGCCGCCCTTGTAGCGCATCGGATTGGCGCCCACCTCGCCGCCCCAGGTGTCGACCGGCGCGCCATTGATGACCAGCGGGCCGGTGAGCTCGGGGTTGGCCGCCGCCAGCAGCAGCGTGGCCCAGCCGCCCTGGCAGTTGCCCACCACCACCGGCTTGGGTGCGTCGGGGTGACGGCGGGCGACCTCGCGCAGGAAACGCGTCTCGGTGCGCAGCACGTCGGCCAGGGTCTGGCCCGGTGCGGGCTCGGTGCCAAAGACCACGAAGTACACCGGATGTCCGGCGCGCAGTGCCACGCCCACCTGGCTGTCGGGCTTGAAGCCGCCAATGCCGGCACCGTGGCCGGCGCGCGGGTCGATGATCATGAAGGGCTGCTTGCGCTCGTCCACCACCACGCCGCTGGGCGCCTGGATGCGCAGCAGCCGGTAGTTGGTCGGGCGGCGCAGGCTGGCGCCGTCCAGCACGGTCTCGTAGTCGTAGTCCAGCACCGGCGGCGTGCCGGCGGCCAGGTGGGCGCGGTCGTTGTTGCCGCGCTCGCGCAGCGTGTCCAGCGTCAGCAGGCCGCGCTGCACGGCGTCCTGCAGGTAGTCGGCAAAGGCCTGCCAGGCAGGCCAGCCGGCCTGGCTGCCCAGCCGCTGCCACTGCGAGACCAGTGCGGTCTGCCAGGCCAGCGCATGGTCGACCTCGCCGGCCTGCAGCGCCTGGCCATGGCGGGTGGCGCTGGTCATCAGCCGCTGCAGCTGCGAGGTGGATTGATCAAGGTAGACGCCGGCATCCGCGGCGCTGTTCAGGGGTGTGTCCAAGGACATGGCAAGACCTGTCGGTTCGTGAATCGGTCAGAGGGTCCTCACAGGCCCCCTGGCAAGGCCAGCAGATGGCGGCGCTGGCCGCTGGCAGCGATCGGAAAGCCTTCGCTCTCCAGGCTCAGCGCCACGCTGCGCATCAGGGCCAGCGCCACCGTGGTGCCCAGCACGTCGATCGTGTGCAGCTCCAGCGCATAGCGCATGACCACCAGGCCGCGCAGTTCGGTGCGCTTGAGCGACACGCGGCGATCGGGGCTGCCCGTGCGTTCGGTGCGGCGGCGTTCGGTACCCTGGCGGCGCTCGATGCTCGGCTCGGGCGGTCGCTGCAGCAGGGTCTGCACCTGCGCGTCGCTGTCCAGGTCCACATTCAGGGCGATCGCCAGGCGGGCGATGCGGGCGTTCAGCTGGGCCAGTCTGGCGCCCAGGTGGTGGCTGTCCTCGTGGTGAGGGTCAGCGTCGGTGGCGATGGGGGTCCACATGGCGGTTTCCTGCCCGGCGCCCTCGGGCACGATGCCCAAGTGCTCTGGCCTTCAAGGGGCCGAGAGCCTGCGCCGGTCATTCCTCTCGATGCACATGTTGCATCGCAGCATCCAGACCCGTCAACGGCGATGAGCGCCCCGTAAACCCGTCATTTCAGGCCCATGCCGCTCGTGTTGCAGCGCAATGCAGCGGCGTGCACCAGGCCGCACGGCTGGCGCACGCCGATGGTGCGTTTGAGGCCCCTCCCGGGGCCCCGTTCAGACGCGCTCGACGATCAGCGCAATGCCCTGCCCCACGCCGATGCACATGGTGCACAGCGCATATCGCCCGGCGCTGCGGTGCAGTTGGTTCACTGCGGTGGTCACCAGGCGCGCGCCGCTGGCGCCCAGCGGGTGGCCCAGCGCAATCGCGCCGCCGTTGGGGTTCACGCGCGGGTCGTCGTCTTGCAGGCCCAGGTCGCGCAGCACGGCCAGGCCCTGCGCGGCAAAGGCCTCATTCAGCTCGATCACGTCCATCTGCGCCAGGGACAGGCCGGTGAGCTCCAGCACCTTGCGCGTGGCCGGTGCCGGGCCAATGCCCATGATGCGCGGCGGCACGCCGGCCGTGGCCATGCCCACCACGCGGGCGCGCGGCGTCAGGCCGTGGCGCGCGGCGCTGGCCTCGTCGGCCAGCAGCAGCGCGCAGGCGCCGTCATTGACGCCGCTGGCATTGCCGGCGGTCACCGTGCCGTCGGGGCGCACCACGCCCTTGAGCTTGGCCAGCGCTTCCAGGCTGGTGTCGCGCGGATGCTCGTCCTTGGCCACGACAATGGCCTCGCCCTTCTTTTGCGGGATCGTCACGGGGCAGATCTCGGCGTCAAAGAAGCCGGCCTGCTGCGCTGCCACGGCCTTCTTCTGGCTGGCCAGGGCCATGCGGTCCTGGGCCTCGCGCTCGATCTTGAAGTCGGTCGCCACGTTCTCGGCGGTCTCGGGCATTGCGTCGACGCCATAGGCCGCCTTCATCTTCGGGTTGATGAGGCGCCAGCCGATGGTGGTGTCGTAGACCGCGTTGGCGCGGCTGAAGGCGCTCTCAGCCTTGGGCATCACGAACGGGGCGCGGCTCATGCTCTCCACGCCACCGGCGATCATCAACCCGGCCTCGCCGGCCTTGATGGCACGCGCCGCGATGCCCACCGCGTCCATGCCCGAGCCGCACAGCCGGTTGACCGTGGTACCCGGCACCTCCAGCGGCAGCCCCGCCAGCAGGCTGGCCATGTGGGCCACGTTGCGGTTGTCCTCGCCGGCCTGGTTGGCGCAACCGAAGATCACATCGGTCACCGCCGCCCAGTCCACGGTCGGGTTGCGCGCCATCAGCGCCTGCAGCGGCACTGCGCCCAGATCGTCGGTGCGCACCGACGACAAGGCACCGCCGTAGCGGCCAAACGGCGTGCGCTGGGCATCACAAATGAAGGCGTGGCGGGTGCTCATGACAGCAGATTCCTGAAAATGGAGTCAGACTCGAATAACTAGGACATTGGGGCTGGTACTCAGACGCCCAGGTAGCGGTGCAGCGCGGCTTCGTCAGCAGACAGTGTCTCCGACACGCCTTCCAGCACCAGGCGGCCCTTTTCCAGCACCAGTGCGCGGTCGGTGTGGGCCAGCACCTTGCGGAAGTCGCGGTCCACCACCAGCGAGGCAATGCCGGTGCGGCGCACCAGGCCGATGACGCGCCAGATCTCGGCCACCACCAGCGGCGCCAGGCCCTCGGTGGCTTCATCCAGGATCAGCAGGTCGGGGTTAGTCATCAGCGCGCGGCCGATGGCCAGCATCTGCTGCTCGCCGCCGCTGAGCTGGCCGCCGCCGTTGCCCAGGCGCTCGGCCAGGCGCGGGAAGGTCTCGAGCACGCGCTCGAAGGTCCAATCGACCTGGCCGCGGGTGCCGGGACGCGCGGCCATCACCAGGTTCTCGCGCACGCTGAGGTTGGGAAACACGCCGCGGCCCTCGGGCACGTAGCCGATGCCCAGGCGCACGATCTTCTCGGGCGGCTGACCGCTCATGTCGCGCCCGGCCACCTGGATCTGGCCCGCGCTGGCGCGCAGCTGGCCGATCAGCGTGCGGATCAGCGTGGTCTTGCCCATGCCGTTGCGGCCCAGCAGGCCCACCGCCTCGCCGGGCGCGATGGCCAGGCTGATGCCGTGCAGGATGTGGCTCTGGCCGTAGTGCGCGTGCAGGTCACGCGCCTGAAGGAATGCGGTGCTCATGGTCAGTGGCCATCACCCAGGTAGGCGAGCTGGACCTCGCGGTTGCTGCGCACCTCGGCCGGCGCGCCGCTGGCGATCACCCGGCCATTGACCATCACGGTGATGCGGTCGGCGACGCGGAACACCGCGTCCATGTCGTGTTCCACCAGCAGGATCGCGTGGCCGGCCTTGAGCTCGCCCAGCAGGGCCAGCATGCGCTCGGTTTCCTCGGCCCCCATGCCGGCCAGCGGCTCGTCGAGCAGCAACACCTTGGGGTTGGAGGCCAGGCACATGGCGATCTCCAGCTGGCGCTTCTGGCCGTGCGACAGCGCGCCGGCGGTGCGCTCGGCCACGTCGGCCAGGCCGGCGCGGGCCAGGGCCTCGTTGGCAGCCGTCATGGCGTCGCGACAGGCCGTGGCCGGTGTGAACCAGTCCCAGGGCTTGGGCCAGCGCGCCTGGGCCGCCAGGCGGCAGTTCTCGCGCACGCTGAAGGGCAGGAAGATGGTGTTGCGCTGGTAGCTGCGGCCCAGGCCGGCGCGGGCGCGGCGCGGCTGGGTCCAGCCGGTCACGTCCTCGCCCAGCAGCTCGACCGTGCCGGCCGAGGCGGGCAACTCGCCCGACAGCAGGTTGATCAGCGTGGACTTGCCCGCGCCATTGGTGCCGATGACCGCGTGCAACTCGCCCTGGCGCAGGTCCAGCGTCACGCCCTCCACCGCCTTCAGGCCACCGAAGGAACGCGACAGGCCCTGCGCGCGCAACATCAGGGAGGTGTCGTTCATGCGCCCTCCTTCGGCGTGACCAGGCCGATCAGGCCGCGCGGCAGCAGTGCCACGAACGCGATGATGGCCAGGCCCAGCATCAGCTGCCAGTGCTTGGCGAAGGAGCCGAACACCGCCTGCGACTGGAACAACTCCTGCAGCAAGGTGAAGGCCAGCGCGCCGATCAGCGCGCCGCGCAGATGCCCCAGGCCGCCCAGGATGATCATGATCAACACCGCGCCGCTCTGGTGCCAGGACATCAGCTCGGGGTTGACCACGCCGTCCTTCACCGCGAACAGGTAGCCCGCCAGCCCAGCCAGCATGGCCGAGAAGACGAACACCGCCAGCTTGTACGGGTAGGTGGCAAAGCCCGCTGCGCGCATGCGCTGTTCGTTGACCTTGATGCCCGCCAGCGCGCGGCCAAAGCGGCTGCGCAGCATCACCGACCAGAAGGCCGCCACGCCCAGCAGGCAGGCCCAGACCAGCCAGTACAGCGTGTGTCCCTGGTCCAGGTCAAAGGGCTTCCAGCCGAGGATGGACGCATCGGGCTTGAAGTACAGGTAGATGCCGTCGCTGCCGCCCACCCAGTCGGTGTCGTGGGCAACGAAGAAGGCCATCTGCGCGAAGGCCAGCGTGATCATGATGAAGTACACGCCCTTGGTGCGCAGCGACAGCGCGCCCACCAGCAGCGCATAGCCGCCCGCTGCCGCCACCGCCACCGCGGCGGTGAACCACAGCGAGGCCGCCTCGCTCTGCGGCGTCATCAGCGCTGCGGCGTAGGCGCCAATGCCGAAGAACGCCGCCTGGCCGAAACACACCAGACCGGTCTGCCCGACCAGCAGCTCCAGACTCAGCGCGAAGATCCCCAGGATCATGATCTTCATCGCCAGCTCGGCATAGAAGGCCGGAGCCCACAGCGGCCACAGCGCCAGCACGATGAAGGCCAGTGCCACGGGCACCGCCTTGCGCAGAAAACCGGTCTCGAACATCAGCCTGCCTTGAACAAGCCTTCCGGCTTCCACAACAACATCACCGCCATCAGCAGGTACACCGACACCCCGGCAATGCCCGGCACCAGCACCTTGCCAAAGGTGTCGACAAAGCCCACCAGCAGCGCGGCGATCAGCGCGCCCTTGATCGAGCCGATACCGCCAATCACCACCACCACGAAGCAGATGATCAGCACGCTCGAGCCCATGCCCGGGTAGACCGAGGACACCGGCGCCGCGATCATGCCGGCCAGCGCCGCCAGCGCCACACCCACCGCGAACACCACGCGGTACAGCAGCCGGATGTCCACGCCCATCGCCCGCACCATGTCGCGGTTGCTGGCCCCGGCGCGGATGCGCATGCCCAGCCGGGTGCGCGCCAGCACCACCCACATCGCCAGCGCCACCGCCACGCACACCGCCGAGATGAACAGGCGGTAGACCGGGTAGGTCATCACCTCGCCCAGCGGAATGCTGCCCGACAGCCAGGCCGGTGGCTGCACGCCGTGCACGTCATCGCCCACGATGATCGAGCGCAGTTCCTCAAACACCAGGATCAGGCCGTAGGTCATCAGCACCTGCTGCAGGTGCTCGCGCTCGTACAGGTAGCTGATGAACACCCACTCCAGCACATAGCCCAAGGCCACCGACAACGCGATGCCCACCGCCATCACCGTGAAGAAGCCACCGCCCAGCCACTGCTCCACCGCCGGCGCCAGTGCATAGGCCATGTACGCGCCGATCATGTAGAAGCTGCCATGCGCCAGGTTGATGACGCCCATGATCCCGAAGATCAGCGTCAGCCCCGAGGCCACCAGGAACAGCAGCAGCCCGTACTGCACCGCATTCAGGCACTGGATGAGAAAAGTGGCGAGATCCACGACAGTCCATCAAGGCGCCGCAACGCCGTAGAAGAAAAAGGAGGCCGGAAGGCCGACGCCCCCTCAAGCCCCCACCGCGGATCCGGCTCCGCCGGTCCGCTGGTGGAGCCCCCTCGGGGGGTGCCGAGCGCCAGCGAGGCTGGGGGCTCAGCCCTTACAGCCACGGGCCGGATCGGCCAGCGCCTTCGAGGCGATGCCCACCACCTTGTTCTCCTTGCCCGTCACCTGCCGCAGGTACATGTCCTGCACGGGGTTGTGCGCCTTGCTCAGCGTGAACGCGCCGCGCGGGCTGTCGATCTTGGCCTTTTCCACCGCGGCGGCGAACTCGGCCTTCTTGCTGACGTCGCCCTTGGTGGCCGTCAGGCCAATGCCAAGGATCTGCGCCGCGTCGTAGCCCTGCACCGCGTACACGTCGGGCTGCAGCTTGTAGGACTTGGCATAGGCCAGGCGGAAGCTCTTGTCCTTGGCGTTGTCCAGGCTGTCGCCGTAGTGCAGCGCGGTGAACAGGCCGTCGGCCGAGGCACCCTGGGCCTCCAGCGTGCCGTCGGTCAGGAAACCCGAGCCGTACAGCGGGATGCTCTTCTTCAAACCCGCGGCGTCATAGTCCTTGACGAACTTGACCGCGCCGCCACCCGCGAAGAAGGTGTAGACCGCATCGGGCTTGATGGCGGCGATCTCGGTCAACAGGGCCTGGAATTCGACGTTCGGGAAGGGCAGCGTCAGCTCCTTGACCACCTCGCCGCCGCTCTTGGTAAAGGCCTCCTTGAAGCCCTTGACCGATTCATCGCCGGCTGCGTACTTCCAGGTGATGGTCACAGCCTTCTTGATGCCCTTCTTGGCCATCACCTCGCCAGTGGCGTAGCCCGGCTGCCAGTTGCTGAACGAGGAGCGGTAGATGTTGTTGCCGCACATCGGGCCGGTCACCGCGTCGGCACCGGCGTTGGGCACGATCAGCAGCACGTTGTTGTCCTTGGCGGCCTTGGCCATGGCCATGGCCACGCCGGAGTGCACGGTGCCAATCAGCACATCCACACCGTCGCGCTTGATCAGCTTGTTGACGTTCTCGGTGGCCTTGGCGGGGTCCGATTCATCGTCGACCTTGCTGAACTCGACCTCGCGGCCGCCGATCTTGCCGCCCTGCTCAGCCAGGTACAGCTTGAAACCGTTCTCGATGGCCACGCCCAGCGCGGCATAGGTGCCGGTGTAGGGCAGCATCAGGCCGACCTTGAGCTTGGCGCCCTGGGCCAGGGCGGAGGCCGAGGCCATCAGGGCCGCGGCGGCGGCCAGGGCGGTCAGCGAGGTGCGAGCGTTCATGCGTGTGTCTCCTGGTGAAGCAAGGGGGCAAGAAAAGCCTGGCAGGCGCGGATCACCGACTCAGGCTGGTCACGGTGCGGCGAATGACCGCAACCGGGCAACTTGACCAGTTGCGTGCCCGGCAGTCCATTGGCGATTCCATCGATCTGGGCCATCGTGCCGTAGGGGTCGTCTTCCCCCTGGATGGCCAGCACGGGTGCCGTGATATTCTTTAGTTCTGAAGTAATTTGCCACTGGGGAAAGTCCGGGGCCAGCCAGATGTCGTTCCAGCCATAGAAGGCGGAATCGACGTCGTCGTGGTGGCGCGACAGCGGCGCGCGCAATCCGCCCTGCTCGTACTGCACGCGGGCCTCGCGGATGCTCTTCAGGCCGAATTCCTCGACCAGGATGTGCGGCGCCATCACGATGCAGGCATTCACCCGCTGAGGTGCGTGGGCCGCATGCAAGAGTGCGATCGAGCCGCCATCGCTGTGGCCCAGCAGCGCATAGCGGCCGCGCACGCCCAGGGCCTGCAGCAGCGCCGGCAGCACCTGCTGCGCCTGGCGGTGCATGAAATCCAGGCCCCAGCGCTCATCGGCCGCACGCGGTGTGGAGCGACCATAGCCGGGGCGCGAGTAGACCAGCGCCCGCACGCCGCAGGCGCGCGCCAGCCGGTCCGGAAAGTCACGCCACATCGACACCGAGCCCAGGCCCTCGTGCAGCACCACCAGCAGCGGCGCCGCCGGGTCATCCACGCCGGCCCAGATGTATTCGATGTCGACCGGCCGTCCGGCCCAGTCGAAGCGCACCCGCTGGGTCATGCCGCCGGGCCCTTGGCGCGCTCCTGCTCGCGCAGCTTGAAGCGCTGGATCTTGCCGGTGGCGGTCTTGGGCAGGTCCTCGACGAATTCGATCTGGCGCGGGTACTTGTAGGGAGCCAGGTGGTCCTTGACGAAGGCCTTGAGCGCCGGCTCGTCGGTCTGCTGACCCGGCTTGAGCACCACGAAAGCCTTGGTCTTGGTCAGGCCCTCGGCATCCTCGACACCGATCACCGCCGCCTCCAGCACCGCCGGGTGCTGAACCAGCGTGGCTTCCACCTCGAAGGGGCTGACATAGATGCCGCTGACCTTGAGCATGTCGTCGCTGCGGCCGCCGTAGGTGTAGCTGCCGTCGGCGTTGCGCACGTACTTGTCGCCGCTCTTGGTCCAGCCGCCCTGGAAGGTCTCCTGGGTCTTCTGGCGGTTGCCCCAGTACATCATCGCGGCCGACGGCCCCTGGATGTAGAGGTCCCCCGGCTCGCCATCGGGCACCGGCTGGCCCTCGTCGCCACGCAGCTCGATCGTGTAGCCCGGCACCGGCCAGCCGGTGGTGCCATAGGCCACCTTCTCGGGGGTGTTGGACAGGAAGATGTGCAGCATCTCGGTCGAGCCGATGCCGTCAACGATGTCCACGCCGAAGTGCGCCTTGAAGCGCTGGCCCAGTTCGGCCGGCAGCGCCTCGCCGGCCGAGGAGACCAGGCGCAGCTTCACCTCGCTGCGCGCCGGCAGCGCCGGATGGGCCAGCATGCCGGCGAAGCCGGTGGGCGCGCCGTAGAACACCGTGGGCTGGACGCCGCCGATGCCGCCCAGCCAGCGCTTGAAGGTGGCGTCCGGCGTGGGCCGCTCGCCCATCAGCAGCACCGTGGCGCCCACGCTGAGCGGAAAGCTCAGCGCGTTGCCCAGGCCGTAGGCGAAGAACAGCTTGGCGGCCGAGAAGCACACATCCTCCTCGCGCAGCTTGAGCACACCCTTGCCATACAGCTCGGCCGTCCAGTAGGGGTTGCCGTGCGAGTGCACCGTGCCCTTGGGCCGGCCGGTGGAGCCGCTGGAATACAGCCAGAAGCCCGGCGCGTCCGGCCCGGTGGGCGCGGGCTTGCCCAGCGGCGCGTGCGGCGCCAGGAAGGCCTCGAACTCCACCTCGCTGGGGTGCAGCGGTGCGATCGGGCGCGACACCACCACCTTCTGCACCTCGTGGTCGGACTTGACCATCGCCGCGGTCACCGCCGGCAGCAGCGCGCCCGAGCACAGCACCGCCTGGGCGCGCGAGTGCTCCAGCATGTAGGCGTAGTCGTCCGCCGTCAGCAGGGTGTTGACGGCCACCGGCACCACGCCGGCGTACATCGCGCCCAGGAAGGCCACCGGCCAGTCGCGGCAGTCGTGCATCAGCAGCAGCACGCGTTCCTCGCGCTTCACGCCCTGGGCGCGCAGCGCGGCGGCCAGCTGGCGCACGCGCTGGTCGAGTTCGCCGTAGCTGGTGCTGCCGGTCTCGTCGACAAAGGCCGCCTTGGCGGCGCGGCCGGTGTTCAGCGACAGCAGGTGCGCCGCAAAGTTGAAGTGCTCGGCCAGGCCGGGAACGCCGGCGAGCTCGGTGGTCTGTGCATTCATGGCGTGTCTCCTGTCGCCGATCGGTCTGTGCCGGTCAGAGCTGCGTGGCCGGGCCCAGGGCCGCCAGCACCTCGGGGGCCGCCTGCAGCGCGCTGCGGCGGTGGTAGAAGTTCAGCGCCCGCAGGCCGCCCAGTTCCTCGCCGCCCCCCGCGCGGCCGGGGCCGCCGTGCAGCGACTGCGGCATCACATTGCCGTGGCCGGTGTGCAGCTTGGCCACCGCCGGGGTGACGACGTGCACGCGGCCATGCAGGTCGGCCAGTTCGGTGGCGCAGGCGGCCAGCGCGGCCGGGTCGTCGCCATACAGCGAGCAGGCCAGCGAGCCAGCGCCGCGGCGCACCAGGGCCTGGGCCTGGGCGAGGTCGTCGTAGGGCATCAAGGTGGCCATCGGGCCGAAGACCTCGGTGTCGTGCACCCGTGTGGCCATGACCGGCTGCTCGCAGCCCAGCAGCACCGGTGCCACGCAGGCCGAGCCGGCGTCGGCTCCGACCAGCGCTTGCAGGCGACCGTCGTGCAGCAGCACCGCTTCGGACTGCAGCACGGCCAGGCCTTCCTCGACGTGCCGCTTCTGTTCCAGGCTGACCAGCGCGCCCATGCGCACCGATTCGTCGCGCGGGTTGCCCACCACGGTCTTGCGCAGCTGGGCGGCGATCAGTTCGGCCGCCGCGGTGTACAGCGCTCGCGGCACGAAGGCACGGCGGATCGCGGTGCACTTCTGGCCCGACTTGACGGTCATCTCGCGCGCTACCTCGCGGGCGAACAGCGACAGCGCCTCGGAGCCCTCGGCCACCGGCAGCAGCAGCGCCGAGTTCAGGCTGTCGGCCTCGATGTTGACGCGCACCGAGTGCTTCACCACGGCCGGGTGCGAGCGGATGATGGCGGCCGTGTCGGCCGAACCGGTGAAGCTCAGCACGTCCTCGCCCTGCAGCTGATCGAGCAGGCCGGCCGAGCTGCCACAGACCACGCTGAGCGCGCCCGGCGGCAGGATGCCCGCCGCCACCACATCGGCCACCATGCGCTGGGTCAGCCAGGCGGTGGCGGTGGCGGGCTTGACGATCACCGGCACACCCGACAGCAGCGCCGGCGCCGCCTTCTCCCACAGGCCCCAGGCCGGGAAGTTGAAGGCGTTGATGAACAGCGCCACGCCGCGGGTGGGGGTCATCACGTGCTGCGACGCGAAGGCGTTGTCCTTGGCCAGCGCCACCGGCTCGCCGTCCAGCAGCAGCCGGGCCTCACCCAGCTTGGCGCCCCAGCGGGCGTACTGGCCCAGGGTGTAGATCGCGCCGTCGATGTCCACCGCCGAATCACTCTTCACCGTGCCCGAGTTGCGGGTGGCGATCTCATAGTAGGCATCGCGGTTCGCGGTCAGCACCTCGCCCACACGGGTCAGCAGCGCAGCACGCTCGCCATAGCTCAGTGCGCGCAGCGCGGCGCCACCCTGTTCACGGGCGAAGGCAAAGGCCGCGCCCAGGTCCAGCCCGGCGCTGGACACCGCCACCAGTGCCTCGCCGGTGACCGGGTCGTGCAGCGCGGTGCCTTCGCCTTGACCGGCCACCCACTGGCCGGCCACGTGGTTCTTCAGCAGTTCCATCTCAAGCCTTGGTGAACTGAATCGCGCCCTCGGGCAGCAGGTACAGCACATAGGCCCGTCCGCCGGTGACGGTGGGCTTGTGGGCGCTGCCGGGGCCATAGACCTTCCAGCCCGCGGCCTGGCCATCGAAGCGGGCATCGCCCTCCAGCGGCATCACCAGGTCGATCTCGCCATTCGGGTGGGCGTGGTGCGGGCCGACCACATCGCGCATATCGACCACGTCAACCGAGAAACCATTCAGCGCCGGGATCGGCTTGATCACCCGGCCGTAGCGGATGCCGCCGTGCTCGTGCGGGCAGATCCAGCCGGCAGCGTCGCCAGCGCGGCAGGCGGCCAGGATGGCCTCGTACAGCGGGCTGCCGGCCGGGTGGGTGCGGTTGAGTTCGGCGGCCAGCGCCTCGTCCAGCGGGCGACCGGCCAGCGAGGCGGTCAGCGGGGCGATCAGGTCCTGGAATGCGTCGACAGTGCTCATTCGGTGTCTCCTGGGCCTCGCTTTCCCTGGGGTGGCGAGGCTTGTGGAAATTTAGTGCATGAACGAAACTTACTCCGCCCGATCGGCACCGTCAAGCACTATATTGCATGCTTCGGGTAATCACTGAATCCATGGACACCCTCGATCCTGACCTGGCCGAGCCGGCCACCGAGCGCCCCAGCGACCCGCGCGACCCCTTCCTGACCGCGCTGGGCGAGCGCGTGCGCTCCTTGCGCGCGCGCCGCGGCCTGACCCGCAAGGCGCTGTCGCAGCACTCCAAAGTGTCCGAGCGGCATCTGGCCAACCTGGAGCTGGGCGTGGGCAATGCCTCGGTGCTGGTGCTGCGCGAGGTCTGCCGGGCCCTGGACTGCCCACTGCCCGAACTGCTGGGCGACGAGACCAGCCACTCGCCCGAGTGGGCGCTGATCCGCGACCTGCTGCGCGGCCGCAGCGAGGACGACCTGCGCCGCGGCCGCATGGCGCTGACCGATCTGTATGGCCAGTCCGGCGCGCCCGATGCCCGCGCCCAGCGCATCGCGCTGATCGGCCTGCGGGGTGCCGGCAAGTCCACGCTGGGCCGCCTGCTGGCCGAGTCCCTGGACGTGCCCTTTGTCGAGCTGAACACCGAGATCGAGCGGGTCGGCGGCTGCAGCCTGCCCGAGATCCACAACCTGCTGGGCTCGGCCGCCTACCGCCGCTACGAGCGCCGCGCGCTGGAAGAAACCATCCAGCTCTACCCGGACGCCGTGATCGCCACCCCGGGCGGCGTGGTCTCGGACCCGGCCAATTTCAACCTGTTGCTGGGCCACTGCGTCACGGTGTGGCTCAAGGCCACGCCCGAGGAGCACATGGCCCGCGTGATGGCCCAGGGCGACCTGCGCCCGATGGCCGGCAACCGCGAGGCGATGGACGACCTCAAGCACATCCTGGCCGAGCGCACCCCCTTCTACAGCCAGGCCGATCTGCAACTGGAGACCGGCGGCAAGCCGCTGGAGCAGGCCTTTACCGAACTGCGTCGGCTGGTCGAGCCGATGCACAGTGCAGCTCAGGGTATGCACTAAACTGCAGTTTTCGCTTGACAAGCGGATTTCCTGCACTATCATGCGTGTCATCGGTTGCTGCACGATCCTGCATCAACCCGTCACCCACCGCCCCTGACCCGGAGACACCATGAGCACCACCCCCGACACCGCCGCCCTGGTCGACTACCGCACCGAGCCCGGCCGCTACCGCCACTGGACCCTGAAGTTCGAAGGCCCGGTCGCCACGCTGGCGATGGGCGTGGACGAGAACGCCGGCCTGCGCCCCGGCTACAAGCTCAAGCTCAACAGCTACGACCTGGGCGTGGACGTCGAGCTGCACGACGCGATCAACCGCATCCGCTTCGAGCACCCCGAGGTGCGCACCGTGGTGCTGACCTCCAGCCGCGAGCGCGTGTTCTGCTCGGGCGCCAACATCTTCATGCTGGGCGTCTCCAGCCACGCCTGGAAGGTGAACTTCTGCAAGTTCACCAATGAGACCCGCAACGGCTTCGAAGACTCGTCCAAGCACTCGGGCCTGAAGTTCCTGGCCGCCGTCAACGGCTCCTGCGCCGGCGGCGGCTACGAGCTGGCCCTGGCCTGCGACGAGATCCTGCTGGTCGATGACCGCAGCTCGGCGGTGAGCCTGCCCGAAGTGCCGCTGCTGGGCGTGCTGCCCGGCACCGGCGGCCTGACCCGCGTCACCGACAAGCGCAAGGTGCGCCATGACCTGGCCGACATCTTCTGCACCACCACCGAAGGCGTGCGCGGCCAGAAGGCCGTGGCCTGGCGCCTGGTCGACGAGATCGCCAAGCCCGCCCAGTTTGCCGCCCGCGTGCAGGAGCGTGCTCTGCAACTGGCCGAGCAGAGCGACCGCCCGGCCGACGCCCAGGGTGTGGCCCTCACCCCGATCCAGCGCACGTTCAACGGCGACAGCCTACAGTGGCAGCACGTGGGCGTGGAGATCGACCGCGCCAAGCGCCAGGCCGTCATCACCGTCAAGGCGCCCGAGGGCGCGCAGCCGGGCAACGTCGAGCAGATCGTCGCCGCCGGTGCCGACTGGTACGCGCTGGCCCTGGCCCGCCAGCTGGACGACGCCATCCTGCACCTGCGCACCAACGAGCTGGAGATCGGCACCTGGGTGCTAAAGACCAGCGGCGATGCCGAGGCCGTGAAGGCGCTCGACGCCCTGCTGCTGGCGAACCAGAACCACTGGCTGGTGCGCGAAACCACCGGCCTGCTGCGCCGCACCCTCAGCCGCCTGGACGTGTCCTCGCGCTCGCTGTTCGCGCTGATCGAGCCGGGCTCGTGCTTCACCGGCACCCTTCTCGAGCTGGCCCTGGCCTGCGACCGCATCTACCACCTGGCCCTGCCCGACGACGAAGCCAAGGCGCCGAAGATCGGTGTCGGCGAGATCAACTTCGGCCTGTTCCCGATGGCCACCGGCCAGAGCCGCCTGGCCCGCCGCTTCTACGAAGAAGAAGCGCCGATGGCCGCGGTGCGCGCCAGCATCGGCCAGGCGCTGGACGCCGACGCCGCCTTCGCGCTGGGCCTGGTCACCGCCAACCCCGACGACATCGACTGGGACGACGAGGTGCGCCTGGCGCTGGAAGAGCGCGCCGCGATGTCGCCCGACGCGCTCACCGGCATGGAAGCCAACCTGCGCTTCAACGGCCCCGAGAACATGGTCACCCGCGTCTTCGGCCGCCTGACCGCCTGGCAGAACTGGATCTTCCAGCGCCCCAACGCCGTGGGCGAGAAGGGCGCGCTGAAGGTCTATGGCAAGGGCGAGAAGAGCCAGTTCGACATGAACCGGGTCTGAGTCCGACACCTCACTTTCGACGTTGGGCGGCGCGGTTCCGGGTGGAGCGCGCCGCCACCGAAACACCACTCCCCCGATCCCGGCACACGGAGACACCATGTCCTCGATCAACTACTCGGAAAAGATCCCCAACAACGTCAACCTGGCGGAAGACCGCACGCTGCAGCGCGCGCTCGAGCACTGGCAGCCCAACTACCTGCAATGGTGGCAGGACATGGGCCCGGACGGCTCGACCGACTACGACGTCTACCTGCGCACCGCGATCAGCGTCGACCCCGACGGCTGGGCGCAGTTCGGCCACGTCAAGATGCCCGACTACCGCTGGGGCATCTTTCTGAACCCCAAGGAAGAAGGCCGCCAGGTCAACTTCGGCGAGCACAAGGGTGAAGCCGCCTGGCAAGACGTGCCTGGCGAACACCGCGCCAACCTGCGCCGCATCATCGTCACCCAGGGCGACACCGAGCCGGCCAGCGTGGAGCAGCAGCGCCACCTGGGCCTGACCTGCCCCAGCCAGTACGACCTGCGCAACCTGTTCCAGGTGAACGTGGAAGAAGGCCGCCACCTGTGGGCCATGGTCTACCTGCTGCACCGCTACTTCGGCCGCGATGGCCGCGAGGAGGCCGAGGCCCTGCTCGACCGCCGCTCGGGCGACCAGGACAACCCGCGCATCCTGCAGGCCTTCAACGAGAAGACGCCCGACTGGCTGAGCTTCTACATGTTCACCTACTTCACCGACCGCGACGGCAAGTTCCAGCTGTGCGCGCTGGCGGAGTCGGGCTTCGACCCGCTGGCCCGCACCACCAAGTTCATGCTGACCGAGGAAGCCCACCACATGTTCGTGGGCGAGTCGGGCGTGAGCCGGGTGATCCAGCGCACCTGCCAGGTGATGAACGAGCTGAAGACCGATGACCCGGCCAAGATCCGCGCCGCTGGCGTGATCGACCTGCCCACCATCCAGCGCTACCTGAACTTCCATTTCTCGGTGACGATCGACCTGTTCGGCGCCGACGAGTCCAGCAATGCCGCGATCTTCTACAACACCGGCCTGAAGGGTCGCTATGAAGAGACCAAGCGCGGCGACGACCACCGCCTGCAGGGCCAGCACTACACGGTGCTGGGCCTGAAGGACGGCCATCTGGTGGAGCGCCAGGTGCCGATGCTCAATGCGCTGAACGAGGTGCTGCGCGACGACTACATCAAGGACTCGATCGGTGGCGTCAACCGCTGGAACAAGGTCATCGAAAAGGCCGGCATCCCCTTCCGCCTGACCACGCCGCACAAGGCCTTCAACCGCAAGATCGGCACGCTGTCGGGTGCCTGCATCACGCCGGAAGGCCAGGCCGTCAGCGCCGTCGAGTTCGCGGCCCGCGAGAAGGACTGGCTGCCCAGCGCCGAGGACCGCGCGTTTGTGGCCAGCCTGATGGGCCGCGTCGTCGAGCCGGGCAAGTTCGCCAACTGGATCGCGCCGCCGGTGATGGGCATCAACCGCCAGCCCGTCGACTACGACTACGTGAGATTTAATTGACCCCCCCGAGGCGGCTGCGCCGCTTCTCCCCAGGGGGCGCCGTCTGCGGCCCGGCGAAGCCGGTTCCGCGACGGCACTTGGTTAGCTAGTGCTACTGCAAGGCCCGTCATGAATGCACCGTTGCCCACTGTCGTCAAGCAGCACGTCATCGACCCCGAGATCTGCATCCGCTGCAACACCTGCGAAGCCACCTGTCCGGTCGGCGCGATCACGCACGACTCGCGCAACTACGTGGTCGACGTGGCCACCTGCAACTGGTGCAACGCCTGCATCTCGCCCTGCCCCACCGGCTCGATCGACAACTACCGCAGCGTGCCGGCCGGTCGGCCCTACACGCTGGAGGAGCAGTTCAGCTGGGACGAGTTGCCGGCGGAGCTGAGCCCCGAGCAGTTGCAGGCCGCCGTGGCCGAATCCGGCGGTGACGCCAGCGCCGTGGCCGCCGAGCCTGCCGCTGCACCCGCAGCAGACCCGAGCGGCGAAACCGCCTTCCGCAGCGCCGATTGGGGCGCCACGCTGCCCCCCTGGTCGGCCGCGCACGCCTACACCAACCTGTACGGCCCGAGCTCCAAAAATGCAGCCGCGCAGAAGACAGTCACCGCCACGGTCACCGGCAATGTCCGCGTCACCGAGGTCGGCAAGGACTACGACACCCACCACATCGTGCTGGACTTCGGCGCCATGCCCTTCCCGGTGCTGGAAGGCCAGTCGATCGGCATCGTGCCGCCGGGCACCGATGACAAGGGCAAGCCGCACCATGCGCGCCAGTACTCGATCGCCAGCCCGCGCAACGGCGAGCGCCCGGGCTACAACAACCTCTCGCTGACCATCAAGCGGGTGCTGGAAGACCACGCCGGCAAGCCGGTGCGTGGAGTGGCCAGCAACTACATGTGCGACCTCCAGGTGGGCGACACGGTGCAGGTGATCGGCCCCTTCGGCACCAGCTTCCTGATGCCCAACCACCCGCGCTCGAACATCGTGATGATCTGCACCGGCACCGGCAGCGCGCCGATGCGGGCGATGACCGAGTGGCGCCGGCGCCTGCGTGCCAGCGGCAAATTTGAAGGCGGCAAGCTGATGCTGTTCTTCGGTGCCCGCACCCAGGAAGAGCTGCCCTAC
This sequence comes from Ideonella aquatica, assembly GCF_018069755.1. Classification (GTDB taxonomy): domain Bacteria; phylum Pseudomonadota; class Gammaproteobacteria; order Burkholderiales; family Burkholderiaceae_C; genus Ideonella; species Ideonella aquatica. The sequence continues at coordinate 331,362 of NZ_JAGQDE010000002.1, read as the reverse complement.
TTCGGCCCGCTGCAGAACCTGCCCAAGGACTTCATCGACATCAACTTCGCGTTCTCGCGCACGGCCGGCGCGCCCAAGCGCTACGTGCAGGATGCGATGCGCGAGCGCGCCGCCGACCTGGCCGCGCTGCTGCAGGACCCGAACACCTGCATCTATGTCTGCGGCCTGAAGTCGATGGAAGAAGGCGTGGTGCTGGCGCTGCGCGACGTGGCGCAGCAGGCCGGCCTGAGCTGGGACACCATCGGCACCGCCCTGAAGACCGAAGGTCGCCTGCACCTGGAAACCTATTGACCCCGATGAGCTACAGCACGCTGGATGTCACCGTCGCCCCCGTTGCCCGGGTGCGGATGAACCGCCCCCAGGTCTTCAACGCCTTTGACGAGGCGATGATCGGCGAGTTGGACCAGGCCTTCAGCGCCCTCACCGCCGATCCGTCGGTGCGGGTGATCGTGCTGGAGGGCGCCGGCAAGGCCTTCAGCGCCGGCGCCGACCTGCAATGGATGCAACGCGCCAGCACCGCCAGCATCGACTGGAACGAGGCCGATGCGCGCCGTTTCGCCGGCATGCTGCACACGATCCACCGCTGCCCCAAGCCGACGATCGCGCGGGTGCACGGCGTGGCCCTGGGCGGCGGTGTGGGCCTGACCTGCGCCTGCGACATCGCCATCGCCAGTGAGGACGCCAAGTTCTCGGTCAGCGAGGCCAAGTTCGGCATCCTGCCCTCGGTCATCGGACCCTACCTGACCAACGCGGTCGGCAAGCGCCAGGCACTGCGGCTGGCACTGACCACGCAGCGCATCGGCGCTGCAGAAGCTCTGGCCATTGGCCTGGTCCAGCAGGTGGTGACGGTCGATGCGCTGGACGCCACGGTGGACGCCACCGTGGCCGAGCTGCTCAATGGCGGCCCAAACGCGCTGGCCGAGATCAAGGCGCTGTTCGCCCAGTTCGCGGTGGGCCCGATCAGCCCGGACGTGCGCGAACTGACCGCGCGTACCATCGCCCGCGTGCGCGGGACCGAGGAAGCCCGCGCCGGCTTCGCCGCCTTCCTCGCGAAACAACCTGCCCCCTGGGTTCCCCAAACGAATGACTGATCTGACTAACGCCCCGATGCTCGTGGTGGGCGCCGGCATCATGGGCGCCGGCATCGCCCAGGTGGCCGCCCAGGCCGGCCACCGCGTGTGGCTGCACGACACCCGCGAAGGCGCCGCCGCCAGCGCCAAGACCGCCCTGGCCAAGACGCTGCAGGGCCTGGTGGACAAGGGCAAGCTGGCCGCCGACGCCGCCGAGGGCGCACTGGCCCGCATCACGCCGATCAGTACGCTGGCCGAAGCGGCTGCCGCCCGCGTGGTGGTCGAAGCCATCGTCGAGAACCTCGAGGTCAAGCGCGGCCTGTTCCGCGACCTGGAAGCGCTGCTTTCCGACGACGCGATCCTGGCGACCAACACCTCGTCGATCTCGGTCACCGCCATCGCCAACGGCCTGCGCCTGCCGGGCCGGCTGGTGGGCATGCATTTCTTCAACCCCGTGCCGCTGATGAAGCTGGTCGAGGTGGTCTCGGGCCTGCACACCGAGCCGCCGGTGGCCGAGGCGATCTACGCGCTGTCCCAGGCCTGGGGCAAGGTGCCGGTGCATGCCAAGAGCTCACCCGGCTTCATCGTCAACCGCATCGCCCGGCCCTACTACGCCGAGACCCTGGCGCTGCTGCAGGAGCAGGCCGCCACACCCGCGGTGCTGGACGCCTGCCTGCGCGGCGCCGCTTTCCGCATGGGCCCGTGCGAGCTGATGGACCTGATCGGCCACGACACCAACTTCGCGGTGACGAACTCGGTCTACGGCGCCTATTTCCAGGACAAGCGCTTCGGCCCCTCGGGCGTGCAGCGCGACCTGGTGGATGCCGGCTGGCTGGGCCGCAAGAATGGGCGCGGCTTCTACCCCTACCCGCAGAGTGATGCCGACAAGGCCCTGCCCGCCGCGCCACAGGCGGCGCCGGGCGCGCTCACCGTGCACGGCCAGTGCGCCTGGGCAGCACGCATCGCCGACGCGCTCAGTGCGGCCGGCCTCAGCGTCACGCGTGACACCGCGGCCGCCGCTGTGGCGATCACGCTGGCCGAGGGCGGTGAACTGCGCCCCACCGATGGCCGACCCGCGGCCCAGCTCGCCTTTGAAGGCGGCGCGCGCGACGTGGCCGTGTTTGACTGGAGCGTCACCGAGACCGTGGCGCCCGGCACGCCCATCGCCTTCGCGCTGGCCAGCGGCGCCAGCGACGCTTTTGCCGCCCGCGCCGCCGGCGTGCTGGCCGCTGCCGGTTGGCAGCCGCTGCGCGTGGCCGATGCCGCCGGTCTGGTGGTGGCGCGCACCATCGCCATGCTCGTCAATGAAGCTGCCGACGCCGTGCTGCAAGGCGTGTGCAGCCCCGAGGGCGCCGATGCCGCGATGAAGCTGGGCGTCAACTACCCTGCCGGCCCCTTTGAATGGCTGGCCCGCGTGGGCGCGCCCGCCGTGATGGGCCTGCTCGACCGCCTGGACACCCACTACCGCGGCGAGCGCTACCGCGTGAGCCCCTGGCTGCGCCAGCGGGTGTGGAGCGCCGCATGAAGTTCGCCGAGTTCCATGCCGGCCAGGTGATCGAAGCCGGCCCCTACACGATCACCGAACAGCAGATCCTCGACTTCGCGACCGACTGGGACCCGCAGTGGTTCCACACCGACCCCGAGGCCGCCGCCCAGGGCCCGCACGGCGGCCTGATCGCCAGCGGCTGGCAGACCTGCGGCATCGCGATGCGCCTGCTGGCCGAGAAGGCGCTGGCCGGCAGCGAAAGCTTCGCCTCGCCTGGCCTGCAGTACGTGAAGTGGCTCAAGCCGGTGCGCCCGGACGACACGCTGCGCGTGGTCGCCACCGTGATTGAGACCCGCCGCGCCTCGGCCAAGCCGATGGGCATCCTGCGCTGGCGCTGGCAGCTCTTCAACCAGGACGGCGCCGAGGTGCTGGACCTGGAGGCGACCAGCCTGTTCCGGCTGGCCGATTGAGTCCGGTCAGCGCAGCGTGCCGGTGATCGTCACGCTCACTGGGTCGCCGCTGATGGCCTGCAGACCCGCCCGGCGGCAGTCGTAGCTGGGTCTGACCACCTGCTCCATCGTGACCTCCTGCCCGGTGCGGCCATTGCGGCAACGCACGGCGTAGGGCAGTTGGGCCCAGTCGGCGCGGCCGGCCACCCGCGGCGGCGGCTGCACGCGGCCATCATGCACTGGCCAGGGGATCATCGGATTGCCCGACAACGCGGTGTTCCAGCCATAGCCTTCCATGCCGAAGGTCGTGATGATCGGGCCCCAGACCTCGCTGGTCCAGACGTAGCGGCCTGTGCTGTCGTCATCAGCCGGGTAGCTGCCCAGGTTCATGAACGGCCCGCGCTCCTGCAGCACGTTGCCGCTGTGGCCCAGCGTCTGGAAGAACATCGAGCCGAACTCGGCCGGCGATGGCAGACGCCAGCCGCCCACGTCGCCGAAGCGCGCCCGGGCCAGCCAGCGCTGCGCGTTGTCGAACTCGGCCAGGGGCGTGCTCACATGGCCGTGCGACGGATCGGTCCAGGCATAGCGGGTGCCCTGCACCGCGCCCACGTCGGCCAGCCAGGTGATGCCCAGGCGCGTGTCGTAGAAGGCCTCGAAGCCGGGCTTCTCTGGCTCGAGATCGATGCCTTCGAGTGTGGTGAGCCAGTCTCCCGCTGCCGAGGCCAGCACCGGGTGCAAGGTGCCGGCCAGGGCCAGGCACAGGGCGGCGGTGGGGCGCAGTCGGACCATGGCGCAATCTCCTGAGCAACGGGAGCCGCATCGTGCCGGCCCGCCGCCGCCGGCACATCCTCCAGGCAGTGGACGCGCGGCCGGAGACAATCAGGCCATGAGTGCCCACCGCCCTGTCGGCGTCGACCAGATCGACCGCTTCGACGCCATCATCGACGCCCGCTCACCCGCCGAGTTCGCCGAGGACCACCTGCCCGGCGCGATCAACTGCCCGGTGCTGGACGACGAGGAGCGCCGCATCGTCGGCACGCTGTACGCCACGCAGGGCGCCTTCGTGGCGCGGCGCATCGGTGGCGCGATGGTGGCCGCCAATCTGTCGCGCCACCTGCGCACGCAGTTCAGCGGCATGCCCGAGCGCTGGCGCCCCCTGGTCTACTGCTGGCGCGGCGGCATGCGCAGCGGCTCGATGACCACCTGGATGCGCATGGTCGGCTGGGACGCCCAGCAGCTGGCCGGCGGCTACAAGAGCTTCCGGCGCCATGTGATCGCGCGGCTGGATGCGCTGGCACCCACGCTGGACCTGCGCGTGGTCTGCGGCCCCACCGGCAGCGCCAAGAGCCGGCTGCTGCGCCTGCTGGCTGACGAAGGCGCGCAGGTGCTGGATCTGGAAGCGCTGGCGGTGCACAAGGGCTCGGTGCTGGGCCAGGTGCCTGGTCAGGGCCAACCGACACAAAAGGCCTTCGAGACCCGGCTGTGGCAGGCCCTGGAGCCGCTGGATGCGGCGCGGCCGGTCTTCGTCGAGGCCGAGAGCCGGCGCATCGGCCGCGTGCAACTGCCCACGGTGCTGCTTGAGCGCATGCGCCAGAGCCGTTGCATCGAGCTGCAGGCGCCGGTGGCCGCGCGCCTGGCCTATCTGCTGCAGGACTACGCCTACCTGGGCGACGACCGGGCCGCGCTGGTGCGCCAGCTGGGACTGCTGCGCGGCCTGCACGCCAACACCACGATCGACCAGTGGCAGGCCTGGGCGCAGGCGGGCGAGCTGGCCCCGTTGTTCGAGGCGTTGATGGTGCAGCACTACGATCCGGCCTACGCCCGATCGCAGCGTGGCGATTTTCTGCGTCTGGCCGAGGCCGAGCAGCACCCGCTGGCGTCGCTAGACGATGCCGCCCTGCGCGTGCTGGCCAAGCAGCTGTCCGCGCGCTGATCAGGCGCAGCGCTCGCGCGCCAGCGTGCGCAGCAGCACCAGCGCCGGCGGCGGGCTGCGTCCGGCCAGCGTCACCAGCCCGAAGCGCGCCACTGCCTGCAGTGGCGGCTCCACCGTCAGCTCGACCAGGCTGGGCGCCGCAGCACGTACCGCGATCAGCACCGCATCGCTGGCGGCCGTGGCCTCGACCAGGCCGGCCAGGTCGTCGCCGCGCAGCGTGACGCAGCGCTCGGGATGGGCCTCGGGGCCGTAGCGGTCCATCAGCACGCCGGCCACCGCGTCGCTCAGCGGCGTGGCGGCGATCGGCCAGGCCTGCAGATCGGCAAAACGCAGCGGCTTGCGCTTGCGCAGCAGCGGATGGCCGCGCCGGCACAGGAAACCGCCGGGCAGCTCGCCGACGATCTCGCAGCGCAGGTCGGGGGCCGGTGGCAATGAGTAGGCATCCACCACCAGCGCGTCGAGCGCGCGCGCGCGCAGCGCATCGACCAGCAGCGCCGTGCCGCCACGGCGCAGCTCCAGCCGCAGCCCCTGGCCCTGCGCGGCCACGCGCTGCAGCAGCGGCACCGTCAGCAGCGCGCCCGGGCCCGAGCCCAGGCCCACGCGCAGCGTGCCGGCGCGGGCGCCGCGCACCGCCTGGCCCTGGGTCACCAGCTCATCGGCGTCGGCCACCAGTTGCCGTGCGCGCGCCAGCAGTTCGCGGCCCAGCGGTGTGGGCTCGGCACGGCGGCCGATGCGGTCAAACAGCCGGCCGCCCACCTCGTCCTCCAGGGCCGCGATGCTGCGGCTGAGCGCCGGCTGGGTGAGGTGCTGACGCTCGGCCGCCCGGCTGAATGAGCCGGTGTCGGCCAGGCTGATCAGGTGGCGCAGCTGGACCAGAGTCATATCCATGAGTAGAACTCATCGAACAGAGCATTGCAATGCATTGGACTGCCGAGGGTGCGCTGCCTAGGATCCGCACGACACCCACCCCTGCCGGAGCCTGACCCATGACTTCCCTGCTGCGTCGCATCCCTGCCCTGGTCGCCACCGTGATGACCAGCCTGTGTCTGGCCACCGGCGCCCTGGCCCAGTCGCCCTCCAAGCCGGTGAACCTGATGGTGCCCTACCCCGCGGGTGGCCTGTCGGACGTGATCGCGCGCATCGTCAACCAGCCGCTGGGCAAGGCGCTGGGGCAGCAGGTGATCGTCGAGAACCTGGGCGGCGTCAGTGGCGCCTTGGGCGCGCAGAAGGTGCTGGCCGCGCCATCGGACGGCCAGTACCTGTTCCAGGGCTCGCCCAACGAGCTGATCCTGGCGCCGCTGGCCAATGCCGCGGTGAAGTTCAAGAGCGAGGACTTTCGCCTGGTGCAGATGATCGGCGTGTCGCCCATCGCCATCCTGGCGCGGCCCGGCCTGCCGGCCAAGAACGTGGATGAGCTGGTGGCGCTGGCCCGCAAGGCCGCGGCCGAGGGCAAGCCGCTGAGCTACGCCAGCGTGGGCGTGGGCTCGTTCTACCATGTGCTGGGCGAGCACTTCTCGCAGACCATCGGCGCGAAGATGACGCACATCCCCTACAAGGGCATCGCGCCAATCTTCCAGGACCTGGGCGGCGAGATGGTGGACATCTCGATCATCGTCAGCGGCGCCCAGGTCGGTGGCCTGGTCGACAGTGGCCGGCTGAAGATCATCGGCACACTGGCCCCGGCCGGCAAGGTGGAAGCGCCCTTCCTGAAGCAGTACCCCAGCATCAACGACAGCAAGTCGGTCAAGGACTTCGCGTTCAACATCTGGACCGGCTACTTCGTCAAGAAGGACACGCCCGAGCCGGTGGTGCAGGCCCTGCACAAGGCCCTGTCCTCCGTGCTGACCGACCCCGCCGTGCACACCCAGCTGGAGCAGCAGGCGGTGATGGCCGCCAAGCCGCTGTCGCTGGCCGACGCGCAGGCCGAGTACGTGGCACAGACCGCGCGCTTTCGCGCCATCGCCAAGGCCATCAAGCTGGAAGCGCAATGAGCGCCGTTACGCTGGACGACTTCGTCGCGCTGCGGCGCGATCTGCACCAGCACCCGGAACTGGCCTTCGAGGAGCACCGCAGCGCCGGCCTGGTGGCCGAATGCCTGCGCGAATGGGGTTATGAGGTCACCACCGGCCTGGGTGGCACCGGCCTGGTGGGCACGCTGCGCCGCGGCAGCGGAGCGCGCCGCCTGGGCTTGCGCGCCGACATGGATGCACTGCCGATCAGCGAGCAGTCCGGCCGTCCCTGGGCCAGCCGCAAGCCCGGCCTGATGCATGCCTGCGGCCACGACGGCCACACCGCGATGCTGCTGGCCGCCGCACGCCGGCTGGCCGACGAAGGCGGTTTCGACGGCACGCTGCACCTGATCTTCCAACCGGCCGAGGAAGGTGGCGGCGGCGCGTTGCGGATGATGGCCGACGGCCTGTTCGAGCGCTTCCCCTGCGACGCTATCTTCGCGATGCACAACATGCCCGGCACGCCGCAGGGCCACCTGGTGTTCCGCGATGGTCCGGCCATGGCCTCCAGCGACTACGCCACGATCACCCTGCACGGCGTGGGCGGCCACGGCGCCATGCCGCAGCACACCGCCGACCCGGTGGTGGCCGCCGCCAGCCTGGTGATGGCGCTGCAGACGGTGGTCTCGCGCAATGTGGATCCGCTGCAGGCCGCGGTGGTCACCGTGGGCGCGCTGCAGGCCGGCCAGGCCAACAATGTGATCCCCGCCAGCGCCCGGCTGGAGCTGAGCGTGCGCGCGCTGGACCGAGCGGTCCGCGCCACGCTGGAGCGCCGCATCCGTGCCCTGGCCTCGGCCCAGGCCGAGAGCTTCGGCGTGCGCGCCGAGGTCGACTGGCGGCCGGGCTACACCGTGCTGGTCAACCACGCCGAGCCCACCGCTATCGCCCGCGCCGTGGGGGCCGAGCTGCGCGGCGAGGCCGGCATCACCCGGCAGGGCCCGCCGCTGACCGGCAGCGAGGACTTCGCCTTCATGCTCGAGCGCGTGCCCGGCAGCTACCTGCTGATCGGCAACGGCGGCACTGAGAGCACCGTGCCGGCCCATGCCTGCATGGTCCACCACCCCGGCTACGACTTCAACGACGACAACATCGCCGTCGGTGCCGCCTACTGGACGCTGCTGGCCCGGAGGTTCCTGGCCACCGCATAGAATCACCCCCTGGCAGGAGAGTGCTGCGGCCCTGCGCCGCAGCCACCGAAGGCGCAAACTCCCATGCACGCTCAGGTCCCGTACTGCCAACTCACACAGGCCGTCTGGAGAGCCGTCAGCGTCCGTTCACACAACGGCTGACGCACCGAAGGAGCAAGGCCCGGCCCGCAAGGTCGGCGCTGAATCTCTCAGGTACCAAGGACAGGGGGAGCGGCACATCGGCAGCCTCACCGCTGCGGATGCCATCGCTGCTCATCCTTGAATGGAGACTCTCCCATGCACGTCATCGTGTTGGGTGCCGGCCTGCTCGGCACCACCTCGGCCTACTACCTGCGTCAACTCGGCCACGAGGTCACGGTCGTTGACCGCCAGGCCACGCCCGCCGCGGAAACCAGCTTCGCCAACGGCGGCCAGATCTCGGTCAGCCACGCCGAGCCCTGGGCCAACCCCGGCGCCCCCGCCAAGCTGCTGAAGTGGCTGGGCCAGGAAGACGCGCCGCTGCTCTTCCGCCTGCGCGCCGACATGCGCCAGTGGCTGTGGGGCCTGCAGTTCCTGCGCGAATGCACGCCGGCGCGCACCCGCCACAACATCGAGCAGATCGTGCGCCTGGGCACCTACAGCCGCAGCGAGCTGCAGGCGCTGCGTGCCGAGCGCGGCATCGAGTACGACCAGCGCACCCAGGGCATCCTGCACTTCTACACCAGCCAGAAGGAATTCGACGCCGCCGAGGCCCCCGCGCAGCAGATGCGCGACCTGGGCTGCGACCGCCGCGTCATCAGCGCCGATGAAGCGGTGAAGCTGGAGCCCGCGCTGGCCCACATCCGCCCGCAGCTGGCTGGCGCCACCTACACCGCCGAGGACGAATCCGGCGATGCCAACCGCTTCGCCCGCGAACTGGTCAAGCGCTGCGAGGAAGACGGCGTGCGCTTCCTGATGAGCCACACCGTCACCGCGCTGCGCACCGCCGGTGGCGAGATCGACCACGTCGAAGCCACTGACGCCGAAGGCCGCTTCCAGCGCCTGCGCGCCGACGCCTACGTGCTGGCGATGGGCTCGCTGAGCCCGGTCTATGCGCAGACGCTGGGCCTCTCGCTGCCGATCTACCCGGCCAAGGGCTACTCGGTGACGATGCCGGTCAAGGACGCCAGCAAGGCGCACCAGGTCTCGCTGACCGACGACGAGTTCAAGCTGGTCTTCTCCCGCCTGGGCGACCGCCTGCGCATCGCCGGCACCGCCGAGTTGAACGGCTACGACCGCGACCTCAACCGCGTGCGCTGCGAGGCCATCGTGCGCCGCACCGAGGAGCTGTTCCCCGGCGCCGGCGACACCGAGCAGGCCCAGTTCTGGACCGGCCTGCGCCCGGCCACGCCGTCCAACGTGCCGCTGATCGGCCGCAGCCGCGTGGGCAAGCTGTTCCTCAACACCGGCCACGGCACGCTGGGCTGGACGCATGCCTGCGGCTCGGGCAAGAGCATTGCGCGCATTGTCAGCGGGATGCGGCCGGAGCTGGATTTCGCGTTTCAGCCCGGTGCGTAAAGGACAACCGGCCACTGCAGGCCGACCAGCGCCGGCCCGCAGTGGTTTTGCCGTAGGATCGTTCAATGACTACGGCCGGGTTTTACGACGCGCTCGCACCTGACTACCACCTGTTGTACGGCGACTGGAACGTGGCCATCGATCGGCAAGGCGAGGCCCTGGCCCAGTTGCTCACCAGCGCGGGCGTGCCGCCAGGTTCGGTGATTCTTGACGCAGCGTGTGGCGTCGGAACCCAGACCATAGGGCTGGTCGCTCGAGGCTATCGGCTGCAGGCGTCAGACCTGGCGGCTGGTGCCGTCGAGCGCTTGTCCCAGGAATTGCTGGCTCGCGGCCTCAGCGCAGACCTCCGGGTCGATGACATTCAAACGCTCCAGTCCGTCCAGGCCGGCTCGATGGACGCGGTCATCGCATGCGACAACAGCATCCCGCATCTGTTGTCAGACGAACAGATCCTGTGTGCCCTGCGGGCCTGCTATCGCAGCCTCAGACCGGGCGGCGTCATCGTGCTGTCGGTTCGCGACTACGCAGCGGAGGACCGCAGCAGTCCGTCCGTGAGGCCCTACCGGCTGCACCAGGCGCACGGCGAGCGCTTTTTGGCGGTGCAGGTGTGGGAGTGGGACGGTGATCACTACGGCCTTCGCCTGTACCTGACGAGGGAATCGCCAGACGGCACCTGCCAGACCCAAGTCCTGCTGAGCCGCTACTACGCCATCACGACTGATCGCCTTCTGGCGCTGCTAGAGAGCGCTGGCTTTGTTGACGGCGAGCGACGCGACTCGGTGCTGTTCCAGCCCGTGCTGTGGGCGCGACGGCCGGCGCGTGCCGCACCCACCGAAGCGAACGGCGTCGCCTGAGCATCCGGCATTCCATGCCTACCAGGACCGACGCCATCGGGGATGGGATCACAAGATGTCTCTCATTATTGACATTCGTCTTGAATGAGGAAATCATCTGAGCATGCCCGCCCGCGCCCCTGTCCCCACTGACCCCGCCATCCAGCGCTGCCTGGAACAGCTGGGCCAGCAGTTGCGTGAACGCCGCCAATCGCTGCGCATCGCCGCCGGCAGCGTCGCGGCCGCGGCCCAGATGTCGCGGCAGACGCTGCACCGCATCGAGCACGGCGAGCCCTCGGTCACGATGGGGGCCTACCTCAATGCACTGCGGGCGTTGGGCCTGCGGCTGCAGGTGGCGGATGACGCGCCCCCGGCGCCGCTGGCCGCGTCGGCGGTTGAGACGCTGCGTGTGGCCGACTACCCGCAGCTCCAGCTGCTCGCCTGGCACCGCGCGGGCGAGGTGGTCACCGCCGAGGAGGCGTTGGCGCTGTACGAGCGCAACTGGCGGCATGTGGACCGCGCAGCCCTGACCCCGGCCGAGCGTGATCTGATCCACCGGCTGGCCCAGCGCCATGGCCAGGGGGCGCTGCTTGTTTGAGCGGCCGCACCACCGGCGCATCGCCGCGCTGCTGTCGGCGCTGGATGCCGAGCTGCTGCGCACGCACCATTGCCTGTTTGGCGGCGGCACGCTGATCGCCTTGCTGCATGGTGAATACCGCGAGTCGCGCGATGTGGATTTCCTGGTGTCGGATCTGACCTGCTACCGCGCACTGCGCGGCGTGGTGACGCAGCAGGGAATCGGCGGGCTGTTTCGCACGCCAGTGGCGGCGCTGCGCGAGGTGCGGATGGACCAGTACGGCATCCGCACGCTGATCGAGGTGGAGGCTGTGCCGATCAAATTCGAGATCGTGCTGGAGGCGCGCATCGCGCTGGACGGGCCGATGCCGTCAGCTGCCGTGTGCGGCGTGTCCGCGCTGTCACCGGTGGATCAGGTCGCCGAGAAACTGCTGGCCAACGCCGACCGCTGGGCCGATGACGCGGTGGATGCGCGCGACCTGATTGACCTGGCGATGATGCTGCCCGACGGGCGCATTCCACGCGCGGCACTGGACAAGGCCAGCGGCGCCTATAGCTCGATCGAGGCCGACCTGGACAAGGCCAAGGCGCACATCGAGCGGCCGGGGCGTCTGGCACGCTGCATGACCCATTTGCAGATGACACTGCCGCCGGCGCTGCTGCTGGATCGCATTCGCCGACTCAGGCCGGCACCGCCGTCTCGGCGGCGTGGCGCACCGTGAGCGCTTCTGACCCAGAAGACACCTCGGGCCAAGCCCTGGCCCGAGGGCCAGCCCGAAGGTGCTCAGCGCCGCGCGGCCCTCATCAGTCGATCTTCACGTACTCGTAGTCCACCGGCTGCTGGTTGATGCCCATCCGCGGCGGGGCGATCCAGCTGGCGTACTGGCCGGCCTCGTGGTGGGGCTTCATCAGCGAGTTGATGAAGTCCAGGTCCTCGGCGTTGGGCAGCCACTCGTGCTTGCTGGCCTCCCAGACCTCGGCGCTCATCACTTCGCCCGTGGGGCTGATCTTGTGGCCGGCGAACTCGCCGATGCGGCGGTTGAAGCCCTTGTGCGGCTGGCTGATCTTGAAGCTGATGCCGGCCTTCTCGATGATCTTGTTCCAGCGGTCGATGCCGCCCTGGCAGTCGGCGATGTAGTCGTCGAGCAGGCGGGAGTTGATGGCACGCAGCGCCGGCACGTCTTCCCACACCAGCTCGCCGTTGACGACGCGCTGCACCTTGTAGGTGGCGTCCTGCAGCTGGTGGTCGTCGCCTTCCAGCTTGGCCTCGTTGAAGCGGCCCTTCAGGCCGGTGTTGAAGGCGTCGGCGCCGTTGGAGCTGATCTCGCTGCCGAACAGGTCGCGCGTCACGCTCATGTGGAAGTTGGCCTTGCGCTGCAGCAGCGGCAGGTCGACCACGCCCAGTTTCCGGATGGCCTCGATGTCGTACGGGTCGGTGATGCCGGCCTTGACCATCGCGGCGCAGGTGGCCTCGATCGTGCGGCCCACGCCGGTCTCGCCGACGAACAGGTGGTGCGCTTCTTCGGTGAGCATGAAGCGGCAGCTGCGGCTCAGCGGGTCGAAGCCCGACTCGGCCAGCGCGGCCAGCTGCATCTTGCCGTCGCGGTCGGTGAAGTAGGTGAACATGAAGAAGCTCAGCCAGTCGGGCGTCTTCTCGTTGAAGGCACCCAGGATGCGCGGGTTGTCCTGGTGGCCGCTGCGGCGCTCCAGCAGGGCCTGGGCCTCTTCGCGGCCGTCCTTGCCGAAGTACTTGACCAGCAGGTAGACCATGGCCCACAGGTGGCGGCCCTCTTCCACGTTCACCTGGAACAGGTTGCGCATGTCGTACAGGCTGGGGGCGGTGGCACCCAGCCAGCGCTGCTGCTCGACGCTGGCCGGCTCGGTGTCGCCCTGCACCACGATCAGGCGCTTGAGCAGCGAGCGGTACTCGCCCGGCACTTCCTGCCAGGCCGGCTCGCCCTTGTGCTTGCCGTGCGGGATGGTGCGGCCTTCCACCTTGGGTGCCAGCAGGATGCCCCAGCGGTAGTCGGGCATCTTCACGTAGCCGAACTTGGCCCAGCCGGCCGGGTCCACCCCCACCGCGGTGCGCAGGTAGACCTCGGCGTTCTGGAAGCCCTCGGGGCCCATTTCCTTCCACCAGTCGACGTAGTTGGGCTGCCAGCTCTCCAGCGCGCGCTGCAGCTGGCGGTCGGAGGACAGGTCGACGTTGTTGGGAATGCGGTCGTCGTAGTTGACCTCGACGAAGCGGTCGTTCTGGATCGATTCGCGGTCTTCGACCAGGCTGTCGGTGTTGAGTTGGCTCACAGGGGTCTCCTCGGGGTGTCGGTGGACTGAGGGTTTTCCATGCACTTTGATGCGTTAACCCTCAAGACGTATGCAGTATCATGCGTGTCGTTCGGTCGGCACTTTGCGCTAGATCAGAAAAACAGTGCATCGCGCCGCGGCCGCCCACCGCTGCAGGAGACACCCATGGCCACCTTCGTCGACGACACCGACAACGTCGCGCCGCCCCGCGCCGAGCTGCTCACACTGACCGATGGCAGCTTCGTGCTGCGCTCGCCGCAGGCGCTGGGCCCCTACGCCCGTTGCATTGGTGACTGGCTGGAGAAGTGGGCCAAGGACACGCCCGACGCGCTGGCCGTGGCCGAGCGCGCGCCCAGTGGCGACTGGCGCCAGCTGACCTGGGCGCAGCTGCGTGCCGGTGTGGGCCGGGTGGCGCAGGGTCTGCTGGGTCTGCACCTGCCGGCCGACAAGCCGGTGGTGGTGCTGTCCGACAACTCGGTCGACCACCTGGTGCTGATGCTGGCCTGCATGCACATCGGCCGCCCGGTGTGCACGGTCAGCAGCGCCTACTGCCGCCTGAGCAAGGACTACGTGAAGATCCGCGAGATCCTGCAGATGCTCGACCCCGCGCTGGTCTACGCCAGCGACGCCGCCACCTACGGCCCCGCCATCCGCGCCTGCCTGGACGGCGGCGCGCTCAAAGGCGTGGTGGTGCTGGGCACCGGCGCTGACGAGGTGCCCGGTGCCTTCCCCTGGGACACCCTGGCCAGCCGCCCCGAGGGCCCCGGCGTGATGCAGGCCTTCGCCCGCCTGCTGCCCGACACGGTGGCCAAGTACCTGCTGACCAGCGGCTCCACCGGCCACCCCAAGGTGGCCATCAACACCCACCGCATGCTGTGCGCCAACCAGCAGATGATGGCCCAGACCTGGCGCTTCCTGCGGCGCGAGAAGCCGGTGCTGCTGGACTGGCTGCCCTGGAGCCACACCTTCGGCGGCAACCACAACCTGAACATGGTGCTGTGCCACGGCGGCACGCTCTACATCGACGACGGCCGCCCGGTGCCTGGCGCGATCGAGAAGACGGTGCGCAACCTCAAGGACTGCCAGCCCAACATCCACTTCAACGTGCCCCGCGGCCTGGACATGCTGATGGGGTTCTTCGAGGACGACCTGGCCTTCGCGAAGAAGGTGCTGGCACCGCTGCGCGCCGTGTTCTACGCCGGCGCCGCGCTGCCGCAGGCCAGCTGGCAGCGGCTGCAGGCCATCGCCGCCAAGGTGCGCGAGGAGCCGCTGTGGCTGACCACCTCCTGGGGCTCCACCGAGACCGCGCCGGCCGTCACCAGCGCCCACTTCATGCTGGAGGGCGCCGGCTGCATCGGCCTGCCGCTGCCCGGCACCGAGCTGAAGTTCATCCCCAACGGCGAGAAGCTGGAGCTGCGCGTGCGCGGCGTCAACATCTTCCCCGGCTACCGCGGCCAGCCGCAGCTCAGCGCCGAGGCCTTCGATGAAGAGGGCTACTACAAGATCGGCGACGCCGGCTTCCTGGTCGACCCGGCGCACCCCGAGAAGGGCGTGATGTTCAACGGCCGCGTGGCCGAGGACTTCAAGCTGACCACCGGCACCTGGGTGTCGGTGGGCACGCTGCGGGTGAAGCTGGTCTCCGCGCTGGCCCCGCTGGCCACTGACGCGGTGATCACCGGCCACGACCGCGACGAGATCGGCGCGCTGCTCTTCCTCAGCCCCGCCGGCCAGGCCATGGAGCGCGAGGCGCTGCACGCCAAGGTGCAGGCGGCGCTGCAGGAGCTCAAGCGCGGCGGCGGCTCGTCGCAGTGCCCGGCGCGGGTGCTGCTGATGACCGAGCCGCCCAATGCCGACGCCGGCGAGATCACCGACAAGGGCTACATCAACCAGCGTGCGGTGCTGAGCCGCCGCGCGGTGGAGGTGGCCACGCTGTATGCCGAGACGATCGACGCGCGCGTCGTCGCGCTGGGCCACTGAGAGGACACGCGATGAGCACGCCCAAGGGCCAGTTCCAGGCCTTCAACGACGTCTGGATGCTTGACGGCATCCGCACCCCCTTCGTCGACTACTGCGGCGCGCTGGCCGACGTCAACCCGATCGACCTGGGCATCAAGGTGGCGCGCGAGGTGATCGCGCGCAGCGGCCTGAGCGCCGAGCAGGTGGACTCGGTGCTGGCCGGCAACATGGCGCCGGGCGACTTCGACCAGTTCTACGTGCCACGCCACATCGGCCTGTACGCCGGTGTGCCGCAGCACGTGCCGGCGCTGATGGTGCAGCGCATCTGTGGCACCGGCTTCGAGCTGTTCCGCCAGGCGGGCGAGCAACTGGGCAGCGGCATCGCCAGCCTGGCGCTGCTGGTGGGCACCGAGTCCATGTCGCGCAACCCGGTGATGGCCTTCGACCACCGCCAGGGTTTCAAGCTGGGCGCGCCGGTCAACTTCCGCGACAACCTGTGGGAGATGCTGAAGGACCCGGCCGCCGGCATCACGATGATCCAGACCGCCGAGAACCTGGCCAGGCAGTACGGCATCACGCGCGAGGAGGTGGACGCCTTCGCCTCGGCCTCGTTCGCCAAGGCGGTGGCGGCGCAGGAGAGCGGCTTCCTGGCCGGCGAGATCGTGCCCGTCAGCAGCGAGAAGTTCGAGCTGAGCGGCTACAAGACCCGCGGCATCCGCCTGGCCGGCAAGGCGCCGGTGGCCGACAAGGACACCCACCCGCGCCCGTCCCCGCCCGAGGTGCTGGCCAAGCTGCGCGCCGTGTACGAAGGCGGCGTGCAGACCGGCGGCAACAGCTCCGGCCTGACCGATGGCGCCGCCGCGGCGCTGGTGGCCAATGGCACGGTCAAGGCGGCCTGGGGCCGCCCGGCCCTGGCCCGCGTGGCCGCGGTGGCGGTAGTGGGCGTGCCGCCCGAGACCATGGGCATCGGCCCGGCCCCGGCGATCCAGTTGCTGCTGCAGCGCGCCGGCCTGACGCTGGACGACATCAGCCTGGTCGAGGTCAACGAGGCCCAGGGCGCGCAGACACTGGCTGTGCAGCGCGCGCTGGAGCTGGACGGCGCCAAGCTCAACGTCAACGGCGGCGCGATCGCGCTGGGCCACCCGCTGGCCGCCAGCGGCGTGCGCTTGACCATCACCGCCGCACGCGAACTGCAGCGCCGCGCCGGCCGCTGGGCCGTGGCCTCGGCCTGCATCGGCGGCGGCCAGGGCATTGCGGTGCTGCTGGAGAACGCGGCCTGAGCCGAAGCCCCTTCACAAGTCGGCGAAAACTCAGCTATACTCTTGGGCTCTTGGCGCTTTAGCTCAGCCGGTTAGAGCGACGGAATCATAATCCGCAGGTCCGGGGTTCGAATCCCTGAAGCGCCACCAGAATCCCGGCCCGAAGTGCTTGCACTTCGGGCCGTTTTGTTTTGACCCAGCCTCTGGATCCACACCATGCACCGCTCGGTCCCCTTGTTCTTTGCGGCCGCCCTGGTCGCCGCTGTCCCGGCACAGGCCCAGGTCCAGCGCCTCTTTCCCTACCAGGCCCTGCGCGGCGAGATCGCGTTCGACGCGCCGCCCACAGTGCGCCTGAACGGCCAGACCACCCAGCTGGCGCCCGGCGCACACATCCGCGACGCGCAGAACATGGGCATCGTCTTCGGCGCGCTGGAAGGCAGCAAGGCGGTGGTGAACTACACCGTCGACCAGCTGGGCCAGCCCAAGGAAATCTGGGTGCTGACCGCCGACGAGGCCGCGCGCAAGCCCTGGCCCCGCACCGACGCCGAACGCCAGGCCTGGCAGTTCGATTACGTCGCCCAGACCTGGACCAAGCCATGAGCGGGAAGAAGGTCTACATCCGCACCTTCGGGTGCCAGATGAACGAATACGACTCGGACAAGATGTCCGATGTGCTGCGCGCCGCCGAGGGCTACGAGCCCACCGACAACGTCGAAGAGGCCGACCTGGTGCTGTTCAACACCTGCTCGGTGCGCGAGAAAGCCGCCGAAAAGGTGTTCTCCGACCTGGGCCGCGTCAAGCACCTGAAGAGCAAGGGCGTGCTGATCGGCGTGGGCGGTTGCGTGGCCAGCCAGGAGGGCGCGGCCATCGTCGAGCGTGCGCCCTACGTGGACATCGTCTTCGGCCCGCAGACCCTGCACCGCCTGCCGCAGATGATCGCCGAGCGCCAGCGCGCGCAGCGCCCGCAGGTGGACATCAGCTTCCCCGAGATCGAGAAGTTCGACCACCTGCCGCCGGCCAAGGTGGACGGCGCCAGCGCCTTCGTCTCGATCATGGAGGGCTGCTCGAAGTACTGCACCTACTGCGTGGTGCCCTACACCCGCGGCGACGAGGTCTCGCGCCCCTTTGACGACGTGCTGACCGAAATCGCCGGTCTGGCCGCGCAGGGCGTCAAGGAAGTGACGCTGCTGGGCCAGAACGTCAACGCCTACCGCGGCCGGATGGGTGACACCGCCGAGCTGGCCGACTTCGCGCTGCTGCTGGAGTACGTGGCCGAGATCCCCGGCATTGCACGCATCCGCTACACCACCAGCCACCCCAACGAGTTCAGCCAGCGCCTGATCGACGTCTATGCCAAGGTGCCGCAGCTGGTGAACCACCTGCACCTGCCGGTGCAGCATGGCAGCGACCGCATCCTGATGGCGATGAAGCGAGGCTACACCGCGCTCGAATACAAAAGCACGATCCGCAAGCTCAAGGCCATCCGCCCCGACATCAGCCTGTCCACCGACTTCATCGTCGGCTTCCCCGGCGAGACCGACGAGGACTTCGGCAAGCTGATGAAGCTGGTCGACGATGTCGGCTTCGATGCGTCCTTCAGCTTCATCTACAGCCCGCGCCCCGGCACGCCGGCCGCCGCACTGGCCGACGACACGCCGCATGCGGTGAAGCTGGCGCGGCTGCAGACCCTGCAGGCGCGGCTGGAAGACAACGTGCGGGCGATCAGCGCCGCCCGCGTGGGCACGGTGCAGCGCATCCTGGTCGAGGGCCCGTCGCGCAAGGACCCGAACGAGCTGATGGGGCGCACCGAGTGCAACCGCATCGTCAACTTCGCCGGCCCGGCACGGCTGGTGGGTCAGATGCTCGATGTGAGCATCACCAGCGCGCTGCCGCACTCGCTGCGCGGCGCGGTGGTGGTGGCTGACTCAGTCAGCGCCTGACGAAACCCCGCCACCACAGCGCCAGCGCGGTGGCTGCCACCAGCGCGCCGTAGCTGGCCATGCGGCCGTCGCGACCGAAGGCGATCAGGCCGCCCAGCAAGCTCAGGCCGCCGGCACCGGCGCTCCACAGCCACAGCGGCCGCCAGCCCACGCCGGCCAGCTCACGCCGGAACAGCAGCTTGGCCAGCAGCGTGGTGATCAGGCCCAGGCCCAGGGCCGGTGCGGCGAAATTGAGCAGGTGCCACAGGGCGTCCAGGGGTCCCATCGTCCGTCGTGTGCGGTGCGGGGCGTGTCAATCGGAACTGACTTGACTTCTGTCAAGATGGGACAGACACAGCCCCGCATGGAGGTTGGCGAAAGCGCCAGGGATTTTATAATCCGGAACCATGAGTGTCTTCGCGCTCGGCCTGAACCATCACACCGCCCCGCTGGATATCCGCGGGCGGTTCGCGTTCGCGCCTGAGCAGCTGACGCCGGCGCTGCAGGCGCTGCGCCACCAGCTGCTGCGTGCGGTGCCCGAAGCCGCCATCCTGTCCACCTGCAACCGCACCGAGCTGTACGTGGCCGCAGGCCAGGGCCGTGCCGCCGAGATCGTGCGCCCCACCATCGAGTGGCTGGCCACGCAGGGCGGCATCAGCGGCAGCCAGCTGGTCGACCACACCTACGTGCTCGAGAACAAGGACGCGGCGCGCCACGCCTTCCGCGTGGCCTCGGGCCTGGATTCGATGGTGCTGGGCGAGCCGCAGATCCTGGGCCAGATGAAGCAGGCGGTGCGCGGCGCCGATGAAGCCGGCACGCTGGGCACCACGCTGCACCAGCTGTTCCAGCGCAGCTTCTCGGTGGCCAAGGAGGTGCGCACCAGCACCGAGATCGGCGCCCATTCCATCAGCATGGCCGCCGCCACCGTGCGCCTGGCGGCCCAGCTGTTCGAGGACCTGCGCGAAACCCAGGTGCTGTTCGTGGGTGCTGGCGAGATGATCGAGCTGGTCGCCACGCACTTTGCCGCGCGCGAGCCCAAGGCCATGGCGGTGGCCAACCGCACGCTGGAGCGTGGCGAGAAGCTGGCCAGCCGCTTCGGCGCGCAGGCGCTGCGCCTGGCCGACCTGACCACCCGCCTGCATGAGTTCGACATCGTCGTCTCCTGCACCGCCTCCACGCTGCCGATCATCGGCCTGGGCGCGGTAGAGCGGGCGCTGAAGGCGCGTCGCCGCCGCCCGATGTTCATGGTCGACCTGGCCGTGCCGCGCGACATCGAGCCCGAGGTCTCGCGCCTGGACGACATTTACCTCTACACGGTGGACGACCTCACCGAGGTGGTCAAGACCGCTGGCGAGAAGCGCCAGGCCGCGGTGGAGCAGGCCGAGGCCATCATCGATGCCGGCGTGCAAAGCTTCGCCCACTGGCTGGACCAGCGCGCCAGCGTGCCGCTGATCCAGGCGCTGAACCGCCAGGCCGACGACTGGCGCGCCGCCGAAATCGCCCGCGCCCGCAAGCTGCTGGCCAAGGGCAATGACCTGGACACCGTGCTGGAAGCGCTCAGCCGCGGCCTGACCCAGAAGATGCTGCACGGCGCGCTGGCCGAGCTGCACGCGTCCGAGGGCGAGCAGCGCCACCAGACGGCCGAGGTGCTGTCGCGCTTGTTCCTGCGCACCACCTCGCGCAACCCGGCCGACGAATCCGGCGGCCGTTAGCGGCGCGCGCCTGCTGCGCCGCCCGGGTGGCCACCGCCGCCCGCCCCTGCTCCCACCGGACCCGCCCCCATGAAAGACTCGCTGCGCCAGCAGCTCGACCGCCTCGCGATGCGCCTGGCCGAGCTGGACGCCAACCTGGCCGATCCGGCCGTGGTGGCCGACATGGCCCGCTACCGTCAGCTCGCCCGCGAGCAGGCCGAGGCCGCCGAGGTCACCGGCCTGTGGCGCGCCTTCCAGCAGCGCGAGCGCGACCTGACCGCCGCCCGCGAGATGCAGTCCGAGCCCGAGTTCGCCGAGATGGCCGCCGAGGAGATCACCGGCGCCGAGGCCGACCTGGCGCGCCTGGACGCCGCGCTGCAAACCGCCCTGCTGCCGCGCGACCCCGACGACGCGCGCAACGCCTTCATCGAAATCCGCGCCGGCACCGGCGGCGAGGAATCCGCCCTCTTTGCCGCCGACCTGGCGCGCATGTACCTGCGCTTTGCCGAGACCCAGGGCTGGCGCTGCGAGGTGATGAGCGAGAACGCCTCCGACCTGGGCGGCTACAAGGAGATCGTCATCCGCGTGGAAGGCGACGGCGTCTACGGCCGGCTGCGCTTTGAATCGGGCGGCCACCGCGTGCAGCGCGTACCGGCCACCGAGGCCCAGGGCCGCATCCACACCAGTGCCTGCACGGTGGCGGTGATGCCCGAGCCCGACGAGGCGGCCGAGGTGACGCTCAATCCGTCGGACCTGCGCATCGACACCTTCCGCGCCAGCGGCGCCGGTGGCCAGCACATCAACAAGACCGACTCGGCGATCCGCGTCACCCACCTGCCCACCGGCCTGGTCGCCGAGTGCCAGGACGACCGCAGCCAGCACCGCAACAAGGCCAAGGCGCTGGCCGTGCTGCAGGCCCGTCTGCGCGACAAGGAAGCGCAGGAGCGCGCCGCCGCCGAGGCCGCCACCCGCAAGGCACTGGTCGGCTCGGGCGACCGCAGTGACCGCATCCGCACCTACAACTTCCCGCAGGGCCGCATCACCGACCACCGCATCAACCTGACGCTGTACAAGCTGGGCGCGGTGGTCGACGGCGACCTGGGCGAGCTGATCGCTGCCCTGCAGGCTGCGCGCGCCCAGCAGCAGCTGGCCGCGCTGGAGACCGGGCAGTGAGCCTGAGCGTGGCTCAGGCGCTGCAGGCGGCGCACACCGCCGGCCTGGACCGGGTGGACGCCTTTGCGCTGCTGGGCGCGCTGCTGCGCTGCGAGCGCGGCTGGCTGATCGCCCACGATGATGCGCTGCTGGACGCCGACCAGACGGCACGCTGGGCCGACTGGTGTGGGCGCCGCGCCGCGGGCGAGCCGGTGGCCTACCTGGTGGGCGAGCGCGAGTTCCACGGCCTGCGGCTGGCGGTGTCCCCCGCGGTGCTGATCCCGCGGCCCGACACCGAAGTGCTGGTGGATTGGGCGCTGGAGCGGCTGGCCGCGGCCGCACTGCCCGCGCCGCAGGTGCTGGATCTGGGCACCGGCAGCGGCGCGATCGCGCTGGCGGTCAAGCACCGCCACCCGGCCGCGCAGCTCACCGCGGTCGATGCCAGCCCCACCGCACTGGCCCAGGCCCGCGCCAACGGCGAGCAGTTGGGCCTGGCGGTGGACTGGCGGCTGGGCGATTGGTGGCAGGGCCTGGCAGGGCACCGCTTCGATCTGGTGCTGTCCAACCCGCCCTACATCGCCCAGGACGATCCGCACCTGCAAGCGCTGACGCACGAGCCGCTGTCGGCGCTGGCCTCGGGCTCCGACGGGCTGGACGACATCCGGCGTCTGCTGGCGGGTGCTTCGGCCCACCTCGCTCCGGGCGCCTGGCTGCTGCTGGAGCACGGCTGGGACCAGGCCCCGGCGGTGCGGGCGTTGCTGGACAGCCACGGCTTCAGCCAAGTGCAGTCGCGCCTGGATCTGGCGGGCCACGCGCGCTGCAGCGGCGGCCGCTGGCCCGGTACACCCTGATACCGACGCTCACTTCAAGGCACGGAACAGCAATGTGCCCTGTGCGTTTTTCCGCGCACGCGCTGAACTCATCGGAGTAGCATGGGTCAGACCAAGGAGGTGTGCCATGCGTGCGATCCGCTCCATTCCGGTCTGTCTGGCTCTGCTGGCCGCGCTGTCGTCGGCCCAGGCGGCGCCCACGGGTGACGGTCTGCAACTGACCGAGCCCACCGGCTGGACCTCCTGGCAAACCCATTTGTCCATCGTCACGGTGTCGCCGCCGATGCCCGCCAGCCTGGTGAACGCGCCTGCGCTGGGTGCGGCGCGCGTGTCCTCCGATCTGTTTTTCGATGTCGGCCGCCTGGGCGACGGCGGTGGCTTGCGTGCCACCGGCGCCTTGCTGCTGGGCTCGCGCAGTCTGGCGCTGGGCGCGGGCAGCACCAGCACGCTGTGGCGCAGCGTGGGCCTGCCCGACAACCCGGCCGACGCCGCCGCCACACCCTATGTGGGCGTGGGCTACAGCGCCTGGTGGACCCGGGCCGGCGTGGGTCTGAGTGCCGACCTGGGCCTGATGGCCCAGCGCCCCGGTCAGGGCCTGCGGGCGCTGACCGGCGGCTCCAGCCTGGACAACACGGTGCGGGCGCTGCAGCTTTCGCCGGTGTTCCAGCTGAACCTGTCCTACGCGTTCTGAAGCCCTGCCTGCGTCGTGGGTCGGGGCGATCGCGCGACAATGCGCGCATCGACATCCATTCCCTCGCGGAAGACCAGTAGCCATGAGCGACGTCCAGCAGCGCATCGACCAGATCGTCAAAGGCCACAAGGTGGTCCTGTTCATGAAGGGCACGGCCCAGTTCCCGATGTGCGGCTTTTCCGGCCGCGCGGTGCAGGTCCTGAAGGCCTGCGGCGTGAACGATCCGCACACCGTCAACGTCCTGGAGGACGAGGACATCCGCCAGGGCATCAAGGAATACGCCAACTGGCCGACCATCCCGCAGCTCTACATCAACGGCGAATTCGTCGGCGGCTCGGACATCATGATGGAGATGTACCAGGCGGGTGAGCTGCAGCAGGCGCTGACCGCCTGACGATGAGCGACGCCGGCCGCCCGGCCCGGGTCATCGTCGGCCTCACCGGCGCTTCCGGCGCCGTCTACGGCGTGCGGCTGCTGCAGCGCCTGAAGGCGCTGGGCGCGCAGACCCACCTGGTGTGTACGCCCGCAGGCCTGCTGAATGTCCACCACGAGCTGGGTCTGGACCGCGAGGCGCTGTCGGCGCTGGCGCACCAGAGTCACGGCATCGGCGAGGTCGGGGCCTGCATCGCCAGCGGCAGCTTCACCGTCGATGCCATGGTCATCGCGCCCTGCTCGGTGAAGACGCTGGCTGCGGTGGCCCACGGCTTTGGCGACAACCTGCTGACACGTGCGGCCGATGTCACGCTCAAGGAGCGGCGCCGCCTGGTGATGATGGTGCGTGAGACGCCCTTCAACCTGGCCCACCTGCGCAACATGACCGCCGTCACCGAGATGGGCGGCATCATCTTCCCGCCGCTGCCGGCCTTCTACCACCGGCCGGCCAGCATCGACGAGCTGGTGGCCGACACCGTGGAGCGGGCGATCGAGCTGCTGGCGCTGGGCGTGGCCGCGCCGAAGCGCTGGAACGGGCTCTGATCAGACCGGCAGCAGCCACTGGCGGCGCGCTGCCATCACCATGTCCGGGTACTCGGCGCGGCCCCGGCTGCCGTTGTAGCGGCCCAGCGCAAAGAACAGATCGCCCCGCTCGCGCTCCAGGTAGTGGCGCAGGATCACGCAGCCAAAGCGCAGGTTGACCTGCATGTGGAAGAGCTTGGCCACATCACCGTCGCCAATCAGCCGCGCCCAGAAGGGCATCACCTGGGTGTAGCCGCGCGCACCCGCCACGCTGACCGCGTACTTGCGAAAGCCGCTCTCCACCTGCACCAGGCCCAGCATCAGCGCGGGTTCCAGCGCGGCGCGCTTGCTTTCGTACCACAGCGTATCGAGGAAGTCGGAGCGGGTCTGGAACTCGGCGATGCGGCGCTTCAGGCGATCGGCCGCCTGGCCCTTCCAGCGCAGGTAGGCCAGCCGGTCCTCGATGCGGCTGAACTGCGGCGAGGGCGGCGCCGGGTTGGCAATGGCCGCCGACAGCACGGTGCGCACCGAATCGGCCAGCGGCTCCTCGGCCTGTCGACCGGCGCGGGCCGGGGTGCTCCAGCCACCCAGCAGCCAAGCCGGCGCAGCCAGCAGGGCGCGGCGGGTGGGTCCGGCCGCGTCGCCGTGCGTCATGCGCCCAGCCGCGCCTTCACGGCCGCGGCCACCTCGGCCAGCGGCAGCTTGCTGGCCTCGGCCTCGCGGCGGCCCTGCACCTCGACCTGACCGTCCTTCAGGCCACGGTCGGACAGCACCACACGCTGCGGCACGCCGATCAGCTCCCAGTCGGCGAACATCGCGCCGGGGCGCTCGCCACGGTCATCGAGGATGGCATCGACACCCAGCGCCAGCAGCTCGGCATGCAGCGCATCGGCTGCGGCCTGGACCTCGGCCGAGCGGTCGTAGCCGATCGGGCAGACGGCCACCTGGAAGGGGGCGATGCTGGCCGGCCAGATGATGCCGCGGGCGTCGTGGTTCTGCTCGATCCCCGCGCCCAGGATGCGGGTGACGCCAATGCCGTAGCAGCCCATCTCGAAGGGCTGGGGCTTGCCGTTCTCATCGAGGAACTGCGCCTTCATCGGTTGGCTGTACTTGCCGGTGCCCAGGTAGAACACATGGCCGACTTCAATGCCGCGCTGGATGGCCAGCACGCCCTGGCCATCGGGGCTGGGGTCGCCTTCCACCACGTTGCGGATGTCGGCCACCAGGTCGGGCTCGGGCAGATCGCGGCCCCAGTTGACGCCGGTGATGTGGAAGTCCGCCTCGTTGGCGCCGCAGACCCAGTCGCTCATGGCCGCCACGGTGCGATCGGCCACCACCTTGACCGGCTTCTTCAGGCCGATCGGCCCCAGGTAGCCGGGCTTGCAGCCAAAGTGCTCCTCGATCTCGGTCACGGTCGCGAAACGGAAGGCGTCCTTCAGGCCCGGCAGCTTGCCGACCTTGACCTCGTTCATCGCGTGGTCGCCACGCACGAGCAACAGCCACACCGTGGTCTTCACGATGTCGCCAGCCTCGTTCTTGTCATCGGTGGCGAGCACCAGCGACTTCACGGTCGTCGCCAGCGCAATGCCCAGCAGCGCGGCCACCTCCTCGCAGGTGCTCTTGCCGGGCGTCGGGGTCTTGGCCAGGGCCTGCGTCGGCGCGGCGCGCGTGGCGATCAGCGACACCGCTTCGGCCAGCTCGACGTTGGCGGCGTAGTCGCTGGTGGGGCAGTAGGCGATGGCGTCCTCGCCGGTGTCGGCGATGACCTGGAACTCGTGCGACGCATCGCCGCCGATGGCGCCGGTGTCGGCGGCCACCGCGCGGTACTGCAGGCCGAAGCGGTCAAAGATGCGCTTGTAGGCATCGAACATCAGCTGGTAGCTCTTCAGCGCACCGGCCTTGTCGCGGTCGAAGGAGTAGGCGTCCTTCATCGTGAACTCGCGCCCGCGCATGACGCCAAAGCGCGGCCGGCGCTCGTCACGGAACTTGGTCTGGATGTGATAGAAATTGCGCGGCAGCTGCTTGTAGCTGCGCAGTTCCTGGCGGGCGATGTCGGTGATCACCTCTTCGCTGGTGGGCTGGATGATGAAGTCGCGGTCGTGCCGGTCCTTCACCCGCATCAGCTCGGGGCCGTAGGCCTGGAAGCGGCCGGTTTCCATCCACAGCTCGGCCGGCTGCACCACCGGCATCAGCAGCTCCACCGCGCCAGCGCGGTTCATCTCGTCGCGGATGATGGCCTCGACCTTGCGGATCACCCGCAGGCCCATCGGCATGTAGTTGTAGATGCCAGCGCCCAGGCGCTTGATCATGCCGGCGCGCATCATCAGCTGGTGGCTGACGACCTCGGCGTCGGCGGGGGCTTCCTTGAGCGTGGAGATGAAGAACTGGGAGGCTTTCATGGGCATCGGTGCAATGACCGGCCCCTCGGGAAAGCGAGAACCTGTGCCCGCGTGGCCGCCAGTGCTATATTGATTTCAATTCAAGAATTGGGGTTCGATTATGCTCGACCGGGAAGGCTACAGGCCCAACGTCGGCATCATCCTGCTCAACGCCCGCAACCAGGTGTTCTGGGGCAAGCGCCTGCGCACCCACTCCTGGCAGTTCCCGCAAGGGGGCATCAAGTATGGCGAGTCGCCCGAGCAGGCGATGTTCCGCGAGCTGCACGAGGAAGTCGGCTTGCTGCCCGAGCACGTGCAAATCCTGGCGCGCACCCGCGACTGGCTGCGCTACAACGTGCCCGACCACTTCATCCGCAAGGATGCGCGTGGCCACTACAAGGGCCAGAAGCAGATCTGGTTCCTGCTGCGCCTGATGGGCCGCGACAGTGACATGAACCTGCGCGCCACCGACCACCCCGAGTTCGACGCCTGGCGCTGGAACGAATACTGGGTGCCGCTGGACGTGGTGATCGAGTTCAAGCGCGACGTCTACCAGATGGCGCTGACCGAGCTGGCGCGCTACCTGCCGCGCGTGAACCACCACAACCGCTACCTCAGAGGCGGCATGCGCCACCACGGCCCGCGCCCGCGCGAGGAGCACGAGATGGAGTTGCCGCCAAGGGCGACGCTGGAGCCACCGCCGGAGCAGGCGGCCTGAGCTGCGCTGGGTTGTGGCTGCGGCCCGGCCCTGCGGGCCTTCACGTCCGCTGCGCGGACATGAGCCTGCGCCGCATGCCCTGGTCAGCCGGCAAAGGGTTGTGGCTGCGGCCCGGCCCTGCGGGCCTTCACGTCCGCTGCGCGGACATGAGCCTGCGCCGCAACCCCGGCAACGCCGCGCTGGATTGTGGCTACGGCCCGGCCCTGCGGGCCTTCACGTCCGCTGCGCGGACATGAGCCTGCGCCGCAACCTCGTCCTGGCCTCAGGCCAGCACGAGGTTGTCTCTGTGGATCAGCTCAGGCTCGTTGGCAAAGCCCAGCAGCCCCTCGATCTGCGATGAGGGCTTGCGGGCGATGAGCCGCGCCTCGGTGCTGGCGTAGTTCGACAGGCCGCGGGCGATTTCGGCGCCGGCGGTGTTGCGCACCGCGATCACGTCGCCACGGTGGAATTCGCCTTCCACCTCGATCACGCCGATCGGCAGCAGGCTTTTTCCCTCCTCGCGCAGCTTGATCACCGCGCCATCGTCCACCCGCACCGCGCCGCGCAGTTGCAGGTGGTCGGCCATCCACTGCTTGCGCGCGGCCAGCTTGGGCGTGCCGGCCAGCAGCGCGGTGCCGATGGCTTCACCGGCAGCCAGGCGCAGCAGCGCGTCGGGCTCGCGGCCCCAGGCGATCACGGTGCTGGCGCCGCTGCCGGCAGCGCGCTTGGCGGCCAGGATCTTGGTGATCATGCCGCCGGTGCCCACGCGCGAGCCGGCACCGCCGGCCATCTGCTCCAGCGCCGGGTCGCCGGCCTGGGCGACGTCGACAAAGCGGGCGTCGGGGTTGGAGCGCGGGTCGGCGGTGTACAGGCCGCGCTGGTCGGTCAGGATCACCAGCGCGTCGGCCTCGACCAGGTTGGCCACCAGCGCGCCGAGGGTGTCGTTGTCGCCGAACTTGATCTCGTCGTTGACGACGGTGTCGTTCTCGTTGATGACCGGGATGACCTTCAGGCCCAGCAGCGTCAGCAGCGTCGAGCGGGCGTTCAGGTAGCGCTCGCGGTCGGCCAGGTCGGCGTGGGTGAGCAGCACCTGGGCGCTGCCCATGCCATGCTCGCTGAGCAGGCGCTCGTACATCTGCACCAGGCCCATCTGGCCCACGGCCGCCGCGGCCTGCAGCTCGTGCAGTTCCTTGGGCCGGGTGCGCCAGCCCAGGCGCTTCATGCCCTCGGCGATCGCACCCGACGAGACCATCACCACCTCGCGGCCCTGGTGCGCCAGCGCCGCCAGCTGGCGGCACCAGTTGCCGATGGCCTCGGCGTCGACGCCCTTGCCCTCGTTGGTGACCAGGCTGGAGCCAACCTTGACGACGATGCGCCGGGCGTTCTTCAGGGGACCTTCGCTCATCGGCGCATCACTCGTCGGTCGGAGGATCGAAGCGGGGGTCGCGCTCGGGCGCGGGAATGACCTTCTCGGTCTTGCCACGGCCCTTGGGGCCGGGCTTGGTCAGGCTGCCGCCGGTGCGCACACCGGCCGTCACCTTGCGGGTGCGCTGGGCGGGGCTGGGCGCGTCGTCATCGCGCGTGGCAAAGCGCGGGTCCGGCGCCTCGACGATCTTCTGCTGGTCCTTGGCCACCTCGTCCCAAATGGCGTGGATCAGCGGCTGCAGGCCGTCGCGCGTGAGCGCCGAGATCTGGAACACCGGCCCCTTCCACTTGAAGCGCTTGACGAAGTCCTTGACCTTCGCGGCACGCTCGGCCTCGGGGACCATGTCGAGCTTGTTCAGCACCAGCCAGCGCGGCTTGGACATCAGCGGCACGCCATGGTGCGGCAGCGGCGCGGGCTCGTCGGATTCCTCGGGCAGCTCGTCCGCAACCTCGTCCTCACCCTCGTCCCAATCCTCGTCGTCGGGGTCGGGCATCGGCGCCTGGGCGCGGCGGCGCGGGCGCTTCGGGCCTTCCTCGTCGTACTTGCGCAGTTCCTCGACGATGGCCTTGGCCTGAGCCACCGGATCCACCGTGTCATCAAAGGGCGCCATGTCCACCACATGCAGCAGCAGCCGGGTGCGCTGCAGATGGCGCAGGAACAGGTGGCCCAGGCCGGCACCTTCCGAGGCGCCCTCGATCAGGCCCGGGATGTCGGCGATGACGAAGCTCTTCTCGGGCCCCACGCGCACCACGCCCAGGTTGGGGTGCAGTGTGGTGAAGGGGTAGTCGGCGATCTTGGGGCGGGCGTTGGAGACACCGGCGATCAGCGTGGACTTGCCGGCGTTGGGCATGCCCAGCAAGCCCACGTCGGCCAGCACGCGCAGCTCGAGCTTCAGGTTGAAGCGCTCGCCCGGCCAGCCCGGCGTGGACTGGCGCGGCGCGCGGTTGGTGCTGCTCTTGTAGTGCAGGTTGCCGAAGCCGCCGTCGCCGCCCTTGGCCAGCAGCACCGGCACGTCGGGCTCGATCAGCTCGGCCAACACCTGGCCGGTGGCGGTGTCGGTGATGATCGTGCCCACCGGCATGCGCAGCACCACGTCCTGGGCGGCGGCGC
Source organism: Ideonella aquatica (assembly GCF_018069755.1). Lineage (GTDB taxonomy): Bacteria > Pseudomonadota > Gammaproteobacteria > Burkholderiales > Burkholderiaceae_C > Ideonella > Ideonella aquatica. The sequence continues at coordinate 301,955 of NZ_JAGQDE010000002.1, read as the reverse complement.
CAAAGCAGTCGGCGCCGCGGCCGGATTCGCCGTTCTTCGCCTCATGGCGGCGGGCGTAGCGGTAATCAATCAGCGTGTTGAGGTTGCGGTCGGCCACGGCATAGACGCTGCCGCCCTTGCCGCCGTCGCCGCCGTCCGGGCCGCCGAAAGGGATGAACTTCTCGCGCCGGAAGCTCACGCAGCCGGCGCCGCCGTTGCCGGCGGCGATATCGATGGTGGCTTCGTCGACGAATTTCATGGTGGATGCAGATGGTACCGGGCGGCGCCTGGGGCGGGCCCGAAAACGACGAAGCCCCGGCGAGCCGGGGCTTGGCAGCGGCCGCCCGCAGGCGGCGGGGGGCTGCTTACAGCGGGGTGACGCTGACGGTGTGACGGTTGCGCTCGCCCTTGACGGCGAACGACACGGTGCCATCGACCAGCGCGAACAGCGTGTGGTCACGGCCCATGCCGACATTGGTGCCGGCGTGGAACTTGGTGCCGCGCTGGCGCACGATGATGGAACCGGCCGAGATGGCCTGGCCACCGTAGGCCTTCACGCCGAGCATCTTCGGCTGGGAGTCACGGCCGTTCCGGGTGGAACCGCCGCCTTTTTTCTGTGCCATGGTTCAGTGCTCCTGGATGGTGCCGATCAGGCGGTGATGCCGGTGATCGACAGCTCGGTGAAGTTCTGGCGGTGACCGCCGTGCTTCTGGTAGTGCTTGCGGCGACGCATCTTGAAGATGCGGACCTTGTCATGACGACCATGCGCCACGACGGTGGCCTTCACACTGGCACCGCTCACCAGAGGAGCACCGACCGTCAGATCTGCGCCGTTGCCCACGGCCAGCACCTGATCGATCACCACTTCCTGGCCAACGTCCGCAGCAATCTGTTCTACCTTGATCTTCTCGCCGACGGCAACTTTGTATTGCTTGCCACCGGTTTTTACGACCGCGTACATAAGGACCCTTTGCAAAAGTGCACGCCAGACCCGGCCAGTGACGGCCGCGCAAGGCGAATTCCCCCGAACCATTCGGGCGAAGCCGGGCATTCTAGCACGTCGCGTCGCCCCTTGCCAGTGGCTTGGTCAGACCTGGCCGGCGGCCGGCGCGCCGGCCAGGCTCAGGCCTTCCTATAATCTGCGACTTTTGTCTCGTCGACGCCGTACCTTGAACGCCAGCCCACCGTTGCCCGACACCGACGCCCGCGCGGCCAACGCACCGGCGTCCGCCCCGGCCGACCCGATGGCCGCGGCCATGGCGCGCGTGGACGAGGTGATCCGCCAGCGCCTGTCCTCGGACGTGGCGCTGATCGAGCAGATCTCGCACTACATCATCGGCGCCGGCGGCAAGCGCATCCGACCGCGCCTGGTGCTGCTGTTCGCCCAGGGCCTGGGCTACGAAGGCCCGCAGGCCGACGAGTTGGCGGCCACGGTGGAGTTCATCCACACCGCCACGCTGCTGCACGACGATGTGGTCGACGAGTCCTCGCTGCGCCGCGGCCGCCAGACCGCCAACGCCATGTTCGGCAACGCCGCCAGCGTGCTGGTGGGCGATTTCCTGTACTCGCGCGCCTTTCAAATGATGGTCTCGGTCAACCGCATGCGGGTGCTGGAGGTGCTGGCCGACGCCACCAACGTGATCGCCGAGGGCGAGGTGCTGCAGTTGATGAACATGCACGACCCCGACACCACGGTCGAGGACTACCTGCGCGTCATCCGCTTCAAGACCGCCAAGCTCTTTGAGGCCAGCGCCCGCCTGGGCGCGGTGATCGCCAACGCCGATCCGGCGATCGAGGAGGCCTGTGCCGACTACGGCCGCGCGCTGGGCACCGCCTTCCAGCTGGTCGATGACCTGCTCGACTACGAGGGCGACCGCGAAGCCCTGGGCAAGAACGTGGGCGATGACCTGCGCGAAGGCAAGCCCACGCTGCCGCTGCTGTTTGCAATGGACCACGGCACCGAGACCCAACGCCAGCTGATCCGCCACGCCATCGAGCACGGCGAGGTCGAGCGCCTGCCCGAGATCATCGCCATCGTGCGTGCCACCGGGGCGATCGAGGCCACGCGCCAAGCCGCGCGCGATGAGGCCGAACGGGCCCGCGAGCGATTGTCGGCACTGCCGGCTTCAGAAGCCAAAAATCTTCTGCTAGAATTAGCGGCTCGATCGGTTGAGCGCTCTTTCTGAGCCGCACCAAGACCAGTTCGACATCGGGGTGTAGCTTAGCCTGGTAGAGCGCTACGTTCGGGACGTAGAGGCCGGAGGTTCGAATCCTCTCACCCCGACCAGGATGTTCCTTGAAGCCTCGGCCCACCGCCGGGGCTTCTTCGTTTGCGGGGCTTCGTCGTTCAGGGGGCTTCGTCGTTTCTGCCCCACCCTCGGCCCCGCGTCGACGGGCAAATGGCATCAGCGGACCGTGCGCGCCGGAGCGGCGGCCACGGACCGCGGTACGATCAGGCGTTTGCAAGCCCGGCCGGGCCTTGCCAGGCATCGCCATGGCAGGAATCCGGCACCGACACCCTTCCTGACCAGCGTCCGTGGACACCATCGCCGAAGCCCCGTCCCCAGCCCTTTCGGGCGTTGCCCGCGTGCTGGTGCACGGCGGCAAGCTGTCGGCCAAGGCGGCCGAGGACCTGGTGCTGGCGGCCAAGGAAAAGCGGCAGAGCTTTGTCGAGGCCCTGGTCAGCTCGGGCGCCATGTCGGCACAGGCGCTGGCCCATGCGCTGTCGTCGGCGCTGTCGGTGCCGCTGCTCGACCTGGACGCAGTCGACATCCCGCGCCTGCCGGCCAACCTGATCGACGCCAAGCTGGTCACCCAGTACAAGGTGCTGCCGCTGGGGCGCCGCGCCAGCCGCCTGTTCCTGGCCTGCTCCGACCCCACCGACCAGGAAGCCGGCGAGCGGATCAAGTTCGCCACCCAACTCACCCCCGAGTGGGTGCTGGTCGAGCACGACAAGCTGGGCCGCATCGTCGATGCGCAATCAGCCAGCGCCTCCCAGGTCATCGAGAACATGGCCGGTGGCGACTTCGACTTCGAGGTCAACGACGACGAGCCGCAGCAAGCCAGCACCCAGGAGGTGGTGGCCGAGGTCGAGGACGCGCCGGTCGTGCGCTTCCTGCAGAAGATGCTGATCGACGCGATCAACCTGCGCGCCTCCGACCTGCACTTCGAGCCCTACGAGTACAACTACCGGGTGCGCTTCCGCATCGACGGCGAACTGCGTGAGATCACCCAGCCGCCGATCGCCATCAAGGACAAGCTGGCCTCGCGCATCAAGGTGATCTCGCGGCTGGACATCGCCGAGAAGCGGGTGCCGCAGGACGGTCGCATGAAGCTGCGCTTCGGCAACCGCTCGATCGATTTCCGCGTCAGCACCCTGCCCACGCTGTTCGGCGAGAAGATCGTCATCCGTATCCTCGACTCCTCCAGCGCCAAGCTGGGCATCGAGGCGCTGGGCTACGAGCCCGACGAGAAAAGCCGGCTGCTCGAGGCGATCAAGCGCCCCTACGGCATGGTGCTGGTCACCGGCCCCACCGGCTCAGGCAAGACGGTGTCGCTCTACACCTGCCTGAACCTGCTGAACCAGCCGGGCGTCAATATCTCCACCGTGGAAGACCCGGCCGAAATCAACCTGCCGGGCATCAACCAGGTCAATGTCAATGACAAGGCCGGGCTGAACTTCGCCACCGCGCTGAAGGCCTTCCTGCGCCAGGATCCGGACATCATCATGGTCGGCGAAATCCGCGACCTGGAAACCGCCGACATCGCCATCAAGGCCGCCCAGACCGGCCACCTGGTGCTGTCCACGCTGCACACGAATGACGCGCCCTCCACGCTGACCCGCTTGCTGAACATGGGCGTGGCGCCTTTCAACATCGCTGCCAGCGTGCTGCTGATCACTGCCCAGCGCCTGGTGCGCCGTTTGTGCGAGAACTGCAAGACCCCGGTCGACTATCCGCGCGAGGCCATGCTGGATGCCGGCTTCACGGACGCCGACCTGGAAGGCGGATGGCGCCCCTACCGCGCGGTGGGCTGCGGCAGTTGCAACAACGGCTACCGCGGCCGGGTAGGCATCTACCAGGCGATGCCGATCTCCGACGAGATCCAGCAGCTGATCCTGAACCAGGGCTCGTCCACCGACCTGGCCAACCAGGCCCGCCGCGAAGGCGTGCGTGACCTGCGCCAGTCGGGCCTGGTCAAGGTGAAGCTGGGCGTCACGACCCTCGAGGAAGTGATCGCCTCGACCAACGAATAATCCGACCGACACACGAGACCGCCGGAGGCGAGATGGCCACTGCAGCAGCGACAGCCAGGGTTCAGGAGTTCATCTTCGAGTGGGAAGGCAAAGACCGCGCCGGCAAGGTCGTGCGCGGCGAGCTGCGCTCGGCCGGCGAGGCGGCGGTCAGCGCCAGCCTGCGCCGCCAGGGCATCCTGGTCACGAAGATCAAGAAACGGCGCGCCAGCGGCGGACGCTCGATCGGCCAGCGCGACATTGCCACCTTCACGCGCCAGCTGGCGACCATGATGAAGGCCGGCGTGCCGCTGCTGCAGGCCTTCGACATCGTCGGCCGCGGCAGCCCCAATCCGCGCCTGACGCGGTTGCTGCTGGACATCCGCGCCGATGTCGAGACCGGCACCAGCCTGTCTTCGGCCTTCCGGCGCCACCCCAAGTACTTCGACGCGCTGTACTGCAACCTGGTCGAGGCCGGTGAGGCCGGCGGCATCCTGGAAGAGCTGTTGGCCCGCCTGGCGCAGTATCAGGAAAAGATCCTGGCGATCAAGCAGAAGGTCAAGTCGGCACTGATGTACCCGATCGCTGTGCTGGTGGTGGCCTTCATCGTGGTCACCATCATCATGATCTTCGTGATCCCGTCCTTCGAGTCGGTGTTCAAGTCCTTCGGGGCCGAGCTGCCGGCGCCGACGATGCTGGTGATCGCGATGAGCAAGTTCTTCGTGAGCTACTGGTGGGTGATCTTCGGGGTGATCTTCGGTGGCGGCTACATGTTCTACCGCACCTGGAAGCGCTCGGAGAACCTGCAGTTCGTGATGGACCGGCTGCTGCTGCGCCTGCCGATCTTTGGCGATCTGATCCGCAAGTCGGTGCTGGCCCGCTGGACCCGCACGCTGGCCACGATGTTCGCCGCCGGCGTGCCGCTGGTGGAGGCGCTCGATTCGGTGGGCGGCACCGCCGGCAACATCATCTATGCCCGCGCCACCGAGCAGATCCAGCGCGACGTGGCCGCCGGCTCGGGCCTGACCACCTCGATGTCAACCACCGGCGTCTTCCCCAGCATGGTGCTGCAGATGGCCGCGATCGGCGAGGAGTCCGGCTCTTTGGACGCGATGCTGTCCAAGGCCGCCGACTTCTACGAGGACGAGGTCGACGAGATGGTCAAGGGGCTGTCCACGCTGCTCGAGCCGATCATCATCGTCTTCCTGGGCACGCTGATCGGCGGCATCGTGGTGGCGATGTACCTGCCGATCTTCAAGCTCGGCCAGGTGGTCTGATCGCCGATGGGGCCCTTGGTCATCGACGCACTCTGGCTGTCGCCCTGGGTGCTGGGTCTGCTTGGTCTGTGCATCGGCAGCTTTCTGAACGTGGTGATCCACCGCCTGCCGCGCATGATGGAGCGGCAATGGTGGCAGGACGGCCTGGCCCAGCTGGCGGACGCCGAGTCCTGGCAGCGCACCGCCGGCCAGGCGCTGCCCAAGGCCGCCGCGCCGCTGTCCGCCGACATGACACGCACGCTGGAGGCGCTGCCGCCCTACACCCTGGCGCGTCCCGCCTCGGCCTGCCCGGCCTGCGGCCACCGCATCCGCTGGTACGAAAACCTGCCGCTGCTGTCCTGGCTGGTGCTGAGGGGCCGCTGCTCGGCCTGCGGCACCGGCATCTCGGTGCGCTACCCGCTGGTCGAGCTGCTGACGGGCGTGTTGTTCGCGCTGGCCGCCTGGCGCTTCGGCCCGGTGCCGGTCAGCCTGGCCTGGTGCGCGGTGCTGGCCACGCTGGTGGCGCTCACCGCGATCGACCTGGACACCATGCTGCTGCCCGACAGCCTGACGCTGCCGCTGCTGTGGGCCGGCCTGCTGGCCGCATCGGCGGGCTGGACGCTGCCGCTGTCCACCGCGGTGGTGGGTGCGGTGGTGGGCTACCTGTCGCTGTGGTCGGTCTACTGGCTGTTCAAGCTGGTCACCGGCAAGGAAGGCATGGGCCACGGCGACTTCAAGCTGCTCGCCGCGCTGGGCGCCTGGCTGGGCTGGCAGGCCATCCTGCCGATCGTGCTGATGTCCTCGGTGATCGGCGCCACCGTGGGCATCGCGCTCAAGCTCAGCGGCCACCTGGGCAGCGGGCGGCCCATGCCCTTCGGGCCCTTCCTGGCCGGCGGCGGCGTCGCCGTCATCCTGCTCGGCACGCCGCGCGTCCTGGGCTGGATCGGCCAGTGATGCGCCGGGCCGGTCCGACGCTCGGCCTGACCGGCGGCATCGGCAGCGGCAAGAGCACGGTGGCGCGAGCGCTGGCGGCGCGCGGCGCGCTGATCGTCGACACCGACGCCATCGCGCGTGCGCTCACCGCGCCCGGTGGTGCGGCGCTGCCCGCCATCGCCCAGGCCTTCGGTGAGGCCGCCATCGCGGCCGACGGCGCGCTGGACCGCGCCTGGATGCGTGAGCGCGTGTTCGCTGATGCGGCCCAGCGCGAGCGCCTCGAAGCCATCCTGCATCCGATGATCGGCGAACGCACCTGGTCCGAGGCAGCGGCAGCGGCGGCCGGGCAGCCGGTGGTCTTCGATGTCCCGCTGCTGACCGAGCGCGGTGCCCACTGGCGCCGCCAGGTCGACCGGGTGCTGGTGGTGGACTGCGACGAAGCCACCCAGGTGCAGCGCGTGCAGGCCCGCAACGGCTGGCCCGAGGCGCAGGTGCGTGCGGTCATCGCCCAGCAGGCCAGCCGCGCGGCGCGCCGGGCGATCGCCGACGCGGTGATCGTCAACCAGGACCTGACGCTGGACGCGCTGGACGCCGAGGTGGCCACGCTGTGGCGCCTGTGGGCGTGGCCTGCAGCGCAGGTGTGAAACAATCCGACGATTGCCTCGCCGCACCGGAACTGCCATCTTGGTCCTGTACGAATACCCGTTCAACGAAGGCATCCGCACCATGTTGCGGCTGGAGCAGCTGTTCGGGCGGCTCGCTGTGCTCGCCGCGCGCACCGAGGCCATCGACCACCACTTCGCGCTGGCCACGATGTTCGAGATCATGGACGTCGCCGCGCGCGCCGACCTGAAGTCCGACCTGCTCAAGGAGCTTGAGCGCCACAAGGCGCAATTCCAGTCCTACCGCGGCAACCCGCATGTCTCCGAGGCGGCCCTCGACGAGGTGGTGGGCCGCATCGACCAGGCCTTCCAGGCGCTCAACGCGGTGGCTGGCAAGGCCGGGCAGGCCCTGTCCGGCAACGACTGGCTGACCAGCGTGCGCAGCCGCATCAGCATTCCCGGCGGCACCTGCAGCTTTGATCTGCCGGGCTACTATGCCTGGCAGCAGCATCCGGCCGAGCGCCGCCAGGCCGACCTGGGCCGCTGGCTGGACACCCTGCAGCCGCTGGCCGACGCGCTGCGCCTGCTGCTGGGCCTGCTGCGCGACAGCGGCGTGCCGCACCGCGTGGTGGCCCAGGCCGGCCAGTACCAGCAAAGCCTGCCCCAGGGTCGCACCTACCAGCTGCTGCGCCTGCGCCTGGACACCGAGGTCGACATCGTCCCCGAGATCACCGGCCACCGCCTGATGGTCTCGGTGCGCCTGATGCGCGCCGACGCCGACGGCCGCCTGCGCCCGCTGGCACAAGACGTCGATTTCGACCTGGCGCTGTGCACCTGAGTCACCCCAGCCTGCGATGACCACGCCCGCCCCGCGGCCGATCGAGGTCGCCTGCCCCACCTGCGGCGAGACCACGGTCTATGCCGCCAGCAATGCCTTCCGCCCGTTTTGCAGCGCCCGCTGCCAGGGCCAGGACTTCGGCGCCTGGGCCAACGAGGCCTACCGCGTCGAGGCCCCGCCCAGCTCCGAAGACCAGGACGAGGCCGAGCGCTGAGTCGGCCCTGGGCCTGGGGTTTTTCCGCCCCTCTTGAAAGCCCGGCCCCCCACCCTATAATGCTTGTTAGCACTCAGGCAAGCCGAGTGCTAGCACCGGCAGACAGGCCTTGCGCCTCGCCGGACCGCCTGAAGTGATTGAGTGCTCACTTTTACCGAGCGCTCCAATTGTCCACATTGCCAACGCATTTAGGAGATGCAATGAAGCTTCGTCCGTTGCACGATCGCGTGATCGTCAAGCGCCTGGAGAACGAAACCAAGACCGCCTCGGGCATCGTCATCCCCGACAGCGCCGCCGAGAAGCCCGACCAGGGCGAGGTGCTGGCCGTCGGTATGGGCAAGCGCAACGACAAGGGTGATTTCGTCGCCCTGAACGTCAAGGTCGGCGACCGCGTCCTGTTCGGCAAGTACTCGGGCCAGACCGTCAAGGTCGATGGCGAAGAGCTGCTGGTCATGAAGGAAGACGACCTGTTCGCCGTGGTGGAAAAGTAATCCACCCGTCCAGGTCATCCCCCCCAGAACACTGAATTTCCGGAGTTACACACATGGCTGCAAAAGACGTTGTCTTCGGCGCTGACGCCCGTCATCGCATGGTTGAAGGCGTGAACATCCTGGCCAACGCGGTCAAGGTCACGCTGGGCCCCAAGGGCCGCAACGTGGTGCTCGAGCGCTCGTTCGGCGCCCCCACCGTCACCAAGGACGGTGTCTCGGTCGCCAAGGAGATCGAGCTCAAGGACAAGCTCATGAACATGGGCGCCCAGATGGTCAAGGAAGTCGCTTCCAAGACCAGCGACAACGCCGGTGACGGCACCACCACCGCCACCGTGCTGGCCCAGGCCATCGTGCGCGAAGGCATGAAGTACGTGGCCGCCGGCATGAACCCGATGGACCTCAAGCGCGGTATCGACCGCGCCGTGGCCTCGCTGGTGGCCGAGCTGAAGAAGGCCTCCAAGGCCACCACCACCTCGAAGGAAATCGCCCAGGTCGGCACGATCTCGGCGAACTCCGACGCCGACGTCGGCGGCATCATCGCCGAGGCGATGGACAAGGTCGGCAAGGAAGGCGTCATCACGGTTGAAGACGGCAAGAGCCTGAACAACGAGCTGGATGTCGTCGAAGGCATGCAGTTCGACCGCGGCTACCTGTCGCCCTACTTCATCAACAACCCCGAGAAGCAAGCCGCGCTGCTCGAGAACCCGTTCGTGCTGCTGTACGACAAGAAGATCAGCAACATCCGTGACCTGCTGCCGACGCTGGAAGCCGTCGCCAAGGCCGGCCGTCCGCTGCTGATCATCGCTGAAGAAGTCGATGGCGAAGCGCTGGCCACGCTGGTGGTCAACACCATCCGCGGCATCCTGAAGGTCGTCGCCGTCAAGGCCCCGGGCTTTGGCGACCGCCGCAAGGCCATGCTGGAAGACATCGCCATCCTGACCGGTGGCAAGGTGATCGCCGAGGAAGTGGGCCTGTCGCTCGAGAAGGTGCAGCTGACCGACCTGGGCCAGGCCAAGCGCGTCGAAGTGGCCAAGGAAAACACCACCATCATCGATGGCGCCGGTGCCGCTGGCGACATCGAGGCCCGCGTCAAGCAGATCCGCATCCAGATCGAGGAAGCCACCTCCGACTACGACCGCGAGAAGCTGCAAGAGCGCGTGGCCAAGCTGGCTGGTGGCGTGGCCGTCATCAAGGTCGGTGCCGCCACCGAAGTCGAGATGAAGGAAAAGAAGGCCCGCGTGGAAGACGCGCTGCACGCCACCCGTGCCGCCGTTGAAGAAGGCATCGTCGCCGGTGGCGGCGTGGCCCTGCTGCGTGCCCGTCAGGCTGCTGGCGCCATCAAGGGCGACAACGCCGACCAGGACGCCGGCATCAAGCTGGTCCTGAAGGCCATCGAAGCCCCGCTGCGCGAGATCGTGGCCAACGCCGGTGGCGAGCCGAGCGTGGTGGTCAATGCCGTGCTGGCCGGCACCGGCAACCACGGCTTCAATGCCGCCAACGACACGTACGGCGACATGATCGAGATGGGCATCCTGGACCCGACCAAGGTCACCCGCACTGCGCTGCAGAACGCCGCCTCGGTCGCCTCGCTGATGCTGACCACCGAGTGCATGGTCGCCGAGGCCCCGAAGGACGAGGCCCCGATGCCTGCCGGCGGCGGCATGGGCGGCATGGGCGGCATGGACATGGGCATGTAAGTCCCTGGCCATGCCCCGCGGGCGGCCTGCCGCCCGCAAGGCGTCCCCCACGGCGCACGAGCCTCACGGCCGTGCGCCGTTTTTCATGGGGCGCAGCGGAGCAGCGCTGGCAGAATTCCGGCCTTCACGCATGAGCCATCCCTGTCCCCACTACCCGGCCCCCGTGCGCCATCCCTGGACGCGCTGGTGGCGCTGGCTGACGCAGCGCAGCAACCTGCTGTCGCAGCTGACCGAAGGCTCCTACCGCATGCTGATGGGCCGGCGCCGCGTGGCCGGCCATGCGGTGCGCATCGTCAACGACCCGGCCGCCGTGCGCCAGGTGCTGGTGGACGAGGCGCCCAGCTACCCCAAGCACCGCTTCATGCACGACCTGCTGGAGCCGCTGCTGGGCGTGAGCATCTTCACCTCCAACGGCGAGACCTGGGCGCGCCAGCGCCGCCTGCTGGAGCCAGCCTTCGAGCGCACCCGCATGACGCACGCCTTCGCGCCGATGTCCGAAGCGGTGCAGGCGCTGGTGCAACGCCTGGCACCGCTGGCCGACGGTCGGCCGGTCAATATCGAGCACGAGACCACCCACGTCACCGCCGACGTGATCCTGCGCACCATCCTCAGCCTGCCGCTGGAGCGTGGGGACTCGCAGGCCATCTTTGAGGCCTTCGCGCACTACCAGCGCGAGGCGCCTGATGCCACGATGCCGCGCTACCGCCGCGCCTGGTGGCCGCGCCTGGGCTCGGCGGCACGCGCGCAGCAGGCAGGCCAGGACATCCGCGCGCTGCTGCGCCGGCACATCGCGCCGCGCCACGCCGCCTTCCACGCCGGCCAGGCCGGTCCGGCGCAGGACATCCTGGGCGCGCTGCTGGAAGCCCGCGACGCCGAGACCGGCGCCGCGATGGGCGTGGAGGAACTGGTCAACGAGATCGCCGTGCTCTTCCTGGCCGGCCACGAGACCTCGGCCAGCGCACTGGCCTGGGCCCTGTACCTGCTGACGCTGGACCCGGACGTGCAGCAGCGCGCGGTGGACGAGATCCAACGCGTCATCGGCGACGGCCCGCCCAAGCTTGAGCAGCTGCGCGAACTGGACCTGCTGCGCCGCATCTTTCGCGAGACGATGCGCCTGTACCCGCCGTTGGGCTTTCTGGTGCGCGAGGCCGCGGCCCCGGGCTGCCTGCGCGACGTGCCCACCGAGCCGGGTGAGACCGTCATCGTCTCGCCCTGGCTGATCCACCGTCACCAGCGCTTCTGGGAGCGCCCCGACGAGTTCGACCCCGACCGCTTCCTGGCGCCCGCCGGCCGCCAGGCCATGGCCCAGGCCTACCTGCCGTTCAGCATGGGGCCACGGGTCTGCGTCGGCGCCAACTTCGCGATGCAGGAGGCGGTGCTGGTGCTGGCCCTGGTGCTGCGCGCCTACCGCGTGCTGCCCGCCGACAAAGCACCGCCGGAGCCGATCGCGCGGCTGAGCCTGCGCTCGCAGCACGGCGTGTGGGTGCGCCTGGAGCGCCGGACGTGAGGGCCCTGCTGGGCGCCTGCCTGCTGGCGCTGGCCTTGGCACCAGGCCCCGCCGCGGCCGAGGAGCCGCCCGCCAGCAGCGCCACAGCGCGACCGCGGCTGGGCCTGGTGCTCTCCGGCGGCGGCGCGCGCGGCCTGACGCACGTGGGTGTGCTGAAGGTGCTGGAGCAGGAGCGGATTCCCGTGGACCTGGTGGCCGGCACCTCGATGGGCGCGATCATCGGTGGCCTGTATGCCAGCGGTATGAGCGCCGCCGCGCTGGAGTCCGACCTGCTGCAGGTCGACTGGACCAAGCTCTTCGCCACGCGCGTGAGCCGGCAGATGCTGTCGCAGCGGCGCAAGGAGGAAGACTTCGAGATTCCCGCGGCGATCGAGCTGGGCTGGCGCGAAGGCAGCTTCCACGCGCCGCAGGGCGCCGTCTCCAGCCGCGGCCTGGAGACCCTGCTGCGCCGCTACACGCTGCCGGTGCGCCGCATCAGCCACTTCGACGAGCTGCCCATTCCCTTCCGCGCCGTCGCCACCGACATGGAAACCGGCGACATGGTGGTGATGGACAGCGGCGACCTGGCGATGGCGCTGCGCTCCAGCATGAGCGTGCCGGGCGTGTTCCCGTCCACCGAGATCGACGGCCGGGTGCTGGGCGACGGCGGCCTGGTCAACAACGTGCCCGTCGACATCGCCCGCGCCATGGGCGCCCAGCGCCTGCTGGTGGTCAACATCGGCACGCCGCTGGCACCGCGCGAGACGCTGAACTCGGCGATCGGGCTGACGGCGCAGATGATCAACATCCTGACCGAGCAGAACGTGCGCCGCAGCCTGGCCACGCTGGGGCCGCAGGACCTGCTGATCGCGCCCGACCTGGGCCGGCTCAGCTCGGGCGACTTCGACAAGACCCAGGAGCTGATCGCGCTGGGCGAGGCCGCCGCCCGCGCCGCGCTGCCACAACTGCGGGCGCTGGCGCTGGACGAGGACAGCTACCGCCAGTGGCGCGCCGCACGCCGCGCCGACGCCCCGCCCAGCCCGGTGATCGGCAGCGTGGCCTTCGAGGGCAGCCGCCTCACCAACCCGCAGCGCCTGCTGCCGCAGCTGCAGTCCAGGCCCGGCCAGCCCTTCAACCCCGAGCGCGCTGCCGCCGACGCCCGCTTCCTGGCCGCCAGCGGCGACTACGTGCGCACCGATTACCACCTGGTCGACGGCGCGCCGGGCAGCGACGCGCTGCTGGTCTTCGAGGTCGAGGACAAGCCCTGGGGGCCCAACTACCTGCACGTCGGCCTGGACCTGTGGACCGACTTCAGCGGCCGCAGCGCCTTCAACATCAAGATCAGCCACAACCGCCACTGGTTGACGCCCACAGGCACCGAGTGGCGCAACCGGCTGCAGTTGGGCGAGACGCCCTCGCTGTTCAGCGAGCTCTACCACCCGCTGGGCTGGCGCCTGGGCCTGTGGGACGACTGGTTCATCGCCGGCTGGGGTGGGGTGCAGCGCCGCATCGTCTCGGTCTACGACAGCAGCAGTGGCCAGGAGCGCGCCCAGGTGCGGCAGAACCTGGCCGGGCTGGGCGTGGACCTGGGCCAGCCCTGGGGCCGTCTGGGCGAGCTGCGCCTGGGACTGCGCCATGTGATCGGCCGCGACGAGCCGCTGCTGCTGGCCGGGGCCTTGAGCGCCTCGCCACAGATCTGGCGCGAAACCGCCGCCCGCAGCCGCATGGTGATCGACCAGCTCGACTACGCCAACTTCCCGCTGTCGGGCTACCGGCTCACCGGCGAGCTGCAGTTCGGCCGGCGCTCGCAGCAGGGTCAGGAGGGCCAGAACCTGGTGCGCATCGAAGCCGATGCCAGCGGCGCCTGGACCGAGGGCAGCGACACGCTGAACCTGTACGCAGTGCTCAAGGCCGCCGACTCGCGACAGGGCGCGCTGGCCGGCCAGTACACGCTGGGTGGCTTCCAGAACCTCTCGGGCTACCGCACCGGCCAGCTCAGCGGCAATGCGCTGCTGCTGCTGCGCGGCGGCTGGTACCGCCGCCTAGCCGAGCCGCCGGTGTTCGCACGGGCGCTGTTCGTGGGCGCGTCGTTGGAGCTGGGCAACACCTGGACCGAGCGCCAGGCGATCACCGTGGCCGGCCTGCGAAGCGGCGCCAGCCTCTACCTGGGCGCCGACACCGGGCTGGGCCCGATGTACCTGGGCCTGACCTGGGCGCCGCGCGGCGAGGCCGGGCTGGCTTTCTTCATTGGGAGACCTTGAGTCCCCTCAGGGCAAGGCGTCGATGATCGCCTGGGCCACGCGTTCGGGCTGTTCGTGGACGATCCAGTGGCTGGCGCCGGGCACCCGCTCCACCGTCAGGTCGGGCACGAAGGCCTCCAGGCCGCCCAGCAGCGAGGGAGGCAGCGCGCGGTCGGCCTCGCCCCACAGCACGCGGGTGGGCACGCGCACTGTCACGGCCTCGTCGGGCAACTGCAGGGTCATCACGGGGTCCTGGGGCGTCAATGGCGGGCGCAGCGGTGACATGCGGTACCAGGCCAGCATGCTGTCCAGCGAGGCGCCCCACAGCGCGCGGTAGCGCTCGCGCAGCGGCGTATCCAGCCACTGGGCGCTGCCCGGACCGAAGTGCTCGAAGAAGGGCCACAGCGCCTGGAAATCATCGGCCGCCAGCCGCTCGGCGGCGCCGGGCGCGCACAGCGTGTTCATGTAGGCGCTGGCAGCCTGCTGCGCCGGGTCCTCGCGCAGCGCGCGCAGAAAGGGCACCGGGTGGGTGGCGTTGACGATCAGCAGCCGGCGCAGCAGGTCCGGCCGCTGGGCGGCCAGGTTCCAGGCCAGCGCACCGCCCCAGTCGTGGGCCACGACCAGATCGACCGGTGCGCCCTCCTGCTCGATCAGCGCCACCAGGTCGGCCACCAGCGCGCGCGGCTTGTAGGCCGCATCGCCTTCCGGGCAGCTGGAGGGCGCATAGCCGCGCTGGGTGGGCGCCAGCAGCCGGGCCTGGCCCTGCAGCCGCTGCATCACCGGCTGCCAGATGAAACCGGCTTCTGGAAAACCGTGCAGCAGCAGCACCCGCGGGCCCTGCTCGCCAGCCCGCCAGGTGTGCAGGCGCTGGCCGGTGGCGGACAGCGCGACCACACCTTCACGCATCGAGGTCCTGGACCGGCCGGCCGCTGTGGGTCCAGTCATGCACGGTGCTGGCCAGGTCGCCCAGGCCGGTGCGGTTCAGCCCCGAAAACAGCAGCAGTCCGACATCGGCCTCCTCGGTGGCCAGGTCGGCCAGCGCATCCTGGCCGGCGCGCACCGCGGCGTCCTGCTCCTTGCGGCTGAGCTTGTCGGCCTTGGTCAGCAGCACCAGCAGCCGCACCTCGCCGTTGACCACGCGCGGTGCAATGAACTCCAGCAACTGCTGGTCCAGCGGCGTCAGGCCGTGGCGGCTGTCGACCAGCAGCACCACGCCATGCAGGTTGCGCCGCACCTCCAGGTAATCGGCCATGACCTTCTGCCAGCGCAGCTTGGCGGTGCGTGCCACCGTGGCATAGCCGTAGCCGGGGAGGTCGGCCAGGTAGGCGTCAGGCTGGTCCTTGGGGCCCAACGCGAAGAGGTTGATGTGCTGGGTGCGGCCGGGCGTCTTGGACGCAAAGGCCAGCTGCCGGCGCTGGGCCAGTGTGTTGATGGCGGTGGACTTGCCGGCATTGCTGCGGCCGACGAAAGCGATCTCCGGAAGGTCGCCCGGCGGCAGCTGATCGAGCTGGCTGGCGGTGGTGAGGAAGCGGGCGCTGTGGGCCCAGGCCAGGGCGGCGCGCTCGGCGTCGGATGGCGGCAGTGTGACGGGTCGCAAGGGCGGGGGCATGGAGCATTGTAAAATCCGGCGGTTTGGTTTCCCAACACACCGTTGCCAAACCGGTGTGGCGCCTGTCGGCATGCTGTCAGGACACCGGGATACCGTGGTGATCACTAACTTCGAACCCACAGCAGGCCCTTCTCCATGAAGCCTTTCGTCGCGCTCACCGCCACCGTGCTGGCCGCCCTCCTGGCCGCACCCGCCTTTGCCAACGAGGCCGCCCCGGCGCCGGCCAAGGCCGATATCGCCAAGGGCGAGCAGACTGCCGCGGTGTGTGGCGCCTGCCACACCGTGGACGGCTCGCGCGGTCTGACCGCCAACCCGATCCTGCAGGGCCAGCACCCCGACTACATCGTCAAGCAGCTGACCGAGTTCAAGGCCGGCAAGCGCAAGAACGCGGTGATGAACGGCATGGCCGCGCCGCTGACCGAGGCCGACATGAAAAACGTCGCCGCCTTCTACGGCAGCAAGAAGCCGGTCCCCGGCGCCGCCAAGAACAAGGACACGCTGGCCCTGGGCGAGAAGATCTGGCGCGGCGGCATCGCCGACAAGCAGGTGCCCGCCTGCGCCGGCTGCCACGGCCCGGCCGGTGCCGGCATCCCGGCGCAGTACCCGCGCCTGGGCGGCCAGCACACCGAGTACCTGGAAGCCCAGATGAACGCCTTCCGCTCGGGCGAGCGCGCCAACAGCGCCCAGATGATGGCCATCGCCGCCAAGATGAGCGACAAGGAAATCAAGGCAGTCACCGACTACGCCACCGGCCTGCGCTGACACGCCCGCCCCCGCTAGCACAGCCTGAAGGGCCGGTCATTGACCGGCCCTTTTCTTTGGGGGCTTTCGCCACCCGGATAATCGCGCCCCATGTCCGATTCCGCCCTCATGCGCCGACCCTCGCCGCTGCGCACCGCCTACGAGCTGCTGTCGTCGATGCGCTTCGCGATCACGCTGCTGGCGGTGATCTGCATCGCCTCGGTGATCGGCACGGTCGTCAAGCAGAACGAGCCGCTGAACAACTACATCAACCAGTTCGGCCCGTTCTGGGCCGAGGTGCTGGGCCGCTTCAGCCTGTTCACGGTGTACAGCGCCGGCTGGTTCCTGGCGATCCTGGGCTTTCTGGTGCTGTCCACCAGCCTGTGCATTGCCCGCAATGCGCCGAAGATCGTGGCCGACCTGCGCAGCTTCAAGGAAGACATCCGCGAAGGCGCGCTCAAGGCCTTCCACCACAAGGGCGAGGGCACGCTGGCGCTGTCGCGCGAGGCGGCGATGCAGCACGCCTCGGCGGTGCTGGCCGGCCGCGGCTGGCAGGCCCGCGCCCAGCTGCGCGAGGGCGGCACCATGGTGGCTGCCCGCGCCGGCCGCGCCAACAAGCTGGGCTACCTGGCCGCCCACTCGGCGGTGGTGCTGATCTGCCTGGGCGGCCTGTCCGATGGCGACCTGGTGGTGCGCCTGCAGATGGCCCTGGGCGGCAAGAGCACCTTTGAGGGCGGCGGCCTGATCAAGGACGTGCCGCCCGAGCACCGCCTGCCGGCCACCAACCCCACCTTTCGCGGCAACCTGCTGGTCACCGAGGGCACCCGCGCCGGCGTGGCGGTGCTGAGCATGCCCGACGGCATCGTGCTGCAGGACCTGCCCTTCGACGTCGAGCTGAAAAAGTTCATCGTCGAGTACTACGACACTGGCATGCCCAAGCTGTTCGCCAGCCAGATCGTCATCCACGACAACGCCACCGGGCAGGCCACCGAGGCCACGGTCAAGGTCAACGAGCCGGCGATCCACCAGGGCGTGGCGATCTACCAGAGCAGCTTCGAGGACGGCGGCTCGCTGCTCAAGCTCAAGGCCGTGCCGATGGCCCGCAGCGGCCCCGCCTTCGACGTGCAGGGCCGCGTGGGCGACACGCTGCAGCTGACCAATGGCAACGACAAGCTCACGGTCGAGCTCAGCGGCCTGAAGGTCATCAACGTCGAGAACCTGGGCAGTGACCGCGACGGCGAACAGGGCACCGATGTGCGCCGTGTCGACCTGGGTGCCACGCTGTCCAGGCACCTGGGCAGTGGCGCCAAGCCCGACGGCCGCGCCAAGACGCTGCACAACATCGGCCCGGCCATCACCTACAAGCTGGTCGATGCCAGCGGCCAGCGGCGCGAGTTCCACAACTACATGGTGCCGGTCGAGCTGGAAGGCCAGCGCGTCTTCCTGGTGGGCATGCGTGAGCAGTTGTCCGAGAACTTCCGCTACCTGCGCATCCCGGCCGACACCGAAGGCTCGATGGACGGCTGGCTGCGCCTGCGCGATGCGCTGCGCGACCCTGCCGCCCGCAGCAGCGCCGCGCGCCAGTACGCCAAGGCCGCCACGCCCGACGGCCGCCCCGAGATGGCCGAGCAGCTGCGCATCACCGCCGAGCGCGCGCTGGCGCTGTTCGCCGGTGCCGAAAGCCCGGGCGACGGCCAACCGGTGACCGGCGGCCTGGACGCCTTCAGCCGCTTTGTCGAGCACAGCGTGCCCGAGGCCGAGCGCCAGAAGGTGGCCGAGGTGCTGCTGCGCATCCTCAATGGCGCCTTCTACGAGCTGGCCCAGATCTCGCGCGGCCGCGCCGCCCAGCCGCCGCTGCCGCCCGGCCCCGAGACCGAGCGCTTCCTGACCCAGGCCGTGCTGTCGATGTCCGACGCCTCGTTCTACCCGGCACCGGTGATGCTGCAGCTCGACAGCTTCGAGCAGGTCCAGGCCAGCGTGTTCCAGGTGGCGCGTGCCCCTGGCAAGACCCTGGTCTACCTGGGGGCCGTGTTGCTGATCGTCGGCGTCTTCGCCATGCTCTACATCCGCGAGCGCCGGCTGTGGATCTGGCTGTCCGACGACCCCGAGCGCCCCGGCGCCACGCGGGTGCAGTTGGCCATGTCCACGCCCCGTCGCACCCTCGACATCGACCAGGATTTCGACCGCCTGCGCAGCAGCCTGCTGGCCGGCCCCGGAGACACCCCCGCATGAACACCACCACCCTTGACCTCGGCCGGCCCGGCCTGCTGTCCGGCCGCAGCGCCTTTGATTGGCTGTTCGCCGCGCTGCTGCTGGCCGGCGCCGGCTATGCCTGGCAGCGCTATGGCGCCTCGATGGACGGCTACGAGCGCGGCATCCTGGTCGGCAGCGTGCCGGCCCTGGTGGCGCTGGGCTGGTTCTGGCGACCGCTGCGTGGGCTGAGCCTGGCGGTGGGCGCCACGGTGCTGCTGGCGATCTCGCTGTACCTGCGCCAGACCGATGCCTTCGGCGCCGATCTGGCCGCCGCCGAGCAGGTCTTCTGGCTCAAGTACCTGCTGTCCAGCCAGAGCGCGATCCTGTGGATGAGCACGCTGTTCTTCATGGCCACGCTGTTCTACTGGATCGGCTTCTTCGCCCCCGGCGACGACAACGCGGCACTGCGCATCGGCTCGCGTCTGGTCTGGGCCGCGGTGTTCATGGCCCTGGTGGGCACCTTCGTGCGCTGGTTCGAAAGCCACCAGATCGCCCCCGACATCGGCCACATCCCGGTCAGCAACCTCTATGAGGTCTTCGTGCTGTTTGCCTGGATGACCGCGCTGTTCTACCTCTACTATGAAGCCCACTACCGGGTGCGCACGCTGGGCGGCTTCGTGATGCTGGTGATCAGCGCGTCGGTGGCCTTCCTGCTGTGGTACACCGTGGCGCGCGAGGCGCACGAGATCCAACCGCTGGTGCCCGCGCTGCAGAGCTGGTGGATGAAGGTGCATGTGCCGGCCAACTTCATCGGCTACGGCACCTTTGCACTGGCGGCCATGGTTGCGCTGGCCTACCTGCTCAAGACGGCCACACCGCGTGCGCTGTGGACCGGCCTGGTCTGGGTGCCCGGCGGCGTGCTGCTGGCGGTGCTGGCCGGCTGGGCGCTGGGCCCGGCCGACCTGGCCCCGGCCCTGCGCAAGAGCGCCACGCTGCTGGGTGGCCTGATCGCGCTGTTCGTCGCCCTGGTGGCGGTGCGCGGCACGGTCAACGCGCGCACCCCCTCGCTGGAGCTGATGGACGACGTGATGTACAAGGCGATCGCCGTGGGCTTTGCCTTCTTCACGATCGCCACCGTGCTGGGCGCCTTCTGGGCCGCCGAGGCCTGGGGCGGCTACTGGAGCTGGGACCCCAAGGAAACCTGGGCGCTGATCGTCTGGCTGAACTACGCGGCCTGGCTGCACATGCGGCTGATGAAAGGCCTGCGCGGCCATGCAGCGGCCTGGTGGTCGCTGGGCGGCCTGGTGGTCACCACCTTCGCCTTCCTGGGCGTCAACATGTTCCTCAGCGGCCTGCACAGCTACGGCACCTTGTGACGAAGGTCGCTTCTCGCGCCGCCGGGGCGTCGCTATAGTCGGCGCATGCCCTACGTCATCCGCGACGACCACGGCCGCCTGGCCAGCCTGCACCGCGACGCGCCCGCCAGCGGTGCCGAGTTCCTGCCCGACGACCACGCCGAGGTGCAGGCCTTCGTTGGTGCCGGCGGCGACTTCCAGCGCCTGGACGCCGATTTCGTGCGCGTGCTGGAAGACGTGATCGACGCGCTGATCGCCCGCCACGTGATCACCATCACCGACCTGCCCACCGAGGCGCAGACCAAGCTGTTCTCGCGCAAGTCCTACCGCGAACGCCGCGGCACGCAGGCCCTGACGCTGTTCGGCGACGGCGATTTCCCGACCTGAGCCGCCTCAGGCGGTGGCCGGCGCGTACAGCAGGCCCGGCACATCGGCCGCCGACACCGGCCGCGACAGCAGATAGCCCTGCGCCTCGTCGGCGCCCAGCGCGCGCAGCTGCTCGAGTTGCGCCGTGGTTTCCACACCCTCGGCGATCACCCGTTTGCCCAGCGCGTGGCCCAGCGTGATGACCGCGCGCACGATCTCGACGTTCTCGGGCTTGTGCTCCATCTGCATCACGAAGGAGCGGTCGATCTTCAAGCTGTCGATCGGCAGCGTGCCCAGGTAGCTCAGCGACGAATAGCCGGTGCCGAAGTCGTCGATCGACAGGCGCACGCCCAGCCCGCGCAGGCGGCGGACCGTCTCCAGCGCCAGGTCCAGGCGCTCCATCAGCACGGTCTCAGTGATCTCCAGCGTGAGCCGCGATGGCGGCAGCCCATGGCGCAGCAGGGCATCGCGCACGGTGTCGACGATGTCGTTGCGCACCAGGTCGCGTCCCGAGAGGTTCAGGTGCATCGACGCCTGCGCCAAGTGCGGCGCCAGCCGATGCCACTGGGCCATCTGCGCCACTGCCTGGCCGATCAGCCAGGTGGTCAGCGCCTCAATGTGGCCTGACTCCTCGGCCAGCGCGATGAACTCGGCCGGACTGACCGCGCCACGCACCGGGTGGTGCCAGCGCGCCAGCGCCTCGAAGCCCGCGAGGCGACAGCCCTTGATCTCGTAGAGGGGCTGGTAGACCAGCGACAGCTGCTGCTCGGCCAGTGCGCGGCGCAGGTCAGCCTCCAGCGCCAGCCGGTAGGCGATGCGCTCGTGCATCGTCCGGTCAAAAATCGCCACCCGGCCGCGGCCGCCGGCCTTGGCCTCGTACATCGCCACGTCGGCGTCGCGCAGCAACTCGTCGACGGTGCGGTAGCCCAGGTCGCTGAACGTGATGCCCAGACTGGCGCCCGGGACCAGCTCGGTGCCGCACACCGGCATTGGTTGCATCAGCTCCGCCAGCATGCGCCGCGCCAGGCGCAGTCCGTCCGCGCTGTCCTGCAGGCCCAGCAGCATCACCGCGAATTCGTCGCCGCCCAGGCGCGCCACCAGGTCGCTGGGCCGCACGCAGGCCTGCAGGCGTCTGGCCACTTCGCGCAGCATCAGGTTGCCGGCCTCGTGGCCCAGGCTGTCGTTGACGATCTTGAATCGGTCCAGGTCCAGGAACATCACCGCGAAGCAGGCCTGCGGGTCGACCAGGCTGCGCTCCACGGCGCCTTCGAGCTGTTCCTGAAAGCGCGCGCGGTTGGCCAGGCCGGTGAGGTTGTCGTGGTAGGCGATGTGCTGCAGCCGTGCCTCGGCAGCGCGCCGCGCGCTGACATCGTGCAGCTGGTAAATCAGCGCATTGCCCTCGCCGCCGGGGTCGGCGAAGCGGCCGCAATGCATCATCACCCAGTGGTCGGCACCGGTCGGCGTGCGGCAGCGCAGCTCCAGCGCGAAGTCGTTGCGTGCATGGGCCTTCATCTCCAGGGTCTTGCGCTCGAAGACCGCGTGGTCGGCGGGGTGCAGCAGGTCGAGCATCGTGCGGCCAGGCAGGGTGCCCTCCGGCGCCTGCACCAGCGTGGCCAAGGCCTGGTTGACGCGCAGCAGGCGACCCTGTGCATCGGCGATGGCCATGCCCACTGCGGCATGGGTGAAGGCGGCGCTGAAGCGCTGCTGGTTCAGCTCGGCCTCGCGGCGCGCCTCGTCGATGCACTGCTCCTGGCGGGCGTGCTCGGCCTCCTGATGGGTCAGCGTGACGCGCACCAGCGCCAGCACGCCCAGCACCGCCACACCCAGCAAAGCCATCAGGCCGGCACCGTGCTGACGCGCCAGCAGCCAGGCCATCGCCGCCAGCAGCGCCGAGCCGATGTAGACCCCGCCGACCCAGGCCGTGCCGTTGAGCCAGGCCCTCGGTGCGGGCCACTGTTGGCGCTTGAGCGTCATCATGGCCATCAGCGGCAGTGTGGTGCCGACGTAGGTCACCAGCGAGGCCAGCAGCAGCGCCAGCACCTCGGCCACCGCCGAGGGCAGGTTCGATACCAGCAGCAGGGCCGCCAGGCCCGCATGGGCGGCGCCGGCCAGTGACCAACTGGCCATCGCCATCGCCGGGCTGGCCACCCGGCTGGAGAGCCGGCGCGAGGTCCGCATCGTGCCCACCAGGCCCTCGGCGCCAGCGCCCAGCACCGCGGCGGCCGGGCCGTACATCACCAGCAGCGTGAAATTGAAGGCATCCGCGATGCTGAACGAGAAGCTCGATCGCGGCAGTTGCAGCGAGAGCAGCGCGGCCGTGACCACCAGGCTCAGTGCGCCCACCACCTGCATCTGCCGCTCGGCCGGCCAGCCCAGGAACGTGTCCAGCGCGATGCCCAGCGCCAGCGCACCCGACAGCGCGATCACCCACCACAGCCGGGTGGAGGCCGGACTGTAGTCGGGCAGGTGCTGCGCGTGGAACCGCGCCAGCCAGCCGCCGGGATCGGCCGGCGGGCGTGGGGCGGGAGAGGATGTGGTCATGGCGGCGGGCCCGGGGATGTCCATCCAACATCGGTCAGGTCGGGCGCCAACTTGAATCCCGCCGCCAGACGCCGGGCGGCGCCGCGGCTCAATCGCCGGCCCAGCTCCGGTCCTGGCCGCCAGCCACGTCGCCGACCGACTCGGACAGCAGGAAGCCCTCGCTCAGCAAGAAGCCCTCGCTGAGCAGGAAGCCTTCGGACAGCAGGAAGCCTTCGCTGAGCAAAAAGCCCTCGCTCAGCAGGAAACCTTCGCTGAGCAGGAAACCCTCGGACAGCAGGAAGCCTTCGCTGAGCAGGAAGCCTTCGGACAACAGGAAGCCCTGGCTGAGCAAGAATCCCTCGCCGCGCAGGCCCAGGCTGTCAAAGCCGAAGCCCCGACGCAGTCGCAGGCCCTGGCCGCTGGCCGCCAGCGCAGACAGTCGGGCCACCGGCGTCAGCAGCGCCGCGGTGCTGTCAGCCGCCGACGGGGCCAGCGCATCGAGCAGGCGCACGCCCGCGCTCAGCAAGGCTTGTGCGCTGGCGTTGCGCTCGACGATGGCGCGCGGCACGGTCAGCGGCGGCACGCCGTCCTTGAGTGACATGGGCTGCCAGCTCACATCGCGCCGCAGCACCCATTGCCGTGCCCAGGTCAGCCGGCCATCAAAGATCGGCTGCCAGCGCGCAATGGCCTCGGCGCCGGTGGCCAGATGGGTGCCGCCAACGGTGAGGATCTGGCTCCAGGGCCGTGCCACGCCGTCCAGGACGGTGAACGGCATCGGCATCGTGCGGCCCACGGCCAGCAGGTTGGCGCCGGGCAGCAGCAGGCCGGCGTCGGCGGCAGCGCTGATGTCGGTGCGCAGGGCGGTTGCCAGCCGTACCGCGCCGGCCACGTTGATCTGACCGGTCCCCTGCTGCAGCAGGTTGCCCTGCGCCAAGGGGGTGGCGGTGTACTGCAGGATGGCCTTGACCAGCGGCGGCGTCAGGCCGGGGTTGGCCTGCAGCACCACCGCCGCCGCACCGGCCACCACGGGCGCGGCCATCGACGTGCCCGAGAGCGACATCAGCGCCTGCCCCTTGGCCTGGGAGGCGCCGCTGACCTGCGTCAGCTCGGGGTGGCTGCGCGCCAGCAGGTTCCAGCGGCCGTCGCGGTCGGCGGCCAGCGCGCCGACGATGCGGTTGCCAGGCGCCACCAGGTCCGGCTTGGGCAGGTGGTCCACCCAGCGCCGGCCACTGGCGAACAGCACGCTGCCGCGCGTGGGACCGCGTGAGCTGAAGCCGGTCACCGCGTCATCGCCGCGCGGCCCGGTGCCGTAGGGGTTGGACGCGCCAACAGTGATCACCGACGGGTCGCTGCCCGGCGACGAGATCGCCCCAAAGACCTCCTGGCCAGATCCGTTGCGCCCGGCATTGCCGGCCGAGGCCACCACCACCAGGCCGGCCGCCGAGGCACTGCGGGCGGCGCGCGCCAAGGGGTCGTTGACAAAGGTCTCCGCCGACGAGCCGCCCAGGCTCAGATTGACCACGCGGATGCCGGCCAGGCGGGCGTTCTGCAGCACCCAGTCCATGCCCAGCAGCACATCCGCCAGGTTGCCGCTACCCTGCTCGTCCAGCACGCGCACGTCGATCAGCGAGGCCCCGGTGGCCACCCCGCTGGCGTCAGGCGACTGGTAGCGGCCGTTGCCCGCGGCCGCCGCGGCGACCATGGTGCCGTGGCCGTAGGGATCGGGCACGGGCGCGACCGGCGCCAGCTTGTCGAACAGCTGACGGTACTTGGTGCCGTCGACGCCCGCTCGCGAGATCGTCGAGTAGTCGACGCCGACGCTCCAGCCCTTGCCCAGCAGGCGCCGCGACAGCTCGACGATGTCGACCGCCAGCTTCACCCGAGAGCGGCCCTTGGCGTCGACGAAATGGCGATGGCGGTGGTCGATGCCCGAATCGAGCACCGCAATGCCCACGCCGCGGCCGTCGTAGGCCGTGCCGTTAGGCTGCGCGGCCAGCGCCGCGCCGTCGCCCGCCGCGGTCTCGAGCAGGCTGGCCTGGCGCGACACCGCGCGGTTGGGCACGATGCTCACGACATCGGCGCGCGCAGCCAGGCGGTTCAGCGCGGCGGCCGGCACCATCGCCGCCAATGCACGGGTGGACAGGAAGTTGTGGTGCACCGATCCCCCCCGGGCCAGCACATCGGCACGCAGCCCCGCCAGGCTGCTGTCGGGGCTGGCGGCCACGATCAGTACCTTGACGTAGGCGCTGCTGGACCGGACCTGCGCCCAGGTGACGGCGGGCTGTCCCGTCGCACGACCGGCCGCATAGGGCAGCAGTTCGGGCGCCAGCTTGGCGGACAGGGCGGCGGCAGGCGTGGCCAGCGCGAAGGCGCACAGCACGGCCAGGCACAGGCGGATCAGCTTGGACAGCGTCAAGGAAGGTACTCCAGGAAAGGTGGACCGGGGTCCCCGGTTCGTCGTCCACGGCTTCGGCCGGCCAGCAGGCCGCTTGAGTCGGCGCCCGCACAGCCGTTCGGGCGCCGTGACAGGGGTCACGAAGAAGGGACGAGCCGGTACCTTGGACGCGCCTGGGGCCCTGCGGCGTGGACGGAGGTGCCCCTGCGCACGACCGGATCTCCGACTTCGGCGTAAGGTCCAGCCTGCGTTGCGCGACTCAGGTTCATCGTCCTTGACCAACAGGCTGCCCATGCCCCTCCTGCCCCGCCCCGGTTTCGACCAGCCCCGCCCGTCCGAGATCACCCCACGCGAGACCTGGCTGCGCCGCCGCGACTGGCTGGCCGCCGCCGCGCTGGCCGGCGCCGGCGTGCACGGCGCGCAGGCCCAGACGCGTGGCCCGGGTCGGCTGCCCGCCCTGCCCGGCGCCCGCTCCGCGGTGGCCGGCGCCCTGGTGATGGAACAGCCCACCGCCTACGGCGACGTCACCAGCTACAACAACTTCTACGAGTTCGGCACCGACAAGTCCGACCCCGCCCGCACCGCCGGCAGCCTCAAGCCCCGGCCCTGGACGGTGATGGTGGATGGCGAGGTCAAACAGCCGCGCCGCTTCGACCTGGACGAGTTGCTCAAGCTCGCGCCGATGGAGGAGCGCGTCTACCGCCTGCGCTGCGTCGAAGGCTGGTCGATGGTCATCCCCTGGGTGGGCTGGTCGCTGGCCGAGCTGCTGAAGAAGGTCGAGCCCACCGGCAACGCCAGGTTCGTCGAGTTCACCACGCTGGCCGACCGCGCCCAGATGCCGGGTCTGCGCTCGGGCGTGCTGGACTGGCCCTACCGCGAGGGCCTGCGCCTGGATGAGGCCATGCACCCGCTGACGCTGCTGGCCTTCGGCCTGTATGGCGAGGTGCTGCCCAACCAGAACGGCGCACCGCTGCGCCTGGTCGTGCCCTGGAAGTACGGTTTCAAGAGCGCCAAGTCCATTGTGCGCATCCGCCTGGTCGAGAAGCAGCCGCTGAGCAGCTGGGAGCAGGCCGCGCCGCAGGAATACGGCTTCTACAGCAACGTCAACCCGCAGGTCGACCACCCGCGCTGGAGCCAGGCCAGCGAGCGGCGCATTGGCGAGGCCCAGGGCCTGTTCGCCAAGAAGCGCCCGACGCTGATGTTCAACGGCTACGAGGCCCAGGTCGGTCAGCTCTACGCGGGTTTGGACCTGCGCAAGCACTACTGATGAACCGCTGGCTGCTTCACCCACTGGCCAAGCCGGTGGTCTGGCTGCTGCTCGGTCTGCCGGCGGCCTCGCTGGTCTGGGCCGCGCTGTACGGCGGCCTGGGCCCCAACCCCGCCGAGGCGCTGATCCGCAGCCTGGGCGACTGGACGCTGCGCGGCCTGTGCCTGACGCTGGCGATCACGCCGCTGCGCCAGCTGACCGGCTGGAGCGGGCTGGCGCGCTTTCGGCGCAATGTGGGCGTGGCCACCTTCGTCTATGCCACGCTGCACTGGTCGGCCTACGCCTGGCTGGACATGGAATGGGCGCTGGACGCGCTGCTGAAGGACATCGGCAAGAGGCCCTTCATCCTGGTGGGCACCGCTGCCTGGCTGGCCCTGCTGCCGCTGGCCGCCACCTCGTTCAATGCCGCGGTGCGCTGGCTGGGTGGCCGGGCCTGGCGCGACCTGCACAAGCTCACCTATGTGATCGGCCCGGTGGCGCTGCTGCACTTCTGGTGGATGCGCGCCGGCAAGAACAACCTGCTGGAGCCGGCGATCTATGCGCTGGTCATCGGCGGGCTGCTGGCGGCGCGGCGCTGGCGCGCCTGAGCAGCCCCCGCACGGCGCGGCGCCTCAGTTCCTGGCGTGGGCCAGGCTGAACTTCACCACGTCGCTCCAGCCCTGCAGCGCGGCCGCCAGGCGGTCCAGCGGCGCGGCATGGTGGCGGTCCTGCACCACGGCAACAAACTTCCAGGTGGACTGGCCGTCGTCGTGGCAGATCGCCAGCGAGCCGGTGGCCAGCATGAAGCCCTGCTGGCGCAGAAAGTGATCGATCGTGGCGGCGTCGCTGGCCACGCCGGGGCGCAGGCGCAGCTCGATGCCCACCGCCTGGTGCGAGGGCAGCCAGGCCTCGATGCGGCTGCCCCACATCATCGCCGAGGCCGACAGCGCGGCCAGCAGGATCGCGGCGCCGTAGAAGCCCACGCCGATCAGCACGCCGATCGCCGAGGCCGACCAGATCGACGCGGCGGTGGTCAGGCCGCTGATGTTCAGCCCGTCCTTCATGATCACCCCGGCGCCGAGAAAGCCGATGCCGGTGACGATGCCCTGGATCACCCGTGTCGGGTCATGCGCCAGCGCGGCGGTGAAGCTGGCCTGGCCGCCGTACCACAGCGCTGGGTAGCCGGCGAACACCGTCAGCGCGGTCGAGGCCATGCACACCAGACCGTAGGTGCGCATGCCCGCCGCGCGGCCGCGGTAGGCGCGCTCATAGCCCACCAGCGAGCCCAGCAGCAGCGCGCCGGCCAGGTTCAGGAAGATCAGCAGGTTCACCGCCAGCAGGTCGCCGCTCCAGTAGGCGGCCAGCTGACGGACAAAGGCGTCGGAGCTCATCGCGCGAGCATCGCCCGCGCCTGCGCACGGCCATGCGCCGATAAGCGCGGCGAAGCGCGCCCTACTCGTCGCGGTGGCGGTAGCTGCGCAGGCCCGGCAGGTCCAGCACGCGCACGCCGCCGTACTCGATGCGGATCAGCTGGCGCTGCTGCAGGGTGCGCAGCGCCTCGTTCACACGTTGGCGCGACAGGCCCACCAGAAAGCCCAGCTCCTGCTGCGTGATGCGCAGCAACTGGCCCACGCCGGGATAGAGCACCGGGTGAAACAGCGAGGCCAGGTTGCGCGCCACACGGGTGTCGGGGTCGCCCTGGCGGTCGGTCTCGCGGGCGGCGATGAACTGGCCCAGGCGCTCATTGAGCTGGTTCAGCACGAAGCGGTTGAACGGGATGCTGCGGTCCAGCAGCTCATGGAAGCTGTCCACCGGCAGGCCGGCCACGGCGCTGCGCCGCAGCACCTCGATGTTGTAGCGGTAGGGCTCGCGCTTGAGCAGCGTGCCCTCGCCGAACCAGGCGCCGGGCGGCACGCCGGTGAAGGTGATCGCCGGGCCCTGGCTGGGGTCGTTGCTCATCTTCAGCAGGCCGTCGACCACACCGAACCAGTAGGTAGCCGGGCGGCCGATGCGGCAGATCAGGTCGCCGGGCTCGGCCTCGGCAATGACGATGACGGCGCGGGCGCGGCGCTGATCCTCGGCGTCCAGCACCTGCAACCAGGGCACGTTGGCCAGCTCGGCCTCGGTCAGCGCTCGGGCGCGCTCGCGCAAGGCGTGGGATCGTTGATTCACCGCAAGGCTCCTTCTCCCCCGATCGGCGACACCGGGGCGCAACCGGCGCGGACCCGGGAAAGTCCGCTCAGGGCTCACCCGTAGATTGTCGTCCAACGGACAACATGACGTCAAAGGGCAGCCTAGGATCGCATCCATTCCGGGGTCGGCCTGTCCGGCCGCGCCGCCTTCTTGGAGAACCGCGTGCAGACCACCTTCGTCCAGCTCCTGCTTGAACACGCCAGCCGCCGGCCCCAGGCCCCGGCGCTGCGCGAGAAGGAATACGGCATCTGGCAGACCACCACCTGGGCCGACCTGGCCACGCTGGTCAAGCGCCTGGCCGGTGGCCTGGCCGCCGCCGGCCTGCGGCGCGGCCAGCACCTGATCGTGGTGGGTGACAACCGCCCGCGCCTGAACGCCAGCATGCTGGCCGCACAGGCGCTGGGCGCCATTCCGGTGCCGCTGTACCAGGACGCGGTGGCCGCCGAGTTCGTCTTCCCGGTCAGCAATGCCGAGGTCTGCTTCGCCGTCGTCGAGGACCAGGAGCAGGTCGACAAGATGATGGAGGTGCGCGAGCAATGCCCCGCGCTGGCCCACGTCTGGTACGACGACCCGCGCGGCCTGCGCAACTACGACGAGCCCGGTCTGGCCTCGCTCGACGCGCTGGCCGAAGCGGGCGACGCCTGGCTGGCCGCCCACCCCGGCTTCTTCGAGGCCGAGGTGGCCCAGGCCCAGCCCACCGATGTGGCGGCGATGTTCTTCACCTCGGGCACCACCGGCAACGCCAAGGGCGTGGTCCACACCCACCTGTCGCTGCTGGACCGCGCCGCGGCGGGCCAGAAGTTCGACCGCCTGACCGAGCAGGAGGAAGTGCTGGCCTACCTGCCGCCGGCCTGGATCGGCCAGAACATCTTCAGCTACGCGCAGTGGCTGGCCTGCGGTTATGTGGTGAATTGCCCCGAGTCGGGCGCCACGGTGTCGATCGACATGAAGGAGATCGGCCCGAGCTACTACTTCGCGCCGCCGCGCATTTTTGAAGGTCTGCTGACCACGGTGATGATCCGCATGGAGGACGCCAGTGCCATCAAGCGCGGGATGTTCCACCACTTCATGAACGTGGCGCGCCGCGTCGGCCCCGACCTGATGGACGGCAAGCCGGTGGGCCTGCTCGACAAGCTGCACTATGCGCTGGGCAATCTGTGCATTTACGGCCCGCTGCGCAACACCCTGGGCATGAGCCGGGTGCGCGTGGCCTACACCGCCGGCGAGGCGATCGGGCCCGACCTGTTCACCTTCTACCGGGCGATTGGCATCAACCTCAAGCAGCTCTACGGCTCCACCGAGACCGCGGTGTTCGTCTGCCTGCAGCCCGACCACGAGGTGCGCGCCGACACCGTGGGCGTGCCCTGCGAGGGCGTCGAGATCAAGCTCAGCGACAGCGGCGAGGTGCTGGTCAAGTCCGCCGGCCTGCTCAAGGAGTACTACAAGAACCCCGAGGCCACGGCCGAGGTGCTGACCGCCGACGGCTGGTACCACACCAGCGACGCCGGCTTCATCGATGCCCAGGGCCACCTGAAGATCATCGACCGCGTCAAGGACGTCGGCCGCATCAAGGGCGGCGCCAACGACGGCGCGATGTTCGCGCCCAAGTACGTCGAGAACAAGCTGAAGTTCTTCCCGCACATCAAGGAGGCGGTGGCCTTTGGCAACCAGCGCGAGAAGGTCTGCGCCTTCGTCAACATTGACTTCGAGGCGGTGGGCAACTGGGCCGAGCGGCGCAACCTGCCCTACGCCGGCTACACCGACCTGGCCGCCAAGCCCGAGGTGCTGGAGCTGATCCGCGAGAACGTCGAGAAGGTCAACGCCGACCTGGCCCGCGACGAGCTGCTGGCTGGCAGCCAGATCGCCCGCTTCATCGTGCTGCACAAGGAACTCGATGCCGACGACGGCGAGATGACCCGCACCCGCAAGGTCAAGCGCGGCTTCATCAACGACAAGTACCAGGTGCTGGTCGACGCCATGTATGAAGGCCGCACCGAGCAGTTCATCGAGACCGTGGTGAAGTTCGAGGACGGCCGCAGCGGCAGTGTCTCGGCCACCCTGAAGATCACCGACGCCAAGACCTTCCCGGCGCAAACGAAAAAGGTGGCTTGAGATGGCCGAAAGAAAGATCGGCGACGTCATCCTCGACGTCCAGAACATCAGCCTGCGCTTCGGCGGCGTCAAGGCGCTGACCGACATCAGCTTCAATGTGCGCGAGCACGAGATCCGCGCCATCATCGGCCCCAACGGCGCCGGCAAGAGCTCGATGCTCAACTGCATCAACGGCGTCTACACGCCGCAGGAGGGCAAGATCACCTTCCGTGGCCAGACCTTCAGCCACATGAACAGCCGCCAGGTGGCCGAGATGGGGGTGGCGCGCACCTTCCAGAACCTGGCGCTGTTCAAGGGCATGAGCGTCATCGACAACATCATGTCGGGGCGCAACCTGAAGATGAAGACCAACCTCTTCCAGCAGGCCATCCGCTGGGGGGCGGCCGAGCGCGAGGAGAGCGAGCACCGCGCCTTCGTCGAGCGCATCATCGACTTCCTCGAGATCCAGGCCTGGCGCAAGACCCCGGTGGGCCGCCTGCCTTACGGCCTGCAAAAGCGGGTCGACCTGGGCCGCGCGCTGGCCATGGAGCCGCAGGTGCTGCTGCTGGATGAGCCGATGGCCGGCATGAACGTCGAGGAGAAGCAGGACATGAGCCGCTTCATCCTGGACGTCAACGACGAGTTCGGCACCACCATCGTGCTGATCGAACACGACATGGGCGTGGTGATGGACATCTCGGACCGCGTGGTCGTGCTCGACTACGGCAAGAAGATCGGTGACGGCACGCCCAGCGAGGTGCGCAGCAACGAGGACGTGATCAGCGCGTACCTCGGCACCAGCCACTGATCGCAGGAGACACAAGACCATGGGATTCTTCCTCGAGACCCTCATCGGCGGCCTGATGGCGGGCATGCTGTATTCGCTGATCGCCCTCGGCTTCGTGCTGATCTTCAAGGCGTCGGGCGTCTTCAACTTCGCGCAGGGCGCGATGGTGCTGTTCGCCGCGCTGGCCATGGCCCGTTTCTCGGAGTGGGCGCCGGGCTGGACCGGCTCCGACTCCAAGCTGCTGGCCAATCTGATCGGCTTCGTGCTGGCCATGGCCTGCATGGTGGCGCTGGCCTGGGTGATCGAGCGCTTCGTGCTGGGCAAGCTGGTCAACCAGGAGGGCATCACGCTGCTGATGGCCACGCTGGGCATCACCTACTTCCTGGATGGCTTCGGCCAGACGGTGTTCGGCTCGGACATCTACAAGATCGACATCGGCATGCCCAAGGACCCGCTGTTCCTGTTCGAGAGCACCTTCCAGGGCGGCGTGCTGGTTGGTCAGGAGGACCTGTTCGCCGCGGTGATCGCCGCCGCGCTGGTCGCGCTGCTGGCGGCGTTCTTCCAGTACACGGCCACCGGCCGCGCGCTGCGCGCGGTGGCCGACGACCACCAGGCGGCGCAGTCGATCGGCATCCCGCTCAACCGCATCTGGGTCATCGTCTGGTCGGTTGCGGGCTTCTCGGCGCTGGTGGCTGGCGTGATCTGGGGCTCCAAGCTGGGCGTGCAGTTTTCGCTGTCGCAAGTGGCCCTGAAGGCGCTGCCGGTGGTGATCCTGGGCGGCCTGACCAGCGTGCCGGGCGCCATCATCGGCGGCCTGCTGATCGGCGTGGGCGAGAAGCTCTCCGAGGTCTACATCGGCCCGATGCTGGGCGGCGGCATCGAGATCTGGTTTGCGTATGTGATGGCGCTGGGCTTCCTGCTGGTGCGGCCGCAAGGGCTGTTCGGCGAGAAGATCATTGACCGCGTCTAACGCCTGAGCGCACAAGGAGAACAACATGCTCTACCGTGAGAATGGCCAGTTCAAGACCAGCTACCGGGCTGATCAGCAGATCTTCCCGATCGCGCAGGACAAGGCGGTCATCGGCGCGCTGGTGGCCTTCGCCTTCCTCGCCGTGCCCTTCCTGGCCAGCGAGTACCTGTTCCGCGCGATCCTGATCCCCTTCCTGATCCTGTCGCTGGCGGCCATCGGCCTGAACATCCTGGTGGGCTACTGCGGCCAGATCTCGCTGGGCACCGGCGGCTTCATGGCCGTGGGTGCCTATGCGGCCTACAACTTCCTGATCCGCATCGACGGCATGCCGATGCTGCTGGCCATCATCCTGGGCGGCCTGTGTGCCACGGTGGTGGGCGTGCTGTTTGGCATCCCCTCGCTGCGCATCCGCGGCCTGTACCTGGCGGTGGCCACCTTGGCGGCGCAGTTCTTCACCGACTGGGCCTTTCTGCGCATCAAGTGGTTCACCAATGACTCGGCTTCGGGCTCGGTCAGCGTGTCCGAGCTGAGCCTGTTCGGCTGGGTCATCAACACGCCGATCGAGAAATACCTGTTCTGCCTGGGCTTCGTGGTGATCTGTGCACTGCTGGCCAAGAACCTGGTGCGCAGCCACATCGGCCGCGAGTGGATGGCGATGCGCGACATGGACGTGGCCGCGGCGGTGATCGGCATCCGCCCGGTCTACGCCAAGCTCACCGCCTTCGCGGTCAGCTCCTTCTTCGTTGGCATGGCCGGCGCGCTGTGGGGCTTCGTGCACCTGGGCTCGTGGGAGCCGGCGGCCTTCAACATCAACCGCTCCTTCGACCTGCTGTTCATGATCATCATCGGCGGCCTGGGCTCGATCATGGGCAGTTTCTTCGGCGCCGCCTTCATCGTGGTGCTGCCGATCGTGCTGGACCTGCTGGGCGTGGCGCTGGGCTTCGACACCGCGCTGGCCTCGCACCTGACCTACATGATCTTCGGCGCGCTGATCGTGTTCTTCCTGATCGTCGAGCCGCACGGCCTGGCGCGCCTGTGGTCCACCGCCAAGGAAAAGCTGCGGCTGTGGCCCTTCCCGCACTGATGACCTGAATCCGCACGGTGCGGGGCGACGAACCCCGGGCCGGCAGACCCTGCACTGACGAGTGCGTTTTTCTCACCTTCCTCTGGAGGCAGACAACATGTTGAAGTTCAAGACCCTGGCCCAGGCCGCGCTGATCGCATCGGCCGGCTTCTCGGCCCTCGCCACCTCGCCGGCGTTCGCCCAGGCCAAGGAGCAGTTCTTCCCGGTGCTGGTCTACCGCACCGGCGCCTACGCGCCCAACGGTGTGCCCTGGGCGAACGGCTATGTCGACTACCTGAAGCTCACCAATGCCCGCGGCGGCATCAACGGCGTCAAGGTCACCTTCGAGGAATGCGAGACCGGCTACGCCACCGACAAGGGCGTGGAGTGCTATGAGCGCCTGAAGGGCAAGGGCGCCTCGGTGTTCCAGCCGCTGTCCACCGGCATCACCTTCGCGCTGACCGAGAAGGCCCCGGTCGACAAGATCCCGCTGATCACCGCCGGCTATGGCCGCAGCGAGTCGGCCGACGGCAATGTCTTCAAGTGGAACTTCCCGCTGCTGGGCACCTACTGGACCGCGGCCGACGTGCTGGTCCAGCAACTGGCCAAGCGCGAGGGCGGCGCCGACAAGCTCAAGGGCAAGAAGATCGCCCTGGTCTACCACGACAGCCCCTACGGCAAGGAGCCGATCCCGCTGCTGCAGGAGCGCGGCAAGATGCACGGCTTCGAGGTGCAGCTGCTGCCGGTGACCCACCCGGGCGTTGAGCAGAAGGCCACCTGGCTGCAGATCCGCCAGCAGCGCCCCGACTACGTGCTGCTGTGGGGCTGGGGCGTGATGAACTCGGCCGCCCTGAAGGAAGCCGTGGCCACCGGCTACCCGCGCGACAAGATGTACGGCGTGTGGTGGGCCGGTGCCGAGCCGGATGTCAAGGACGTCGGCGACGGCGCCAAGGGCTACAACGCGATCACCATGCAGCATGGCGCCGAGCCGAACTCCAAGGTGGTGCAGGAGATCCTGGCCCAGGTCCATGGCAAGGGCCAGGGCACCGGCCCGAAGGATGAAGTGGGCAGCGTGCTGTACATGCGCGGTGTGGTCCACGCCATGTTGGCGGTCGAGGGTGTGCGCCGCGGCCAGGACCGCTACGGCAAGGGCAAGGTCATGACCGGCGAGCAGGTGCGCTGGGGCCTGGAGAACCTGGCACTCGACCAGAAGAAGCTCGACGGCCTGGGCTTTGCCAACGTGCTGCGCCCGATCTCGACCTCCTGCGCCGACCACCAGGGCGCCAACTGGGCCCGCATGCACCAGTGGGACGGCAAGGCCTGGAGGTTCACCTCCGATTGGCTGCAGGCCGACGAGGCGCTGATCAAGCCGTTGGTCAAGCAGGCCGCCGACAAGTACGCCGCCGAGAAGAAGCTCAGCCGCCGCGACGCCGCGGATTGCCAGAGCTGATCACCCCCGAGGCGGCTCGCGCCGCCTTACCCCCTGCCTGCGGGCAGGGGCCTCATTCAAGCGCCGCGCGCGGCGCTTGAATGAGCCAACAAGGACCCCGCGATGAGCAACATCCTTCTGAACGTCAATGGCATCGAGGTCATCTACAACCATGTGATCCTGGTGCTCAAGGGCGTGAGCCTGCAGGTCCCCGAGGGTCAGGTGGTGGCCTTGCTGGGCGGCAACGGCGCCGGCAAGACCACCACGCTGCGCGCGGTCAGCAACCTGCTGGCCGGTGAGCGTGGCGAGGTGACCAAGGGCAGCATCGAGCTGCGCGGCGAGCGCATCGAGAAGCTCTCGCCCGCCCAGATGGTCGACCGCGGCGTGATCCAGGTGATGGAGGGCCGGCATTGCTTTGCCCACCTGACCATCGAAGAGAACTTGATGACCGGCGCCTACACCCGCCAGGACGGCAAGGCAGCGGTGGCGCAGACGCTGGAAAAGGTCTATGCCTATTTCCCGCGCCTGAAGACGCGCCGCAGCAGCCAGGCCGCCTACACCTCGGGCGGTGAGCAGCAGATGTGTGCCATCGGCCGCGCGCTGATGGCCAACCCGAAGATGGTGCTGCTCGATGAGCCCAGCATGGGCCTGGCGCCGCAGATCGTTGAGGAGGTGTTCGAGATCGTCAAGGACCTCAACACCAAGGAGAAGGTCACCTTCCTGCTGGCCGAGCAGAACACCAACATCGCGCTGCGCTATGCCGACTACGGCTACATCCTGGAGAACGGCCGCGTGGTGATGGACGGCGAGGCCAAGGCCCTGCGCGAGAACGAGGACGTCAAGGAGTTCTACCTGGGCATGGGAGGCGGCGACCGCAAGAGCTTCAAGGACGTCAAGAGCTACAAGCGCCGCAAGCGCTGGCTGGCATGAGCGGTGACGAGGATTGGGGCTTCGCGCTGCCGGCCTTCAAACCCGACGAAGCCTTGCAGCGGCTGCGCCGCGACCTGCAAGCCCTGGGTCTGACCGAGCGCGAAGGCCGCTTCGAGCGGCGCGGCAGCGCGATTGCGCGGGCCACGGTGGACGGCGCGCTGCTGCAGGTGGCCATCGTCAAGCGGCCCTCGCGCAGCAGCCCCGAATGGACAAGCAAGGCGCTGAAGGACAGCGCCCAGGTGCGCGACTTTGTCGCGCTGGTGAAGAAAAACCTGGCCAGCTGGAGCGACAGCGATGAGTGATTTCTACGATGCCCTGGAAGCACGCGACCCGGCCGAGCGCGAGGCCGCGCTGATGGCCGCGCTGCCGCGCGTGGTGGCCCGCGCCCGCGACGGCAGCCAGACCATGGGCGAGTTGCTGGCCGGCGTGGATGCCGCCGGCGTGAACAGCCGCGCCGCCCTGGCTGCGCTGCCAGTGACGCGCAAGCATGAGCTGCTCGAGACCCAGCAGGCGCGCCGCGCCGACGCCGCGCAATGGGACCCGTTTGGTGGCTTCTCGGCCATCGGCTGGCGCGGCCTGCGCGCCGCCCAGGGCGCGCGCCGGGTGTTCCAGTCGCCCGGCCCCATCTATGAACCCGAGGGCACCGCGGCCGACTACTGGCGCATGGCCCGCGCGATCTGGTCGGCGGGCTTCCGCGCCGGTGACCTGGCGCACTGCAGCTTCAGCTACCACCTCACCCCGGCCGGCTCGATGATGGAGACCGGCGCGCACGCGATCGGCTGCACCACCTTTGCCGGCGGTGTGGGCAACACCGAGCTGCAACTGCAGGCCGTGGCCGAGCTGAAGCCCCACGGCTACATCGGCACGCCCAGCTTTCTGAAGATCCTGGTCGAGAAGGCCGCCGAGACCGGCACCGACATCTCGTCGATCACCAAGGCCATGGTCTCGGGCGAGGCCTTCCCGCCCTCGCTGCGCGACTGGCTGGCCGAGCGCGGCATCACCGGATACCAGTGCTATGCCACTGCCGACCTGGGCCTGATCGCCTATGAGACCGCCGCGCGCGAGGGCCTGGTGATCGACGAAGGCGTGATCGTCGAGATCGTGCGCCCCGGCACCGGCGACCCGGTGCCCGAGGGCGAGGTCGGCGAGCTGGTGGTCACCACGCTGAACCCCGACTACCCGCTGGTGCGCTTTGGCACCGGCGACCTGTCGGCCATGCTGCCCGGTCCCTGCCCCACGGGCCGCACCAACGGCCGCATCAAGGGCTGGATGGGCCGCGCCGACCAGACCGCCAAGGTCCGCGGCATGTTCGTCCACCCCAGCCAGGTGGCCCAGGTGCTGCGCCGCCACCCCGAGGTGCTGCGCGCCCGCCTGGTGGTCGAGGGCGAGATGGCCAGCGACCGCATGACGCTGAAGGTGGAAGTGCCCGGCACGCCCGAGGGCTTGGCCGCGGCCATCGCCGACACCGTGCGCGACGTCACCAAGCTGCGCAGCGAGGTGCAGCTGCTGGCCCCCGGCGCCCTGCCCAACGACGGCAAGGTGATCGAGGACGCGCGCTCGTACAAGTGAGCCCCCGGCGCCCGGCGTACCGGGCACCACCCCCCGAGGGGGTGCGCGGGCCGCTCCGGAGCGGCCGCGCGCTGGCCCGCGCGGCGTGAGCCCCCGGTGCCCGGCGTACCGGGCACCACCCCCCGAGGGGGTGCGCGGGCCGCTCCGGAGCGGCCGCGCGCTGGCCCGCGCGGCGTGAGCCCCGGCGTTGGGCACTTAGCGATCGACGATCACGAAGTGTTTGCGAACTTTCTCAAGCACCTCGAAACTACCCTCGAAGCCCGGCGGGATGACGATGGCCTCGCCAGGCCCGGCCTCGGTGAAGCCACCCTGCGCGTCATGCACGCGCACGCGGCCGGACAGGACCACGAAGTACTCGTGCTCGTTCGGGCCGAAGACGATGCGCCAGCGGCCCGGCTCGCAGTCCCAGATGCCAGCCGCCAGGCCGTGGCCGGGCGGCTCATAGAGGGTCCAGGTGTGTCGTTCGGGGTTGCCCTGTTCCCGGCGCTCCTCGCGCGGGTGGTCGACCTCCGGGGCGGTGGCGGGCAGGTCGAATCGGATGCTGCGGCTCATGCGCCGATTGTGACGTGGGCGGCAGGGATTACGTAGTTCCCCACATGGCGCCCCCTTCCAGCCCCCCTACCATCCGCCCACCCCTTGTCATGCACCCAGGAGACACCGCATGAATCTGCGCCTGAAAACCCTTGCCGCCACCGCGCTGGCCGCGCTGGCCCTGCCGGCCCTGGCCGAGTACCCCGAGAAGCCGGTCACCATCGTCGTGCCCTTTGCGGCTGGCGGCCCGACCGACAAGGTGGCGCGCGACCTGGCCGAAGCGCTGCGCAAGCCGCTGGGTGGCACCATCGTGATCGAGAACGTCGGCGGTGCCGGCGGCACGCTGGGCGCCACCAAGGTGGCCAAGGCGGCCCCGGATGGCTACACCATCCTGCTGCACCACGTGGGCATGGCCACTTCGCCGTCGCTTTACCGCCAGCTGCAGTACAAGACCCTGGACGACTTCGAGTACCTCGGCATGATCAACGAGGTGCCGATGACCCTGATCGGCCGTCCCACGCTGCCGGCCGCCAACTACGCCGAGCTGGCCAAGTGGATCGACGCCAACAAGGGCAAGATCAACCTGGCCAACGCCGGTCTGGGCTCGGCCTCGCACCTGTGCGGCCTGATGTTCCAGCAGGCGATCAAGGTCGACATGACCACCGTGCCCTACAAGGGCACCGCCCCGGCCATGACCGACCTGCTGGGCGGCCAGGTCGACATCATGTGCGACCAGACCACCAACACCACCAGCCAGATCGAAAGCGGCAAGGTCAAGGCCTACGCGGTCAGCACGCTCAAGCACCTCACCTCGCCAGCGCTGGCCAAGCTGCCCACGCTGGACGAGTCGGGCCTGAAGGGCTTCAACGTCACGATCTGGCACGCGATGTACGCCCCCAAAGGCACGCCCAAGCCGGTGCTGGACAAGCTCAACGCCGCCCTCAAGACCGCACTGAAGGACCCCGAGTTCATCAAGCGCGAAGAGGCGCTGGGGGCGGTGGTGGTGACCGACGCGCGCGTCAACCCGGCCGAACACAAGAAGTTCGTCGAGGCCGAGATCACCAAGCTCGGCACCGCCATCAAGGCCGCGGGTCAGTACGCGGATTGATCACCTGCTGAGGACCTCGAACCTCCAGCCAGCGGGCGCCTTCGGGCGCCCGTTGTCGTTCAGGCCAGGCGCATCGGGATGGTCACCGGTCCGTCGTTGACGAGGTGCACCTGCATGTCGGCGCCAAACTCGCCGGTGGCCACCAGGCCGGTGTGGCGCTCGCGGGCCAGCGCCACCAGGGCGTCGTAGAGGGCGCGGCCCTGCGCCGCCGGCGCCGCGCCACTGAAGCTGGGGCGGTTGCCGCCCGCCGTGTCGGCGGCCAGCGTGAACTGCGACACCAGCAGCAGGCCACCTGGCGTGCCGGCGCCGTCCAGGTCCTGCAGGCTGCGGTTCATCTTGCCGGCGGCGTCGCTGAAGATGCGCAGCTTGAGCCACTTGTCCAGCATCTTCGCGGCGGTGGCCGGCGTGTCGGCCGGCTCGGCACAGACCAGGACCAGCAGGCCCGGCCCGATCGCGCCCACCACCTGGCCGCCCACCGCCACGTGCGCCTCGCGCACG
Organism: Ideonella aquatica; assembly: GCF_018069755.1. Taxonomy (GTDB): domain Bacteria; phylum Pseudomonadota; class Gammaproteobacteria; order Burkholderiales; family Burkholderiaceae_C; genus Ideonella; species Ideonella aquatica. The sequence goes on along the minus strand of NZ_JAGQDE010000002.1, from coordinate 262,394 downwards.
CGCTGCAGCACGGCGATCACAGCAGGTCCTTGGGATCGTCGAAGTGGGCTTCCACGTCCATCGGCAGCAGCTGGATCGTGGCGCGCAGGCCCGGCACCGCGCTCATCAGCGCCTGCTCCACCGACGCGCGCAGCGCGGCCGCGCGCTGCAGTGTCCAGCTGGCCGGCATGTGCATGTGCAGGTCGGCAAACCGGCGCGCGCCAGCGCGGCGCGTGGTCAGGTGGTCGAAGCGGATGGTGGCGTGGTCGAAGTCCTTCAGCACCGCGTGGATCGCGGCCTGGTGCTCGGGCTCCAGCGCGCGGTCCATCAGGCCGTCGGCCGAGCGGCGCACCAATGACACCCCCTCGCGCACGATGTTCAGCGCCACCAGCAAGGCGGCCAGCGGGTCCAGCCACAGCCAGCCGGTCAGTTGCACCGCAATCAGGCCGATCACCACGCCCACCGAGGTCCAGACGTCGGTGATCAGGTGCCGCGCATCGCCCTCCAGGGCGATCGAGTGGTGTTCGCGGGCGGCGCGCAGCATGCTCCAGGCCAGCGCGCCGTTGATGACCGAGCTGGCCACCGACAGTGCCAGGCCCCAGTCCAGCCGCTCCAGCGGCTGCGGGTGCAGCCAGCGGTCCAGCGCGGCCAGCATGATGCCGACGGCGGCGCCCAGGATCAGCACGCCCTCGAAGCCGCTGGAGAAGTACTCGGCCTTGTGGTGGCCATAGGGGTGGTCTTCGTCGGCCGGCTGCGCGGCGATCGTCACCATCGCCAGCGCGAACGTGGCGCCGGCCAGATTGACCAGCGACTCCAGCGCATCGGACAACAGGCTGACCGAGCCGGTCAGCCACCAGGCGCCGGCTTTCAGCGCGATGGTGGCCAGCGCCGCCACGACCGACAGGCGCAGGTAAGAACTCACTTGCATGCCGCGATTGTCGCCCGCAACAGGTCGTCACAAGGGGCTTGGCGAAATTCGTAACATCGAGCGGTCCTCTGACTCTGATACACACCATGCGCTTCGCTCACCGCACCTTCACCCTGCTGCTGGCCTCCAGCCTCAGCTTCGCCGGCTTCATGCAGCCCGCCCAGGCCGCCGGCATCGCCGCCGAGGCGGTGGCCGTTGACGAAGGCCTGGCGCTGCGCCCGGCCGCCGACGCCCGCGCACTGATCGACGCCTCGCTGGCCCGCGCCGATGTGCAGGCCGGCCTGCAGGCCCGCGGCGTCGACCTTGACCAGGCCCGCGCCCGCGTGGCCGCGCTGAGCGATGCCGAGGCCCAGCAACTCGCCCGCACGATCGACAGCGCCCCCGCCGGCGCCAGCGATCTGGTCGGTGTGCTGGTCTTCATCTTCGTGCTGCTGCTGGTCACCGACATCCTGGGCCTGACCAAGGTCTTCCCGTTCACGCGCTCGGTGCGCTGAGACGCCGAGCGGGATGCACCGGCGGGATGCGCTGGCCGCCGGCCTGCTGGCACCGGCGCTGAGCGGCTGCGCGGCGCTAGCGCCGCCACCCATGGGGGCGGCACTGCGCGCGCAGTCGCCGCCGGCTCTGCCGCGCCGCCACTGGCTGGCCGACACCCCCTTCGTGGCTGGCGACGACGAGCTGTGCGGTCCCGCCGTGCTGGCCGCCGCGCTGGCCGCGGCCGGGCAGCCGGTGCCGCTGCCTGTCCTGCAGGCGCAGGTCTACCTGCCCAGCCGCGCCGGCAGCCTGCAGGCCGAGATGCGGGCCGCCCCGCGCCGCCACGCGATGCTGGCGGTGGAACTGCCGCCGCGGCTGGACGCGGTGCTGGCGCTGGTGGCCCAGGGCCACCCGGCCGCGCTGCTGCTGAACCTGTCGCTGCCGATCTGGCCGCGCTGGCACTATGTGCTGCTGACCGGCTACGACCTGGACGCCGGCACCGTGCGCCTGCACAGCGGCACCCAGGCCCACGCACAGTGGGACCTGGTTCCCTTGGAGGCCACCTGGGCGCGCAGCGGCCACTGGGCCCTGGCGGTGCTGCCGCCGGGCCAGTGGCCGCCCCAGGTGGACGAAGCGCCGGCCATGGCCGCGCTGCTGGGTTTGGACCGGGCCCCCGCGCCGACCGCCGCACGGGTCAGCGCCTGGGCCTCGGCGGCGGCCCGCTGGCCGCAGCGGCTGTCCATCACCGTGGGCTGGGCCCAGGCGCTGACCGAGGCCGGCCGCGGGCCCGAGGCCGAGGCCGTGCTGCTGGCCTGGCTGGCCCAGGGCGACAGTGCCGTGGCCTGGAACAACCTGGCCCAGCTGCGCCTGGCGCGCGGCGACGCCAGCGGCGCCTATCAGGCGGCCACACGTGCCATGCAGCGCGCCCGCGCGGCCGAGCCGCAGTGGCTGGGCGAGACCGAGGCGACGCTGCGCGCCGCCACGCCCCTGCCCTGATCAGCGCTTGGCGATGCCCAGCAGCTCGACCTCGAACACCAGGGTCGAGTTCGGGGGAATGATGTCGCCGATCGCCCGGCCGCCATAGGCGATCGCCGAGGGGCAGGTCAGCTTGGCCTTGCCACCGGTCTTCATCAGTTGCAGGCCCTCGGTCCAGCAGGGGATCACGCGGCCCAGCGGGAACTCGGCGGGCTGGCCGCGGCTGTAGGAGCTGTCGAACTCCTTGCCGTCGGTCAGCGTGCCGCGGTAGTGCACGCGCACGGTGTCGGCCGCCACCGGGCTGCCGCCGGTGCCGTCCTTCAGGCTGCGGAACACCAGGCCGCTGGCGGTGGTCTTGGCACCCGGCTCCTTGGCCGCGGCGGCCAGGGCCGGGTTGGCGTCCTGGGCCTGGGCGGCGCCGAACAGGGTGAGGGCCAGCAGGGTGGCGGCGAGAGACTTCATCAGGGGGCTCCTGGTCCAACGGATCACGACAGTGTCACACGGGCGAACTTGCGCTTGCCGACCTGCAGCACCACGGTGCCGGCGTCGACCTTCAGGCCGCGGTCGCTGATGACGGCACCGTCGATGCGCACACCGCCCTGCTCGACCATGCGCAGCCCCTCGCTGGTGCTGGGCACCAGGTTGGCGGCCTTGAGCAGCGCGCCGATCGCCATCGGGGCGCCGGCCAGCGACACCTCGGGGATCTCGTCGGGAATGCCGCCCTTGGCGCGGTTGTTGAAGTCCTGCTCGGCCGCGTCGGCCGCCGCGGCGCTGTGGAAGCGCGCGGTGATCTCCTTGGCCAGCAACACCTTGGCGTCCTTGGGGTTGCGGCCCGCGGCGACCCCGGCCTTCAGCGCCTCGATCTCGCGCTCGTGGCGGAAGGACAGCAGCGTGAACCACTTCCACATCTGCTCGTCGCTGATCGACAGGATCTTGGCGAACATGGTGTTGGCCGGCTCGGTGATGCCCACGTAGTTGTTCTTGGACTTGGACATCTTCTCGATGCCGTCCAGGCCCTCGAGCAGCGGCATGGTCAGGATGCACTGCGGCTCCTGGCCGTACTCGCTTTGCAGCGCGCGGCCGACCAGCAGGTTGAACTTCTGGTCGGTGCCACCCAGCTCCAGGTCGCTCTTGAGCGCCACCGAGTCGTAGCCCTGCATCAGCGGGTAGAGCAGCTCGTGCACCGAGATCGGCGTGTTGCTCTGGAAGCGCTTGGTGAAGTCGTCGCGCTCGAGCATGCGCGCCACGGTGTACCTGGCGGCCAGCTCGATCATGCCGCGCGCGCCCAGCGGATCGCTCCACTCGCTGTTGTAGCGGATCTCGGTTCTGGCCGGGTCCAGCACCAGGCTGGCCTGGGCGTAGTAAGTCTTGGCGTTGGCCTCGATCTGCTCGCGCGTCAGCGGCGGGCGGGTGGCGTTGCGGCCCGAGGGGTCACCGATCATCGAGGTGAAGTCGCCAATCAGAAAGATCACCTGGTGGCCCAGGTCCTGCAGCTGGCGCATCTTGTTGAGCACCACCGTGTGGCCCAGGTGGATGTCGGGCGCGGTGGGGTCCAGGCCCAGCTTGATGCGCAGCGGCTGGCCGCTGGCCTCCGACCGTTGCAGCTTCTTCAGCCAATCGGCCTCGGGCAGCAGTTCGGCGCAGCCGCGGCGGCTGACGGCCAGTGCGTCGAGCACGCGCTCGCTGGCGGGGGAGACAGAAGACTGAGGCATCGCAAACACCAAGGGATCACGACAATCCCCACGATCGTGGGGGTCGGTAGAATCGGGGAACTCTGCCGGGCTGACGGGTCAGACCCGTGGCGCCTGCCTGCAGCCACGCTGCGGGCACCGCCCCCGAGCAGCGCCGTGATTCTAAGGGCCGGCCTGCGCCGACCCTGCCGCCCCGGCGGCACCTCAGACCTCCAAGATCCATGCCGCTGGGAACCGCTTTGCCTGAATTTGCCGCCGACCTGCTGGCCCGCCTGGGCCGCTGGACGCGCACCCACCACCGCGGCCTGGCCCTGAGCACGCTGCTGGGTCTGGCCGGCTTCGGTGTCACCGCCTTCGGCATCGCGCCGCTGGCCCCCGACGCCGCGCAGCTGCCGCAGCGCCTGCTGCTTGAGCCGATCGTGCCGCCCAGCTTGGACGGCCAGCTCGAGGCCCTGGCCGGCCTGCGCCTGCAGCTTTCGCGCGGCGAGGTCACCCGCGCCAGCGACACCGCCGACAGCCTGCTGCGCCGCCTGGGCGTGGAAGACGCCGCCGCCGCACAGTGGATGCGCAGCGACGCCTTGGCCCGCCGCATCATTGAAGGCCGGCCCGGCAAGCTGGTGCAGGCCCAGGTCGATGCCCAGGGCCGGCTGCTGTCGCTGGTGGCGCGCTTCCCGGTGGATGAGGCCGATTCGCCGGTGCCGCAGTCCTTCCACCGCTTCGAGATCACCCGCCAGGGCGACAGCTTCAGCAGCCGTGCGGAGCAGCGCCCGCTGGAGCGCCTGCCGCGCCTGGCCAGCGGCCACATCGACAGCTCACTGTTCGCCGCCACCGACGAGGCCAACATCCCCGACGGCGTCGCGGTGCAGATGGCCGAGGTTTTCTCCACCGACATCGACTTCCGCCGCGAACTGCGCAAGGGCGACCGCTTCAGCCTGATCTACGAGTCGCTCAGTGCCGACGGCGAGCCGGTGCCCTGGGGCAACGGCCGGCTGCTGGCCGCCGAGTTCGTCAACAACGGCAAGACCTACCAGGCCGCCTGGTTCGGCGAGGGCCGCGGCGGCTACTATGACCTCAACGGCCAAAGCAAGCGGCGCGCCTTCCTGTCCAGCCCGCTGGCCTTCTCGCGCGTGACCTCGGGTTTCGCGATGCGCTTCCACCCGATCCACAAGACCTGGCGCGCGCACCTGGGCACCGATTACGGCGCCCCCACCGGCACACCGGTGCGCAGCGTCGGCGACGGCAGCGTGGTCTTCAGCGGCTGGCAGAACGGCTACGGCAATGTGGTGCGCATCCAGCACTCGGGGGGCCGCGAGACGGTCTACGCCCACCTCAGCCGCTTGGATGTGCGCAAGGGCCAGCGCGTTGGCCAGGGTGACCGCCTGGGTGCCGTGGGCGCCACCGGCTGGGCCACCGGGCCGCACCTGCACTTCGAGTTCCTGGTCGGCGGCAAGCACCAGGACCCGCAGATCATCGCCAAGGCCTCGGAGGTCATCGAGCTCGACCCGTCCCAGCGCGGCCGATTCGCCAGCATCGCGCAAGAGGTGTCGCACCAGTTGGCGCTGGCCACGCGCATCGACGGCCACCCCGGCCAGGTCGAGTGATGGGCTGAACCGATGCGCTGCATCGGTCTGATGTCGGGCACCTCGCTCGACGGCATCGACGGCGTGCTGGCTGTGCTCGATCCCGGCCTGCGGGTCGAGGCCCATGTCCACCGGCCCATGCCCGCCGCGCTGCGCGCCGAGCTGCTGGCGCTGAACACCCCCGGCGCCGACGAGCTGCACCGCGGCGCGCTGGCCGCCAACGCGCTGGCGATGGCGCAGGCCGAGGTGGTGGCCGAGCTGCTGCAGCGCAGCGGCCTCAGCGCCACCGATGTGCAGGCCGTGGGCTCGCATGGCCAGACGGTGCGCCACCGTCCCGGCGCGTTCGACGGCTGCGGCTACACCTGGCAGCTCAACCAGCCAGCCCTGCTGGCCGAGCGCTGCGGCATTGCCGTGGTGGCCGATTTCCGCAGCCGCGATGTGGCGGCCGGTGGCCAGGGCGCGCCGCTCGTGCCGGCCTTCCATGCCCAGGTCTTTGGCCGACCTGATCGCGCGCGCGCCGTCCTGAACCTGGGCGGCATCGGCAACCTGACGCTGCTGCCGGCGGGCGGCGGCGCCGTCGCGGGCTTCGACTGCGGGCCCGGCAATGCGCTGCTCGACCTGTGGGTGCAGCGCCACCGCGGCCAGGACTTCGACGCCGATGGCCAGTGGGCCGCGGGTGGCCAGGTCCACGCCCCGTTGCTGCAGAGGCTGATGGCCGAGCCCTTCCTGGCCGCCGCGCCGCCCAAGAGCACCGGCCGCGACCTGTTCCACGCCGACTGGCTGGCGCAGCGGCTGCAGGGCACCGCCAGCGTGCCGCCGCAGGATGTGCAGGCCACACTGGCCGAGTTCACCGCCCGCGCCGCCGCCGAGGCGCTGCAGCGCCACGCGCCGGCCAGCCGCGAGCTGCTGGTGTGCGGCGGCGGCGCGCTCAATGCCGATCTGATGCGGCGCCTGGCGCACCTGTTGCCCGGCCTGAGCGTGCGCAGCACGGCCGACGAGGGCCTGCCACCGATGCAGGTCGAGGCCACCGCCTTCGCCTGGCTGGCCGCAGCGCACCTGCAGGGCCGGCCGGCCAACCTGCCGGCGGTCACCGGCGCGCGCGGGCCAAGGGTATTGGGCGCGCTGTATCCTGCCTGACCCCCTTCCTGGACCGCTGCGATCACCCCGATCGCCGAGGAGCACCTCATGCCCGCCTGCCCCCGCCACGCCGCCTGGGCCACTACGCTGCTGGGCGCCTTGACGCTGCCGGTCGGTGCGCAAGCACAGGGCCAGCCGATCATGGTTCCCAGCACGGATCCGGGTGTGCCATCGGTGGCGCAGACCGGCCCGCAGGCCGACGCGATCCGCGAGTCCCTGCGTCGCATCAAGCTGCCCCCGGGCTTCCGCATCGAGTTGTACGCCGTGGTGCCCGGCGCCCGGCATCTGGCCCCGTCACCCGGCGACGGCGTGCTGTTCGTCGGGACCCGCCAAGCCACCGTCTGGGCGGTGACCGCGCGCGAGGGCCAGCGCATGGCAGATCAGGTCCGGCCCTTCGCGCCCAGCCTGCGGTTCAGGCTGCCCAATGGTGTCTGCCGTACCCGCGACGGTGGCCTGGTGGTGGTCGAACTCAACCGCGTGCTGCGTTTCCCCGCGGCCGATCGCTTCCTGGAGCGGTCGGACACCACGGCGATTCCGGTGGTGGCCCAGGGCGGCCTGGTGCCGGAGGATGAGGAAAGCCCCAACCATGGCGCCCGCACCTGCCGCGTCAGTCCGGGTGGCCGGCTCTACATCACGCTGGGTCAGCCCTACAACGTGCAGCCCCGGGGCAAGGTGGCGCTGTACGAACGACTGGGCATCGGCGGCATCATTGCGATGAACGCGATGGATGGCTCAGCCCGCGAGGTGGTGGCGGTGGGCGTGCGCAACTCCGTGGGCCTGGACCTCCACCCGACCGACGGAACCCTGTGGTTCACCGACAACCAGACCGATCGCATGGGTGACGACACGCCACCGGGCGAACTCAACCGCGTCACCCGCAGCGGGGGCGAGCACTTCGGCTATCCCTTCGTACACGGCAAGGATGTCCAGATCGCCGGCACGGCGGTGGCGCCCGATCTGAAGGGGCTGGCACCGCCCGCCCAATGGACGCGGCCCCAGGTGGAATTTCCGGCGCACCAGGCCCAGTTGGGCATGAGCTTCTATACCGGCACGATGTTCCCGCCGCCCTACCGCGGCGGCATCTTCGTGGCGGCCCATGGTTCCTGGAACCGCAGCCAGCCCAGCGGCGCACTGATCAACTTCGTGCCGATCCAGCCCGATGGCAGCGCCGGCCCGAGCCGGGTGTTCGCGCACGGCTGGCTGGACGAGAGCGGCAGCTACCGTGGCCGCCCAGTGGATGTGGCGCCGTTGAAGGACGGCTCCTTGCTGATCAGTGATGACCTGGCCGGAGCCCTCTACCGCGTGAGCTACAGCGCCAAGGACAGCACGCCCTGAGCCACAGGGCGCGCGCCTTGGGCGCCCTGTGGGTCAGACCGAGAAGCTCGAGCCGCAGCCGCAGGTGGTGGTGGCGTTCGGATTGCGGATCACGAACTGCGCGCCCTGCAGGTCTTCCTTGTAGTCGATCTCGGCGCCGACCAGGTACTGCAGGCTCATCGCATCGATCAGCAGCGTCACGCCGTTCTTGCTCATCTGCGTGTCGTCCTCGTTGACGACCTCGTCGAAGGTGAAGCCGTACTGGAAACCCGAGCAGCCGCCACCCTGCACGAAGACGCGCAGCTTCAGCTCGGGGTTGCCTTCCTCGGCGACCAGATCGGCCACCTTGGCGGCGGCACTGTCGGTGAAGACCAGCGGGGCGGGCATCTCGCCGACGGCGGGGGCCAGGTTCTCGGTCACGGCGTTCATGGAGCGGTCCTTTGGGGCAAAGAGGAAATCAGTGGTCGTTCGACGCCGCCAGCTTGAGCGTCGGCTTGTCGTCGGTGGCGCTGGCGTGGCGCAGTTCGCCGTCGATCTTGGCGCCCTGGTGCATCTCCAGCGCGTGGTAGTGCACATCGCCGACGATGCGTGCCTTGGGCTGAAGCTCCAGCAGCTCGCTTGAGGACACCGGGCCGTGCACTTCGCCATTGATGATCACATGGCCGGCGATCACCTTGCCCATGATGCGGGCATTCTCGGAGATCACCACCAGGCTGGCACCGTCACCGGCGGCAATGACGTCGCCGATGACCTCGCCATCGACGCGCAGACCTTCGCTGAATCGCAGTTCGCCGTGCACGGCGGTGCCCTCGCCGATCAGGCTGCGGATCGGGGGTTGCTTCTTGCGGCTGAACCACATGGCGGTGTTCTCCAGGTTCCCAACGTTGTTGTCACAGGCGAGCCGACTGGCTGGCCAGCACGGCGCCGCGGGCGTCCAGCACCCGCAGCTGCACGAGTTTTACCACCGCCGCAGGCGGATGGTCCAGATGGCCCTCCAGGCGCAGGTACTGGCGCAGCTGGAAAGGCTGCGGCCCACCGGGCATGGGCTGGGTCCAGGGCTTGCCGTCCTGGGTGCCCGACAGCGTCAGCTCGTAGCGCCCGTCACTGGGCGCCGCCACGCGGGTGGGGCTCATCACCAGCACCTGGTAGTGCAGCTTGCCGGGCCCGTCGGCCTCGACCTGAAAGGCCCGCACCTGCGGCGCATCGCCGTTCTGGCCGGCGGCCGGCAGCAGTCGCTCGAAAAAGCCCAGGTCGGCCTTGAGCTGCAGGTTGTCGGCCTCGACCTGGCGCAACTGCGTCGCCAGCCGCTCCTGCGCAACCTTCTCGGCCTTGAGCAGGCTTTCGGCGGTGTTGGCGATCGACTGGGCCTTGTCCTTGTCGTCGCGCAGCGCCCGCACCTCGGCGCGCAGGTGCTGCAGCTCGACCTTGGCGTCCTTGTCCAGGCCTGCCAGGTCCTTGCCAAACTCGAAGGCCCACAGCGCAATGGCCGCCGAGAAGCCCAGCGCCAGCGCCGCCACCGCCCAGCGCAGTGGCCAGGGCAGGTGGCTGCGCACGATCATCCGCGGCGCGGAGATCGAGAAGCGGCGGCGAAGTAGCTTCCAGCGCATGGTGCGGCAGTGTGGCCCGAAGACGCGAAAGGCCGCTTGCGGCGGCCTTCCGTGGATACCCGAAGTGTCGGGTGTCGATCAGCGCTTGCTGAACTGCTTGCGGCGACGCGCGCCGTGCAGACCGACCTTCTTGCGCTCGACCTCGCGGGCGTCGCGGGTGACGTAGCCAGCGTGGCTCAGCACCGGCTTCAGGGCCGCGTCATAGTCGATCAGGGCGCGGGTGATGCCGTGGCGCACCGCGCCAGCCTGGCCCGATTCACCGCCGCCGTGCACATTGACCTGCACGTCGAAGGCTTCGCCGTTCTCGGTCAGCACCAGCGGCTGACGGACGACCATGATGGAGGTCTGACGGCCGAAGTACTTGTCGACGGGCTTGCCGTTGACGACGATCTGGCCGGTGCCCTTCTTCAGGAAGACCCGGGCGACCGACGACTTGCGACGGCCGGTGCCATAGTTCCAGTTACCGATCATTCAACCGCTCCTCAGATTTCCAGGGCCTTGGGGGCCTGGGCGGCGTGCGGGTGCTCGGCACCGGCGTACACCTTCAGCTTCTTGATCATGGCGTAGCCGAGCGGGCCCTTGGGCAGCATGCCCTTGACCGCCTTTTCCAGCGCGCGGCCGGGGTGCTTGGCTTGCATGTCCTTGAACTTCGTGGCGTAGATGCCGCCGGGGAAGCCCGAGTGACGGTAGTAGATCTTGTCGTTGGCCTTGTTGCCGGTGACACGGAGCTTGTCGGCGTTGACGATGACGATGAAGTCACCGGTATCGACGTGAGGCGTGTAAATGGCCTTGTGCTTGCCGCGCAGACGGAGTGCCACTTCGCTGGCGACACGTCCGAGCACCTTATCGGTGGCGTCAATCACAAACCACTCGTGCGTCACCTCGGCCGGCTTGGCGCTGAAGGTCTTCATGAGGGATCTCTTGAGTGAGAAAAAACGGCTGTGAACCGGGCTCCGGGCACCATCGGTGCTGCTTGTTGCAGCCTCTCAGGCCCCCCGGTGTGGCACCGGCCTTTACCCCTGCAACCACCACTCAAGGCACCGCAGTTGTAAAGCTCACCCCAGCCGAAAACGGGCGAAGCCGCGGATCATAACACAGACGCCGGAACCACACCAGGCGGTCATCTGACCGAAAACACCGGGTCTGATCCTCACCAAGAAGAGATGGATCTGTGTACAGTGCGGGTTATCCCTTAGTCACCGGAGCGCCCCACATGAGCGACCCCGTGTTTCCCCCGCCCGAGCCGGCCACCCCGCCAGAGGCCCATGCCCCCAACTTCCGTTGGGTGCCCATCCGCTCGTTGTCCGAGCGGCAGCGGCCGCGCGTGCTGACGCACCTGCTGGGCCTGGAGCCGCACGACCGCTACCTGCGCTTCGGCTATGCCGCCAATGACGCGCAGATCGGCCGCTATGTCGACCTGCTGGATTTCCGCCGCGACGAGGTCTTCGGCATCTTCAACCGCCGCCTGGAGCTGATCGCCATGGCCCACCTGGCCTTCCTGCCCGACGTGCCCGGCGAGCAGCCGATGGCCGAGTTCGGTGTGTCGGTCTCGCCACAGGCCCGTGGCCGCGGCTATGGCGCCCGGCTTTTCGACCACGCGGTGCTGCATTCGCGCAACCGCCACATCGAGACCATGGTCATCCACGCGCTGAGCGAGAACACCGCGATGCTGCGCATTGCCCGCAACGCTGGCGCCACGCTGGAGCGCGAGGGCGGCGAGGCCGAGGCCCGCCTGAAACTGCCCTCCGAGACCGTGGGCTCGCACTTCGAAGAGCTGATCGAGGAACAGGCGGCCGAGCTCGACTACGGCCTGAAGCAGGGCGCCCGCCATGTCGACTCGCTGCTGGGCCTGATCCAGGAGGTCAAGGACGGCATCGGCCGCGTGCGCCGCAGCACCATCGAATAGGCCGTGTCGAGCGGGGCGCGTACCATGCCCCGATGACCGACGCCCCCTACGCCGCGCTGGACCCCGCCGGCATTCTGCAGGCCCTGTTCCTGGCCGGCCTGGAGCCCGACGGCCGGCTGCTGCAGCTCAACTCCTACGAGAACCGCGTCGTCCAGGCCCATCTGGACGACGGCCGCGTCGTCGTCGCCAAGTTCTACCGCCCCGGCCGCTGGAGCGACGCCCAGATCGCCGAAGAACACGCCTTCTGCGCCGAGCTGGCCGAGGCCGACCTGCCGGTGGTGGCGCCGCTGCCGCTGCAGCCACGCGACGGCGTGGCCGACGCGCTGCGCCTGTCCGCCCTGACCCCCACCCTGGCCCACTGGCGCAGCCCCGAGGGCGCCGAATTCCGCCTGGCCGTGACCGAGCGCCGCGTGGGCCGCGCGCCCGAGCTGGAACAGCCCGAGACCCTGGCCTGGCTGGGCCGGCTGATGGGCCGGCTGCATGCCGTGGGCCGCCGCGGCCGCTTCGAGCACCGGCGCCGGCTGGATGTGCAGACCTTTGGCCATGCGCCGCGCCAGCGCCTGATCGACAGCGGCCTGGTCAGCCCTGAGACCGCGGGCCGCTGGATCAACGTCAGCGCCCGGGCGCTGGACCTGGTGGACGCCGCCTTCGATCGTCACGGCCCGCTGGCCACGCTGCGTCTGCATGGCGACTGCCACCCCGGCAACGTGCTGTGGCGCGACGAGGGCGCCTTCGCCGGCCCCAACTTCGTCGACTTCGACGACTGCTGCACCGGTCCGGCCATCCAGGACCTGTGGATGCTGCTGCCCGGTGAGCGCGATGCGGTGCAAGCCGCCCAGTGGCAGTTGCTGGACGCCTACGCCGATTTCACCGACTTCGACGACCGCGAGCTGCTGCTGATCGAGCCGCTGCGCACCCTGCGCATGGTCCACCACAGCGCCTGGATCGCCGAGCGCTGGAACGACCCGGCCTTCCCGGCGGCCTTCCCCTGGTTCGCCTCGCCCAGCTACTGGGCCCAGCAGGCCACCGAGCTGGACGAACAGATCGAGCGCATGCACGGAATCTGAGGGCTGGCGCGCGCCCAGTGACTAGGGATACCGCGCAGCCGGTCTGGCACGCAACATCCGTGTGCCGACACAGCGTCGGCTCAGGCTGCTCCAGCCTTCCGGAGCATCGACACGAGTAACGAGGGACAACCCGCATGAACCACCTGACCCGCATCGCCGCCGCCACCCTGACCGGGCTGGCCTGCCTGGCCGCCCAGGCCCAGACCGACACCTGCACCCAGCTGGCCGGCAAGTCCCAGTGCTTCACCTTCAACTACGGCATGGGCGGCAGCAACAGCTATACCGCCACCTTTGGCGCAGACGGCTCGTTCACCTTCCCGGATGTGGCGGGCACGACCGGCACCTACACCTGCTACGGCAACGGCCTGACCGATGTCAGCTATGCCTACGGCGGCTTCGAGGCCCAGAGCTGGTACGGCGTGGCTGGCCGTCGGGGCAAGACCATGAAGGGCAACGGCAAGGCGCCCGACAGCGGCTACATGTACACCTTCACCAGCGTCGCTGGTGCCTGCGCGCCTGTGGCCAACCGCGCCCCCTCCAGCCGCCAGGACCGCTGAGCCTGCCGAGTGGCCCGGCGCGCCCCAGGGCGCGCCGGGCGCCTGATCAGGCGGCCGCCAGCAGCGCCGTCACGCGCTTCACATAGGCCGCCGGATCGTCCAGCTGTCCGCCATCGGCCAGCACCGCCTGGTCGAACAGGATCTGCGCCAGGTCATCGAAGCGCGGGTCGGTGGCCAGCTGCTTGACCAACGCATGCTCGGGGTTGACCTCGAGGATGGGCAGCGAGGCTGGCGCCGCCTGGCCCGCCTGCTTGAGCATGCGCGCCAGGTGGGCGCTCATGCCGCCCTCGTCGGCCACCACGCAGGCCGGTGAATCCACCAGACGCGAGGTCACCCGCACCTCCTTGGCGCGCGCCTTCAGCGCTTCCTGCAGGCGCTCCAGCGTGGGCTTGAAGGCTTCGGCCGCGGCCTCCACCTGCTTCTTTTCTTCCTCGTCCTGCAGCTCACCCAGGTCCACCGCGCCCTTGGCCACGCTCTGGATGGGGTGGCCATCGAACTCGTAGAGGTGGCTCAGCAGCCACTCGTCCACACGGTCGGTCAGCAGCAGCACCTCGATGCCCTTCTTGCGGAAGACCTCCAGCTGCGGGCTGCTCTTGGCCGCGGCCAGGCTGTCGGCGGTGATCACGTAGATCGCCTTCTGGCCTTCCTTCATGCGGCCCACGTAGTCCGCGAACGACACGCCCTCGTCGGCGTGGGTGGAGGCAAAGCGCAGCAGCTTGGCCAGCCGCTCCTGGTTGGCGAAGTCCTCGCCCACGCCCTCCTTCAACACCGCGCCAAACTCCTTCCAGAACTCGGCGTAACGGGCCTTGTCGTCGGCGCTGTCGCTGTCGGCCAGCGACTCCAGCATGCCCAGCACGCGCTTGGTGCTGCCCTCGCGGATGGCCTTGACGTCGCGGCTTTCCTGCAGCAGCTCGCGGCTGACGTTCAGCGGCAGGTCGGCCGAGTCGATCACGCCCTTCACGAAGCGCAGGTAGGTGGGCATCAGCGCCTCGGCATCGTCCATGATGAAGACGCGCTTGACGTAGAGCTTGACGCCGCCGCGCTTGTCGCGGTTCCACAGGTCCATCGGCGCCTTCTTCGGGATGTAGAGCAGCTGGGTGTACTCGCTGCGGCCTTCCACGCGGTTGTGGGTGTAGGCCAGCGGCGCGTCGCTGTCGTAGCTGATCTGCTTGTAGAAGTCCTGGTACTCGGCGTCGGTGATGTCGCTCTTGGAACGGGTCCACAGCGCAGCGGCCTTGTTGACCGTCTCCCAGTCGTCGCTGACCACCTGCTCGCCCTTCTCGGCGTCCCAGGTTTCCTTCTTCATCAGGATGGGCAGCGAGATGTGGTCGCTGTACTTGCCGATCACCGACTTGAGCTTCCAGGCCGACAGGAACTCGGCCGCGTCCTCGTCGCGCAGGTGCAGGATCACATCGGTGCCGCGCGCGGCGCGCTCGATGGTTTCCAGCTCGAACTCGCCGGTGCCCTCGCTGCTCCAGCGCACGCCCTGGTCGGCCGGCAGGCCGGCGCGGCGGCTTTCCACGGTGATGCGGTCGGCGACGATGAAGCCCGAGTAGAAGCCCACGCCGAACTGGCCGATCAGGTTGGCGTCCTTCTTCTGCTCGCCTTCGAGCTTGGCCATGAATTCGCGCGTGCCGCTGCGGGCGATCGTGCCCAGGTGCGACGCGGCCTCCTCCGCCGACAGGCCGATGCCGTTGTCGCGGATGGTCAGGGTCTTGGCGTCCTTGTCGAAGAACACGCGCACTTCCAGCGTGGGCGCGTCTTCATACAGCGCGGCGTTGTCCAGCGCTTCGAAGCGCAGCTTGTCGCAGGCGTCCGACGCGTTGGAGACCAGCTCGCGCAGGAAGATCTCCTTGTTCGAGTACAGCGAGTGGGTGACGAGGTGCAGGATCTGCTTGACTTCGGCCTGGAACGAATGGGTCTGCTTGCTCATGGTTCTTGCTGTGGTGAGAAGGTGGGGCGGGCGCCTGACGCGCCGTGCGGGGCGCAGGTGGGGCCGCCTGGCCGGGTTTCAAGAGCGACTACGATGTGCCGCCATGAACACCCTGGCCCACCGCATTGTCGACGCCCTGGCGCAGGCCCTGGGCCCCGGCCCCCGCCCGCCGGTGAAGGCCCTGCACCTGCCCCCCACGCCCTGGAATGGCAGCAAGGACGGCGAGTTCGGCGCGCTGGAGCTGGCCGACGGCTCGCTGGGCCTGGCCTACCTGCTGCTGGACGACGCGCTGGCCCGGCTGGCCGGCGGCGAGGCCGGCGAAGCCCTGGCCGGTGCCGACCCGCTGGACATCGCCCGCTGGTGGGTCGAGCGCGACGGCGCCGCCCGCACACTGGGCTTTGCCGCCGTCAACGCCCTCACCCGCCACCTGTTCGACCGCCACGGCTGGGTGCCGCCAGAGGCGCCCGACTCCATCGCCGGGCTGGATCCGCAGCCCGGCGAGTCCATCGGCATGGTGGGCTACTTCCCGCCGCTGCTGAAACAGGTGACCGCCCGCGGCGCGCGGCTGACCGTGCTGGAGCTGCGCGCTGACCTGGTGGGCGAGGCCAACGGCGTGCGCGTGACCCTGGACCCCGCCGAGCTGGCCGGCTGCGCCAAGGTGCTGGCCACCAGCACCACGCTGCTCAACCACAGCCTGGAGGGCGTGCTGGCCGCCTGCCGTGGCGCGCAGCAGGTGGCGCTGATCGGCCCCGGCGCGGGCCTGTGGCCGGCGCCGCTGTTCGCCGCCGGCGTGACCGCACTGGGCGGCAGCTGGATCGTCGACGGACCCGGCTTTGCCGCCGCGCTGCGCCGCGGCGAGCCCTGGGGCACCCACGCCCGCAAGACCCTGCTGGACGCGGCCACCTGGGCCCGCTGGACGCACGTACCATCGCCCCGATGAGTGCCCCCGACCCCGAACAGGTACGCGCCCAGACCCTGGACTGGCTGGACCAGGCCGTGATCGGCCTGAACCTGTGCCCCTTTGCCAAGAGCGTGCGCGTCAAGGGCCAGGTGCGCACCGTCATCTCTGACGCCCAGGACACCGACACCCTGCTGACCAAGCTGCTGGCCGAGCTGCAACACCTGGCCACGGTGGACCCCGAGCAGACCGACACCACGCTGCTGGTGCACCCACGCGTGCTGACCGACTTCCTGGACTTCAACGACTTCCTGGATGTGGCCGACATGGCCTTGCGCCAGCTGCGCCTGGACGGCACGCTGCAGATCGCCAGCTTCCACCCGCAGTTCCAGTTCGCCGGTACCGAGGCCGGCGACATCTCCAACTACACCAACCGCTCGCCCTGGCCCACGCTGCACCTGATCCGCGAGAGCAGCATCGACCGCGCGGTGGCCGCCTTCCCCGAGGCCGAGGCCATCTACGAGCGCAACATCGAGACGCTGGAACGCCTGGGCCTGGACGGCTGGCAGCGTCTCTTTCCTGACTTCCCCACCCCGAACAAGCCATGAAGAAGTTGCTGTGGCGCGGCCTGCTGGGCCTGCTGATCCTGGTCGTACTGGCGGTGGGCTTCGCCGTGTGGTTCATGCTGCAGCGCCTGCCGCAGCGCGAGGGCACGCTGCCTCTGAGCGGCCTGAGCGCCGAGGTCACGGTGCGCTACGACGAGTGGGGCGTGCCCCACCTCCAAGCCGCCAACGAGGCCGACCTGTACCGCGCGCTGGGCTGGGTGCATGCCCAGGACCGGCTGTTCCAGATGGAGATGATGCGCCGCCTGGCCCGCGGCGAGCTGGCCGAGATCCTGGGCCCCAAGCTGCTGCCCACCGACCGCCTGTTCCGCAGCCTGGGCCTGCGCCAGCGCGCCGACGAGCAGACCGCCGCGCTGGACATGAGCCGCCCCGCCCACCAGGCGCTGCGGGCCTACCTGGACGGCATCAACCAGTACCAGGCCACCCGGCCGCTGCCGCTGGAGTTTGCGCTGCTGGGCATCCCGCGGCGCGACTTCACGCCCGCCGACACCTACGCCGTGGCCGGCTACATGGCCTATAGCTTTGCCGCCGCCTTCCGCACCGAGCCCATCCTCAGCCGCATCCGCGACCAGCTGGGCCCCGAGTACCTGAAGATCTTCGACCTGGACTGGCACCCCGAAGGCGCCGCCGACCACGGCGCCCGCCTCACCCAGGCCGACTGGCAGGGCCTGACGAAGCTGGCCCTGCTGAGCCAGGACGCCGTGCAGCAGGCCGCGCTGCCGCTGCTGGAGGGCAGCAACGCCTGGGTGCTGTCGGGTGCGCGCACCGCCAGCGGCAAGCCGCTGCTGGCCGGTGACCCGCACATCAGCTTTGCCGTGCCGGCCGTCTGGTACGAGGCGCACCTGAAAGCGCCGGGCTTCGAGCTCTACGGCCACTTCCAGGCCCTCAGCCCCGCCGCGCTGCTGGGCCACAACCAGCGCTTCGGCTGGAGCCTGACGATGTTCCAGAACGACGACATCGACCTGATCGCCGAGCACACCGACGCCGATCACCCCGGCCAGGTGCTGGTCAAGGGCCAATGGGTGCCGCTGACATCGCGCGAGGAAACCATCGCCGTGAAGGGCGCGCCGGCCGAGCGCATCGTGCTGCAGCGCTCACCGCACGGCGCCATCATCAACACCGTGCTGGGCCCCGACGCCGGCCCCACACCGATCGCGATGTGGTGGACGTTGATGGACAGCGACAACCCGGTGCTGGAAGCGTTCTACAACCTGAACCGCGCCGACACGCTGGCCGCCGCGCGCAGCGCCGTCAAAGGCATCCACGCGCCCGGCCTGAACGTGCTGTGGGCCAACACCAGCGGCGACATCGCCTGGTGGGCCGCCGCCCGCCTGCCGCAGCGCCCCGCCGGCGTACACCCCAGCTTCCTACTCGACGGCCGCACGGCCGACGCCGACAAGCCCGGCTGGCTGCCCTTCGAGCGCAACCCGCAGGAAGAGAACCCTGCGCGCGGCTGGATCATGTCGGCCAACCACCAGCCCGCCAGCGCCGAGCCCGTGCCCGGCTACTACAACCCCTGGGACCGCGCGCTGCGCCTGCAGCAGCAGCTGCAGGCCACCCCCAGCGGCTGGACAGTGGAGCGCGCCCGCGCGCTGCAGCTGGACGTGCAGACGAACTTCGGCCCGCGCACCCTGGCCCCGGTGCTGGCCGAGCTGCGCGCCGCCGCCGCCAATGACGAGGAACGCCGCCTGATCGACCAGCTTGCCGCCTGGCAGGGCGACCACCGCACCGACCAGATCGCGCCCACGCTGTTCTGGCAATGGCTGAGCGAGCTGACCCGCCAGGCCATGGGCGACGAGCTGGGCGATGAGCCGGGCAGCAGCGGTGTGGAGGCGCTGCGCCGCACCCGCGCCATTGAACAGGCCCTGCCCCGCCTGCTGGCCGACCCCGCCTCACCCTGGTGGGACCGGCGCGACACCGCCGACAAGCAAGAGACCCGCGCCACCATCGTGGCCGCCGCCTGGCAGGCCGCGCTGCAGCACCTGCGCAGCCTGTACGGCAACGACCCCGCCAGCTGGACCTGGGGCCGCGCCCACACCATCACCCACGTCCACCCGCTGGGCCGCCAGGCCCCGCTGGACAAGGTCTTCAACGTCGGCCCCTGGCCCGCCCCCGGCGCCCGCGAAGTGCCCAACAACCTGGCCCAGCCCTTCGGCCCCGCCCCCTGGGCCGTGACCTACGGCCCCAGCACGCGCCGCGTCATCGACTTCGCCCAGCCCGACCAGGCCCAGGGCAGCAACCCGGTGGGCCAAAGCGGCGTGTGGGGCGATCCGCACTACCGCGACCAGGCGGAGCTGTGGTTGAGGGGCGATGTGAGGACGGAGTACCTGAGCGACGCCGATGTGGGGGCGCATGTAAAGCAGACGCTCAGCCTGAGGCCGTAGAGGCAGCGACTGCTGCGGCTGATGGACAGCGGTGCCGCGGTCCTCCTGCGTCGACCCGGGCGCTGCAGGCCCGCGTCCTCAGCCGCGGAGCCAGGCCGGCCACATTCGCCTGCGCAGGCTCACGCCGTCCAGCGTCAAACCACTGCTGTCCCAGGCCATGGCCCACGGGTAGCCGCCACACTGGCCCCCCGTGATGCGCCATGGACGGGCGTCGGCACCTGACATCTCGCGCACACGCAGTGCCCCGCCTTCCTGGGGCTGCAGGCGCACCCGCGTGAGCCCCAGTGCGAGGCCGCGGCCATCGGCCTTCATCACCGCCTCCTTGTGTGTCCAGAGCCGAAGGAAGGCACGCGCCTGTGCCGGCACCGGATGTCCCAGCAACCATCGGCGCTCGCAGTCATCCAGGTAGCGCAGGCGCGCCGCGGGCGACGGCAGGCGACGGTGCGGGCACTCGAGGTCAATTCCCAGCGCGGCCGTCGGCGCCAGCACGCAGGCCACACGGTCCACCGCATGGCTGATGCTGACGTGCAGATCGGGCAGTGCCGGCAGCCGCGGCCGGCCCATCGGATCGGGCCGCACGGCCAGGTCAGCGGCGCGCCAGCCGCTGCGCTCGGCGGCCAGGTGCTTGACCAGCAGCCGACCCGCCAGGTGCAGCAGCTGCGCCCGGGGCTGGGTGAGCGCGGCCAGCTGACGACGTTCCTGCGCGTCGAACAGCTCCAACCACCGCTCAGCGGGAGGCGCCCGGGTCGGCAGAGCCAGGATGTGCACCTGGAGTTGCAACTCAGTCCTCGTGGTAGATGCCGGCGATGTGGTCCCAGCGGGGCGGCGGCTGCAGTTCACGCTGATCGATGCTGGCGATCGGTGCGCAGCCCAGGCTGTTGCAGATGAACGCGCTGTCGGCATCGACCAGCCGCGCGGAGGGCAGCGCGGTGTCGCGGGCCTGCAGTCGGGCGATCAGTCGCCGGCGCGCCAGCCCCGGCAGCACCCCGCTGTTCAGCCATGGCGTGTACCAGCTGCCGTCGATGTGCAGGAACACATTGCCCACCGTGGCACAGGCCAATCGACCGCGGGTGTCGCACAGCAGGGCGTCCGTGGCGCCGCGGTCCAGCGCCTCCTGTCGGGCCAGGAGCTGGTCGCCGTAAGCCAGCGACTTGATGCCACTCAGCGGCGATCGTTCGTTGCGGCAGGTCTGCCGTGCCAGCACCACATGCTGGACCGGATTGGCGCTCCAGGGGGACAGCCCCATCAGCAAGGTGGGGCGCACCGGCTCACAGGGGTGCCACAGGCCGCGTGTGGCGGCCGGTCCGCGGGTCAGCGTGATGCGCGCGACGCAGCGGTGGCCGACCTCGGCGCGCGACAACAGCGCCGCCAGGCCGCGGCCGATGGCATCGTCGCACCAGGGCAGCGGCAGGCGCAGCCGCTGTGCCCCCTGCCGCAGGCGGGCCAGGTGGTCGCCCAGCCACAGCGGGCGGCCATCCTGCACCAGCAGGGTCTCGAACACGCCATCGGCCAGGTTCAGGCCGCGGTCGCTCACGCTGATCAGCGCCGTGGCGCGGGCCATGATCTGGTCGTTGAGCCAGACCTCCTCGTCCAACGGCAGGCCATGCGGCGGCACGGCCTGCGGGCGGGTCTCGACAAGAACGCTCACAACGGGACTCCTCGGCACACCGGCCACCCCATGCCGAGCCCGGCCCAGGCTGCGCGCCGGCTCATGCGGGCTCCGCCGCCAGCGCCGCCGGTGCGGCCTCGGCGAGTGCCTGGCGCACCGGTGTGGCGGCGTGGATCGCTGCCATCGTGGCCTGCGCCTTGAGCAGCATCTCGGCGAACTCGCCCTCGGGCGTCGAGTTGGCCACCACCCCGCCACCGACGCCGAAGCTCAGCTCGCCACCGGCGCTGACGATCGTGCGGATGACGATGCTCAGGTCGGCCGCGCCGTCGTGGCCCAGCCACCCGAGCGCACCGGAGTAGACGCCGCGCGGACGCTGCTCCAGTTCGTCGATCAGCTGCAGCGTGCGCTCCTTGGGCGCGCCGGTCATCGAGCCGCCGGGGAAGGTGGCGCGCACTGCGTCGATCACGCTGAGGCCGTCCCGCAGTTGCCCCTGCACGGTGCTGACCAGTTGGTGCACGGTCTTGAATGACTCGATGCCGAACAGCTTGGGCACCACCACACTGCCGGGTTGACACACGCGCGAGAGGTCATTGCGCAGCAGGTCGACGATCATCACGTTCTCGGCACGGTCCTTGATGCTGGTGCGCAGCGTCTCGGCCAGGCGCGCATCGGCCTCGGCGTCCGGCGCGCGGCGGATCGTGCCCTTGATCGGCTTGGTCTGGACCAGGCCCTGCGCGTCCACACTCAGAAAGCGCTCCGGCGAGGCGCTCAGCACTGCGCCACCGGGCCAGCGCACGAAGGCGGCAAAGGGCGCCGGATTCACCCGCCGCAGCGTGGTGTAGAGCTGCCAGGGGTCGAGGTCGCTGCGGCAGCGGATCTCGTTGGTCAGGCAGACCTGGTAGGTCTCGCCCTGGCCGATCCAGTCGAGGCAGCGTGTCACGTCGGCGAGGTAGGTGGCCTCGTCGCGGTCGAGCACGAACTCGGGCATCGCGCCGCGCGGCGTCGGCGCCTGCATCGAGGCGGGCGGCTGTCCCGCCAGCCCGTCGAGCAGCGCGCTGGTCTGCGCCAGCCAGGCGTTGGCGCGGGCGGCCTGCCCGGGGGTGTCGATCGCCACGAGGTAGCTGCGGCGGTTCAGGTGGTCGATGGCCAGGTAGCGGTCGACCTGCACAAACAGCGCATCGGGCGTCGCGGCGCGCTGCGGGCTGGGCGGCAAGCCGCCGGGGCGCAGCTCGTAGCCGAACCAGCCCACATGCCCGCCCTGGAAGGGACAGGGCGGCGGCGTGTCCACCGGCACGCGCAGGCGCGCGTCGAGGTGCGCGAAGATGTCCTGGTCGAGCCGCTGGCGGCCATCGGGCGAGTCGATCTCCAGCACCTGGCCAGCGCAGCGGTAGCTCAGCAGCGCGGCGTTCGGGCCGCGCGCATCGCCCAGGTAGCTCCAGCGCGATGGACCCGGGCCGACCAGGCCGCCGTCGAGCCAGAAGGCGGTGGGCGCGTCTGCGTACAGCAGCCGGAAGGCCGCCTCGGCATCCAGGCCGGCCGGACCCTCGCACCAGAAGGCGCGCCGGCGGCCTTCGTCCGGCGCCGCAGGCGCTGCCCGCTGCGCCTGGTGGGCCAGGGTCAGGCGACGGAAGTTCTCAAGCAGTTCACGTCCCCCCTCGCTGATGATCGACTCGGGGTGGAACTGCACGCCCCACTGGGGCTTGTGGCGGTGCTCGAACGCCATCAGCAGCCCGTCCTCGGTCCAGGCGGTCTCGACCAGATCCGGCGGCAGCGGGCGCTCCAGGATCAGCGAGTGGTAGCGCGCCACCTCCAGCTGCTGAGGCAGACCCTCGAACAGGCCCTGGCCACTGTGCCGCAGCCGGGCGGTCTTGCCGTGCACCGGCTCGGGGGCCCGGGTGACGCGGCCGCCAGCCTGCGAGCCGGCACCCTGGTGTCCCAGGCACACGCCCAGCACCGGTACCTGGCTGTGCCGCAGCACATCGCGACAGACGCCGAAGTCGGCGGGCACGTCCGGGTGCCCGGGGCCGGGCGACAACACAATGTTGTCGAACGACAGGCGCTGCAACTGCTCCCAGCTGCATTCGTCGTTGCGCACGACGATCGGCGGCGCGCCGTTGACGATCTCCAGCAGGTGCACCAGGTTGAAGGTGAACGAGTCGTGGTTGTCGATGACGAGGCTGATGGTCATGGGGGTCCTCCCTGGGTTCGTCGACGGCCGGTGGCTCAGTCGACAATGAGCTTGTTGGGGCCGTAGGCTCGGCCAAAGATCAGCAGGCTGCGGGCGACGAAGGCGCCGGCGAACACACCGAAGCCCAGGCCGATCAGTGCTGCATAGGACAGTTGCTCGGCCAACTCGGGATGCCGCACCAGGCTGCCCGTAGCGAAGAAGCGCAGCGCGAACAGTCCCATCAGCAAGGCCAGAGGCAGCCAGCTGCCCGGGATCAGAAAGACCTCCTGCGATGCAGAGAATGACGCCTGCGCGCTGAAACTGATCAGTCGGCGCTTGGCGACCAGCAGTGACAGGCCAAGCCCCCAGGCGGCCAGTGCCGCCAGGTTCCAGCCGAACAGCTGGACGATGGCGCTCAGCGACACCAGTGTGATGACCAGCGGCATGGTCAGCACCTTGCCGCGCGAGGCCCTGCTCGGGCGGGCCTGGAGCAGGCCCAGGATCACCAGCCCGACGAGGATGGCGAAGACCCAGTACGGAACGTTGGACATGTGTTTCCTCCCCTGTGTATGCAGCGCCCGGGGGGACGTGGTCCCCCCCGGAGCGCCGGCTTACTTGAGCTTGATGTTGATCGTGGCGCCGCCGGCGGGCAGTGCGAAGGCCGCGTCCTTGTAGTCGGGCGGGCCGAACTTGGCCGGCTGGCCGGAGAACGCATAGGGCTCGGTCGGGATACCCACCAGGTTGCGCGCCAGCTTGCCGTCGCCATCCTTGTCGTGGAAGGCCAGCAGCGCGTACTCGCCGGCCGGCAGGTTGCTGAAGACCGCCGACAGTTGCCCTTGCGCGTTCTGCTTGGAGGCCGGCACCATCACCTGCGCCTTGGGCGTCTTGCGGAAGGTGTCGGCACTGGCGAACAGGTTGACGACGAGTTGGCCGGCCTGGCCGTCCAGAGTCTCGACGTTGACGACGAGGTCTCCGGCCATGGCGGTGGTGGAGGCGATGGCGAGCATGGCAATGACTCCCTTGGTGGTGATGGCGGCGGTGCGCCCGGTGCGGTGGAACATGAGGTCCTCTCTGAGGGTGTGATCAGCCTGATGGACGTGCCATGGAGACGGGCTGGAACATCTCCTGGCGATACTTGCCTGGCGTGGCTGGCGGCCCATCGCCCCGGCCACGGGCGTCGTCCTGCGCCCTGGTGCCATTCAGAAGTAGCCGGTCCAGGTGAACTGCCAGGCGCGCCGGTCGGGGGCCGCGCCGTAGTTGGTCGTCGGGCCGCCACGTGTGGCCTGGGCCTGCAGCGCCAGGTCCACCTGGCCGCTCCAGCGGTAGCGCAGCTCGCCCCACAGGAAGGCGCTGCGGTCGGCCTGGTCACGGCGGGCGATCAGCGTCAGGCCAAGACCGGGCGTCAGCACGTCGCTGGCAGTGACGCGCAGGAACCAGCCGCTGCGCGTGACCAGCTCCTGGCGCTGCTGCGCCCATTGGCGGTATCGGCCGTACCCCAGGCCCGGCGCCGCACGCAGAGCCGCCCACTCGGCGCTGTCGGGCGCCGCGTTGTCGCGGTCGTATTCGAGCGTGATGCCGACCTGCTGTGCCGTGGTGTAGGTCCAGCCGAGCGAGAACTGCTGGTGAAACGACGGTGTGCCGGCGAGCCCTGCGGCCTGGTCCAGCGCGGCGGCGACGCGGCTGCCGCTCCAGTCCAGGTAGGCCACGCTGGCCTCGCCGACCACCGTGCTCAGGCCCAGGCCCAGACGCAGCGGCCGGCCGGCCTCATGCAGCAGCGAGGCCTGCGGCCGCAGGCCCTGGCCCAGGTCGTGCGTCCAGCGCACCAGCAGCCGCTCGCTGGCGTTGGTGCGGCCCCAGTCGGGGTCGAGCACCGCTTCGCTGGCGCCACCGCCGATGCGCGGCACATAGGCCAGCTCCAGCGCGTCCTGCGGCCACACCTGCTGCAGCCGCAGCGCCACGCTGCCCAGGCGTTCGCTCTTGAGCTGCGTCGGGTCGCCGGGCACCTGGAAACGCACCGCGCTGGCGCGGAAGTAGTCCACCGGGCTGTAGCCCTGGGCCAGGCCGCCGCGCAGGTTGATGCGGCCGAACTCCCAGCTGGCCTGGTCGTCGGGCGCATAGCCGACATAGGCCTCGCGCAGCGAATGGACGCTGGCGTCCTGCGCCGGGCGGTCGGCGCGGGAAAGGTCGAGGCGGTCGTCGAGCACGCCGCGCCAGCCGTCGCCCAGTGAGCGGTCATGGCGGGCGACCAGCGACACGCGGCTGCCATGGTGGTGGCCGCCGTCGGGTGAACGCTGCCAGCCCTGGGCCAGCTCCAGCCGTCCCTGCCATGAGGGCGTGCCTGAACCGGTGGCCAGTGCAGGCGCCTGATCGGCCAGGTCCAGCGCGGCGGCCTCGTCCAGTGCCCGCGCCGGGCCTTGGGCCAGCGACAGCAGCATCAGCATGAACAGGGCGCGCATCAGTTCACCTTCACCCTGGCCAGGTACTCGGGGCGCAGCCAGCTGTCGGGAACGTCGAACCAGGCGTGGTCGCCGAAGCGCATCACCGTCACCCAGTTCGGCTGCAGGCCGTCGATGATGACCATCTCGGTCGGCCGTGGGCTGCCCAGGACCGGCTTGTACTTGCGGTAGAAGGCGGTCTTCAGCAGGTGCCCGCTCTCGGAATGGAAGTAGGCCTTGATCGGTGCGTGGCTGGCGTTGACCCACAGGTCGATGCGCTTGTAAGTGGCCTCCTGCACCTTGGCCGAGAGCGACAGGTGCATGCACTTGCAGGTCTGGCGGTCGCCGTCGAGGATGTCCTCCGGACCCTTGATCTCGGCCTGGTATTCCTGCGACCAGTTGGTTGTCACCACGTCGCCGTTGGAGACCTGACCCAACAGACGCTGCTGCGGCGCGATGCGCACCTGCGCCTTGCTGGTCGGGTCGTAGAACCACAGGTCCTTGCCGGACTTGAGCATCAGCTTGTTGAGATCGCGCTCGGGTGCGACGAAACGCACCAGATTGGCGTACTGGCGCTCGCCCGGCAGCAGGCGCGAGAAGACGTCCATGCCGTTCTGCGCGGTCTGGCGGCCGTCGCGGTACTCGGTCAGCGTGACGCGCAGACGGAACGGCTTGTCGGGGTTGCGCACGGCGTCGCTGGCCTCGAGGATGCGGCTGGCCTCGTCGGCTGCCGTCGCCAGCGATGCGGCGCCCGCCAGGGCCAGGGCCAGGGCCAGGAGGATTCGGAGGAGTTTCATCGAGGTGCTTTCCTTCAGACCTGCCGCAGGGCGTCGACAACGTTCATGTGGGCGCCGCGGCGCGCCGGCAGCCAGGCCGACAGCGCGGCCACCAG
This sequence comes from Ideonella aquatica, assembly GCF_018069755.1. Classification (GTDB taxonomy): domain Bacteria; phylum Pseudomonadota; class Gammaproteobacteria; order Burkholderiales; family Burkholderiaceae_C; genus Ideonella; species Ideonella aquatica. Next base: position 236,241 of record NZ_JAGQDE010000002.1, on the reverse strand, counting down.
CGCGATGCCCACGGCACCGGTCATCAGCAGCCGCAGCTCGCCCCACAGGCGCACGGTGATGCGCACCGCATCAATGCGCCCCGGCGGCGTCCAGCTCAGGCCGCTGTGGTTGATCAGCCAGGCCAGCGACAGCGCCACGGCCAGGCCGATCGCCGCGCTGACCAGCCCCAGCAGCGCGCCCTCGAAGAGGAACATCGCCTTGATGCCGGTGCGGCGCTGGCCGATGGCGCGCAGCGTGCCGATCTCGGTGGTGCGTTCCATCACCACCATGCTCATGGTGTTGCTGACGGTGAACAGCACGATCACCGCGACCAGCACCGACACGGCGGCGAAGACGGCACCGAACATCGCGTTGATCTGGCCGTAGGACGGGTTGAGGGTGCGGAAGTCCAGCACCGCCAGCGAGGCGCCAGCAGGGTCTTCCTTCAGCAGGGCCTCCAGCCGCGCCTGGACCAGGGCCATGTCCTCGGTGCGGTGCAGCTGGACCTGGAGCGCCGTCACCCGCGCCGGCGCCTGGCCGTAGAGCAGGCGCTGGGCCTGGGCCAGATGCATCGAGACGAAGATGTCGTCGATCTCCTTGGCGCCCATTTCCTCGGCCTTGATGGCCTGCAGCGACGCCACGTTCGGCGCCCCCTCGGGGTTGGCCACCAGCAGCTCGATCTGCGTCGGGCGGCGCGCGGTGGCGCCCTGTTCGGCGGCGCTCAGCGCGGAAATGTCGTCGGGCGCCTGGTCGCCCGAGCGAACCGGCGGTGCGGTGTCGATGCAGCCGGTCACGCGCAGGGGCCCGCACAGCTGCAGCGTGCGCGCCAGACCGGCCCCAAGCACCACCGCGTCCGGGGCCGAGCCGGTCAGGCCCAGCGCACGCACCTCGGCGGCGGTGCCGTGGGCGTTCCAGGCCCGCATGTGGTTCTGTCCGTCGGTCTCGACGCCCACGACCACCGCCGTGCGCGACACGCCACGGCCGAAATTGGCCGCGATGCCGGTGAGCTGCAGCACCGGCGTGACCACACGCACCAGCGGGCCGGCCAGCGGGTCTTGCTGCACCTTGCGGGCCAGCGCCTCGTAGTCGGCGATACCGTAGGCCACGGGGTTGCCGCTGCCGTAGGTGAAGTAGTCGCGGTGCTGGATCTGCAGGTGGCCGCTGCGCTGCACGTAGGCAGTCTCCAGACCATAGGCGATGCTCTGGCGGTAGCCGCCGAACATCAGGATGGCGGTGACGCCAAGCACCATGGCGGCCAAGGTGGCCAGCGAGCGGCGGCGATTGCGCAACAGGTTGCGCCAGGCGATGGCAAGCAAGGTCATGCTGCGAGCTCCGAAGTGGCTTCTTCTTGTCGATGGATGGCGACGATGCGGCCGTCACGCATCTGCACCGAGTCGTCAGCCTGCTCCATGAGCCCGGGGTCATGCGAGGAGAAGACGAAGGAGACGTGGTAGCGGCGCTGCATGTCGCGCATCAGCGCGAGGATGGCGGCGCCGGTGCGGCTGTCGAGGTTGGCGGTGGGCTCGTCGGCCAGCACCAGGCTGGGCCGGCTGGCCAGCGCGCGGGCAATGGCCACGCGCTGCCGCTGGCCGCCGGAGAGCTCACCGGGCCGGTTCGGCGCGCGGTCAGCCAGCCCCACCGCCTCGAGCAGCTCGAGCACGCGTTCGCGCCGCTCGGCCGCGGGCACGCCGGCCAACCGCAATGGGTACTCGATGTTTTCGTAGGCGCTGAGTACCGGCACCAGGTTGAAAGTCTGGAAGATGAAGCCCAGTCGGCGCGCGCGGAAGTCCGACAGCGCGTTGTCGGACAGGGCCAGCACGTCGACGCCGTCGATGTGCAGCTGGCCGGCCTCGGGGCGGTCGATGCAACCGATCAGGTTCAGCAGCGTGGTCTTGCCGCTGCCTGAGGCGCCCGAAATGACCGTGAAGCGGTTGGGCAGGATGTCGAGATCGATCTCCTGCAGGGCCGGGACATCGACCGCGCCCAGGCGGTAGGTGCGGGAGATGCCCCGCAGGCGGACGTGAGGATTCATGGCTGATGAGGGGCGTAGGGAAGTTCAGTGGAGTGGCGCAGCAACAGGGCTGAGCAACTGCCGCCAGCGCCGCAGTTGATCGACAGCGCGGTGTCGACGCGGGCCGCGCGGGCGTGCAGCGGCACGTTGTCCAGACCCACCCGGGGGTCAGGCTGCTCGAGGTGGATCGTCGGCGGCAGGAAGCCGTCGCGCATGGCGGCGAGCACGCAGGCCGCGTCCAGCGCGCCAGCCGAGCCGGCCGGGTAGCCATACATCGGCTTGGTTGAGCTCACCGGCAGACGCGCGCTGCGCTCGCCGAAGACCTTGCGCAGGGCGCGCGCCTCGGCCAGATCCTTGTCGGTGGCGGCGCCGTGGGCGTTGACGTAGTCGACCGCATCGGCCTCGACGCCCGCGCGGTTCAGCGCACGCTGCAGTGCCAGCGCCAGCCAGCGGCCGGTCGGTTCAGCGGCGCGGCCGGCATGGGCCTCGGAGCTGGAGCCCCAGCCAAGGACCTCGGCCATCGGGCGGCCGCGGCGCGCGCGCAGGTGACGCTCGGACTCCAGACACAGGACACCCGCGCCTTCGCCCATCACCATGCCTTCGCGGCGGCGGTCGAAGGGCCGCATCGGCCCGCGGGTCAACAGCCGGGCGCCATTCATGATGGCCAGCGTGGGCAGGTCGATGAAGTCGGCGCCGCCGCACAGCACGACGTCGAAACGACCGCTGGCCACCGCCTCGCTGGCGTAGCCGATGGCGATCGACGCCGAGGTGCAGGACGAGCTGAACGCCAGGTTGGTGCCGCGCCAGCCCAGGCGGCTCTGCAGGCGACGGCCGATCGCTCGGTGGGGAAAGTCCTGGGCCAGCGCCAGGTCGCCCTCGCCCTCGCGATAGGTCTGTTGCACGAAGCGCAGCTTGTTGTCGGCGCCGCCGGAAGCGGTGCCGAAGAGCAGGCCGGCACGTTGCGGATCGACCTGCTGCGGCGCCAGGCCGGCGCGCCGCAGCGCCTCACGCGAGGCGGCCAGCGTGAACTGGACCAAGGGGTCCATGGTCGACAAGTCTTCACCGGGCAGCGCCGAGGCAGCGTCGAAGTCCTGCACCTTGCAGACCTGCAGCCCGCTCTGTGCCACCACGGGGCCAAAGAAGCGCTCGGCCGGCGCTGCGCCGCAGTCGCCGCGGCGCAGCGCGGCGGCAAAGTGGTCGAAGTCGCAGCCGATCGACGAGACCACGCCGACTCCGCTGACGAAGACGCGTTCGCGGCCGCCGGTTGCGGCGGGTTGCGGGGTGCTCATGCGGGGATCTCCTCAGCGTGGCGCAGCAAGGCGCTGGCGCTGTGGCCGTCGTGGCCATGGGCGGCACACAGGATGGCGCCGCGACCGGGCAGGGTCTGTGCCGCCTCGGACACCGGCAGCGCCAGGCCATCGCGCAGCTGCTGGCAGCCGGTGGTGCCGGGCAGGCGGTCCTCGTGCAGGCTGCGCGTGGCGGCAATGAGTGAGAACAGGCCGGTGGCGGCACCGGCCTCACCGAGCGCGCCACGGACATTGGTCACCGCGGGCATCGGCTGGGTGGCCAGGCAGCGGTGCAGCGCCCGCGCCTCGGCGGCCTCGCTGCGCTCGCTGCAGTGACTGCCCGCATAGACGGCCTGGACCCGCGGGTGCCCGGCCTGGGCCAGGGCACCGCCGAGCGCTTCAGCCATGGCCTGCTCGTCGTAGCCGACCAGCGCACCGTCGCCGATGTCACCGGCTGCCAGGCCGTTGCCGGCCACCCAGGCCAGCGGCACGGCGCCGCGGGCGCGTGCATGCGTCAGGGTCTCCAGCACCAGGGCGGCGCCGCCCTCGCTCCAGGCCGTGCCGTTGGCGCGGCGGTCGAACGGACGCACGGCCGTCTGGGCACCGTCGTCCGGGCTGAGCAGGCCCATGCGGCGGGCCATGGGCCGGGTGCCTGAAGGGCGATCGTGGCCGGTTTCATCGGCCGCGGCCAGCACCACCGCCGGTGCCAGGCCGAAGCGCAGCAGGTCGCAGGCGACGGCCAGCGCGGACAGCCCGGCGCACCAGCCGTTGGGCAGGTTCATCAGCGGGCCGCGGTAGCCGTGTGCGTGGCTGATCACCGACGAGGGACCGCGCAGCGTGTCGGACATCGCCTTCATGTCGGGCATCTCGAAGCGCGCGCTGCGAAAGGCCTGCTCCAACGCCTGCGCCACATCGACGCCCGAACTGCCGCAGGCGGTGGCGAACAAGACCGCCACGCCCGCGCGATCGACCTGCGGCGCATCCAGGCCGGCCTGGGCGATGGCCTCCTCGGCCGCAGCGAAGGCCAGCGCAGAGACCGAGCGACGGCTGTCGCCGGCATCAGGCGCCGGCTGCGGCGCCGCGGCCTGCGGCACGCGACCAGCCAGGCCGGCCGCCGGCCATTCGGTGTCGGGCTGCAGCAGGCAGTGCCCTTCCAGCAGCGACGACCACAGCGCCTCGACGCCAGCGCCGAAGGGCCCGATCGCGCCAACGCCGGTGAGCACGACGGTGCCATCGTCGGTTGCCATCATGCGGGCTCCGACGCCACCGTCAGGTCGGCCGTGGCGACCACCTCGCCGCGCACTTCGGCGCGCGCGCTGATGCGCATCATCGCGCCGAAGCGCTTGATGCATCGCGCACTCAGCTCAAGCTGGTCGCCGGGCACCACCGGCGCCTTGAGCTGCAGGTGGATGCTGACCAGGTAGGCACGGCCCATGCCGTCGCCGGCGTCGTCACCGACGAAGGCCGAGGTCTGCGCCATCGCCTCGCCGATCAGCACGCCGGGAAGCACCGGGTGGCCCGGGAAGTGGCCCTGGAAGTACCACTCGTTGGCGCTGACGCTCTTCACGGCCACGGCCTCGCCATCGCCGTGGCGCAACACGCGGTCGATCATCAGGAAGGGATAGCGGTGCGGCAGCCGGCGGCAGATGCCGGCGACGTCAATTTCCTGCTGGGTGACGGTGTTCATGCGGACAAGGCCTCTTCAGGGGGGGTGGCGGCGTGGGGAAACATCGAGCGCAGCACAAGGGCGCAGTTGTTGCCGCCGAAGCCGAAGTTGTTGGACAGCGCCGCGCGGATCCGGTGCGCACGCGCCTGGTTGGGGACCACGTCGAGATCGCAGCGCGGATCACTGACGCGGTGGTTGATCGTCGGCGGCACGAAGTCGCCGCGCATGGCGGCCACGATGGACGCCGCTTCGACCGCGCCGGTCGCGCCCAGCACGTGACCGTGCATCGACTTGGTCGAGCTGACGGGAATGGCGTCGGCGCGCGGTCCGAAGACCTTGCGGATGGCGCGCGTCTCGACCTCGTCGTTGTGGCGCGTGCCGGTGCCGTGGGCGTTGATGTAATCGATCTCGTCGACAGTCAGGCCGGCGTGGCGCAGCGCCCGGGTCATCGCCAGCGCCGGGCCGCGGCCGCTCGCGTCGGGCGCAGTCATGTGGTAGGCATCGGTGCTCATGCCGTGCCCCGCGACCTCGGCCATTGGTCGCACGCCGCGGCGCCGGGCAGATTGCTCCGACTCGATCACGAAGACCGCCGAGCCCTCGCCCAGCACCAGGCCGGTGCGGTCCTTGTCGAAGGGGCGCATGGCCTCGCGGGTGACGTTGCGCAGCGCGTTAAAGCCCGCCACGGTGGTCCGCGTCATGGTGTCGACGCCGCCGGCCAGCACGATGTCGAGTCGGCCGTGGCGCACCAGATCGGCGGCATGTCCCAGCGCCACGTTGGACGACGAACAGGCGGTGCTGAACGCGATGTTGGGGCCCTTCAATCCGAACTCGCCGACGATGCGCGCGCCGGCCGAGTACAGCATGTAGTCGCACAGCAGACTGGCGAAGGCGTGGCCGGTGCGCGCCTGGCGCTCGTAGTAGCGGTAGCCGTTGACGATGCCGCCGACCGTGGTGCCCATCACCACCCCGACGCGCAGCGGGGCAAAGTCGCCACGGCCCAGCGCCGCCATCCGCATCGCCTGGCGTGCCGCCACCACGCCCATCTGCGACGAGCGGTCCATGCGACGCAGCGAACGCCGGTCGAAGTGCTCCAGCGGATCGAAGGGCCGCACCTCGCTGCCCAGGCGGCCGGGCACGGCACTGGCATCGAAGGCGCTGATCTCGTCTGTGCCGCAGCGGCTGCTGCGCAGCGACTCGGCCAGGCTGTCGAAGTCGCGGCCAATGCTGGACAGCACACCGATCCCGGTGATGCATGGCTTGTTCATGCGGGGCATTCCTCTGGCAGTTGCGCCGACCGGACACGGTCGAGCACGTGGGTGATCGAATCGGGCAGGCGCAGCAGCATCCGGCCCTGGCGGTCGAGCACGGCCGAGACCGTGGTGCCGGTGGCCAGCAGGCGGCCGCTGCGGGCGTGGGTGATCTGGAAGTCGCAGCTCACGCGGGCCACATGGCCACTGAGGCGCAGGCCCGCCTGAACGACGAGCTCGTCGCCGTAGCGCGCGCTGTGCAGGTAGCGGCAGCTGGCGTCGACGATGGGCATGGCATGGCCCTCGCGGGCCAGCCCGAACAGGTCCACGCCCAGGGCCGTCATCAGCGCGTCGCGGGCCTCGTGAAACCAGACGAGGTAGTTGGGGTGGTAGGCCACCTGCATCGGATCGCATTCGCCAAAGCGCACGCGCAGCCGGTGGCGGTGGCACAGCCGCCCTTGGGGGTCGAGCCACAGGTTCATGTCGTCCTCCGTGCTTCGGGGGCAGCGTCGAGCCGCACCAGGCTCAGACGGGCGCGGCCGGCGCGCCGGTCGCCGACCGCTGCCGGCTCGGCCAGCCGCCAGCTGCCGACGATGGCGCTGGGGGCTCGGCCGGCAAGCAGCAGTTGGCGGCCCGCAGCGACGGCGGCCAGTCCGACGTCGGCCCGGCCGCACAGGGTGTAGGTCGGGCCCTGGGTGCGCCAGCGCATCGCCACACAGGCCAGCGGGATCGACGGCAGGGCGTTCGAATAGGCCAGTGGGGCGAGTTGACCGGCACGCAGGCCCAGCTCGAAGCTGCGGTAGCTCTCGACGCTGGCCAGGCTGACGCCCATCACCAGGGCCGCGTCACGCAGCGCGGGCTCGGTCAGACCGCCGCCTTGCAGCGCCAGTTCGACGCCCAGCAGGAGCAGACGGGCATCGCGGTTGATGCGGAAGGCGTCGGCCCAGCCGACCTGCTCGCGGTAGCGCTCATCGAGTTGCGCCAGTGGCAGGTCCAGCTGCAACAGGGGCTGCAGGCGCACGCTCATGGTTCGACCCTGCGCAGCACCACGGCCGCGTTGGTGCCGCCAAAGCCGCTGTTCATCGAGACGGCCGTGTCGCCGCGCCACTCGCGGGCGGCGCCGCGCACGAAATCCAGGCCGGCAAAACGCGGGTCCGGCCGCTCCAGGCCGAGCGTCGCCGGTACCAGGGCATCCTGCAACGCCAGTGCGGCGGCGATGACTTCGGTGGCACCAGCGGCACCGCAGAGGTGGCCGGTGATCGGCTTGGTGGAGGTGACCGGGATGCCGTCGAGTGCCTGCCCGAAGACGCGCCGCAGTGCCGCGCATTCCATCGCGTCGTTGTGCCGGGTCGCCGTGCCGTGGGCATTGATGTGGCCGGGCAGTTCGTCCAAGGCGGCGTCGTCGAGGGCCTGGCGCAGCGCCTGCGCGGCGCCAGCGCCGCTGGGGTCGGGGGCGGTCAGGTGGGCCAGGTCGAGACCGAAGCCGTAGCCGGCGATCTCGGCCAGCGGCTCGGCACCGCGCCGACGCGCGTCGTCCTCGCGCTCCAGGACCAGCGCCGCAGCGCCCTCGCCCAGCGCCAGGCCGTCGCGCTCGGCATCGAAGGGGCGGCAGCGCCGGCCCAGTGCGCGCAGCGCGACAAAGCCTTCGTAAAGGAAGGGGGTCATGACCTCGAAGCCGGCCACGATGGCTTGCCGCAAGCGACCCTGGCGCAGCGCATCGAGCGCCAGCCCGACCGCGGCCGACGAGGCCGTGCAGGCGGTGCTCAGCACGCTCACGCGGGCCGGATCCAGCCCCCGCCCGGCCAGCAGCGGCCCCAGGTCCCAGGGCGACGGCGCCGCGGCGTCGGCGCCGTCGCGCGACAACCAGTGGTCGTGGTAGCCATGCACGGTGCCCAGGTACAGGTGGGCCTGCTGCAGGTCCTGCGTCAGGCCGGCCTGGGTCAGCGCCTCGTCGAGCGCTGCCAACAGCAGCGCCTGGCCGCGCGGGACGGCCGGGTCGTGCGACAGCGTCACCTGGCCCACCCGGCCGGCGGTGCGGTAGGGTGGCGAGGCGTCCAGTGGCGTCAGGCCGCTGCGACCTTCGGTCAGGGCGCGGCGCAGGGCCTCGACGCCGAGCCCGACGCCGGAGACCGCGCCCATGCCGGTCACGACAATGCGCATGCGGTCTCCTCGTCATGGGCCAGCAGGGCCTGGCGCTCGGCGGCCGTACCGGTGCCGACGCAGCGCAGATGCGGCAACTGGCGCAGCGCCAGGCCCTTCAGCGTGCGGCCCGGTCCCACTTCGACCGCCCCATCGACGCCCAGCTGGCCCATGCCGGCCATCGTGGCGACCCAGTCGACCGGCCGCAGCATGTGGCCGAGGAATTCCTGGCGCAGGTCGTCGGCGTGCTCCAGCGTGCGGCCGTCGGCGTTGCCCAGCAGCGGACAGCAGGGCGCGTGCCACTGGGCCGCCTCCAACAGCGCATCGAAGCGCGCCGAGGCCTCGGCGAACAGCGGGGTGTGGTACGGACCGGCCACCTGCAGCCAGCTCAGGCGCGCGCCAGTGGCGGCCAGCGCCGGGTACAGACGCCGCAGGTCGGGCAGCAGGCCGGCCAGCACGGTCTGGCCAGGCGCATTGCGGTTGGCGATCCACACCTGCGCTGCGGCGCGGTCCAGGACCTCGCGCCAGGGGCCGTCGCTGGGCGCGGCGACGGCCAGCATGCCGCCATCGACGCGCTGGTTGACCTCGTGCATCAAGCGGCCTCGTGCCACCACCAGGTCCAGCGCGGTGTCCACGTCAAGCGCGCCGCAGGCCACCGCGGCACTGAACTGGCCCAGGCTGTGGCCGGCCACCGCGACCGGACGCAAGCCCCGCGTGCCCAACAGCCCGGCGGTGGCGACCGACAGCGCGAAGATGGCTGTTTGCGCCACCGCGGTCGCCGCCAGGCTGGCGCGCGGGCCGTCGGCCATCAGGCGGCGCAGATCCACACCCAGGCGCTCACCGGCGCGGCGGCACAGATCGGCGGCGGCCGGCTCGTCGCGCAGCAGCTCATCGCCCATCCCCGGCTCCTGCGAGCCCTGCCCGGGGAACAGCCAGACGCGCTTCATCGCGCGGTCTCCAGCACGATGCTGGTGTTGACGCCGTTGACCCAGTAGGCATTGCACAGCACGGTGTCGATGGCGTCCGGCGGCTCGTCCTGGCCGGCGATACGCAGGCCCCAGTCGGGGTCTGGCTGCTCGCAACCGACGGCTGGCGGCAGCAGGCCGGTATCGAGCGAGGACAGGGCCGCCACGATGTTCCAGAGCGCGGTGGCGCCACGCGCCTCGCCGACCACGCCGCGGATATTGGTCAGCGGCGGCTGCTGCGGACCGAACACCCGCTGCATCGCGTGGGCCTCGGCGCGGGCGGCGTCGAGCGTCCCGTAGGCGCCGGAGTAGACCGCATCGACCTGCTGGCGGCCAGCCATGGCCAGTGCGGCCGTCATCGCGTCGTCAAGCGCCGGCGTGCCGGCGTCCTTGGCGCCAACGCCAAACTCGTCCGAGGTCACCGACCAGCCGGTCAGACGGGCCAGCGGCGTGACGCCCCGGCGGCGGGCCGACTCGGCGGTCTCGAGGACCACCGCCGCGGCGCCCTCGCCCAGCCGGGTGCCGTTGGCGCGCCGGTCGAGCGGGCGCGTGGCGTCGTCACCGCCGTCGTTCGGCGTGGTCATGCCCAGCGCGCGGTAGGCCTGCTCGGCCACCGGCGCCAGCTCGTCGGACAGCAGCACCAGCGCGATCTCGGCGTGGCCGAACTGCAGCATGTCGGCTGCGGTGGCCAGTGCGTGACCTCCGGCGGCCCAGCCCATGGGCAGCGCCACCAGGGGGCCGCGGAAGCCGAACTCGATGCCCACCCAGCTCGCCGGCGCGTTGAACACGCTTTCCTGGAACCACAGCGGCTCGACGCCGGTCAGGCCCTTGTCGACCAAGGCCGCGAGCATGCGCTGCGTCAGCGAGACCGGGCCGGTGCCGGTGCCGTAGACGATGGCGACCTCGTCGCGGTCGACCTGTGGGTCGCTGTCCAGCCGGGCTTGGCCGATCGCACGGGCTGCGGCGGCCATCGCGTACTGCGAGGTGCGCGGGCGTCGATGGCCGTCACGCGAGTCGTGGAAGCGCCGCAGGTCGAAGTCCGGCAGGGTGCCGGCGTCCACGCAGGGCGGCAGCGGCAGCGGCTGCCCGGCGGTCAGGGATGACCACAGCGACTGCGGGTCGTCGCCGAAGGGGCCGACCGCACTGGCGGCGGTGATGACGAGCTCGGGGTGCATGCAAGAGGTCCTTGTCGGTCAGTTCGCGGCCAGGGCCAGCTCACGAGGGGGGGTGACGGGCGGCGTGAACCGAGCCGCATCGGCCAGCAGGCCGGGGACCAGCGACTCGGCGGCATTGGCGCCGGAAATCATCACGGTCTCGATGCCCGAGCCGAGCGCGCTGCTGCCCACCAGGTACAGGCCTGGAACGCTGGTGCGGCCGTTGTCGAAGCCCTCGGGCCGGCCGCTCCAGCCGTACAGCGCGCCGCCTATCGAGTGGCCGTAACGGGCGTAGGTGAGCGGACTGGCGTCGGTGCGGTAGAGAACATGCTCGTGCAACTCGGGCACGACCTGTGCCGCCTGGCGCAGCAGCCAGTCGCCGAAGCGGCGTTTCCGCACCGCGTAGGCCGGCGTGGCGCGCCAGTCGTCGTGCTCGGCGTCTGCCGGGAACCAGTTCGCGGTGTCGCTGAAAATGGTGCGCACCTCGAACACCGAGCAGCCCGCCGGCGCGGCGCCCGGGTCGACCAGCGAGGGCACGTGAAAGGCGTAGTTGGCGTCAACGGTGTACGAGCGCAGACGCTGCGGCACGAAATCGACCGCCAGGTAGACGGTGAATCCCGAGGGGGTGGGCTTCATCGCCGCCAGAGCGCGCGCCACCTCGGGCGAGACCGCGCCAGGCTCCAGCAGTTCGCCAAAGGTGCGGCGGATGTCGGCGTTGGAGATCACCACCGCTGCGGCGATCTCCCGCCCGTCGTCCAGGCGCACGCCGCACACCCGTCCGGCGCGCAGCATGATGCGCTCGACCGAGGCGTTCGACAGCACGGTGCCGCCACGTTCCTCGACGGCTTCGGCCAGGGCGTCGGGCAGACGGCCGGTACCGCCTTCGGGGTAATAGCCGCCGACGAAGTAGAAGCGGAACAGGTCGGCGGCACGGGCCACGCTGAGCGTGTCGCGGTTCTCCGTCAGGTAGTGCGACAGGCGCAGCAGCAGCGCCGCCACCTGCGGGCGCGTCACGTGTCGCGCCAGCAGTTCGGTGACCGGTCGGTCCTTCCACTGGTGGGCGAAGGCGTGCCGCTCGGCGAAGCTGCGCAGCTCGGCCTCGCCACGCGGCTGGCGCGGGACGCCACCGTTGTGGGGCGCCAGGCTATGGCGGGCGTCGGCGACCAGGCGCATGGCATCGAAGAAGCCGCGGATGCCCTCGGCCTCTTCAGGGAACTGGCCGCACAGCGTGTCCTGCCATTCACGCCAGTCGTGCGGCACATCCAGCGACAGACGGCCCTGACGGTAGGTGTGCTCCAGCGGCCGCCAGCGCACTTTGTCGTCGGCGCCCACGCGTTGCAACACCGCGCGGATGGTGCCGCCCGGGTGGGCGCCGGAGAAGTCCATCGCGCCGGCATCGAAGCGAAAGCGCTTCATCTCGCCCTGGTGGCGGACCTTCCGGTACCAGCTGTGGCAAAAGCCGCCCAGCACAGGCTGGCGCTCGACCACCAGCACGCGCGCACCGGCCTCGGCCAGCAGCGCGGCCGAGGTCAGGCCACCGACGCCTGCGCCGACAACGACCACGTCGTAGCTGGCAGCCAGCCGGTCGCGGTGTCGCCGCGAGGCGCTGGCTTGCGGAAGGTCCGCCGCGCTCACGCCGACGCTCCCTTGGCGGTGCGGGTGACGAACATCGGCGCCGATACCGCGCGCGCCACGGCCTGGCCGTCGGCAGTGCGGGCGACGAAGGACACGCCGACCCAGCCGAACTCCGGCTCGATGTAGGCCACGCCCACCGACCGACCCAGCGTGTGCGAGAACTGGACGCTGGCCAGCACACCGACGTCGCGCTCGCCGATGTACAGGCGGCTGTTCGCCGCCGGTGCCGGCGAGCCCTCGTCGAACATCACGGACACGCAGCGCGCACGCGGTGCCTGACGGGCCACGGTCAGCGCCTCGGCGGCAGCCAGATGCGCCTTGCCGAAGTGGACCATCCAATGCAGCCCCGCCTCGATGGGCGAGTAGCCCGCAGGGATGTCCCGCGCGACCAGCGAGCGCATCTCCAACTGAAGCGCGTCGAGCACCTCGGCGCCGACGCGGGCGATGCCGAACGGGCGGCCGGCCGCCTCCAGTGCCGACCAGGCGGCCTCGGCATGCTCGGCGGGCACCAGCACGCGGTACTCGAACTCACCGGTGCTGCCCATGCGGAAGATGGTGCCGCGCAGCAGCGCGTTGGCCTCGGCCGACAGGTAGGGCAATCCGACGATGTCGTCGCTGGCGGCGCTGATCATCACGTCCTGGGCCACCGGGCCGAGCGTGGCGATCCACGCGTGGCTGCGCCGCTGGTCGACCAGGGTGGCGCCGCGCGCCGCCAAGGCCTGGGCCAGGTGGTCGTGGAGGCGTTCGGCCGCCGCGGCTTCGGTGAAGACCTGGAAGCCGCCATCGACGCGAAAGACGGTGGCGATGGCCACGATCGAGGCGTCCTCGGCCAGGAACAGCGCCGAGATGCCGCGCCACGGGCGCAGGCGCGAGAGGTCCACGCTGACCAGCTCATCCAGCGCAGCCTGGGCGGTGGCGCCGGTCACCAGGAAGCGACCCTCGGTGTCGAGGTCGATCAGCGCAGCCGATTCGCGGCACAGGTCGTAGCTGCTCTTCATGCCGCCACCTCCGCCGCCTGGGTGCGCTGTTCGACCAGGTCGACCAGCGTGTTGATGGAGCGGAACGATGCCAGCTCGTCATCCGACACGGGCACGTCGAACTCCAGCTCGATCAGGATCGCGATCTCCAGCGCGTCGACCGAGTCCAGGCCCAGGCCGGTGCCGAACAGCGGGCTGTCGTCGGCGATCTCGTCAGGCGTCAGCTGCAGTGACAGCCGCTCGATCAGGGCCTGCTTCATGCGGGCCGTCAGGCCGCGTCGGCGCTCGGCGATCTCGCCGGCTTCCTCAAGGGTCAGTTGGTGACTCATATGTAAGCTCCTCCGCTCACGTTGATTTCCGTTGCAGTCAAATAGGACGACATCTCCGAAGCCAGGAACAGGCAGACGTCGGCCACCTCACGCGGCTGTCCCACCCGCTGCAGCGGGACCATGGCAGCGATCTCTTCCAGGGTGTCCCTGGGAATCTGACGGGTCATCCGCGTGTCGACGAGGCCCACCACGGCGGTATTGACCAGCACGTTGTAGGGCGCCACCTCGCGTGCCAGCGACTTGGCGAAGCCGATCAGGCCGGCCTTGGCGGCGCTGTAGTTGGCCTGGCCGGGGCGGCCCGAGAGGGCCGAGATGGACGACACATTGATGATCCGGCCCCAGCGGCGCTTCATCATGCCCTTCACGAAGGCCTTGCTGCAGTGGAAGGCGCCGTCCAGCGAGACGCCGAGCACTTCGCGCCACTCCTCCTCCTTCATGAAGGCCAGCGGCTTGTCGCGGATCACGCCGGCGTTGTTGACCAGGATGTCCACGCCACCGAAGCGTTCCTGCGCTGCCGCCGCCAGGCGAGCCACGTAGGCGGCGTCGCTGACGTCGCCGACGCTGGCCAGCACCGGGGCACCCAGCGCGCTGATCTCCTCGATGGTCTGCGCCAGCTCGGCGCTGTCGGTGCGCGCGTTGACCACCAGCTGCGCACCGTGTCGTGCCAGATTGACGGCGATGGCGGCACCGATGCCGCGCGCGCCGCCGGTGACCAGGGCAGTCCGGCCCCGGCACAGGTCACTTGTCCAATTCACGCTCAGTCCCTCCCTTGTCAATGGATGTCGGCCACCGCGGCGGCCGGTTCGCTGGACTGGCCCTGCTGCAGCAGCGCCAGCAGATCCGCGCGGCGCAGCTTGCCGGCCGCGTTGCGCGGCAGGCTGTCAGCAACGATCAGCGGACGCGGCAGGAAGACGTCGTCGACCGTGCCGCGCAGCGCGTCGAGCACCTCCTGCGGCGCATGGCCGGGCCTGAGCACGACCACCGCCGCAGGCCGGTCGGCCTCGGCGCGCTCACCGGGCTCGGGCATGAAGTAGGCCGCGTCGGCGACCATCGGCAGCGCCGACAGCTTCTGGTTGAGCGCGGCCAGCGAGTGGCGCTTGCCGAACACCTTGAGCAGGTCACCTTGGCGGCCGATGATGTGGAAGCCGTCGCCGCAGGGCTCCAGCAGGTCTGCCAGCGGCACCGGCCCGGGCAGGTGCGGGGCGACGAAGGCATGCCCTTCACCCTGCGGCAGCACACACCCGCCTGGCAGCGGTTGCCAGGGCGGCATCACCTGTTCGTCGACATGGCGCTGGCGGAAGGCGATGCTGCCGGTTTCGGTGCTGCCATAGCATTCGGTGATGGGTACGCCAAAGCAGTGCGCGGCCGCGCGCGCCAGTTCGCTCGACAGCGGGCTGGTGGCGCTCACCACCCCGGCCACGTTGGCCACGCGCAAGCCCAGCTCGACGCAGCTCTTCATGTGCACCGGCGTGGTGATCAGCCACAGCGGCCTGTCGCTGTCCTGGCCCAGCCGGCGCAAGCGCGCCGGCGTGACAACGCGCTCGGGCACGCACTCGGCGCCGGCCAGGCGCGGCAGCCAATAGGCGAAGCTGTAGCCGAAGGTGTGCTCCAGCGGCAGCGTGGTGACAAAGCGCGCACCGTTCAGGCTGGGGCCCAGCACCTCGATCACCGCCGCCAGCTCGGTGCGCAGGCGTTCGAGCGTCTTGGCCTGTGCGCTGGGTGCGCCGGTGCTGCCGCTGGTGAACAGCAGGGCCAGCGGCTGCGGCGCGGCGGTCGGCCAGTCCGCTGCCTCGGGCAGGCTCGCAACATCGATCGGTGACCACGCCGCCAGGCGCGGATCCTCAGGCCGGTCGGTGAGCACCACCACGTCGGGCTGGTCGCGCAGCAGCGTGGCCAGCTGCTGCCAGTCACCGGCAGGGATCAGCCAGGCACTGCGGCCCTGGTTGCTCGCCCACCGGTGGGCGCGGTCGAATGCGGTGTGGGTGGTGCAGCACAGCGCCGCGGCGCGGAGGGTGTCAGGCATGGAGGGAGTCCTCGAGCGAATCCAGGGCGGCGACCTGCGCCGCGGTGAAGGTGCGCTGCCAGGTGGCGCTCTGATCGACGCGGTAGGTCCAGGCCCGCTCGCCCTGCGCGCTGAGTGCACGCGCGTCGGCCAGCCATCCGGCGGCGGCGCACAGGCGCTCGACGAGGGGGCCGGGCTCGGCGCGCAGGTCGTCGAAGCGGACCCGGTGCAGGTCGGCGGACGGCGCCAGGCGCGCCCATTGGCGCGCCTGCTCGGCCAGGATCGGGGCGTAGACCTCGCACACCAGGGCGGCGACGCGCGCCGGGTCATCCAGCCGGATCAGGCGCGATCGGCCGTCGAGCAGGAACTGCACCAGCGAGTTGGCGACCGATTTCAGGTCGCGCTGCAGGTAGCCCACCTGCAGCCCACGCGCGCGCGCCCAGGCCATGACCTGGGCAGGCGGCAGCAGGTCGTCGTGGGTGGGTTGCACGATGAAGCGCGCGAAGCTGCGCAGGCCGTGATCGGCGACCAGGCGCGGCGCCTCGGCGCCACCCTCGCGGTGCCGCGCCAGGTACTGGCCGTAGCGCTGGGCCAGCAGCCTGTGCGACGGGCTGTCGGCGCTCAGCAGCTCCTGCACCCGCGGATGCCAGCCGCTGGCCTGCAGCTGCGCCAGCAGTTCTGCCGGCCCCGGGTGTTCAATGCCGAACACCGCATGCAGGCCGCTGGCCCGCTCCAGGCAGCGGGTCAGAAACATCGTGCCCGACTTCGGGCTTGACACCACCAGCAGGCCGGTGCTGCGCACGCCCGGCCTGGACAGAGGTTCGCGCAGGGCATTCATCGCAGGCGCTCTCAGCAGGCACCGGCCAGGTCGGCCGCGCTGGCGGGGCTCAGCGCGCCGCTGCGCAGCAGGCCGCCGACATCCTTCAGGCCGCTGCCGGTGACCACCACGACGGCGGTCTCGTCGCGCTCGTGGGCGCCGTAGCGCTTCGCGCCGGCATAGGCGGCCGCGGCGCCCGGTTCGGCGAAGACGCCCGAGAGCCGCGCCAGCTCGAGCAGGGCCGTGAAGATCTCGTCGTCGCTGACGCGCAGGAACTCGCCCTGGCTGTCCTCGATCGCCCGCAGGGCCTTGATGCGATCGCGCGGCAGCGCCACGCTGATGCTGCTGGCGGCGGTCTTGCAGGGGCGCCGCTCGGCCCGGTGCGGGCCGGCGCCTTCGCGCCAGGCGCGGTACATGTAGTCGCTGCCCTCGGCCTGCACGCCCATGATGTGCGGCACGCGATCGGTCAGGCCCATTCGACGCAACTCGTCGAAGCCCTTGTAGACCGCGCCGACGATGCAGCCGTTGCCCACCGGCACGAAGACCCGATCGGGCAGCGTCCAACCCATCTGCTCAAAGATCTCGAAGGCCACCGTCTTCTTGCCTTCGGTCATGTACGAGTTGATGCCGGTGCTGCGGTTGTACCAACCGTTGTCGCGGCAGGCGGCGTGGCAGGCAGCGAAGGCTTCGTCGTAGCCGCCCTCGACCTCGATCACCTCGACGCCGTAGGCGCGAATCTGCGCGAGCTTTTCTCGTGCGGCGCTGGTCGGCGCAAAGATCACGCAGCGCAGGTCACTGCCGGCAGCCATGCAGGCCAGCGCCGCGGCGGCGTTGCCGGTGCTGGCGGCCGCCACGGTGCGCACGCCCATGTCGCGCGCCAGTGCCACGGCCAGCGCGCTGGCGCGGTCCTTCAATGAGCCGCTGGGGTTGCGGCTGTCGTCCTTGACCAGCACCCGGCCGATGCCGCGTGCCGGAAGGCGGTACAGCGGACTGCCGCCGGTGTGGGCCGGTGGCAACTGCGCGCCGCGGACCGGCAGCAGGGCGCGGTAGCGCCACATGTCGAAGCCCGGATGCGACAGCACCTCGTCCTTGAATCCGCGGCCGATGGCACGGTAGTCGTACTCGACATCGAGCGCGCCGTCGAGGTCGCAGTGCGGGCAGCTGTAGCCGATCTGGTCCGTGAAGAAGCGCGCCTCGCAGCGCAGGCAGCGCATCGTGGCTTGGCTGGCATGACTCATCGTGATTCCTGTCCTTCAGGTGGGCTGGCCTGACCATCGACGCAGGCTGGCGCTGCAGGGCCGTCTGGAACGGCCCCGGCGGTCGGGTCGAAGGGGGCGTGGGGCGGGGCCCCGCGGCTCAGCGGGGGGCGGCCATGATGGCGTCGATCGCCACCAGCGTGCCGCGTGCCAGCGTGGCCGCACCGACGGTGGTGCGTGCCGGGTAGGGCTGCGGGAAGTACTCGGCCATGATCGCGTTCATGGTCTGGAACTTCGAGATGTCGGTGATGTAGACGGTGACCTGGACCACGTCTGCCAGCGTGCCGCCGCAGGCCTCGGCCATGGTGCGCAGGTTGCGGAAGGTCTGGTGCACCTGGCCCTCGAAGCCGCCTTCGGCGATGTCGTTGGTGCCGGGGACCACCGGGGTCTGTGCCGCCAGGAAGATGATGTTGCCGACTTTCACGCCTTGCGAGTAGGTGCCCAGCGGCACCGGCGCCTTGTCGGTGTAGATGATGCTGCGCTCGTCATCGGCGCGGCGGGCGGCTTGCTCGACGGCGTCGAGTTCGGTGGTGCGTGCGATCTGGTTCATGAGTTTCCCTGAGCAGTTGAAGTGTCGAAGGACCGTCTGCGCGGCCTCGTCAACGGTGATGGCGGTATTCCCTCGTTATTCCAGTTCGGCGACCGCGACCACCTTCTGGTCGCGGGCCTTGTCCATGCGTTCGGGCGCCACGTCGGCGCGGTCGATGCCAGCCAGGTCGTCCGGCAGCGCCGAGCCAGTGGCCAGCGCCGCACACAGGCGGGCCATGGCCGGTGCGGTCTGGATGCCGTAGCCCCCCAGCGCGGCGCACCAGATGAATTCGGGGCGCTGCGCGTCGGGCCCGATCACCGGCGAGCGGTCGGGGGCGAACACGCGCAGGCCGGCCCAGCGGTTGAGCACGCGACGCGGGCGCAGCGTCGTGGCGCGCTCCAGGCGGTCCATCGTGATGGCCACGCCGAGCTCGTCGGGCAGGGCGTCGCAAGGCTCGCTGGGCGTTTCGTCGCAGGGCGACACCAGCAGACGGCCGACGTCGGGCTTGATGAAGACCTGCTCGTCGACGGTGCCGATATAGGGGCAGCGGCTGACGTCTTGCTGCGGGTCCACCACCACCACGGTGCGCAGCAGCGGTCGGATGCCCAGCGGCGCCACGCCGCTGCGGCGGGCCAGCTCGTCGGCCCAGGCGCCGCCGGCGTTGACGATGCGCCCGGCGTGGACGCGCTCGCCGTTGTCCAGCGTGATGCACCAGCCGCTGCCCTGCCATTGCGCGGCGACGATGCCGGCACCGGTGCGCACCATGCCGCCGCGTTGGCGCAGACCGCGCAGGAAGGCGGTGTGGATGGCGTGCACGTCGAGATCGAAAGCGCTGGGCTCGTGGATGCCGGCCACCCAGCGCGGGTCGAGGAAGGGAACCAGCTCGGTCATCGCCGCCCGGTCCAGCCATTGGGCGCTGGGCACCTGGGCCCGCACGGCCTGGTAGCGTGCCTGCAGCTGGCCCCAGTGCTCGGCGTCGCCAACGATCAGTGCGCCGCGCGGCGCCTTCAGCGCCTGCGAGGTCCACTCGGCCGGCGGCTGCTCATAGAACGGCCGAGAGGCGCAGGTCAGCTGGCGGATCAGCGCATTGCCGTAGCTTTCCATCGAGATGGCCGCCGAGCGACCGGTGGTGTGGTAAGCCATGCTGGTCTCGCGCTCGAGCAGCAGGACGCGGCTGTGGCGGGCCAACTCGGCGCCGACGGCGACGCCGGCAATGCCGCCGCCGATGACGGCGAAATCGATGGGTCCTTGCATGGTGTGGTCTCTTGGGTCAGGTTGCGAGCGGGGGCTCAGGCCTTGTTCAGGCTGGCTGGCGGCGCCAGCGGCGCGGCCTGCCAGGGCCGGTGCAGCACCAGGTAGGCGAGGCCGCCGATGACCAGGCCCCAGAACGCGGCACCCAGGCCCAGGAAGCTCATGCCCGAAGCGGTCACCAGGAAGGTGATCACACTGGCGTCGCGGTGCTTGTCGTCCTGCACGATGCCGGTCAGGCCGGTGGTGATGGCGCCGATCAGGGCCAGGCCGGCCAGCGCGGCAATCATTTCGGCGGGCAGCGATCGGAACAGCAGGGCCAGCGCACCGCCGAACAGTCCGATGACGATGTAGATCAGACCGCAGGCGATGCCGGCGATGTAACGCTTGTCTGGGTCCTCATGGGCTTCCTTGCCCGTGCAGATGGCAGCGGTGATCGCCGCCAGGTTGACGCCGTGCGAGCCGAAGGGCGCCAGCAGCAGCGAGCACAGACCGGTCAGCGCGATGATGCCGCGGGCGGGCACCGTGTAGCCCGAGGTGCGCAGCACCGCCATGCCTGGCACGTACTGGCCGGTCAGCGTGACCAGCGCCAGCGGCAGGCCCAGGCTGAGCACGGCGTGCCACGACCACTGCGGCGCCACGAACACCGGGGCGACCAGGGTCAGCTCCAGCTGCGACAGGTGGGTGCTGCCCGCGGCCATGGCGATCGCGATGCCGATCGCCATCACTGCGGCGATGGCATAGCGGGCCCAGACGCGCTTGAACACGACGAAGGTGGCCAGCATCGCCAGCACCAGCAGCGGGCTGCTGCCGACCGAGGCGAAGACCTGGGTGCCAAAGCGCAACAGGATGCCCGCCAGCAGCGCCGCAGCGATGCCCTTGGGAATGCGCTCGATGAAGCGGTCAAAGGCACCCGACAGGCCGATCGCGGTGACCAGCAAGGAGCTGACCACGTAGGTGCCGATCGCCTGCGGCAGCGGCAGGCCCGGCAGCATCACCACCAGCAGCGCAGCGCCGGGCGTGGACCAGGCGGTGATCACCGGCGTACGCAGGTGCCAGCTCAGCAGCAGGCCCGAGATGCCGCTGCCGATCGAGATGGCCCAGATCCACGACGAGGTCTGCTCGGTGCTCAGGTGCGCCAGACTGGCGGCCTGGAACACCACCACCAGCGGTCCGGCATAGGAGATCAGCACGGCCAGCAGGCCGGCCACGATGGCGGACAGTGAAGCGTCTGCGCGCCATTGACGCAAGGTGTTGTGCATGATGTTCAGCGGTAGACGGGAAAGCGGTCGCACAGGGTCTGGACCGCCGCGCGCACGCGCTGGCGCACGGCCTCGTCCTGCGGCGCCTGGACGATGTCGGCCACCAGGTGGGCCACCTGGCGCGACTCCTCGATGCCGAAACCGCGGGTGGTCATCGCCGGGCTGCCCAGGCGAATGCCGCTGGTGACCATCGGCTTGTTCGGGTCCTTGGGGATCGAGTTCTTGTTGCAGGTGATGCAGACCGCGCCCAGCGCCTGCTCGGCGTCGCGGCCGGTGATGCCCTGGGCCTGCAGGTCGACCAGCATCAGGTGGCTCTCGGTGCGGCCGGAGACGATGCGCAGACCGCGCGCCGTCAGGGTCTGCGCCATGGCACGGGCGTTGTCCAGCACCTGTTGCTGGTGGCGTCGGAACTCGGGCCTGGCGGCCAGCTGGAAGGCGACCGCCTTGCCAGCCACCACATGCACCAGCGGACCGCCCTGGATCCCAGGGAAGATGGCCGAGTTGATCGCACGCTCGTGCTCGGCCTTCATCATGATGACGCCGCCCCGCGGGCCGCGCAGGCCCTTGTGCGTGGTGGTGGTGACGAAGTCCGCGTGCGGCACCGGATTGGGGTACACGCCGCCAGCCACCAGGCCGGAGTAATGCGCCATGTCGACCATCAGGTAGGCGCCGATCTCACGAGCCACCCGGGCAAAGCGCTCAAAGTCGATGCGCAGCGCGTAGGCCGAGGCGCCGGCGATGATCATCTTCGGGCGCAGCTGGCGCGCCGTGCGCTCCATGGCGTCGTAGTCGATCTCTTCGCGCGGATCCAGACCGTAGCTGGCGACCTTGAACCACTTCCCGCTGATGTTCAGCGGCATGCCGTGGGTCAGGTGGCCGCCCTCGGCGAGGCTCATGCCCAGGATGGTGTCGCCCGGCTGCAGCGCGGCGAAGAACACCGCCTGGTTGGCCTGCGAGCCCGAATGCGGCTGCACGTTGGCGGCCTCGGCGCCGAAAAGTGCCTTGAGGCGATCGATGGCCAGGCGTTCGGCCTCGTCGATCACTTCGCAACCACCGTAATAGCGCTTGCCGGGGTAACCCTCGGCGTACTTGTTGGTCAGCTGCGAGCCCACGGCCTGCATCACCGCCGGCGAGGTGTAGTTCTCGGAGGCGATCAGTTCAATGTGTTCTTCCTGGCGGCGGCACTCGCGGCGAACGATCTCCCAGATCGCCGGATCGGTGCGCTCCAGGCTGTCCCGGCGCATGTCGTACATCGGTCTCTCCCTATTGCATCGATGCAAATTGATCTAATGAATCAAACGCATCGATGTGAACTCTATTTGAATCGATTCAATCGGTCAACATGTCCGACCATTAACCTGTGGCATTGGCCTCATCGGTGCACCAAAGGTGTGAATAACCGGGGATCCAGCGAGGTCGACACATTGCACTGTTTCAAATAAACTACGAATCTGCTAACATTGCATCAGTGCAAGGAGCCCAGAACCCCATTTGGTCGCCGAACATCCAGAACCTTGACGGAGCCATCTACGAACGCATCGCGGCGGCCCTTGAGCGCGACATCCGCGCCGGCGTGCTGCGGCCGGGCAATCGACTGCCGACCCTGAAGGAGTTGGCTGCGCTGGTCGGCGTGACGCCAGGCACCGTGAATCGGGCCTACGAACTGGCCCAGCGCCGCGGGCTGGTGGAAGGGGAAGTCGGTCGCGGCACCTTTGTCCTCGACAGCGTCCAGGCGCCGGCCTACCCGGCGCCCTCGCCAGCGCCGGCGCCCACACCGCTGTCAGAGATCGGTCAGGAACTGGTGGATCTGTCGATCGTGAAGCCCAATCTGTTGCTGCAGGAGCCCCATGTGCGTGCGGCACTGGGCGAGCTGGCGCGGTCCTCGTCCCTGCCCGACATGCTGGACTACACCCCCGACGGCGGCCACCCGCTGCACCGCCAGGCCGGAGCGGCCTGGATGCACACCGGCGGCTTTCCAGCGCGTCCTGAGCAGGTGCTGCTGACGGCCGGGGCGCAGCACGGCCTGTGGGTGGCTGTGAACGCACTGACCCAGCCGGGCGACCTGGTGCTCTGCGAGTCGCTGTGCTATCCGGGCGTGGCCTCGGTCGTGCTGAGCCTGGGACGGCGTGTGCGCGGCGTGCCGCTGGACGCCGAAGGCATGCGGCCGGACGCCCTGCGCGAGCTGTGCCAGCAAGAGCGCCCGGCCATGGTGATCGTGATCGCCAACTACCAGAACCCGACCACTTCGGTGATGTCGGTCGCCCGGCGCCATGACATCGCGCAGCTGGCCCGCGAGTTCGACACGATCCTGCTGGACGACGACCTGTATGGCTTCCTGTCGCCCACACCGGTGGTGCCGCTGGCCACGTTCGCCCCCGAGCGCACCGTCTACCTCACCAGCCTGTCGAAGTCGGTGGCCTCGACCATTCGCCTGGGCTACATGCACTGTCCGCCAGAGTGGCTCTCGCGCATGACGGCTGCGGTGCGGACCAGCGTCTGGATGGTGTCACCGCTGGCCGCACAGCTGGCCACCAACCTGATCAACAGCGGTCGCGCGGCCGAGATGGCCCGCGCGCAGCGTGAGGAGGCGCGGGCACGCCAGCTGATGGCGCGCGAGGTGCTGGGCCAGTTCGAATACCGCGCGCAACCCACCGCGTTCCACATCTGGCTCCGATTGCCTCCGCGCTGGTCCAGCGGCGAGCAGTTTGCCGCGCTGGCTCGTGGTCATCAGCTGCTGATCGCGGGTGGCGATGCCTTCGCCGTCAATCGCGACGACGAGGCGCGCCACCATGTGCGTGTGGCCATCATGGCGTCCACCCGAGACCGCATGCGTTTCGTGCTGACCAAGCTGGCCGGCCTGGTGGACACCCCGGAGTCCACCTGGCTCTGAGGCAGGGCGCGGACCGCTTCGCAGGCGCTGGCGCGGCCGCGCTCGGCGGACACCGGGTTGGTACAGCCTGCAGTCCTGCCCTGCCAGCGGCCCATGGCGCTCGTCACGCCATCGACACGCCAGGTCGCGACGATGCACAGCGTCGTCACCATCTCCGCAAGGATCAAGACATGACCATCAAGACCTGTGCATGGGCCGCTGCGATGCTGCTGGCCTGTGGCGCGCACGCGCAGACCTTGACCGGCTGGGCGCTGATGCCCGCCGCCACCTTTGCCGATGGCCCCACCTCGGGCCAGTTTGCGGCGCCCAACCCCTACGGCACCCACCTGCCGCCCTATCTGGACCAGCAGCCGGTGCAGGGCTTGTCGGGCGTGCTGCCGGGGCCGCGGCGCCACAGCTTCCTGTTCCTGGTGGACAACGGCTTTGGCGCCCAGGCCAACTCGGCCGATGCGGTGCTGCGCGCCTACACGCTGAAGATCGACTGGAAGACGGCGCGCGGCGGCAGCGGCAGCGTCAGCCCGGCCGACCTGGCGTCGGACCGCCCGCGCGATGCCTTTGATGCCCGCACCCGCCTGGAATTCAACGACGCCCAGCACCAGGTGCCCTGGGCCATCCAGGCTGATTTTGAGCATTACTACAACGACCCAGCCAAGCCGGAAGTGGATGCCGCGGTGCGCGAGCGCCGGCTGCTGACCGGCGCTGATTTCGACATCGAGTCGATCCGCCGCGACCACAACGGCCACTACTGGCTGGGCGATGAGTTTGGCCCCTACCTGCTGAAGACCGACGCCCAGGGCACGCTGCTGCGCGCGCCGATCGCGCTGCCGGGCGTCTACGCGCCCGAGAACCACGAGGTGCTCAGCGGCCAGGCCAACGCCAACCTGCCGGGCAGCGGTGGCTTTGAGGGCATGGCGCTCAACGCCAGCGGCACCCAGCTCTACACGCTGCTGGAGAAGACCGTGGCGGGAGACCCGGCCAAGACGCTGCGCATGGACCAGTTCGACCTGGTCAACGAGGCCTACACCGGTGTGCGCTTCCACTATGTGCTGGAGGCCGCGGGCACCAACATCGGCGACATGGTGGCCGTCGATGACCAGCGCTTCATCGTGATCGAACGCAACGGCGCCACCAACACCGGTGGCGGCACGCCCTTCAAGAAGCTCTTTATGGTGGACCTGAACGGCGTGGCGCCGGGCGGCACCGTGCAGAAGACCGAGCTGGTCGACCTGATGAACCTGGCCGATCCGCATGACCTGAACGGCGACGGCAGCCAGGTCTTCACGCTGCCCTATGTGACGATCGAGAACGTCACGGTGATCGACGACCGCACGCTGCTGGTGGCCAACGACAACAACTTCCCCTACGGCGGTGGCCGCGCGCTGGCGGCCGATGACACCGAGTTCCTGCGGATCAAGCTGCCGGTGTCGCTGAGCGGGCGCTGATGCCCACGCACGGCGGGCCGGCGCACCGGTCCGCCGTGACCCATCTGACAAATGCCCCGGCAAGAGGGCTCAATTCCAGCCGCCAGCTGCCGACAAAGTGGCGATCATCGATCGCCCCTTTCTCGCCCGCATCGCATCCCAAGCGAGCAGCCGGGCCATTCCCAAGACCTGGAAACGGCGCTGGAGACACGCATGCTGAACAACCTGAAGATCACGACGCGCCTGACCGCGACCTTGGCGCTGCTGGTGGCGCTGCTGATGGCCCTGTCAGGCCTGGCGCTGTGGCAGATGGGCGCGATGCGCGCCTCCACGCACGAGATCACCGCCAACTGGCTGCCCAGCGTCTCGCGGGTGAACGCCATGAACACCAACACCTCGGACTTCCGCCTGGGCGAGGTGCGGCATGTGCTGAGCACCGACGACGCCGAGATGGCGCGCCTGGAACAGGAAATCGCCGCCGTCAAGGCCGACTTCGACAAGAACCGCGACGCCTATGTGGCGCTGATCAGCAGCGCGCAAGAGCGCCAGCTCTACGACAGCTTCGCCGCCGACTGGAAGACTTACCTGGCGATGCACGACACGCTGCTGGCGGCTTCCCGCAAGAACGATACCGACACCGCCCGCAGGCTGCTGGAGACCGAGAGCCGGCAGGTCTACGACCGCGCCAGCGCCACGCTGCTGAAGCTGATCGAGCTGAACAACGCGGGAGCCGCCACTGAAAGCGCCAAGGCTGAAGCGGCCTACTCCGAGGCCCGCTGGTCGCTGGCGACAGGTGTGCTGGTGTCACTGTCCGTGGCGGTGGTGGCCGGCCTGTGGCTGGTGCGCTCCATCGCCCGGCCGCTGGCACGCGCCGTGGAGGCCGCCGACCGGGTGGCCGCGGGCGACTTCAGTCAACCCATCCAGGCCGATGGCGAGGACGAGGCCGCGCGCGTGCTGCAGGCCTTGGTACGCATGCAGAACAACCTCT
Source organism: Ideonella aquatica (assembly GCF_018069755.1). Classification (GTDB taxonomy): domain Bacteria; phylum Pseudomonadota; class Gammaproteobacteria; order Burkholderiales; family Burkholderiaceae_C; genus Ideonella; species Ideonella aquatica. The sequence goes on along the minus strand of NZ_JAGQDE010000002.1, from coordinate 210,439 downwards.
CGACAGTGGTGTCCGGCGTGCGCGCCAACTCCGAGAGCGTGGCCACCGCCAGCGCGCAGATCGCCCAGGGCAATGCCGACCTGAGCCAGCGCACCGAGGAACAGGCCAGCGCGCTGGAGCAAACCGCGGCCACGATGGAACAGCTCGGCTCCACGGTGCGCAACAACGCCGAGAACGCCAAGCAGGCCAACCAGCTGGCGCAGGGCGCCTCCAGCATCGCCGCTCAGGGCGGCGAGGTGGTGGGCCGGGTGGTGAGCACGATGCAGGGCATCAGCGACAGCAGCCGCAAGATCGGCGACATCATCGGCGTGATCGATGGCATCGCCTTCCAGACCAACATCCTGGCGCTGAACGCGGCGGTGGAAGCCGCGCGCGCCGGCGAGCAGGGCCGCGGCTTTGCCGTGGTGGCCAGCGAGGTGCGCTCGCTGGCGCAGCGCAGCGCCGACGCCGCCAAGGAGATCAAGAGCCTGATCGGCCGCAGTGTCGAGCAGGTGGAGCAGGGCACGGTGCTGGTCGACCAGGCCGGCAAGACGATGGACGAGATCGTCGGCTCGATCCGCCGCGTCAGCGACATCGTGGCCGAGATCTCGTCGGCCACGGTCGAGCAGAGCTCGGGCATCGCCCAGGTGGGCAATGCAGTGGGCCAGATGGACCAGGTCACGCAGCAGAACGCCGCGCTGGTCGAGGAAAGCGCCGCCGCCGCTGAAAGCCTGAAGACACAGGCACAGCAGCTGGTGGAGACGGTGTCAGTGTTCAAGCTGTCGCACGACGCAGCCCGGCCCGCGGTCAGCCCGCGCGCCATGCCGGCGCCGGTGGCAAAGCGCCCGGCCGCGCCACGCGCGGCAGCCGTCCGCGCCCCAGCCGCCACACCCGCCGAGGCCGTTGCCACTGCCCACGCAGACGACGACTGGGCCTCGTTCTGACACCCATGAAAAAGGGGCGCCTCGCGGCGCCCCTTGTGCGTTGTGGTGACCCGAAGGATCAGCGCACCACGGCGATCTGGTCGCGGTTGCCACCCTTGTAGGTGTAGAGCGTCAGCGCGCCGTTCTTGACGTCACCCTTCTCGTCGAACGAGATGGTGCCGGTCACGCCCTTGTAGCCCGAGGTCGCGGCCAGCGCCGGCAGGTACTTGGCCGGATCGGCCGAGCCGGCCTTGACCATGGCCGCCACCAGCACGTTGGTGGCGTCGTACACGTAGGGCGCGTAGACCTGCACGTCGGCGTTGAACTTCTTCTTGAAGTCGGTGCGGAACTTCTCCATGCCCGCCTTCTGCTCGCCCTCGACACCACCGGCCTCGGCGCACACCACCTGGCCGTCGGCCATCGCGCCGGCGGCCAGCTTGGGCAGCTCGCTCGAGCAGATGCCGTCGCCGCCCATGAACTTGGCGTTGATGCCCAGCTGCTTCATCTGGCGGATCATCGGGCCGGCCACGGCGTCCATGCCGCCGAAGAAGACCACGTCCGGCTTGACGGCCTTGATGTTTGTCAGGATGGCGGTGAAGTCGGTGGCCTTGTCGTTGGTGAACTCGCGCTTGGCAATCGCGCCGCCCTTGCCCTTGACGCCCTTTTCGAACTCATCGGCCACGCCTTGGCCGTAGGCGGTGCGGTCGTCGATCACGGCGATGACCTTGCCCTTGAGCTGGTCCACCGCGTAGCGACCCAGCGTGCCACCCAGGTGCACGTCATCGGCCACGACGCGGAAGGTGGTCTTGTAGCCCTGGCGGGTGAACTTGGGGTTGGTGGCCGACGGGCTGATCTGCGGGATGCCGGCGTCGGAGTAGACCTTGGAGGCGGGGATCGAGGTGCCCGAGTTCAGGTGGCCCACCACGCCGTTGACCTTGCTGTCGACCAGCTTCTGCGCGGCGGCGGTGCCTTGCTTGGGGTCACCCGCGTCGTCTTCAGCCAGCAGCTCGAACTTGGCCTTCTTGCCGCCGATCATCACGCCCTTGGCATTGAGCTCGTCGATCGCCATGCGCGCGCCGTTCTCGTTGTCCTTGCCCAGGTGGGCGATGGCGCCGCTGGTGGGGCCCACGTGGCCGATCTTGACCACCATGTCCTGGGCGAAGGCCACGCCCACCGAGACCATCAGCAGCGCACCAGCGCTCAGCTTCCATTGCGACTTCATCAGCTGTCTACTCCTGCATAGGAAGCCACCCACCCTGCGCCGGCTGGCTCGCTGCGGTGCAGGGCACGCCCCACACCGCAGCAAACCGCCGGACCGGGGTGCGCGGGCGGCTCACCCCAGGACAGGCAGCGGGAAACCCGCTCAGTCAAGCATCTTGTGGGCTCATTCGCCCAGATAGGCCTCGCGCACGCGCGGGTCGTGCAGCAGGGCCTTGGCCTCGCCACTCATCGTGACCAGGCCCGAATCCATCACATAGCCGCGGTCAGCCAGGCTCAGCGCGCGGCTGGCGTTCTGCTCCACCAGCAGCATGGTCACACCCTGCTGGTGGATGGTCTCGACCACCTCGAAGATCTTGTCCACCATGATGGGCGACAGGCCCATGCTGGGCTCGTCGAGCAGCAGCACCTTGGGGCGGGCCATCAGCGCGCGGCCCATGGCCAGCATCTGCTGCTCGCCGCCGCTCATCGTGCCGGCCAGCTGTTCGGCGCGCTCCTTCAGGCGGGGGAAGATGCCGAAGACCTTCTCGATGTCGGCATCGATCTCGTCGTCGTCGCGGTTGTACGCGCCCATCTGCAGGTTCTCGACGATGGTCATGCGGGTGAAGGTGCCGCGGCCCTCGGGGATCATCACCAGGCCCTGGCGCGCCAGGTCCCAGGCGCCCTGCCCCTTGATGGGCTTGCCGAGGTATTCGATGTCGCCCATCGCCACCGGCTGCAGACCGGTCACCGCCTTCAGCGTGGTGGTCTTGCCGGCGCCGTTGGCGCCGATCAGGCTGACCAGCTCGCCCTCATGCACTTCGAAGTCGATGCCCTTGACGGCCTGGATGCCGCCATAGGCGACCTTGAGACCGCGGACCTTGAGCAGAGTTGCTGCCATGTTCGTGTTGCTCCTGCTCAATGCTGACCGGCGCCGAGGTAGGCCTCGATCACCTTCTCGTTCTTCTGCACCTCGGCCGGCGTGCCTTCGGCGATCTGCTTGCCGTAGTCCAGCACGGTCACGCGGTCGCACAGGCCCATCACCAGCTTCACGTCGTGCTCGATCAGCAAGATGGTGCGGCCGTCCTTGCGGATGCGGTCGATCAGCTCGCGCAGCACCACCTTCTCGGTGGCGTTCATGCCGGCGGCGGGCTCGTCCAGCGCGATCAGCTTGGGGTCGGTGGCCAGCGCGCGGGCGATCTCCAGGCGGCGCTGGTCGCCGTAGCTGAGGGTGCGCGCCTTGTACTCGGCGTAGCGGCCAATGCCCACGTAGTCCAGCAGCTGCTGGGCGCGGTCACGGATGGCGGCTTCCTCGGCCTTGAAGCCGGGGGTGCGGAACACCGCGCCCAGCAGGCCCGAGCCGGTGCGCACATGGCGGCCCACCATCACGTTCTCGATGGCGGTCATCTCGGCGAACAGGCGGATGTTCTGGAAGGTGCGGGCAATGCCCTGCTTGGCCACCTCGTGAACCGCGGTGGGGCTGTAGGGCGTGCCACCCAGCTCGAAGCTGCCGCCATCGGGCGTGTACAGGCCGGTGATGACGTTGAAGAAGGTGGTCTTGCCGGCGCCGTTCGGACCGATCAGGCCATACACCTGGCCGGCGTTGATCTGCATGTTCACGTCGGACAGCGCCTGCAGACCGCCGAATCGCTTGGAGGCCCCCTGGACCTTGAGTACCGTCGTCATGGGTGGGTGCTCCTTACTTGGTGACCTGCGGCGCGGCCTTGCCGTGCTCGGGGCTGGGCCACAGACCGCGCGGGCGCATCAGCATGATGGTGATCATCGCCAGCGCCACCAGCAGCTGGCGCAGGATGGCGGCGTCCAGGCGGCCGTCGGTCATCTGCTGCAGCGGGCCGGCCACATAGCGCAGCACCTCGGGCAAGGCGGCCAGCAGCAGCGCGCCCAGGATCACGCCGGGGATGTGGCCCAGGCCACCCAGCACGATCATCGCGACGATCATCACCGACTCCATCAGCGTGAACGACTCGGGCGAGACGAAGCCCTGGAAGGACGCAAACATCGCGCCCGACACACCGCCAAAGGTGGCGCCCATGCCGAAGGCCAGCAGCTTCAGGTTGCGGGTGTTCAGGCCCATGGCCTTGGCGGCGATCTCGTCCTCGCGGATGGCCATCCAGGCGCGGCCGATGCGCGAATCCGCCAGGCGCAGGCAGATCAGCACCGAGCCCACCACCAGCGCCAGGAACAGCCAGTAGTACAGCGTCACCGACGGAAAGGTGTGGCCGAACAGCTCCAGCGGCTTGCCGAAGTCGACCGGACCGATCTTGATCGGGTCGATCTGGCTCAGGCCGCGCGGGCCGTTGGTGATGTTGATCGGGTGCTCCATGTTGTTCATGAAGACGCGGATGATCTCGCCGAAGCCCAGCGTCACGATCGCCAGGTAGTCGCCGCGCAGCTTCAGCGTGGGCGCGCCCAGGATCACGCCGGCCAGACCGGCCAGCAGCGCGGCCAGCGGAATGACCAGCCAGATCGGCGTGTGCAGGCCGTTGGGGAAGGTGTTGCGGAACCACTCGAAGTTCTCGGCCAGGTGCGGGCTGGCCATCAGCGCGTACAGGTAGGCACCCACCGCGTAGAAGGCCACGTAGCCCAGGTCGAGCAGGCCGGCATAGCCCACCACGATGTTCAGGCCCAGCGCCAGCAGCACATACAGCAGGGCCAGCGCCATGATGCGCACCCAGCCCTGGCCGAACGGGGCCACGAACATCGGCAGCGCGATCAGCAGCGCTCCCGCCACCAGGAACAGCACCAGCTTGGTCTGTTTGCTCATGTCATCGAACATGTTGTCTCCCTTGGTCAGGCGCGGTCAGCGACGCGTTCGCCCATCAGGCCGGACGGCCGCAGCGTCAGCACCAGGATCAGCACCAGGAAGGCGAAGATCTCCACGTAGTGGCTGCCGAACACGCCGCCGGTCAGGTCACCCAGGTAGCCGGCGCCCAGCGCCTCGATCAGACCCAGCAGCACGCCGCCCACCATGGCACCGGTGAGGTTGCCAATGCCGCCGAACACCGCGGCGGTGAAGGCCTTCAGGCCGGGCAGGAAGCCCATGGAGTGCTGCACCGTGCCGTAGTTCAGCGCCCACATGATGCCGGCCAGCGCGGCCAGCGTGGCACCGATCACGAAGGTGGCCGAGATCACGAAGTCGGGCTTCACGCCCATCAGGCTGGCCACCTTGGGGTTCTCGGCGGTGGCGCGCATCGCGCGGCCGAGCTTGGTCTTGTTGACCAGCCACAGCAGGCCGGCCAGCACCACCACCGTGGTCACCAGGATCAGGATCTGGGTGATGGTGATCACCGGACCGTCGGCCCAGAGGAAGAAGACCTCGGTGGGCAGCAGCGGCGGGAAGGGCTTGGGGTTCGGCTTCCAGATGATCATGGCCAGCGTCTGCAACAGCAGGCTCATGCCCATGGCGGTGATCAGCGGTGCCAGCCGCGGCGCATTGCGCAGCGGCCGGTAGGCGACCTTCTCGATCACGAAGTTCAGCGCCGACGCCACCAGCACCGCGCAGGGCAGCGAGATGAGCAGCAGCGCCCAGCCCGGCAGCCCCGAGTCGGCCAGCAGCGTGACCACGGTCCAGGACACCATGGCCCCGACCATCAGGATCTCGCCATGGGCGAAGTTGATCAGCGAGATGATCCCGTACACCATCGTGTAGCCCAGCGCGACCAGGGCATACATGCTGCCCAGCACCAGACCGTTGATGATTTGTTGAACGAAGATGTCCATCGGACCCCTTGATGCGCCACGGCGCCGGTTTGCGATGGCGTGATTGATTGCACGGGCCGTGCCAGTCAGGCCGCGCACCGGGATGGTTCAGGGAAAGCCCCGAGGGTTTGGAGGTGAAGCGGACCGCGATCGACCCCGCCAGCCCTGCGCCGGTGCGGCCATGCCCCCCCGGGGTGCGGGCCGAGGGCGGAAATCCGCACTCATCCCCAGGACCCCAGTGCGGAGGTCCGCACTCGAAGGGCAGGTCGCCGCAAGGCACACTAGCGGGCGATGCCCGGCCTCAGCGACCTGCCCCCTCCATCCGCCACGCGCTGGCTGCGCCCCCTGGTATGGGCCCTGCTGCTGGCTGCACCCATGGGCCTGGGCAGCCTGCTGGCCTTCAACCTGAACGAGCGGGCCGGCCTGGCGCAATTGGTGGCGGTCAGCAACGAGCGGCTGGAGCTGTACGCGGCGACGCTGGACGCCGAGCTGCGCCGCTGCGCCTTCGTGCCTGGCCTGGTGGCGGGTGACGGTGACGTGCGCGCGCTGCTGGCCGCACCGCAGGACGAGGACCTGCGCCGACGCGCGTCCAGCACGCTGGCGCGCATTGGCGTGCGCTCCGGCGCCAGCCTGGTGGTGGTGGCCGACGCCGCCGGCCGCCCGCTGGCCAGCAGCCAGGGCGCCAGCGCGCCGCTGCCGGCCACCGCGCTGCGGGCGCTGCAGGACGAGGCCAGCGACTACTTCGTGGCCAACCCGCAGGACGGCTCCACCGACTTCGTCTACCTGCTGCCGGTGTCGCCCGGCGGCGAGGCCCTGGGCCGGGTGCTGGTGGTGCTGAACCTGGCGCCACTGGAAGCCACCTGGATCGACCTGGGCCTGCGCTCGCAGAGCGAGCGACTGCTGGTGGTGGATGAACGCCAGGTGGCCGTGTTGTCCTCGGTGCCGGCCTGGAAGTACCGGCGCATGGACGACGCCGAGGTGGCCGACGCCGCGCGCTATCCCGGCGCGGCGCTGGAGTCGCTGCGCCTGCCGGTGCAGCGCCTGCTGGAGGCCGGGGCCACACTGGTGCGCGCCCCCGACCCCGCCAACCCGCGGCGCGAAACGCCCTTCGTGGCCCAGGAGCGGCCGATCGTGCCGCTGGCCGCCCGCCTGCTGGCGCTGTCCGACCCGTCGGAGGTGTGGCGCCAGGCGCGCCAGGCGGCCTGGGCCGGTGCCGCGGTGGGCGCCTTGCTGGGCGGCCTGGTGCTCTACCTGCTGCAGCGCCGCCGCGCCATGCGCCAGCTGCTGCAGGCGCGCAATGCACTGCAGTCGGCCCACGACCAGCTGGAGCAGCAGGTGGACGAGCGCACCGCCGAGCTGCTGAGCGCCAACGACGAGCTCAAGCGCCAGATCGCCCAGCGCGAGCTGGCCGAGGACGAGCTGATGCAGGCCGGCAAGATGGCGGTGCTGGGCCAGATGTCGGCCGGCATCTCGCACGAGATCAACCAGCCGCTGACCGCGCTGCGCGCGCTGTCGCGCAATGCGTTGCGGCTGCTGGAGGGCGGGCGCCAGCAGGCCGTGTCCGACAACCTGCGCAGCATCGATGAGATGGCCGAGCGCATGGGCCGCATCGTCAACCAGCTCAAGTCCTTCGCCCGCAAGGACAGTCTGCACGCCCAGCCAGTGCCGCTGGAGCGCGCCGCCCGCAATGTGCTGCTGATGCTGGAGCACCGCCTGCACCACGAGCCGGTGACGGTGGACCTGGACGTGCCCGACGGCCTGCAACTGCGCGCCGACGCCACCCGGCTGGAGCAGGTGCTGCTGAACCTGTGCGGCAACGCGCTGGACGCGCTGGCCGGCCGGCCCGAGGCCCGCATGACGGTACTCGGTCGGCCGCTGGGCGACCGTGTCCTGGTGCAGGTGATCGACAACGGCCCCGGCGTGGACGAGGCAGCGATGGCGCGCCTGTTCGAGCCCTTCCACACCACCAAGCCCGCGGGCGAAGGCCTGGGCCTGGGCCTGGTGATCTCGTCGAAAATCGTCGGTGAGATGGGCGGCTCGCTGCGTGCGCACCGGGGTGCAGCGGGCGGCATGGTGTTCGAGTTTGATCTGCCCGCGATGGAAGACAGTCATGTTTGAAGGCTTCAAGGTCCTCTTCGTCGAGGACGACCCGCCGGTGCGTGCCAGCCTGGTGCAGACGCTGGAGCTCTCGGGCCTGGAGGTGCAGGCCTTCGGCACCGCCGAGCAACTGCTGCCGCAGCTGGCCGCTGGCCTGCCGGCCATCGTCATCACCGACGTGCGCCTGCCCGGCATGGACGGCCTCACGCTGCTCGACCGCATCAAGGCGATCGACCCCGAGATGCCGGTGGTGGTGGTGACCGCGCACGGCGATGTGTCGATGGCGGTGCGGGCGATGCGCTCGGGCGCCTACGACTTCATCGAGAAGCCCTTCTCGCCCGAGCGCTTCGTGGAAACCGCCACCCGCGCGCTGGAGCGGCGCATGATGCGCGTGGCGCTCGATGAGCTGCGCGAGCAGCTGGCCGAGCGCAGCGGGATTGAGTCGGTGCTGCTGGGCCAGTCGGCGGCGATGCAGGAGGTCAAGCGCATGATCCTGCGCCTGGCCGCCACCTCGGCCGACGTGATGATCCACGGCGAGACCGGCACCGGCAAGGAGGTGGTGGCGCGCTGTCTGCACGACCACAGCCCGCGCCGCGACCGCCACTTCGTGGCGATCAACTGCGGCGGCCTGCCCGACACCCTGCTCGACAGCGAGCTCTTCGGCCACGAGGCCGGCGCCTTCACCTCGGCGGCCAAGCGACGCATCGGCCGCATCGAGCATGCCAACGGCGGCACGCTGCTGCTCGACGAGATTGAATCGATGCCGATGCCCATGCAGATCAAGCTGCTGCGCATCCTGCAGGAGCGCCGCCTGGCGCGCCTGGGCTCGAACGAGGAGCTGCCGGTCAACCTTCGCGTGGTGGCCGCCACCAAGTACGACCTGCTGACGCTGTCCGAGCAGGGGCGTTTTCGCGCCGACCTCTACTACCGGCTGAACGTGGCGGTGCTGCGCCTGCCGCCGCTGCGCGAGCGGCGCGAGGACATCCCGCTGCTGTTCACCCACTTCGTGCGGGCTGCCGCCGAGCGCTACGGCCTGCCGCCGCCCGAGCCCAGCGCCGAGCGCCTGCGCGAGCTGATGGCGCACGACTGGCCCGGCAATGTGCGCGAGGTGCGCAACGCGGCCGACCGTTTCGTGCTGGAGGGCGAGGCCTCACCCCTGCCCGGCGCCGACGAGCGCACGCCGGTGGTGCCGCTGGCGCAGCAGATGGAGCGTGTGGAAAAGGCGCTGATCGAGCAGGCGCTGCGGCGCTGCCAGGGCCGGATGCAGGACGTGATGCAGCAGCTGGGCACGCCCAAGAAGACGCTCTACGACAAGCTGCACCGCCACGGGATCGACCCCGAGCGCTTCCGCTGATCAGGAGGCCGCGCGTTGCAGCGCCTGGCGCGCGGCCTGCTCGGCCGCCAGCGCGGCGTCCAGCGGATGCCGGCACAGGCCCGCGTGCTCGTAGTGGCTGTTCTCGTACAGGTCACTCAGCACCGGGAAGGCGTGCAGCAAGCTGTCCAGCGCCGGGCCGGGCGTGGCCCCGTCCAGCAGGGTGCGCGCCTGCTGGGCCAGCGCGCGGTACTGCTGCGGCGCCATCGGCTGCCCGCCCGCCTCGAAGCGCTGCAGCAGCGCGGCGGTGACCACCAGCGGCTGCCATTCGATCGGCAGCCGCAGAACCTGGGAGGAAGAGGTGTCGGCCATGATGTTGCCGCAGGTGGCGGCAGCCCGGCCGGTTTTCAAGAGGCGGCGGAGGCCGGTGCGGAGGCCGCTGCAGCCGCCGGGGCCGAGGCCGCGCGGGCCGGCGCGGCCATGGGCGGCGGCTCGATCAATGGCGCCGGGGCGCTTTCCTCGGACGCATCCTCGAGGTAGCGCTGCATCAGGCCGAAGAAGCGGTCGTAGAAGGGGCCGGCAGGGATGGTCTCGCTGGCCACCTTGACCAGCGAATCGTCGGTGGCCGCCACCGGGATCGACAGGCTGCCCAGCGCGCCCACGCCCAGGCTGGCCGAGTTGGAGTTCTTCTTCAGCGCGTAGCGGTCCTGGATCGCGCTGACGAAGGCGGTGGCGATGCGCCCGCCACGGCCCTCGGGCAGGCAGACGATGTTGAAGGTGATCTGCATGTGCACCTCGCCATCGGGCTGGAAGCTCTTGCTGCCAGCCACGCTGTCGGGCCGCTGGCTGCCGATCAGGTAGCCCTGACTCAGCAGCGCGCGGCGCGCGGCCTCGCAGGTCACGGCCACCGGAGCATCGAACAGGCGCGAGTAGGTTTCCGTGGTCTCGAAGCCCTCGCGCTGGTAGACCGAGACCTTCTTGGCCTCGCGGGTCGCACAGCCGGCCAGGGCGGCCAGCGTCAGCACAGCGATCAGGGGAGTCAGGCGCATGCGGTGGGACACAGGTTTCATCATCACCGGGCTCAACGCCGCACAGGCGCGGCCGGCGGACCGGGCGTGCCATTATCCCTGCGTGAACGCTTCCGAACGCCTGCCCCACGCCAGCCGCCGCGCGGTCTGCGCACGCTGCCTGCGTCCGCAAGCCACGTGCCTGTGCGATCTGATCCGCCCCACGCCGCACCGCAGCGAGGTGCTGGTGCTGCAGCATCCGCAGGAGCAGCGCCAGGCGAAGAACAGCGTGGCGCTGCTGCGCCTGTCACTGACCGACTGCGAGGTGGTGGTGGGCGAGCGCTTTGACGCCGTGACGCTGGCCGCGCTGCTGCACCGTCCGGGCCGCGTGACGCGCCTGCTGTACCCGGATGTGCCGGCCGCGCCAGCGCCGCTGGAGGGGCCTCGGGTGACCGAGGCGCCCACCCGCCTGGTGGTGATCGACGCCACCTGGCGCAAGAGCCTGCGCCTGCTGCTGGAGCACCCAGCGCTGCAAGCGCTGCCTCGGCTGGCGCTGGCCGCGCCGCCGCCCACCCGCTACCGGGCGATCCGTGCGGCGCGGCGCGTCGACCAGATCTCGACGCTGGAGGCCACGGTGCAGGCGCTGGGGCAGCTCGACGGCGCAGCCTTCGACGGCGCGCCGCTGCTGCAGGCCTTTGGCGTCTTCGTCGAACGTGTGGCGGCGCGGCACCTGGGCGGGGCGCTGCCACGCAGTTAGCATCGGCCACCATGCACCCGACCCAGGCCGCCCTGCGCGACGCGCTGCTGACCGCGCGACGCCAGCAGCGCGCGCTGGAGCCTGCCAGCCATTGGACGCTGGCCCTGCCCGACGCCGAAGCCGCTTACGCGCTGCAGCAGGCCGTGGGCGTGGCGCTGGGCGAATGGTCCGCCGACGAGCTGCCGCGCTGCTGGAAAAGCGGCAGCGCCGCCTGCGATGTGCCGTTGACGCACGCGCCGCTGCTGCCCTCGGGCGTCCACGGCGATGGCGCCGACCTGCGCTCGCAGTCCTGGCTGCTGCAGCCGGTGCTGGTGGAAGCCGAGATCGCACTGCGCCTGGGCCGGTCGGTCGATCCCGCCACCGCCCAGGGCCTGCACCCCGACGAGGCACCGGCACTGGTCGATGCGCTGGCGGTGGCGATCGAGGTGGTCGACAGCCGCTGGCGCGAGCTGACCCACACGCCGCCGCTGCTGAAGCTGGCCGACTTTCAGGTGCATGGCGCACTGGTCCTGGGGCCCTGGCGGCCCTGGTGCGCGGTGGACTGGACGGCGCAGGCCGGCCGCCTGCGGGTGGGCGGCGATGCACCGATCGGGTTCCGTGGCAGTCACCCCTTGGGCGCGCCCACCTGGCTGCTGCCGGGCTGGCTGCGCCACCTCACACGGCATGGTGCCACCGTGCCTGCCGGCACCGTGGTCAGCACCGGCGCCTGGTGCGGCGGCGTGCCGGTGTCGCGCGGCCAGCGGGTGCAGGCGCAGTTCGATGGGCTGGGGGAGGTGGGACTGTGGCTGTGAACCGCTGCGTGTATGGGATGCTGGCCCTGCTGATGCTGGCCGCCGGCCCGGCCTGGGCCGCCGAGCCCCAGGAGCTGCGCCTGTTCAACCGCCCGGTGGTCGAGCTGCGCGCGCCGCAAGGCGGGCTGGATCCGGCCGAGCGCGTCACCCGGGCGCAGCGCCGATTCCAGACGCTGGACGAGGCGGCGCTGGCCGGCGAGGTCCAGGTCCGCCCGGTGCCGCAGGCCGATCCGCCAGCGGTGCTGCTGACTGTTGGCGAGCAGCCGGTGTTCACGCTGCAGACCAGCGATCTGGACCCCGAGGAACACGCCGGCCTGATGGCCGCCGCCGAGCGCGCGCGCCACCGGCTGATCGATGCCGTGCAGGCGCGCCGCGCCCAGGCCGAGCCGGCGCTGTGGTGGCGCGGTGGCGCGGTGGTGGCCGGCGTGCTGCTGCTGTGGGGCCTGGGCGGCTGGGGCCTGGCGCGGCTGTACGGCACCTGCCACGACCGCGGCAATGCCGCGCGCCTGCGCCGCGACGGCGGCCGCAGCGCCTACCTGCGTCTGATCGGCTGGCGCCTGGGCGCCGCCGCTTGCTGGCTGTTGGCCGCCGGGGGCCTGTGGGCCGGCACGCTGGCCGCGCTGGCCGCCTTCCCCTGGACCCAGCCCTGGAGTCAGCAGGTGGCTGGCTTCGTCCAGCAACTGGGCGGTTGGGCCGTGGCCGGCATGCTGGGCGCGATCCCCGGCCTGCTGACGGTGGCCCTGGTGATGGTGCTGGCCCGCGCGGTACACGAGGGCCTGGGCCTGCTGTTCCGTCAGGTGCAGGACGGCAAGCTGCGCCTGCCCTTGCTGCACGCCGAAACCGTGGGCGCCACGCGCCGCCTGACCGCGGTGATCGTCTGGGGCCTGGCGCTGGCCGCCGCCTATCCCTACCTGCCCGGCGCCGGCACCGATGCCTTCAAGGGCCTGAGCGTACTGCTGGGCGTGATGGTCACGCTGGGCTCCAGCGGGGTGGTGACGCAGCTGATGAGCGGTCTGGTGGTGGTGTACTCGCGCAGCCTGCGCAAGGGGGACTTCGTGGCGGTGGGCAGCACCGAGGGTGTGGTCAGCGAGGTGGGCGCGCTGGCTGTCAAGCTGGTGACCATGCGCAATGAAGAGGTGACGCTGCCGCACAGCCTGCTGACCAGCCAGCCGATCCGCAACTACTCCAAGCTGGCCGGCACCCAGGGCACGCTGCTGAGCACCACCGTGTCGGTGGGCTACGACACGCCCTGGCGCCAGGTGCATGCGCTGCTCACCGAGGCCGCGCACGCCACGCCCGGCGTGCGCACCGAGCCGGCGGCCTTCGTGCACCAGCGCGCGTTGAACGACTTCTACGTGGTCTACGAGCTGTTCGCGCACATCGACCAGCCGCTGGAGCGCGTGGCCATCCTGTCGGCGCTGCACGCGGCGATCCAGGACGCCTTCAACCGGCATGGCGTGCAGATCATGTCGCCGCACTTCCTGGCACAGCCGGAGCAGCCGGTGCTGGTGCCGCCGGCCCACTGGTGGCGCGCGCCGGCGCGGCCGCCGCAGCACGAGGACATCCCCAGGTGAGCACCGAGGCCCAGGCCGCCGCCCGCGTACTGCGGCGCTTTCGTGCGGTGTTCAATGCCGTGAAGCGCCACTTCCAGCAGGTGGAGCGCGAGGCCGGCATCGGCGGCGCCCAGCTGTGGGCGCTGAGCGTGGTGCAGGCGCAGCCAGGCCTGGGCGTGGGCGAGCTGGCGCGGGCCATGGACATCCACCAGACCACCGCCAGCAACCTGGTCAAGTCGCTCTCGGCCTTGTCGCTGCTGGAGGCCCGGCGCGCCGCCAGCGACAAGCGCGCCTTGCAACTGCACCTGCTGCCCGCCGGTCAGGCGGTGCTGGCGCGCGCACCGGGTCCGTTCAGCGGCGTGCTGCCCGATGCGCTGGCCGGTCTGGATGCCGACACCCTGGCCCGCCTCGACCACGACCTGGGCCTGCTGCTAACCCGCCTGGCGCCGGCCCGCAACGCGGGGGCGATCCCGCTGGCCGACCTGGTCAGCGCGGCAGGCGCGAGCGCTGCGCCTCGGCCAGACCGGCGTACAAAGGCCGGGTGACCAGGCGCGAGACGCCGCTGGCCACCAGCGCGCAGGCCATCAGGCTGAGCACCATCTGGTGGCCGTCGACCATCTCCATGACGATGATGAAGGACGTCAGCGACGCCTGCGTGGCCGCTCAGCACCGCCACATTGCTGCCCAGCGCCGCACCGATTGCCAGCGAGGGCGCGAAGATGCCCGCCGGCACGCCCGACCAGGCGGTCCACCAGGTGGCCACGAACTTCAGCAACACATGAACCAGCGGCAGCACCCGCGTGGAGGCCTAGCCGGTGCCCCAGAGCGGCGCGTCACCCACTCGAGGCCCGCGGCCAGCGCAGGTGTCACCAGCAAGGGTAGCCACCAGGCCTGGCCAGATGACACGGCCGCCCGCAGCACCACGCCGCGCGTCCACCAGCGGCGCCAGTCCAAGGCTTCACGCTGCAGGCGGGCCAGCGGCCGGGGTGGGGGCTTGAGTCTCATCGTCGCGCGCATTGTCGCCAACGCGCGCGCTGCAGCCTCACATGTGGCCGTCGGCCAGGTAGCGTTGGTGCCAGGCCAGGGCCTCGCCCAGCAGGTGCGGCGTGTGCAGACCCGGCGCGCCGCGACAGGCGCGGTCGAAGTAGTCGTGCAGCGCGGGGCGGTAGTCGGGGTGCGCGCAGCGCTCGATGATCAGCGCGGCGCGCTTCTTCGGGCTCAGGCCGCGCAGGTCGGCCAGGCCCTGCTCGGTGACGATGACCTGCACGTCGTGCTCGGTGTGGTCGACATGGCTGACCATGGGCACGATGCAGCTGATGCGCCCGCCCTTGGCGGTGCTGGGCGTCATGAACACGCTGAGGTAGGCGTTGCGGGCAAAGTCGCCCGAGCCCCCGATGCCGTTCATGATCGAGCTGCCCATCACATGGGTGGAGTTGACGTTGCCGTAGAGGTCGGCCTCGATCATGCCGTTCATCGCGATCAGGCCCAGGCGGCGGATCAGCTCGGGGTGGTTGCTGATCTCCTGCGGGCGCAGCAGGATGCGGCCGCGGTAGGACGCCAGGTCGGCGTTCAGCCGCGCCAGCGCCTCGCTGCTGAGCGAGAAAGCGGTGGCCGAGGCGCTTGTCAGCGTGCCGCTTTCCAGCATCTCCAGCATGCCGTCCTGCAGCACCTCGGTGAAGGCGGACAGGCCCTGGAACGGGCCCTTGTTCAGCCCCGCCAGCACCGCGTTGGCGATGTTGCCCACGCCGCTCTGGATCGGCAGCAGCGCGGGCGGCAGCCGGCCGGCCTTGACCTCGTGCTGCAGGAACTCGATCAGGTGCGCGGCGATGGCCAGCGAGGTGTCATCGGGGGCGCTGAAGGCGGTCTGGCGGTCGGGGTGGTTCGTCTCCACCACCGCCACCACCTTGGCCGGATCGATGCGGAAATAGGGCTCGCCGATGCGCTGGTCGGGGCGGGTCAGCGGGATGGGCTGGCGCTGCGGCGGCAGGGCGGTGCCGTAGTAGATGTCGTGCAGGCCATCAAGCGCCGGGTTCTGCCAGGCGTTGACCTCCAGGATGATCTTGTCGGCCTGGTCCAGCCAGGTCTTGTTGTTGCCCACGCTGGACGAGGGCACCAGCCGGCCGTCCTCCAGCACGCCCGAGACCTCGACCACCGCGGTATCGAGCTTCCCGAAGAAGCCGAACCAGGCGTACTGCGCCACATGCGACAGGTGCAGGTCGATGTAGTCCATGTCGCCATGGTTGATGCGGTCGCGGCAGGCCGGGTCGCTCTGGTAGGGCAGGCGCAGGTCCACGCCGTTGGCGCGGGCCAGCGCGCCGTCCAGCTCGGGCGCCGTGGACGCACCGGTCCACATGCCGATCTTGAAGGGCTGGCCGGCGGCGTGCGCCGCGTCCATGCGCCGGGCCAGCGCCAGCGGCACGGTCTTCGGATGGCCGGCGCCGGTGAAGCCGCTCATGCCGACGTGGTCGCCGTCGTGGATCAGGGCGGCGGCCTCGTCGGCCGACATGCGCTTGTCGCGCAGCGCGCGGTTCAGAACTCGGGAAGACATCGGTGAAAGTGAACGGTCGTTCGGAAAGCTGGCGATTGTCGCCGACAGATGAGGGTTTACCCTGAATTCCAGCGACCCAATCGCAGGAACAGGCCCTCAAACCCCGCTTGCACCATCTCTGTATTTCCAGTATTCTGGAATTATGGATGAACAAGACGTGCTGCGCGCTCTGGCCGCGCTGTCCCAGCAACACCGGCTGCGGGCCTTCCGTGCGCTGGTGGTGGCCGGCCCCGCGGGCCTGAACCCCGGCCTGCTGGCCGAGGCGCTGGGCATCCCGCCCAACACCCTGTCCTTCCACCTGAAGGAGCTGTCGCAGGCCGGCCTGGTGCAGGCCACCCGCGACGGCCGCAGCCTGGTCTACCGCGCCGCCTACGAGCGCATGGACGCGCTGCTGTCCTTCCTCACCGACCACTGTTGCGCCGGCGCTGCCGCCGCCTGCTGTGAACCCGCCCCCCTCGCCCAACCGGAGACCCCATGAAGCGCTTCCACGTCCACCTGCATGTGCAGGACCTGAACGCCAGCATCGCCTTCTACTCGCGCCTGTTCGCCGCCCAGCCGGCGCGCGTCGAGCCCGACTACGCCAAGTGGATGCTCGACGACCCACGCATCAACTTCGCCATCTCCACCCGCGGCCACGCGCCCGGCATCGACCACCTGGGCTTCCAGGCCGACAGCGCCGAGGAACTGGCCGAGCTGCGCGCCCGCGCCGAGGCCGCCGATGCGCCCTTGCTGGACGAAGGCGCCACCACCTGCTGCTATGCCCGCAGCGACAAGCACTGGGTGACCGACCCGCAGGGCATCGCCTGGGAGCACTACCACACGCTGGGCGACATCCCGGTCTTCAGCGAGGCGCGTGCGGCCAGCGCCGAGTCGGCCTGCTGTGCGCCGAAGTCCGAGGCCGCGCCGGTGACGCGCGGCAAGCCGATCGGCATCCCGTTGGCTGCCGCCGGCCCGAAGTCCTCCTGCTGCTGAGCGACTCAGCGCGCCGCCAGGGCCGCCAGCGCATCGGCGCCCACCGGCGCCTCGCACTGCCAGGGCAGCAGCGCCGTGCGGCGCGCCGCGCGCTGCAGCACCTGGGCAATGAACGGCGCCTCGCGCGCGGCGCGGTCGGCCAGCACCGCGTCGGCCGTGCCGCTGGCCAGCAGGCTTTGGTTGATGACCCAGGCAAAGGGCTCGATGCCGGCGCGCCGCAGCTCGTGCTGCAGGTGCTCGGCCTCGTGCACCGGCGTGGCCTCGGGCAGGGTGACGATCAGCACCCGCGTGTAGGCCGGATCGCGCAGCCGCGGCAGCAGTTGACGCACGGCCTCGGGCAACTCGCCCTGGTTGCGCAGCACCTCGCGGTGGTAGGCCTCGGCGGCGTCCATCAGCAAGATGGTGTGGCCGGTGGGCGCGGTGTCGAGCACCACGAAGCGGCCCTGGGCCTGCGCCACCGTGGCGGCAAAGGCGTGGAAGACCGCGATCTCCTCGGTGCAGGGCGAGCGCAGGTCCTCATCGAGCAAGGCGCGGGCCGCGGCGTCCAGGCCGGCGCCGGCGCGGTCCATCACTGCCGCGCGGTAGCGCGCCACCTCGGCCGCCGGGTCGATGCGCTGCACCTGCAGGCCCGGCACCGCAGCGCCCAGCGCGCCTTCCAGGTGCGCTGCGGGGTCGGTGGTGGACAGCAGCACCGGATGGCCGCGCCGCGCCAGCGCCACCGCCAGCGCCGCCGCCACCGTGGTCTTGCCCACGCCGCCCTTGCCCATGGTCATCACCAGGCCATGGCCGCCGGCCTCGATCTCGGCCAGCAGCGGGCCCAGGCCGCCGGGCATGTCCACAGGCTCAGCGGCCGTCACTGATTCGACCTGCGCCACCGGATGCAGAAAGGCCCGCAGCGCCGCCAGTCCCACCAGGCCGCGCGGGATGAAGCCGGTCTCGCTGCGCGGCAGCGCCGCCAGGCCGGCGGGCATCGCCGCCAGCGCCGCCTGCTGGCGCGCGGCCATGGCCTGCGCCACCGCGTCGGGGCCAGGCACCTGCAGCAGGCCGTTGAGCGCCAACGCCAGCGAGCGCACACCCAGGTCGGCCAGTTCATGGCGGGTGCGCTCGGCCTCGCGCAGCGCGGCGGTGTCGGGGCGGGCCACCAGCACCAGGGTGGTCAGCGTGGGGTTGGTCAGCGCCGCCAGCGCCTGGGCGTACAGCGCGCGCTGCGCCGCCAGGCCCGACAAGGGCCCCAGGCAGGACGTGCCGCTGCGGTTGTCCTGCAGGAAACCGCTCCAGGCCGAGGGCAGGCTCAGCAGGCGCAGGGTGTGGCCGGTGGGCGCGGTGTCGAAGACCACGTGATCGAAGCCGGCTGCCGCACCCTGGCCGGCCAGCAGCGCAGCAAAGGCGTCGAAGGCAGCAATCTCGACCGTGCAGCTGCCGGAGAACTGCTCCTCCATGCTGCGCAGCGCGGCCTCGGGCAGCACCCCGCGGTAGGGGCCGACCATGCGCTCGCGGTAGGCGGCCGCAGCCGCCTCGGGGTCGATGTTGAGCGCGCTCAGGCCCGGCACCGCTGTCACCGGCGTGGGGTCGCCGCTCAGCGGAGTCTCCAGCACCTCGTCGAGGTTGGAGGCCGGGTCGGTGCTGACCAGCAGCACGCGCCGGCCAGCCTCGGCCAGCCGCCAGGCGGTGGCGCAGGCCAGCGAGGTCTTGCCGACGCCGCCCTTGCCGGTGAAGAACAGGCAGCGGGTGTCGGCCTGCGGCAGCCGCGGCGCCACGCTCAGCACTGGCCGGGCGCGCAGCCGCAGGCGCCCAGCTTGATGTGCGGTTTGTCAGCGGTGCTGATGGGCAGGCCCAGCAGGCGCATCATCTGCAACTTGCCGGGGTAGACGCCGGTGGAGGCGATGCGGCCATCGACCACGACGATCGGCAGCCGCTCCACACCGGCCTGCAGCTCGCGCAGCACCTCGGGGTGGGCCGCAAAGGCCTGCGGCGCGTGGCTCAGGCTGTGGCGCTGCACCGTCACGCCGGCCTCGGCCAGCGCCTGCAGGTCGGCGCCGAACTGGGCCAGCACCGGGTCCACGTCCACGCCGCACACCCCGCTGGGGCAGCACATCGCGGGTTCGAAAACGTCCAGTGTGCTCATCGTGTCTCCTGTGGGTAGGCCTTGATCTTGCGCCAGGCCGCGCCGCCGGGCTTGATCCGGCGCAGGTTCAGCGCGCGGCGCCGGCGGCCTCGTACCAGCCCTTGCTGCGGTTGACCCAGCGCACCACCAGCAGCATCACCGGCACCTCGATCAGCACGCCCACCACCGTCGCAAGTGCGGCGCCCGATTCAAAGCCGAACAGGCTGATCGCCGCCGCCACCGCCAACTCGAAGAAGTTGCTGGCGCCGATCAAGCAGGACGGCGCTGCCACGCAGTGGGCCTCGCCCAGCCAGCGGTTCAGGCCGTAGGCCAGGCCGGCGTTGAACAGCACCTGGATCAGGATGGGCACCGCCAGCATCGCGATCACCAGCGGCTGCGCCAGGATGGCCCGGCCCTGGAAGGCGAACAGCAGCACCAGCGTGGCCAGCAGCGCACCGATCGACCACGGGCCGATGCGCGCCAGCGCGGCGTCAAACGCGGCCTGGCCGCGCGCCAGCAGCGCCCGGCGCAGCCCCTGCGCGATCAGCACCGGCACCACGATGTACAGCCCCACCGACACCAGCAGCGTGTCCCAGGGCACGGTGATGCTGGCCAGGCCCAGCAGCAGGCCCACCAGCGGCGCGAAGGCGAACACCATGATCAGGTCGTTGAGCGCCACCTGGCTGAGCGTGAACAGCGGATGGCCATTGGTCAGCCGGCTCCACACAAAGACCATCGCGGTACACGGCGCCGCGGCCAGCAGGATCAGGCCGGCGATATAGCTGTCGAGCTGATCGGCCGGCAGCCAGGGTGCGAAGACCTGGCGCACGAACAGGCCACCCAGCAGCGCCATCGAGAAGGGCTTGACCGCCCAGTTGACGAACAGCGTGACGCCGATGCCCTTCCAGTGCTGGCGCACCTGGTGCAGCGCGCCGAAATCGATGCGCAGCAGCATCGGGATGATCATCACCCAGATCAGCGCGCCCACCGGCAGGTTGACCTTCGCGACTTCCATCGCACCGATGGCCTGCACCGGACCGGGCATCACCTGGCCCAGTGCAATGCCGGCGACGATGCACAGGAAGACCCAGACGCTGAGGTAGCGCTCGAAGAAACTCATGCAACGCTCCCGCTCAGCTGCGCGCGATGCGCTCGAAGGCCGCCTGCAGCTCGGGCCGCGGCAGTGTGGCCAACGGCAAGTCCAGCAGTTGCAGCATCTTGTAGCCGATGGCCTGGCGCGTCAGTTCGAAGGCGCGGGGCTTGTCGGCCTCGGCGGCGTTGGACGGATCGGGGTAGCCCCAGTGCACCTTCAGCGGCTGCTGGCCGGGCCCGCCGAAGAACACCGGGCAGGTCTCGGCCGCGGCGCTGTCGCACACCGTGATGACGATCGACAGCGGCGGCGCCTCGGGGCCTGTGAACTCGTCCCAGCTCTTGCTGCGGTAGCCGGCGGTATCCACCCCCGCCGCCTGCAGCGCCTGCAGCGCATACGGGTTGATGCGGCCGCTGGGCGCGCTGCCGGCGCTGTGGGCGCGCACATCAGCGCCGCGCTGGGCGGCCAGGTGGTTGAGCATGCCTTCGGACAGCACGCTGCGGGCCGAGTTGTGGGTGCACAGGATCAGGACGTGGGTGGTCATCTCAGTGTTGTCCGATGGCTCGGATCTCGTGTTGCAGGGACAGGGGGGCCAGCGAAGCGATGGGCAGGGCCAGCAGCAATTCGATGCGTCGCTTGAGCACCAGCGCCACCTCCAGGAAGCGGCGCCGCTGGCGCTGGGCGTCGTCATCGGGCGCGGCGGGGTCCTCAACGCCCCAATGCGCCGTCATCGGCTGGCCCGGCCACAGCGGGCAGGTCTCACCGGCCGCGCGGTCGCAGACGGTGAAGGTGAAGTCCAGCACCGGGGCCTGGGGCCCGGCAAACTCGTCCCAGGACTTGGAACGCAGACCCTGCTGGGGCACGCCCAGCTCGGCCAGCGTGGCCAGCGCCAGCGGGTGCACCTGGCCGGTCGGGTGACTGCCCGCCGAATGGGCGACGAAGCGGCCACCGCCCAGGTGGGCCAGCAGCGCCTCGGCCATGATGGAGCGGGCGGAGTTGCCGGTGCAGATGAACAGCACCTGGTAGGGGGCATCGGACATGGCAGGACCTCAGCAGGAACAGGAGAGGGTTGCCGCCGTGCTGAGCTCGCAGGGCTGGCCGGCACAGCAGCTGGCGGTCAGGAAGGCGAGCAGCGCGTTCATGCGGGTGAAATCAGCGCGGTAGACCAGGTGTCGGCCATCGCGCGTGGCATCGACCAGGCCGGCGTGGGTCAGCGCCTTCAGGTGAAAGGACAAGGTGGCCGGCGGCAGGCCCAGTTGTTCGGCCAGCACGCCGGGTGTCAGCCCGTCGGGCCCGGCCACCACCAGCGCACGGAACACGGCCAGCCGGTGCGGCTGGCCCAGCGCAGCCAGGAGGTGCGCGGCGTCTTTGTTTTCCATCCTTCCATTATCGTGAAAATGTTTGACGGTTCGGTGACAGCCCCCGCACCGCCACAATCGCGGGCCATGCCCCACGCCCTGCCCGGACTCGACCTGCTGCGCGCCGTGGCCATCGTCTGGGTGATGCTGTTCCATTCGTGGATCGTCGGCGGACTGGGACCGGACTGGTCCTGGCTGTCGCGCCACGGCTGGATGGGGGTGGATCTGTTCTTCGTGCTCAGCGGCTACCTGATCGGCGGGCAGGTGCTGGCGGTCCTGCAGCGCGGTGAGCGGCTGTCGCTGGCGGGCTTCTACCGGCGCCGGGCCTGGCGCATCCTGCCGGCCTACCTGGCGACGCTGCTGCTCTACTTGAGCTGGCCCGGCTGGCGCGAGGCGCCGGGCCTGGAGCCGGCCTGGAAGTTCCTGAGCTTCACCGTCAACCTGACGATCGACTACAGCGTGAACCAGGCCTTCTCGCATGCCTGGTCCTTGTGCGTGGAGGAGCATTTCTACGCCCTGTTCCCGCTGATCGCGCTGGGCCTGTGGCGCTGGGGATCGGCGCGCAGCGCGTGGGCGCTGGGCCTGGGCCTGCTGCTGGGTGCCATGGTGCTGCGCGCGGCGCTGTTCCAGCACGGCACCGCCACCGACCCGGACCTGACGCGCAACTGGTTCCTGGAGGACCTGTACTACCCCAGCTGGTGCCGGCTCGACGGCCTGCTGTGCGGCGTGGCGCTGGCCGCGGTGCAGCAATGCCGGCCGGTCTGGTGGCAGCGCGCACGGCGCTGGGCCGATCTGGCGGCGCTGGGGGGCGCGGCCGGCCTGGGCGTGGCGTTCTGGGTGCTGCAGGAGCGCGTCAGCCTGCTGGGTGTCAGCCTGGGCTGGCCGCTGCTGTCGGTGGCGCTGGCCGCACTGGTGTTTGCCGGCGCCGGGCGCGACAGCCTGATCGGTCGCTGGTGCGTTCCCGGTGCGGGCGCCTTGGCCGCGGTCTCCTACAGCCTGTACCTGGTGCACAAGCCGGCCTATCACCTGGTGCAGTGGCACTGGGGTACCGCGCTGCAGGGCCGCGGGCTGCTGGCCTTCAGTGTCTATGGCGCGGCGGCACTGGTGGCCGGCGCGGCGATGTACGCGCTGGTCGAGCGGCCCGCGCTGCGCTGGCGCGACCGGCCCGCTTGAGCCGATACTCGGCCTTCCATCTGGTGGAGCCCCCCATGCCCGACAACGCCAAGCTCAAAGGCCCAGCGTCCTACTTCCCCTCGATCGAGAAGACCTATGGACAGCCCGTCGAGCATTGGCTGGGCGTGCTGCGTGCAGCCGGCCCGATGAAGCACATGGAACTGGTGGCGCTGCTCAAGAGCCAACACGGCCTGGGCCACGGCCACGCCAATGCACTGGTGGCGCACTTCATGGCGGGGCGCTGAGATGACCCGCCCGTCACGCTGGATCGCCATGCTGCTGTGCGCTGCCACATCGGCCGCGGGAGCCTTCGATTACAGCGGCACCAAAACCCTGCTGGCGATCACCGGCGATGGCCAGCGCACCCCGATCGGCACCATCACCTTCACGCCCGCGTCAGGCGACACGCGCCAGTTCAGCATCCGCTGGCGCCACGAAGCCTTCACCGACCATTTCCTGTCGATGCGCGAGTTCAAGTGCCTGCCCGGCGGCCCCGAGATCAGCTGCCAGGTGCCCTACCCCTACGCGCAGCCCGGCACGGTGGCGCCGGGGCAGCTGGCCTGGCTGGAGCACAGCCTGCTGTTCCTGCACAAGAGCCCGGCCGAGTTTGGCGCCAAGCTGTGGAACGGCCTGTACTTCGCGTTGCGCGAGCAGGGCAACACGCTGGTGGGCACACCGCAGGCCGTGGACCTCAACGCCATCGGCGCGCCACCGACGCGGCTGGACGTGCCGCCCTTCGGCCCGGCGCAGCGCCACGAGGTGCCAGCGGGCGCGCGCTGGCTGCGGCAGTTGGTCATCGAGTGATCAGCCGGCCTCCACTGGCAGGGCCACCACCGCCTTCACTTCCTTCAGCACGATGGCCGAGCGCACATGCGCCACACCCGGCAGCTTGAACAGGGTGTCGTGCAGGAAGCGCTCGTACGAGGCCACATCGGCCACCAGCACGGTCATGATGTAGTCGCTCTGGCCGGTGGTGGCCAGGCAGCGCACGATGGCCGGGCATGCGGCCACTTCCTGCTCGAAGCGCTGCACCACGGCTTCGGCGTGTTCGCCCAGGTTGACCTCCACCACCACCGCCAGGCCCAGACCCACCTTCTCGCGGTCGACCAGCGCGGTGTAGCCGCGGATCACGCCGGCGGCTTCCATCTCCTTGACCCGTTTCCAGCAGGGCGTGGACGACAGGCCGACACGCTCGGCCAGCTGCTGCACGGTCTGGCGCGAGTCACGCTGCAGTTCGGCCAGGATGCGCAGGCTGTAGCGGTCGAGGGAGGGGGCGTTGCGGGCCACGGCGGTCTCACGATGACGATGCCCCAGTGTAGGCCCGCGCCTCACGCACGGAACTGCTGCAGCGCAAGGTCGACCATGGCCTCGGCGCAGCCGGCCTGGCGGGCGCGCTCGCGCAGGCGCTGGGCGTCGCCCTGGCCGGCCAGCACGCGTTCGATGTGGTCCAGTGCGGCCATCGCGCCCAGGTCATGGGCCTCGGTGCGCAGCCGAGCCAGGGTGTCAGCGATGTCGCTGCGCAAGGGCCGCTGGACCGCATCGCGCGGGTCGACGATCACGCCGTCCAGCCCGAAGCGGCAGGCCTGGAAGCGGTTGTAGCCGTAGACCAGGTAGTCGCTCTCGCGCGGCGGGTTTTCGCGCCGCTCCAGCAGGTGCAGGCACAGGCACTGCAGATAGGCCGCCAGCGCGGCGGCGTGCTCCACGCTCAGCGGCGTGTCGCACACCCTCAGCTCGATCGTGCCGTACTCGGGCTTGGGCCGGATGTCCCAGTAGAAGTCCTTCATGCTCGAGACAATGCCGGTGCGCTCCATCGCCGCGAAGTAGCCGTCCACAAATCCCTGCCACGACAGCTCGAAGGGCGCGCGCCCACTGAGCGGGAACGCATTCACGGCGTTCAGCCGCGACGAGTGGAACAGCGTGTCGTGCCGCTGCACGAAGGGCGACGAGGCCGACAGCGCAATGAAGTGCGGCACGTAGCGCGACAGCGCATGCAGCAGGTACAGCGCGTCGTCGCCGCTGGCGCAGCCCACGTGCACATGCTGGCCGAAGACCGTGAACTGCTTGGCCAGGTAGCCATACAGCGCCGACACCTCCAGAAAGCGCGGCTTGTCGAAGATGCGCCGCTCGCTCCACTGCTGGAACGGGTGCGTGCCGCCGCCGCAAACGCCCACATTGATGCGGTCGCCCACCGCCACCAGCCGGTCGCGGATGCGCTGCAGCTCGAGCAGCAGGCTGCCGTGCTCGTGGTGGATGCTGGTGGAGACCTCGATCATGCTTTGCGTGATCTCGGGCACCACCTGGCCCGGCGGCGGGTCCTCGCGCAGCAGCGTCAGCATGTCCGGGCTGGCGCTGACCAGGTCATGGTCGCTCAGGCTGACCAGTTGCAGCTCCAGCTCCACGCCCAGGCTCAGGGCGCGCGAGGTGGCAAAGCTTGGCAGGGGCATGGCAGGCTCCGGTTCAGCGGCCCTCGGGCGGGGCCAGTTCGTTGGCGCGCTTGAGCGCCCAGCGGGTCAGGGCCGGGCCGGCGATTTCCAGCAGCCAGGTGGCAGCCGCCAGCGGCGCCACCACGCCCAGCACGTCCAGCCCCATCACCCGTGCCTGCTCCAGCAGCAGAATCACGAAGACCGAGATCGGCGTCGACGCCACCCCGGCGAGCAGCGCCTTGTCGCGGCCCATGCCGTCACTGCGCGCGCCCACCCAGGCCACGCCCAGTTTCACGCCCAGGCGCAGGCCCACGATCAGCAGGCCGATCCACCAGCCCTGCAGCACCTGCGCGCCGTCCAGCGCCGCGCCGGCGAAGATGAACAGCAGCACCGCCATCACATCACCCAGCGCACCGAAATTGCGCTGCGCGCTGGTCAGGCCGATGCGCCGATGGCGCGCCATCAGGCCGAAAACCAGCGTGGCCAGCACGGGGGAGAGCTTCCAGGCCAGCGTCACCGAGACCAGCAGCATCACCGCGATCGCGAAGGGCAGCGTGGTGTCGGGCACCGGCGGCCCCAGGCGGTGGATCAGCCAGGGCAGGAACACGCCGAACAGCACCCCCAGCGCGGCCGAGCCGAGCAGCATCACGAAGCTGTTCCACAGCGCCTGGCCCCAGTCGCCCAGGCTGCTGAGCGTCCAGGCGCCGGCCGCCAGCTTGAACAGCAGCACCGCGATCACGCACTGCACGGCCGACGCATGCAGCGAGCGCTCGGTGACGATGCCCGAGGCGCGTCCCTCATTGACCACCCGCATCAGCCCAGCAGGCGACCCGCTGGCGGCCAGCGCTGCCACCATCCACGACACCAGCGGATCCATGCCCAGCAGCCCGCAGGCCAGCCACACCAGCAGAAAGATCAGCGCGGCCTCGACCACCACCTGCAGCGTGAAGCCCGGATTGCGCCACAGCCAGTTCAGGTTGATGCGAAAACCGAACTCGAACAGCGTCAAGCCGAAGGCCACGTGCACCAACCACAGCAGATCCGTCTGGTGCGCATCACCCAGCCAGCCCAGCTGCGTGCCACCCAGCACGAAGCCCAGCAGGCCATAGGCCGCCACGCGCGGCACGCCCCAAGCGCGGTAGACGATCTCGCCCACCACCCAGCCCAGGCCGATGGCCACCGGCCAGGCCAGCGACGACAGCACGTGCATCAGATCCATCTTCTTCCGTTCCTCCGGCGCTTGGCCGGAACGTCCCACGAGCCAATTACATTGGTACCAATGTAATTCATCACCAGACCGGGATTACCCTGAAGTCGCCGGAATCCGGAATTCAGACCCGCATCCGCCTGCAGAAGGAGAATGAGCTTCTCCATATTCGACAAGTACAGAAACAAATCAGCGATAACCCAGGGTTGATCCCGAACCAGCCAGGAAGATCATTCCCCCACCCCGGCCTCAGGATCTCGCCATGGACCGCCCGATGCCCACCCCTGCGCTTGCTCGCCCCGACTACCAGCTGCCCGACGGCCTGTGGGCCCCGAGTGGCACCGTCTTCTTCAGCGGCACCCAGGCCCTGGTGCGGCTGCTGCACATGCAGCGCCAGGCCGACGCGGCCGCTGGGCTGAACACCGCCGGTTTCATCAGCGGCTACCGCGGCTCGCCGCTGGGCATGGTCGACCAGGCGGTGTGGAAGGCCGGGCGCACGCTGCAGGACGCCGGCATCCGCTTCGTGCCGGCGATCAACGAGGAGCTGGCCGCCACCCAGGTGCTGGGCACCCAGCGCGTGCAGAGCGACCCCGAGCGCACCGTCGAGGGCGTGTTCGCGCTGTGGTACGGCAAGGGCCCCGGCGTGGACCGCGCCGCCGACGCGCTCAAGCACGGCAACGCCTATGGCAGCTCGCCGCTGGGCGGCGTGCTGGTGGTGGCCGGTGATGACCACGGCTGCGTGTCGTCGAGCATGCCGCACCAGAGCGAGCACGCGATGATCGGCTGGCAGATGCCGATCGTGGCCCCCGCCGATGTGGCCGAGATCGTCGAGTTCGGCCTGTATGGCTGGGCGCTGTCGCGCTACAGCGGCGCCTGGGTGGGGCTGACCGCGCTGTCGGAAGTGGTGGAGAGCGCCGGCACGGTGGACCTGGACCTGATCGCCGCGCGCCGCGCCGCCTGGGTGGACGCCGACACCGTGCGCGCGATGACCGGCCACCAGCCGCCGCCCGATGGCCTGCACTACCGCTGGCCCGACCTGCCCTCGCTGCGCATTGAGTCGCGCCTGGCCGACAAGCTGGCCGCGGTGGCCGCGTTCGCGCGCGTCAACACCATCGACCGCGAGGTCATCGCCAGCGTCGACGCCACCGTGGGCATCGTCACCTGCGGCAAGGCCCACCACGACCTGATGGAGGTGCTGCGCCGCCTGGAGATCAGCCCCACGATGCTGGCCGAGGCCGGCGTGCGCCTCTACAAGGTGGGCCTGTCCTGGCCGCTGGAGACCACACGCCTGCGCCACTTCGCGCGCGGTCTGAAGGAGATCCTGGTCATCGAGGAAAAGGGCGCGATCGTCGAGCAGCAGCTCAAGGAGCTGTTCTACAACGCGCCCAGCCACGCTCGGCCGGTGATCGTGGGCAAGCACGACCGCCAGGGCAAGCCGCTGGTGTCGGCGCTGGGCGAGCTGCGGCCCTCGCGCCTGATCGAGATCGTCGCGCACTGGTTTGCCGAACACTTCCCGCGCCAGGAGACCTTCCGCAACCACCTGCGCCATCTGCTGCCGCACGTCCATGACTTCACGCCGCCCGCGCTGCTGTCCAACGCGGGCGACAGCGTCAAGCGCCTGCCCTACTTCTGCGCCGGCTGCCCGCACAACACCTCGACCCGCGTGCCGGAAGGCAGCACGGCGCGCGCCGGCATCGGCTGCCACTTCATGGCCAACTGGATGGACCGCAGCACCGCCGGCCTGATCCAGATGGGCGGCGAGGGCGTGGACTGGGTCTCGCATGCGATGTTCACCAGGACACCGCACGTCTTCCAGAACCTGGGCGACGGCACCTACTACCACTCGGGCTACCTGGCGATCCGCCAGGCCGTGGCCGCCCAGGCCACGCTGACCTACAAGATCCTGTTCAACGACGCGGTGGCCATGACCGGCGGCCAGCCGGTGGACGGCATCATCACCGTGGACGCGATCGCCCGCCAGGTGGAGAGCGAGGGCGTGAAGCGCGTGGTGGTGGTCAGCGACGACATCGGCAAGTACGACGCGATCAAGGGCCGATTCCCCGCCGGCACGCAGTTTCACCCGCGCGAGGCGCTGGATGCGGTGCAGCGCGAGCTGCGCGAGGTGGCCGGCGTCACCGTGCTGATCTACGAGCAGACCTGCGCGGCCGAGAAGCGCCGACGTCGCAAGCAGGGCAAGCTGGCCGATCCGCCCAAGCGCCTGTTCATCTACGACGCGGTCTGCGAGGGCTGCGGCGACTGCACCGTGCAGAGCAACTGCGTGGCCGTGCTGCCGCACGAGACCCCGCAGGGCCGCAAACGCCGCATCGACCAGACCGCCTGCAACAAGGACTACAGCTGCGCCAAGGGCTTCTGCCCCAGCTTTGTCAGCGTCAGCGGCGGCACGCTGCGCAAACGCAGCGGGGCGATTGCGGCAGACCCCGCGGCCTTCGATGCGCGCGTGGCCGCCCTGCCCCAGCCCGCCGCCCACACCTGGACCGGCCCCTGGGACCTGCTGGTCACCGGCGTGGGCGGCACCGGTGTGGTCACGGTGGGCGCCGTCATCGCCATGGCGGCGCACCTGCAGGGCCACCGCGCCAGCGTGCTCGACTTCATGGGCTTTGCGCAGAAGGGCGGCTCGGTGCTGAGCTTCGTGCGCCTGGCCGACACGCCAGAGCGCCTGCACCAGGTGCGCATCGACACCCAACAGGCCGACGCCCTGCTGGCCTGCGACCTGGTGGTGGGCGCCAGCGCCGACGCGCTGCAAACCGTGCGCCACGGCCGCACCCGCATCCTGGCCAACACCCACCCGGTGCCGGTGGCCGAGTCGCTGCGCGTGCCCGATGCCTCACTGCAGATCGACGCGCTGCTCGAGAAGATGCGCTTTGCCGCTGGCGACGAGCGCGTCGAGACCTTTGACGCACAAAGCCTGGCCGAAGAGTTCCTGGGCGACACCATGACCAGCAACATCCTGGCCATGGGCTGGGCCTGGCAGCGCGGCCTGGTGCCGGTGAGCCTGGACGCGCTGACCCACGCCATTCGTTTGAACGGCGTGGCGGTGGAGGCCAATCTGCGCGCCTTCGGCCTGGGCCGCCTGGCCGCTGCCGATCCCGCGGCCTTGGCGGCGCTGCGCGCTGCGCCCGCCGCCGCGCCGCTGAACGAGGCGCTGGACGTGCTGCTGACCCGTCTGGAAGCGCAGCTGAGCGCCTGGCAAAACCCCGCCTGGGCCGCGCGCTTCCGCGACCGCATCGCCCGGCTGCGCGCCGCCGAAGCGGGCCTGGGCCGCGACCCCGCGCTGCCGCTGACCCGCACCGCCGCCACCAGCCTGGCCCGGCTGATGAGCTACAAGGACGAGTACGAGGTGGCGCGCCTGTACAGCGACCCCGGCTTCGAGGCCGCCCTGCGCGAGCAGTTCGACGGCGATCTGCAGCTGGCATTCCACATGGCCCCGCCGCTGCTACGCCCGCCACGCGGCGGCGTCGCGCCGCGCAAGATCGTCATGGGCCCCTGGCTGCGCAGCGCGATGCGGGTGCTGGCCGGCCTGCGCGGCCTGCGCGGCAGTGCGCTGGACGTGTTCGGCCGCACCGAGGAGCGGCGCATGGAGCGGGCGCTGATCAGCGCCTTCGAACAGCGCCTGGACGAATTGGCCGCGGGTCTGAACGCCGACCGGCTGGCGCTGGCGCAGCAGATCGCCGCGCTGCCGCAACAGGTGCGCGGCTTCGGCCATGTGAAGCTGGCCAACCTGGCGCTGGCCCGCGCCCGCGAAGCCGAGCTGATGCACCGCTGGGACCCGCAGCGCTACCCGCAGCCGCAGGGGCCGGCCGCAGCGGGCCAGATCCGCGGGATTGCGGTGGTCAGCGGCTGATCGGCCGCTTCAGGCCACGGCGACCGCTGCGTCCCGGCGTGTGGCTGGCGCGGCGAGTGCATCGGCCGGCACCGGGCGGCCAAGCAGGAAGCCCTGGCCGCAGTCGCAGCCCAGGGCGCGTACATGGTCGCGCTGGGCCTCGGTCTCGATGCCCTCGGCGATGACGCGGCAGCTCAGCGCATGCGCCATGCCGATGATGGCCCGCACGATGGCGTCGGCGCGGTGGTCGGTGCCCAGTGCGCTGACCAGCGAGCGATCCACCTTCAGAATGTCCAGCGGCAGACGCGAGAGCTGCGACAGGTTCGAGAAACCGATACCGAAATCATCCAGCGCGATCATCACGCCGGCGGCGCGCAGGCGGGCCAGGCGCGCCGCCGTGGCGGCAAAGTCGGTCATCGCCATCGACTCGGTGATCTCGATCGACAGCAGCTCGGCCGGGATGCCCGCCTGCGCGATCGCCTCGAGCACCTCGGTGCAGAAATGCGGGTCGGAAAACTGCGATGGCGACACATTGACCGCCACGTTCAGCAACCGCCCCTGCGCCTGCCATTGCGCGCACTGCGCCACCGCCATGGACAGCACCTGGCGTCCGAGCTCGCCCATCAGGCCGCAGCGCTCGGCAATGTCGATGAAGGCGCCCGGCAGCAGCAGCCCGCGGGTGGGATGCTGCCAGCGCACCAGCGCCTCAACGCCACTGAGTTGGCCATCGTGCAGCTGGAACTTGGGCTGGAAGTGCAGGCACAGCTGCCCCTGCTCCAGCGCGGTGCGCAGCTCGGCCTCGATGCGGGTGGCCTCCAGCAGGGCCTGGCGCGCCTGCTGGTCAAAGAACTGGTAGCGCGACTTGCCTGCCTGCTTGGAGCCATACATCGCCAGGTCGGCAAAGGCCAGGATCTCCTTCGGGTCGACCGAGTCGTCCGGCGTGATCGCAATGCCCAGGCTGGCGCCCACCATCACGTCCTGGCCCTGGATGCTGAAGGGCGTGGCCAGCGAGCGCACGATGCGCTCGCCGATCTGGGCCAGCGCGGCGCGATCGGTGGTGCCCGGCAGAATGGCCACGAACTCGTCGCCGGCGAAGCGGGCGAAGACGACGTCGTTGGGCAGCCGGTCGCAGGGGGTGCCAAAGGCGTCCAGGCAGGTGTCGATGGTGTGCAGGTCGCGCCCCAGGCCCTGCTGCAGCAGGCGCTCGGCGGCCTGGGCCAGCAGCGCATCGCCACCGGCATGGCCCAGCGTGTCGTTGACCCGCTTGAAGCCGTCCAGATCGATGAAGATGATCGCGGCGCGGAAGGCCTCGCGGCGCGCCGGGTCGAGCGCAAAGTTCAGCAGCCGGTCCACCACGCTGCGGTTGGGCAGACGGGTGATCGGATCGGTGTAGGCCAGCAGGTTGATGCGCAACACGTTGTCATTGAGCCGCGTGCGCATGCGCCGGAAACTGTTGGCCAGGCCACCGATCTCGCAGGCGCAGTCCACCTCCACCGGCGCCGCGAAGTCGCCGTCGGCGATCGCCTCGGTGCTGCGCTGCAGCGCATCGACCAGGCTGGTCAGCCGGCTGGCCATCCAGTAGATGGCGGCACCCACGGCCAGCGCCGCCACGCACACCACCGCCCAGATCCGCGCCGTGTCTGCCGTCGGCCCGAGCGCGAGGACGGCGCCCAGGCTGGCCAGCGCGCCCAGCAGCCCACCGGCCAGCGCAAAGCGCCAGCGGATGCTGTTGAGTCCCTGACCGGGATCGAGTAGGCCCTTGATCATGTGCAGTGCCCCCCACCACCGGGCCACGGCCGGCCAAGGTCCGCGGTGCTGGGGGATGGGCGGGATATCGACCGCTGCGGCAGACAGTTGAGCGGGCTGCGCCAGCTGATACATTCGTTGCCGTTGCACAGAGACGCCGCCCAGGCGCCCGCCACGCACAGGGAGTCACCATGCCATCTCGCCACATCGGGCGCGCCGCACTGGCCGCCAGCCTCATCCTTGCACTGGCCGGCTGCGGCAAGCAGGGCGTCGAACTGGGCCAGGGCGGCTCGATCGTCAGCGGCAGCGGCGGCCCCACGGGCTCGCAGAATGCCGCGCGCCAGCTGCAGAAGTGCGACGCCCCCATCGCCGTGGTGGCGCTGGAAGAAAACCAGAACGGCTACATCGGCATCGGCCGCGGCGGCCTGCCGGAATCGCCGCTGCCGCTGGTGCGCGTGGTGATGCAGCAAAGCGGCTGCTTTCGCATCGTCGACCGCAACGCCGGCCTGAAAGCCACCAAGCGCGAGCAGGAGCTGAAGGACGAAGGCGTGCTGCGCGCCGACGGCGACGTCAAGAAAGGCCGCGGCCTTATGGCCCAGTACAGCGTGGTGCCCAGCCTGGTCTTCTCGGAACAGGACGCCGGCCGCCAGATCGGCGGCATCCTGGCCATGATCCCGGTGCTCAACAAGCTGGCCGGCGCCGCCGAACAGGTGCGCATCAAGGAAGCCCAGGTGGTGCTGCTGCTCACCGACAACGAGACCACCGAGCAACTCTCGTCCGCCACCGGCTCAGCCCGCACCACCGACCTGGGCCTGGGCGGCCTGGTCGCCGGCCCAGGCGGCGGCATCGGCGCGCTGGGCTGGAGCAACACCAACGAGGGCAAGGTGATCGCGGCGGCGTTTCTGGACGCGCACAACGCGTTGGTGGGGCAGTTGAGGATCTTGGAGGCGAAGGACTTGCCGGCGGGGGTGAAGACGAAGTCTTGATGTCGCAGGGCGTGAGAGCTTTGGCACCTCAGCCGGCAGTCAATGTCTGCCATTGGCGGCCTGGAGTTGAGTCACCCTTATGACATGTCGCTGCCGTTGGTAATCCCGTGGCCCCCAAACCTTCGGGGATCATGCCGCGCCTGCCCGTTGAACCCCTGCCACTCGCACGTCACTCATCAGTTTGGCACTGCACCGTCGGTGGCCGCCCTGTTGAGCGCCTCCTGCAGGAATAGCCGGGTCAGCAGGTAGCTGCCAAGTAGGCCGGTAGCGAGGAAGTACACCAGAAGCGCCAGCGCCAGCGACTCGGCTGGAGCGCTGTCTTCAGCGTTCCCCATGGACTTCGCCATGAAGGCGGCGGCGGCTTGCATCTTAATCAGCAGCGTATCGGCTTCGACGAGCGAAACGCCGACGATGATCTTCGTCAGCCAGTCGGAAATCTGCTCAAGGTTGGTATTGACCGACAGTGACGATCCCGCCGCCTTGCTTCCTTTGGGTCTGAGTTCTGCCAGCCTCTGCTTGGCGTCGCTGACCTCGATCTCGGCCCTGTCGGCGGCTTCCCTGGCCGTCTTCTCGGTAGAGACCATATCGGCCTTCGCGCTCTCATCGGTGCCGGCGTTAGCCGCGATCTTGTCCTGCGCGGCTTTGTTGGCAACCTCGCGCAGGCGCTTCGCGGCGGCATCAGCTTCCTCCAAGGTCTTTGTCGCACCTTCGAGGCCGACAGCATCGGGCGTCCTGGCGGTGTCGGTTGACAGGAAGCGTGGGATGCCGAAGAGGAAGCCCAAAAACCAGCCTACCGAGCTCCAGGCGCCCGCCCACATCAGGCTGTGCCAAATTGCCTTCGAGCTGTCAGAGTGGCCGAAGTAGATCGCGGCGATACCGAATATCAACGCACCGGCCATGGTCCAGGCGACCTGCTGCGCGCCGGTATCGGGCTTGATGCGGTAGGTGATGACGCTCATGTCTTCCTCCCATTTCCGTTGGCGGCAGTTTTTCCCCGTCGGCATTGTTCGGTACGCATAACCGCTCGCCAACCACAATCTGTAGGATGTCCGCTGTAACCGCTGCATCGATTCGAATACTGTTTAGGTTCGCGCGGCGATGTCTTGCCTGTGGCTCAGCGACTGAATGCGCTACCAGCCTCGCTCCTGCGTGAGCGTCATTTGTCGCCCAATTGCAAACTGAACTTACCAACCGGCAGGCGTGCATTCGTCGGTGACGGACCCAGGAGTCAGCACTCTGACCATGGGCATGTCAGCCGGTCGGCTGCACCCGCTGCACAGCCCCCTCCTGCGACACTCCCCCCATGCACCACCGCCTCTCCGCCGGCCTTCTCATCGAACAGAACGACCAGTTGCTGATGGTCCGCCATGTCCTTCCCGGCCGCTACGACTTCTGGGTCGCGCCAGGGGGTGGCGTACAGGGCTTGGAGACGCTGGCGCAGGCGGCCGAGCGCGAGGTGCGGGAGGAGACCGGGCTCACGGCCGAGGCGGGTCGGTTGGCCTATATCGAAGAGTTCCACCAGCCTGGGTTGCGGCACTGCAAGTTCTGGTTCATCGGCCGGGTGACGGGCGGGCAGCTGTCGGCCGATGCGCCTGAGGCGGTGGCAGAGCACATCCGCGAGGCGGCCTGGTTGCCGCGCGAAGCGCTGGCCGCGTCCACCTGCTTTCCGCTGCTGCTGCGGGGCGACTACTGGGCGGATCGTGTGCAGGGGTGGGCGGCGCCGCGCTTGCTGCCGCTGCGCGCGATGGACTTCTGGTGAGGCTGTTGACACCTCACACCGGATCCGGGCGCTGCATGATGGCCCGGGTGTCCTCGAAGCCGATGGGGGTGGAGGAGTGCTCGTGGATGATGCGCAGCACATGGCCACGGGTCCGGAGGACCCAGGTGATGCGGTTCTGCATGGACCGCAGTTCCTGGCCCTGGGGCGATACCGCGGCATACCGGGCGACAGCGCTCATGCAGGCGAAGTGGGGATTGGCGACGATGCGCACGTCGTCGAAGCTGACCCGGACCGTCTCGTGGCCCAGCGAGCTGAACCAGCCCTCAACGGCCACCCGCCATGCGGCGGCGCCTTCGTAGGACCAGACTCCCCAGGTGTCGAAGACCCGGACCTCGGCGTCGTAGAGATGCATGAAGGTCTCAGCGTTCCTGGACCACACGGCGGACCGGTAGGTGTCGAGCGCTGTGCGCACCTGCTGCTCGGTGTCATTCATGGGGCCTGCGGGTGACGGTGTTTGGACGCCGCAGTATCACCGTCAACGGCGACGCAGCGTCAGCCGCAGGCGGATCAGATCCTCCTCGCGCGACGAGGGGCCCACCTGGACCTCGAAGTCGCCCGGCTCGATCACCTCGCGGCCCCGGGCGTCGACGAGCATGAAGGCCTCGGGCGGCAGCGTGATCACCACCTCGCGCGACTCGCCGGGCGCCAGCTCGACCCGGGCGCAGCCCTTGAGCGCGCGCTGCACCCAGGTCACCGAGGTGACCAGGTCGCTGACATAGGCCTGCACCACCTCCACGCCAGGGCGCTCGCCCACGTTGCGCAGCGTCACACGCAGCGTCACCGGATCACCAATCGCCAGCTCGCCGGCGTCCAGCCGCGCCCCCTGCCAGGCAAAGCGGGTGTAGCCCAGGCCATGGCCAAAGGGCCAGCGCGGGGCCTGGGTCAGGTCGGCATAGCGGTGGCCGTGCTGGCCCCGCACCTGGCTGTAGAACACCGGCTGCTGGCCCACGTGTACCGGCATCGAGATCGCCAGGCGGCCGCTGGGGTTCAGCTGGCCGAACAGCGCCTCGGCCACAGCCTGGCCGCCGCACATGCCGGGGTTGAAGGCCTGCAGGATGGCGCGCGCCTGCCCGGCTGAGCGCGGGAGCACCAGCGGCTTGCTGTTGATCAGCACCAGCACGAAGGGGCGCCCGCTGGCCGCCAGCGCATCGAGCAGCGCCACCTGTGCGCCTTGCAGCTCCAGCGTGGCGGTGGACAGGGTCTCGCCGACCAGGCTCAGGTGGTCACCCACCACCGCCACCACCACGTCGGCCTGCGCCGCCATCGCCATGGCCGCGGCCACGCCCTCGGTGCCCTCGTCGGTGATGCGGCAGCCCGGCGCGTGCAGCACCTGCAGGCCGGGCGGTGCCAGCTGGCGCAGGCCGTCCAGGACGGTGGTGATGGTCTCGCGCGGGTGCTGGCCGGCCTCGGGCGGGTGCTGGCAGGAGCCCAGCGACCAGTCGCCCAGCTGCTGCAGCGGGTCGTCGGCGTTCGGCCCGATCACCGCGATGCAGCGCAGCGCGCCGGGGTCCAGCGGCAGCAGGCCGTCGTTCTCCAGCAGCACCAGGCTCTGGCGGGCGGCGTCCAGGTTGACGGCGCGGTGGGCCGCGCAGCCGGTGCGGCGCGCGGCCTCGGCCAGGTCGGCGCGGCGCGGCTGCTCGAACAGGCCCATCGCAAACTTCAGTGCCAGCAGGCGCGCGCAGGGGGCGTCCAGGTGGGCCTGGGTGATCAGACCGCGGTCCAGCGCCTCGCGCGCGCCGTCGAAGAAGTCGGGCGTGACCATCACCACATCGTTGCCGGCCTTCAGGGCCACGGCGGCCGCTTCGGCGCGGTTGGCGCAGACCTGCTGTTCATGGACCAGGCGGCCCACGTTGTCCCAGTCGGTCACCAAGACGCCGCGAAAGCCCCATTCGTCCTTCAACACCTCGGTCAGCAGCCAGCGGTTGGCGGTGGAGGGCACGCCGTCGATCGACTGGTAGCCGGTCATGAAGCTCATCGCGCCGGCCTGCACCGCGCGGCGGAACGGGGGCAGGAAGTAGCTGCGCAGCTTGCGCGGGCTGAGGTCGGCCTCGGAGGCATCGCGCCCGCCCTGGGTCTCGGAGTAGCCGGCGTAGTGCTTGGCGGTGGCCAGGATGCCTTCGGGATCGGCCAGGCCGGCGCCCTGGTAGCCGCGGATCATCGCCGCGCCCAGCTCGCCGATCAGCCACGGGTCTTCGCCGAAGGTCTCGCCGGTGCGGCCCCAGCGCAGGTCGCGGCTCAGGCACAGCACCGGGGAGAAGGTCCAGTGGATGCCGGTGGGCACCACCTCGCGCGCGGTGACGCGGGCCACCTGCTCCAGCAGCGCCGGGTTCCAGCTGCAGGCCAGCGCCAGCTGGGTGGGGAAGATGGTGGCGCCTGGCCAGAACGAGTGGCCGTGGATGGCGTCTTCGCCGATCAGCAGCGGGATGCCCAGGCGGGTGGTCGCGGCCAGGTCCATCGCCCGGTTGGCCTTGTCGCCCAGGATGTGCAGCAGCGATCCGGCGAGGCGGTCGGTGACGAAGGACAGGTCCTCGCCGCGCGCGTCCCACATCATCAGCTGGCCGATCTTCTCGTCCACCGTCATGCGACCCAGCAGGTCGGCCACGCGCGCGCTGATGGGACGCGACGGGTCTTGGTAGGGCAGCGTGGCGCTCATGGGCGTGCCTTTCATGCCAGCGGCACGCGCCGCCCGTCCGGTCCGAAGGCGTGCAGGCGCTGGGCCGGCAGGCCGAAGCGCACGGTGTCGCCCAGCCCCACCTGGGCCGGCCCGGGCAGCAGCGCACTCCAGCGGCGGCCGGCGCTGGCAATCCACAGCAGATGCTGGCTGCCCAGCGGCTCGACCAGTTCGACCGTGCCCTGCAGCGGCTGGTCGTGGCCGACGATCAGGTCTTCCGGCCGAACGCCCAGCGTCAGGGCAGCTGCATCGGCCGTGGCCAGTGGCCAGACCAGGCCGGGGACGTCGAAGCACCCACCGTGCACGGCGCCGTCGACCAGGTTGATCGTCGGCGAACCCACGAAGGCGGCCACATGCCGCGTGGCCGGCGTGTCGTAGACCTGGGCCGGCGTGCCGATCTGCTCGATGCGGCCCTGGTTCATCACCACGATGCGCGTGGCCAGGGTCATCGCCTCGACCTGGTCGTGGGTGACGTAGACCATGGTGTTGCGCAGCTGGGTGTGCAGCAGCTTGAGCTCGCGGCGCAGCTCGGCGCGCAGCTTGGCATCGAGGTTGGACAGCGGCTCGTCGAGCAGCAGCACCTGGGCTTCGCGCACCAGCGCCCGGCCGATGGCCACGCGCTGGCGCTGGCCGCCCGAGAGCTGGCCGGGCCGGCGCTCCAGCAGGGCCTCGAGCTGCAGCATGGCTGCGGCCTTGGCCACGCGCTCGGCGATCTGCGGCTTGGGCAGACCGGCCATGCGCAGCGGAAAGCCCAGGTTGTCGCGCACGCTCAGGTGCGGGTACAGCGCATAGCTCTGGAAGACCATGCCCACGCCACGTTGGCTGGGCTCGGCATGGGTCATGTCCTGGCCGCCGATGTCGATGCGGCCGCCGCTGATGGGGTTCAGGCCGGCGATGCTGTGCAGCAGCGTGGACTTGCCGCAGCCCGAGGGCCCCAGCAGCACCAGGAACTCGCCCGGCTGGACATCCAGATCGAGCTGGGGGATGACCTCGACATCGCCATAGCGGATCTGCAGGCCTTGGATGTGGACGCGGCTCACGGGCGGACTCTCAGCGTTCCT
Source organism: Ideonella aquatica (assembly GCF_018069755.1). Classification (GTDB taxonomy): domain Bacteria; phylum Pseudomonadota; class Gammaproteobacteria; order Burkholderiales; family Burkholderiaceae_C; genus Ideonella; species Ideonella aquatica. Next base: position 172,143 of record NZ_JAGQDE010000002.1, on the reverse strand, counting down.
GGTAGATGCGGACCCAGTCGACCAGCATGCGCGCCGGGAAGACCGTGCTCCCATCCGGCGGACCCGGCCAGTCACCCCCGACGGCCAGGTTCAGGATGAGGAAGAAGGGCCGCTCGAACACCCAGGGCGCACCCGGCGGCAGCGAGGCCGGCGTGAGGCGGTGGTACTCGATGCCGTCCACCTGCCAGATGATCTCGTTGGGGCGCTTGATCAGCGTGAACACGTGGAACCTGTCGGCCACCGGCGTGCCAAATGGGCGCGGCCGGCCGATGCCGCTGCCGCCGGAGTAGCCCGGGCCGTGGGCCGTGCCGTAGGTGGTGTTGGGCTCCTTGCCCACGTACTCCATGATGTCCAGCTCGCCGGCTTGCGGCCATGGCAGATGGCTGTCGCCCAGGCTCCAGAAAGCCGGCCACAGGCCCACGCCCGCCGGTACCTTGATGCGTGCCTCGACCTTGCCGTAGGTGTAGCTGACCTTGCCCCGGGTCAGGATGCGTGCCGAGGTGAAATCGCAGGGGCGGCCGTTCCAGCAGGGGCCGGGGTTGACCGCCCGTTCGGCGCGCAGCACCAGGCGGCCTTTGCCATCGTGGAAGGCGTTTCTGGGCGCGGCGGTGTAGTACTGCAGTTCGTGATTGCCCCAGCCGTTGGCCTCGGCGTTGCCCAGGTCATCGCTCCAGGTGCTCCGGTTGGGCGGGCTGCCGGCCGCCGCGTTGAACTCGTCCGACCAGACCAGCGCCCAGCGGGCCGTGGCGGCGGCCCCGGCTGACGCTGCGCCATGGGCCACGCCGCCGCCGCCGCAGCCCAGCAGGGCAAGCGCCAGCAACGTGGCGAACAGTCGATGCGCGGGCCAGGCGCTGTGGTGTGCGGGAGGCGGTGTTGTGTCGGGCATGGGTTCTCCAGGACAGGACGTTCAGGCGCGGCGGGCCCGGCACTCGCGCAGAAAGGCCTGCCACCAGCGGGCGCTGGCCTTGGGCGTGCGCGCCAGGGTCTGGTAGTCGACATGGACGATGCCAAAGCGCTTGGCATAGCCGCTGGCCCACTCGAAGTTGTCCATCAGGCTCCAGACCATGTAGCCGGCCATCGGCACGCCGCGGTCGCGCGCATCGGCCACTGCAGCGATGTGGTGGCGCAGGTAGTCAAGGCGGTCGTGGTCATGGACCGTGCCGTCGGCATCCACCGCGTCGGCAAAGGCGCCGCCGTTCTCGGTGATGTACACCGGCGGCAGCCCGGGGTAGTCGGCCTTCAGCTGCAACAGCAGATGGGTGAGGCCTGGTGGGTAGATCTCCCAGTCCATCGCCGTCACCGGCCGGCCGGCCGCCTTGACGTTGACGGGCTGGCCGCTGGCGCTGACGAGGCTGCGGGTGTAGTAGTTGACGCCCAGGTAGTCCAGGGGCTGCGCGATGGCCGCGAGGTCGCCGGGCTGCACCAGGGGCGCGTCGGGGCCCAGGTCGGCCCAGACATCCTCGGGGTAGACCCCCTTGAACAGCGGGTCGGTGTACCAGCGGCGGCCTTGCCCGTCGGCCAGACGGGCTGCCGCGCGGTCCTCGGGGCTGTCCGTGGCGGGCTCGCAGGGCGAGATGTTGAGCACGATGCCCAGCGGCTCACGGGCGCCATCGGCGCGCAAGGCCTGCAAGGCCAGGCCATGGCTGAGCAGCAGGTGGTGCGAGACCTGCATGGCCAGACGGCGGCATTTCAGGCCCGGCGCGAAAAGGCCTTGCTCGTGGCCCAGCGTGGCCATCACCCAGGGCTCGTTGTGGGTGGTCAGGCCGGCCAGACGATCGCCGAAGCGCGCCTGGATGCCACGGGCGTAGTTGACGAAGCTGTGTACCGTATCGCGCGAGCCCCAGCCGCCCTCGTCCTGCAGCGCCTGCGGGAGGTCCCAGTGGTTGAGGGTGGCAAAGGCGCGGATGCCGCGGCGGGACAGGCCGTCGATCAGGCGGTCATAGAAGTCCAGACCCGCCGGGTTCCAGGCCCCCTGCCCCAGCGGCTGCACACGGGGCCAGCTGATCGAGAAGCGGTAGCAGTCCACCCCCAGCGAGGCGATCAGGTCCAGGTCCTGTTCCAGGCGGTGGTAGTGATCACAGGCCATGTCGCCGTGGCTGCCGTCGGCGATGGCACCGGGCTGGCGGCAGAAGCGGTCCCAGATCGACGCGCCCTTGCCATCCTTCTGGGCGGCGCCTTCGATCTGGAAGCTGCTGGTGGCCACGCCCCAGAGGAAATCGGGCGGAAAGCGTTGGGCCAGGCGCTGCAGAGAGTCGGGCATCACTTCACGGCGCCAGCGGTCAGGCCGGCGATCAGTTGACGGGAGAAGACCACGAACAGGATCAGCAGCGGCACCGTGGCGATGGCCGAGCCGGCCATCAAGGCTCCCCATTCGGTGTTGACCGTGCTTTGCAGGCTGCGCAGAGCCAGCGGCAAGGTGTAGCTGTCGGCCTGGCGCAGCACCACCAGCGGCGCCATGAAGTTGTTCCACGAGCCGATGAAGGTGATCAGGCCCAGCGTGCCCAGGGCCGGGCGCATCAGCGGCAGCGCCACGTGCCAGTAGATGCCCAGCTCGCTGCAGCCGTCGATGCGCGCGGCTTTCAGCAGCTCGACCGGTACGGCCGCAGCGGTGAACTGGCGCATCAGGTAGATGCCAAAGGCGCCAGCAGCGCCGGGCACATAGAGCGCGCGGTGGGTGTCGATCCAGCCCAGCGCGTCCATCACCATGAAGTTGGGGATCATGGTCATGAAGGGCGGCACCAGCATCGTCCCCAGCACCAGCGCGAACAGGGCCTGCTTGAAGCGGAACTCCAGCATGGCGAAGGCATAGCCCGCCATCGAGCAGAACAGCAGCGTCAGGCCGGTGGACATCAGCGCCACGTACAGGCTCCAGCCCAGGTTTTTCCAGAACGGAATGCGGCCGGCCAGCACGCCGATGTTGCCCAGCAACTCGCTGCCGAACCACAGCGGCGGCGGCAGGTTGAAGATGGCGGTCTTGCTTTGCGTGGCGAACACCGCCATCAGCCAGAACGGCGCCAGCATGACGAGAGCGCCCAGCCCGACGACCAGGTAGGCCAGGCCGCGCGACAGGGCCCGCGGTGCCGGACGTGGCCTCATGTCCGCTCCCGAAAGGCCCGGTTGGTGAGCCAGGTCAGCACCGCCAGCAGCGCGAACAGCAGCCAGGACATCGCGCTGGCGGCGCCGAAGTCGCTGAAGTCGAAGGCCAGCCGGTAGACGTACATGGCCACCGTCATCACCGCCTGGTCGGCGCCGCCACGGCCGTTGGTGAGGATGAAGGGTTCCTCGAACAGCTGCATGCCGCCGATGACGCTGAGCGTGACGGCAAACAAGGCCATCGGTCGCAGCGCCGGCAGCGTGATGAAGCGGAACTGCGCCCAGGCGCCGGCGCCGTCCAGGCGCGCGGCCTGGTAGAGCTCGCGCGGGATGGTCTGCAGCGCGGCGAGGTAGAGCACCAGGTTGAAGCCGAGGTAGCGCCAGAAGACCACCATCGCCACCGCCGGCTTGAGGGTCTGGGGTTGCCACAGCCAGTTCACCGGGTCGATGCCCAGCAGCCCGAGGCCGGCGTTGACCAGGCCGTAGTCGGTCGACAGCATCGAGGTGAACATCATCGCGATGGCCACCGACGAGGTGATGTAGGGCAGGAAGTACAGCGCCGAGACCCCGTGGCCCCAGCGCCCGCAGGCGCGGTCGATGAAGACCGCCAGCGGCAAGGCCAGCAGGTGCTGCGGCAGCGCCGACACCACGGCCAGCCACAGGGTGTTGCGCAGCGCCTTCCAGAACCAGCCGTCGCCCAGCACGAAGAGGATGTTGTCCAGGCCGCTGAAGCGCATGGCCTCGAGCCCGGCGGTGGGCTCCCAGGTCTGGAAGGCCATCCACAGGCTGAACAGCAGCGGAAACAGGCCGAAGGCGGCGAACAGCACCAGGAACGGCGCCACCAGCAGGTAGGGCGCGTATCGCTGATGCCAGGGGCGGACGCTGGGCGGGCTCATGGTCAGCGCTGGGCACGGTGGCGCAACAGGGCCTGGGCATCGGCCAGGGCCTGGGCCACCGGCTTGCCGTAGATCAGCACGTTGTCCAGCTCGCCGTTGACCACCTCCTCGGCGAACTTGTGCTGGCGGTGCAGCGGACGCGGCGGGATGCGGCGTGCGGCGTCGCGCCATTGCTGGCGCGCCAGTTGACCGCCCAGGAAGGGCACGGGCTGGTCGAAGAAGGGATCGTCCTGCGCTTCAAGCAGGGCCGGAAAGGCGTCCTGGCTCTTGAAGGCCCGCAGCTGCAGGCTGCGGTCCATGGTCAGCATCTGCACCAGCGACCAGGCCAGCGCGCGGCGGGCCGGGTCGGCGCGCCGCGGCAGCGCGTAGTAGGTGCCGCCGTAGCCGATGAAGACCCCCTCGGGCAGCGGGCTGCTGCGCCACAGGCCCTGGGTCTGCGGCGCGACCCAGTTGGCCAGTTGGCCGGCCATCCAGGCGCCCGTCAGCTCGGTGGCGATGCGGCCGCGCCGCAGGTGCTCGGCCCAGTCGTTCTGCCAGGTGTCGACCACGGCATCGAGCTTGGCGCGGCGCAGCTCGCGTGCCAGTTCGAAGGCGCGCCGGAAGATCGGTCCGTCCACCCGGGGTTGGCCCTGCTGGTCAAAGTACACGCTCTGGCCGGCCGGCGCGCCGGTCAGCGCGACGATGTCCTTCAGGTAGCGCGCATGGGCCATCAGGTAGGCGCCGGTGCGGGCCTTGATGCGCTCGCCGGCGCGCACATAGTCGTCCCAGCTGCGGGTGAGTTCGGCGATGCCCACGCCGGCCTGGGCCAGTACGTCCTGGCGGTAGAACAGGCAGCCGGGGCCGATGTCGGTGGGCAGCGCCACCAGTTCGCCCTCGCGGTTGCGCGCCTGCTCGAAGGCAAAGCTGACGAAGCGCGGCTTCAAGGTCTCGCCGTCATAGGGCGACCCGGACAGCGGCTGCAGGCCGGCGCCCATTGCGAAGCGGCCCAGGTAGCTGGCCTCCAGGGCCATCACGTCGGGCAGATGGCGTGACCCGCCGTTGGCGGTGGACAGCGCGGTCGTCATGGCCGTGTGGTGGTCGTCGTACTGGCGGCTGATGACTTCCACCTCGGCGCCGGGATGGCGCGCCAGCCAGGCCGGCAGCGCGTCCTTGACGATCTGGTCGACCAGCGGATACGCCGCCACGGACAGCTTGCCCACCGCCGCCGCCTGCGCCGCCCCCCCCGCCAGCGGCCAGCCCGCGGCCAGGCCCAGGGCCTGGGCCAGGCAATGGCGGCGGGAGCGGTGAACGGAGGGCATCAGGCGGGAGGGGAAAGTCGGCGTCGATCCGCGGGCTGAAAGCGCTTTCAATGATTGTGACGGTGGTGGCCAACCGTCGTCGACCGCAAAAACCCCAGGGCTGGTGGCGGCTCTGCCCGGGAGGTCACCCGGGGCATGGCGTCGCTTTTTCACCAAGACTGGGCGCGACCTAGGGTGATGCCCAATGTGAAAGCGCTTGCAGATGTTCCATGCTGTCAAGGCCTGAAAGCGCTTTCACCCTTCAATACAAGAAGCTGACTGGCCCACTCAACACAGGAGACATGACAATGCACCGACGCCACCACTTGGCCCGCCGCACCTGCGTGGCCAGCGCCGTGGGCCTGCTGTTCGCCAGCGCGGCCGCGCGGGCCCAGCAGGCGCCCGCCACCGACCCCGAGCCGCAGAAGATCGAGGTGACCGGCATCCGCAAGAGCCTGGAGACCTCGGTCGAGCTCAAGCGCGGCGCAGCGGGCCTGGTGGACGGCATCGTCGCCGAGGACATCGGCAAGTTCCCCGACACCAACCTGGCCGAATCGCTGAGCCGCATCAGCGGCGTCTCGATCGAGCGCAGCAACGGCGAAGGCACGCGCATCTCGGTGCGCGGCATGGGCCCCGACTTCAACCTGGTGCTGCTCAACGGCCGGCAGATGCCCGGCTCCAGCTTCGACGGCGCCGCACCCAGTTCGCGTTCGTTCGATTTCTCCAACCTGGCCTCCGATGGCGTCGCCGCGCTGGAGGTCTACAAGACCAGCCGCGCCAGCAGCCCCACCGGCGGCATGGGCGCCACGGTCAACGTCCGCACCCAGCGTCCATTCGACATCAAGGACACCATTGCGAGCGTGGGTGTCAAGCTGGTCAACGACGACACGGCCGGCAACCTGCCGATGGAGCTGCGGGGCAAGAAGCTCACCCCCGAACTCAGCGGCATCTACAGCACGCAGTCGGCCGACGGCACCTTCGGCATTGCGCTGATGGGCACCTACCAGGTGCGCGACTCCGGCTACAACCAGGCCTCGGTGACCAGCGGCTGGAAGTCCTTCGACGGCAAGGTGGACAACGACTGGAGCGGCCCCAACGCCCAGTGGGGTGGACTGCCGCCGGCCTCGTCGGGTGTCATCAAGAACCGGCCGACGGCGGACTCGATCTACAGCGTGCCGCAGAACATGAACTACTCGTTCACCAGCGTGCACCGTGAGCGCCTGAACGGCCAGGTGGTCCTGCAGGTCAAGCCAACGCAGGACCTGGTGGGCACGCTGGACTTCGTGATGTCGGAGCAGAAGTTCCGCCAGCGCCGCAATGACATCTCGGCCTGGTTCAACTATGGCGGACAGTTCGGCGAATACCAGACCGGCTCGCCGTCATCGCCGATCATTTACGGCGAGACCATGACCAACTCCGACGTGGCCATGGGCACGTCGCGCACCCAGACCAAGGTCAAGAACGAGCAGATCGGCCTGAACCTGAAGTGGAAGGCCAGCAACGTCCTGAACTTCGACTTCGACGTCCACCACTCCACTGCGACCTCCGGGGCCAACGATCCGCTGGGCACCAACGTCGTCATCGGCACCGCGTCGATGAACCGGGGCGACACCTACGTCGACTTCAGCAACAAGTTCCCGGTGCTGAACATCAAGGGCGGCGCCCTCAATCCCGCGCTGCAGCAGCTGCAGGGCTCGGTGTTCGGCAACAGCTACCAGAAGAACGAGATCGACCAGTTCCAGGCCAAGGGCAAGTGGAAGATCGACGGCGACAGCAGCCTCGACTTTGGCCTGTCGCTGACCCAGGTGAAGAACCGCTCGGCCTTCGCCAATGTGCAGCGCGACTCCTGGGGCGATGGCGCCGCGGGTGGCCCGGCCGCGATGCCGGACAACATCTGGCGCGCCGACTCCATCAGCCAGTACTTCAGCAGCATCCCCGGCTCGAACGACCCGCGCCTGTACAACCAGTTCTTCGCCTTCAACTTTGACGACGTGCGCAACGCCGCCATCAAGGCGCTGGGCTCCGACGCGCTGCTGAAAGCCTCGTTCAATTTCAAGGACGACTACCGCACCACGGAAAAGTCCGACGCGCTGTTTGTCCAGTACAACCGTGGCTTCGACTGGATCGTGCCGATCGACATCGCCGCCGGCCTGCGCTACGAGCGCACCAAGGTCAGCTCGCCCAGCGTGGAGTCGGTGCCGACCGTGGTGAGCTGGGTGGCCGACAACGAGCTGCCCATCACCTTCAATGGCACCACCTCGGGCCAGCGCTCGGGCAGCTACAGCTACGTGCTGCCGTCGATCGACCTGAGCGCTGACCTGACCACGGACTCCAAGCTGCGCCTGAGCTACGGCAAGACCATCGGTCGCCCGGGCTGGTCCGCCATCCAGGGCGGTCGAACGCTCAATGGCCTGGCCCGCATCGACGGTGGCTCCGGCTCGGTGGGCAACCCCAGCCTGAAGCCGCTGCAGGCCACGAGCCTGGACCTCGCGTTTGAGTACTACTACGCGCGCAGCAGCTACGCCGCGATCAGCCTGTTCAACAAGCGCGTCAAGGACTACAACGAAGGCGTGGTCACCACGCAGACCGTGCCCGGCCTGACCACGCCGATCGGCGGCGCCTATTACCGCCAGGCCATCGCGCAGGGCGGCTGCGCCGCCAATGACTCCGGCTGCATCCGCCAGTGGATCTTCACCAACCTCGCCGGCAGCCCGGGGGTCGATGCGGTCAACAAGATCATCACCGGCCAGCCGGGTGACCCGCTGATCAGCTTCAACCTCAGCACCTTCCAGAACAGCGCGCGCAAGAGCTCGATCAACGGCATCGAGCTGAACGCGCAGCACATCTTCGGCAAGACCGGTTTCGGCGTCTCGGCCAACTTCACCAAGGTGAAATCCGACCGCACCTACGACAACAACAAGGTGGGTGCGCAGACCGACGTGCTGACCGGCATGGGCGACTCGGGCAACCTGGTGGGCTTCTACGAGAACGACCAGGCCAGCGTGCGCCTGGCCTACAACTGGCGCGGCCAGTTCCTGGTGGCCAACTTCGGCGGCGCCGAAGGCGCCCAGCCGCTGTACGTTGAGCCCTACGGACAGTTCGACCTGAGCGTCGGCTACAGCCCGATCAAGAACCTGCGTCTGCAATTCGAGGCGATGAACCTGACCGATGCCTATGTGCGCACCCACCTGCGCAACGAGAACCAGCTGGGCTCGGTCACGCAGCTGGGCCGCCGCTACACGATCGGGGCGCGCTACAAGTTCTGAGTGGTGCAGCGCCAGCCCGTCCGGTCAGAATCCGCGGACGAGGAGACGATGCTGAGCGAGCGATTGCACACGGTGCTGGTGTTGGGGGGCGGGTCCGCCGGCTGGTTGGTGGCGGGCCTGCTGGCCGCCGAGCATCCCGACCTGCAGATCACGCTGGTCGAGTCCGACGACGTCCCCGTCATCGGCGTCGGCGAGGGCACCTGGCCGTCGATGCGCGACACGCTGCAGCGCATCGGCCTGTCGGAGTCGGACTTCATCCGGCGCTGCCAGGTCTCGTTCAAGCAGGGTTCGCGCTTTGACGGCTGGATGCGCGGCGCTGGTGGCGCCGATGGCGACCGCTACTACCACCCGTTCATGCTGCCCGTGGGCCATGGCGACGCCGACCTGGTGCAGGCCTGGCTGGCCACCGACCCGGCGCGCCCCTTTGCCGACCTGGTCAGCCCCTCGGTCCAGCTGTGCGAAGCCGGCCGCGCGCCCAAGCAGGTGCAGACGCCCGAGTTCGGCGCGGTGGCCAACTACGCCTACCACTTCGACGCTGGCCTGTTCGGCCAGCTGCTGCGCGAGCATGCCGTGCAGCGGCTGGGCGTGCGGCATGTTGTGGACCACGTCGACGCCGTGCTCAGCGCCGACAACGGCGACATCGCCGCGCTGCGCACGCGTGGCCACGGCGAGCTATCGGCGGACCTGTTCATCGACTGCTCGGGCCTGGCGGCGCGCCTGATCGGGCAGCACTTCGGCGTGCCGCTGAACAGCGAGCGCGAGGTGCTCTTCAACGACGCCGCGATGCCGGTGCAGGTGCCCTACGCGACGCCGGACCAGCCGCTGGCCACCTGTACCATCGCCACCGCCTGGGCCAAGGGCTGGATCTGGGACATCGGCCTGCCGTCGCGGCGCGGGGTGGGCTGCGTGTTCTCGCGCGCCCACGCCAGCGAGGACGAGGCCCAGGCAGCGCTGCAGGTCTACCTGGAGGCCACCGGCGCCCCGCGCGAGCGACCCGCGCCACGCGTCATCCGCTACGACCCGGGCTACCGCCAGCAGTTCTGGGTGCGCAACTGCGTGGCGATCGGCCTGTCCAGCGGCTTCATCGAGCCGCTGGAGGCCTCGGCGCTGGCCCTGGTCGAGCTGTCGGCCCAGCGCCTGTGCGCCGAGCTGCCGATGTCGCGCGCCAGCATGGACACGGTGGCGAGCCGCTTCAACGACGACTTCAGCTACCGCTGGGCGCGGGTCATCGACTTCCTGAAGCTGCACTATGCCCTGACCCAGCGCGACGACAGCGACTACTGGCGCGCGCACCGAGACCCGTCCACCTGGCCGGGGCGGCTGCGCGAGTTGCTGCCGATGTGGCGCCTGCGCGCCCCGGCGCGGCACGACTTCGGTCGCATTGACGAGGTCTTCCCGGCGGCCAGCTACCAGTACGTGCTGTACGGCATGGGTTTCCGCCCTGTCCTGCAGCCCCCCAGCGCTGCCAAACTGCAGGACGCCCAGGCCTGCTTTGACGAGGTCGCGCGCCAGGCCCGCCGCTTCGTGCCCGGCCTGCCCGGCCACCGCAGCCTGATCGATCACCTGCTCAAGACCGCCGCATGACCCGCCCCGCGCTGCTCGACAACATCACCCACCGGCACCTGCGCCTCCACACCGGACGCTCGGCCGCGCTGGGCGACGCCCGCAACTCGGCGCTGGCCCTGCCGGCCGAGTTCCGCCTCCTGCAGGCGCACTATCCGATCGTCTTCCAGCTGGTCGATGGCGACGGCGGCTTCCAGCCCATCGCGCTGTTCGGTCTGGAGGACGGACAGAACCTCTTCCTCACCGACCAGGGCTGGGACGCCACGGCCGTGCCGATGGCCGTGCAGCGCGACCCCTTTCTGATCGGCCGTGCCCCGGACGACACGCTGCAGCTGCACATCGACCTCGACAGCCCGCGCATCGTGCGGCCCGATGAGGGCGAGGTGGGCACCGCGCTGTTCATGCCCCACGGCGGCTTCAGCGAGTACCTCGACCACATGGTGAAGCTGATGGAGAGCCTGCACGCCCACGCCCAGCAGCTGCCGGCCTTCACCGGGGCGCTGAAACAGCACCAGCTGCTCGAGCCCATGGTGCTCGACCTGGAAACCCGCAGCGGCGAGCACAGCCGCCTGACGGGCCTGTTCACGATCAATGAAGAGCGGCTGGCAGCGCTGCCCGGCGTGGCGCTGGAAGATCTGGCGCGGCAGGGTTACCTGCTGCCCTGCTACATGCAGATCGCCTCGCTGGCGCAGCTGCCCGTGCTGGCCGAGCGCGCCGCGCGCCGCTGACACCGATGCGCAACGTCCCGGTCTGGCCTGGTCCTTTCGACCCCGCAGCGCTGCCCGATGCGCTGCTGACCGCGGCGCGGCCTTACGTGGTACGGGGCGGCTTCGCCCACTGGCCGGTTGTGCAGGCGGCGCGCCAGTCCGACACGGCGCTGGCGCACTACCTGATGCGCCAGTACAACGGCGTACACGTCGGTCTGTTCCAGCTGGCGCCCGAGGCCCGGGGCCGCGTCTTCTACGCCGACGAGACGCTGCAGGGCTTCAACTTCAGCCGCCACACCACCACGCTGGACCAGGTGCTGAGCGGCCTGCTGCACCTGGCCGCCACGCCCGCACCGCCCGCGCTGTATGTCGGCTCGACCACGGTGGACGCGGTGCTGCCGGGCTTTCTGGAGGCCAACGCGATGGCGCTGGGCGCGCGCGACGCCCTGGTCAGCCTGTGGCTGGGCAACCGCACCCGCATCGCCGCGCACTACGACCTGCCGGACAACCTGGCCGTCGTCGCCGCTGGCCGGCGCCGTTTCACGCTGTTCCCGCCCGAGCAGTTGCACAACCTGTACATGGGGCCGCTCGATCCCACGCCGGCCGGCCAGCCGATCAGCCTGGTCGATTTCGCCCGCCCCGACCTGGAGCGCTTTCCGCGCTTCGCCCAGGCCTGGGAGGCCGCCGAGGTGGTCGAGATGGACCCCGGCGACGCGCTGTTCATTCCCAGCATGTGGTTCCACCACGTCGAGGGCCTGGCACCGATCAACCTGCTGATCAACGCCTGGTGGCGCTCGACGCCCGACTACATCGACTCGCCGCTGAGCGCGCTGCGACTGGCGCTGCTGACGCTGCGCGACCTGCCCGAGCGCGACCGGCGCATCTGGCAGCACCACTTCCAGCATTTCATCTGGGACGCCGATGACAGCACCTGGGCCCACCTCCCCGCCGCAGCCCGCGGACTGCTGGGCCCGATCGACGAGACCGTCGCGCGCCAGGCGCGCACCCAACTCCTGAACCAACTCAAGCGATGAACACCCCCCTGAAGGCCTTCCACCGCGTTGTCATTGCCGGCGGCGGCACCGCCGGCTGGATGATGGCCGCGCTGATGAGCAAGCTGCTGGGCAAGCAGCTGGACATCCGGCTGGTCGAGTCCGAGGAGATCGGCACCGTCGGCGTGGGCGAGGCCACCATCCCGGCGCTGCACACCTTCCACAACCTGCTGGGCCTGAACGAGGCCGAGTTCATGGCCGCCACCAACGCCACCTTCAAGCTGGGCATCCAGTTCGAGGGCTGGAAGGCCATCGGCGAAGACTATTTCCACTCCTTCGGCAGCACCGGCAACGACCACTGGAGCGCCGGCTTCCAGCACTTCTGGCTGAAAGGGCGGGCGCTGGGCCTGGCGCGGCCCTACACCGACTACAACCCCGAGACGGTGGCGGCCCATGCCAACCGCTTCGCCCACGTGCCCAACCAGGCGCTGAACTACGCCTACCACCTGGATGCCGGCCGCTATGCCCGTTTCCTGCGCGGCCTCAGCGAGGGCTACGGGGTGCAGCGCATCGAAGGCAAGATCGCCCGCGTGCTGCAGCACGAGACCGACACCGCCACCGCCCGCGCCGGCGACATCGCGGCGCTGCAGATGATGGATGGCAGCCGCATCGAGGGTGACCTGTTCATTGACTGCACGGGCTTTCGCTCACTGCTGCTGGGCGAGACGCTGGGCGTGGGCTACGAGGACTGGTCTGACTGGCTGCCCTGCGACCGCGCGGTGGCGGTGCAGACGGCGTCGGTGCGCGAGGCCTGGCCCTACACCCGCTCGATCGCCCACCCCTTTGGCTGGCAGTGGCGCATCCCGCTGCAGCACCGCGTCGGCAACGGCCTGGTCTACAGCAGCAAGGAACTCAGCGACGCCGATGCGCCAGAAGTGCTCAAGCGCCACGTGGAGGGCGAGCTGCTGATCCAGCCGCGCCTGATCAGGTTCGTGCCGGGTCAGCGCCACCAGGTCTGGCAGCGCAATTGCGTGGCCGTGGGCCTGGCCGGCGGCTTTGTCGAGCCGCTGGAGTCCACCAGCATCCACCTGATCCAGCGCCACGCGATCCGGCTGATGCAGCTGTTCCCGGCCGGCGGCATCCAGCAGGCCGATGTCGACGAGTTCAACCTGCAGTCCCGGCGCGACCTCGAGCACATCCGCGACTTCATCGTGCTGCACTACCACGTCAACGCGCGCACCGATTCGGCGCTGTGGACGCATGTGCGCGAGATGACACTGCCGCCCACGCTGCGCCACCGGATCGAGCTGTTCCGCGAGACGGGGCGCGTCTTCCGCCCCAGCGACGAGCTGTTCGCCGAGAACTCCTGGATCCAGGTGATGATGGGCCAGGGCCTGATGCCCGCACGCTACCACCCGGTGGCCGACCTGATGGGGCCCGACGAGCTGCAGCGCTTTCTGGAGGACATCCGCGTGCGGGTGCAGCGCATCGTGGCCGGCCTGCCCGCGCACCAAGCCTATGTCGAGCAGCTGTGCGCGCCGTTTCGGGCCCAGGCGCATGCCTGAGGCCGCCTCGGCGTCCCAGGCGGCACACGAGCGATCAGCGCAGCCAGCCCGCCGACGCCCCCCGGCGCGCCCACACCCACTGCACCCCCGCCAGCACCACGATCAGCAGCGAGAACAGCATCGCCCCCGTGCCACCCAGGCCCGCCGGGGGCTGGGTCAGCAGGTGGTTCTGCACGAACACCAGGGCTGAGGCCACGAGTGACGCCGCGTAGGGCCACACGGCCGCGCGCAGTCCGATCAGCATCAGCACCGCGCCGGCCAGACCGCCCCAGGTGCCCACGCCCCAGGCGGCGTGGACCCAGCCGGGCAGGCTGTCGATGTAGGCCATCATCTCCGGCGGAAAGTCGGCCAGGTAGCTGGCATTGCGCGTCTGGGTCATCGTGAAATCCAGGGCGCCCACCGCGTTCCACAGCAAGGCCAGCACGGCCAGGGGCACGCGGCGGCGGGCATACCAGGGCAGATCTGCGGCGAGCGTGGTCATGCGTATCTCCTGAAGGAACGGCGTCGATTCTGCGGCGCGCGGGGCCGCGGGTCAGCCCCCCAGTTTCCGAGGGCAGCACGGCGCACCAGGGTCTTCCCGTGGGCAGGCAGCGGCGTGACGCAGCGCTGCCTACACTCGCCGGCATGAGCGAGCCCTACACCCCTCCCCGCGTCTGGACCTGGGACCGCGCCAATGGCGGTCGCTTTGCCAGCATCAACCGGCCGATCGCCGGGCCCACCCATGACCAGGAACTGCCGGTGGGCCGGCACCCGCTGCAGCTGTACTCGCTGGCCACGCCCAATGGCGTGAAGGTGACGGTGATGCTGGAAGAGCTGCTGGCCCTGGGCCACACCGGCGCCGAGTACGACGCCTGGCTGATCCGCATCCAGGAGGGCGACCAGTTCGGCAGCGGCTTTGTGAACGTCAACCCCAACTCCAAGATCCCGGCGCTGATGGACCGCAGCGGACCGCAGCCGGTGCGGGTGTTCGAGTCGGGCGCGATTCTGCTGTACCTGGCCGAGAAGTTCGGCGCGCTGCTGCCCGCTGGTGCGCAGCGCGCCGAGTGCCTGTCCTGGCTGTTCTGGCAGATGGGCAGCGCGCCCTACCTGGGCGGCGGCTTCGGTCACTTCTATGCCTACGCACCGGAGAAGTTCGAGTACGCGATCAACCGCTTCTCGATGGAGGCCAAGCGGCAGATGGATGTGCTCAACCGCCGCCTGGCCGAGAGCCGCTATCTGGCGGGCGACGACTACAGCATTGCCGACATCGCCGTGTGGCCCTGGTACGGCGCGCTGGCCAAGGGCCAGCTCTACGAGGCCGGCGAGTTCCTGTCGGTGCACGAGTACACGCATGTGATCCGCTGGGCCGACGAGATCGCGCAGCGCCCGGCGGCGCAGCGTGGGCGCATCGTCAACCGCACCTGGGGCGCGGCCGATGCGCAACTGGCCGAGCGGCACGAGGCGGCCGACATCGACCGCGCGCGCTCGCAGGGGGCCGCATGACGGGCGCGCTGACGCTGTACGACTGCCTCACCGCGCCCAGCCCGCGCCGCGCCCGCATCCTGCTGGCCGAGAAGGGCGTGCCGCACAGCACGGTGGCGGTGGACCTGCGCCAGGGCGAGCAGTTCACCGAAGCCTTCCGCGCCATCAACCCGCTGTGCACGGTGCCGGCGCTGCGCATCGACGGCGGCCTGGTGCTGACCGACAACGCCGCCATCCTGGCCTACCTGGAAGCGCGCTTTCCCGAGCCGCCGCTGAGTGGCCGCACGCCCGAGGAGAAGGCCGAGGTGGCGCACTGGCACTGGCGCGCCGAGTTCGAAGGCCTGCTGGCGGTGGCCGAGGTGCTGCGCAACAGCTCGCCCGCGATGCGCGGCCGCGCCCTGCCCGGCCCGGTGGACTATGCGCAGATCCCCGAGCTGGCCGAACGCGGCGTGTTGCGCCTGCAGCAGTTCTTCACCGCACTGGACACCCGCCTGGTTGACCGGCCCTACCTGGCCGGCGAGCATTTCAGCGTGGCCGACATCACCGCGGTGGTGGCGGTGGACTTTGCGCGCGCCGCCAAGCTGCGGCCCGATGAGCGCCATCCGCAGCTGCTGCGCTGGCGCGCCCGGCTGGCCGAGCGGCCGGCGATCGGGCCGGTCTGAGCCGCTGAGGTTCAGCGCGCGGCGCGGGCCCCCGGCACCAGCGCCAGCGCCGCCAGCACCACCGCAATCAGCGCCAGCCGCAGCCCCCAGGCCTCGGCCAGCGCGCCGATCAGCGGCGGGCCGCCGACAAAGCCGATGAAGCTGACCGCCACCACCGCCGAGATGCCGGCGGCCGGCGTGACCCCGGGCTGCTGGCTGGCCACGCGGTAGATCAGCGGCGCCACATTCGCCAGGCCCAGGCCGACGGCGGCCAGACCCAGCAGCGCCGGCACCGGTGACTGCATGGCCAGCACCGCGGCCATGGCCACCGCCGCGAGCAGGCCATGCGCCGCGAGCAACTGGTGCGCCGGCCAGCGCTGGCGCAGCCAGTCGCCGCCGAAGCGGGCCGCCGCCATCGCCCCGGCAAAGGCGGCGTAGCCCAGCGCGGCGATGTCGGGTGGGGCCTGCATCACGTCGCGCATCAGCACCACGCTCCAGTCGTACATCGCGCCCTCGGCCAGGAAGCCGGCGCCGGCCAGCAGACCCAGCGCCAGCAGCCGCCCGCGTGGCCATTGCCAGCGCGCGTGCTCGGCCTGACCGTGGCCGGCCTGCGAGAGCATGGCGCCGCAGGCCCACAGCATCGCGACCCACAGCAAGGCGGGTAGCAGCGCCAATTGCACGCTGGGCGACACCGCGGCGCGCAGCAGCAGCGCCACCGCGCCCGCAGCCGCCATGCCGCCGACGCTGAACATCGCGTGCAGGCCGATCAGGCAGGGGCGGCCCAGGCGCTCCTCGATCAGCACCGCCTCGGCGTTGACCGACACGTCCAGCAGCGAGGCCCCGGCGCCCAGCAGCGCCGCCAGCAGCGCCAGCGCCACCATGCCCGGTGCGTGCAGCAGCAGCGCCATGGCCAGCGCGATCATGCTGGCGCTGACACGCGCCAGGCCGCGCGGTCCGAAGCGGTGCACCAGCGGCGCGGTGAAGGGCAGCATCGCCGCCGAGCCCAGTGCGGCGCACAGCAGCACCGCGCCCAGCTGGCCGTCGCTCAGCGCATGGGCGGATTTCAGGCTGGGCACATGGGCGCCCCAGGCGCCCATGAAGCCGCCCAGCGCCAGGAACTGCACCCGGCTGGCACGCAGCGCGGCCGGCGTCATGCCTGGGCGATGCAGCGGGCCAGCTGCTGGCGCTGGGCGCGCTGCAGGCGCTCCAGCAGCGCATGGTCCACCGCGCGCTCGCCCAGCTCGGCGGCGAAGCGGCGCTCGACATCGCGCTGCAGCCGGATCAGCAACTGCGCGGTGAGGTCGGCATCGGACATCGCGCGGTGCGCGCGGCCATCGCGTTCCAGCCCCAGCCAATCGCCCAGCGCGCCCAGCTTGCGGCTGGGCGCCTCGGGGTACAGGCGGCGCGACAGCAGCACGGTGCAGGCAAACTGGTGGGCCGGGTCGGGCGGCACGTCGGCACGCGCCATCTCGGCCTGCCAGAAGCCGCGGTCAAAGGCGGCGTTGTGGGCCACCAGCGGCAGGCCACGGGTGAACTCGGCCACCTCGCGCATCACCTGCTCGGCGGGCGGCGCGTCCTGCAGCATGGCATTGCTGATGCCGGTCAGCTGCACGATGAAGGACGGGATATAGACGCCGGTGTACATCAGGCTCTGGTAGCGGTCGATGATGCGGCCATCCTGCACCAGCACCACGGCAATCTCCGTGGCGCGCGCGCCCTGGGCCGGGCCCATGCCGGTGGTCTCGAAGTCGACCACGGCGATCGGGGGAGCGGCACTCATTGGTAGGCGGCGGCGTCGGCCGTGTCGGTGGGCTGGCGGATGACGCGGCGCAGGGCCTCGCTCATCGGCATCTTCAGCGTGATGCCGCGCGGCTCGATCGGCTGCTCGAACCAGCGCTGGTAGAGGGTCTCGATCTCGCCGCTGCGGTACAGGCGCGCCAGCACGCCATCCACCAGTTGCTTGAACGCCGGGTCGTCCTTGCGCAGCACCAGCGCGTAGGGCTCGGTGGTCAGCGCCAGTGGCGCGATGCGCAGGCTGGCGGCGGCGGGGTGGGTGGCCTTCATGCTGTAGAGCAGCACGTCGTCCATCGCATAAGCCACGGCGCGGCCATTGAGCACCATGCGCATGCCCTCGACATCGTCCAGGCCGGCCAGGATGCGCATCTCCAGCTGGCGCGACTGGTTGAGCTGGTGCAGGAACTGGATGCTGGTGGTGGCCAGCGTCGAGGCCACCGGCTGTTCGCGCAGGTCCTCGATGCTGCTGATCGACGAGTCCTCGCGCACCAGCAGCCGGCTGGCGGCGACGAAGGTGGTCAGCGAGAAGGCCACGCTGCGCTGGCGCTCGGCGGTGTTGGTGGTGACGCCGCACTCGATGTCCACCGTGCCGTTGGCCACCAGCGGAAAACGGGTGGCCGAGCTGACCAGCATGTGGCGCACCTCCAGGTCGGGCAGCTTCAGCCGCTGGCGCACCGCCGCCACCACGTGGTGGCACAGATCCAGCGAGTAGCCCACCGGGCGGCGCTTGGCGTCCAGGTAGGAGAACGGCACCGACGCATCGCGGTAGCCCAGCGTGATCAGGCCGGTGTCGCGGATCTTGCGCAGCGTGGGCGACGTGGCGTCGTCGGCCGCCGACACGGCCAAGGCCGCACCGGCCAGGGCCAGGGCAGCGATCAGACGGGGCAACAGGCGGTGCGGGCGCATCGCCCGGATTGTCTCAGGCGGCGCGTTTGGCCAGCAGCGCCCGCGCCACGCGCGAGCCGTTGGGCTGGCCCAGCGCGCCGCGGATGAACTGGCCGGCGTCGATCAGCGCATCGAGGTCGATGCCGGTGGCGATGCCCAGGCCGTGCAGCAGGTAGACCACGTCCTCGGTGGCCACATTGCCGGTGGCGCCCTTGGCATAGGGGCAGCCGCCCAGGCCGCTGACGCTGGTGTCGAAGGTGGCAATGCCCAGTTGCAGGCTGGCGTGCACATTGGCCAGCGCCATGCCGTAGGTGTCGTGGAAATGGCCGCTGACCTCGTGCAGCGGGTAGTGCTGCAGCGCCGCGTCCAGCGCGCGTTGCACCTTCAGCGGCGTGCCCACGCCAATGGTGTCGGCCACGCCCACATGCTGCACGCCGATCTGCGCCATCAGCCGCGCCACCAGCGCCACCCGCTCAGGCGCGATCTCACCTTCATACGGGCAGCCCACCGCGCAGGAGATGGCGCCGCGCACCTTGACGCCGGCGGCGCGTGCTGCGGCCACCACCGGCGCGAAGCGCTCGATCGACTCGGCGATGCTGCAGTTGATGTTCTTCTGGCTGAAGGCTTCGGACGCGGCGCCGAAGACGACGATCTCGTCGGGCCGCGTGGCGGCCGCCGCTTCCCAGCCCTTGAGGTTGGGCGTCAGCACGCTGTAGCGCACGCCGCTCTGGCGGGTGATGCCGGCCATCACCGCGGCGTTGTCGGCCATCTGCGGCACCCACTTGGGGCTGACGAAGCTGGTGGCCTCGATCTCACGCAGGCCGGCCGCTTGCAGGCGGTGGATCAGCTCGACCTTGACGGCGGTGTCGACCGCCTGCTTCTCGTTCTGCAGGCCGTCACGCGGGCCGACCTCGACGATGGTCACATGGCTGGGCAGGCTCATCGTGCTCAATCCTCGGCCAGCTTCAGCAGCTCGGCGCCTTCGGCGACCTGGTCGCCCACCGCGTAGAGCAGCTCGGCCACCACGCCGTCGCGCGGCGCGGCCAGCGTGTGCTCCATCTTCATCGCCTCCATCACCGCCAGCGCCTGGCCGGCCTTGACGGCGTCGCCAGGCTTGGCGTGCAGCGCGATGACCTTGCCGGGCATCGGCGCGGTCAGGCGGCCGCCTTCACCGGCGTGGTCGCCGGCGTGCGCGATCGGGTCGATGTCGAGCAGTTCCAGGCTGCCGCCGTCGGCAAACACCGTGGCGCGCTCGCCCTGGCGATAAACCGTCAGCGTGTGGCGCTGGCCGCCCAGCAGCACGTCGTAGCGGCTGCCGCCCAGTGGCTGGGCGCTGAAGGACCAGAACTCGCCCGCCACGCCCAGGCGCAGCGCGCCGTCGTGCAGGCGTTCGAGCGTGGCGCCGTGCGCCGTCTTGCCCACCAGCAGGTCGAAGCGGCGGCGCGCGCCACCATGCAGGCGCCAGCCGTTGCGGCGGCTCCAGGGGTCAGCGCCTTCGGCCGCGGTCTCAGCGGCCAGCGCTTGCGCGGCCACACCGGCGGCGGCCAGCGGCAGCGCCAGGCCGGGCTGGTTCAGCACCTGGGCACGCTCGCGCTCGATCAGCGCGGTGTCCAGATCGGCGGTGCTGAAGGCGGTGCTGTTCACCACCCGGCGCAGGAAGGCCACGTTGGTGGCCGGGCCGACGATGTGGGTGGCTTGCAGCGCGGCGTCCAGCCGGGCCAGGGCCTGCGCGCGGTCCTCGCCCCAGACGATCAGCTTGGCGATCATCGAGTCGTAGAAGGGGCTGATCGCATCGCCCTCGCGCACGCCCGCATCCACCCGCACAGCGGCGCTGGGGCCGGCATCCTGCGCGGCGTTGCGCTGGAAGGCCACATGGGCCGGCCAGCGCAGCACGGCCAGGCGGCCGGTGGCGGGCAGGAAGCCGGCGTCGGGGTTCTCGGCGCAGATGCGCGCCTCGATCGCGTGGCCGTGGAGGCGCAGGTCGTCCTGCCGGGCCGGCAGCGGCTGGCCGTCGGCCACGCGCAGCTGCCACTCGACCAGGTCGTGGCCGGTGATCGCCTCGGTCACCGGGTGCTCCACCTGCAGCCGGGTGTTCATCTCCATGAAGTAAAAGCGAAGGTCCCCATCGTCCAGTTCCTCGGCGATGAACTCCACCGTGCCGGCGCCCACATAGCCCACGGCCTGCGCGGCAGCCACCGCGGCCTGACCCATCTCGGCGCGGCGCGCGGCGCTCATGCCAGGCGCGGGGGCTTCCTCCAGCACCTTCTGGTGGCGGCGCTGCACCGAGCAGTCGCGCTCGAAGAGGTACACGCAGTTCCCTTGGGTGTCGGCGAACAGCTGGATCTCGATGTGGCGCGGGCGGGTGACATAGCGCTCGACCAGCACATGGTCGTTGCCGAAGCTGGCTTTGGCCTCGCGCTGGCAGCTGGCCAGCGCAGCGGCAAAGTCCTCGGCCTGATCGACACGGCGCATGCCGCGACCGCCGCCGCCGGCGCTGGCCTTGATCAGCACCGGGTAGCCGATGCGATCGGCCTCGCGCGCCAGCAGCGCGGGGTCGTTGTCCTGGCCGTGGTAGCCGGGCACCAGCGGCACGCCGGCCTGCTCCATCAGCGCCTTGGCCGCCGCCTTGGAGCCCATCGCCGCGATCGCCTCGGGCGGCGGGCCGATGAAGACCAGACCGGCGGCAGCGCAGGCGCGCGCGAAGTCTTCGTTCTCGCTCAGGAAGCCGTAGCCGGGATGCACCGCTTGCGCGCCGGTGGCCTGGGCGGCATCCAGGATGCGCTGCCACTGCAGGTAGCTGTCCTTGGCGGCGTTGCCGCCGATGTGCACCGCCTCGTCGCAGGCGCGCACATGGGCGGCGTCGGCGTCGGCATCGGAGTAGACGGCCACGGTGCGCACGCCCAGGCGGCGTGCGGTCTTCGCCACCCGGCAGGCGATCTCCCCGCGGTTCGCAATCAGGATCTTCTTGAACATCGTCGTCTCCCATCAGGCCTGCGCTGCGGCAGGGCTCAGCATCTGGCGCACACGGCCGAAGGCGCGGCGCGCAAAGCGCATCAGCATCACGGTCATCACGGCCATCACCATCACCACCAGCGTCAGCAACATCAGGAACCAGCCCGGATGGCTCCAGGCCATCCACAGCATGGCCGGCACCGCGGCATCGCCCAGCAGCGACAGGGCGATGTTGGAAAAGGGCTCGGGCGAGGTGTTGACCGCCGCGCGCGTGGTGGCCTTGGCCACATGGGCGGTGGCGGCCAGCGTGCCGCCCAGCAGCGCGGCGATCAGTTGCCACTGGCCAGCATCGGCGCCCATCACGCCAGCGGCCAGCGCGGCCCCGGCGGGGATGCGGATCACGGTGTGCACCGCGTCCCAGGCCGAGTCGATCCAGGGGATCTTGTCGGCCAGAAACTCCACCACCAGCAACACGCCAGCCACGCCCAGCACCAGCGGCTGCTGCAGCAGCTGCAGCCCTTCCGGCAGCGGCACCCAGCCCAGACGGCCGGCCAGGCCGGTGAGGAACACCACCGCGTACAGGCGCAGGCCGCTGGCCCAGCCCAGCGCGGCGGCCAGCGCCACCAGGTGGCTGGTGTCCCAGGTGGCCGTGGCCTGACCGACGCCGGCGGCGACCGCGGAGGCGGCGGCAGTGACAGGACTCAGATCCATGCGGGGGCCCGGCGTTGCAGGAACGAGGACACGCCCTCCTTGCCCTCGGGGCTGGAGCGGATGTCGGCGATGCGGCGCGCGGTGTCTTCACGCAGCGAGTCGGTGATCGGCTGGCCGCTCAGGTCCTGCACCAGGCGCTTGCAGGCCTTGACCGCGGCCGGGCCGTTGGCGGTGATGGCCGTCACCAGCGCGGCCACGCGTTCGTCGAGTTGCTCGGCAGCGCACAAGGCCTGCACGAAGCCCAGCCGGTGCGCCTCGGCGGCGCTGAAGCGCTCGGCCGTGGTGAAGTAGCGCCGCGCCGCCTGCTCGCCCAGCGCCCGCACCACATAGGGACCGATGGTGGCGGGCAGCAGGCCCAGCTTGGCCTCGCTGAGGCAGAAGCCCACGTTGTCGGACGCCACCAGCACATCGCACACCGCGGCCAGGCCCACGCCGCCGGCATAGCAGTCGCCCTGGATGCGGCCGATCACCGGCACCGGGCAGCTGTAAACCGTCCACAGCATGTCGGCCAGGGCCTGGGCATCGGCCTTGTTCTGCTCCCAGCTGTAGTCGGCCATGGCGCGCATCCAGCTCAGGTCGGCACCGGCGCAGAAGGCCTTGCCGTGGCCGCCCAGCACCACCACGCGCAGCGCAGCGTCCTGGGCGAAGCCGGCGAAGGCGGCGGTCAGCTCGGCGATCACCCCATCGTTGAAGGCGTTGCGCACCTCGGGGCGGTTGAGCCAGACCTCGGCCACGTGGGGCGAGGGACGACGGATCTCCAGCGTATTCATGGGCACGTGCTCAGCAGTGAATGTCAAGGGATTGGCGCGGATCCGGCTCCGCCGGTCCGCTGCCAAAGCCCCCTCGGGGGGCAGCGACCGGCAGGGAGCGTGGGGGCTTCGTTCACATTCTGAACACGCCGAACTTGGCGTCGGGGATGGGCGCGTTGAGCGCCGCCGACAGCCCCAGCGCCAGCACGCGGCGGGTGTCCTGCGGGTCAATCACGCCGTCGTCCCACAGCCGGGCGCTGGCATAGTAGGGGTGGCCCTGGACCTCGTACTGCTGGCGGATCGGCGCCTTGAAGGCCTCTTCCTCGTCGGCGCTCCAGGCGCCGCCCTTGGCCTCAATGCCATCGCGGCGCACCGTGGCCAGCACGCTGGCGGCCTGTTCGCCGCCCATCACGCTGATGCGCGCGTTGGGCCACATCCACAGGAAGCGCGGGCTGTAGGCGCGGCCGCACATGCCGTAATTGCCGGCACCGAAGCTGCCGCCAATGATGACGGTGAACTTGGGCACGTTGGCGCAGGCCACGGCGGTCACCATCTTGGCGCCGGCACGGGCAATGCCTTCGTTCTCGACCTTGCGGCCGACCATGAAGCCGGTGATGTTCTGCAGGAAGACCAGCGGCACCTTGCGCTGGCAGCACAGCTCGATGAAGTGCGCGCCCTTTTGCGCGCTCTCGGTGAACAGGATGCCGTTGTTGGCGACGATGCCCACCGGCATGCCCTCGATGTGGGCGAAGCCGCAGACCAGGGTGCTGCCGTAGCGGGCCTTGAACTCGTCGAAGTCGGAGCCGTCGACGATGCGGGCGATGATCTCGCGCACATCGAAGGGCTTGCGGGTGTCGGTGGGGATCACCGCCAGCAGTTCCTCGGACGGGTACTTCGGCGGCTGCGCCGGCTGCAGCTTGACCGGCACATCCTTGCGCCAGTTCAGCGTGCCCACCACCTGGCGGGCCAGGGCCAGCGCGTGCAGGTCGTTCTCGGCCAGGTGGTCGGCCACGCCCGAGAGGCGCGTGTGCACGTCGCCGCCGCCCAGGTCCTCGGCGCTGACCACCTCGCCGGTGGCGGCCTTCACCAGCGGCGGGCCGCCCAGGAAGATGGTGCCCTGGTTCTTGACGATGATGGTCTCGTCGCTCATGGCCGGCACATAGGCGCCGCCGGCGGTGCACGAGCCCATGACCACCGCGATCTGCGGAATGCCCTGGGCGCTCATCGTGGCCTGGTTGTAGAAGATGCGGCCGAAGTGGTCGCGGTCGGGGAAGACCTCGTCCTGGTTGGGCAGGTTGGCGCCGCCCGAATCCACCAGGTAGAGGCAGGGCAAGCGGTTCTGCTGGGCGATCTCCTGCGCGCGCAGGTGCTTCTTGACCGTCAGCGGGTAGTAGGTGCCGCCCTTGACCGTGGCGTCGTTGCAGACGATCACGCACTCCACGCCACCCACCCGGCCGATGCCGGCGATCATGCCGGCGCAGGGCGCCGCATCGCTGCCGTCCTTCTCGGGGTACATGCCCAGCGCGGCCAGCGGCGCGATCTCGAGGAAAGGCGTGTCGGGGTCGAGCAGCATCTCCACCCGCTCGCGCGGCAGCAGCTTGCCGCGGCCCAGGTGCTTGGCGCGGGCGGCCTCGCCGCCGCCCTCGGCGATCCTGGCGAGCTTGGCGTTGAGGTCCTCGACCAGCGCGCGCATCGCGGCGGCGTTGGCCTGCGCGTCGGCGCTGCGGGCGTTGAGCTTGGTCTGGATGATGGCCATGGTGCCGCTGCCTCAGCAGGTTTCGGAAAACAGCTCGCGGCCGATCAGCATGCGGCGGATCTCACTGGTGCCGGCGCCGATCTCGTAGAGCTTGGCGTCGCGCCACAGGCGGCCGGTGGGGTACTCGTTGGTGTAACCCACGCCGCCCAGCGCCTGGATCGCCTCGCCGGCCATCCAGGTGGCCTTCTCGGCGGTGTAGAGGATCACCCCGGCGGCGTCCTTGCGCAGCGTGCGGCTGTGATCGCCGCGGTCAGCCGCCTGGGCCACCGCGTAGCCGTAGGCGCGGCAGGCCTGGAAGGTGGAGTACATGTCGGCCAGCTTGCCTTGCATCAGCTGGAACTCGCCGATGCTCTGGCCGAACTGCTTGCGCTCGTGCACGAAGGGCACCACCACATCCAGGCAGGCGGCCATGATGCCCATCGGGCCGCCCGACAGCACGATGCGCTCGTAGTCCAGGCCGCTCATCAGCACCTTGGTACCGTTGCCCTCGCCGCCCAGCACGTTCTCGTCGGGCACCTCGCAGTTGTCGAAGAACAGCGGGTAGGTGTTGGAGCCGCGCATGCCCAGCTTGTCCAGGTGCTCGCCCTTGCTGAAGCCCTTGAAGCCCTTCTCGATGATGAAGGCGGTCATGCCGCGCGCGCCCATGTTGGGCTCGGTCTTGGCGTAGACCACCAGGGTGTCGGCGTCGCCGCCGTTGGTGATCCACATCTTGCTGCCGTTCAGGCGGTAGCCGCCGTCGATGCGGTCGGCGCGCAGCTTCATGCTGACCACATCAGAGCCCGCATTGGGCTCGCTCATCGCCAGCGCGCCCACATGCTCGCCGCTGATCAACTTGGGCAGGTACTTGTGCTTCTGCGCCTCGGTGCCGTTGCGCTTGATCTGGTTGACGCACAGGTTGGAGTGGGCGCCGTAGCTCAGGCCCACCGAGGCGCTGGCGCGCGAGATCTCTTCCATGGCCACCATGTGGGCCACATAGCCCATGCCCATGCCGCCGTACGCCTCGGGCACGGTCAGGCCATGCACGCCCAGCTCGCCCAGCTTGCGCCACAGGTCGGCCGGAAAGAGGTTGTCCTTGTCGATCTGCGCGGCGCGCGGCGCGATCTGCTCCTGGGCGAACACGCGGACCGCCTCGCGCAGCGCGGCGATGTCCTCGCCCAGGGGGAATTGGAAGGTGGATTCGAACATCGCTGTCTCCGCGGTGGAGGCTCTGGCTTGAGCCTTACTCAATACAAACCCTGAGCCGCCGTGGGCAACCCCGCCCAGCAGCAGCAAACCGGCGAAATCTACCAGCCGGCGACTTGCCTCGCAAGAAGTTTTTGAGTCATACTCAATTTCATGAACACCGCCGCCGCTCCCGCCCGCCGCGCCGCCGCCAGCGCCAAGAGCGAACAGCGCATCCGCGACATCCTGCGCGTGGGCCGCGAGGTCTTCGCCGAGAAGGGCTATGAGCGGGCCACCACGATCGAGATCGCCCAGCGCCTGGGCATCTCCGAGGCCACGGTGTTCACCTACTTCAGCGGCAAGCGCGAGCTGTGCGTGCGCGTGCTGGGCGACTGGTACGACGAAATCATCGCCGCCATGCAGGCCAACCTGCCGCGCGAACGCAGCGTGCGCGAGCAGCTGATGGTCTTTGTCGAGACCCACCTGCGCCTGTTCCTGATCCACGGCACCGGCCTGTGCGCGCTGGTGCTGAGCGAGGGCCGCAGCCGCGGCCAGGCGCTGGGCGAGAGCTTCCTGCCGCTGCAGCGCCGCTACACCGCGCCGCTGATGGACCTGCTGGCGCGCGGCCAGGCCAGCGGCGAGGTCCGCGCCGACGTGCCGCTGCGCCTGCTGCGCCCGATGGTGCTGGGCCCGATGGAGCACATCCTGTGGGAGGTGGTGGGCCAGCCCGACAAGCCGCTGGATCTGGCCGCCACCGCGCGCGCCGTGGGCGAGATGGCCTGGAGCGCGATCGCCGCGCCCGAGGCCGAGCTGGCGGCGCTGCGGGCGCTGCGCAGCGAGCTGCGCGAGGCGCTGGCCCGCAGCGGTGCTTGAGGCATCCTCAGGGCACCAGCGCCAGGAACAGGAAGGCCGCGAAGATCACCAGGTGCACCGCGCCCAGCATCAGGTGGCTGCGGCCCGAGGCCAGTGTGACCGCCGAGACCAGGAAGGTCAGCACCAGCAGCGCCAGGTCCTTGGGGCTCAGGCCCAGGGTCAGCGGCAGGCCCAGCCACAAGGAGGCCACCGCCACCACCGGAATCGTCAGGCCGATGCTGGCCAGCGCCGAGCCAAACGCCAGGTTCATACTGGTCTGCAGGCGGTTGGCCAGGGCAGCGCGCAGCGCCGCCACCGTCTCGGGCAGCAGCACCAGCATCGCGATGACGATGCCGATCACCGCCCGCGGCGCACCGGCGGCACGCACCGCTGACTCGATCGCCGGCGAGAGCTGCTTGGCCAGTCCCACCACGCCCACCAGCGCCACCAGCAGCAGCGCGACGCTGGTCCAGGCCGCCCGCGCAGACGGCGGCTCGGCATGCACGTGCGGATCATCGCGCACCTCGCCCGGCGGCAGGAAGTAGTCGCGGTGGCTGATCGTCTGCACGAAGACCCAGACCAGCCACAGCACCAGCGACGCCACCGCCGCGAAGCCCAGCTGCGAGGCGGTGTAGGTCGGGCCGGCCGAGCTGGTGGTGAAGGTGGGCAGCACCAAGGTCAGCGTGCACAGAGCGATCAATGCCGCCAGGCCGGCATTGGCGCCCTCGATGCGGAACTGCTGCTCGTGGTGGCGCCAGCCGCCGGCCAGCAGGCACATGCCGACCACGCCGTTGCAGATGATCATCACCGCCGAGAAGATGGTGTCGCGCGGCAGCTCGGCCTCGGCACCGCCGCCGGCCAGCATCATGGTGACGATCAGCGCCGCCTCGATCACCGTCACCGCCAGCGCCAGCACCAGCGTGCCCAGCGGCTCGCCCACGCGGTGGGCCACCACCTCGGCGTGGTGCACGGCGGCCAGCACCGCGCCCATCAGCGCCGCGGTGGGCAGCAGCAGCATCGCGCCGCCCTGCCAGGCAGGTGGCAATGCCAGGAGGGCCACGGCCAGCGGCGGCAGGGCGTGGGTCCACAGGTTCATCGAGGCGCACTCCGGTTCGGGGGATGGTCCATGGTAGTGTGCTGGCGCGAACATGACGGCACCGATGGACAAGACCCTCAGCACGCTGCTCGACAGCCCCACCAGCTTTGATGCCTCGGCCTACCAGGCGCGGCTGGGCCTCGACGCGCCGCAGGACTGCTCGCTGGGCACGCTGGCCCAGCTGCTGCTGGCCCATATGCGCAGCATCCCCTTCGAGAACCTGGACGTGCTGCTGGGCCGCCCGCCACGGCTGGACCTGCCCTCGCTGCAGGACAAGCTGGTGACCCGCCGCCGCGGTGGCTACTGCTTCGAGCACAGCGCGCTGCTGGGCGCGGCGCTGCGCTACTACGGCTTTGCGGTGCGCGACCACCTGGCCCGCGTGATTGTTGAGCGCCCGCGTGAGCAGGCCGGTCGCACCCACCATTTCCTGGTGGTGACACTGACCAGCGGACCGGTGATCGTGGACGCCGGCTTCGGCGGCCTGGCACCTCAGGTGCCGGTGCCGCTGGTCGACGGCGCGCGGGTGCGCGCCGGGGGTGTGACCCACCACCTGCGGCGCGACGGCGGCTGGTGGACCCTGACGGCCCAGGCACCGGACCTGAGTGGCGAGCGGCCGATGTGGACCACGGCGCTGGAGGACTGCTGCCCACCCGACTTCGACATGGGCAACCACTTCACCGCCACCCACCCCAGTTCGCCGTTCCGGCGGCGGCTGTCGTTGCGTGCGCTGATCGACGGCGGCCGGGTGTCGGTGTTGAACCGCGAGGTCACGCTGCGCCAGGGCCGGGTGGTCCAGCGCTGGTCGCTGCGCCACCGCGCCGCGTTGCACGCGCTGCTGCGGCGGCAGTTCGGCATCGAGCTGCCCGAGGTGCAGCAGTTGGTGGTGCCTGACATCCCTGGTTGGGAGTGAGTTGCGTTCGCAGATTGATGCGAATCAAGACGCCCGGTACGACGTACTGGTGCAATCGAGGCCCTTTCAGCGCTCGCTGCACCCATGCCCCACCAGGTCGACGATGCCTTGTCCAGCGCCCGCGCCGCATGGCGCGTGACGCTGGCCTACGTGCTGTTCGGGGTGGCCTGGATCCTGGCCTCGGACGCGCTGATCCAGGCCTTGTCCGGCGACCGCGATTGGCTGGACGCCGCCCAGCAACTCAAGGGCCTGGCCTTCATCGTGCTGACCGGCACGGGCCTGTTCCTGTTCCAGCGTCACGAGTACCGGCGCATGCGCTCGGCGCTGGCGCTGCAGCAGCGCCAGTTCCGCCAATTGCATGAGAGCCTGGGCGAAGTGCTGTGGATCGGCAGCGCCGACGGCCAGCATTTGCACTACGTGAGCTCGGCCTTCGAGCAGGTTTACGGGCGGCCGGTGGGCGACATCCTGCACCGCCCGGCGCTGTGGCGCGAATCGGTCCACCCCGAGGACCTGGACGCGGCCCGGGCGCTGGACCCGCGCCGGGCGGATGGCCACCTGGTCAGCTGCGAGTACCGCATCGTGCGGCCCGATGGCAGCGTGCGCTGGGTCGAGGACCGCAAGCGCATGATCCTGGACGCCAACGGCCGGCCGGTGCTGATGGGCGGCATTGCCGAGGACATCACCGCCCGGCGCGAGCGCGACGCCGCCCAGACCACGCTGCACGTCGACCTGCAGCGCCTGGTGGATGAGCGCACCGCCGAGCTGCAGGCCACCAACCTCGAGCTGGAGGCCTTCTCGCGCACGGCCGCCCATGACCTGAAGAGCCCGCTGTCGGGCATCGCCGGGCTGTCGCAGCTGCTGCGTGCCCAGCATGCCCAGGGCATGGACGCGGTGGGCCTGGGCTTTCTGGAGCAGATCGAACGCTCGGCGCGCGACATGTCGGAGCTGGTCAATGACCTGCTGGGGCTGTCGCGCGCCGGCAGCGTGGCGCTGGCCTGCGGCTGGAATGACCTGGCCCCGACCGCCACCCGCGTGCTGGACGACCTGCGCCGCATCGAGCCCTGGCGGCCCGTGGTCCTGCAGCTGCCCGACCAGATGTCGGCCTGGTGCGACGCCGGCCTGATGCGCTCGGTGCTGGCCAACCTGCTGGGCAATGCCTGGAAATACAGCGCTCGGCGCGAGCCCGCCCGCATCACCGTGGAATGGCAGGAGGACGCGCATGGCACGCGGCTGACGGTGATCGACAACGGCTCGGGCTTCGATGCCGGGCGCGTCGTGGACGGCGTGTTCCGCCCCTTCCAGCGCTTCCACACCCAGGCGCAGTTCCAGGGCTCGGGCCTGGGCCTGGTGACCTGCCAGCGCATCGCCCAGCGCCATGGCGGCCGGCTGGAGGTGCAGTCGGCCCCCGGCGAGGGCACGCGCGCCAGTCTGTGGCTGCCGCTGCCGGCGGCCTGATCAGGCCGGTGCGAGGTCGCGCAGCGCGTCGCTGATCAGCGCCTCCACGCGCTCGCGCTGGCCCAGCTCGCGCGCCAGCAGCAGCGCCAGCTTCACCAGCATCAGCTCGCTGTGGCCCTCGGCCTGGTCGATCGCCTCGGCCAGCCGGTCATAGACCTGTTCCAGGTCGGCGGTGCTCAGTTCGGACATGGGGTGGTCTCCGCGGGCGGGGTTCAACGGGCGGTCGCGCGGCACAGCGCGCGCTCCAGGCGGCGGGCGTCCAGCGACAGCCAGCGCGCGCAGACATGCTGGTCCGGGCGCAGCAGGTAGCAGCTGCCGGACTGGCGCACGCCGTAGCGGCCATGCACGCGGCCGTCGCGGTCGTCGATCAGCACATCGGCGCCGTCAGCGGCAGCACCGCCGCTGCGCACCGCGACGATCTGCAGCGGCACGCCGCGCTCCCGCCAGCGGCGGGCTTCGGCCTGCAGCGCCTGGGGCACCGCGCCGTCACGGTGGAAGTGCATCAGCCAGAAGGCGGCGCCAAAGTGGTCCATCAGGTGCTGGTCGGGGCCCAGGCGGACATTGGGCATCGGCGCGCCGTCGCGCGGGCCGGCGCCGAACAGCGCGTCATCGTCGTCGTGGCTGTTGAGTGGTGAATCGGCGTAGTCGTGCGGCCGCGAGGTGCGCCAGTGGAACAGCGGACCGACGAAGGGCTGGCTCAGCGACAGGCTCAGCACCGCGTCACGCAGCAGCCGAAAGCCCCGGCTGGGCGGCGTCATGAAGCGCGTGCTCTTGCTGGCCTCGTCGATGATCTCGCGGGCCGCCGCCACCCGCTCGTGGCTGTAGCTGTCGAGCAGCGCGGGGCCGCTGAGGCCCTTGAGCACGAAGGCCAGCTTCCAGCCCAGGTCGTGTGCGTCCTGCCAGCCGGTGTTGGCGCCGCGCACGCCGAAGATCGGCAGCATGTGGGCAGCGTCGCCGCAGAACAGCAGGCGCTGGTGGCGGTAGTCGGGCAGGGTCATGGCGCGGGCTGAGTAGACCGAGCACCAGTCCATCTCCCAGGGGGCACCGGCGTGGCCGATCATCGCCAGCTGGGCGTCGATGCGGGCCTTCAGCGACTCGGGCGCCAGGGCCTGCTCGGGCGTCTCGCCGGGCGGCAACTGGTAGTCGATGCGCCAGATGCCGTGCGGCTCGCGGTGCATCAGCACGGTGTTGCCAGGGTTCCAGGGCGGGTCGAAGAAGGCCAGGCGTTCGGTGGGCAGTGGCAGATCGACGCGGATGTCGGCGATGACGAAGCGGCCCTCGTACGAGGCGCCCTCCAT
The DNA here is from genome assembly GCF_018069755.1 of Ideonella aquatica. GTDB lineage: Bacteria > Pseudomonadota > Gammaproteobacteria > Burkholderiales > Burkholderiaceae_C > Ideonella > Ideonella aquatica. Next base: position 141,063 of record NZ_JAGQDE010000002.1, on the reverse strand, counting down.
GCGCAGGCCGCACATCTGGCGCAGCTCAGAGCGCGCGCCGTCACAGGCCACCACCCACTCGGCGTCCTGCTCATACAGGCCGCCCGGGGTGTCCACCTCCAGGCGCACCCCGACACCATCATCATTGCGCAGGATCCGGGTGACCTTCTGGCCCCAGCGCAGCTCGATCAGCGGCTGCGCGGCGATCTGGTCCAGCAGCGCTTCCTCCAGGTACTGCTGCTGCAGGTTGATCATCGGATGGAAGCGGTCGTTGTCGTCATGCGGCGCCTCCATGCGAAAGACCCGCTGGCCGCGGAAGAAGGAGTTGCCGCTGCGCCAGGGCAGGCCGGCCGCGGTGATCGCGCGGTCAGCGCCCACCTGCTGCAGGATCTCCATCGAGCGGCGGGTGAAGACGATCGCCCGGCTGCCCTCGGACACCTGCTGCTGCGCCTCCAGCAGCAGCACCGGCAGGCCGTGGCGCGCCAGGTCCAGCGCCAGCGCCATGCCGATCGGGCCGGCGCCCACCACCACCACGCGGGCCGGCGGGCTGCCCAGCGACGGCGGCGTCCAGGCCGGGTGGACGCGGTAGTCGTAGTAGATCGAGCGGCGCGGGGTGGTGTCGGGCTGGTGCATGGCGGCGGGAACGGCGACTTTCGTTGTGTGCGCAACTATTGTTGCCACCCACCCCCAGCCCCGGCAATGGGGTTTTCGATAGTTGAGTGCGCAACCATTGATCTATATGGTTGCACCCGCAACAGAAAGTGTGCTGACGAATACAGGCACACCCGCCCCATTGGCCTACCGACTGGAGACAACGATGACCATCCGCCTTGGCGCCCTCGCCTGTGCCGCCGCCACCCTGCTGCTGGGCGCCCTGCCCGCGCAGGCCCAGGTCACGACGATCAAGTTCTCGCACTTCCTGGCGCCGAACTCGAACTTCCACAAGAACGTGGCCGAGCCCTGGTGCGCAGCGATCGAGAAGGACTCGGGCGGCAAGCTCAAGTGCCAGCTCTACCCCGCGCTGCAGCTGGGCGGCACGCCGCCGCAGCTGGCCGACCAGGTGAAGAACGGCGTGGCCGACGTGGTCTGGACCTCGCCGAGCTACTCCACCGGCCGCTTCCCGCGCACCGAGGCGCTGGAGCTGCCCTTCTCGCTGCCGCCGGGCGGCCTGGCCGGCTCCAAGGCCATGTGGGAGTACTACCAGAAGCACGGCCAGGAGGACTTCAAGGACTTCAAGGTGCTGGCCATCTTCAGCGCCTCCAACGTGGTGATGAGCACCGCCAGCAAGCCCATCCTGACGGTCGACGGCTTCAAGGGCGTGAAGCTGCGCAGCCCCTCGCGCTTCTCCTCGCTGTTCCTGACCGCCCTGGGCGGCACGCCGGTGAACATGCCGATCGCCCAGGTGACCGAGTCGGTCAGCAAGGGCGTGATCGATGGCGCCATGGCGCCCTGGGAGGTGCTGCCCGCCACCAAGATCGACGAGGTCACCAAGTACCACATGGAAGGCCAGCCCAACCAGCCCGGCTTCACCCAGACCCCGATGGCCGTGCTGATGAACAAGGCCAAGTTCGAGAGCCTGCCGGCCGATCTGAAGGCGGTCATCGACAAGCACAGCGGCGCCGCGCTGGTGGAGCTGACCGGCAAGGTCTGGGACACCGGCAACGACGAGGCCCGCAAGAAGATGACCGCCCAGGGCAACAAGGTGCTGGTCATCAAGGACGCCGATTACGCCGCGATGAAGACGGCCGCTGCCTCGGTCGAGGCCGACTGGATCAAGCAGGCCACCGCCAAGGGCCTGGACGGCAAGAAGCTGGCGGCCGAGGTGCATGCCATCGGCGCCAAGTACATGAGCAAGTAAGCCGGCCTGACAACACGCACTGGCCCGCTCCGGCCCCTTGCCGCACGCCCGCACCGGGACGCCGCGAGGGGCTTTTTCTTCCCTGAAAGGTCTGACCATGAAGTCCGCCCACCTCCTCGCCGCGCTGCCGCTGGCGCTGGCCGCCGCTACCGCCGCTGCGCAGGTCACGACGATCAAGTTCTCGCACTTCCTGCCCTCGACCGGCAATTTCCAGCGCTTCATCGCCGAGCCCTGGTGCGCCAGCATCGAGAAGGACTCGGGCGGCAAGCTCAAGTGCCAGATCTACCCCTCGCTGCAGCTGGGCGGCACGCCCGCGCAGCTGATCGACCAGGTCAAGAACGGTGTGGCCGATGTCATCTGGACCTCGCCGTCCTTTGCCACCGGCCGCTTCCCGCGCACCGAAGCGCTGGAGCTGCCGTTCACGATGCCGCCGCAGGGCCTGGCCGGCTCCAAGGCGATGTGGGAGTACTACCTGAAGAACGGCCAGGAGGACTTCAAGGACTTCAAGGTGCTGGCCATCTTCAGCGCCTCCAACGTGGTGATCAGCACCGCCAGCAAGCCGGTGCTCACCGTGGAGGGCTTCAAGGGTCTGAAGCTGCGCAGCCCCTCGCGCTTCTCGTCGCTGTTCCTGCAGTCGCTGGGCGCCACGCCGGTGAACCTGCCGGTGGCGGCGATCACCGAATCGATCAGCAAGGGCGTGATCGACGGCGCGATGGCGCCGTGGGAGATCCTGCCCACCACCAAGGTCGACGAGGTCACCAAGTACCACATGGAGGGCTTCCAGAACCAGCCCGGCTTCACGCAGACGCCGATGGCCATTCTGATGAACAAGCAGAAGTACGAGTCGCTGCCGGCCGATCTGAAGGCGGCGATCGACAAGAACAGCGGCAAGGTGCTGTCGGAGCTGGCTGGCTCGGTCTGGGACCAGGGCAATGACGCCGCACGCAAGAAGATGACCGCCCAGGGCAACCGCGTCCTGGTCATCAAGCCCGAGGACTACGCGGCGATGCAGAAGGCCTCGGCCGGCGTCGAAGCCGAGTGGATCCAGCAGGCCGCCGCCAAGGGCCTGCCGGCCAAGCAGCTGGCCGCCGACGCGCGCGCCATCGGCGCCAAGTACCTGCCCAAGTGAGCTCCTGCCATGGCTGAACTGGTTCCCGACGACGCCCACGTCGACACGCCACCCAAGAGCGGCCTGCTCGGGCTGTTGAGCACGGTGGTGACCTGGTGGGCGATGGCCGGCGGCGCGGTGTTCTGCGCGCTGGTGGTGATGTCCATCGTGTCCATCGTCGGCCGCAAGCTGTTCGCCACGCCGATCCAGGGCGACATGGAAGTCCTGATGATGGGCGCCGCGATCGGCTCGGCGGCGTTTCTGCCGGTGTGCGAACTGCACGACCACCACATCAAGGTCGATGCGCTGACCACCTGGATGAGCGAGCGCGCCCGCGCTGCGCTGGACGTGCTGGGCCATGGCCTGCTGCTGCTGGCTTCGGTGGTGCTGACCTGGCGCACCGGCCTGTACGTCGAGGAAGCCAAGGAAAGCATGGAAGTCTCGCCGCTGCTGCTGATCCCGATCTGGTGGTGCGTGCTGCTGATCGTGCCCAGCTTCGTGCTGCTGGCGCTGACGGCGTTGCACCGCACGATGCACTCGCTGAACATCGCGCTGGGAGTCAAGGCATGAGCGGTATGCAGATCGGTCTGCTGATCTTCGCGGGGCTGATGGCCCTGCTGGCGATCCGCGTGCATGTGGGCGTGGGCATGCTGATCGGCGGCGCCGCGGGCTTCCTGGCGATGAACGCTGGCGACCCGAACGCGCTGCTGTTCACGATGAACCACCTGGCCTATGCGCGCTTCTCGAACTACGACCTGGCGGTGATTCCGCTGTTCATGCTGATGGGCCAGTTCGCCACGCATGGCGGGTTGAGCAAGGCGCTGTTCCGCTTCGCCGCAGCCTTCCTGGGCCACTGGAAGGGTGGCCTGGCGATGGCCGCCACCGGCGCCTGCGCGGGCTTTGGTGCGATCTGCGGCTCCTCGCTGGCCACCGCCGCCACGATGGCCCAGGTCGCCCTGCCCGAGCTGCGCCGCCATGGCTACTCGGGCCGGCTGTCCACCGGCACGCTGGCGGCGGCCGGCACGCTGGGCATCATGATCCCGCCGTCGGTGCCGCTGGTGATCTATGCGGTGCTGACGCAGGAGTCGATCGGCAAGCTCTTCGTCGCCGCGATGATCCCGGGCCTGATTGCGATGCTGGGCTACATGGTGGTGATCCGCATTCTGGTCACGCTGAACCCGAACGCCGGCCCGGCGGGCGACAAGGCGCCCTGGTCCGAACGCCTGGCGGCCACGGTGGCGGTGCTGCCGGTGATGTTCGTCTTCGTGGTGGTGATCGTCGGCATCTACGGCGGCTGGGCCAACCCCACCGAGGCGGCGTCGATCGGCGCCGCGGCCTGCGGTGGGCTGGCGATCATCAAGGGCGGCATGCGCTGGGCCGGCATCAAGGCCAGCCTGATCGGCACGGCCCATGCCACGGCGATGATCTTCCTGGTGCTGCTGGGCGCCGACCTGCTGAACTCCGGCCTGGCCATCACCCAGCTGCCCACCGAACTGGCCGAGTGGGTCAAGAACAGCGGCATGCCGCCGCTGCTGGTGCTGCTGGCCATCCTGGTGGTCTACGTGCTGCTGGGCTGCGTGATGGACTCGCTGGCGATGATCCTGCTGACCATCCCGATCTTCTACCCAATGATCATGGGCCTGGATTTCTACGGCATGTCGGCCAATGACAAGTCGGTGTGGTTCGGCATCCTGGCGCTGATGGTGGTGGAGATCGGCCTGGTGCATCCGCCTGTGGGCATGAACCTGTTCATCATCCAGAAGATGGCCAAGGACGTGCCCTACCTGGAGACCGCCAAGGGCGTGATGCCCTTCCTGGCCTCGGACTTCATCCGCATCGGCTTCCTGGTGGCCTTCCCGACCTTGTCGCTGTGGCTGGTCCACAGCATGGCAGGCTGATCGACGCATGGGCAGCAGCCGCTTCAACCGGACCGCCGGGAACCTGCCCACGCTGGACCGGTTCCTGACCTACCGCCTGCACATGCTGCACAAGCTGAGCGACCGCTCCAGCCATGAGCTCTACCTGAAGGAGAGCGGGCTGGGCCTGGGCGAGGCGCGCTGCCTGGCGGCCGTGGGGTCCTTCGATGCGCTGTCGGTCAACCGCCTGGCCTTCGAGGCCAACCTCGACAAGGGCCAGGCCAGCCGCGCGGCGCAGTCGCTGGTCGACCAGGGCCTGATCAGCAAGAACGCCAGCGAGAACGACGCCCGCAGCGTGGATCTCAAGCTCACCGAGGCCGGCCGCCAGCGCTGGACCCAGGTGATGGACCTGATCAACCGGCGCAACCACGAGATCTTCGGCTGCCTCACGCTGGAGGAGCGCCGCCAGCTGGGCGACTTCTTCGACCGCCTGATCGACCACGCCCGGGGCCTGAACCAGCCCGAGGCCTGAGCCCGCCATCGGCGACAATCCGCCGGTGATGTATGCCCTGTTCGATGATGCCGGCAAGTTCCTCGCCGGCCGCGTGATGTCCGAGGCCGACAGTTCGATGCAGATCGAGCTGGATTCGGGCAAGCGCGTCAAGGTGAAGACCGCCAACGTGCTGCTGCGCTTTGACAAGCCGCAGCCGGCCGAGTTGCTGTCGTCTGCGCAAGCCCAGGCCGTCGGCATTGACCTCGACCTGGCCTGGGAGTTCGCCCCCGAAGGCGAGTTCGGCTTTGCCGAGCTGGCGCGCGACTACTTCTCGGCCAGCGCCGGCCCCGAGCTGCAGGCGGCGATGCTGTTCAAGCTCTTCGAGGCGCCGCACTATTTCCGCCGCGCCGGCAAGGGCCAGTTCAGGAAGGCCCCTGAAGAAACGGTCAAGGCCGCGCTGCTGGCGATCGAGCGCAAGGCCCAGCAGGCCGCGCAGATCGAGGCCTGGGCCACCGAGCTGGCCGCCGGCGCCTGCCCGCCGCCGATCGCCGAGCAGCTCTACAAGATCCTGTTCCGTCCGGACAAGAACGCGCCCGAGTACAAGGCCGTGGTCGAGGCCGCGCGCCGCAGCCAGCGCGCCCCGCTTGACCTGCTGAAGAACGCCGGCGCGATCACCAGCCCCTACCAGTTCCACTGGCGCCGCTTCCTCTTCGAGCAGTTCCCCAAGGGCCACGGCTTCCCGGCGCTGGAGGCGCCGCAGATCCAGGACAAGCTGCCGCTGGCCGCGGTGCAGGCCTTCTCGATCGACGACTCGCAGACCACCGAGATCGACGACGCGCTGTCGGTCACCGGCCTGGGCAGCGGCAGCGTGGTGCTGGGCATCCACATCGCCGCGCCGGGCCTGGCGATCACGCCCGATTCGGCGGTTGACAAGGTGGCGCGCGAGCGCCTGTCCACCGTCTACATGCCGGGCTGGAAGATCACCATGCTGCCCGACGCCGTGGTGCAGGCCTACACCCTGGACGAGGGCCGCGACTGCCCGGCGGTGAGCCTGTATGTCACGCTGGACGAGGCCACGCTGGCCATCACCGCCACCGAGACCCGGCTGGAGCGCGTGCCGATCGCCGCCAACCTGCGCCACGACCAGTTGGACGAGGTCATCACCGAAGCCAGCCTGACCGGCGAGGCGCTGGCCGAGTACCCGTTCGCGCCCGAGCTGGCCTTCTGCTTCCGCCTGGCGCGGCACCTGAAGGCCGCGCGCGAGGTAGTGCGCGGCAAGCCCGAGCTGTTCAACCGGCCCGACTACAGCTTCAAGCTCGACGGCCCCGGCACCGAGCCCAGCGGCGACGAGACCGTGCGCATCACCGAGCGCCGCCGCGGCGCCCCGCTGGACCTGGTGGTCTCCGAGGCCATGATCCTGGCCAACAGCACCTGGGGCGGCTGGCTGGCCGAGCTGGGCGTGCCCGGCATCTACCGCAGCCAGGCCAGCCTGGCGCCCGGCGTGAAGGTGCGCATGGGCACCAAGCCGGCGCCGCATGCCGGCATGGGCGTGGCGCAGTACACCTGGGCCACCTCGCCGCTGCGCCGCTACACCGACCTGGTCAACCAGTGGCAGATCATTGCCTGCGCGCGCCATGGCCGCACCGCCGCGCTGGCCGCGCCCTTCAAGCCCAAGGACGCCACGCTGTTCTCGGTGATCTCGGCCTTTGACGGCGCCTACTCGGCCTACAACGGCTTCCAGCAGGCGATCGAGCGCTTCTGGACGATGCGCTGGCTGGCGCAGAACGGCGTGACCGAGTTGGACGCCGCGGTGATGAAGGACGGCCTGGTGCGTGCCGACACCCTGCCGCTGGTCTTCAAGGCCCTGGGCTGCGAACCGCTGCCGCGCGGCACCCGTGTGCGGGTGCGTGTGACCGGGCTGGACCTGCTGACGCTGGATGTGCATGCCAGCCTGCTGGCCCGGCTGGATGACACGGCCGCGGCCGACGCGGCCGATGACGGTGACGAGGACGACGCCCCTGCCGCCAGCCTGTCGCTGGCGATTGACGTGGCCGACGCCGAGCCGCCACCCGCCAGCGCCTGAGCACGATGCGGCGGATCGCCCTGCCTGCCTGGACCCGGCGTCTGAGCACGCTGCAGTGGGCGCTGCTGTGCTCGCTGGCGGTGCATGGCGCGCTGCTGACGGTGCGCTTCGTCGATCCCGAGGGCTTCAACCGGCTGTTTGAGGACACGCCGCTGGAGGTCATCCTGGTCAACGCGCGCTCCGATGAGCGGCCGCAAAAGGCGCAGGCCATCGCCCAGGCCAACCTGGCCGGCGGTGGCGACAACGAGGAGGGTCGCGCCACCACGCCGCTGCCGCCGTCGGCCTTCCAGCAGCCGGGCGATGACCTGGAGGAAGCGCGCCGCCAGGTCAATGCGATGCAGGACATCCAGCAGCAGTTGCTGGCGCAGATCCGCCGCGAGATCGCCCTGCTGCCGCCACCCGACCCCAGCAAGGCCGCCACCTCGCCCGAGGAGCAGCAGCGCGAGGAGCGCCGGCGCCAGATGCTGCGCATGCTGGCCGAGATCGAAAAGCGCATCAATGAAGAGAACGCGCGACCCAAGAAGCGCTACATCAGCCCGGCCACGCGCGAAGAGGTCTATGCGATCTACTACGACAACCTGCGCCGGCGCATCGAAGACCGCGGCACCCGCGATTTCCCCGAAATCGCCGGCAAGAAGCTCTACGGCGAGCTGACGATGAACATCACCATCGACGCCACCGGCCGGGTGATCGAGGCCGAGATCGTGCGGCCCGCCAAGTCGGCGGTGCTGAACCGGCGCGCGCTGGCCATCGTCCACGCCGCCGGGCCGTTCGGGGCCTTCAGCGATGCCATGCGGCGCCAGGCCGACCAGATCGTGGTCACCTCGCGCTTTCGCTTCACCCGCAGTGACGGGCTGGAGACCAGCCTCAGCAACAACGCCCCCTGACCTGTCTGCCGGCATGAGTTTCCCTGACCGCTACGCCGTCGTCGGCCATCCTGTCGAGCACAGCCGCTCGCCGGCGATCCACGCCGCCTTTGCCGCACAAACCGGCGACGAGATCATCTACGAGCGCCTGCTGGCGCCGCTGGACGGCTTTGCCGACACCGTGCGCCGCTTCGCCGCCGAGGGCGCGCGCGGCTGCAATGTCACCGTGCCCTTCAAGTTCGAGGCGCTGGCGCTGGCCACCCGCGCCACGCCGCGCGCCACGCTGGCCGGCGCGGCCAACACGCTGCGCTTTGATGCCGACGGCTGGCTGGCCGACAACACCGACGGCATCGGCCTGCTGCGCGACATCGAGCAGGGCGCCGGCCGGCCACTGGCCGGGCAGCGCGTGCTGCTGGTGGGCGCGGGCGGTGCCGGTGCCGGCGTGCTGGGTCCGCTGCTGGAGGCCCGGCCCGCCCAGGTGGTGCTGGCCAACCGCACGCTGCAGCGGGCCGAGGCACTGGTGAAGCGCCATGCGGCGCTGGCGCAGGCCCAGGGGGTGACGTTGTCGGCCAGCGGTCTCGAGGCCCCGGGCCAGGCCTTCGACCTGGTGATCAACGCCAGCGCCTCCAGCCTGGGCGGCGCGGCCGCGCCGGTGCCGGCCGCCACGCTGCGGCCGGGCGCACTGGCGGTGGACCTGATGTATGGCGCCGCCGCCCGTCCCTTCCTGGACTGGGCCCTGGCCCACGGCGCCGAGGGCCGCGACGGCCTGGGCATGCTGGTCGAGCAAGCGGCCGAGGCCTTTGCGCTGTGGCGCGGTTGCCGCCCTGACACCGCGCCGGTGCTGGCCGCGCTGCGCGCCAGCCTGGCGGGCGCGGCATGAAGCGTCTGGTGCTGCGCCTGCTGGCGCTGCTGCTGCTGTCGGCCCTGTCGCTGCAGCTGTTCTTCCTGGCGCGCATCGCGCTGATGGTGGTGGTCGACCCGCAGTCCACCGCCTTCCAGCGCTCGGAAGCCTGGCGCCTGCTGGTGGAAAAACACGAGCTGGCCTGGAGCCAGGCGTGGTCGGACCGGGTCTCGCCCCATCTGGGCCGGGCGGTGATCGCCAGCGAAGACGCCGGCTTTGCCGAGCACGGCGGCGTGGAATGGGACGCGATCGAGAAGGCCTGGGAGCGCAACCAGAAGTCCGAGGCGCGCGCCGAGAAGCTCAATGAGCAGGCCGAGAAACGCGCGGCCAACGGCAAGGTGGCCACGCCCCCACGCAAGGTCGAGGCCAAGGTGGTGGGCGGCTCCACCATCAGCCAGCAGCTGGCCAAGAACCTGTTCCTGTCGGGCGAGCGCACCGCGCCACGCAAGGCGCAGGAGTTCCTGATCACCTTCATGCTCGAAGCCCTGCTGGGCAAGCAGCGCATCCTGGAGATTTACCTCAACAGCGTCGAATGGGGCGAAGGGGTCTTCGGCGCGCAGGCGGCGGCGCGGCATTACTTTCGGGTGGATGCAGCGCAACTGGGCCCGGCCCAGGCGGCGCGGCTGGCGGTGATGCTGCCAGCGCCCAAGCGCTTCGAGAAGAACCCGGGGTCGGCCTACGTGGCCGGGCGCTCGGCCACCATCCAAGCCCGCATGGGCGCTGTGGAACTGCCCTGATCAGGCACACTGCCACCCCGTGAGCGCATTGACCGACGAGATCGCCCAGGCCGCCGCCCGGCTGGTGGTGGACGAGGGTATGGACTACCCCGGCGCCAAGCGCCGTGCCGCCGCCGACCTGGCGCGCCATGGCGTGGGCCGGGCCGAGCTGCCCAGCAACGAGTTGGTCGAGGACGCGGTGCGCGAACACCTGGCACTGTTCCACGCCGACACCCAGCCGCAGGAGCTGCGCGCACTGCGCCGCCACGCGCTGACCTGGCTGGAGCGCCTGGCCGAGTTCCGCCCGCACCTGGGCGGCGCGGTCTGGCGCGGCACGGCCACCCGGCTCTCGCCGATCGTCATCGACCTCTACGCCGACGACCCCAAGGCGCCTGAGATCAGCCTGCTCAACCGCGGCATCGACTACGACAGCGCTGGCGACGAGGACGCCCAGGTGCTGTCGCTGGCCGACCGCTGCCCTGGCCTGGCAGCGCCGGGTCCGCGGCCGGACGACTGGATCACGGTGCACCTGGTGGTGCACGACCACGACGGGCTGCGCGGTGCGCTCAAGCCCGACTGCCGAGGCCAGTCCTGGCGCGGTGATGTCCGCGCGCTGCGCGCCCGCCTGGCCCAGGAGCCTGACGCATGAACCGCCGCAGCGCACTGCTGACCGGGGGTGGCCTGGGCCTGGCCGCCGTGGCCGGCGCCGGCCTGTGGTGGCGACAGCGGCGCGACCCGGCCGACCTGGCGCTGGCCGAGTTTCTGCAAGGCCAGTGGCCGCGACCTGACGGCCAGCCCTTGTCGCTGGCGGCCTTTGCTGGCCAGCCGCTGCTGCTGAACTTCTGGGCCACCTGGTGCCCGCCTTGCGTGCGGGAATTGCCCGAACTGGACCGATTCGCCCAGGAGTGGTCGAATGCAGGCGGCCGGGTGCTGGGTGTGGCGATCGACCGCGACGCGTCGGTGCGCGAGTTTCTGGTCCGCACGCCGGTGAATTTCCCGATGGTGGTGCCCGGCTTTGCTGCCATGCCCTGGCTCAGCCGCCTGGGCAACGGCGGCGGCGCCCTGCCCTACACCCTGCTGGCCGGGGCCGACGGCCGCATCCGCCAGCGCCGGCTGGGCGCCACCTCGCTGGAGGAACTGCGCCGCTGGGTGGCCTGAGGACCGGCGCCAGGCCCGGGCGCGTGCCAGCCCAGCGAAAAGATGTCAAGGCGGCTTGACCTACGCGAAGTTGTCGCGAAAAGGTTTCGATCTTGACGCATTTCGTCGTAAAGTGCGCCCCTGACCTGATGAAGCCGCCCTCAGCCTGGGGGTCGGCAGGGCAGCAGCCTCCAAGCCAGAAGAGGCGGCGCCCGGTCGTTGGTTCCTGCGGATAGTCGCGCGATGCGCGACGTTGCCGGCAAATGGCCGCATATCCACAGGGAAGTTCCTGCCAGTCAGTCGACTGGCGCGGAGGCGCCTGCACCCAGGCGCCTCCACTGTCCAGACGAGGAGAAGCCATGGACCTGCGCAAGCTCAAGACCTTGATCGACTTGGTGTCGGAGTCGAACATTTCCGAACTCGAGATCACCGAGAACGAAGGCAAGGTGCGCATCGTCAAATCGGCCGGCGTGGCCATGGCCGCGCCGATGATGGCCATGCAGGCCGCCCCCGCCATGATGGCCGCCCCGGCACCCGCCATGGCCGCCGCCCCGGCCGCCGAAGCCACCGCGCCCGCCGCGGAGCCGACCGGCCACGTCGTCAAGTCGCCGATGGTGGGCACCTTCTACGCCTCGTCCACCCCCGGCGGCAAGCCCTTTGTCGACGTGGGCAGCGTGGTCAAGGAGGGCGAGGCCCTGTGCATCATCGAGGCGATGAAGATCATGAACGAGATCGAGGCCGACAAGTCCGGCACGATCACCAAGGTGCTGGTCGAGAACGGCCAGCCGGTCGAGTTCGGCCAGCCGCTGTACGTCATCGAGTGATCGGCGGTTTGCGATGTTCAAGAAGATTCTGATCGCGAACCGGGGAGACCAGGCCGCAGGCCTGGCGGCGCAGCCACATTGCCCCGCGGGCGCAGCCCGCAAGGGCGATTGAGCCGAGGCACCCATGTTCAAGAAAATTCTCATTGCCAACCGAGGCGAAATCGCCCTGCGGATTCAGCGAGCCTGTCGCGAGATGGGCATCAAGGCCGTGGTGGTCTATTCCGAGGCCGACCGCGACGCCAAGTACGTCAAGCTGGCCGACGAGGCGGTGTGCATCGGCCCGGCCCAATCCAGCCACAGCTACCTCAGCATGCCGGCCATCATCTCCACCGCCGAGGTGACCGACGCCGAGGCCATCCACCCCGGCTACGGCTTTCTCAGCGAGAACGCCGACTTTGCCGAGCGGGTGGAGCAGAGCGGCTTCACCTTCATCGGCCCGACGCCCGAGTCGATCCGCATCATGGGCGACAAGGTCTCGGCCAAGCAGGCCATGATCAAGTCGGGCGTGCCCTGCGTGCCGGGCTCGGAAGGCGCGCTGCCGGATGACCCGAAGGAGATCATCCGCCAGGCCCGTGCGATCGGCTACCCGGTGATCATCAAGGCCGCTGGCGGCGGCGGTGGCCGCGGCATGCGCGTGGTGCACACCGAGGCGGCCCTGATCAACGCGGTGCAGATGACCAAGGCCGAGGCCGGCGCCGCTTTCGGCAACCCGGCCGTCTACATGGAAAAGTTCCTCGAGAACCCGCGCCATGTGGAGATCCAGATCCTGGCCGACGAGCACCGCAACGCGGTGTGGCTGGGCGAGCGCGACTGCTCGATGCAGCGCCGCCACCAGAAGATCATCGAGGAGGCGCCGGCGCCGGGCATCCCGCGCCGCGTGATCGAGAAGATCGGCGACCGCTGCGCCGCCGCCTGCAAGAAGATCGGCTACCGCGGTGCGGGCACCTTCGAGTTCCTCTATGAGAACGGCGAGTTCTACTTCATCGAGATGAACACCCGGGTGCAGGTGGAGCACCCGGTGACCGAACTGGTCACGGGCATCGACATCGTGCAGATGCAGATCCGCATCGCCGCTGGCGAGAAGCTGCCCTTCTCGCAGCGCCAGATCGCGATGCGCGGCCACGCCATCGAGTGCCGCGTCAACGCCGAGGACCCCTGGAAGTTCGTGCCCTCGCCGGGCCGCATCAGCATGTGGCACCCCCCGGGCGGCCCGGGCGTGCGGGTGGACAGCCACGCCTACACCAACTACTTCGTGCCGCCCAACTACGACTCGATGATCGGCAAGATCATCGTCCATGGCGACACCCGTGAGCAGGCGCTGGCGCGCATGCGCACCGCGCTGGCCGAGACCGTGGTCGAGGGCATCCAGACCAACATCCCGCTGCACCGCGAGCTGATGGTCGACAAGGGCTTCTGCAGCGGCGGCACCAGCATCCACTACCTGGAAGGCTGGCTGGAACACCACCGCCGCTGAGGACCCGACGATGGCGCTGTTTGAGCTGGCGATGACCGCACCGCAGGCCCTGGTCGAGCCGGTGTCCGAGGCCTTGATGGACGAACTTGAGGCGCTGTCGGTCTCGGTCGAGGACGCCGACGCCGACACCGAGGCCGAGCACGCGCTGTTCGGCGAGCCCGGCATGCCGCCGCCCCGGGCGGGCTGGGACCGCTCGGTGATCAAGGCCCTGTTCGCCGATGAGTTGCTCGCCCAGCAAGCCCTGACGCTGCTGCTGGCCCAGGACTGGACCACCGGCCTGCATCCCCAGGGCCTGACCGAGATGGCCGAGCAGGACTGGGTGCGTCTGACGCAATCGCAGTTCGCGCCGGTGCCGGTCACCGAGCAATTCTGGATCGTGCCCACCTGGCACGAGGTGCCCGCGGGCGCCACCCGCGTGATGCGCCTGGACCCGGGCCTGGCCTTTGGCACCGGCACCCATCCGACCACCCGCATGTGCCTGCGTTGGATCGCGGCCCATGCCCAGCCGTGGCCGCGTGTGCTCGACTACGGCTGCGGCTCGGGCATCCTGGCCATCGGCGCGGCACTGCATGGCGCCCAGGTGATCGATGCGGTCGACATTGACCCCGCCGCGGTGGAGTCCAGCCGTGCCAATGCCGTGGCCAACGGCGTCGCGCTGAACGCTGGTCTGCCCGACGCCGCCCAGGGCGTCTACCCGCTGGTGCTGGCCAACATCCTGGCCACGCCGCTGAAGCTGCTGGCGCCGCTGTTGTGCGCGCACCTGGCGCCGGGCGGCCACCTGGTGCTGGCCGGCATCCTGGCGCGCCAGGCCGACGAGCTGCGCGCGGCCTATGCGCCATGGCTGGCGCTGGAGGTCAGCGACGAAGACGATGGCTGGATCCTGATGACCGGCCAGCGCGCCTGAGTCGGCCGCCGCGGCGGCTGTGGCATCATCATCCGACATGAGTCTCGCCACCCGTTGCCCCGCGTGCGGCACGGCCTTCCGCGTGGTGCAGGACCAGTTGCGGGTGTCCGGCGGGTGGGTCCGTTGCGGCATGTGCCAACAGGTCTTCAACGGCCTGGAGGCCCTGATCGCCGAGCCGACGGAGCTGGCTCAGAGCCCGCCGCCCGCAGCACCGCGGTCACCGCCGCCCGCGGCAGCGCCCGCCCCTGCACCACCATCGACAGCGCAAACGCCAGTCCCTGAGCCCGCGCGCAGCGTGATCCCCACCGGCGAGGCCTGGGAGGCCGACGCCGGCTGGTCGATGTTCGGTCCTGGCGTAGGCGCGGCCGAACCCGCAGGCGCCGACAGCCTGCCTGCGCCCTCACTGCCGCCGTCGGATTTCGACCCGGTGCTGCGCGGCGTCACGCTGCCGCCCGGACACAGCGGCATCAGCACCTTCGGCGAGATCACGGCAGCCACTGCCCGGCGCAGCCCACCCACCCAGCCGCCCAAGGACCTGCGTGTCGATCCGCCGCCATCGGGCCGGCGCCGTCGACGCAAGCCGCAGTTCATGCGCCAGGCCGAGCGCGAGGCCCAGTGGCGCACGCCCGCGATGCGCGCCGTGCTGGGCATCACCGCCGCGCTGCTGGGTGGCGTGCTGCTGCTGCAGGTGGCTCACCACGAACGCGACCGCCTGGCCGCCCACTGGCCTGCCAGCGTGCCAGCGCTGCAGGCGTGGTGCGAGCGGGTGCGCTGCCGCCTTGAGCCGATCCGCGCCATCGAGCAGCTGGCGATAGACAGCAGCACGCTGCAGCGCACGGCCGCGCCCGATGTGCTGCGCTTCGAAGCCGAGTTGCGCAACCAGGCCGCCCACCCGGTGCGCGCGCCGGATCTGGAGCTCAGCTTCACCGACAATCAGGGCCGCCTGCTGGCCCGGCGCGTACTGCCGGCACAGTCGCTGGACGCACCGACCGGCGGCATCGCCGCCGACGCACACTGGTCGGTGCGCGCCGAGCTGCGTGTGCGCGAGCTGCCGGTCACCGGCTTCAGCGCCGAATTGTTCTACCCCTGACACGGGCCTGTGAGCCCGCACTGCCATGGCCAGTCTCGTCTGCGGCTCTCTTGCCTTCGACACCATCACCACCTTCGGCGGCCGCTTCGCCGAGCAGATCCTGCCCGAGCAGGTGCACATCCTGAACGTGTCCTTCCTGGTGCCCACGCTGCGCCGCGAGTGGGGTGGCTGTGCCGGCAACATCGCCTACACGCTCAAGGCCCTGGGCGGCGAGCCGGTGGTGATGGCCGCGCTGGGCAATGACGGCGCCGACTACCTGGCGCGCTTCCAGCAGCTGGGCATCGACACCTCCTGCGTGCTGCAGGTGGCCGACACCTACACCGCGCAGGCGATCATCATCACCGACGCCGACAACAACCAGATCACGGCCTTCCACCCGGGCGCGATGCAGCAGGCCCACCAGATCGAGCTGCCGGCGCGCAGCGACCTGCGCCTGGCCATCATCGGCCCCGACGGCCGCGACGCGATGATCAAGCGCGCGCGCGACCTGGCCGCCGCCGGCATCCCCTTCGTCTTCGACCCGGGCCAGGGCCTGCCGATGTTCGACGGCGCCGAGCTGCGCGCCTTCATCGCCCAGGCCAGCTGGGTGGCGGTGAACGACTACGAAGGCCGCATGCTGTGCGACCGCACCGGCCAGAGCCTGGCCGAGCTGTCGCGCTCGCACCTGCGCGGCGTGATCGTCACGCTGGGCCACGAGGGCTGCGATGTCTGGGTAGGCGGCGAGTGCACCCGCGTGCCGGGCGTGCCGGCCACCGCCGTGGTCGACCCCACCGGCTGCGGCGACGCTTTCCGTGGCGGCCTGCTCTACGGCCTGGAGGCCGGCTGGGACCTGGTGCGCTGTGTCGAGCTGGGCAACCGCCTGGGTGCACTGAAGATCGCCCAGCGCGGCGGCCAGAACCACCAGATCGACCGCGCCGCACTGGGGGGCTCTGACGCTGTGGGATCAGGCGCCGGGCAGGCAGCGACCCAGCCAGGCCTGAACCGCGTTCAGCGGCACATCGACCTCCAGCTGCTTGCTGCGCGAAGCCGGCCCGCGCTTGAGGCGCACCGCGCGTCGCGGTAGGCCCAGCTCACCCGCCACCCAGGCCACCAGTGTGTCGTTGGCCTTGCCGTCCACCGGCGGCGCGGCCAGGCGCACGCGCAGCGCGCCGTCGTGCAGGCCGACGGCTTCGGTCTTCTTCGCATTGGGCACCACCGACACGCTCAGCACACAGGCCTCGGCGCCGTCGGCCCGCACGCATGGCCACAACGCTGGGCTCATCGGGTGGACGGTTGAACAAGAAAAAAGCCCGGCCGAGGCCGGGCTGCGGTCATCGGGCCGCGGTCACCCGCGGCCGTCAGCCTCAGGGCTTGTTGCCGGTCGGGAAGGGCCAGGCAGCTGCCGGGCTCAGTGCCGTCTTGGCCGCAGGCGCAGGGGCAGCAGCAGGGGCAGGGGCAGCGGCCTTCTTGGCCGCCTTCTTCGCCGCCGGCTTCTTCGCCGCAGGCTTGGCAGCGGCCTTCTTCGGCGCGGCCTTCTTGGCAGCCGCGGCCTTCTTCGGCGCAGCGGCCTTCTTCGGCGCGGCAGCCTTCTTCGGGGCAGCGGCCTTCTTCGCCGGTGCCGCCTTCTTGGCCGGAGCCGCCTTCTTCGCCGGTGCCGCCTTCTTGGCCGGAGCCGCCTTCTTCGCCGGTGCCGCCTTCTTGGCCGGAGCGGCCTTCTTCGGGGCAGCCTTCTTCGGAGCGGCGGCCTTCTTCGGGGCCGCAGCCTTCTTCGCCGGGGCCGCCTTCTTCGGAGCCGCCTTCTTCGGGGCAGCGGCCTTCTTCGCCGGGGCGGCCTTCTTCGGGGCGGCCTTTTTCGCAGTTGCCATATCAAACTCCTTGATCAAGTTGCAAGAACACCGGTCCGCTCGATACAGGCCGGCGATTCATCGACCGGAGGTGGGAGGGTGGCGAAACCACCGACCGTCCCCCGTACCGATGAATGGGGTGTGGCACGGACAGCTGCTTCGCATGGCAGCCTGATTCCGCACCGGGAATCTCGATCCATCATCAGCTGGAGCCCACAGCCTGCGGCCCCCGAAGGACCGCCAGGACATCAGTCCCAGCTCAGCGCGCCACCGGATTGGTATTCGATGACGCGGGTTTCAAAGAAATTGCGTTCCTTCTTCAGGTCGATCATTTCGCTCATCCAGGGGAACGGGTTTTCCTCGTTCGGGAAGAGCGGCTCCAGGCCGATCTGCGTGGCCCGCCGGTTGGCGATGTAGCGCAGGTAGCCCTTGAACATCGAGGCGTTGAGCCCCAGCACGCCGCGCGGCATGGTGTCCTCGGCGTAGCGGTATTCCAGCTCGACGGCCTTTTCGAACAGCGTGCGGATCTCGGCCTTGAACTCGGGCGTCCACAGCTGCGGGTTCTCAAGCTTGATCTGGTTGATCAGGTCGATGCCGAAGTTGCAGTGCATCGACTCGTCGCGCAGGATGTACTGGTACTGCTCGGCCGCGCCGGTCATCTTGTTCTGCCGACCCAGCGCCAGGATCTGCGTGAAGCCGACGTAGAAGAACAGGCCTTCCATCAGGCAGGCGAAGACGATGATCGAGCGCAGCAGCGTCTGATCGGCTTCGAGCGTGCCGGTCTTGAAGGTCGGGTCCATGATCGCGTCGATGAACGGGATCAGGAACTCGTCCTTTTCGCGGATGCTGGCCACCTCGTGGTAGGCGTTGAAGATCTCGCCCTCGTCCAGGCCCAGCGACTCGACGATGTACTGGTAGGCGTGGGTGTGGATGGCTTCTTCAAACGCCTGGCGCAGCAGGAACTGGCGCGCCTCGGGGGCCGTGATGTGGCGGTAGGTGCCCAGCACGATGTTGTTGGCGGCCAGCGAATCGGCGGTGACGAAGAAGCCGAGGTTGCGCTTGATGATGCGGCGCTCGTCTTCGGTCAGGCCGTTGGGGTCCTTCCAGGTCGCGATGTCACGCGACATGTTCACCTCTTGCGGCATCCAGTGGTTGGCACAGGTGGCGAGGTACTTTTCCCAGGCCCACTTGTACTTGAACGGCACCAGCTGGTTGACATCGGTCTGGCCGTTGATGATGCGCTTCTCGGCCACGTTGACGCGGCGCTCGCTGCGCGCGACCACCGACGACGCGGCGGTGTGCTCGGCATGCGCCGCCGCGGCCACAGCGTGAGAAGAAGGAGAGGAGACCGCGGCCCGCGCGCTGCCGAGAGCTTGTTCGGGCGCGGTGCGAGGGACAGGTGTCGGGACGGTGCGAGAGTCGTCTTCCCAGACCAGCATGTGCGTGTTTCCTATGGGTGCGAATTATCGGAGTGTTGTGTTCAAACACCAAGCACTTATTGACATCGTCGCGACATCGTTGTTGCCGATGTGCATCGTGCTCGGTGTCTGTTCACGCGAGGTCACTGGCAGGCTTCGCAGGTCGGATCGTCGACGCCGCAGAACTTGATGTCGGTGGCCGGCGAGGCATCGGCCGCGAGCATGGCCTGCGCCTGCTGCGCCGCGGCTTCAAGCGCCGACAGACCACCCACGCCGCCACTGCTGGGCACCGCGTTGAGCGCCCCCGCGCTGATGGTCGACTTCTCGGCATGCGTGGCCGCCATCGTGCGCAGGTAGTAGGTGGTCTTCAGGCCGCGCACCCAGGCCAGCTTGTAGGTGTCATCCAGCTTCTTGCCCGACGCGCCAGCGATGTAGATGTTCAGCGACTGCGCCTGGTCGATCCACTTCTGGCGGCGCGACGCGGCCTCGACCAGCCACTGCGCCTCGACCTCGAAGGCGGTGGCATAGAGCGACTTCAGCTCCTCGGGCACGCGGTCGATGCGGCGCAGCGAGCCGTCGTAGTGCTTGAGGTCCATGACCATCACCGAGTCCCACAGGCCCAGCTTTTTCAGGTCGCGCACCAGGTACTCGTTGACCACGGTGAACTCGCCCGACAGGTTGGACTTGACCGACAGGTTGCCGAAGGCCGGCTCGATCGAGGCATCAACACCGATGATGTTGGAGATGGTGGCCGTGGGCGCGATCGCCACGCAGTTGCTGTTGCGCATGCCGTGGGCGGCGATGCGCTGGCGCAAAGCGGCCCAGTCCATCGTCATGCTGCGGTCGACATCCACATAGCCGCCGCGCTGTTCGGCCAGCAGGTCCAGCGAGTCGATCGGCAGGATGCCGCGGTCCCACAGCGAGCCGCGGTAGCTGCTGTAGCGGCCGCGCTCGGCGGCCAACTCGGTCGAGGCCCAGTAGGCGTAGTAGCAGACGGCTTCCATCGAGCGGTCGGCAAACTCCACCGCGGCCTGGCTGGCGTAGGGCGTGCGAAGCTGGTAGAGCGCGTCCTGGAAGCCCATGATGCCCAGACCCACCGGGCGGTGGCGCAGGTTGGCGTCGCGCGCCTTCTTGACCGCGTAGTAGTTGATGTCGATGACGTTGTCGAGCATGCGCATCGCCACCGTGATCGTCTTCTTCAGCTTGGCGTGGTCGATCTGACCGTCCAACAGATGCTGGGCCAGGTTGACCGAGCCGAGGTTGCACACCGCGATCTCGTCATCGCCGGTGTTCAGCGTGATCTCGGTGCACAGGTTGGACGAGTGGACCACGCCCACGTGCTGCTGCGGCGAGCGCACGTTGCAGGCGTCCTTGAAGGTGATCCAGGGGTGGCCGGTCTCGAACAGCATCGAGAGCATCTTGCGCCACAGGTCCTTGGCCGGCATGCGCTTGAAGAGCTTGATCTCGCCGCGGTCGGCCTTGGCCTCGTAGGCGGTGTAGGCCTTTTCGAAGGCAGTGCCGACCAGGTCGTGCAGGTCGGGACAGGTGCTGGGGCTGAACAGGGTCCAGTCGCCGCCTTCCATGACCCGGCGCATGAACAGGTCGGGGATCCAGTTGGCGGTGTTCATGTCGTGCGTGCGCCGACGGTCGTCACCGGTGTTCTTGCGCAGCTCCAGGAACTCTTCCAGGTCCAGGTGCCAGGTCTCCAGGTAGGCGCAGACCGCGCCCTTGCGCTTGCCGCCCTGGTTGACCGCCACCGCGGTGTCGTTGACCACTTTCAGGAAGGGCACGACACCCTGGCTCTTGCCATTGGTGCCCTTGATGTACGAGCCCAGCGCGCGCACATTGGTCCAGTCGTTGCCCAGGCCGCCGGCGAACTTGGACAGCAGCGCGTTCTCCTTGAGGGCCTCGTAGATGCCGTCCAGGTCATCGGCCACGGTGGTCAGGTAGCAGCTGCTGAGCTGCGAGCGGCGGGTGCCGGCGTTGAACAGCGTGGGCGTGCTCGACATGAAGTCGAAGCTGGAGAGCACCTGGTAGAACTCGATCGCGCGGGTCTCGCGGTCGATCTCGTTCAGCGCCAGGCCCATGGCCACGCGCATGAAGAAGGCCTGCGGCATCTCGATGCGCTGCTCGTCGATGTGCAGGAAGTAGCGGTCGAACAGCGTCTGCAGGCCCAGGTAGTCGAACTGCAGATCGCGGCTGGCGTCCAGTGCGGCGCCCAGCTTGGCCAGGTCGAACTGCATCAGCTTGTCGTCCAGCAGCTCGGCCTCAACCCCCTTCTTGATGAACCTGGGGAAGTACTCGGCGTAGCGCGCAGCCATCTCGGCCTGGGTGACTTCCTCGCCCAGGATCTCGCGGCGGATGGTGTGCAGCAGCAGGCGCGCGGTGGCGCGGGTGTAGGCCGGCTCCTGCTCGATCAGGGTGCGGGCAGCCAGGATGGCGGCCTTGTAGACCTCGTCGATCGGCACGCCGTCATAGAGGTTGCGGCGGGTCTCGGCCAGGATGGGCTCGGGGCGCACGTCGGCGCCCAGGCCGGCGCAGGCGGATTCGACCAGCGACTGCAATGCGGCCTCGTCCAGCGGCACGCGCTGGCCCTTGTCGGTGACGCTGAGCTGGTGCGAGATCGCGGCCTCAGCCACCTGGCCCTGCTTCAGACGCTCCTGCGAGCGGCGCTCGCGGTACAGCACGTAGGCGCGCGCCACCTCGTGGTGACCGCCGCGCATCAGGCCCAGCTCGACCTGGTCCTGCACGTCCTCGATGTGGAAGGTGCCGCCGCCCGGGCGCGAACGCATCAGGCCGCGCACCACCAGCTCGGTCAGGCCGTCCACCGTCTCACGCACGCTGGCCGAGGCCGCGCCCTGCGTGCCATGCACCGCCAGGAAGGCCTTCATCAGCGCGATCGCGATCTTGTTGGGCTCGAACGAGACCACGGCGCCATTGCGGCGGATGATCTGGTAGCCCTGGTAGGCGCTGGCGGCGGCCTGGCTGCTGGTGGCGGCGGGCGTGGCCAGGCGCGCGGCGGCGCCGGTGTCGGTCAGGCTGGACGGGACAGCTTGCATGGATTCCCCTCAGTTGGATGTGTCGGTGTGGAGGGCGCGGGGTCGCGCACGGAAGGTGCCGTTGGGAGACGGCCGGCAGGGCCGTCGATCGCTCAGGTCAGGGACGGGAGGCGTCGGTGCCGGTGTCTCATCGTCGTCGCAAGCCACCGCGGCCCGCAGGGGGCGACGCGCTGTCCTGTGGCGGCCCCGATGGGCGTGTGTGGCACGCGGCAACGGGGTGAACAGGCAGGGCGAGGTGGCTCATCGACGTTTGGCTGAAGGCCGAAGGTTAGCACAAGGGGACACTATATCTGGGGGTCCGGAGCACCTCAAGCACTACCGATAGCGTGCTTCCACGCCCTTGACGACCAGCCGGAAATGGCCTTGCGATCACACCGCACGACGGCGCACACAGCGCATCGCCGGCACACGCCCACCATCTGCGGTGCGGCGGTCACCAACCCAGTCAGGGCGCGGCTCGCGCAGCGAAATGCGCCGCCAGGCCTTGTGGCGCGGGGCTGTGCGCGGTGCGCATCAAGCCTGGCCGAGGATCTCCGGCGCAACCTGCGCTCGGCAGCCCGCCAGGCTTGCGTGCAGGCGGGCCCAGTCGAAGCCCACGCCCGGGTCGGCCTTGCGCCCCGGCGCCACGTGTTCATGGCCGACCACGTCGCCAATCGGGTGATGCCGAGCCAAAGTCCTGATCAGCGTCGACAAAACGCTGTACTGGTACGTTTCGAAACACTCTCCCTCGAGACCCTCGAGCTCGATGCCGATCGACCAGTCATTGCAGTTGTCGCGGCCGCGCCAGCTGGAGCGGCCGGCATGCCAGGCGCGTTCGCGGGTGGACACGAACTGCAGCAATTCGCCATCGCGGCGCAACAAAAAGTGCGCCGAGACCTGCAGACCGCGCAGCGTGTCGAAGTAGGGGTGCGCGTCGCAGTCCAGGCGGTTGGTGAACAGGCGCTCGATCGCGTCGCCGCCGTACTGACCGGGCGGCAGGCTGATCGAGTGCAGCACCAGCAGGCTGGGCTCAACCTGTGGCGGGCGGGGACCGACATTGGGCGAGTCCACACGGCGTGCGCCGCCCCACCAGCCGTCGCGCCAGCGGGGCGCGCTCACCGCTCGCCAGCCTCGTCGCCCGCAACGTTCTCGGAGATGCCCAGCCGGGCCATGCGGTAGCGCATCTGCCGCAGCGACAGGCCCAGGCGCGCGCCCGCCGCCGTGCGGTTGAAGCCGTGCTGGTGCAGCGCGCGCTCCAGGATGCGGCGCTCGACATCGTCCAGGTGGCGCGCCAGGTCGCCGGGCAGCGACTCGTCGTGCGCCGTCGCCACCACGGCCGGGGTGCCGGCCGGCGCGCTGGTCTCGGGTTCATCGTCCAGCAGCGAGCGGCCCACCAGCTGCTCGGGCAGGCCCAGATCCAGCGGTGTGATCTCGTCGCCCGCCGACAGCGCCACCGCGCGGTGCAGCAGGTTCTCCAGCTCACGCACATTGCCCGGGAAGGCGTAGCTGGCCAGGCGCTCACGCGCGGCCAGCGCCAGTACCGGCGCCGGGCTGACGCCGGCCTCGGCAGCAATGCGCTCAAGCAGCACATCGCAGATCAGGCCCAGGTCCTCCATGCGCTCGCGCAGCGGCGGCACCGGGATGCGGATCACATTCAGCCGGTAGAACAGGTCCTGGCGGAAGCGGCCCTGCGCCACCTCCTGCGCCAGGTCCTTGTGGGTGGCGCTGACCAGACGCACGTTGGTGGGCTGTTCGGCGGTGGCGCCCACCGGCCGCACAGCGCGCTCCTGAATGACTCGCAGCAGCTTGCTCTGCATCGCCAGCGGCAGGTCACCGATCTCATCCAGGAACAGCGTGCCCCCGGCCGCAGCCTGGAAGAAGCCCTCGCGGTCTTCGGTGGCGCCGGTGAAGGCGCCCTTGCGGTAGCCGAAGAACTCGGCCTCGAGCAGGGCCTCGGGGATGGCGCCGCAGTTCACGGCCACGAAGGGGCCGCTGGCCCGCGCGCTGGAGTCATGGATGCCGCGTGCCACCAGTTCCTTGCCAGTGCCCGACTCGCCATGCACCAGCACCGGCGCCATGCTGCGCGCCACCTTCTCGACCAGCTCGCGCACCTGCTGCATGCCGCCCGAGCGGCCCGCCAGCCGCTGCAGCGGCCCGCCGCGCGACGGCACCGCGCCCGCAGCGGCCGGCGCCACGCGGCCCATGGCCGAGGCCACGACGGTGCGGAACTGGCGCAGGTCCACCGGCTTGGTCAGGTAGTCGAAGGCACCCACCTTCAGGGCCTCGACCGCGTTCTCGGCCGAGCCGAAGGCGGTGACGACGATCGCCTTCTCGTTGCGCCGCTGCTTCTCGAGCCAGCGCAGCAGGTCCATGCCGCTGCCGTCGGGCAGCCGCATGTCGGTGATCACCAGGCGGAACGGCGACTGGGCCAGCGCCTCCAGCGCCTCGCCCACGGTGGACGCGGTCTCGACGCTGTGGCCTTCGCGCAGCAGCGTCAGTTCGTAGAGGGTCAGCAGGTCCGGCTCGTCATCGACCACCAGCACCCGCCCGGCAGCGGCATCGTTCATAGGTAGAGGCGGCCGCCGGCATCGATCGGTGCGCTGCGCATCACCACCTGGAACACGTTGGCATGGCGGTCACCGGGGCGGCGCAGGTAGTCGATGCTGGCGCCGTGGCGCTCGCAGAGTTCACGGCAAATATACAGGCCCAGCCCGGTGCCGCGGCTGCGGGTGCTGTGGAAGGGCTCGAAGAGGTGGGCCTCGACATCGGGCGCGATCGGCTCGCCGTCGCTGGCCACGCTGATGCGCACCAGCGCGTCGCCCAGTACCTCCAGGCTCAGGCGCACCGCACCGGGCTCGCGACTGGCGTGGCGCAGTGCGTTCTCCAGCAGGTTGATCAGCACGCGGCGCAGGTGGTCGGAGTCGAACACGCCGCCCATGGGCTCGCCGGGCAGACGCACCTGCAGCCGGCTGTCGCTGCCCAGCACCACACCGGCGGTGCGGGCCCATTCGCCACAGATCGCTGCCACCTCGGCGCACAGGTCGATCACCCGCGAGGGCACGGGTGCCGACGGCGCCACCTCCATCACGTCGTTGACGATGCGCTTGAGGCGCTCGACGTTGTCACTGATGATGCGCGCCAGACGCTGCTGGTCGGCGGGCAGGTCGTCTTCCTGCAGCAGCGCATTGGCCTGCGAGATGGCGGCCAGCGGGTTGCGGATCTCGTGCGCGATGCCGGCCGAGATACGACCCATGGCCACCAGCCGCTCCTGGCGCTGGCGCGCCAGCACGTTCTTGAGCTCCTCGACGAAGAGCACCGCCAGCACCTCCTCGGCGCCATCGTGGCCGTCGCCGGCGCGGCGTGTGAAGCGGGCCCGCACCCGCACCGAGCGCGGTGACTCGCGGTCGAAGGCCAGCGTCAGGTCCATGCCACCTGCCGGCCATTGGCCGTTCTCATAGGCCGACTCGATCGCGCCCAGCAGCGGCAGCCAGCCCCGTTGGCCATGCAGTGAAAACGGCGCGCGCGGACAGCGATCGCCCTCGGCCAGCAAGGCGCGCGCGGCCGGATTGGCAGCGCGCACGCCGCCGCGGCCGTCGACCACCAGCACGCCGTCGGTCATTTCGTCGATCACCAGGCGGTTCAGCTCGGCCTGCTGCAGCGCCAACGACAGGTTGTGGCGCGCCGAGCGCTCCTGGCGCGCCAGCCGCGTGGCCAGTTCGCCCGCCAGGATGGCGATCATGAACAGGCCAATGCCGACCAGGCCCGCCTGCGACAGCAGCGCCGGCAACTCGCCCGGCGAGGCCTTCAGCGCACTGGCGGCCAGCAGGCCCAGGGCCGCCAGCGAGGCCGTGGCCAGGGCGATCGTGCGGCTGCTGAGGATGCCCGACATCAGCGCCGGCAGCACCAGCAGCGCCGCGTGGCTGAGACTGCCGGACGGCGCCAGCCAGTGCATCGCGCCGAAGGCCACCAGATCCCAGGCCACGGTGGCCCACCACAGCCAGCGGTTGTTGACCACATGGGCCAGGCTGCGCACCCGGGCGCGCAGCCATTGCCAGCACAGTGCCGCCTCCAGCAGATTGGCCACCACCAGGATCAGCGGCACATAGCGCAGCGAACCGTTGTCGATCACCGCGATCTGCGTCAACAGCAGCGCCACGCCGATGACCACCCGGGCCGCGGTGTAGCTGCGCAGCACCCGCAAGCGGGTGCCCGCCTGCTGCAGGTCGGGCGCGCCGCCCGCCTCGCCGGCGCGGGCCAGGCCGCTGAGCTGGCTGCTGTCACCAAAACCCGGGCCGAAGCCGGTCAGCCCGTCCTCAGCCAAGTCCGGACCCAGACCCAGCGCGCCCAGGCGCGAGTCATCGCGGTAGACCGGCGCGCTGCGCGAGCGGCTCACCGCGCGCTCCCGCCCGCAGTCATGGACGGGGCCCCAGGTGACGGTGCTCGGCACCGCAGAAGGCGCGGCCCTGCTCGTCGCGCCAGGCCTCGCCCTGCGGCAGCATCAGGCCGCAGTGCGCGCAAGCACACATGGGCGTGGGAGCCGGCGGGGGTACGGGCGCGGACGAGGCGGGCGGCGGCACCGGCCGCGTCGGGCGCTTCTGGCGCGACAGCCACCACTTCACCGCGATCACCAGGACCGCCAGGGTCAGCAGGAACTTCATGCGACCGGGCGGTGCAGCAGCACCTCCAGCACGAAGCGCGAGCCCACATAGGCCAGCAGCAGCAGCAGCGTGCCCGCATACAGCCAGCGCGTGGCCTGGCGACCGCGCCAGCCGCGCCACAGGCGCCCAGCGATCAGCGCCGCAAAGGTGGCCCAACCCAGCAGCGACAGCACGGTCTTGTGGTCACGCCAGCTCCAGTTGGGCGAGGCCAGGCCCAGCACCAGCGCCAGCGTCAAGACCACAAAGCCCGCCTCAACGAAGCGAAAGGTCAGACGCTCCAGCTTGAGCAGCGGCAGCCCCAGCGCGGTGGCCGGCCCCGGACCCTTGCCGCGCAGGCGCTGGTCGGCCGAGTCCAGCATCAGCGCATGCAGCACCGCCGCACCGAACAGACCGTACGAGGTGAGACCCAGCACCCAATGCAGCGGCGCCCAGCGCGAATGGGCGACGGCACGCACCTCGCCAGGGAACAGCCAGGCCAGCGCCACCGCGGCCACGCCGCACCAGGCCAGCAGGCGGCGCAGCTGGCCGACCGGCATCAGCCGGCTTTCGATGCCATGCACCCCCAGCACCAGCCACAGCGTGAACGACAGCACCGGCGCGAAACCAAGCCGCAGGCCGCCGTGGCTGCCCAGAAAGTCGGCCCCGGCCAGCAGCAGCAGACCGTGCAGCAGCCAGGCCGCCGTCAGCGCCTGCGCCGGCCAGCGCTGCCCCTCGGCCGCGGGCAGGCTGGCCAGCAGGTAAGCCAGCACGGCAGGCGGCGCCAGCCAGGTCACGGAGGCGGCAGATAAAATCATGCGCAGAGTGTACCGGCGCCCCCGCACGCCCGACGCACGGCCTGTCACCTCCGCGGAGCGCTTTCTGCCCATGGCTTCCACCCTCACCGATCGCCTGTCGCACCTGGTCAAGACCATGCGCGGCCAGGCCCGCATCACCGAATCCAACGTGCAGGACATGCTGCGCGAGGTGCGCATGGCCCTGCTCGAGGCCGACGTGGCCCTGCCGGTGGTGCGCGACTTCATCGCCCGCGTCAAGGACAAGGCGCTGGGCCAGGAGGTGGTGGGCTCGCTGAACCCCGGCCAGGTGCTGGTGTCCATCGTCCAGAAGGAGCTGGCCGCGACGATGGGCGAAGGGGTGGCCGACATCAACCTCGCCGCCCAGCCGCCCGCCGTGATCCTGATGGCCGGTCTGCAGGGCGCCGGCAAGACCACCACCACCGCCAAGCTGGCCAAGCACCTGATCGAGCGCCGCAAGAAGAAGGTGCTGACGGTCTCGGCCGACGTCTACCGCCCCGCCGCGATCGAGCAGCTCAAGACGGTGACCAGGCAGGCCGGCGCCGAGTGGTTCCCGTCCGCCCCCGACCAGAAGCCGCGCGACATCGCACTGGCCGCACTGGACCACGCCAAGCGCCATTACTTCGACGTGCTGCTGGTCGACACCGCCGGCCGGCTGGCGATCGACGAGGCCCTGATGGCCGAGATCCGCGAGCTGCACGCCACGCTGAACCCGGTGGAAACGCTGTTCGTGGTCGACGCGATGCAGGGCCAGGACGCGGTCAACACCGCCCGCGCCTTCAAGGAGGCGCTGCCGCTGACCGGTGTGGTGCTGACCAAGCTCGATGGCGATTCACGCGGCGGCGCCGCGCTGTCGGTGCGCCAGGTCACCGGCGCGCCGATCAAGTTCGCCGGTGTCTCCGAGAAGATCGACGGCCTGGAGGTCTTCGACGCCGAACGCCACGCCGGCCGCGTGCTGGGCATGGGCGACATCGTCGCGCTGGTCGAAGAGGTGACCAAGGGCGTCGACATCGCCGCCGCCCAGAAGCTGGCCGAGAAGGTCAAGTCTGGCAGTGGCTTCGACCTGAACGACTTCCTGGCCCAGATCAGCCAGATGAAGAAAATGGGCGGCCTGGGCAACCTGATGGACAAGCTGCCCACCCAGATGGCCGCCAAGGCCGGTCAGGCCGACCTGGACCGCGCCGAGCGCGACATGAAGCGCATGGAAGGCATCCTCAACGCGATGACCGCCAAGGAGCGCCGCCAGCCCGCGCTGCTGATGGACGGCAAGTCCAAGGCCAGCCGCAAACGCCGCATCGCCGCCGGTGCCGGCGTGCAGATCCAGGACGTCAACCGCCTGCTCAACCAGTTCGACCAGATGCAGGGGATGATGAAGAAGATGAAGGGCGGCGGTCTGATGAAGATGATGAAGAAGCTCGGCGGCATGAAGGGCATGATGCCGCCGGGGTTCCCGGGCGCCTGACGTGCTCCGACCGTTGCAAGGGGTCTGACTGCAGAGGTTGGCGCACAGCCAAGGACTGAGCGGCCTGGGTCTGTCGTCGCAGACGGTGGCGGTCGGCTGCGCCGACTCCCCTCGGGTGCTCGCCACCCCGGGGTGGTCGCCAAACTCCCTGCGCTCGCCTGCGGCTCGCTGCGGTCAAACAGTGTCGACCAAGTCAGTTCACGAAGCGCGCCTGCGGCGCGCCCCCGGGGCGACTGCACTCCTCGGCGCCCCCGACAGCGCCGCCAGCCCCAGTCCACTCAGCCCTTGGCTGAATCCACCGTCGGCGTGCTGCAGCGGTCAAGGCCTTGGCAGTCAGCCCCGCTTCTTCAGCAGCAGGTGCAGCAGGATCGCGCCGAAGGTGGCGGTACCGATGCCGCCCAGCGCGAAGCCGCCGAACTTCAGCGTGTAGTCGCCGGTGCCCAGCACCAGCGTGACGGCGGCGACGATCAGGTTGGTGTTGTCGCTGAAGTCGACCCTGTTGTCGACCCAGATCTTGGCGCCGGCCACGGCGATCAGGCCGAAGACGACGATCGAGACGCCGCCCATCACCGCCAGCGGGATGGCCTGGATCAGCGCGCCGAACTTGGGGCTGAAGCCCAGCACGATGGCGATCAGCGCGGCCACCACGAACATCGCGGTGGAGTAGATCTTGGTGGCGGCCATCACGCCGATGTTCTCGGCGTAGGTGGTCACGCCGGTGCCGCCGGCGCTGCCCGAGACCATCGTGGCGATGCCGTCGCCCAGGAAGGCGCGGCCCATGTAGCGGTCCAGGTCCTGGCCGGTCATCGCGCTGACGGCCTTCACGTGGCCCAGGTTCTCGGCCACCAGGATGATGGCCACCGGGGCGATCAGCAGCATCGCGTTGGCATCGAACACCGGCGACGCAAAGGCCGGGGCACCAAACCACGCGGCGCTGGCGATGCCGCTGAAGTCCATCGGCTTGCCCAGGCCCAGGCCGTTGGTCAGCAGCGCATAGACCACGCTGGCGATGATCAGGCCCACCAGGATCAGCAGGCGCTGCAGCATGCCGCTGGTGCGCACCGCCACCAGGCCCACGCACAGGAAGGTGATGGCCTGCATCCACTTGTCGAAGTCGGTGGGGGCCATGTTCTTGATCGGCACGCCCGCCAGGTTCAGGCCGATCACGGCCACCACCGCGCCGGTCACCACCGGCGGCATCAGCGACTCGATCCACTTCGTGCCGATCACCTGCACCAGCCCGCCGATCAGCGCGTACACCGCGCCGCAGGCGATGATGCCGCCCAGCGCCACGCCGATGTTGGCGTTGGCGCCCGAGCCGCCGTAGCCGCTGGCGGCGATCACCACGCCGATGAAGGCGAAGCTGGATCCCAGGTAGCTGGGCACCCGGCCGCCCACCACGGCGAAGAAGATCAGCGTGCCGATGCCCGACATCAGGATCGCCACGTTCGGATTGAAGCCCATCAGCAGCGGCGCCAGCACCGTGGCGCCAAACATCGCGATCACGTGCTGCACGCCCATCGCGGCGGTGGCCGGCCAGGGCAGGCGTTCATCGGGGGCCACAACGCGACCGGCTTCGGCCGGGACTTCGCGCCAGGTGGGGATCAGGCTCATCGGGACTCCTCGGGTAGGGATGTTCTATGGGCGCCGCCATCGACCAGGGTAGCGGGAGAGCGGGCGGGCGTAGTGTAGGGGGGCGCTCTTGGTGTCCGCAGGGCAGTATGAGACGATCTTGATCTGATGTCCCCTCGCCCGCCCTCGCCAGGCGCCATCGCGGACCTGGCCGACCCCACCGCGCTGTTCGAGCGGCTGTCGCGTGCGCAGACAGAGCAGTTGGGCGTGCGCGTGATGCGGGCCGTGGTGCTGACGATCGCGCTGGTGGTGGCGATCGGCGCGGTGCTGACGCTGCTGGTCGGCAACCCCTTCGGCCTGGCCGCGCCGCGCCTGGGCATGGGGCTGGTGCTGCTGGGCTTTGCTGGCGTGGCCGAGTGGCTGAACCGTCGTCGGCAAGCGCGCTGGGCCGCCTGGGTACTGGCACTGGGGGCGTCGGTGGCGCTGGAGGGCGCCGGTTTTGCCACCCGCCTGGGCCTGGGCTCGGTGGCGGTGGCGGGCATGGCGCTGCTGATCACACTGATCGGCGCAGTGCTGACCCTGCGCAGCGCGATCGTGCTGGCCTCGATCCACCTGGTCGCGCTGGGCACGATGACCTGGCTGCACGCCCGGGGTCTGTGGCTGCTCGACCTGGGTCCACGCGCCCCCTCGGATGTGCTGCTCTCGCACCTGCTGCTGACCGCCGCCAGTGTGGCTGGCGCGGCGATCGCCTCGCGCCTGGTGGCCGGCACGCTGGGCCGCTCGATCAGCGAGACCCGCCGCCTGGCCGAGCTGCTGCGCATCAGCGCCGACTGGACCTACATGATGGACGCACAGGGTCGGCTGGTGGAGATCTCGTCGAGCTTCCCGCAGCACACCGGCATGCCGGCCGAGGGCTTTCTGCACCTGGGCGAGCCGGGCCGCCCGTGGCTGCGCGATGACGCCGGCGCCCGCCAACTGCGCGCAGCGTTGAAGGCGCAGCAGAGCTTCCGCAATGTGCGTCTGGTGTTCGACCTGCCCGAGGGTGGATGGCTGGCGGTGCAGGGCAATGGCGAGCCCTTGCATGACGAACTGGGCCGCTTCATCGGCTGGTGGGGAGCGTCGCGCAATGTCACGCCGCAGGTCGAAGTGGAGGCCGCCCTGGCCGACGCCCGCCACCGCGCCGAAGCCGCCAATGAGGCCAAGAGCGCCTTCCTGGCCACGATGAGCCACGAGATCCGCACCCCGATCAACGGCGTGCTGGGCCTGGCCCGCCTGATTCGACGCCTGCCGCCCGAGCAAACGGCACGACGCGAGGAGCTGCTGGACCTGCTGTCTGGCGCCGCCACCGAGCTGTCCGACCTGGTGACCGACGTGCTGGACCTGTCGCGCCTGGAGGCCGGCAAGCTCAGCCTGCGGGTCACGACGATCGACCTGCACCGGCTGGCGCAATCGTGCTTTCGTGCGCCCGCGGCGCTGGGCCGGGAGCGTGGCCTGGTCATGCAGCTGCAGATCGACGACGCGGTGCCGCAGCTGGTGCAGGCCGACCCGCTGCGGCTGCGCCAGGTGCTGGACAACCTGCTGGGCAATGCGCTGAAGTTCACGCACGGCGGCGAGGTTCGGCTGCAGCTGTCCCGGCCCACGCCCGATCAACTGCGCCTGGAGGTGTGCGACACCGGCATCGGCATCCCCGCCGAGATGCGGCCGCGGCTGTTTCAGCCCTTTGAGCAGGCCGACGTCTCGCGCCGACGCCGCCACGGCGGCAGCGGCCTGGGTCTGTCGATCTGCGCCGAGCTGGCGCGCCTGATGGGCGGCCGGATCGAGCACCTCGACCGCGAGGGCGGCGGCAGCCGCTTCATCCTCGAGCTGCCGCTGGTGCGACCGGTCGAGGCGCTCAGCGGACTCCCTGAGCCTGAGCAGCGCGAGCCGCTGCTCGGCCTGCGCGTGCTGCTGGTCGAGGACAACGCGGTCAACATGATGGTCGCCTCGGCCCTGCTGGGCGAGCTGGGCGCCACGGTCTGGGAAGCCGCCGACGGCCATCAGGCCCTGGCGCTGGCGCGCGAGCATGCCCAGGCGATCGACGCAGTGCTGATGGACCTGCACATGCCCGGCATGGACGGCTTTGAAACCACCGACGCACTGCGCACCCTGCCCGGCGCACCCCCCTGGCCGGTGCTGGCGCTGTCGGCCAGTGTGCTGTCGGCCGAACGCGAGCGCGCCCGCGCGCACGGCATGGTCGACTTCCTCGTCAAGCCGATCGAGCCCGACGAGCTGGTACGCGCCCTGAGACGCTACGTCGCCTGAGCCTGCCAGCCCTTGGGCACCGCACCGATCAGCCGGCGCGTGTACTCCTCGCGCGGCGCGCGCAGGATCTGCTCGACATGGTCGTGCTCAACCACCCGACCGTCCTTCATCACCATCACCTCGTCGCTGATGAAACGCACCACCGCCAGGTCGTGGCTGATGAAGACATAGGCCAGACCCAGCTCGTCCTGCAGGTCCTTCAGCAGGTTCAGCACCTGGGCCTGCACCGACACGTCCAGCGCGCTGACCGCCTCGTCGAGCACCAGCACCTCGGGCTCCAGCGTGAGGCAGCGCGCGATGGCGATGCGCTGGCGCTGGCCGCCTGAAAACTCATGCGGGTACTTGCCAAAGGCCTCGGCACCCAGGCCCACCTTGCTCAGCAGCGCCAGCGCACGGGCCTGACGCTCAGCGTCGTTGGTGCCCATGCCGTGGATGGCCATCGGCTCGACCAGCGCCTGGCCCACGGTGAAGCGCGGATTCAGCGAGGCGTACGGGTTCTGGAAGACGATCTGGATGCGCCGACGCATCGCCAGGCGCTCGGCGTCGCTCAGCGTCAGCAGGTTGCGGCCGTCGAAGATCACCTCGCCGGCGGTGGGCTCGTGCAGGCGCAGCAGCGTCAGGCCCATCGTCGTCTTGCCCGAGCCGGACTCGCCCACCACCCCCAGCGTGTGGCCGCGGCGCAGCTGGAAGTTGACGTCCTGCACCGCCCTGAACTCGCGCCGGCCGAACAGGCCCTGGCGCAGGTAGAAGCTCTTGGCCAGCGCACTGACCTGCAGCACCACCGGGGCCGCCGGGTCCTTGGCCTGGCCCTGCTGGCGCGGCTGGCGGCCGGCGATGTGGTCGTCGATCACCGGCAGGCGCGCGGCGTTGGCGTCCAGGCTGGGGCGGCAGGCCAGCAGCGCGCGGGTGTAGGCGTCCTGTGGGTCACCGAACAGTTGCCGCGCCGTGCCGCGCTCGCGCACCGTGCCGTGACGCATCACCACCACCTCGTCGGCGATCTCGCCGACCAGTCCCAGGTCGTGGCTGATGAAGAGCATCGCCAGGCCGTGCTGGGCCTTCAGGCGCGCCAGCAGCTCGATGATCTGGCGCTGCACCGTCACGTCCAGCGCGGTGGTGGGCTCGTCGGCGATCAGCAGGCGCGGCTCGCAGGCCAGCGCCATGGCGATCATCACCCGCTGCTGCTGGCCACCCGACAACTCATGCGGATAGGCCGACAGGCGGCGCCGGGGCTCGGGGATGCCCACCTCGGCCAGCAGCTCCTCGGCCCGCGCCAGCGCGGCGCGGCGCGACAGGCCCAGGTGCTGGCGCAAGGGCTCGCAGAGCTGGTCACCGATCGTGAAGACCGGGTTCAGCGAGCTCATCGGGTCCTGGAAGACACAGGCCACCTCGCGGCCGCGCAGCGCGCGCAACCGCGCGGGCGTGGCCTGCAGCAGATCCTCACCCTGCCACAGCACGCGGCCGCTGCACTCGGCGTTGTCGGGCAGCAGGCGCACGATCGACATCGCCGTGACGCTCTTGCCCGAGCCCGACTCGCCCACCAGCGCCACCGTGCGGTGCGCCGGCACATCGAAGCTCACCGTCTGGCCGTCGCGGCCCACGGCGAGCGCGTGGCGCGCCACGCCGCCTTCCTGGCCCATGCGAAAACGCACGGTCAGATCCTGCACACTCAGCAGTGGCGCGCTCATTCCAGTCCCCTCAGCTTCGGGTCCAGCGCATCGCGCCAGGCGTCGGCCATCAGCGAGAAGGCGGTGACGAAGACCGCCATGAAGGCGGTGGCCGCGGCCAGCTGCCACCAGAAGCCCAGGATCAGCTCGCTTTGCGCGTCGGCCAGCATCGTGCCCCAGCTGACCTGGTCCACCGGCACGCCCAGGCCCAGGTAGCTCAGGATCACCTCGCTCTTGATGAAGCCCACCACCAGCAGGCTCATGCGCACCAGCACCACATGGCTGATGTTGGGCAGGATATGGCGGAACATGCGCACCCGGTGGCTGGCGCCAATGGCCTCGGCAGCGCGCACGTACTCGCGGCTGCGGTGCTTCATGAATTCGGCGCGCACCTGGCGGTACAGCCCGGTCCAGCCCACCAGGCCCAGGATCAGCACCACGGTGCCGATGCCGCGCCCGAACACCGCGGCAAAGGCAAAGATCAGCAGGATGTCGGGGATGGCGGTGAAGACGTTGTAGACCCACTCCAGGAAGTCGCCCACCTTGCCGCCGAAGTAGCCCGACAGGGCCCCCAGCAGGGTGCCGATCAAGGTGGCCAGCAGCGCCGCCAGCACGCCCACGAAGACCGAGATCTCGGTGCCCTTGACCGCCTTGGCCAGCACGTCGCGGCCCAGGCGGTCGCCGCCCAGCGGCAGGGTCTCGGCCCGCACGGTCTCGCTGCTGCGGTAGCTCTTGGCGCGCTCGGCCCACTCGGCGTAGCGCGGCGCCAGCGGGTCGATGTCGCTGAGGTCGACATTCGGCCCCTTGGGCTGCTCGACACTGCCCGCCACCTGGGCCGGACGCGGCCCCAGGAAGCTCGGCGGTGCATTGGGCACACCCACTTCGGTCTGCCAGTCGGCGGCCACCAGCCGCAGTGCGGCAGCCGCAATCAGCAGCAGGAAGGCCAGCACCACGATCATCGAGACCAGGCCCACCCGGTCGGCCTTGAAGCGCCGCCAGCCCGCCTGCCAGACGCCCTCGGAGCGGGGCAGCGCACTCAACACGGCGCTGCTCATTTCAGCACCACCCGCGGGTCCACCGCCTTGTAGAGCAGGTCGGTGCCCAGGTTGATCAGCATGGTCAGCATCGCCAGGTAGACGGTGACCGCCTGGATCACCGGGTAGTCGCTGCGGTTGACGGCCAACAGCACCTCGCGGCCCAGGCCGGGAATCGAGAAGAAGACCTCGATCAGGAAGGAGCCCACGAAGATGCCCGGCAGCGCCAGACCCACATTGGTGAGGATGGGGATCATCGCGTTGCGCAGCACATGCCTGAACAGCACGCGGCGCTCGCCCAGGCCCTTGGCGCGGGCGGTGCGCACATAGTCCTGGCCCAGTTCATCCAGGAAGAAACTGCGGTACAGCCGCGTCTGCGGCGCCACGCCCACCATCACCGCCAGCAGCACCGGCAGCGGCGCGTAGCGCAGCAGGTTGGTCAGCGTCGAGTCGCTCCAGCCCTGCACCGGGAACCAGCCCAGCTGGAAGGCAAAGACATACTGGCCGACGATCACGTAGACCAGAAAGGAGATCGACAACGCCACCGTGGTGATCACCATCAGCGCGCGGTCGGTCAGCGAGCCCCGCACATAGGCCACGCCCAGGGCGATGGGCACCGCCAGCAGGGTGTCAATCAGCAGGATCGGGCCCATCACCGTCAGCGTGGCCGGCAGACGGGTGGCAAACAGGTGGGCCACCGACTCCTGCGTGGCCCAGCTGCGGCCCCAGTCGAAGGTGGCGATCTGCTTGAGGAAGATGCCCAGCTGCACCCACCAAGGCTGGTTCAGGCCCAGTTGCTCGCGGATCGCCTCGACCTGCTCAGGCGTGGCGTTCAGCCCGCCCAGGATCTCGGCCGGGTCGCCGCCAAAGAACTTGAACAGCACGAAGACCAGGGTCACCACGCCCAGCAGCGTGGGCACCATCTGCCACAGTCGTCTCAACAGGTAGGCGGCCATGAACTCCTCTTGCGCCAGCCAGGGGATCGCCACAGTGTAGTGGCGCCCAGGCCGACACCAAGGCCATGGCTAACCCGACCGGACGCGGCGCACGGGCATCGGCACAATCAGGCCGATGCGCAGTTTGTCTGTCCTCGCCGTGCTCCTGTGCTGGGCCCTGCTGGCCGGCCCGGCCGCGGCCGCTGAACCACCGCGCGTGCTGCGCTACGCCTTCCCGGTCGCCGAAACCGGCTTTGACCCGGCACAGGTCTCCGACCTGTACTCGCGCACCGTGGTGGCCAACATCTTCGAGTCGCCGCTGACCTACGACCTCCTGGCCCGCCCGGCCCGGCTGAAGCCGCAGACGGCCGAGGCACTGCCGGTGCCCAGCGACAATTACCGCACCTGGACCCTGCGCCTGCGCCCCGGCATTTACTTCGCCGATGACCCGGCCTTCAAGGGCCAGCGGCGCGAGCTGGTGGCCGAGGACTACGTCTACACGGTCAAGCGCCTGTATGACCCGGCGTTGAAGAGCCCGGTGGTCTCGCAGCTTGAGAACGCCCGCCTGCTTGGCCTGTCCGAGCTCAAGCGTGCCGCGATCAAGGACAAGGCGCCCTTCCCCTATGAGCGCGAGGTCGAGGGCGTGCGCGCGCTGGACCGCTACACCCTGCAGTTCCGCCTGGCTGCGCCCGCTCCGCGCTTCGACTACGTGCTGGCCGACAGCGCCATGATTGGCGCGGTGGCGCGCGAGGTGGTCGAGCACTACGGCCCGCAGATCATGGCGCACCCGGTGGGCACCGGGCCGTTCCGCCTGGCAGCCTGGAAGCGCTCGTCGAAGATCGTGCTCGAACGCAACCCCGGCTTTCGTGAGCAACACTACGACGAGCGCCCCGAGCCGGGCGACGCCGAGGGCGAAGCCATCGCCCGCCGCCTGGCCGGCCGGCGCCTGCCGATGCTCGACCGGGTGGAGATCTCGATCGTCGAGGAGTCGCAGCCGCGGCTGCTGGGGTTTCTGAACGCCGAGCACGACTACCTGGACCGGCTGCCGCCCGAACTCTCGCCGATGGCCGTGCCGGGCGGCCAGTTGGCGCCCCACCTGGCGAAGAAGGGCGTGCAGCTGCAGCGCGTGCTGGGCGCCGACATCGGTTTCAGCTATTTCGCGATGGAGAACCCTGTCGTCGGTGGCTATGCGCCCGCCCAGGTGGCCCTGCGCCGGGCCATCGCGCTGGCCTACGACACCCAGGCCGAGAACGTTCAAGCACGCAAAGGCCAGTCCGTGGCCGCCCAGTCCATCGTGCCGCCCCACACCACCGGCTACGACCCACGCTTCAAGAGCGAGATGAGCGACCAGGACCTGGCCCGCGCCCAGGCCCTGCTCGACCTGCACGGCTGGGTCGACCGCAACGGCGATGGCTGGCGCGACCAGCCCGATGGCCAGCCGCTGCTGATCGAGTACGCCACCCAGCCCGACCAGGCCTCGCGCGTGCTCACCGAGATCTGGCAGCGCGCCTTCAATGTGCTGCGCATCCGCGTGCAGTTCAAGCCCGCCAAGTGGCCCGAGAACCTCAAGGCCTCGCGCGCCGGCAAGCTGATGATGTGGGGTGTGGCCTGGAGCGCCACCACGCCGGACGTCAGCTACATGCTGGATCTGCTGTACGGCCCCAGCAAGGGCCAGGCCAACCATGCGCGTTTCAACCTGCCCGAGATGAACGAGCTCTTCGAGCGCCAGGCCGTGCTGCCCGACGGCCCCGAGCGCCTGGCCCTGATCGAGCGCATCAAGCGCCTGGGCGTGGCCTTCATGCCCTACAAGATCAACAACCACCGCCTGCTGACCGACCTGCTGCACCCCTGGGTGGATGGCTACCGGCGCCACCCGTTCATGCGCGAAACCTGGCGCTACATGGACGTCGACCCGGCCCGCCAGGCTGCGGCCCACTGAGCCATGGGCACCCGCCGCGACCTGATCCGTGCCGGCGCCGCATGGGGCCTGCTGCCCGCTCTGGCGCCAGCGCAGCCCCTGACCACCGGTGAGCGCGTGCTGCGCTACGCCTTTCGCACCGCCGAGACCGTCATGGACCCGGTGCGTGTCAATGACCTCTACTCGCGCACCCTGACCGCCCACCTGTTCGAGGGCCTGTACACCTACGACCACCTGGCTCGGCCGGTGAAGTTCCGGCCGCTGACCGCCGCCGCCTTGCCCGAGGTCAGCGACAACCACCGCACCTGGACAATCCGCCTGCGCCCCGGCATCTACTTTGCGGACGACCCGGCCTTCGGCGGCCGGCGGCGCGAGCTGGTGGCCGAGGACTACGTCTACTCGATCAAGCGCTACGCCGACCCGCTGCTCAAGAGCCCCAACTGGGGCTATGTCGACAGCTACCAATTGCTGGGCCTGGCCGCGCAGCGCCAGCGCGCCCAGGGTGGCCGGCCCTTCGACTACGACGCGCCGGTCGAGGGCCTGCGCGCCCTGGACCGCTACACGCTGCAGATCCGCCTGAGCGAGCCGCGGCCGCGCTTCATCGAGTTCCTGGCCGTGGGCGACCTGCTGGGCGCCATGGCGCGCGAGGTGGTCGAGCACTATGGCGAGCGCACGCCCGAGCACCCGGTGGGCACCGGCCCCTTCGTGCTGCAGCAGTGGCGCCGGGCCTCGCGCATCGTGCTGGCGCGCAACCCGCAGTACCGCGAGCGCCTCTATGAGGCCGAACCGGCCGCCGATGACGCCG
The DNA here is from genome assembly GCF_018069755.1 of Ideonella aquatica. Taxonomy (GTDB): domain Bacteria; phylum Pseudomonadota; class Gammaproteobacteria; order Burkholderiales; family Burkholderiaceae_C; genus Ideonella; species Ideonella aquatica. Next base: position 102,355 of record NZ_JAGQDE010000002.1, on the reverse strand, counting down.
AAGGCCAGGCCCTGCTGGCGCGCTTCAAGGGACGGCGTCTGCCGATGGTCGACCGGGTGGAAATCTCCATCGTCGAGGAATCACAGCCGCGCTGGCTGGCCTTTCTCAATGGCCAGCACAACTTCATCGAGCAGGTGCCGGCCGACTTCGTCGAGCAGGCCCTGCCCGGCGGCGAGTTGGCGCCCTACCTGGCCCAGCAGGGCGTCAAGGCCTGGCGCAGACTGCGATCCGACGCGTCGATGGTCTTCTTCAACCTCGACGACCCGGTGGTCGGCGGCTACACGCCCGAGCAGGTGGCGCTGCGCCGCGCCATCGGCCTGGGGCTGGACGTGGGTCGCGAGATCCGCGTGGTGCATCGCGGCCAGGCGCGCGTGGCGAACGCGCCGATCGTGCCCAACACAACGTCCTTCGATCCCTCGCTGCAGACCGAGATGGGCCAATACGACCCGGCGCGTGCCCGAGCGCTGCTGGACCTCTACGGCTGGACCGACCGCAACGGCGACGGCTGGCGCGAGCGCCCTGACGGCAGCCCGCTGACCCTGGTCTGGAACATCGAGGACAACCAGCGCGCGCGCCAACTCTCGGAGCTGTGGCTGCGCGACCTGCGCGCGCTGGGCCTGCGCGTCGAGTTCAAGACCGGCAAGTGGCCCGAGCTGCTCAAGGCCGCGCGCGCCGGCGCCTTCCAGATGTGGCACGTCGGCAACCTGGCGGCCGCGCCCGACAGCCAGGGCGCGCTGCAGCGCTACGACGGCAACCAGGTGGGCGGCCAGAACATGGCGCGCTTCCGTCGCCCCGAGTTCGACGCGATCTACAAACGCCTGTCGGCCCTGCCCGACGGACCCGAGCGCGAGACCCTGTTCCGCGAGGCGGTGCGCCTGAGCGTGGCCTGGATGCCCTACAAGGTGCGCTGGCACAGCCTGGTCACCGACCTGGCCCATGCGCCGGTGCACGGCTACCGCCGCCCGCTGTTCTGGCAGGACTGGTGGCACATGGTGGACGTCGAGCCCGAAGCGCCCAAGACCTGAATGACCGCCGACGCGCTGCCCCCCGGACCCAACCGCCGCCAGTGGCTGCAGACCGCCGCCGGTCTGGGCCTGGCCCCGGGCTGGGCGGCCGGCGCCGAGAGCGAGAAGGTGCTGCGCATCGCCTTCGCCACCGCCGAGACCGGCTTCGACCCCACGCAGGTCAACGACATCTACTCGCGCAGCGTCACCGCCCACATCTTCGAGGCGCTGTACGCCTTCGACCACCTGGCCCGGCCCGCACGCATCAAGCCCTTGACCGCCGACGGCATGCCGCAGGTGTCCGACGATTTCCGCAGCTGGACCTTCCGCGTGCGCCCGGGCATCTTCTTCGCCGACGACGCGGCCTTCGGCGGCCGCCGCCGCGAGCTGGTGGCCGAGGACTATGTCTATGCCATCAAGCGCTACGCCGACCCGAAGCTCAAGAGCCCGCTGTGGGGCTACACCGAGAGCTACGGCCTGCTGGGTCTGGCCGAGGCGCGCCAGCGCGCGATCGACGGCAAACGGCCCTTCGACTACGACAGCCCGGTCGAGGGACTGCGCGCGCTGGACCGCTACACGCTGCAGATCCGGCTGCGCGAGCCGCGCCCGCGCTTCCTGGACTTCATCGCCGCCTCTGACCTCTACGGCGCCTTGGCCCGCGAGGTGGTCGAGCACTATGGCGAACAGGTCAGCGAGCACCCGGTGGGCACCGGCCCCTTCCTGCTGGCGCAGTGGCGCCGCGCCTCGCGCATCGTGCTGGTGCGCAACCCGCAGTACCGTGAGCGCGTCTACGACGCCGAGCCCGCTGCCGACGACGCCGAAGGTCAGGCCCTGCTGGCGCGCTTCAAGGGCCGGCGCCTGCCGATGGTCGACCGCGTCGAGATCGACATCGTCGAGGAGGCGCAGCCGCGCTGGCTGGCCTTTCTGAACGGCGAGCACGACCACATCGACCGCGTGCCGCCCGAGTTCATCAGCCAGGCGGTGGTGGGCAACGACCTGGCGCCCCACCTGGTCAAGCGCGGCGTACAGGGGCGGCGCACGCTGCGGGCCGACTACTACGCCAGCTTCTTCAACATGGACGACCCGCTGGTCGGCGGCTACACGCCCGACAAGGTGGCGCTGCGACGGGCCATCTCGCTGGGCATGGACATCGAGCGCGAAATCCGCGTGGTCCACCGCGGCCAGGGCCTGGCCTGCCAGTCGCCCTACTGCCCGCACAGCACCGCCTGGCGGCCCGACTACAAGAGCGAGATGGGCGACTTCGACCCCGCCCGCGCCCAGGCCCTGCTCGACCTGTACGGCTACGTCGACCGCGACGGCGACGGCTGGCGCGAGCAGCCCGACGGCAGCCCGCTGCGCATGGTCTGGTCGATCGAGTCCAACCAGCGCGCGCGGCAGCTCTCGGAGCAGTACCTGCGCGACATGACCCGCCTGGGCCTGCGCCTGGAGTTCAAGGTGGGCAAGTGGCCCGAGCTGGTCAAGGCCGCGCGCGCCGGCCAGTTCCAGGTCTGGCACATCGGCAACCAGGCGGCCACGCCCGACAGCCTGGGCCAGCTCACCCGCTATGACAGCCGGCAGCTCGGCTCGCAGAACTTCGCCCGTTTCAAGCGCCCCGAGATGGACGTGCTGTTCGACCGCCTGGCGCGCCTGCCCGACGGGCCTGAGCGCCTGGCCGGTTTCGCCGAGGCCGCCCGCATCGCCGCGGTGTGGATGCCCTACCGGGTGCGCTTCCACACCATCCAGACCTGGCTGGCGCATGCACCGGTGATCGGCTACCGCCCGCCGCCGTTCTGGCAGGAGTGGTGGCACATGGTGGACGTGGTGCGCTGAACGCCGTCAGCGTGGCCCGGCCAGCCACTGCTGCAGAAACTGCACGGCCACCTGCACCTTCGCCGACTGGGTGGGCCGCTGCGGCGTCACCGCCCAGACCGCGGCCGGCTGCTGCCAGGCCGGCAGCACCAGCTGCAGGCGCCCGGCGGACAGCTCATCGGCCACATCCCAGCGCGAGCGCAGCACCACGCCGCGGCCCTCCAGCGCCCACTGCAACGCCACCTCGCCGTGGTTGGTAGACAGCGGCCCGGTGACCTTGACGCTGGCGGTGGCGCCACCCGGTCCCTGCAGGCGCCACACCCCGAAGGGATGGTCGCGCTCCTTGATCACCAGGCAGTCGTGCTGCGCCAGGTCCTGCGGCGTGCGCGGCTGGCCGGCGCGGGCCAGGTAGGCGGGCGCGGCGCACAGCAGGCGGTGGTTGGGCTGCAGGCGGTGGGCCACCAGGTGCGGCGCGATCTCGTCGCCGATGCGCACGTCCAGGTCAAAGCCCTCGGCGGCCGGGTCGACCAGACGATCAACCACCTCGAAGCGCACCGACAGGCCCGGGTGGCGCTCGACCAGCGCCGACAACGCTGGCGCCACCACGCGCCGCCCAAAGCCCAGGCTGGAGCACACCCGCAGCAGGCCGCGCGGCTCGCGCCGGCTGCTGCCCGCCGCCTGCACCAGCTGGTCCATGGCCTCCAGCACCTCCAGCGCGTGGCGGTAGACCGCCTCGCCCGCCTCGGTCACGGTCACGCGCCGCGTGGTGCGGCTCAGCAGCGGCGTGCCCAGCGCCTGCTCCAGCACACGGATGCGCTTGCTGACATAGGCGGGCGAGGCGCCCAGCTCCTGGGCGGCGGCGCTGAAACTGGCGCGGCGCGCGACCACGGTGAAGACGCGCAGATCGTCCTGAGAAGGCGTGGCAGACATGGCGCTGGGCGAGGGACAGAAGGCCCAGACTATGCACGAACTGTGGACGATCAATCCACGAAACGCGTATTGATCCTGATTCGTGCACGAAGACAATGGCGCCATCCGCTGCCACAGAGAACCCCCATGACCCGCACCCACCGCATCGCCGTGATCCCCGGAGACGGCATTGGCCAGGAAGTGATGCCCGAGGCGCTGCGCACGCTGCACGCCGCTGCCGATCGCTTCGGCTTCGCGCTCGACCTGCTGGAGATCCCCTGGGCCAGCTGCGACTGGTACCAGGCGCACGGCGAGATGATGCCCGCCGACTGGAAGGCGCAGCTGCAGGGCGTGGACGCCATCCTCTTCGGCGCGGTGGGCTGGCCGGCCACGGTGCCTGACCACATCTCGCTGTGGGGCTCGCTGCTGAAGTTCCGCCGTGAGTTCGACCAATACATCAACCTGCGCCCGGCGCGCCTGTTCGACGGCGTGCCCTGCCCGCTCGCGAACCGCCGGCCCGGCGACATCGACATGCTGATCGTGCGCGAGAACACCGAGGGCGAGTACACCAAGCTCGGCGGCATCATGTTCGAGGGCACCGAGCGCGAGATCGTGATCCAGGAATCGGTGTTCAGCCGTGTGGGCAGCGAGCGCGTGCTGCGCTACGCCTTCGAGCAGGCCATGCGCCGGCCGCGTCGCCACCTGACCGTGGCCACCAAGAGCAATGGCATCGCGATCAGCATGCCCTGGTGGGATGCGCTGGCCGACCGCATCGGCGCCGAGTACCCGCAGGTCACGGTGGACAAGCAGCACATCGACATCCTCAGCGCCCGCTTCGTGCTGCAGCCGCAGCGCTTCGATGTGGTGGTGGCCACCAACCTGTTCGGCGACATCCTCTCTGACCTGGGCCCGGCCTGCACCGGCACGATCGGCCTGGCGCCGTCGGCCAACCTGAACCCCGAGCGGCGCTTTCCCAGCCTGTTCGAGCCGGTGCACGGCTCGGCGCCGGACATCTTCGGCCGCAACATCGCCAACCCGATCGCGATGGTCTGGTCGGCGGCGCTGATGCTGGATGTCCTGGGCGAGCGCGCCGCCCATGACGCCATCGTCGGCGCGATCGAGGCGGTGCTGCGCGACGGGCCGCGCACGCCCGACCTGGGCGGCGCGGCCAGCACCACGGCGCTGGGCGAGGCGATCGCCGCAGCGCTGTGAGGCTTACGGCGACGCTGAACAAGTCCCTCGCGGCATGCGCATCCCTGCTTCGGGCGGTCTGCGGCGTTGCACATCCTCGCCATAGCCCCGGCTATGGCTGTGGTGTGCGCCTGGCAGCCCATCCCGAATCAGGGCGCGCCCATCCGCGGCGACTTGTTCAGCGTCGCCTTACTCCTGCGAACCACCGAAGCCGAACAGGCTCAGCAGGCTGGTGAACAGGTTGAACAGCGAGACATACAGGCCCACCGTGGCCATCACATAGTTGGTCTCGCCGCCGTGCACGATGCGGCTGGTCTCGAACAGGATCAAGCCGGCCGACAGCAGCGCCACCATGGCCGACACCGCCAGGCCCAGCGCCGGGATCTGCAGGAACACCGCGGCCAGACCGGCCAGCAGCGCGATCACCATGCCGGCGAACAGGAAGCCGCCCATCGCGCTGAAGTCGCGCTTGCTGCTCAGTGCCCAGGCCGACATGGCCAGGAAGGTGACCCCTGTGGCGCCCAGCGCCAGCATCACCACCTGGGCGCCGCCCGGCAACGACAGCGAACGCGCCAGCAAGGGGCCCAGCGTGTAGCCCATGAAGCCGGTCAGCGCGAACACCGCTGGCAAGGCCCAGCCGCTGTTGCGCAGCTTGTGCACCGCGAACAGCAGGCCGAAGTAGCCCACCAGGGTCAGCAGGATGCCGGGCGCAGGCCATTGGAAGGCCACGCCCAGCCCCGCCACCGCGGCGCTGAACAGCAGCGTCATCGACAGCAGCGCATAGGTGTTGCGCAGCACGCGGCGGCGTTCGGCCGGCAGGCCGGCGGCGCCCGCACCGGCCACGGGCAGGCGGGAGGTGGTGGCGGAACTCATCGAGTCCATGGTGTCGGCTCCTTGGGGGTGGGGGTGGATCACAGCGACAGTTCGGCGGCAGCGCGCGGCAGGCGGCGCGGTGCCGCACCGCGGCTGCGCAGGCGCAGCAGAAAACGGGCGGCGCGGGCCAGGGCCAGGTCCAGCGCAGTGCGCCAGTCCTGGGCGACCGAGGTCACCACGACTGGGCCCTGGCCGTCGGTGCGCAGCTCGATCTGGCAGCGCTTGTCAACGCCGCCGCGCGGCCCGTTCAGGTCCGAGAACTGCACATCGGCACGCGGCACCAGCCAGGCCAGCCGGCGCAGCACGAAGCGCACGCGCCGCTCGGCCAGCTCGCGCAGCGCCTGGGCCTGGGGATGACGGGATCGGAACAGCACTTGCATGGCAGGTCTCCTTGAGATGGACCCAGTCTGAGGCCGGGTCCTTGTCTGAAAAAGAAGCATCAGCGTGAACGAAGCTTCGTTAAAACCGAAGTGAGATGCCGCCTCAGTCCGGCGACCGGGGAGGCTCGTCGCCGTACTGGCGGCGCAGCCGCGCCAGCCCCTGGCGGAAGGCCTCGGCGTCGCCGTGCTCAAAGAAGCGCGGGTAGCGCTCGTGGGCACCGCGGATACGCCGGGCGTGTTTGATCGGGCACCAGTACTGCTCGGTGCGCGCCGCCACCTCGCGGGTGTAGGCGGCCACGCCATTGCCGTAGGAGCAGTAGAAGCAGTTGAACTTCTCGATCGCGTTCAGGTAGGGCAGGTCCTCGCGGTCGAAGACCAGGTAGTCCGAGCGCCGCACCTTGGGGATGCGGTAGACCGGAAAGCAGATCGCCTGGTAGACGGTGACGAACAGGTCCATCAGCAGGAAGGGGATCCAGCCCAGGTAGATCACCGGCGCGGTCAGGATGGCCAGCAGGCTCGAGCGGCGCAGGAAGCGCCACAGCCCCACCTTGTAGCGGCGCTGCTGGGAGGCCCACTCGCCAGCCAGTTGCGCGCGCCGGGCCTGCCAGTCCTCGCGCTGCTGGCGGTATTCCTCTTCGACGTCTTCCTGCAGCGTTCGGATGCGGTCCAGCAGGTCGTCGAGGTGCTTGCTCATGTCGTCGGCTCCCGGTGGTGAACGGTCGGTGGCCGGGCAGATCAGTGCCGGCTGGCGGATTTCAAGCGCCGCCTCCGGGTCAGCCATGATTCGGTTTTCTCTGAATGAATATCTGCAAAACGCTGCTTTGACCGATGGATGTCACCCCCCACATTGCCCTTCATCGCGCTGAGCGTGCTGCGGCCTATTTCGGGCCGCACGCCCACCGCGACCCTTCTGGAGTGACACCATGCGCAGCTACCCCCGCAACAGCCCCGAAGCCGCCGCGCGCATCGTCGCGCTGGTCCTGATCGCCGACGGCCACGTCTGCCGCTCCGAGATCGACACCCTGCAGCGCCTGCAGATCGAGCCCACGCTGGGTCTGGCGCCCGGCCAGTTCGCGCAGGTGGTGCACACGATGTGCGAGGACCTGCTGGCCGGCGCCTACGCCGGCGGCTCGATGATGTGCAGCGTGGATGAGCCGACGCTGGCCTCGCTGCTGGCCGAGGTGGACGATCCGACACTGCAGTCCGCCACGCTGCACCTGGCCGCCGCCGCGGCCGAGGCCGACCAGCACCTGGCCGATGCCGAGGCCATGCTGGTGTCCGCGGCGCGGCGCCAGTGGCGGCTGTCGGAACAGCCGGTGCCGCTGCTGATGGCGGCCTGAGCCGCCGCCGGCCTCAGCGCGCCCGCGCCGCCGTCAGGATCTTCTGCACCAGCGGATGGTGCTGGCCGCGGCGCGAACGGATGGCGTGGATCTCTTCCTTGACGCCGTCGCTGCGCCCCAGCAGGCGCAGGCCGCGCATCAGGCCGATGTCATCGGCGCCCAGTCGGCTGACCGGAAACACGCCCAGGCCCCGGGCGGCGAACACCGCCAGCAGCGCGCTGTCCTCGAACTCGCCCACCACGGTGGGGCGCAGGCCCAGGGTGTCGAACCACAGCTCCAGCGTCAGGCGCAGCGCCGAGTGGCTGGTGGGCAGCAGCACCGGCAGGTCGGCCAGGCACTGCGGGAAGTGCTCGCGCTGGCTGCGCCCCACCCACTGGGCGGGGCCGTACCACTCGACCGGCGCATCCACCAGCAGCTCGCTGCTGAGCCGCAGATTGGGGTTGCGCGGCGCGGCCTGGCCGGCCAGCACCAGATCCAGGTGGTGCAGCGCCAGCTCGCCCAGCAGTTGCTCCACCTCGCCCTCATGGCAGACCAGGCGCAGGCGCGGCGTGTCCAGCACCGGCTCGAGCAGGTCGTGCGCGGCCAGCTTGGACAGGCCGTCCGACAGCCCCACCGCCAGCCGGGCCACCGGGCCGCTGGCGGCTTCGCGCACCTCGTCGGGCAGTTGCTGGCCGAGTTGGAAGATCTCCTCGGCCCGCGCAAAGGCGGCCTGCCCGGCCTCGGTCAGCGCCACACCGCGCCCGGCGGGCTTGAGCAGCTGATGCCCCAGCGACTTTTCCAGCTCGCGCACCTGGGCGCTGATGGTCTGCACCGCCATGTCCAGCCGCGCCGCCGCGCGCGCGAAGCCGCCCTCCTTGGCGACGACCCAGAAGTAGTGCAGGTGGCGGTAGTTGAGCATGCGGGTCCTGTGGCGGAAGAACCAGACGGTCCGAGCTGCCAGACCAGCGGCGCGGCGAAAGGTTCCGGCTCAGTGCAGCGCCGACAGGAACTGCGCCAGTTCGGCCGTCTGCGGCTGGCCGAACAGCTGCTCGGGCGGCCCCACCTCGTGGATGCGGCCGGCGTGCATGAAGACCACGCGGTCGGCCACCTTGCGCGCAAAGTTCATCTCGTGCGTGACCATCAGCAGCGTCATGCCTTCGTCGGCGAGTGACTCCACCACGCGCAGCACCTCGCCCACCAGTTCGGGGTCGAGCGCCGAGGTGATCTCGTCGCACAGCATCACGCTGGGCGCCATCGCCAGTGCGCGGGCGATCGCCACGCGCTGCTGCTGGCCGCCCGAGAGCTGGTCGGGCCAGGCGTCGAACTTCTCGGCCAGGCCCACGCGGGCCAGCAGCGCGCGTGCCTGCTCGGCCGCGGCGGCGGCGTCGGTCTGCTTGACCAGCGTGGGCGCCAGCATCACGTTGCGGCCCACGCTGAGGTGCGGGAAGAGGTTGAAGTTCTGGAAGATCATGCCCACGTGCTGGCGCAGCGCGCGCATGGCCTGCGCATCGCCATGGCGCAGCGGCAGGCCGTCGACCAGCAGACTGCCCTGCTGGAACACCTCCAGCCCGTTGATGCAGCGCAGCAGCGTGCTCTTGCCCGAGCCGCTCTTGCCGATGATGGCGATCACCTCGCCGGGCTGCACCTGCAGGTCGATGCCCTTGAGCACCTCGTGGCTGCCAAAGCTCTTGCGCAGCGCCTCGATGTTCACGATGGGCTCAGTGGGCATGCTTGAAACTCCTCTCCAGACGGCGGCTGGCGGCCGACACCGGCCAGCACAGCGCGAAATACAGCAACGCCACGCAGGCGTAGACGGTGAAGGGGCGGAAGGTGGCGTTGGTGATCATCGTGCCGGCCTTGGTCAGCTCGATGAAGCCGATCACCGAGGCCAGCGCCGTGCCCTTGATCACCTGCACCAGAAAGCCCACCGTGGGCGGCACAGCGATGCGCAGCGCCTGCGGGCCGATGACGTGGCGCATCTTTTCACTGAAGCTCAGCGCCAGGCTGTCGGCCGCCTCCCACTGGCCCTTGGGCACGGCATTGACGCAGCCGCGCCAGATCTCGGTCAGGAAGGCGCTGGTGTAGAGCGTCAGCGCCAGGCTGGCCGCCACCCAGGCCGACACGTTCAGCCCCACCAGCGCCAGCCCGAAATAGGCCAGGAAGAGCTGCATCAGCAGCGGCGTGCCCTGGAACAGCTGCACGTAAGTGGCCACCACGCGCGGCGCGCCCGGCCACTGCGCCAGCCGCGCCAGCAGCAGCGCCAGCGCCACCAGGCCCCCGCCGACGAAGGCCACCAGCGACAGCCCCACGGTCCAGCGGGCCGCCAGCAGCAGGTTGCGAAAGATGTCCCACAAGGAGAAGTCGATCATCGGGGGGGCTCCTTCAGCGCGCGGCGCCATGCCCGGCGGGCAGGCGACCGAAGATCAGCCGCGGGCCCAGCCAGTTCAGCAACTGCCGCACACCCACCGACAGGCCCAGGTAGATGGCGGTGGCCACGATGTAGGCCTCGAAGGCGCGGAAGTTGCGGCTCTGGATCAGGTTGGCGGTGTAGCTCAGCTCCTGCGCCGAGATCTGGCCGCACACCGCCGAGCCCAGCATCACGATGACGATCTGGCTGGTCAGCGCCGGCCACACCCGGCCCAGTGCCGGCGGCAGCACCACGCGGGTGAAGACCTGCCACTCGGTCAGCGCCAGGCTGCGTGCCGCCTCGATCTGGCCGCGAGGCGTGGTGTCGATGCCGGCGCGCACGATCTCGGCCGCATAGGCCCCCAGGTTGATCACCATCGCCAGGATGCTGGCCCATTCCGGGCTGAGCTTGACGCCCAGGCTGGGCAGGCCGAAGAAGATGAAGAACAGCTGGACGATGAAGGGCGTGTTGCGGATCAGCTCCACATAGGCCGACACCAGCAGCGCCCCGGCGCGCGGCCCCTGGCTGCGCACCCAGCCGCAGGCCACGCCCAGGGCCACGCCCAGCACCGCGGCCACCGCGCTCAGGCCCAGCGTGAAGGCGGCGCCGCGCAGCAATGCGGGCCACTGCGACAGCACGGCCATGAAGTCGAGCTGGATCATCGCGTGCGCCCCTTCGCTCGCCGCCAGGCGCTCATTGCGGCAGGTCGCCGGCCGGGCGGCCCAGCCACTTGACGGCCATCTTGTCGAGCTCGCCGCTGGCCTTGGCGGCGGCGATGATCTCGTTGACCTTCAGGCGCAGCTTGTCCTCGCCCTTGGACACACCGATGAAGTTGGGCGAGTCCTTCAGCACGAACTTGAACTCGGTGGCCAGCTGCGGGTGGCGGGCGATCAGCGTGCCAGCCACCGACGCGCCGGTGGCAATCACCTGCACCTGGCCCGAGACGAAGGCCGACACCGTGGTGTTGTTGTCCTCGAAGCGCTTGATGTCGGCGCTGGCCGGGGCGATCTTGGTCAGCTCCATGTCCTCGATCGCGCCGCGGGTGACGGCCACGGTCTTGCCGGCCAGGTCGGCCGCGCCCTTGATGCTGACGCTCTTGGCCGCAAACACCGCCTGGAAGAAGGGCGAGTAGGCGATGGTGAAGTCGATCACCGCGGCGCGCTCGGGGTTCTTGCCCAGCGTGCTGATCACCAGGTCGGCCTTGCGCGTCTGCAGGTAGGGAATGCGGTTGGCGCTGGTCACCGGCACCAGCTCCACCTTGACGCCCAGTTTGGCACCGATCAGATTGGCCATGTCGATGTCCAGGCCCTGCGGCTTCAGGTCGGTGCCGACCATGCCGTAGGGCGGGAAATCGGTGGGCACGGCGATGTTGATCTGCTTGCGCGCGACGATGTCGTCCAGCGCATCGGCGCGCGCGCTCAGCGGCAGGGCGGCCACCAGGGCGGCAGCGAAGGCGATCAGGGTGTGGCGGCGTTGCATGGTGTCAGGACTCCGGACGAGGTGGGACGGGGGGAACAAGATCGGTGAACAGCGCGCGGCGGCGCCGCGGGCGCGCCGGCGGCGGCGGTGTATCGGGCTGCAGGGCCAGCGCGGTGCGCAGTGGCGCCAGCGGGTCGTCGGTGGCAGCGTCCTGGCCCAGGTGGCGGGCCACGCTGCCGATGTGGGCGCGCAGCAGCGCGATCGCGCCCGGCAGGTCGCCCGCCTCCAGCGCTGCCACGATCTGCGCATGCTCGGCGCAGCTCTCGCTGGCGGCATGGGTGCTCTGGTACAGCGTGGCGATCAGCGTGGTGCGGGCGGTCAGGTCCTTGACGATGTCGGCCAGCAGGCCATTGCCGGCGCACTCGGCCAGGCAGACATGGAAGTCGCCCAGCAGCCAGCTGCGCTCGCCGGGGTCGCCGGCGCGGATGGCCGAGCGCTCGCGCGCCACGTGGTCCTTCAACTGGCGCAGCGCGGGCTTGGGCAGCGGGCCTTCCAGGCCATGCAGCAGGCCGGTCTCCAGCGCCAGCCGGGCGCCGAAGGCCTCGCGCGCCTCGTCCAGGCTGGGCTGCACGACGAACCAGCCGCGCCGCGCATTGACCTCGACCATGCCGCGCGCCGACAGCCGCGCCATGGCCTCGCGCACCAGCGTGCGGCTGCAGCCGAACAGGTCGGCCAGCGCCTGCTCGCCCAAGCGTTGGCCGGGCGCCAGGCGGCCGGCCAGGATGGCGTCGACGATGCGGTCGGCGATGGCGTCGGGGCGGCTGGCCTCGGCGCTGACGGGCTGGGGCGCCGGCGTCCCGGCCGTGCTGCGGGCCGGCCGGCGCGCTTCAGTGCCCTGTCGCGGTGCCATCGTGGGGTTCCTGGTGCATGGATCGGTGCGACGGCGAAAAAGACGCTGGTGTTTGGTGCATGCGAGTGCTGTTCACATAGCTTGTATGCAAGCGTGGTGCCAAGTGGGCCCTCCGACCATCGGGGTTGATGCGGGGCGGGCCTGGCCGGGCAGGCCGGGCACGATCGACAGATCGCTCCGACCCTCAGGGGCGAGACTTGGCGTTCGCCGGGGCGATGGCCGAGGCGACGATGCGGCCCGGCGCGCTGAACCAGCGCACCATCGTCATGCCCACGGTCAGCGGCAGGTTGGGCTTCCATTCGGCCTGGTGCTCCGGAAAGGCGTCGACCAGGCCCTTCTTGTAGCTGGCGACCAGGTCGGCAATGTCGGCCTCGTCGTAGGGCGACAGATCGGCCAGCAGCAGCGCCGTGTTCGGCCCGGACTCGTCGATGCGGGAGGGCAGGGTCAGCAGGAACGGCCCGGGCGAGCTGGCCAGCCGGGCGGCCATGGCCTTGCTGAGCACCCCGCCCTGGGCGCGCCGCATCAGCGCCAGTCCCAGGTCGTCGACGTAGTCGATCAGCATCTGTTCCGGCGCCGCGCGCTCCTGCGCGCGCGTGGGAACGCAGAACACGTTGACGGTCTTGCGTTCGGCCAGCGGCACGCCGCTGGCGCCTTCGGTGTTCTTGCGCAGCGCGACCAGCAGCTGTCGGAAGCGTTTCGCCACCTCGTCGTTGCGCTTGGCATCGAAGCCCGAGACCAGCACATAGGTGTAGGCGCCGAAGTTTGGCGGCTCGTCGCCGATCGACTGGAACACCGCCAGCGCATGGCTGCGCACGTCGGGCGCCGGGGCCGGCGCCGGCGCCGGGTAGGCCATCGCCGGGGCCGGTGGCGCTGCGCCCGCGGCACGGGGCGGCGGCATGCCCGCCTGGGCGGCGGCCAGCCGCCAGGCCTGCTGCGCCTCGCGCTCGGCCTGGTCTGCCGCCTCCAGCACGGGCGCCAGCGCGTCCTGGGTGCGGCGGCTGTCGGCCAGCACCTCGGCCCCGGCGGGCTCGACCCAGGGCTGCGCCCGTTGCAGCACCGTCTTCAGCGTGGCGGCCTCGGCGTGCTCGGCCGCCAGCAGGCCGCCCAGGCGGGCTTGGACCTGGGCCTGATCGGCACGCAGGCTGGTCCAGGCCGCGCGGGTGCGGGTCAGGCGCTGGGACAGCTCGGCCAGGTCGGCCCGGAACGACGGGCAGCGGCCACGCGGGCAGCCGCTGGCGGGCGTGCGGGCGAGCAGGGCCAGCATGGCGTAGGCATCGGTCTGCGTCGCCAGCGTGCCCTGGAGCCTGACGCGCTCTGAAGCCAGCTGACGCAGGCGATCCAGCACCGACGCATCGGCTGTCGCGGCGGGTGGCGGCCCAGGCGGCAGGGCCTCGGCCAGGCGGCGCAGCGCGGCATCGCCGGACCGCTCGGGCCGGACCAGCGGCGGCAGTGGCATGTCGGGTTGGACAGGCAGGGCCGCCACGGCGTCCAGCCGGACCGCGGTGTCAGCGCCCGCGTCGATCAGCGCGCTGGCCAGCGCCGCCAGGGCGTCGAGCCGCCGGCGCTGGGTCTCTGCCGTCCCCTGCGCCCGCCACACCTGGCTGCGGCAGCTGGACAGCCGGGTCTGGAGGCCGGCCAGCGCCTGGCGCAGATCCCGCTCAGCGGCCCGGCGCGCCTGCGTCGCCTGCTCGGCGCCCGACAGTGCCGGACGCAGCCGGGCGCCGCTGGCGTGCACCACCGCGTCGGCCGCGGCATCCGCCTTCGCCCGGGCGACGTCGGCGGCCTGCAACGCAGCCTCGAGCGACTCAACCGACGCACCCGCCTCGCCCAGACAATCCTGGGCGTCCTGCAGCGCACGGGCCAGCGCCACGTCGGCCTCCTGGGCGTCCTGCCACTGCGCGCCCACCTGGCGGGCGAGGTCGGCCTGTCGCTGCGCGGCGTCGTCCGCCCGGCGGACGGTGGCGCGCTGCTCACGGGCGCGCTGCCAGCGTTCACGCGCGGCCTGCTCGGCCATCCGCGCCGGCGACAGCGCTATCGGTGCATCCGGCGCATCCGGCTCGGCCGCGGCCACCGGCACCGCCACGCCCAGCAGCACCGCCAGGGCCGCGGCGCCCATCATCGCGGCCACCACCGGGCGCGTCATGACGCCTGCCCAGCCGCTGACGCGGCGGCTTGTCGCCTCGCAGCCAGCCAGCCCCACAGCCCGTAGACCATCGCCGCCGCCACCAGACCGCACAGGCCGGCTGCGGTCCAGGGCGCGGCGTCGTCGCCTTCCATGCGCAGCGGCATCACGCGGCGCAGGAACTGCGACACCCCCACCGCCACCGCCATGCCGCCGGCGCCGGACACCGCCAGGCGTGTGGCCAGCCGCTGCACGCGCTGCGGTGGAAACAGCGGCGGACCGCGACGAGGACGCACCGGCAGTGGCGGGCCACCCATCGCGGCCTGCACCGCCGGCGAGGCGGCGACGCCGGCCAGCAGGCGCTGCGCCGCGTCGGCGTCCTCGGTCCCCACCAGGTCAATGTAGGCCAGCGGCCCGAGCAGGCCCTTGGGCACGCAGTCGACCACGCGCACCGGGATCAGCCGTCCGGCGGCATTGGTGGTGTCACCGGCCAGCGCGCTGGACCACTCGGCCTCGCAGTGCTTGGAGTCCTGGTAGGCCGGCGACAGCAGGGCCACCGTGGCCGGCGCGTCCAGGATGGCCTGGTTCATCGCGGTGACGAAATTGCCACCGCTGCGGAAGTCGCGGTGCTGGTAGCGCACCGAGTACCCGGCCGCCTCCAGCTGCCACACCACCCACTGCGCCCAGTGCAGGTCGCTTTGGGTGTAGCTGACGAACAGGGGTTTCATGGGCGGATGGTCGTGGGGCGGCGGCGATCGATCTTCGCCCAGGTGGCGGCGGCTGTCGACCACCGCCGTGGCCCTGTGGCGCCACTGTGGCGCTCGGGCATCGGCCAGCGGCTCCATGTCGGTTGTCACCGTTCAGGCGTCGGGCCAGGTCCTGCATCGCGCCGATGCGGCCCGGGCGCGGCGCGGCGGATGCGACCTGGCCGGCACGATCGTCAGTCTGCCGGACAGGGGCGTTGCCCGCGTTCCCGCTCAGCGATCGCTGCGCTGCGCCAGCGCCAGCAGCTTACCCACCGTGGCCCAGTTGCGCGTGGTCACGGCCTGGCCCGCGCGGCCCAGCAGCGCCTCGGCGGCACGGCTGTCCAGCAGGCCGCCGGCGCAGTGCAGATAGGCGGCCTGCGTGCCGATGTGCCAGGCCTCGTCCGGCGCGACCAGCGGGTCAACCGCGTGCAGCGCGGCCAGGTCGGCCTGGTCGGCGGTGAACACCACCACCAGGCGCGCGGGATCGGGCGGCTCGGGCCAGGGCATGCCGGCGGCGATGGCAAGGCCGTCGGCCAGCGTCTTCACCACCACCGGCACGTCGAAACCGAGCCGCTGCCGAAGCGCCGCGGCGATCCGCGGCGCCAGCGTGGCCGGCCTGGCGCGGGGCCAGTCGGCCACCGCGTTGCCACTGTTGAGCAGCGTGGCCACCCGCTCGCCACCCAGTTCGCCCAGCAGCGTTCGCAGCTCGGCCATCGGCACCCGCTTGACGGGGCCGACATTCACGCCGCGCAGCAGCACCAGGCAGGTGGTCATCGCGCGAGTGTCGCACCGGCGACGCGTGCTCGCCCCAATGGCGCCGCGCTGGCCACGGCCCTAGCCTGAGGGGATGACGAGCGCCCAACTCACCCGCTTCCAGCACTGGCTGCAGACCACGCGCGGCCTGGCGTTTCCCAGCTACGACGCGCTGTGGCAGTGGTCGGTCGACGACCTGCCCGGCTTCTGGCAGGCGATCTGGACCTACTTCGACCTCCAGTCGCCGACACCGCACACCGCGGTGCTGGCCGATGCGCGCATGCCCGGTGCGCGCTGGTTTCCGGGGGCGCAGGTCAACTACGCGCAGCAGGTGCTGCGCCACACCGACAGCGCGCACGCAGCAGGCCATCCGGCCATCGTCTGGACCGACGAGGCGGGTCTGGCCGCCGGTCAGGTGCACGCGCTGAGCTGGCCCGAGCTGCGCCGGCAGGTGGGCGCGCTGGCCGCGTCGCTGACGCATCTGGGCGTCGGGCCCGGCGACCGGGTCGTGGCCTTCCTGCCCAACCGGCCCGAGACCGCCGTCGCCTTTCTGGCCTGCGCCAGCATCGGCGCGATCTGGTCGGTCTGCTCGCCCGACATGGGCCCGGTGGCGGTGCTCGACCGCTTCCGCCAGATCGAGCCGGCGGTGCTGATCGCCACCGACGGCTACACCTTCGGTGGCGTCGCCCATGACCGCCGCGCTGTGGTGGCCGAGCTGGTGGCGGCGCTGCCGACGCTGCAGCACGTCGTGCAGATCCCGCTGCAGGGCCAGTCGTTGGACCTGCCCACAACCAGCACCGCGGCGCTGCACGACTGGGTAATGCTGATTGCTGGCAACGAGACGCTCGCACCCGCCTGGCTGCCCTTCGACCATCCGCTGTGGGTGGTGTATTCCAGCGGCACCACCGGCCTGCCCAAGCCGATCGTGCACGGCCATGGCGGCATCGTGCTGGAGGCGCTGAAGCTGGGCGTGCTGCACAACGACATCGGCCCCAGCGCCGAGACCGGTGACCGCTTCCACTGGTACAGCTCGACCGGCTGGATCATGTGGAACTGCCAGGTGGCCGGCCTGCTGGGCGGCACGACTGTCTGCCTGTTCGACGGCTCGCCCGGTGGGCCGCACGGCGCGCCGGACTGGTCCACGCTGTGGCGCTTCGCGGCGCTGGCCCGCTGCAGCTTCTTCGGCGCTGGCGCGGCCTTCTACGCCAGCTGCGCCAAGGCGGGCGCGCAGCCGCAGCAGCAAGCCGATCTGTCGGCGCTGCGCGCGGTGGGCTCGACCGGCTCACCGCTGTCGGAAGACGGCTACCGCTGGATCTGGCAGGCGCTGCCGCAGGTGGATGGACGCGACATCTGGATCGCCTGCATCAGCGGCGGCACTGACTTTGCCGGCGCCTTCATCGCCGGCGCGCCCACGCTGCCCGTGACCGCCGGCGAGATGCAGTGCCGCTGCCTGGGCGCGCGCGTGGAGGCCTGGAGCGAGCCTGGCCCCGATGGCCGCGGCCGTGCGCTGATCGACGAGGTGGGCGAGCTGGTCTGCACCGCACCGATGCCCTCGATGCCGCTGCAGCTGTGGAACGATACCGACGGCCAGCGCCTGCACGACAGCTACTTCGACATGTACCCCGGCGTCTGGCGCCACGGCGACTGGATCCGGCTGGTGCCGCACGCCGATGCAGGGGCCACCGGCGCCATCATCTACGGCCGCAGCGACGCCACCATCAACCGCCACGGCGTGCGCATGGGCACGGCCGAGCTGTACCGCGCGGTGGAAGCCCTGCCCGAGGTGCTCGACAGCCTGGTGGTCGACCTCGAGTACCTGGGCCGCGAGTCCTTCATGCCGCTGTTCGTGGTGCTGCGCGAGGGCGCGGTGCTGGACGACGCCTTGCAGGCCCGCCTGAAGGCCACGATCCGCGAGGCGCTGTCGCCGCGCCATGTGCCCAACGTGGTGCTGCAGGTGCCGGCCATCCCGCGCACGCTGTCGGGCAAGAAGATGGAGCTGCCGGTCAAGAAGCTGCTGCTGGGCGCCGATCCGGCCAAGGTGATGAACCGCGACGCGATGGCGAATGCCGCCGCGGTGGACTGGTTCGTCGACTACGCCGCGCGGCGCAGCGCAGGCTGATCAGCCGCCCGCCACCACCCGCACCGACGCGGGCTCAGGGAGGGGCTCCGAATCAAAGCGCTCGGCGCCGCAGTAGCACAGGAAGTGCTTGTTGGCGGCGCGGCCGAAGAGGGTCATGCCCAGGCGCGTGGCCAGCTCGTGGCCCATGTGGGTGACGCCGTTGCGCGAGACGACGATGGGCACGCCCATGTGCGCGGCCTTCATCACCATCTCGCTGGTCAGGCGGCCGGTGGTGTAGAACACCTTGTCGGCGCCGTCCACGCCATGCAGCCACATCCAGCCGGCGATGGTGTCGATCGCGTTGTGGCGGCCCACGTCTTCCACGAAACACAGCAACTCGGTGCCGCGGAACAGCGCGCAGCCGTGCACCGAGCCCGCCTTGCGGTGGATGCTGTCCTGCTGGCGGATGACCTCCAGCAGGCCCGCCAGCGTGCCCTGGCGGATGCGGGCCAGCTCGGGCCCGGGCAGGCGCAGCGCGCCCACCTGGTCCATCAGATCGCCGAACACTGTGCCCTGGCCGCAGCCGGTGGTCACCACGCGGCGCGCGGTGCGCTGCTCGATGTCGGCGATGCCTTCGCGGGTGCGCACCGCGGCGGCGCCCACGTCCCAGTCCACGGTGATCGACTCCACCGCCGCCAGGTCGGGCACCAGGCGCTGGTTGCGCAGGTAGCCCAGCACCAGCATCTCGGGCGAGGCGCCCAGCGTCATCAGCGTGACGATCTCGCGCTTGTCGACGAACACCGTCAGCGGCCGCTCGGCCGGGATGTGGATGCGTCGACGCGCGCCGTACTCGTCAAGGATCTCGATCTCGCGCAGCATCGGCGCGCGCGCATCCGTCATGCGCGGCGTCAGGGCCGGGTCGGCGATCGGGCGGACGGACGGAGGCATGACCGTCAATGGTCGCGAAGCGGCGATCAGCCCTTCTTCGCCGGGGCCGATGCCGGCGCGGGCGCGGCCACCGCGGTGGACGCAGCCCCCGAGGCCGGTGCGGGCGGCGTGTAGACGAAGGGGCCGGGGTCGGCGCAGGCGGGCGTCTCGACCACGGTGCCGGCGTCCTTGCCGTTCTTCTTGGCCGCGGCGCGGTAGCCGGCGGCGACCTTGTCCTGCGACTGGCACAGCTTGTAGGCGTCGACCTTGCCGGTCCAGGCGGTCTTGGCGGCCGCCTCGGCGGCCTTGGCCTTGGCCTCGTCGCTGGGCGGCGGCAGCTTGGCGAAGGCGGTGGTGGCCAGCGCCAGCGCGGCCAGGGCAGTCAGGGTGTGGGTCTTCATGAAATGGGTCTCCTGCCGCTCAGGACTGGGTGCGCGGGGCGCCGGGAAGGGGTTGGGCCGAGCGCTGGGCCGGGATCTTGCCGGCCTTGACGTCGTCGTACCAGAGCTCGTGGTGCTCCTTGGCCCAGCCTTCGTCCACGTAGCCGGTCTTCATCGCACCCAGTGCGCCCTTGACGCCCAGCGTGCCCATGTAGATGTGGCCGGCGATCAGCGCCATCATGCCGATGGCCGCCACCGCATGGATCATGTGCGCGATCTGCATCTCGCTGCGCACCTCGCCAAAGCCGGGCACCAGCTTGTCGAGCACCAGGCCCGAGGCCACCACCACCAGGCCGGGGATGGTCACGCCCCACCAGAACATGCCCTTCTCGCCGGCATTGAAGCGGTGCGAGGGCACTTCCTTGTCGCCCAGCATGCCGCCCAGGCGCGACAGCCAGACGAAATCGGCCGCGTTGGCGATGTTGTCCTTGATGAAGGTGACGATGACGATCACCAGCGACACCGCGAACAGCGGGCCGACGAAGTTGTGCAGCGTCTTGAGCAGCCAGGTCAGGTAGCCGAACAGCGCCGAGCCGATCACCGGCATCAGCACGAACTTGCCGAAGGCCATGGTCAGGCCGGAGATCGCCAGCACCACGAAGGCGCCGGCATTGGTCCAGTGCGCGGCCCGCTCCAGCGGCGTGAAGCGCTCGATCTTGCGGCCGGTGTCGGGCACATGGCCGCCCAGCGTGCCCTTGCGCCAGTAGAAGATGCCGATGGCCAGCGCGACGATCAGCAGCAGCGAACCGCCGTAGGGGATGATCCAGCGGTTGCGCACCTCGCGCCAGGCCTCGCCGGCGTTGCCCTGGGCGACGATGTAGTCGGCCTGCGGCTGGATCAGCACGCCCTTCTCGGCGCCGGGCAGCGTGCTCAGGCCGCCCTGCTCCTTGACGGCGCGCCACATCGGCGCGTTGTTGCCGGGCTGCACCTGGGCGCGGCGGGCATTGCTGTCGTCGGGCAGCGGCGTGGCGGCCGCGGCCGGCGCCGAGGCCGCCGGGGCCTGCGCCTGGGCGGCACCGGCCGCCAGCAGCGCACCCAGCAGCAGGGCTCGAAGCAGCGCGGTCATGGCGTCTTGGGCGCTGCCGGCGAGCGCGTGTACTCGTTCTGACCCTGCTGGGCGCGGGCGCGGAGCTGGTTGTTCCAGCCGGTCTCGTCGCCCTGGGTCCAGCCCGCGGCGGCGTAGCCGTTGTCGGTGCCGGTGGCGGCCTTGGTGTCGGCCTTCTTGCGCGGGCCTTCACCGGTCTGCGGGCGTTCGCCGCAGGCCGAGACCAGCAGGGCCAGCGCGCTCAGCGCGATCAGGCGGGTGGCGCGCATCTCAGGCTCCTTCCTTCTTGGCCGGCTGACCCGGTTGGCCGTAGGCGGTGGTCCAGCCCCAGACCTCGGCGCCCTTGCCACGCACCAGCACGCGCTGGCGGAAGATGTCGGCCACCACGTCGCCGTCGCCGGCGAGCAGGGCCTTGGTCGAGCACATCTCGGCGCAGGCCGGCAGCTTGCCTTCGGCCAGGCGGTTGCGGCCGTACTTCTCGAACTCGGCCTGGCTGCCGTTGTCCTCGGGGCCACCGGCGCAGAAGGTGCACTTGTCCATCTTGCCGCGCAGGCCGAAGGTGCCGTTGCTGGGGAACTGCGGCGCGCCGAAGGGGCAGGCGTAGCTGCAGTAGCCGCAGCCGATGCAGGTGTCCTTGTCGTGCAGCACCACACCCTCGTCGGTGCGGTAGAAGCAGTCGACCGGGCAGACGGCCATGCAGGGCGCGTCGGAGCAGTGCATGCACGCCACCGAGATCGTGCGCTCGCCGGGCACGCCGTCATTGAGCGTGACCACGCGGCGGCGGTTGACGCCCCAGGGGATATCGTGTTCCGCCTTGCAGGCGGTTGCGCACCCGTTGCACTCGATGCAACGCTCGGTGTCGCAGATGAACTTCATGCGGGCCATGGTGTGCCTTTCCGTGTGTTCTTAGGCGACGCGCTCGACCTGGCAGACCGTGGTCTTGGTCTCTTGCATCATCGTCACGCTGTCGTAGCCATAGGTGGTGGCGGTGTTGATCGCCTCGCCGCGGATCACCGGCATCGCGCCCTCGGGGTAGTACGGCGCCATGTCGACACCGCCCCAGCGGCCGGAGAAGTGGAAGGGCAGCCAGACGGTCTCGGCGTCCACCCGCTCGGTCACCAGCGCCCGCACCTTCAGGCCGGGGAAGTTGGCCACCGCGGCCATCGGCGGGGTCTTGATCCAGACCAGGTCGCCGTTGCGGATGCCGCGGTCGTTGGCCGCCTTCGGGTTGATCTCGACGAACATCTCCTGCTGCAGCTCGGCCAGCCAGGGGTTGGAGCGGGTTTCCTCGCCGCCGCCCTCGTACTCGACCAGGCGGCCGCTGGACATGATCAGCGGGAACTGCTTGCCGATGTCCTTGTTCTTCTCCTGCACCGTCTTGTAGAGGGTGGGCAGGCGCCAGAAGGCCTTCTTGTCGTCGTGCGTGGGGTACTTCGCGACCAGGTCGGGCCGGGTGCTGTACAGCGGCTCGCGGTGCTTGGGCACCGGGTCGGGGAAGTTCCAGACCACGGCGCGTGCCTTGGCGTTGCCGAAGGGATGGCAGCCGTGGTTCTTCATGGCCACGCGGATGATGCCGCCCGACGAATCGGTCTTCCAGTTCTTGCCCTCGGCGGCCTTCTGCTCGGCCTCGGAGAGCTCGCCCCACCAGCCCAGCTTCTTCAGCAGCACGTGGTCGAACTCGGGGTAGCCGGTGGTCAGGTCGCAGCCCACGCTGTGCGAGCCGTCACCGGCCAGCAGCGAGGTGCCCTCCCGCTCGACACCGAAGTTGGCGCGGAAGTTGCCGCCGCCGTCCATCACGTGCTTGGAGGTGTCGTACAGGTTGGGCGAGCCCGGGTGCTTCAGCTCGGGCGTGCCGTAGCAGGGCCAGGGCAGACCGAAGTAGTCGCCGTCCAGGCTGTAGCCGCTTTCCTTGTCGACACCGCCCTTGGCCTTGAGGGTCTTGACGTCGAACACATGCATGTTGCGCATGTGGGCCTTCAGGCGCTCGGGCGACTGGCCGGTGTAGCCAATCGTCCAGACGCACTTGTTGATCTCGCGCAGGATGGACTCGGTCTCGGGCTCCTTGCCGCCCTTGCCGTCGACCATCTTGTAGTTCTTGACCAGCTCGGCCCCGAAGCCCAGCTTCTCGGCCAGCTGGTACATGATCATGTGGTCGGTGCGCGACTCCCACAGCGGATCGATGACCTTCTCGCGCCACTGGATCGAGCGGTTCGACGCGGTGCAGGAACCGCTGGTCTCGAACTGCGTGGTGGTGGGCAGCAGGTAGACCTCGCGCTTGGGGTTGAGGTCCTCGGGCACGCCGGGCATGGCCGCCATCGCCGCGGTGGCGCTGGGGAAGGGATCGACCACGACCAGCAGGTCGAGCTTGTCCATCGCCTTCTTCATCTCCAGGCCACGGGTCTGCGAGTTGGGTGCATGGCCCCAGAAGAACAGGCCGCGCAGGTTGCTGTCCTGGTCGATCAGCTCGTTCTTCTCGAGCACGCCGTCCACCCAGCGCGAGACCGTCATGCCCGACTTGGTCATCATCGCCGGCGAGGCGTACTGCTTCTTGATCCACTCGAAGTCGACGTTCCAGGCCTTGGCGAAGTGCTTCCAGGAGCCTTCGGCCAGACCGTAGTAGCCGGGCAGCGAGTCGGGGTTGGGGCCGACGTCGGTGGCGCCCTGCACGTTGTCGTGGCCGCGGAAGATGTTGGTGCCGCCGCCGCTCTTGCCCACGTTGCCCAGCACCAACTGCAGCAGGCACGAGGCGCGCACGATCGCGTTGCCGATGGTGTGCTGGGTCTGGCCCATGCACCAGACGATGGTGCTGGGGCGGTTCTCGGCCATGGTCTTGGCCACCTGGTAGCAGGTGGCTTCATCGACACCGCAGGCCTCCTGGACCTTGTCGGGGGTCCAGACCTTCAGCGCTTCTTCCTTGACCTTGTCCATGCCCCAGACACGGTCCTCGATGTACTTCTTGTCTTCCCAGCCGTTCTTGAAGATGTGGTGCATCACCCCGAACAGGAAGGGGATGTCCGAGCCCGAGCGGATGCGCACGAACTGGTCGGAGCGGGCGGCCGTGCGGGTGTAGCGCGGATCGACGACGATGACCTTGCAGCCGTTCTCCTTGGCATGCAGCAGGTGCAGCATCGACACCGGGTGCGCCTCGGCGGCGTTGCTGCCGATGTAGAGCGCCGCCTTGGCGTTCTGCATGTCGTTGTAGGAGTTGGTCATCGCACCGTAACCCCACGTGTTGGCCACGCCGGCCACGGTGGTGGAGTGGCAGATGCGCGCCTGGTGGTCACAGTTGTTGGTGCCCCAGAAGCTGACCCACTTGCGCAGCAGGTAGGCCTGCTCGTTGTTGTGCTTGGACGAGCCCACGACGAAGATCGAGTCCGGGCCGCTGGCCTGGCGCAGCTCCTTCATCTTCTTGGCGATGCCGTCCAGCGCCTCGTCCCAGCTGATGCGCTTGTACTTGCCGTCGACCAGCTTCATCGGGTACTTCAGGCGGTACTCGCCGTGGCCGTGCTCGCGCAGCGCGGCGCCCTTGGCGCAGTGCGCGCCCAGGTTGATCGGCGAGTCGAACACCGGCTCCTGGCGCACCCAGACGCCGTTCTCCACCACAGCGTCGACCGCGCAGCCCACCGAGCAGTGGCCGCAGACGGTGCGCTTGACCTCGATTTTCTTGGCGCCGTCAGCGGCGGCGGCGCCGGCCGCCTCGGCGCGCTGCACCAGGGTCAGCTGGCTGGCTGCCAGGCCGGCGCCCACGCCCAGGCCCGAGCGGCGCAGGAAGGCGCGGCGGTCCATCGTGGGAATGGCGCGGGAGATGCCCCGGGCCAGGCTGGACACCAGCGACGACGCAGAGGCGGTCGTGCCGGCGGATTCGGATCTGCGGGTGAGCAGCATGTCGTGTCCTTGAACGCGATGGAACCCGCGCCGCGCCGGCCAGGCCGGGCGCGCAGGCAAAAAGGGCCTCAGACCCGGGTGGTCTGGTAGTAACGGCGCACGTGCTCGCTGAGGCGGTAACCCTCGCCCTCAGGCTCGGCCGGCTTGGCGGCCACCGGGGTGGCTGCCGGCTGGGCCAGCGGCAGCGCCGCGGCGGCGGCGGCCAGCGCACCGGCGGTGCCGGCACCTGCAAACAGCGTCCGGCGCGACACCGCAGCCGGTTTGGTCTTGTCCTTGTCCATGAAAGTCCCTTCGACGCTTGGCGCTATGCACACAGTTGCATGGGTGTACCACATGAGAACTCAGTGCTAACCCTTTGACCATCCGCAGCAGCCCGGATGTGATCAGCCATTTTGGCGCCCGGTCTGCGACAACTTGTCGCACCCGGGCCGTGCCACCCACGGTGTACCTCAACCCGGCGCCGCGCCCGGCCCACCGCTCCTAGAATGCGCGCGCCGTGACCCTGACCACACCGATTTCGCCCGAGGAGCGTTGGCCGCTCGCCACCGTCCTGGTGGTCGATGACGAGCCGGGCATGCGCAGTTTCCTGCAAAAGACGCTGGCGCCCCGGGTGGGCCAGGTGCTGGTGGCCGCCAACGCCGACGAGGCGGACGAGCTCACCCGCCGCCACCGCATCGACCTGGTGGTGCTGGACATCGCCATGCCCGGCCGCGACGGCATCACCTGGCTCAAGAGCCTGCGCGCCGAAGGCCACGGCTGCGAGGCGGTGCTGATCACCGCCTTCGCCGACCTGGACACGGCGATCGAGGCGCTGCGCGCCGGCGCCAGCGACTTCATCCTCAAGCCCTTCCGGGTCACCCAGATCCTCAACGCGCTGCGCCAGGGCCTGGAGCGGGCCGAGCTGCGGCGGCAGAACTTCGTGCTGCGGCGCAGCCTGTCGCAGCGCACGCCGGCCGCCGGCGGCCTGGTGGGGCAGTCGCTGGCGATCCGCGGGCTGCAGGCCGCCATCCAGCGCGTGGCCGGCGTGGACAGCACGGTGCTGCTGACCGGCGAATCCGGCACCGGCAAGGAGCTGGCCGCACTGGCGCTGCACCGCCACAGCCCGCGCGCCGCCGGGCCCTTCGTGCCGGTCAACTGCGCCACGCTGTCGGCCGAGCTGATCGAGAGCGAGCTCTTCGGCCACGCCTGGCGCAGCAGCGACGGCACGCGCCAGCTGCACGACGGCCTGTTCGTCTACGCCCAGGGCGGCACGCTGTTCCTGGACGAGGTGGGCGAGCTGCCGATGGCGCTGCAGGCCACGCTGCTGCGCGCGCTGGAGGAGCGCCGCATCCGCCCGGTGGGCAGCGAGCAGGAGGTGCCGGTGGATGTGCGCATCATCGCCGCCACCCACCGCCCGCTGGCGCGCGAGGTCGAGGCCGGGCGCTTCCGCCCCGACCTGTACTACCGGCTGCAGGTGGTGGAGATCAACCTGCCGCCGCTGCGCAAGCACAAGGAAGACATCCCGGCGCTGGTGGAGCACTTCATCAACACGCTGGCGCCGCAGCTGGGCCTGCCGCCGATCGAGGTCAGCCCCGACGAGCTGGCCTTCCTGGCGCAGTACGACTGGCCCGGCAATGTGCGCGAGCTGCGCAACCTGATCGAGCGCTCGCTGATCCTGGGCGCGCTCAACGTGTCGGCGCTGTACCAGGGCCTGGCGCGCGCAGAGGCCCGCACGCCCGCGCCGCCGGCCCCGGTGGCTCCGCTGACCACCGACCTGCAGACGCTGGAGAAGAACCACATCCTGGCCGTGCTGGCCTCGGTGGGGGGCGACAAGACCCGCGCCGCGCAGTCGCTGGGCATCTCGCGGCGCACGCTGGAGCGCCGCGTCGCCGAGTGGGGCGGATGAGGTGAGGACCGCGCTGCAGGCCTGGCCGGTGCGGCGCAAGCTGCTGGCGCTGGTGCTGCTGCCGCTGTGGGCGGTGCTGCCGCTGCTGGGCGTGGCACTGCTGGTCTGGGGTAACGAGGCGCTGGATCGGCTGCTGGTGGCCAAGGTGCGCTCCGACCTGGCGGTGGCCGACGGCTACTTCGAGCGCATGCTGGCCGAGGTGGGCGCCAGCACCAATGCCTTGGCCGAGTCGCGCGTGCTGGCCGAGGGCCTGGCGCGGCGCGACGACACCGCGCTGGTGCAGCTGCTGGGCCAGCTGCAGCGGCGCGAGCGCCTGGACCTGCTGGTCTGGCGCGACGCCCACGGCCGCAGCCCGCAGCCCGGCGCCGACACCCTGCCGCGCCTGCCCCCGCCCGCCGCCGGTCGCCCGCGCGCCAGCGTCGAGCGCCTGGCGCCCGAGGCCCAGGCCGCCCTGCCCGCCGCGCTGCGCGAGCGCATCCCGGTGCCCCTGCTGCCCACGCAGAACGCCGCGCCCACCGACCGCCGCACCGAAGACCGCGCGCTGATGGCCATGGCCGTGGCCGAGGTGCGCGCCGCCGACGGCCGGCTGCTGGGCCAGCTGCAATCGGGCGTGCTGCTCAACCGCAACCTGGCCTTCATCGACCAGCTCAATGAAGTGGTCTACCCCGCCGGCTCGCTGCCCTGGGGCAGCCAGGGCACGGCCACGCTGTTCCTGGACGATGTGCGCATCAGCACCAATGTGCGGCTGTTCGGCGGCGAGGCGCACGAGCGGGCCATTGGCACCCGCGTGTCGGGCTCGGTGCGCGAGCGCGTGCTGGGCCAGGGAGAGACCTGGCTGGACCGCGCCTTCGTCGTCAGCGACTGGTATGTCTCGGGCTACCGGCCGCTGATCGACCACGCCGGCCAGCGCGTGGGCATGCTCTACGTGGGCTTTCTGGAGCGCCCCTTCGGCTGGCTGAAGTACGCCGCGCTGGCGATGATCGGCTCGATCTGCTTTGGCGTGATGATCCCCGCCGGCCTGCTGGCCTGGCGCTGGGCACGCGGCGTGGTGGCGCCGCTGGAGCGCATGAGCGCCACCATGCAGCGCCAGGAGGGGGGCGACAGCGCCGCGCGCGTGGGCCCGGTGGCGCGCACCGATGAGATCGGCCAGCTCGCCGCCCACTTCGACCACCTGCTCGACACCCTGGCCGGCCAGACCCAGGCGCTGCAGCGCTGGAACGCCGAACTGGACGCCAAGGTGGCCGAGCGCGGCCGCGAGCTGGAAGCCGCGCAGGCCCAGCTGCTGCGCGCCGAGAAGCTGGCCGCGGTGGGCCAGCTCACCGCCAGCATCGCCCACGAGGTGAACAACCCGATCGCGGTGATCCAGGGCAACCTCGACCTGATGCGCGAGCTGCTGGGCCCGGCCGCCGCGCCGGTGCGCGAGGAGCTGGCGCTGATCGACAGCCAGATCGAGCGCATGCGCCTAATCGTCACCCAGCTGCTGCAGTTCGCCCGCCCGGGCGAGTACGCCGGCTATGTGGAGAAACTTGATCCGCGGCGCGTGCTGGATGACTGCCTGGTGCTGGTGGCCCACCTGCTGGCGCGCCAGCACATCCGCATCGAGCGCGAGGACCGCGCCACCGGCCTGGCCGCGATCAACCGCCAGGAGCTGCAGCAGGTGCTGGTCAACCTGCTGGTCAATGCGGTGCAGGCCATGCCCGAGGGCGGCACGCTGACGCTGCGCACCGACGACTGGCCCGAGGGCCCCGGCGTGGTGATCAGCGTGGCCGACACCGGCGAGGGCCTGCCGCCGGACATGCTCACGCGCCTGTTCCAGCCCTTCGTCACCCGCAAGCCCGACGGCACCGGCCTGGGCCTGTGGATCAGCCGCAGCCTGGTGGAACGCTACGGCGGCGAGCTGCGTGCCGCCAACGTGCCCGGCCCCAGTGCCGAACTGAGCGGCGGCGCCGAGTTCAGCGTCTGGCTGCGCAGCGCACTCACAGAGGACTGAACCGAGGCTGGGTCACGCCGTCCACCGTGATGTCTTCGAAGAACATCGCGTGCGGCCGCACCCACCAGCCGGTGGCGTTGTACAGCGGGCGGTAGACCACCAGCGGCTGCAGTGTCTCGGAGTGGCGGGCCACGCCGATCACCTCGTACTCGCCGCCCTTGTAGTGGCGGTAGCGGCCCAGCGGGGTGGCGGGCAGCGGGGGCAGGTCGTCGTCCATGGCGGGTGGGGGGTCGCAAAGCCGCGCATCGTACGCGGACTCTGCGCCGGCGCAACATACCCGTCACCGTATTTGATAAGCTCCGGGTTATCCCTGAAATTCGCCTCACACCATGTCCGCCATCCCCGACTACCACCAGCTCACCGCCGCCGTCTCCGCCAACCTGCAACCGCTGCGCAAGGACGTGGCGCCGGTGATGAAGGCCTTCTCCGAACTGGGCAAGGCCGCGCTCACCCCCGGCGCGCTGGACGAGAAGACCAAGGAGCTGATCGCGCTGGGCATCTCGGTGGCGGCGCGCTGTGACGACTGCATCGGCTTTCATGTGCGCACCCTGGCCCGCCTGGGCGCCAGCACCGCCGAGATCGAGGAAACCCTGGGCGTGGCCATCTACATGGGCGGCGGCCCGTCGGCCATGTACGCGGCCCATGTGATGGCCGCCTGGCAACAGTTCAGCGCGCCCGCCACCACCTGATTCCCCAGGGCTTTCCCGCGGCGACAGTTTGTCGGGGCCCGGGCGGCTAGACTGCCCCGCCATGCCAGACACCCCGCCGCCCGAGATCGCCCGCACGCTGACGCTGCGCGTTGCGGTGACGATGCGCCGCGAGCGCGCGCCCAACGCCTGGGAAGACTGGCGCCACACGCCGCACGACGTGGCCTTGGATGACGGCACGCTGGGCCACACCCCGCGCACGCTGCGCGACGACGGCCGCGAGCGGCTGACCTTGCACCCCGGCCTGCCGCTGCTGCTGCACGCCGACGAGGGCGAGGGCTACCACCTCAACCTCAGCAGCGGCGCGCCGGTGTGGTTCGTCATGTGGCGCGGCGCCGAGGACGACCCGTCCGAGGCCGCACCCGAATTCGTCACGCTGTCCTACAACGAGGCCGGCCGCCTGCTCGACGCGCAGGAGCGCGTGGACAACGTGCCGCTGCCCGCCGAGCTGGTGCAGATGCTGCAGGCCTTCACCAGCGCGCACTACCGCCCCGAGCCCAAGCAGCGCCGCCGCCCGGCGTCGTTCCAGCGCCCGGGCGACCGGCGCTGAGCCGCCATGGCCGACACCGACGACGGCTTCCTGTCGCGCTGGTCGCGCCGCAAGGCGCTGGCCCGCGAGGGCGTGGCGCTGCCCGAGCCGCCTCCCCCCGTACCGCCGCTGCCCGCCCCGGCACCCCTGGTGCCAGTGGTCGAAGCGCCCCCGCTGGCCGAGCCGCCCGCCGCGCCACCCCCACCCCCGCCGCCCACACTGGACGACGTGGCCACCCTCACCCCCGAGGCCGACTTCAGCCGCTTCGTCGCCCCCGAGGTCACGCCCGAAGTGCGCAACGCCGCGCTGAAAAAACTCTTCGCCGACCCGCACTACAACGTGATGGACGGCCTGGACATCTACATCGACGACTACGGTCGCCCCGACCCGCTGCCCGCCGGCATGCTGCGCCAGATGGTGCAGTCGGCCGCGCTGGGCCTGTTCGCCGACGAGCCGGCCGCCGCGCCGCCGCCCGCCGCCCCCTCCCTGACCGCGCCGGCGCCCGCCCCCGCCGCGCCCCCCGACCATG
Organism: Ideonella aquatica; assembly: GCF_018069755.1. Classification (GTDB taxonomy): domain Bacteria; phylum Pseudomonadota; class Gammaproteobacteria; order Burkholderiales; family Burkholderiaceae_C; genus Ideonella; species Ideonella aquatica. The sequence goes on along the minus strand of NZ_JAGQDE010000002.1, from coordinate 72,517 downwards.
AAGACCCTGATCTGCGACTGCAACCGGACGATGCCGCTGGACGCCCCGGCCCTGAGCCGGGCGCTGCAGACGAGCCCGAGCGCCCGCGCTGACGGCCTGGAGACCCTGCACCACACGCTGTGCCGCCGCGAGGCGGCCGCCTTCCAGCGCGCCGCGCGCGACGAGGGCGAGACCCTCATCGTGGCCTGCACGCAGGAGCAGCGCCTGTTCGCAGAACTGGCCGACGCCACCGAAGGCGCGCCCTCGCCCGCCGAGCGGCCGATCCGCTTCGTCAACCTGCGCGAGCGCGGCGGCTGGTCGAAGGACGCTGGCCAGGCCACGCCCAAGCTGGCCGCGCTGCTGGCGCTGGCCCAGCTGCCCGACCCGGCGCCGGTGCCGCAGGTCAGCTACCGCAGCGCCGGCCGCACGCTGGTGATCGGCCCGGCCGAGGCCGCGGTGGCCGCCGCGGAAGTGCTGGCCGCCACGCTGGACGTGACCGTGCTGGTCAGCGCGCCCGGCGCGCTGCCGCAACACCGCGCCTTTGCCACCCACGCCGGCCGCCTGACGCGCCTGAGCGGCTGGCTGGGCGCCTTCCACGCCGAGTGGGTGCAGGACAACCCGATCGACCTGGAGCTGTGCACCCGCTGCAACGCCTGCATCGCCGCCTGCCCCGAGGGCGCGATCGATTTCTCGTACCAGGTGGACCTGTCGCGCTGCACCAGCCACCGCGACTGCGTGCGCGCCTGCGAGGCCGCCGGTGCGATCGACTTCCAGCGCGACCCGCTCGCCATGGCCGAGCGCTTCGACCTGGTGCTGGACCTGCGCGCCACGCCCGCCTTCAGCCAGCACCAGCCGCCGCAGGGCTACTGGCACGCCGGCACCGATGAGCGCCGCCTGGCCAGCGCGCTGCGCGAGCTGCCCGCGATGGTGGGCACCTTCGACAAGCCCACCTTCTTTCGCTACCAGCAGCGCCTGTGCGCCCACACCCGCAACGAGCGCACCGGCTGCAGCGCCTGCATCGATGTGTGCTCCACCTCGGCCATCCGCAGTGATGCGTCGCTGAAGGGCAAGGCGCCGGGGCAGACCGGCGGCATCATCGTCGAGCCGCACCTGTGCGCCGGCTGTGGCGCCTGCACCACCGTCTGCCCCAGCGGCGCGCTGAGCTTCCAGACCCCCGGCCCGGCCGACCAGGGCCAGCGCCTGCGCACCCTGCTGGGCACCTACGCCAGCGCCGGCGGCCGCGACGCCGCGCTGCTGCTGCACAGCGAAGGCGCCGGCGCCCGCTGGCTGGACGAGCTGGGCCGCGCCGCCCGCGTGGACCCGCAGATCCACGGCCTGCCCGCGCGTGTGCTGCCGCTGCCGCTGTGGCACAGCGCCAGCACCGGCGTGGACCTGTGGCTGTCGGCCATCGCCCACGGCGCCAGCCAGGTCTGGGTGCTGCTGACCGACGAGGAAGCGCCCGAGTACCGCACCGCGCTGCAGGAACAGATGGACGTGGCCCAGGCCGTGCTGAACGGCCTGGGCTACACCGGCACCCACCTGCGCCTGCTGCAGGTGCGTGACGCCCGCGACCTGGCCGCGCTGGACAGCGCGCTGCAGGCCCCGCCCGCGCAGACCGTGCGCGAGCGCGCCCGCTTCGGCCTGATGGCCGACAAGCGCACCACGCTGGACGCCGCGCTGGACCACCTGCTGGCCCAGGCCCCCGCCGCCGTGCCCGAGGCCATCGCCCTGCCCGCCGCCGGCAGCCCCTGGGGCACGCTGGCCGTGGACAACCAGCGCTGCACGCTGTGCCTGGCCTGCGTGGGCGCCTGCCCGTCGGGCGCGCTGAAGGACAACCCCGACGCGCCGCAGCTGCGCTTCACCGAATCGGCCTGCGTGCAATGCGGCCTGTGCGCCGGCACCTGCCCCGAACAGGCCATCACGCTGCAGCCGCGCCTGTGGCTGGCCGACGCCGGCCGCGCCCGCCGCCAGCCGCGCGTGCTCAACCAGGCCCAGCCCTTCGCCTGCGTGCGCTGCGGCAAGCCCTTCGGCACGCTGCAGGCGATTGAGGCCATGATCACCCGCCTGGGCGCCCACCCGGCCTTCCAGGGCGCCGCCGCCGAGCGCCTGAAAATGTGCAGCGACTGCCGCGTCATCGACCTGCACAGCCACCCGAACGAACAACGGATCACCGACCGATGAGCCCCACCGACCAGCCGATCGCCATTGCCGGCAGCCCCGACGCCGAAGAGGTGGCGCGCGCCGAGCTCTACGGCCTGCTGGCCCGCCTGTGGCTGGCCCCGCCCGATGAGGCCCTGCTGCGCGAATTTGCCGTGGCGGTGACCGAGGCGCCGCAGGAAGGCGGCTTCCTGGAGACCCCCTGGCAGGACCTGGTGGGCGCGCTGCGCGGCGTGAACGTGGCGCAGGCCACCGAGGCCTTTGACGCGCTGTTCGGCGGCGTGGGCAAGCCCGAGGTCTTCGTCTACGGCAGCTTCTACCAGGCCGGCTTCCTGAACGAGACCCCGCTGGTGCGCCTGCGCGAGGACCTGGCCCGCCTGGGCCTGGCCCGCACCACCGACACCACCGAGACCGAGGACCACATCGCCTACGGCTTCGAGGTGATGCGCTACCTGATCGGCGGCGACGACGCCGCGGTGTGCAACCTCGAGCAGCAGCGCCGCTTCTTCCGCAGCCACCTGCAGCCCTGGGTGGCGCAGCTGTGCGACACCGTGCAGGCTCACCCCAGCGCCGGCTGGCTGGCCGCGCTGGCCGGCATGACCCGCGCCTTCATCGAGGTCGAGACCCAGGCCTTCGACATGGTGGAGTGAAGACATGAGCACCATTGCCCCCGAGGACATCACCGGCCTGATCCTGGCCGGCGGCCGCGGCAGCCGCATGGGCGGCGTCGACAAGGGCCTGCAGAACCACCGCGGCCTGCCGCTGGCCATGCACGCGCTGCTGCGCCTGCAGCCGCAGGTGGGCGCGGTGCTGATCAACGCCAACCGCAACCTGTCGGCCTATGAATCCATGGGCGCCGAGGTCTGGCCCGACGCCGTGCCCGACTACCCCGGCCCGCTGGCCGGCTTCTTGGCCGGCCTGGAGCACTGCGACACGCCCTGGCTGCTGACCGTGCCCTGCGACACGCCCCATTTCCCCACCGACCTGGCCGCCCGCCTGGCCCAGGCCGCCCACGCCGCCGACGCCGAGGTGGCCATGGCCGCCACCCGCGACCCCGACGGCGCGCTGCAGCGCCAACCCGTCTTCTGCCTGCTGCGCGCCAGCCTGCTGGAAAGCCTGGTGCAGTTCATCCAGAGCGGCCAGCGCAAGATCGACCGCTGGACCGACCAGCACCGGCATGTGGAGGTGGTGTTCGAGGACGCCGCGGCGTTTGACAACGCCAACACGCCGGAAGAGCTGCGGCGGCTGCAGGGCTGACCCACCGCCGGCCGCGCGCTCAGCCCCGCCGGCCCAGGTCCTCCAGGTTCCTGGACCGCTCGCGATCCAGCTCATCCGCCAGCGCATCCCAGCTGCCGCGGTGCAGCGCGCCCTTCAGCACACTGCCCCCCAGCGCCCAGCACAGCGCCCACACCGCCAGCAGCACGCCCCACGAGATCAGCGTGCCCAGCGGCCGGTAATCACCGCCCTGCCAGGCCAGCTCACCCCGCCGCCACAGCCACACGCCCAGCATCACCGGCGCTGCCAGCAGCACGCCCGCCAGCGCCTTGCCCCAGGCCGGATACAGCTTGCCCAGCGGCGCCAGCACCGTGGGCAGCATGACCGCCAGGAACAGGAAGAAGCCCTCGGCCGGCATCACGAACCACAGCACCAGCAGCAGCACCGCGGCACCGGCCGCGACCATCAGCAGCTCGTTGCGCGGTGAGCGGCTGCGGCCCGCCTGGGCGGCCACCGCGGCAGACTGGCGGGCCTGATTGCGCCGCTGCAGTTCCGCCTGCGCCACCTCGCGCGCCTGCGGCAGCAGGTCGGGGTCGCTCAGGCGGCGTTGCAGCTGGGCGGTGGAGGCTTGGCGGTAGAGGGTTTCGAGTTGGGTTTGGCGGGGGTCGGTGGGTGGGGACATGGGGAGGCGCTAGCATCAGTAAGGGATGCGGAGCTGAGATGGATAAGGAGCGGCGCGAGGCTCATAGGTGCTGGTCAAAGGACTGCTTGAGACTAGGTGCGTCACTTGACGATGGGCTTGCGGCCAGCGCAGATTCCGCCGGTGTGGCACCGTCGTAGGTCAACACTGCGGCCATAGCGCCAACGCGCAGAGTCGAATGCAATCGCGTAAGACTGGGACGGTCTTCGTAGCTTCATCAGGCCGCCCTTGAACTGGGAAGTTTCGGCTGGTTGAGTGAGCCCAAGCGATCTAACCTGCACTTGAAGGTTCACGCCCGATCAACAATGCTTGCCTTGTGCGCTATCGTTAAGAGCCGCTGAGGACTGCCAGATGCCCCACCAGAAAAAGAAGATCATCGACCTTTTCGCCGGAGTGGGAGGCCTGAGTCTTGGCGCTGCTCGTGCCGGCTTCGACGTTGCTGCGGCTGTTGAGTTCGATACGCGAGCATCAGCGCAGCATGCGGTGAATTTCCCGAATTCCAGGCACCTTGTCGAAGATGTTGCGACGCTATCGGGCGAACGACTGCTGGAGCTTTCCGGGCTGAAGTCAAACGAACTTTGCGGCCTTATCGGTGGTCCGCCATGTCAAGGCTTCAGTGAAATTGGCCTAAAGGGCACCGAGGATCCGCGCAATGAACTCCTTGTTCATTTCTTCCGGCATGTAGCTGAGTTGCGCCCTGCCTTCTTCCTGGCAGAGAACGTACCTGGCGTCACTCACGAGCGAAACAAACCAATTCTGGACAGAGCCTTAGCGCAAGTCCCTAACGATTACCTCATGCTGGCACCCATGACTGTGAAAGCGAGCGACTACGGCGCGCCAACGATTAGAACCCGCGTGTTCTTCTTTGGCTATGACCCAAATCGTGTCAGCGCACTCGACGTGGCAGCGTTCGCACCGAAGTTCGTTGAAGATGTGAGGGTGTCGAGGGCCTTAAGTGGCCTACCCATCATCAGATCTGACTGGCAGCGAGAGGATCAGAGTTGGCGTGCTGTGGGCGAGCTTGATGATGCTCCCTATGAGCATCGCATTGCCAACCACATTCCGGAAGGCGTCGGCGACCCCTATGCACTGGCTGTGCATAAGAACCAATTTATCGTCTCAGGTTTCCTCGGCACGGCGCACTCGCCCGAGACGAAGAAGCGCTTCAGAGTCCTTCAGCCTGGGACTTCGGATGCGATTTCGAAGTGCTATCGCTTGCACATGGACGGCTATTGCCCCACTCTGAGGGCCGGTACAGGGCCAGAGAGAGGAAGCTACCAAGCGATTCGCCCAGTTCATCCATCGTCGCCGCGCGTCATAGCTCCCAGGGAAGCGGCGCGCCTGCAGGGTTTCCCAGATTGGTTTCAATTCCATCCAACAAAATGGCATGCCTTCAGGCAGATCGGAAATAGTGTAAGCCCGATCGTTTCCGAGGCACTCTTATCGGTGATACACAAGGCAGTATCGTAAGATTCATTTCAAAGCCATATCACACAGGGAAATAGCATGACTACAGACGACACGAACGCTGGGCAGGCAGCCCCGGCAAAGAAAATTCATACTGACCCGACGAAAGACTTTTTCGTCACAATGATCACCAGAGATATTCAGCTCCGGGACTGTATATTCGATTTGCTGGATAACTCAATTGACGGCGCACGTCGCAAGCCTTCGGACGATGACACAAAGCCCTTTATTGGCTATGAAATCCGCCTTGCATTTGACGAAAACTACTTCAGAATTGAGGATAACACAGGAGGAATCAGACTATCGGACGCGATTGACTATGCTTTCCATTTCGGCCGGCGCGCTGACAGTCCTGAGGTTCCCGGCGGCATTGGCCTTTACGGCATAGGCATGAAACGGGCAATATTCAAGATCGGCCGAATTTGCTCAGTGACAAGTCACGCTGATGACGCTTCTTTCCGAGTTAACATCAATGTCGAAGAGTGGAAGGCACAAGACGCCTGGGATTTCGACTACGAAGACATCGAAAAATCTGAAACACACGGAACGCAAATACAGATCACAGCGGTGAATGACGGCGTCAAAGAAATGCTTGGCGACCCCGTTTTCAGAAACGAACTGATGAAGGCCATTGCGAGAGATTATGCCTTCTTCATCCAGCAAGGCCTAAAAATCAGCGTTGGCGACGATATCGTCCCGTCGTACACATACCAATTGCGGCAGTCGGAGGATTTAATGCCGTCGGTCGATCAATACGAAGACAACGGCGTTCACGTTCGCATCCTTGCTGGGCTTGTGGATGAACTTCCGGACGACATTCCCGATGAACTGAAGCCAGGGAAGGTTGACCGCTATGGTTGGTTTGTCATCTGCAATGATAGGGTCGTGCTAGCGGCGGACAAGACTGAAGCGACTATTTGGGGCGATGACAAATTCAATCTGTGGCACCCGCAGTATAACGGTTTTGCAGGTTTCGTCTTTTACAACGCCGATGATCAACGTAGGTTGCCCTGGACGACCACCAAGCGCGAACTCGACCCTGCAAGCCCTCTTTACCGCAGAACCATCACACGCATGAAGGCGGTCACCCAGGTATTCACCGATTACACCAATCGACGCAAGGCAGACATTGAAACCGCTAAGGCGGCAGAGACACCTCGTGCACAGGTGGATATATCTCAATTGAAAATTGCTCAGGCCTTTAAACTTCCAACTATCGCTGCCGCGGCGGCCCCTCGTCCCGCCACCATCAGTATTCAATACTCGCGCGACAAGCGTGAAGTGGAAGAAATAAAGCGTCACCTTGGCAATATCGGAATGTCTGCGCGAGACGTAGGAATCAAGACTTTCGAGTACTTCCGAGAGGTGGAGCTTGGCAAATGAGCGGCACACCTTCATTCGAAAGATTCGACTACCTTCTCCGCACCAACAAGCACATTGAAAGGAAACTTGTCTTTGATGTTCTTGATTCGGCGGCACAGAAGATCGGTTTCGGCGACCACTGGTACCTTGGTTTCGGATCGATGTGGTTCGGTGACTTCAGGCTGGCGCACAGGCGCCTGGGCATCGACAGCATGGTGTCTGTTGAGTACAGCGACTATGCAAGCCGTGCGGAGTTCAATCGCCCTTTCGCTGGGGTCACAGTGGAACCCGGAGACTGCAATGTCGTCATGGCCAATATGGCCGTTGAGAGGTGGAGCAAGCCTGTCATTGCATGGCTTGACTACGATGGCCACCTGAATGATGAGGTGGTCAAGGATATCGATATCATCCTCTCAAGGGCGCAACCGAATTCCGTCGTGCTCATCACGGTAAACGGGGCGCGGGGGACCTATCGGGTTCGTAAGCCGGATGGAAAAATTGAGAAACAAGAAACCTCCGTTGGCGTTGTGGCAGGGTTTCTTGGTGACGGAAGCATCCCTACCCGCTTCGAGCCCCAGCCTACAGGAAAGGGGACGTTCAGAGATATCCCTGAAGCTGTTTTCCCCGAGTTTTTAAGCGAGGCAATAGCCTCCTACATGGAACACCAAGTCGTTACCGGGGCGCGCGAGTCGAATGGCAAACGGATCAAATTTATTCCTCTATATAGGCTGCATCATCGCGACGGCGCCGACATGGTGACTGTTGGCGGGGCCTTGGTGACTGACGACACCGAAGCAATCTGGCTGGACAGTTTGGCGCGGCAGCCTTTGCTTTATGGTGAGACAGGGCAGACGTCCTACTGTCGTTTGGATTTAGTGCCTGTTACCGTGAAGGAGAAGATCGCCCTGGACGGTTGCTTGCCAGATATCGGCGACGGCACTGAGTTCCTTGCCGCGGCTAGGGCCTGTGGAATAGCTCTGGCGGACGCGGAATTGACTAAGTATCGGAAGTTCTATCGGCACTTTCCGGTCTTCGTGGAAACTACTATGTAACGATAGGCTCGGACCCGCCTAGCCGTGATAGACAGCAGCAAGCGGGAGCAAGGTCAGAACACTGCCTTCATACTGCCGTATGCAGTTCGGTGTCTAGCGCCCAAGGAGACTGGAAGGTTTATCGAGTAAATCCCAGACTAGAGCACATCTACGCCACCCCCCCCTCCCCATCCATCCTCCACACCGCCCTCCTGAACGCATCCCTCAACCACACCAAGCCCGGATCCTGCGTCTTGTACTTGTGCCACTGCATCGCCTGCTGCATGCCCTCGATGGGCAGCGGGGGTTGGCGGATGGCCAGGGGCCAGGTGGTGGCGAAGCAGTGGGCCAGGCGGGCGTGCACGGTGGCGACCAGGTCGGTGCCGCAGACCAGGGCGGGCATGGCGGCAAAACCGTAGGACATGACGGCCACGCGGCGGGTGACGCCGTAGCGTTTGACGAACCACGATTCGAACGAGTCGCCGGTGCCGCCGGGGGGCTGCATGATGATGTGGCCGGCGGCCAGGTAGCGCTCGAAGGTGAACTCGCCCTGGGCCAGCGGGCTGTGGGCCCACAGCAGGCAGACGAAGCGCTCCTCCACCAGCCCTTCCTCGGGGTGGTCGGGTGACATGAAGCCGCGGGGGATGACCAGCAGGTCGGCCTCGCCGCGCTCCAGGGTGCGCTGCGGGTTCATCACCTGCGGCAGGAACTCGAAGCGCACGCTGCAGCGTTCCTGCGCGCACAGCGCCAGCAGGTGCAGCGCGATCACCATCTGGGTGTAGTCGGACAGGCAGATGCGGAACAGCCGGTCCGACGCGGTGGGGTCGAAGCGCGGGCGGCTGGCGATGGTGCTGTCGATGCGCACCAGCACGTCGCGCACGGCGTCGTGCAGCGCCTCGGCGCGCGGTGTGGGCTCCATCTTGCGGCCCACCTGCACCAGCAGCTCGTCCTCGAAGTCATCGCGCAGCCGCGACAGCGCGCTGCTCAGCGCCGATGACGTACAGGAACAGCCCTCGATGCTTGGATGGCGTTGATACGTCGCTTCCATCGCTGTTCTTTTCGAGAGGGTCGCGGCTGCCTCAGCTGTCGCTGACCCGCTGTCCCACAAGGATTCAAGACACGGAACGGCCCTGGGCCCGGTGATGGGCGAACTCGCGCCTGCACACACCACAGCGCGCCAGTTGGCAGCCGCGCCACGCCGTGCTGGGTGCCGACAGATTGCGGGCCTGGCTGCCGGGTGACTGCCGCCAGCGGGCGCCGAGACTGGACACATCGGAGAATGGCGTCCATGTCTGAGACCCCGTACGAAGCCGGGCCGCTGTGGCTGTGCCAAGCGGACGAGCTGGACGAGATCGCCGAAGGCCGCGCACGCGGCTTCGACCCGCGGCAGATCGGGCAGGACTCGGTCTTCGTGGTGCGCCACGCCGGCCGGCTGCACGCCTGGCGCAACGCCTGCCCGCACATCGACGGCGCCCCGATGGCCTGGCGCAAGGACGCGTACACCAATGCGGCCGGCACGCACATCGTCTGCTCGGCGCACGGCGCGCAGTTCGAGCCGGCCACCGGGCACTGCGTGCGGGGGCCGTGTCTGGGGCAATCGCTGACGGCGATCGAGATGGACATCCGCAGCGACGGCAGCGTCTGGCTGCGCACGCACTGACGCACCACCAGGACGGGACACGACAGCCGTGAACAAGGCACGGGTGATGGGCCTGGGTTTCTCCGGCATGGCAGCCGCCATCCAGTTGCAGCGCGCCGGCATGGTGGTGGACCGGGTGGCCCTGCCGGTCTGGGTGGGCACGCCGATCGGCGGCCGAGCCGGTGCGCCAGGCCACCGTGCTGGCCTGACGCAGCACGTTCAGCCTGTGCTGGCCGGATGGCAGGCGCAGGGCTGCTGCTCGGCCGCCGCGGCAAAGGCCTGCAGGATCGCGCAGGGGTGCGAGGCATCGCCGTCGCAGCTGCGCCGCAGGTCCACCAGCTGACGCTCCAGCGCGCGCAGCGCCTGCATGCGCTGGCGCACCAGCGCGATGTGGCCGTCGAGCAGCTCGTTGACCTGGGCGCAGGAGGATTCGGGCTCGGCCGCGTAGCGCAGCAGCTGGCGCACCTCCTGCAGCGGGATGTCCAGCGTGCGCAGGTGGCGCACGAAGTTCAGCTGGGTCAGGTGGCGCTCGGCATAGCGGCGGTAGCCCGAGGCCTCGCGCGGCGGCGCCTCGAGCAGGCCCTCGCGTTCGTAGAAACGCACCGTCTGCACATCGCAGCCGGCGCGGGTGGCGAGTTCACCGATCTTCATGGCCGAGGCCCTTGACTCTATAGTGGCTACAGGGTTTTCAATGCTCGCACAGCCACAGCACACCCTGCAACGCCATGTCCGCCCACTGCTGCCACGACGCCGCCTGCGCCTCTCCCGCCACCGACCCGCGCTGGCGCCGCGCACTGTGGACCGCGATGCTGCTCAACGCCGCGATGTTCGTCATCGAGCTGGGCGCCTCCTGGTCCTCGGGCTCGGTGTCGCTGCTGGCCGATTCGATCGACTTCTTCGGCGACGCCGGCAACTACGCGATCAGCCTGGCGGTGCTGGGCCTGGGTGCCGTCGCCCGCTCGCGCGCGGCGCTGTTCAAGGCGGCCTGCATGGGCCTGTTCGGCGTGGGCGTGCTGACCCGCGCCGCCTGGATGCTGGGCAGCGGCGCCGTGCCCGAGCCCGCCACCATGGGCGCCGTGGGCCTGCTGGCCCTGGCCGTGAACGCTGGTGTGGCTGTGATGCTCTATCGCTTCCGCAGCGGCGACGCCAACATGCGCTCGGTCTGGCTGTGCTCGCGCAATGACGCGCTGGGCAACCTGGCCGTGATGCTGGCGGCGCTGGGCGTGCTGGGCACCGGCACCGCCTGGCCCGACCTGGTGGTGGCGGGCGTGATGGGCGGCCTGGCCTTGAGCGGGGCGTGGAGCGTGGGGCGGCAGGCGCAGGCCGAACTGCAGGGGCGACCGACGCCGGCGCACTGAGCCCATCGGCCGCTCTTGACGGAACCGCATGATGGACGTAATATGACGGCCATCATGTCCATGTCCGCCAGCCGCAAGGAACTCACCCACGACCGCATCCTGGATGTCGCCTCCCGCGCCATCCGGCGCGCGGGCTACGACGGCGTCGGGCTGGCCACCATCATGAAAGAGGCCGGCCTGACGCACGGCGGCTTCTATGCCCATTTCGCCTCCCGCGACGCCTTGCTGGCCGAGGCCACGCAGCGCGCCGGCCGCGACACCGGCGCCGTGCTCGCCGAACGGCTGCGCCAGGCGCAGGCCGCTGGCGTGAGCGCGTTCTCGGCCCTGGTGAACACCTACCTGGGCGATGCCCAGCTCGAGAACATCGAGTGCGGCTGCATCGTCGCCGCCCTGGCGGCCGAAGTCCCGCGCCAGGCGGACGAAGTGGCCAGTGCCGCCCGCGCCCGCGTGCTGGGCCTGGTCGATCTGGTGCGCCGCTGCCTGCCAGCCGGTGTCGACCCGGCGCAGGCCCAGGTGGTGGCCGCCACCATGGTGGGCGCCTTGCAGCTGGCCCGCACGCTGCAAGGCCAGGCGGGCAAGGCCTGGCTGGCCACTGTGCGGGACAGCCTGATCCAGCAGTACGACGCCTGACACGTCGGCAGGAAGCCGCCGGCCCTGCTTGCACGCCGGCGAATATGATGACCATCATCTTAAGGAAAGCCATGAAACTCGACAACGCCACCGTCCTCATCACCGGCGCCAACCGCGGCATCGGGCTGGCCTTTGCCCAGGCCGCCTTGGCGCGTGGCGCGCGCAAGGTCTACGCCGGCGCGCGCGATCCGGCCAGCGTCACCCTGCCCGGGGTCACGCCGCTGCGGCTGGACGTGAACGCGCCGGGCGACATCGCCGCCGCCGTGGCCCAGGCCGGCGATGTGAACCTGGTCATCAACAACGCCGGCATCGCGCAGTTCGGTGGCTTCCTCGACAGCGATGCCGAGACCCGCCTGCGCCAGCAGCTGGAGACCAATGTCTTCGGGGTGCTGCGCGTGAGCCAGGCCTTCGCGCCGGTGCTGGCGGCCAACGGTGGCGGGGCCTTGCTGAACGTGGCCTCCATCGCCAGCTGGATCTCGAGCCCGGCGCTGGCCAGCTACGCGGCCACGAAATCGGCGGTGTGGAGCCTGAGCAATGGCCTGCGCCATGAGTTGCGGGGCCAGAAGACCCAGGTGCTGACGCTGCACATGGCCTTTGTCGACACTGGCATGACGCAGGGCATCGACGCGCCCAAATCGACGCCGGAGCAGATCGTCGCCCGGGCCCTGGACGCGCTGGAAGCCGGTGCCGAGGAGGTGCTGGCCGACGAGCTGACCCAGCAGGTCAAGCTCGGCCTGTCGGCCCATCCGGGCGTGTACCTGCAGGCGCGGGAGTGAGCGTGGGCGCCGCCGTCGACACGCCTCGCACCCACGCCAGGACGACCGCATCGCCGTGGCCCGTGTTCTGGGTTGCCAGCCTCGCCACCTTCCTGGTGTCGCTCGACACGACGATGCTGTTCGCGGCCTTCGATCCGCTGCGGCACGCCTTCGCCGACGCCACTGCGGCCGAGCTGTCGTGGGTGCTGAACGCCTACACGGTGGTCTACGCGACGATGCTGATTCCCGCGGGCGGCCTGGCCGACACGCATGGCCGCAAGCGCGTCTTCCTGATCGGCGTGGCGCTTTTCCTGGCCGCTTCGGCCGCCTGCGGCCTGGCCGGCAGCGTGGGCTGGTTGATCGCGGCCCGGGCACTGCAGGCGGTGGGGGCGGCGCTGCTGACGCCGGCCTCGCTGTCCATCGTGCTGGCGGCCTTTCCGCAGAGCCGGCGCGCGGTGGTGGTGAGCCTGTGGGGCGCCGTCGGCGGGCTGGCCGCCGCGGTGGGGCCGAGTGCGGGGAGTGTCGTGATCGACCACTTCGGCTGGCCTTGGGCGTTCTACATCAACCTGCCGCTGGGGGGCCTGGCGCTGTGGCGGGGTGCGGCGATGCTGCACGAATCGGAAAGCTCCGGCGCGCAGCGGCGCGTGGATGGCGTGGGCATGGCGCTGCTGATGCTGTCGGTGGGCGCGGTCACCCTGGCCATCGTCGAATCCAGCGCGCCGCAGTGGTCCCGCACGGAACTCCTGGCCCTGGCGGCCACCGGGGGCCTGGCCGCCGGCGCCTTCGTGGCCTGGGCCCGCCACGCCCGCGCGCCGCTGGTGGACCTGACGCTGTTTCAGCACCGCACCTACCGCTATGTGAACCTCGCGACGCTGGTCTTCGGCACGGCGTTCTCGATGATGTTCCTGACCTTTTTCTTCTTCATGATGAACGTCTGGCAGCTCAGCCTGCCGCAGGCCGGGCTGGCGGTCACGCCCGGACCGCTGCTGGTGATGCCCACCGCCATCCTCACCGGCCGACTGGCCACGCGGCTGGGCCATCGCCGCTTCCTGGTCGGCGGCTCGCTGCTGTACGCCTGCAGCAGCCTGTGGTTCATGCTGGTGCCGGGCACCGAGCCGCACTACCTGTCGCACTGGCTGCCGGGGCTGGTGATGAGCGGCATCGCCGTCGGGCTGGTGTTGCCGTCGCTGTCGGCCGCGGCGGTGAACCGCCTGCCGGCGGCGCACTACGCGGTGGGCAGCGCGGTCAACCAGGCCACGCGGCAGATCGGCTCGGTGCTGGGCGTGGCGCTGACCGTGGCCCTGCTCGGCCACGGGGCGCTGCAACGCGCCGACTTCAATACCGTGTATCTGGTGCACGGCGCACTGGCGCTGCTCACGGGCCTGCTGTGCCTGCCCGTGGACACCAGGCCGCGGGCAGCGCAGCCGTGATCACCCTGTCCCACCCGCGCTGGAGGCTGACATGACCGACGAGACGCCAACGCAGGCATGAGCGCGGCGGCGGACGGGTCGGACTGGCCCCGCCGCAGCAGCTCCCGGGCAGGACCGGCCTGCAGCTCATGACCGCGCTGCTGGACGGCGAGCTGCTCCGTCCGTACATGGCGGATTCCTTCGACTGCGAACTGGTCGAGGTGGGCGACGGGGTCGGTGCATGGCGGCTGGCATGCGACCTTGCTGCACTTGGCGCTGGGGTGCGTCGGCACTGCGCTGCAGGTCGGCGGCCAGGTGGGAACGTCGGTAGCGCGCATCGTCGGCCCCGACGGCAAGCTCTACGCCCGCGCCACCACCACCTGCGCCATCTTCGAGTCGACCCCGGTGGCGCCTTGACCCGGCTGCGGACACGCCGCGCCGGGTGCACCGGCATCGCCGGCGAGGGTGCTTGACGCGCGGACCGTTCGCGCCCAGAGTCGGCCATCGGCCCCACTGCAAGTCCCCCCGCGCCGATCCACAGGAGCGCGCATGGCCCAGGGCACGGACTTCTCTCTGATGTACTTCGTGCTGGGCATCCCCGCGCTGGTGGGCCTGGCTGCGGTGTTGACGCGGCGCCTGGTGGTGCGGCGGGTGCGCCAGCTGATGATGGCCTCGTCGGGCCTGAGCGCCGCTGCGGCGCCGGCCGCGCCCGATGTGGCCCCGGCGCCGCCACCCGAGCCGCCTGAGCCACCTGGATGGCGACTCGTCGATGCCCACAGCACGCCGTCTGACGCCATCGCCACGCGCGAGCTGCTGACCGCCCGCGCCCGGGCGGACTTCAGCGCCGCATTCAGGCACGAGTTGGCCATTGCCGCGGCCTATGTGCTGTTCCCGCTGGCGGTGTACAACTGGCCGGGCGAGGGCCCACCCGATGTGTCGGTGCTGGCCTTCATCGTCAGCCTGGTGGCGATGCTGTCGCTGCCCTTCCTGGCCGTGGTGCGCTACGCGGGTTTTCGCAGCCAGTTCCGCGCCCATGTGCCGGGCCTGGCCGGTGTGCTGCGGCCCTTTGCCACCCACGGGCTGGCGATCGCCCAACCGCCCTGGCGGGCGCCGATCTGGGGCCTGTTCCTGGTACTGGCCGGGGTGCTGGTGGTCTCGGCCCTGCAGCAGGACAGCCCTGCGTGGCGCACCGCCCTGGGCTATGGGCTGGCGATGGCCGCCCATGTCGCCCTGGTCTGGCGGCTGATGGCGCGGGCGCGGCGCACCCCGAACGCGAAGCTGCTGGTGCTGCGGGTCTTCGGCATCGATGAGGCGGCGTTGTTCACCTTCGAAGGGCTGCTGCAGTACTGGCGCCACTTCGGGACCTTCTTCACCGTCGTCGACCCCAGCTTCATCCACAGCCAGCACCGGCAGGGCAGCGGAATGTTCCTGGCGGTCATCGGGTCGGCGGCGGCCACCCTCATGATCGCGGCCAATGCCCCGCAGCCTGCGCTGTGGTGCTGGCTCATGCTGGCGGCAGTGGTGGTGGCCGCGGCGGTGCACCTGCGCTGGCGCCTGCAACAGGTCGAGCGCCAGTTCCTGCGCAGCCCGGCCGATGTGACGGCACGCCTGCAGCACCTGGAGGTCTGGCCGCGCCAGCTGGACCTGAGCTTTCGCAGCCTGCCGATGATGTGCCACGACGACGTCTGGAAGACGGCGGTGAGCCAGGCCGCCCAGGTCAGCTCGGCCGTGCTGATGGATCTGCGCGGCTACTCGGCCGATCGCCAGGGCTGCCGCTACGAGGTGGCCTTTCTGCTGGACACGGTGCCGCTGGCGCAGATCGTCTTCCTGGCGGATCCGCCGGATGTCGAACGCATCCAGGCGCTGATCCTGGAGTGCTGGCGCACGCTGGGTGCGGCGTCGCCCAACCGCGCGGCCGCGGCGCCGCCGGTCACGGTCTACCTGGCCTCGGCCCAGGATGACCGGGACATCCAGGGCATCCTCGACCAGTTGCTGCTTTCCTCGCAGGAGAACGCCCCGCGCCCGGCCGCGGCGTAGGCCGGGGCGCGTGACGGCGCCTGCCGCTCAGCGCCCGAAGATGCCCTTGAGCAGGTCCTTGGCATTGGGCAGCTTGTTGCCCTCCTCCTGCGGCGCCGGCGCCGGCTCGGCGGGCATGCCGCGCGTGGGCATGCCGCCTTCCATGCCCAGCATCGCGGTGCTCTGGCTCTTCACGCGCAGCTTGACGGCCCATTGCGGCTCCCAGGCCTGCTTGGGGTCGGTGGGGCGTGGCGGGTGGGCCAGGTTCAGTTCGCTGCCATAGGCGATGGCACGCAGCATGCCGCCCTCGCCCGTGAACACGCCCTTGGGCACGGTGCACTGGCTGGTGCTGGGCGACAGCAGCACCTTCTCCTTGAGCCAGCGGTCCACGGCGGCGTTGGTCTGGTAGTCGAACAGGCCGAAGCCGGTCTCGGGCACCTCGGCGCTGGTCCACAGCACCATCTCGTTCTTGCCACGCCCGCCCATGGCGGCCAGGAACTGGGCGCGGGCGGTGGGCGGCGGGGTCCAGGTCAGGGCCCAGGCGCCATCGGCGTTGCGCTGGGCCAGCTCGATGGCCGGCATCAGGTCCTGCTGGGCGCCCACCTGGAACCTGAAGGCCTCGGGTACGCCCTGGCCGCTGAAGGCGTGCTCGCCCACCAGGCTGGCCTGCGGCGGCACCATGCGGCTGTCGGCGGGGCTGGGCCAGACCGGACGGCCGGTGGCCTGGTGGGTGCCGCGCTGGGTGGCGCTGCGTACCTGGAAGAACTTCGCCAGGTCGGCCGGCGTGGCGGTGGCCATGTCCAGCACCTTGGGCTGGCCGGCGCGCACGGTGTCGCCGCAGCCCCAGTAGAGGTAGATCTTGCCCTCGGGCTTCTCGTAGCGGGGCTCCTCGGCGCGCTCCTCGCCGGACTCGGGCGGCAGCGTGCCCTTGGTCTCGCGCGGGGCCTGCAGCTTCAGCGCCGGGCTCAGGAAGCCGGCGGGCACGGCCTGCTGGGCGTCCTGCAACTGTGGGTTGGCGCGCGTCATCAGCGTCACGTCCACCCAGCGCCCGGCCTGGCCGACCTGGGTGTTACCGAAGCTGTTCTTGCCACCGGCGCCGCCAAACAGGCCGCCCAGCATGGCCATCGGGTTGCCACCGCCGGCCCCGCCCAGGCCCCCCATGCCGCCGTAGGTGGCCACATCGATCCAGGCCTGGGACTGCGGCGGCTTGACCACCTGCTGCGCCAGGGCCTGGCCGGCCACCGCGGCAGCGGCCAGGGCGATCAGGGACGGAAGGACAACGCGCATCATCAACTCCTGCGTGTGGACAACGCCTCCACGCTAGGACGAGTGCGGGCAGCGCGCCATCCCTCGCTTGCGCCGGCTTGCGCCAGCACAAGGCCCGTCGCACTCAGGCGTTGACGATGCGGGTGATCTGCGAGGGCGTAGGCGCTGGCCAGCCGGCCTGCTGGGCGGTGCGCACGATGGCCTCGTTGGTGTCGAAGTAGACCTGCCAGTAGTCGGCATTGGCGCAGTAGGGGCGCACCGCGATCACGCAGCCGTTGAGGTTCATGTCCAGCAGCGAGACCTCGGGCGGCATCTCGGCCGACACGTTGGGGATGGCGGCCACCGCGGCCTTGAGGCGGGCGATGGCGTCCAGCGGGTCCACGCCCACTGCCAGCTGCGCGGTGCGCTCCACGCGGCGCAGCGGCAGCGCGCTGAAGTTCTGCATGGTGTCGCCAAAGATCTTGCCATTGCCCACCAGGGTCATCACGTTGTCCGGGGTGACGATGGTGGTGGCGAACAGGCCCAGCTCGCGCACCGTGCCCACCACGCCGCCCACGCTGACGAAGTCGCCCACCTTGAAGGGCCGCAGCACCAGCATGAAGGCGCCGGCCGCGAAGTTGCCCAGCATGCCGCTCCAGGCCGCGCCAATGGCCACGCCGGCACCGGCCAGCAGGGCCGCGAACGAGGTGGTCTGGATGCCGAAGTAGCCCAGGATGCCCAGCACCAGGGCGATGTTCAATGCCACGGCGGCGATGTTGCCCAGGTACTTGGTGAGCGTGGGGTCGACATGGTTGCGGCCCATGGTCGCCTGGATCATGCCGACCACGCGGCCGATCAGCCAGCGGCCGATGATCCAGAAGGCCAGCGAGGCCAGCACCTTGATCGCCAGTTCGGCGACGGTGGTGCTGAGGAATTGGTGAAGGCTGCTGAAGTCCATGCGGGGCTCCTTGGAAGAAGGCCCGCATCGTCGGCCCTGCATGGCGTCATGGCGATGACGGTCGGTGGCACCGCGCCACCTTATCATGCCGCTGTGGCGCGCGCGCCGCAGCGCGGCGCCACAGTGCTCAGCGCTGGTAGGGCGGCAGCGTGGCGCCGCAGTCGCGGCAGAAGCGCGCGCTGGCCAGGTGGCCCTCGCTGAGGCACTCGGGACAGGTGCGGGTGGTGGGCTCCAGGCGCTGGGCGGTGAACTCGGCGCTGACGATGCCGGTGGGCACCGCCAGCGTGCCCCAGCCCAGCAGCATCATCATCGACGCGATCAGGCGGCCCAGGTCGGTCTTGGGCGTGATGTCGCCGAAGCCCACGGTGGTCATGGTGGTGATGGCCCAGTACACGCCCACCGGCACGCTGGTGAAGCCGTTGCCCGGGCCCTCCACCACGTACATCAGCGTGCCCATCACCAGCACCACCATCAGCACGAAGGACAGGAACACCAGGATCTTGCGCCGCGACAGCCACAGCGCCCGGCCCAGCGCGCCGTACTCGGCCACGTAGGCGCCCAGCTTGAAGATCCGGAACACCCGCAGCAGGCGCAGCACGCGCACATCCAGCAGCGCATGCAGCCCCGGAAAGAAGAAGGCCAGGTAGGTGGGCAGCACCGCCAGCAGATCGATGATGCCAAAGGCGCTGCGCGCGTACACCCACGGGTGGCGCACGCAGGCCAGGCGGGCGATGTACTCCAGCGTGAAGATGACCGTGAAGCCCCACTCCAGCACCGTGAACAGGCTGGCGTGGCGGTTGTGGATGGACTCGACGCTGTCGAGCACCACCACCGCCACGCTGACCAGGATCAGGCCGATCAGCGCGATGTCGAAGGCACGGCCGGCGCGGGTCTCGGCCTCGAAGATGATGGTGTACAGGCGCAGGCGCCAGCCGGTGTCGGGGCGGCCGGGCTCGCGCGCGGGGGGCGCGGGGGTATGGGCGGGCATCCCGCCAGCATAGCGCCCGCCCCGGCCATCAGATCTGCACCCGGGTACCCAGCTCCACCACCGCGTTGTCCGGCAGCCGGAAGTAGCTGGCGGCGCTGCCGGCGTTGCGGCTCATCCAGGCAAAGAGCGTCTCGCGCCAGCGGGCCATGCCGTCGCCGTCGGTGGGCATCACCGTCTCGCGGCTGAGGAAGAAGCTGGTCTCGAACGGTGACAGGCTCAATCCCGGGGCGGCGCAGGCCTGCAGCGCCTGCGGGATGTCCGGCGTCTCCATGAAGCCATAGTGCAAGCCCACGCGCCAGAAGCCGGGCGCCAGCGGCTCCACCTGGGCGCGCTGCGCGGCGGGCCAGTGCGGCTGCTCGGCGAAGTGCACGGTGAGGATCAGGTTGTCGCGGTGCAGCACCTGGTTGTGCTTGAGGTTGTGCAGCAGGGCCTGGGGCACGGTGTGCGGGTCGGCCACCGCGTAGACTGCGGCGCGCTCGGCGCGGGCCAGCGTGTGGGGGTCGAGCTGGCGCAGGAAGTCGGCCAGCACCAGGCCGTCGGCGCGGATGGCGGCCAGCATCTGCGTGCGGCCGCGCGCCCAGGTGCTCATCAGCAGGAACAGGCCGGCGCCCAGCACCAGCGGGAACCAGCCGCCGTCGAACAGCTTGATCGCGCAGCCGGCCACCAGCAGCGCGTCCACCGCCAGGAAGAAGGCCGTGGCGCCCCAGGCCAGCGGCGCCGGCAGGCGCCAGGCGTGGCGCACCACGAAAAAGGTCAGCACGGTGGTGATCATCATCGTCAGCGTCACCGCGATGCCGTAGGCCGAGGCCAGCGCCGAGCTGCTGCCAAACATCAGCACCGCCATCACCACGCCCAGCAGCAGCGCCACGTTCACCGCCGGCAGGTAGATCTGCCCGGCGGCATCGGCCGAGGTGTGCCGCACCTGCATGCGCGGCAGATAGCCCAGCTGGATGGCCTGGCGCGTCACCGAGTAGGCGCCCGAGATCACCGCCTGCGAGGCGATGATCGCGGCCAGCGTGGCCAGCACCAGCGCGGGCACCAGCAGGGGCTCGGGGAAGAGGCGGTAGAAGGGGTTCTGCAAGGCTGCGGGATCGCGCATCAGCAGCGCCCCCTGGCCCAGGTAGTTGAGCGCCAGCGACGGCAGCACCAGGCCGCTCCAGGCCAGGCGGATCGGCCGCGCGCCGAAGTGGCCCATGTCGGCGTACAGCGCCTCGGCGCCGGTCAGCGCCAGCACGATGGCGCCCACCGCCAGCAGCAGGCCGGGGCCGCGCTCCAGCAGGAAGTGCCAGGCATGCAGCGGGTTCAGCGCCGCCAGGATGCCGGGCTCGGCCAGGATCTGCCACACCCCGGTGGCGGCCAGCGTCACAAACCACAGCACGATCACCGGCCCGAAGGCGCGGCCGACCACCGCCGTGCCGAAGCGCTGCACCGCGAACAGGCCCACCAGCACCGCCAGCGAGGCCGGCACCACCCAGGCGTGCAGCGAGGGCGCCAGCACCTCCAGCCCCTCCATCGCGCCCAGCACCGAGATGGCCGGCGTGATCACGCTGTCGCCATAGAACAGCGTGGCGCCGGCCAGACCCAGCGCCAGCAGGGCGGCACGCCAGGCCGGCCGATCAGCCACCGACTGCGCGGCCAGTGCGGCCAGCGCCATCACGCCGCCTTCGCCGCGGTTGTCGGCGCGCAGCACCAGCACCACGTACTTCAGGGTGACCACCAGCATCAGGGCCCAGACGATGGTGGAGACCGCGCCGATCAGGTGCGGGCGGTCCAGCGGCACGCCGGCCGGTCCGAAGATCTCCTTGACGGTGTAGAGCGGGCTGGTGCCGATGTCGCCGTAGACGACGCCGATCGCGGCCAGCGTGAGCGCGGCCAGCGGGCCGGTGGGGCGGTGGGTGGGGGGTTCCGGGTTCATGGCCCCGATGCTGCGCAGGCCGGCATCAGGAACGCATAAGTCCCGGCCGTTCAGGGCACCAGGCGGTAGCCCACGCCGGGCTCGGTCAGCAGCCGACGCGGCTCGCCCGGGCGCTCTTCCAGCTTGGCCCGCAACTGGCCCATGTACAGGCGCAGGTAGTGGGTGTGCTCGACGAACTCGGCGCCCCAGACATCGGCCAGCAACTGGCGGTGCGTGACCACCTGGCCGGCGCTGCGCACCAGGCGCGCCAGCAGCGCGAACTCGGTGGGCGTGAGATGCACCTCGCACCAGGCCTGGTCGCGCCACAGGCACACGCGGTGGGCTTGCAGATCGATCTGCCAGCCGTCGTGCTCGTAGTGGGTGATGGCTGGCGCAGCCGCCTGGCCGCGGTGGCGCCAGGCCACGCGCATGCGCGCCAGCAGCTCGCCCAGCGCGAAGGGCTTGACCAGGTAATCGTCGGCGCCGCCGTCGAGCAGGGCGATCTTGCCGGCCTCGTCGTGGCGCGCCGAGATGACGATGACCGCGAAGCCGTGGCGTCTGCGCAGTTCGGCCAGCAGCGTGGCGCCGTCGCCATCGGGCAGGCCCAGGTCGAGCAGCAGCAGGTCGGGCGGGCCGTCGTGCGTGAGCAGCGCACGCGCCTCGGCGGCGCTGGCGGCGTGGCGCACGCGGTGGCCTTCCACCTGCAGGGCCTCGCGCAGCGTGGCGCCCAGCGCGGCGTCGTCCTCGACCAGCAGCACCTTCATGACGCGGCCTCGGGCCAGGCGGGCGGCTCACCCAGTGGCAGCCGGCACTCGAAGGCGCTGCCGCCATGCGCGCGGCGGCGCAGTGTCATCTGGCCGCCGTGGGCCTGGGCGATGGCGCGACAGACGGCCAGGCCGACCCCGGCGCCTTGCGGTGCGCCGTCGGCTGCCGGGCCGCGGCGCCAGGGCTCGAACAGGCGCTCGCGCCAGGCCGGCGGCACGCCGGGGCCACGGTCGCGCACGGCCAGCACCAGTTGCTCGCCCTGGCGGCGCGCCAGCAGCTCGACCGGACTGTCGGGCGGGCTGTAGGCCAGCGCGTTGTCGACCAGGTTGTCCAGCAGCTGGGCCAGCAGCACCGCGTCGCAGCGCAGCAGCGGCAAGCCGGGCTCCAGCCGGGCCTGCAGGCGCGAGGCGCTGCCGCGGGCGCGCGGCTGGCCCTCGGCCTCGCGTTGGCGGGCGCGTTGCAGCGCGGCGCCAATGATCTCCTCGGGCGACTCCCAGTCGGTGCGCAGCTGCAGCCCGGGCGCATCCAGGCGCGCCAGTTGCAGCGTGTTGTCGGTCATCCGAGCCAATTGGGTGGCCTGGTCACGGATCGTGTGCAAGAGCGCCTCGCGCTGCGACGGGGCCAGCTGCGGCGCCTGGTCGAGCAGCGAATCGGCCGCGCCGCGGATGGTGGCCAGCGGTGTGCGGTAGTCGTGGGAGATGGCCGCCAGCAGCGCGTTGCGGGCCTGCTGGTCGCGCGTTTCGTCGCGGGCACGCTGGTCGGCGGCACGGGCATGGGCGCGCTCCAGCGCCTGCCCCAGCTGATCGCACAAGGCCTGGGCCTGCAGCCGCGCGGCGTCATCCACCCGCTGCACCGCCGGCCCGCGCAGCAGCGCCGCACCGCTCACCACCGCGCGGCCGCGCAGCGGCAGCACCCACTGGCCCAGCGACTGGTGGCGGCCGGTGCCGGGGCCGATGGCCTCGCGCTGGCGCAGGCCATGGGCCAGCGCGGCAGCGGCCTCGGCGTCGGCCTCGCCCAGCCGGCACAGCCGCGCATCATCGGCGCCCCAGGCCTCGCCGAGTGGCGGCGGCGATGCGCGCCACAGCCACAGTGTGGCCGGCCCGCCGCCCAGCGCGTCGAGCTGCTGCTGCAGGCGGCCGGCCAGGGTCAGCGGATCGTCGGTGTCGCGCGCGGCCTCGGCCCATTCGCGCAGGGTCTGCGAGCGGCGCGCCCAGTCCTCGGCACGGCCGGCCTGGCGGCGCGCGGCGGCGCTGAGCGCCGCCACCACCCAGGTCACCACCCACAGGCCGGCCAGCAGCCAGAGGTCATCGGTCGAACCCACACTGAAGCTGCCGCGCGGCGGCACGAAGAGCCAGTTGAAGGCCGCCACCGAAGCCGCCGCAGCGGCCAGCGAGGCCGGCAGGCTCCACCAGGGCGAGGCCAGCGCGGCACCGGCCACCAGCCACAGCGACAGCGGCGCGCGCTCCAGCCGCCCATCGGCCAGCACCAGCGCCAGCCAGGCCAGCGCCCACACCAGCGCGCCGACGAGCCGGCGCAGGGCAGGCGGCGTGTCGGTCGGGTTCATGGGCGGCAGCATGGCGGCGGTCGCATCAGGAAAGCATATGCGCCAGCGGTCTATCATCCACCGGATGAAGATCGCCGCGTTGCGCCACGATGGCGCGCTCGACATGGATGCCCTGCTGGCCGACGCCGCCGAGCGCGCCCAGGCCGCCGGCCTGCGGGTGCGCGGCCTGGTGATGACCTGGCCCGACGGCTCGGCCGTGTGTGGCGCGATGGTGCTGAAGGACGTGCAGACCGGCGAGTCCTTCCTGGTCTCGCAGGACCTGGGCCCGGGCGCCACCGGCTGCCGCGTCGACACCCAGGGCTTCGCGCGTGCCAGCGTGGTGCTGCGCCGCGCGCTGGACGAACAGCCGCCGCCCGACCTGGTGGTGATCAATCGCTTTGGTGGCCTGGAGGCCGAGGGCGAGGGCCTGGCCGACGAGCTGATGGCCCTGGTGGCTGCCGGCGTGCCGGTGCTGACCGCCGTGGCCGACAAGCATGCCGAGGCCTGGGCCCGCTTCAGCGGCGACTGGCCGCTGATGGACCCCCAGGACCTGCCCGGCTGGCTCGCGGCCTTGCCGGGCGCCTGAGGATCAGAACGTCGCCCAGTCGCCGTCGTCGGCGTTGGCGGTCGCGGCCGCCACGGGCGCTGGCGCGGCCGGTCGCGGCGCGGCCTTCGGCGTGGCGCTGGTCACCGGTGCGGGCGCGGGTGTGTGTGCCGATGCGGATGCGGGGGCGCGCGGGACCGGTGCGGGTGGCGGCGCCACCGCCCCGATGCGGAAGCCCGCCACCACGCCGCTCAGGCGACCGGCCTGCTCGCGCAGGCTCTCGGCCGCGGCAGCGCTCTGCTCCACCAGCGCGGCGTTCTGCTGCGTCATCTGGTCGAGCTCGGTGACCGAGCGGTTGACGTCGCTGATGCCCTGGCTCTGCTCGGCGGCGGCCGAGCTGATCTCGCCGACCACGTCGGTGACGCGCTGCACCGAGGCGACGATCTCGTCCATCGTGCGACCGGCGTCGCCCACCAGGCGGGCGCCGGACTCGACCTTCTCGACCGAGGTGCCGATCAGGCTCTTGATCTCCTTGGCCGCCGAGGCCGAGCGCTGCGCCAGGCTGCGCACCTCGCCGGCCACCACCGCGAAGCCGCGGCCCTGCTCGCCGGCCCGCGCGGCTTCCACCGCGGCGTTCAGCGCCAGGATGTTGGTCTGGAAGGCGATGCCATCGATGACGCCGATGATGTCGGCGATGCGCTGGCTGGACTGGTTGATCTCGCCCATCGTCGAGACCACCTGTGACACCACCTCGCCACCGCGGCGGGCGGCCTCGGCGGCCGAGGTGGCCAGCTGATTGGCGGTGTGCGCCGAGTCGGCGCTCTGGCGCACGGTGGCGGTGAGCTGCTCCATCGCCGAGGCGGTTTTCTCCAGGTTGGAGGCGGTCTGCTCGGTGCGCTGGCTGAGATCGGCGTTGCCGCTGGCGATCTCGCCCGAGGCGGTGCCGATCGAGTCGGTGGCCTTGCGGACCTGGCCCACCATCTGGCGCAGGCCGGCGAGCATCTGCGCCAGGCCGTCAAAAAGGCTGCCGGCCGGAGCGGCAGGAATCGGAACGTCCAGGCGGCCCTGGGCCACCTCGGCGACGATGGCACGGGCCTGGGCCGGGTCACCGCCCAGCGTCAGGCGCACGCTGCGCGCCAGCGTCCAGGCCAGCGCCACCAGCAGCGAGGTGGTCAGCAGCACCGCGACGACGCCGCGGATCACCGTGCTGCGCACTTCGGCATACACGTCGTCCATGTAGAGGCCGGAGCCCACCATCCAGTCCCAGCCGGCCACCTTGACCACGTACTGCAGCTTGGCCACTGGCACATCGGTGCCGGGCCGCGGGAACCAGGTGTCGACAAAGGCACGGCCGTCGGGGCTCTGGCGGATGCCCTGCTGCAGCATGGCGATGATGTCGCCGCCGCGGCCGTCCTTGACCTTGCCCAGCATGTTCTGGCCGATCCACTCGGGCTTGATCGGGTGCATCACGCCGGTGCCGTCGAGCGCCCAGATGTAGAAGTAATCGCTCTTGCCGTCGGCGCCGCCGTAGCGGGCACGGCGCACGGCCTCGGTGGCGGCAGCCTGGGCCTGGGCCTGCGACAGTGTGCCGGCCGCGGCCTGGTCCTGGTAGGACTGCACCAGGCTGGCCAGCGACTGCACCGCGGTCACCAGCTGGGCCCGGCGGCCTTGATCGATGTGGCGGGCGTCGAGCCAGACAGCCACGCTGGCGGTACCGAGCACGGCCACCAGGGCCACCGCGAGCAGCAGGCGGACCTTGTGTTGGAAAGAGAGGTTGGCGAGCATCGGCCCATGTCTCCGGCAGCCTGGTCGTGCCGCCGGGGCGGCCCATCACGGCCGTGCCGGCGCTGCATCCGCCACGGCCGCAGCCTGCCGACCCGCTTGGCGGCAGACTTGCAAGGAAGTCACTGTGCTACCAGCCGGGGTATGACAAAGGCCGCAATAGACCGGCCATGGGCGGCTATTTGCCGCTCAGAGGAAGCGCTCGAGCAGCTTCTTGGAGTGCCTGTCCAGGCCCAGCAGGTCGGGCACCTCGAACACCACGCCGTGGCCGCTGGTGATCAGCAGCCGGCCGCGCTCGGGCAGGCGGCGGATGTCTTCTTCCACCTTCAGCACCAGCGTGGCCGGGCCGCGGTCGGTCTCGACGGTCCAGGTGCTGGGCGTGGAGAAGGTGGACACGGCGACGATGCGCTGGATGCGCGGCACGAACTCGCGCGCGGCCAGCTCGTCCTCGATCAACTGGCGCGGTGCCGCGGGCAGGGCCGAGAGGCGCTCGATCCAGACCAGCTCATGGCCGGCGGGGCCGACCAGCGACACCCCCTCGTCGGGTGCGGCGATCGGGAAGGCGCGCACCGGCAGCACGCCGATGTGCTCGCTGCCGTCGGCCAGCGTGCAGACCAGGCGGCCCAGCGGGTTGCGGGTGAGGGTGAAGGCGGGGGTGCTCATGCTCGCTACGCGTCGATCACGCGCCGGTGTGGGCCGAAGGCTGCGGCTGGCGGGCCAGCAGCACGGCGTCGTGGTCGGAGCCCTCGTCGTCCTCGGCCTCGGCCTTGCGGGCCTGGGCTTCGTAGAGGCGCCAGTAGTGGCCCTGGCGTGCCATCAGCTCGTCGTGCGGGCCGACTTCGACGATCTCGCCGCGGTCCATCACCACCAGCCGGTCGGCCTTGCGCAGCGTGGACAGGCGGTGGGCGATGGCGATCGTGGTGCGGCCCTGGACCAGGTTGTCCAGCGCCTTCTGGATTTCCTTTTCGGTCTCGGTGTCGACGGCCGAGGTGGCCTCGTCAAGGATCAGGAACTTCGGGTCGATCAGCAGCGCGCGGGCGATGCTGATGCGCTGGCGCTCGCCACCGGACAGGCCCTGGCCGCGCTCGCCCACCAGCGAGTCGTAGCCCTGCGGCAGGCGCAGGATGAAGTCGTGCGCATGGGCGGCGCGGGCGGCGGCAACGATCTGCTCGCGGCTGGCATCCGGTCGGCCATAGGCGATGTTCTCGGCCACGGTGCCGAAGAACAGGAAGGGCTCCTGCAGCACCAGGCCGATGTGGCTGCGGAAATCGGCCACGGCGATGCGCCGCAGGTCGATGCCGTCCACCTTGATCGAGCCGTCGGTCACGTCATAGAAGCGGCAGATCAGGTTGACCAGCGTGCTCTTGCCCGAGCCGCTGTGGCCGACCAGGCCGATCATCTCGCCGGGCCGGATCTCCAGGTTCAGGCCGCGGATCACCGAGCGGTTGCCGTAGCGGAAGGAGATGTTCTCCATCGTCACGCCGCCGCTGAGGCCGCCCGGCGGCAGCTTCGCCGGATCGGCCGGGTCGGGCACGTTGGAGACGTGGTCCAGGATGTCGAAGATGCGCTTGGCGCCGGCCGCCGCCTTTTGCGTCACCGAGACGATGCGGCTCATCGAATCGAGCCGGCCGTAGAAGCGGCCGATGTAGGCCAGGAAGGCACTGAGCACGCCCACCGTGATCTGGCCCTGGCTGACCTGCCAGATGCCGAAGCCCCAGACCACCAGCAGGCCGATGTCGGTCAGCAGCGCCACGGTGGGCGTGAACAGACTCCAGACCTTGTTGAGCCGGTCATTGACCTGCAGGTTGGCCTGGTTGGCGGCGCGAAAGCGGTTGGCCTCGCGGCGCTCGGCGGCAAAGGCCTTGACCACGCGGATGCCAGGGATGGTGTCGGCCAGCACGTTGGTGACGTCGCCCCAGGCGCGGTCGATCTTCTCGAAGCCGGTGCGCAGGCGGTCGCGCACGGTGTGGATCATCCAGGCGATGAAGGGCAGCGGCACCAGCGTGACCAGGGCCAGCCAGGGGTTGACCGAGAACAGGATCACCGAGGTCATGCCCAGCATCAGCACGTCGGTGGCGAAATCCAGCGCGTGCAGCGACAGGAAGACCGAGATGCGGTCGGTCTCGCTGCCGATGCGGGCCATCAGGTCGCCGGTGCGCTTGGCGCCGAAGTAGTCCAGCGACAGGCCCAGCAGGTGTTCAAAGGCCGTGGTGCGCAGGTCGGCGGCGATGCGCTCGGAGACCAGCGCCAGGATCCAGGTGCGCGCCCAGCCCAGGCCCCAGGCCATCAGGCCCGAGCCCAGCAGGCCGGCCAGCAGCCACATCACGTAAGTGGGATCGATCTTCTGGCCGTTCTGGAACGGGATCAGCACCTCGTCCATCAGCGGAATGGTCAGGTAGGGCGGCACCATGTGCGCGGCGGTGGAGGCCAGCGTCAGCAGGAAACCGGCCAGCAACTGGCCGCGGTAGGGGCGGGCGAAGCGCCACAGGCGCAGCAGCACCCAGGTGCTGGGCGGGGTGTTGAGTTCGCGGGTGCAGATCGGGCACTCGTCGGAGTCGTCGGGCAGGGTGTTGCGGCAGGAGGGGCAGCGGGTGGGGTCGTCGCCCTCGGGGGCGTGGCCATGGGCGCGCGCCTCCTGCAGCTGCTCAAAGCGCTTGACCAGGCGCAGCGCCTGCACATTGGCGCCCAGCGTGAAGCGCCAGCGCCGCTGCAGCACCTCGCCCTGCACCAGCTCCAGCGTGCCGACGCCAGCGTGGTCGGCATGGCGCAAGGTTTGGCCGTCGGCCAGCGGGATGGCCTGCCAGGGGCCGTCGCCGCTGCGGCTGAGCAGCTGGCGCTCGGTCAGCAGCAGCCAGCCGCCGGCAAAGTGCAGGTCCTCGTCCAGGTCAACCGCGAGCTGGGCCAGCACGTTCTCCCGCTCATCGAGCGGCGCCCCCAGGGGCACGGTCGGTCGGGGGGTGTGGGCGTCGGAATGGGCGTGGGGCATCGGGGCTGGCGGGCGGGAAGACCGCCTCTGGCGCTGATTTTCCGCGATTTGCGACACCCGGGCCCGCCCGGACACCACGCCCGCCGCCTCGGTTCACAATCGGGGCGAGGCCCCGACGGGCCCGCCCCCCACCCGCATCCACCCACCATCCCATGACAGCGCGCCCCCGAGAGATCCAGCTCCAACGCATCACCTACCTGCGCGGCCCCAACATCTGGACCTACCGCTCCGTGCTGGAGGTCTGGCTGGACCTGGGCGAGCTGGAAGACTGGCCGTCGAACAAGCTGCCCGGCTTCAACGCCCGCCTGCTGGCCCTGCTGCCGGCGCTGGCCGAGCACCACTGCGGCGTGGGTGAGCGCGGCGGCTTCCTGCAGCGCCTGGACGAGGGCACCTGGGCCGGCCACATCCTCGAGCACTGCGTGATCGAGCTGCTCAACCTGGCCGGCATGCCCACCGGCTTCGGGCAGACGCGCAGCACCCGACAGACGGGCGTCTACCGCATGGTGTTCCGGGCCCGCGACGAGCAGGTGGCGCGGGTGGCGCTGGCCCAGGGCCATGCGCTGCTGCATGCCGCCATCCGCGACGAGGCCTTCGATGTGGACGCCGCCGTCACCGCGGTGCGTGACGCGATCGACGACTCCTTCCTGGGCCCCTCCACCGCCTGCATCGTCTCGGCCGCCACCGACCGCCGCATCCCGCACATCCGCCTGAACGACGGCAACCTGGTGCAGCTGGGCTACGGCGCCCGCCAGCGCCGCATCTGGACCGCCGAGACCGACCTGACCTGCGCGATTGCCGAGAACATCGCCAGCGACAAGGACCTGACCAAGACCCTGCTCAAGGCCTGCGGCGTGCCGGTGCCCGAGGGCGTGGCGGTGTCCAGCGCCGACGAGGCCTGGGAGGCCGCGCAGGACATGGACGCGCCGGTGGTGGTCAAACCCAGCGACGGCAACCATGGCCGCGGCGTGACGCTGGACCTGACGCAGGAGGCCGATGTGCGCGCCGCCTTCGAGCTGGCCGACAAGCACGGCTCCGAGGTGCTGGTGGAGCGCTACATCCGCGGCAACGAGCACCGGCTGCTGGTGGTGGGCGGCGAGGTGGTGGCGGTGGCCCGCGGCGAGAGCGCCTGGATCACCGGCGACGGCCGCAGCACCGTGACCGAGCTGATCGACAGCCAGATCAACTCCGACCCGCGCCGCGGCACCACCGAGGCCCATCCGCTGAACCGCCTGGACATCAGCGAGGACGAGGTCATCGGCCTGGACCTGCAGCGCCAGGGCCTGCGCAGCGATTCGGTGGTGCCGGCCGGCAAGCGCGTGCTGGTGCAGCGCAATGGCAATGTGGCGATCGACTGCACCGACGAGATCCACCCTGACGTGGCGCACCAGGTGTCGCTGGCGGTGCGCGCGGTGGGGCTGGACATCGCCGGCGTCGACCTGGTCTGCGAGGACATCTCGCAGCCGCTGGAGCCGCAGGGCGGCGCGATCGTCGAGGTCAATGCCGGCCCCGGCCTGCTGATGCACCTCAAGCCCGCGGTGGGCCAGCCCCGCCCGGTGGGCCAGGCCATCGTCGACCACCTGTTCCCGCCCGAGGACGACACCGCCCATCCGGGCCGCATCCCGATCGTCGGCGTCGCCGGCAGCCGACACGGCGCACTGATCGCCCGCGCGGTGGCCTGGCTGATCCACCTGACCGGCACGCCCACCGCGCTGGCCTGCCGCGACGGCCTGTTCCTCGGCAGCCGCCGCATCGAGCGCGCCGGCAAGCAGTTCTGGGAGGCCAGCCACCGCCTGCTGATGAACCGCGAGGCGCGCGCCGCGGTGTTCGAGAACGACGCCGGCCTGATCTTCGGCGACGGCCTGCCCTATGACCGCTGCCAGGTCGGCGTGGTCACCGACACCGAGGGCTGGCCGGCCCTGGCCCACCACGACGTGTTCGACGCCGACGCGATGTTCAAGGTGCTGCGCACCCAGATCGACGTGGTGCTGGCCGACGGCGTGGGCGTGCTCAATGCCGCCGACCCGCGCATCGCCGGCATGGCCGAGCTGTGCGACGGCGAGGTGCTGATGTACGCCGTGGACGGCCCCGACGGCCTGCCCGCCGCGCTGAGCGAGCACCTGGCCGGGGGCGGCCGCGCGGCGGTGCTGCAGGCCGGCCGCGTGACGCTGCGCTCGCCCCAGGGCGACCTGAACGGCCCCGACCTGCACGGCGTGCTGGGTCGCAAGGGCCGCGGCGGCGACGCCGGCCTGGCCGAGGCCCTGCTGGCCGCCGTGGCCGCCGCCTGGGGCTATGGCATCACCCCCGAACTGATCGCCGCCGGCCTCGAGACCTTCGAGCTCAACGCCGCCGCCTGACCCCACACGACCCGCCCCCAAGAAGTCGAACCATGGACATCTCCCGCATCCGGGCCCTGCGCGGCCCGAACCTCTGGAGCCGCCACACCGCCGTCGAGGCCATCGTCGCCTGCACGCCCGACGAGCGCGCGCTGACCACGCTGCCGGGCTTCGAGGACCGCCTGCGCGCCCTCTTCCCCGGCCTGGGCGGCCTGCGTCGCCAGCCCGCCCAGGTCACGCTGGCCCATGTGCTGGAAGCCGCCACGCTGGCGCTGCAGTCGCAGGCTGGCTGCCCGGTGACCTTCAGCCGCACCACCGCCACCGTCGAGGACGGCATCTACCAGGTGGTGGTCGAGTACACCGAGGAAGACGTGGGCCGCCGCGCGCTGGCCGCCGCCGAGGCCCTGATCCAGGCCGCGCTGGCGCCCGATGGCGCTTTTGATGCCACCGCCACCATCGCCGCGCTGCGCGAGCTGGACGAGGACGTCCGCCTGGGCCCGTCCACCGGCTCGATCGTCAACGCCGGCCTGGCCCGCGGCATCCCCCACCGCCGCCTGACCCAGGGCAGCCTGGTGCAGTTCGGCTGGGGCAGCAAGCAGCGCCGCATCTGGGCCGCCGAGGTCGACTCCACCAGCGCGGTCAGCGAATCCATCGCGCAGGACAAGGACCTGACCAAGACCCTGCTGCGCGCTGCCGGCGTGCCGGTGCCGCTGGGGCGCCCGGTCGACTCGGTCGACGAGGCCTGGGAGGTGGCGCAGGAGATCGGCCTGCCAGTGGTGGTCAAGCCGCAGGACGGCAACCAGGGCAAGGGCGTGACCGTCAACATCGTCAGCCGCGAGCATCTGGCGCTGGCCTACCGCGTGGCCGAGGAGATCGGCCAACCGATGGTCGAGAAGTTCCTGCCCGGCAGCGACTACCGCCTGCTGGTGGTGGGCCACAAGCTGGTGGCCGCCGCGCGGCGCGACCCGCCGCTGGTGATCGGCGACGGCGAGCACACGGTGCGCCAGCTGGTCGAGCAGGTCAATGCCGATCCGCGCCGCGGCGACGGCCACGCCACCTCGCTGACCAAGATCCGCTTTGATGACATCGCGGTGGCGCGCCTGGAGATCCAGGGCCTGACGCCCGAATCGGTGCCGGCCAAGGGCCAGCGCGTGATCCTGCGCAACAACGCCAACCTGTCCACCGGCGGCACCGCCACCGATGTGACCGACGACGTCCACCCCGAGGTGGCGGCGCGCGCGGTGGCGGCGGCGCAGATGATCGGCCTGGACATCTGCGGCGTCGACGTGGTGTGCGAGAGCGTGATCCGCCCGCTGGAAGAGCAAAGCGGCGGCATCGTCGAGGTGAACGCCGCGCCGGGCCTGCGCATGCACCTGTCGCCCTCCTTCGGCAAGGGCCGCGCGGTGGGCGAGGCGATCATCAACCACCTCTACCCGCCCGGCGAGGACGGCCGCATCCCGGTGGTGGCCGTCACCGGCACCAACGGCAAGACGACCACCGCGCGCCTGATCACCCACCTGTTCGCCGCCAGCGGCCTGCGCGTGGGCATGACCAACACCGACGGCGTGCATGTCAACGGCCGCCAGATCGACTCGGGCGACTGCTCGGGCCCGAAGAGCGCGCGCAACGTGCTGATGCACCCCGATGTGGATGCCGCGGTGTTCGAGACCGCGCGCGGCGGCGTGCTGCGCGAGGGCCTGGGCTTCGACCGCTGCCAGGTGGCGGTGGTCACCAACATCGGCGCCGGCGACCACCTGGGCCTGAACTACATCACCACGGTGGAAGACCTGGCGGTGCTCAAGCGGGTGATCGTGCAGAACGTGGCGCCCAGCGGCTTTGCGGTGCTCAACGCCACCGACCCGCACTGCGTGGCGATGGCACCCGAGTGCCCGGGCGGCGTCATCTACTTCTCGGCCGACCGCCATCACCCGGTGCTGGCCACCCACCGCGCGCAGGGCCAACGCTGTGTCTACATCGACGACGGCCACCTCGTGGCCGCCGAGGGCAGCGCGCGCGAGGCGATTGCGCTGCGCGACATTCCGCTGACCCGCCACGGCACGATCGGCTTCCAGGTCGAGAACGCGATGGCCGCCACCGCCGCTGCCTGGGGCGCCGGCCTGCACTGGGACGCGATCCGCGCCGGGCTGTCCAGCTTCGTCAACGACCTGGACGGCGCGCCGGGCCGCTTCAATGTGATGGACTTCAAGGGCGCCACGCTGATTGCCGACTACGGCCACAACCCGGATGCGATGCGCGCGCTGGTCGCGGCGGTGGAGGCCATGCCGGCGCAGCGCCGCAGCGTGGTGATCAGTGGGGCGGGCGATCGCCGCGACGAGGACATCCGCGAGCAGACCCAGATCCTGGGCGCCGCCTTCGACGAGGTCATCCTGTACCAGGACGCCTGCCAGCGCGGCCGCGAGGACGGCGAGGTGCTGGGCCTGCTGCGCCAGGGCCTGCAGGGCGCGGCGCGCACCACGCGGGTCGACGAGATCCGGGGTGAATTCGTCGCCATCGACACCGCGCTGGCGCGGCTCCAACCAGGCGATCTGTGCCTGGTGCTGGTGGATCAGGTCGAGGAGGCGCTGGCCCACCTGGCCCGGCGCTGCGCCGAGGCCTGATGCCGGGCTGAGACGAACGCGGCGCCCGCAGGCGCCGCAGGGATGGAGCGGGGCCTCAGGGGCCCCGCGCCGATCACTTCTTCAGCAGCTTGACTTCGGTGTTGAAGTTGTACAGCTGGCTGGCCACGCCGGTGTAGACGTGCGTGGTCACGGTGTGGGTGCCGGTGGTCACCGACACGCCACCGCGGTGGTTGAAGCTGGTGAAGCCGGTGGTCGAGGTGCGGGTCAGGAACGGGCAGTTGTCGGTGCTGACGCCATCAACGCGGATGCACAGCGCCGTCGAGGCCTCGGTGGCCGTGGGCGAGACCTGCGCTTCGGCATCCACCAGCACATAGCAGCCACCGGTGGCGGTGCAATTGACGGTCAGCGTGCTGCCGTACTGGGTGATCGTGGCCGCCGGGATCGCGGTGCCGCCGGCGCTGCCCACTTCGTGGTTCACCTTCAGCAGCTTCATCGGCGTGGTGAAGGCCTCAGGCTGGGCCTTGGCCTTCTCGACGCCCGCACCGGCCAGAGCCAGCGAGGACAAGGACAGCAGCGCGGTGGCAGCCAGGGCGGTGATCGTGGTCTTCGAACGCAGCATGGGGTACTCCTGTGAATGGGTAGGTGCAGGCACTGCGGCCTTGTCTGCCGAACGGTGCGGGTGGGCCGCTGAACCTGCAGGGGTCAGTGTCGACCTCGACGGCGGCATCAACAAGGCCACAGACAGGGGGAGTGCGGCCTGCGCAGGGGTGCGCGCCGGCCTCAAGCTAGGGGGATCGATGGATCAACTCGCCGGTCACGAGCATGCGGCGGTGCTTGCCCTCTCGCCGGGCCTGGGTCCGGCTGATACCCTCGAACGCTCAGTGAGGAGAGCCCTTGATGTTGATCTGTTCGTCCTGGCGCCAGACGCGCCTGAAGTCTGTCTGTCTGGCCGCTGCCGTGGCCGTGCCGATGCTGGCGCAGGCCACCGACCGCCCCTGGGTGCAGGGCCAGCGCACCGTGCCCTTCTTCGCCAATGCGATCAAGGAAACGGTGCTGGTCGACACCGGTTTTGATCGCGACAAGGACGGTGTGGTCGACACCATCCGGGTCGAGGTCACCCGTCCCGACACCGCGCCCGGCGTGCGCCTGCCCTTGGTCATCCACGCCTCGCCGTACTACTTCAAGAACAACCGGGCCGCCTGGGAGCCCGCCTACTTCTCCACCCGCGGCTATGCGGTCGCCACCGTGGCCTTGCCCGGCACGGACTTTTCCACCGGCTGCGACGACGTCGGCGGTGACTACGAAGTCCTGGGCACCAAGGCCGTGATCGACTGGGCCAACGGCCGCGCCGTGGGGCGCTACCTGGACGGCAGCACCGCCGACGCCACGCTGTGGACCAATGGCCAATCCGGCATGATCGGCGTGAGCTGGGACGGCACCATCGCCAATGCGGTGGCTGCCACCGGCGTCGAGGGGCTGAAGACCATCGTCCCGGTGGCGGCCATCTCCAGCTGGTACGACTACACCCGCAGCCACGGCATTCCGTACTACACCGAGCACGTGCAGTTCCTGCATGAGTACGTCAGCAATTTCGACCACCCCAGCTGCAGTGCGCTGACACCCAAGCTGCAAACCAGGTCGGACGACACCAGCGGCAGCTACAACAAGTGGTGGGCCGCGCGCGACTACCGGCTGGATGCCTCCAAGATCACCGCCAGCGTCTTCGTGGTGCACGGCCTGACCGACGAGAACGTCAAGACCGGCCAGTTCGGCCTGTGGTGGGATGAACTGGCGCGCCATGGCGTGGCGCGTCGCCTGTTCCTGCACCAGGGCCAGCATGTCGAGCCCTACTACTCCTACGGCAGCAGCTACACCACGCCGCTGCTGGCCTGGTTCGACCACTACCTGCAGGGCCTGGACAACGGCATTCCCACCGCACCGCAGGCCATCATCCAGCGCGAGAACGGCAGCTGGTCGACCGACGCCACCTGGCCGCCCGAAGGCACGACCATGCAGACGCTCAAGCTGAGCTCCCCGCTGGCGCGCCTGGCCCCGGCGCTGAGCACGGCGTCAGCCACGTCGGGCACGGCGCAGCGCTACCTCAGTTTCACGCAGGCCGCGGCCTATTCGAGCGACAGCATCGTCGGCAACCCGACGCAGGTGCGTGGCGACCGGCTGGTGTTCCTGTCCAGTGCGCTGGGCGCCCCGCTGCGCCTGGCCGGCACCACCACCGTCACGCTGCGCGTCAAGGTCGACAAGCCCGTGGCCGGCCTGCAGGCCCGTGTGGTCGACTACAACGGCAGCTCGGCCTATGTGGTCACGCGCACCATGGCCGATGTGGGCCACTACAAGTCGCTGTCGGTCAAGAAGGACCTGGTGCCGGGCGAGTGGTACACCCTCAGCTGGACCCTCAACACCGACGACCGCATCTTTGCGACCGGCCACAACCTGGGCATTGTGTTCAGTGCCGAGCAGCCCAACCCGCTGATCGGCTACCAGCCGGTGACGGTGACGGTGGACACCAAGAAGTCCTCGGTGACGATGCCGCTGCTGGGCAGCCTGAGCGATCTGTCCGCGGCCAAGGCAGTCAAGCCGATCACAACCACCACGATCGAATCGCCGCGGCGCCAGCTCAGTCGCGACGAGTTCATCCGCGAGTTCATCGAGGGCAGCCGCTGAGCGATCAGATCGGCTGACACAGACACGGCGCCCCGCGGGGCGCCGTGTGCTTTCAGGCTGCGTGAATCACGCCATCGGGCAGGTCACCGGTAGAGCTTGATCTCGGTGTTGTAGCGGTGCAGCGTGGTGGCTCTCGAGGCATACACCGCAACGCTCACCGTGTGGGTGCCAGTGGTCAGCGGGAAGCCGGTCTGGTAGTTCATCACGGTGTAACTGGTGGTCGACACCGGGGTGTTGTAGGGCCCGTCGAACACCACGCCGTCCACCAAGACCTGGATGGCCGACGGGTTGACACTGGCCCCGCCAGCCACTTGCACATTGGTATGGACGATGACGAAGCAGCCCGCGGTCACGGTGCAGTTGATGGTATGGGTGCTGCCATAGGGACTGGAACCCGCAGGCAGCGCAGAACCGAAGCCGTTGCCCGCCTCAAAGTAGGTCTTTTGCAGCTTCAGTGCCGCACTGAAGGCTTGGGGTTGTGCGCCCTGGCTGGTGCTGGCGGCATCGGCGCCGGCCTGCACGGACTGACTCAGCAGGACGGCCGCAGCGGCGGCGATCAGGGACAGCGTGGACTGGAACATCGTCGGTACTCCTTGGGGTCGGTGTGGGGGCACTGCGCCGCGCCGCGCGTCGCCCCAGTGCCGCTGACAGTCTGGGTCCAGGCCAGGCCAGCGGCAAGACCCCGGACGAGGGGGACTGCCCGCCGCTGAAGGCCGTGCGTGGTTTGAACTAGGGGGGGCTGAGCCGCGCCATCACGGCGCACTGCGTATCCCGTCACAAGGAGTTCCCACCATGCGCAGCATCCGCTTCCCCTGGCTGACCGACGACGTCGGCCTCTTCGGCGCCAACCCACTGGGCCCGCTGGACAACGTCGTCGGCACCGAAGACGACGACTTCCTGGGCGACACAGCGGGCAACGATGTGGTCTGGGGCCTGGGCGGCAACGACACCCTGCTGTCCAGCCAGGGCTACGACGTGCTGCTGGGCGGCAGCGGTGACGACGAATACATGACCACCACGGCCAGCAGCGTGCTGATCCAGGATGAGTCAGGCGACGACCTGGCGGGCCTGGCGCTGGCCAACTCCGACACCGGCTATACCCGGCTGGTGGTCCGTGACGGCGCCGGTGACGCGATCGCCGATCTGAGCTGGCAGTCGGATCGCGCCACGATCGAGGCCGCCAATGCCGCCGGTGCGCGCTTCGAGTTCATCCGCTGGACCAGCGGCGCCTGGACGCTCCAGCACGCGGTGGAGGGCGTGGAGCACTTTCAGATCACCGGCAGTGACACCCAGGACCTGCTGCTGGCGCGCGGCAGCAAGGGCTATGCCTTTGATGGCCGCGGCGGCTTCGACAGCTTCTATGCCGACTGGTCCAGTGCCAGCACCGACATCACCTGGGTCAACACACCGAGCCTGACGCAGACCGTCCATGGCATCCAGATCGCTGGCGTCGAGCGCCTGATCCTGCGCACCGGCAGCGGCAACGACACGATCGACAACCGCGGCAATGGCTCGTCCACCGATGACCTGGTCACCGGCGCTGGCCACGACTGGGTGGCCGTCGACCAGGGCACGGTCGACACCGGCAGCGGCGACGACACCATCACCCAGGCCTGGGGCAGCGTCGATGGCGGCGCCGACAGCGACACGCTGCACATGGGCGGCATCTACAACTCCGACACCGGCGTCACCCGGCTGCTGGCCTATGACGCCAGCCACACCCTGGTCGGCGACCTGTCCTACACCAGCAGCCGCGCCGACATCGAGACCGCGCTGGCCAGCGCCACCCAGTTCGACTTCAGCAGTTGGTGGAGCGGCGGCTGGCGTACC
Organism: Ideonella aquatica; assembly: GCF_018069755.1. Taxonomy (GTDB): domain Bacteria; phylum Pseudomonadota; class Gammaproteobacteria; order Burkholderiales; family Burkholderiaceae_C; genus Ideonella; species Ideonella aquatica. The sequence goes on along the minus strand of NZ_JAGQDE010000002.1, from coordinate 34,673 downwards.
CAGCTGCACACCGCCAACATCGAGCACTGGACGATCAGCGGCAGCCAGACCGCCGATCTGATCGTGGCCCGCGGCAACGGTGACAGTTACGCCGGCAACGGCGGCTTCGACAGCTTCTATGCCGACTGGTCCGGCGCCAGCAGCGACATCAGCTGGGTCAACACCCCCGCCAGCACCCAGACCATCAACGGCATCAGCGTCTCGGGCTTCGAGCGCCTGATCCTGCGCACCGGCAGCGGCGACGACACGATCGACAACCGCGGCAATGGCTCCGGCACCGACGACCTGGTCACCGGCGCCGGCAACGACTGGGTGGCGCTGGACCAGGGCACGGTGGACACCGGCAGCGGCGACGACACCATCTCCCAGGCCTGGGGCAGCGTCGATGGCGGCGCCGACAGCGACACGCTGCACATGGGCGGCATCTACAACTCCGACACCGGCGTCACCCGGCTGCTGGCCTATGACGCCAGCCACACCCTGGTCGGCGACCTGTCCTACACCAGCAGCCGCGCCGACATCGAGACCGCGCTGGCCAGCGCCACCCAGTTCGACTTCAGCAGTTGGTGGAGCGGCGGCTGGCGTACCCAGCTGCACACCGCCAACATCGAGCACTGGACGATCAGCGGCAGCCAGACCGCCGATCTGATCGTGGCCCGCGGCAACGGTGACAGCTACGCCGGCAACGGCGGCTTCGACAGCTTCTATGCCGACTGGTCCAGCGCCAGCAGCGACATCACCTGGGTCAACACCCCCGCCAGCACCCAGACGGTCAACGGCATCAGCGTGGCCGGCTTCGAGCGCCTGATCCTGCGCACCGGCAGCGGCAACGACACGATCGATAACCGCGGCAATGGCTCGTCCACCGATGACCTGGTCACTGGCGCCGGCCACGACTGGGTGGCCGTCGACCAGGGCACGGTCGACACCGGCAGCGGCGACGACACCATCACCCAGGCCTGGGGCAGCGTCGATGGCGGCGCCGACAGCGACACGCTGCACATGGGCGGCATCTACAACTCCGACACCGGCGTCACCCGGCTGCTGGCCTATGACGCCAGCCACACCCTGGTCGGCGACCTGTCCTACACCAGCAGCCGCGCCGACATCGAGACCGCGCTGGCCAGCGCCACCCAGTTCGACTTCAGCAGTTGGTGGAGCGGCGGCTGGCGTACCCAGCTGCACACCGCCAACATCGAGCACTGGACGATCAGCGGCAGCCAGACCGCCGATCTGATCGTGGCCCGCGGCAACGGTGACAGCTACGCCGGCAACGGCGGCTTCGACAGCTTCTATGCCGACTGGTCCAGCGCCAGCACCGACATCACCTGGGTCAACACCCCCGCCAGCACCCAGACGGTCAATGGCATCAGCGTCTCGGGCTTCGAGCGCCTGATCCTGCGCACAGGCAGCGGCAACGACACGATCGACAACCGCGGCAATGGCTCGTCCACCGATGACCTGGTCACTGGCGCCGGCCACGACTGGGTGGCCGTCGACCAGGGCACGGTCGACACCGGCAGCGGCGACGACACCATCACCCAGGCCTGGGGCAGCGTCGATGGCGGCGCCGACAGCGACACGCTGACGATCGCCAGCCTCTACAACTCGGACACCGGCTACACCCGCTTGCTCGCCTACGACGCCAGCGGCACGCTGCTGGGCGACCTGAACCACACCAGCAGCCGTGCCACGATCGCCACGGCGCTGGCCAGCGCCACCCAGTTCGACTTCGTCAGCTGGTGGAGCAGCAGCTGGCGCACCCAACTGCATGCCGCCAACATCGAGCAGTGGAGCATCACCGGCAGCGCCACCAATGACCTGATCGTGGCGCGCGGCGAGAGCGGCGACTACCTTGGCGGCGGCGGCGTGGACACCTTCTATGCCGACTGGTCGGCCAGCAGCAGCGCGATCACGCTGGGCAGCGTGGGCGCCCTCACCGATGTTCACTGGGACGGCTTCGAACGCAGCCTGATCACGGGCAGCGCCTGGGGCGACCAGCTCGACCTGGCGGCCAACACCGGCAGCGACGATGTGCTGGCCGGCCAGGGCAACGACACGATCAGCGGCATCGGTGCGGGCGACACGGTGGCAGGCGGCACAGGCGACGACGTCTACCGGGTGACGGACAGTTCGGCCGTGCTGGTCGAGCTGGCCGGCGCTGGCCACGACGAAGTCTGGAGCAGCGTCAGCTTCGCGCTGGGCCTGAACCTGGAAACGCTGCGCCTGTTGGGCAGTGATGCCATCGACGGCATCGGCAATGCCCGCGACAACCTGATGATCGGCAACATCGGCGACAACCTGCTGCGGGGCCGGGTCGGCAATGACCTGCTGCTGGGCGAGGCCGGGAGTGATGTGCTGCAAGGCGGCGTCGGCGCCGACACCCTGCGCGGCGGCGCCGACAACGACCGCCTGATCGGCGGGGCGGGCGTCGACCGGTTCGTGCTGGAGGCCGACGCGACGGCCAACGGCCTGGACAAGCTGCTGGATGTGCAGGCCGGCCTCGGTGGCGACGTGGTGGACCTGAGCGCCTTCTTCGGCCCGGCCGGCGCCACCGCGCTGGATGGCAACCCCGGCGGCGGCACCAGCCTGGACGCGCTGACGCTGCCCCTGACGCTCAGCGGCCAGCACCTGTTCGCCGTGGCCGGCGATTTCGGCAGCGATGGCCCCAGCGCCAAGGAACTGGCCACGCTGTTGCAGGGCACGCGGGTCGATGACGGCAGCCACCAGGCGATCCTGGTGCAGGACCTGCTGAGCGGTCAGGGCCACCTGTTCTTTGTCGAGGAGCGGGCCGACGACGGCAACACCCGACTGCAGGCGCCCGAACTGCACGAGGTGGCGCTGCTGACGCTGGACGCCGGCCTGCCCAGCACCGCACTGTGGGCCGAGAACTTCCGGCTCACCGCCAGCGGCGGTTGAGCGCGACGAAGCATCAGGCCGCGGCCGGCGTGCGGATCAGGTGGTCGAAGGCCGACAGCGCGGCCTTCGCGCCCTCGCCGGTGGCGATGATGATCTGCTTGTAGGGCACGGTCGTCGCGTCACCGGCGGCGAAGATGCCGGGCACGCTGGTGTGGCCCTTGGCATCAATGACGATCTCGCCGAAGCGGCTGAGCTCGATCGTGCCCTTGAGGAACTCGGTGTTGGGCACCAGGCCGATCTGTACGAAGACGCCGGCCAGCGCGGGGGCGTGTTCCTCGCCGGTGACGCGGTCCTTCCAGGTCAGGCCGGTCATCTTCTGGCCGTCGCCGGTGACCTCGGTGGTCTGGGCGTTGAGGTGCACGGTCACGTTGGGCAGCGAGCGCAGCTTGTCGACCAGCACCTGGTCGGCCTTGAGCTGGTCAGCAAACTCCAGCACGGTGACGCTGCGCACGATCCCGGCCAGGTCGATCGCGGCCTCGATGCCCGAGTTGCCGCCGCCGATCACCGCCACGTCCTTGCCCTTGAACAGCGGGCCGTCGCAGTGCGGGCAGTAGGCCACGCCCTTGGTGCGGTACTCGGCCTCGCCGGGCACGTTCATGTTGCGCCAACGTGCGCCGGTGGCCAGGATGATGCTGCGGCCCTTGAGCGTGGCGCCGTTGTCCAGCGTCACCGTGGCGTAGCCGCCGGGCTGCGGGGCCGGCTCAATGTGCGCCACGCGCTGCAGCGTCATCACGTCCACACCGTACTGGCGCACATGGGCCTCCAGCGCGGCCGCGAACTTCGGGCCGTCGGTCTCCTGCACCGAGATAAAGTTCTCGATCGCCAGCGTGTCCATGGTCTGGCCGCCGAAGCGCTCGGCGACGATGCCGGTGCGGATGCCCTTGCGCGCCGCATACACCGCCGCCGCGGCGCCGGCCGGACCGCCGCCGATGATCAGCACCTCGTAGGGCGCCTTCTCGCTGAGCTTGGCGGCCTCGCGCTTCGCGGCACCGGTGTCGATCTTGGCCAGGATCTCGGCCACCTCCATGCGGCCGTTGCCAAAAGGCTGGTCGTTGAGGAAGACGCTGGGCACGGCCATGATCTGGCGCTGCTCGACCTCGGCCTGGAACAGGCCGCCGTCGATCGCCACGGCGCGGATGCGCGGGTTGAACACCGCCATCAGGTTCATCGCCTGCACCACGTCCGGGCAGTTGTGGCAGGTCAGGCTCATGAAGGTGTCGAAGGCGAAGTCGCCGTCGATCGCGCGGATCTGCTCCAGCAGCTCGGGCTCGACCTTGGGCGGGTGGCCGCCGGCCCACAGCAGCGCCAGCACCAGCGAGGTGAACTCGTGGCCCATCGGCACGGCGGCGAAATGCACGCCCATGTCGTGGCCGACGCGGGTGATCTGGAAGCTGGGGCGGCGCGCGAACTGGCCGTCGAAGCGGGCGCTGATCTTGGCCGGCGCGATGGCGGCGATCTCGGTGATCAGCTCGCGGATCTGCTGCGCGCCTTCGGAGTCATCGAGGCTGGCGATCAGCTCGATCGGCTGGCTGATGCGCTCGAAGTAGGCGGCGAGTTGGCCGGTGGTGGTGGTGTCCAGCATGGTGGCGCTCCTTGGGCGTTGTCAGGGTGAGGTCGTCCGGACCCCGTTGACAACCTCCACCCGGGCGTCCCGCCGGGAGGCTGTCAACGGGGCCTGATCCGGGGATCGGGCCGGGGGGAAAGAGCGGGCCGCTGGCCCGCTCCATCAGGGTGCATCAGCGCGTCAGATCTTGCCGACCAGGTCCAGCGACGGGGCCAGGGTCTTGGCGCCTTCCTTCCACTTGGCCGGGCAGACCTGGCCGGGGTTGGCCGCCGTGTACTGGGCAGCCTTGAGCTTGCGCAGGGTTTCCGACACGTCGCGGGCGATCTCGTTGGAATGCACTTCCATGGTCTTGATCACGCCGTCCGGGTTGACGATGAACGTGCCGCGCAGCGCCAGGCCTTCCTCGGCGATGTGCACGCCGAAGGCGTTGGTCAGCGCGTGGGTGGGGTCGCCCACCAGCGGGAACTTGGCCTTGCCGACGGCCGGCGAGGTCTCGTGCCACACCTTGTGCGAGAAGTGGGTGTCGGTGGTGACGATGTAAACCTCGGCGCCGGCGGCCTGGAAGGCGGCGTAGTTGTCGGCAGCGTCCTCGATCTCGGTCGGGCAGTTGAAGGTGAAGGCGGCCGGCATGAAGATCAGGACCGACCACTTGCCCTTCAGGCTCTCATCGGAGACGGTGATGAACTCGCCCTTGCCGGCGCGGTTGACGAAAGCCTGGGTCTTGAACGGCTGGACGGTGGTGTTGATCAGCGACATGGTGTTCCTTGGGGTTTGGGGATGTGCAGTGCTTGCTGCGACGGAACGAATCTTAGTTGCGCCGCAGCATTCTGTGGATTGATTGATCGAATCTGCACCATAGGCGTCCCCTATTGGCCCGCGCGTGCCACACTGGGGCCATGCCGACCCCTGTCGACCCCCTGCTGTCCATTGACCGCTGCCCGCGCTGTGGCGGCGCGTTCCACTGCGGCGCCAAGGACACAGCCCCGTGCGCCTGCACGGGGCTGACTCTGACGCCGGAGCTGCTGGCGGGCCTGCGGGCCCGCTGGAGCCGCTGCCTGTGCCTGGCGTGCCTGAGCGCGTTGGCCGCCGGAGCGCCACTTGCCCCCGGCGACGGGCCCGGTCAGGGCGTCTCGCGCACGTAGAGGTCCGGCGAGGTGCCCGTGTCGCGCGGGTCCAGGTTGCTGCCGTTCGAGACGAACACCACCACCCCCGGACTCAGCCGCGCCATCGCCGGCTCCATCGACGAGCTGTTGGCCACGACGCCGCTGTCGTTCTGCGAGACCAGGCTGAGCTGGCCGGTCTGGCGATCCCGCCGATAGACCTGCTGGTGCATGCCCACGCCGGGGATCAGGTTGTTGGCGTAGGAATCGAACACCAGGTGCCGACCGTCATGGCTGGTGGCCGACAGGAGGCTCATGCCATTGCTGCCCACGCCGTCGGCATTGATCGACTCGATGGCCACGGCGCCCGTGATCAGGTCGCGGCTGAACAGCGCCCAGCTGCTGAAGGGCACCGAGGTCAGGCTGCGGTCCCAGGAGGCGAAGAACACCGTGCGGCCGTCGCCCGCCAGCACCGGCACATCGGCCTGGGTGCCCACGCGGACGGTGCTGCCGGTGCCGCGGTCATGCACGAACACGTCCTGCAGGCCGTTGTCGTCGCCATCGACCAGGTCGCTGGCATAGCTGGTGAAGGCGATCTTCTGGCCATCGGCGCTGATGCTGGGCGGGCGGGTCATGTAGAGCGGAACGCCCTGGCTTTGCGCCCCGCCGCTGCGCACCGAGATGCGTTGCGTCAGGCCGCTCTGGCGGTCGAAGGCAAACACATCAGGCGCGCCGTTGGTGTCGCCGCTCACCAGGTTGCTGGCCTCGGAGACAAAGGTGATCCAGCGGCCATCGGCGCTGATGTTGGGCGTGCGGCTGTGGCCATTGCCGCCGGGCGTGACCAAGGTGGTCGTGCCGGTGCGCAGGTCGCGCACGAAGATGTCGGACTTGCCATTGGTGTCGCCAGCCACCAGGTCGGAGGCGCCCGACTCGAACACCACGCTGCGGCCGTCGCCGCTGATGGCACCCCACATCGACAGGCCGTTGCCGGCGACCCCGGCCGGGTTGGCCGAGATCAGCGTGAACAGGTTCTGCATCTGGTCGTACAGGTAGACGTCATAGGCGTTGTTGGCGTCGCCCGAGACCATCGCTGCCGGCGTGGTGAAGACGACATGGCGTCCCTTGGCGCTGACCGAGGCCCCGTTGCCGCCGCTGGCGCGCAGGATCACCCGGGTGGCGTTGTCCTGCGCCAGCACGCTGCGGCTCAGGCCGGTCCGGCCGGGCGAGCCATCGGCTTCGACGGCGCGCATCGCATAGTGGTAGGTGGTGCCCGTCACCACCGTCTCGTCCAGCCAGCCGGGCGACTTGCCCACGGCCGTCAGCACCCCACCCAGGCTGGCGCACTGTCCGACGTCGGTCACCGGGACCAGGGCGCGGCAGATCTCGTAGCCGGCAGCCTTGTTGACGGCCGGCCAGGTCAGCAGCACACGCCGAGCCCCGGCGGTGACCTGCGGCGACACCGCAGGCAACTGGGGGAACAGCCACAGGGACAGCAGGTCGGTGCTGGTGGCGCCCAGATCGTCGGTGGCCACCACCTGGTAGACCACCTCCTTGCCCTGGGAGATGCCCGGCACGGTGTAGCTCAGGCAGGCCTGGTCATCCGTCATCGTGACCTTCTTCAGCGCCGGCCCCTTGATCTGGGTCCACTGGCGCGAGACGATGTTGCCGTCGTAGTCCAGACCACCTGCGCAGGTCTGCACGATGGCGTGCTTGTAGACGGTGCGTGTGGCGCCCAGGGTCTGCACGGGGGGCTGGTTGGAGGCACTGGCCCGGACCGTGATCACCACCTCGTCGCTGTGCGTGGTGCCGCTGCCATCGACCGCCTGGAAGCGGAAATGCAGGTCGGTGTCGACCGCCACGCTGGGCGTGTAAAAGGTCGGGTTGGGAACCGTGGTGCTCGACAGCGTGACCGAGGGACCCGACAGCTGGGTCCACTGGTAGCCGGTCATCGGCAGGTTGTGCAGGTTCAGCGCGCTGCCGGTCAGGCGCACGGTGGTGCCGATATTGACCTGCTGGTCGATACCAGCGTCGAGCGGCACGGCCTGGACGGCCGCGGGCAGGGCCAGCGCCAGGGCAACGGAGCGGACAAGGGCAGTGGACATGGGCGGTACTTCAAGGTGGGTGACTGGAGCGGGCAGCGCGCGCCGCTCCTTCAACCACTCACGCAGCACCACACCGCCGGGCGGCTCATGCCGCCGACCCCTCAAACTGGGGGTGTCAGCCGCACTGCCCCACGTAACCGCAGGCGGTGCAGAAGTCGCAGCCGTCCTTGTGGATCATCGTGGCGTTGCCGCACTCGGGGCAGGGCTTGCCGGCCATCGGGGCGACGGTGACGGCGCCATCGGCCTTGGGGCGCGGGGCCTCGAGTATGCCCATCTCGCGCAGCGGGAAGCCCTGCTCATCCAGCACGCCCAGCATCGCATAGCGGTGGATCACCAGGCGGGCGATGTAGGCCACGGTGGACGGCCAGGTCTGCTGGCGCTTTTCGCCAGGCACCGGGGCCATGAAGTGGCCCAGCGGCTCACCCACGTTGAGCAGCTTGCGCAGCTTCATGCCGATCCAGGCCGGGTCGATCACCCGCATGTCGAGTGACAGCAGGCGCGCCAGGCCGTCGTAGGCCTTGGGGTAGTTGCCCGAGAAGCCCACGGCGCAAGGCCGGGTGACGTAGCCGGTGGCCGAGTCGGTGGCCGCCAGCGCCACCTCCTTGAGGGTCATCGTGAACGATTCCTGGGTGCCCGGGTTCTCGATGTCAACCGCCCAGGCCAGCGTGCCGGCCGAGCTGGTGCGCGGCTCCTCGCGGCTGAACATGGCGTCGAGCACCGGCGTGGGGCCGCCCTCTTCCAGCGCACCCAGCTGCTCGCAGCGCCAGCGGATCACGCTGCCGGTGGCCGCCACCACGCCAGGGAACAGGCGCTTCTCGCCATGCGGCGGGAAGGCCATCTCGAAGCTGCGCTCCTCGGCCACGGTGGCCAGCGCATCGAGCTTGAGCTTGAGCCAGGCCGGGTCGTTGACACGCATGTCCATCGACAGCGTCTTGGCCAACGCACCCAGGCCGCGCGGCTGCTCGGCGCCGTTGACCCAGACCTCGAAGGGCAGGTTCTTGCCGAACAGGCCGCCGTCCGGGCCCTCGGCCGGCAGCTCACCCACGAACAGCGCGAAGTCGCCGTGCGGGTGCTGGATCATGTAGCTCCAGGCCGGGTTGCCGCCGCGCATCTCGGGGCGGCCGGGCCAGCGCAGCGAGGTCAGCACCGGCTTGGGCAGCTTCTCCAGCTTCAGGCGCTGGTTGGCGTGGTCGGCCACCAGCGGCGCCGGCTGGGCGGTGGTGGCGGGCTCGACGCTCAGCACCGAGCCCAGGATGGCATTGGGCCGGTAGGTGGCCAGGCCCTTGAGGCCGCTCTTCCAGGCGGTGAGGTAGAGGTCCTGGAAGTCGGCGTAGGGGTAGTCGGCCGGCACGTTGACGGTCTTGGAGATCGCCGTGTCGATGCACGGCGCCACCGCGGCCACCATCAGCGCATGGGCCTCGGCGCTCATCTCCAGCGCGGTGACGAAGGCCTCCGTCAGCGGCGCGTTGTCGCCCTTGAGGTGGCGGTACAGGCGCCAGGCGTGGTCCTCGACCGCGTACTCCTTGAAGCTGCCGTCGGGCATGCGCTTCTTGCGGTTGTAGGTCCAGCTGAACGCGGGCTCGATGCCATTGCTGGCGTTGTCGGCAAAGGCCAGGCTGATCGTGCCGGTGGGCGCGATGGAGAGCAGGTGCGAGTTGCGCAGGCCGTGCTCGCGGATGCGCTCCTTGACCGCCGCGGGCAGGCGGCTGGCGAAACTGGCGCCGCTGAGGTACATGTCGGCGTTGAACAGCGGGAAGGCGCCGCGCTCCTGGGCCATGTCGACGCTGGCGTTGTAGGCGCCATCGCGCATCACCTCGGAGATGTGGCGCGCCATCTCGCGCGCGGCCGGCGTGTCGTAGCGCAGGCCCAGCATCACCAGCGCGTCGCCCAGGCCGGTGAAGCCCAGGCCGACGCGGCGCTTGTTGGCGGCCTCTTCGCGCTGGCGCTCCAGCGGCCAGACGGTGACGTCCAGCACGTTGTCCAGCATGCGCGTGGCCACCTTGACCACGTCGGTGAAGGCGGCGTCGTCGAAGCTGGCGTCGGCCTCAAACGGGTTGCGCACATAGTGCGTCAGGTCGATCGAGCCCAGGCAGCAGCAGCCATACGGCGGCAGCGGCTGCTCGGCGCAGGGGTTGGTGGCGGCGATCGTCTCGCAGTAGGACAGGTTGTTGTCCAGGTTGATGCGGTCCAGGAACAGCACGCCGGGCTCGGCGTGGTCGTAGGTGGAGCGCATCACCTGGTCCCACAGCGTGCTGGCCGCCACCTTGCGGTAGACCCACATCCCATCGGCTCGCTGGTAGGCGCCAGCGGCCTTCTGCTTGTCGCCGGGCTCGGCGCGGTGCACCAGTTCCACATCAGCGCCGGCCTGCACCGCCTGCATGAAGGCGTCGGTCACGCCGATCGAGATGTTGAAGTTGCGCAGGTCACCTTCATCCTTGGCGTGGATGAAGTCCTCGATGTCGGGGTGGTCGCAGCGCAGCACGCCCATTTGCGCGCCGCGGCGGGCGCCGGCCGATTCCACCGTCTCGCAGGAGCGGTCGAAGACGCGCATGTAGCTGACCGGGCCCGAGGCACTGGACTGGGTGGAGCCGACCCAGGCGCCCTTGGGGCGGATGCGCGAAAAGTCGTAGCCCACGCCACCGCCGCGGCGCATCGTCTCGGCGGCCTCGGTCAGCGCGGTGTAGATGCCGGGGAAGCCGTCATCGACCGAGGCGATCGAGTCGCCCACCGGCTGCACGAAACAGTTGATCAGCGTGGCGGTCAGGTCGGTGCCGGCGGCCGAGTTGATGCGTCCGGCCGGCACGAAGCCGCGGCGCTGGGCCTCGAAGAACCGGGCCTCCCAGTGGGCGCGGTGCTCGGGGGCCTCAACGGCCGCCAACGCACGCGCGACGCGCGAACGCACTTCGTCGACCGTGCGCTCGTCGCCTTTGGCGTATTTCTCGACCAGCACCTCTTCGCTGATCGGTTGGGCGGGCAGGCTGTCGAGCAGCGAGGGCTGGCGGGGGGCGGTGCGGGTTCGGCTCATGGACGCAGGGTTGCGGTGGTCGCAAGACTGGAGAAATTCACAGCCCTGCATCATCCTCGAAATTGCCGGCGATGCAATCGGGGCGGTAACGATCGAAGGGCCATCCCGGCGCCGGCTTGACACGCCGCAAACGGCGGCGGCGGAGCAGGTCGGGATTGACCCGGATGATCCACCGATCACCCACTGGCTGGGCAACGCACAGTCCGACAGGCGCGCACCCCCGCCATGGGTATCGATGTTTGTGTTTACTCACTTTCATCAATGACCAATCCTTGCCTGCCATGACTGCTCCTCACGCCTTTGCCCTGTGCCTGTCGGCGGCCTTCACGTTGCTGGCCTGGGCCCATTTCAGCGTCTGGCGCGCGATGCGCCAGGGCTGCTGGGCCACTTTTGCCGCCACCTGCCTGCTGGGGGCGCTGTACTTCGGCATGGACCACCAGATGCCCGTGGTCGGCGACCGCCCGAACCTGGCCGGCACGGTGGCCGGCTTCGTGTTGATGGTGCTGGGCTGGCTGTCGGTGGGGTCTTACCTGGGCCTGGGCCGCCGTCCGCTGACCCGACTGGCGATGCTGCTGGGCGTGCACGGCGCGCTGGTGGTGGCGGGTGTGGCCGGCGGCTGGGTCAACCGGCTGGGCTTGTTTGCCAACTACGCGCTGATGGCCTGGCTGGTGCTGGGGGCCTCGTGGCGGGTGGGCGACGGTGCGCACCGGCACTCGCGCGGCGTCGTCGCCAGCGCGGCCCTGCTTTATCCGGCGGTAGTGGGGGCGGCGCTGCTGGGCTGGCTGGAGCCCTTGAACCTGCGATATGTGATGTCACTGCCGATGGTCATCGTCGGCACGGCCATGCTGGTCGAGGGCACGCTGATGGCCCAGCGCCTGGCACACGCCGCGGTGGAAGAAACGCGCGCCGCACAGGACCGGCTGCACTCCGTGGTGCAGGCGCTGGCCGAGGGCTCGGGCCGCGTGGCCAGCACCGGCCAGACGATGTCCGAGGGCGCCCAGATGCTGGCCATACGCACCGACGAGCAGACCAGCCACATCCGCGAGACCGCCGAGGCGGTGCGCGGCGTGGTGACCCAGGTGCAGCTGACCAGTGCCCATGTCAGCGCGGTGGACGCCACCTGCCAGGCGCTGGAGCAGCAGGCGCGCCAGGGCAGCCAGGATGTGCAGGAGACGGTGGGCTCGATCGAGCGCATCGACCAGCGCACCCGCGAGATGGACGAGGCCATCGTGCTGATCGAGGCGATCGCCTTCCAGACCAATCTGTTGTCGCTCAACGCCGCCATCGAAGCGGCACGCGCCGGCCCTGCCGGGCGCGGCTTCGCGGTGGTGGCTGCCGAGGTGCGCACGCTGTCCACCCGCACCCGGGACGCCGCGGCCCAGGTGCGCGCGCTGATCGAGCGGGCGCGCGGGCAGTCGGGCGACGGCGTGCAGCGTGTGCTGCACGTGCGCGACACGCTGCAGCGCATGACCCAGTCGGTGCAGGATGTGGCAGCGCGCATGCGCGAGGTCTCGGAAGACGCGCACCAGCAGCGCGAGGCGCTGGACGGCGTGCTGGGCCACCTCGACGCACTGACCACGCTGACCGACGCCAACGCCAGCATGGTGGCGCAGAGCGTGATGGCCTCGGACGACATGAACGCCAACGCGCGGCAGCTGACCGATGTGGTGGCGCGCGCCCAGGGCCGGGTGCCGATCACCCCGCCAAGCGTGGCAGCGGAGGAGGCCGTCGACTTCTTCTGATCGTCCCCAGGGCCTCAGTCGGCCATGACCACCCGGTCGCGGCCTTCGGCCTTGGCGCGGTACATCGCCTGGTCGGCGCGGTCGATCAGGGCCTGCGTCGAGGCCTCGCCTGGCCGCGCCTGGGCCACGCCGATGCTCACCGTCAGCGGCTCGCCCAGGGTCTGCAACGCGGCCTGGCGCAGACCCTCGCGCAGGCGGTCGCAGGCCTGCTGCGCGACAGCCAGGCTGCTGCCCGGCATCGACAGCAGGAACTCCTCGCCGCCCCACCGACCCAGGGTTTCGCCCACCCGGATGTGCGACTGCAGGTGCCGGGCCACGAAGACCAGGACCTCGTCGCCACGTGCATGGCCGTGGCGGTCGTTGATCGACTTGAAGTGGTCGACATCGATCAGCGCCAGCGACAGACCGCTCATCTGGCGCTGGTGGCGCGCCCAGTCGACCGCCAAACCGTCCTCGGTGGCGCGGCGGTTGGGCAGGCCGGTCAGGTGGTCCTGGCGGGCACTGGCGCGCCACTGGCTGATCAGGCGGCCCAGCAGCAGGAACAGGTAGCCGAAATTGAACACCGCCGAGGCCACCAGCGAAGCCAGCACCTGCGGCACGCGCGCCGCCTGCTGCACCTGGCCCAGCGCCGGGGCGCCCAACACCAGATGCATCACGCCGCTGGCCAGGCCGGTCAGGCCCGTCAGCGCGCTGGGCAGCAGCACCGCCAGCGCGGCCAGCGTGCCGGCACGCCGGCGCAGCGGCCGCCACAGCAGGACCACGCTGGACAACAGCAGCACGCCCAGCCCGAAGGCATAGGGGGTTTCCTGCCAGCGCCGCCGCAGCGCGAGGTCATCGACCCACACCGCACTCAGCACGATCGGCAGCAGCGTCAGCGCGGTCAGCGGCAGCAGCCAGCGGTCCAACAGGGGCCGGCCGCGGATGAACAGGTCGATGCCGCGCGTGGCGGCCACGAAGCCCAGCACGGACAGCACCAGGCTGGCCATCGGCGGACGCAGGCCCTGGGCCATCGGTTCGGCGGCCAGCCAGGCCGAGGCCGCCTGCAGCAGCGCGTAGGCGGCCCAGTGCGACAGCGCCGCGCGCTCCTCGGCCAGGTAGACCGCGGCCAGCGCCCAGCCCAGCCCGTAGAGCGCCAACTGCAGTCCGGCAATCGCTTCGATCGGCACGCGGCCCCTCCCATCGCCGACGGGCCGCGGAGGCCGCCCGACACCGGCGCATCGATCCCTTATCGACCGCTGCGGCCGGGGGCTTGAGCCCAGACCTGCTCCGGCCGCTCGGCCAGTCACCGACTCTGATGCCCGACAAATTCAAGCTGCACGCAGCCCTGGTCCACCAGGGAGCCGCTGCGGCGCGCTGGGCAAGCGCTCGTCTGACCTGGGCAGCGACGCCGGGTCTTGATGGGCATCAAGCGCCGGGTCGCGCCGCGACCACGCCTGGCTTGACAGTCCTCAAACATGCGCGTGGAATGCCGGCTTTGCTGCCGTCGCCGACCATGTCCAGCCGCACCATCCCGATCGCCGCCGCCTGTGAGCCGGGGGCTGAACCCAGCCGCTGCCAGGCCTGCGGCGGCGGCGAGATCGCGCCGCCCTGCGGCGCCGCGGTGCGCGGCCTGCCCTGCGCGGCGCCGCGCCTGGAAGGCCCGAGCGACCTGGTGCAGCGGGTGATGGGCGAGCTCACCGAAGCCCTGGACCGCGAAAGCCGCGGCTGCGTGGCCGCGCGCGATTTCGTCCACCTGCTGCGCGTGCAGGACGGTGAGGCCGAACTGCGCCTGGGCGTGCACCCCGACCACGCCGGCCTCCAGCTGATGGACACCGCCTTCCAGACCTTGCGCCGCCTGTTGCCCGACACCGACATCTACGTTCAGCAACTGGCCTGAAGGGCCACCGCCGCTGGCCGTAAGATCGGGACCCGCCCTGTCGCCCGACAGTGGCCAGCCGCACTGGGAGCCAACGGGTGTTGTCCGCGCGCTTCGCTGAATCGGTTCACGGCCGCGTCACGGCCTGGGTGGTGCTCGCCGTCTCGGTGCTGATGACACTGCTGGCCTGGCGCGCCGCCGAGCGCTACCAAGCCGACGATGCCCGCGGCCGTTTCGAGGCGGCGGTGGATGCCACGCAGCTGCGCATCGTCGAGCGCCTGCGCAACTACGAGCTGGTGCTGCGCACCGGCGCCGGCCTGTTCGCCGCCAGCCATGAGGTCACCGGCAACGAGTGGCGCGCCTTCATTGGCCGCATCGACCTGCAGCGCAGCTACCCCGGCTTGCAGGGCCTGGGCTATGCCCAGCTGACCGCGCCGCCGCAACCGCAGGCCGCCGAAGGCCGCAGCGCGATCGTCTACCTCGAACCGCCCGACTGGCGCAACCAGCGCGCGCTGGGCTACGACATGCTGTCCGAGCCGGTGCGTCAAAGCGCCATGGCGCGTGCCCGCGATGAAGGCGGCGCCGCGCTCAGCGGCCGCGTCACGCTGCTGCAGGAGACCGGCGAGGATGTGCAACACGGCACGCTGATGTACTGGCCGGTCTACCGCAGCGGCGCGCCGCTGGACAGCGTGGCCGCCCGCCGGGCGGCGCTGCAGGGTTGGGTCTACGCGCCCTTTCGCATGCGCGACCTGATGGACGGCATCCTGCCCGCGCAGGGCCAGCAGGTGGCCTTCACGCTGTACGACGGTGACCGCGCCGATCCCGCGCACCGGCTGGTCGGCAGCGGCACGGCCCAGCCCGACACGCGCTACCGGGCACAGCGCCAGATGCTGATCGCCGGTGCGGTGTGGACCGTCGATTTCTCGGCCACGCCGGCCTTCGAGGACGCCGCGCACAGCGTGCAACCGGCCCTGATCGGCCTGGGCGGGCTGCTGGCTGATCTGCTGCTGTTCGGCGCGCTGCATGCGCTGGCCCGCAACGGCCGCCTGCTGGCCGAGCGCAACCTGGAGCTGCAGCGCAGCCGCGAGGCGCTGTCGCGCGAGCAGGCGGCACTGCGCGAGCGCGAGCGGCGCTACCGCGGCGTGGTCGAGTCCACCCGCGAAGGCTTTCTGATGGCCGACCAGCAGGGCCGCATCACCGAGGTCAACGACGCCTACCTGTCCCTCAGCGGCTTCCCGCGCGAGGCCCTGATCGGCCAGCCGATCGGCAGCGTCGACGCCCAGCTCGACACCGCCGCGCTGAAGGACATCACCCGCCGCGTGCAGCTGCATGGCCATCTGCGCTTCGAGACCCTGCACCGCCGCGCCGAGGGGCCGCCCTGGCCCGTCGAGGTCTCGCTGAGCCTGCAGGCCGAAGACGGCGCGGTCTTTGCCTTCGTGCACGACCTGGCCGAGCTCAAGCGCCTGGAGGCCGAACGCCAGCAGGCCACCGAGCAGATCCGGCGCATGGCCTTTCACGATGCCCTGACGCAGCTGCCCAACCGCCGCCTGCTGCTCGACCGTCTCAGCCAGGCGCTGTCGGCCGCGCGCCGCACGCAGCACCACGGCGCGCTGCTGTTCATCGACCTGGACCACTTCAAGGCGCTGAACGACGCGCACGGCCACGCGGCGGGCGACCAGGTACTGGTGCAGTGCGCCCAGCGCCTGCAGGCCTGCACCCGCGCCGAGGACACGGTGGCGCGCTTGGGCGGCGACGAGTTCGTGCTGATGATGGCCAGCGGCCTGCCCGAGGACCCGACCGACGCGCTGACCCAGGTGCGGGTGGTGGCCGACAAACTGCTGGCCACGCTGGATCTGCCCTACGACGTGGCGGGTACGCAGCACCATTGCTCGCCCAGCATCGGTGCCACGTTGTTCCGCGACCAGTCCGACGCCGAAGAGGTCTTGCGGCAGGCCGACGACGCGATGTACCGTGCCAAGCGTGAAGGCCGCCGTGCGCTGCGCTTCGCCGCTCTCTGAACACCCGCCCGCATGAGCACTTCCATCACCGACCTGTTGCTGCGCCACGGCCACCGGCGCGATCGCCTGGTGCAGCTGCTGCACGAGGCGCAGGCGCTGCAGGGCTGGCTGCCGCGCCCGGCGCTGGCCGAGCTGGCCGCCGGCCTGGGCCTGAGCCCGGCGGTGGTCGAGGGCGTGGCCGGCTTCTACCGCTACTTCCACCTGCAGCCGGTGGGCCGCTACCACCTGCTGTTCTCGGACAACGTCACCGACCGCCACGCCGGCAGCCGCGCACTGGCCGCCGATCTGTGCCGCCGCCTGTGGCTGGAGCCCGGCCGCACCAGCGAGGACGGCCTGGCCCGCGTGGGCTTCACCTCCTGCACCGGCCTGGGTGACCAGGGCCCAGCCCTGCTGCTGAACCAGCAGCAGGTGATCACCCGGCTTGATGGCGGCCGTGTGGCCGAGATCGCCGAGCTGGTGCGCGCCCAGGTGCCAGTGGCCGACTGGCCCACTGACTGGTTCACCGTGGAGCCCGGCGTGCGCCGCCCTGGCGTGCTGCTGAACGCACCGGCGTCGCAGGGCGAGGCCATCGCCGCCACCCGCGCGCGCGGCAACGCCGCCGCGCTGGACGAGCTGCAGGCCAGCGGCCTGCGTGGCCGCGGTGGAGCCGGCTACCCCACGCACGCCAAGTGGCGCGCCTGCCTGGCCGCGCCGCTGACCGCCGAGCAGACGCGGGTGGTGGTGTGCAATGCCGACGAGGGCGAGCCCGGCACCTTCAAGGACCGCGCGCTGCTGATGCTGCAGCCCGATGCGGTGATCGAGGGCATGGGCGTGGCGGCCGAGGTGTTGGGCGCGCGCCGGGGCTTCATCTACCTGCGCGCCGAGTACCGCTTCCTGCTGGAGGGCCTGCAGGCGGTGCTGGCCGAGCGCCGCGCCGCCGGCCTGCTGGGGCCGCACTTCGACATCGAGATCCACCTGGGCGCCGGCGCCTATGTCTGTGGCGAAGAAAGCGCGCTTATCGAGTCGCTCGAGGGCAAGCGCGGCACGCCGCGCATCCGCCCGCCCTTCCCGGTGGAGCGCGGCTACCTGGGCCAGCCCACCGTGGTCAACAACGTCGAGACCTTCGCTGCCGTGGCCTGGATCGCCCGCCATGGCGCGGCCGCCTGGGCGGCGATGGGCACGCCCGAGAGCCGCGGCAGCAAGCTGCATTCGGTCAGCGGCGACGTGTCGCGGCCAGGCGTCTACGAACTGCCCTTCGGCACGCCGCTGGCCGAGCTGCTGCGCGAGGCGGGTGCCCACGACGTGCAGGCGGTGCAACTGGGCGGCCCCTCGGGCCTGTTGCTGGCGCCGCCCGACTTTGAGCGCCGCCTGGGCTTCGAAGACCTGCCCACCGCCGGTGCGCTGATGGTCTTCAACCGCAGCCGCGACCTGCTGGAGGTGGTGCGCGGCTTCGCGCAGTTCTTCGCCCACGAGAGCTGCGGCTTCTGCACGCCCTGCCGCGTGGGCACCGAGCTGGTCGTGCGGCGCCTGGACAAGCTGCATGCCGGCCACGGCTCGCCCTTCGACGAGGCTGAGCTGCGCGACCTGGAGGCGCTGATGCACGGCACCACCCACTGCGGCCTGGGCGCCAGCGCCACCAACCCGCTGCGTGACCTGCTGCAGCGCTTCCCCGAGGCGCTGTGCAGCCGCTCGCCGCACGCCCACTTCGTGCCCGGCTTCGACCTCGACGCCGAGCTGGCATCGGCGCGCGCCGCCACCGGCCGCGACGACACCCACGCCCACCTGGACCAGGTTCCCCGATGAGTGCCCCGATGAGCACCACCTTCGACCTCGACGGCCAGCCGGTGCCTTTCCAGCCCGGCGACACCGTGATCGCCGCGGCCACCCGCGCCGGCCACACGATCCCGCACCTGTGCTGGGACCCGCGCCTGGGCCCCAGCGGCGCCTGCCGGTTGTGCACCGTGGAGGTCAACGGCCGACCCGCCGCCGCCTGCACCACCCGGGCGCTGGCCGGCCTGCGCGTGGCCTGCCAGACCGAGCCGCTGCAGCAGCGCCGCCGTCAGCTGTTGCAGATGATGTTCGTCGAGGGCAACCACTTCTGCCCCTCCTGCGAGAAAAGCGGCGGCTGCGCGCTGCAGAGCGCCGCCTACGCCGCCGGCATGACCGGCCCGCAGTGGGAGGAGTTTTACCCGCAGCGCGCGGTGGACGCCAGCCACCCCGCACTGTGGCTGGACACCAACCGCTGCATCCTGTGCAAGCTGTGCGTGCGCGCCAGCACCGAGCTCGACGGCAAGGGCGTGTTCGCCATCGGCGGCCATGGGATCCACACCCACCTGATCGTCCACTCGCCCAGCGGCCGGCTCGCCGACAGCGCCATCGCCGCCACCGATGAGGCTGCGCAGATCTGCCCGGTCGGCGCGATCCTGCCCAAGCGGCGCGGCTTTGCGGTGCCGATCGGCGAGCGGCCGCAAGACACGCCATGAGCCGCCCCCGCATCGCCACCGTCTCGCTGGCCGGCTGCTTCGGCTGCCACATGTCGCTGCTGGACATCGACGAGCGGCTCTTTGCGCTGGCCGAGCTGGTCGAATTCGACCGCAGCCCGCTGACCGACCTGAAGGAAGTGGGCCCGTGCGACATCGGCCTGATCGAGGGTGGCCTGTGCAACGCCGAGAACGTCGAGGTGCTGCGCGACTTCCGCCGCCAGTGCCGGGTGCTGGTCGCCGTGGGTGCCTGCGCGATCAACGGTGGCCTGCCGGCGCAGCGCAACGGCCGCGACATCGGCCGCCTGATGGCCGAGGTCTACCACGCCCGCCCCGGCCTGGCCGAGGGCAGCGGCATCCCCAATGACCCCGAACTGCCGCTGCCGCTGGCGCGCGTGCACCCGATCCACGAGGTGGTGCACATCGACCACTTCCTGCCCGGCTGTCCGCCCAGCGCCGACGCGATCTGGGCCTGCCTCACCGCGCTGCTGGACGGCCGCGATCCCGCCCTGCCCCGCCCGCTGATCCGCTATGACTGACGCCCTGCCTGAACCTCTACCTATGGGCCTGCGCCGCGTCGCCATTGACCCCGTCTCCCGCGTCGAGGGCCACGGCAAGGTCACGCTGCTGCTGGACGATGCGAACCACGTGCGCCAGGCGCGCCTGCACATCGTCGAGTTCCGCGGCTTTGAGGCCTTCATCGTCGGCCGCCCCTACTGGGAGGTGCCGGTGATGGTGCAGCGCCTGTGCGGCATCTGCCCGGTGTCGCACCACCTGGCGGCCAGCAAGGCGCTGGACGTGGCGCTGGGCCTGCAGGCGCCGCCCGCCGCGCAGGCGCTGCGCCGGCTGATGCACCACGCACAGATCATGCAGTCGCATGCGCTGCACTTCTTCCACTTGTCCTCGCCCGACCTGCTGCTGGGCTTTGACAGCGAGGTGGCGCGGCGCAACATCGTCGGCATCGCCCAGGCCCACCCGGACGTTGCCCGCCAGGGCGTGCTGTTGCGCGCCTTCGGACAGGAGCTGATCCGCCTGACCAGCGGCAAGAAGGTGCACGGCACCGGCTCGATTCCCGGCGGCGTCAACCGCCACCTGACGGTGGATGAGGTGGCGCAGGCCCGCGCCCAGGTGCCGCAGATGCTGGCCTGGTGCGAGCAGGCGGTGGACCTGGCCGAGCAGCTGTGGGCCGCCAACCGACCGCTGCACGAGGGCTTTGGCGCGTTTCGCTCGTCCTTCATGGGCCTGGTGACGCCCGATGGCACGCTGGACCTGTACGACGGTGCGCTGCGGGTGCGCAGTGCGGACGGCGCCCGGCTGCTCGATGACGTCAGCGTGCAGCACTACCTGGACCACATCGAGGAAGCCACCGAGCCCTGGAGCTACATGAAGTTCCCGTACCTGAAGGCACTGGGCCGCGCGGCCGGCAGCTACCGGGTGGGGCCGCTGGCGCGGCTGCAGGTGGCCGAACGCCTGTCGACGCCGCGCGCCGAGGCGCGCCGCCAGGCCTTCCTGGCCGAGGCCCGGGACGGCGGCGTGTTCGGCTCGCTGGCCTACCACCGGGCGCGCCTGATCGAGATGCTGCATGCGATGGAGCTGATCGCCGACGGCCTGGACGACCCGGCGCTGCTGGGCGGCGAGCTGGCGCAGCCGATGCCGCGCCCGCGGCCCGGCCAGCGGCGCGAGGGTGTGGGCGTGATCGAGGCGCCGCGCGGCACGCTGATCCACCACTACGTGCTGGGCGACGACGACCTGGTGCAGTGGTGCAACCTGATCGTCAGCACCACCCACAACAACGCGGCGATGAACGAGGCGATCCGCCAGGTGGCCGACCAGTACTTTGACGGCCGCGCACTGAGCGAAGGCCTGCTCAACCACGTCGAGGTCGCCGTGCGCGCCTACGACCCCTGCCTGAGCTGCGCCACCCACGCGCTGGGCCAGATGCCGCTGCAGCTCGATCTGGTCGACGACGACGGCGCGCTGCGCCAGCGCCTGGTGCGCGACAGCGACGGCCACATCACCGACGCCACGCCCGCGTGAGACCGCCGCTGCTGATCGGCATCGGCAACCCGGCCCGGGGCGATGATGGCCTGGGCCCGGCGCTGGTCGAGGCGCTGCAGGCCGAACCCGGGCTGGAGGCGATCGCCGTCTTCCAGCTGCAGGTCGAGGATGCGCTGCTGCTGGCCGACCGGCCGGCGGTGCTGTTCGTCGATGCCGCCCGGCCCGGCCATGCCGGCGACGGCGTGCTGCTGCGGCCGATCAGCGCGCAGCCGGACCGCGCCCCGATCAGCCACGCACTGCGGCCCGAGGCGCTGCTGGCGGTGGCCCGCGACGTGCTGGGCCAAGCGCCGCCGCCGTCTGCGCTGCTGGCCGTGCAAGGCGAGCAGTTCGGCCTGGGCGAGGGCCTGGGTGAAACGACCCGAGGCCGGCTACCGCAGGCACTGGCCCTGGCTCGCCACTGGCTGGCCAAGGCTGTGGCCTAATCTCGTCCCTGCCCTGCGGCCCAACTTGCCGCCAGCACCGCCATGATCCGCATCACCGAACTGCGCCTGCCGCTGAACCACGCCGAGGACGCGCTGCGCCCGGCCATCGTCGCCCGTCTAGGCATCACCGACGATGCCCTGCTGGGCGTCGAGGTCTTCCGCCGCGGCTACGACGCCCGGCGCAAGAGCGACATCCAGCTGGTCTACACGCTGGACTGCACGCTGGCCGACGAGGCAGCGGTGCTCACACGCCTGCAGGGCGACCACCACATCCGGGCCACGCCCGACACCCGCTACCGCTTCGTCGGCCACGCGCCGGCCGACTTCTACACCGCCGGGGAGCGGCCGCGCCCGCTGGTGATCGGCTTCGGCCCCTGCGGCATCCTGGCCGCGCTGATCCTGGCCCAGATGGGCCTGCGGCCAATCGTGCTGGAGCGCGGCAAGTCGGTGCGCCAGCGCACCCAGGACACCTGGGGCCTGTGGCGGCGCAGCGAGCTCAACCCGCAATCGAACGTGCAGTTCGGCGAAGGCGGCGCCGGCACCTTCTCGGACGGCAAGCTCTGGAGCCAGATTTCCGACCCGCGCCACCTGACGCGCAAGGTGCTGACCGAGTTCGTCAAGGCCGGCGCGCCCGAGGAAATCCTGTACGTCAGCAAGCCGCACATCGGCACCTTCCGCCTGGTCAGCATGGTCGAGAAGATCCGCGCCGAGATCGAATCGCTCGGCGGTGAGATCCGTTTCGAGCAGCAGGTGACCGACCTGCTGATCGAGACCGGCGCCGACGGCCAGCGCCATGTGCGTGGCGTCACGTTGGCCAGTGGCGAGCAGTTGCGCGCCGACCACGTCATCCTGGCGCTGGGCCACAGCGCGCGCGACACCTTCGCGATGCTGCACGAGCGCGGCGTGCAGATGGAGGCCAAGCCCTTCTCGATCGGCTACCGCATCGAGCACCCGCAGGGGGTGATCGACCGCGCCCGCTTCGGCACCAGTGCCGGCCACCCGCTGCTGGGCGCGGCCGACTACAAGCTGGTGCACCACGCAAAGAACGGCCGATCGGTCTACAGCTTCTGCATGTGCCCGGGCGGCACCGTGGTGGCGGCCACCTCCGAGCCGGAGCGTGTGGTCACCAACGGCATGAGCCAGTATTCGCGCAACGAGCGCAACGCCAATGCCGGCATCGTGGTGGGCATCTCGCCCGAGGACTACCGGCGCGACCCCGGCGGCAGCGGCCCGGTGCATCCCCTGGACGGCATGGCCTTCCAGCGCGTCTGGGAGTCGCGCGCCTATGAGCTGGGCGGCGGGCGCTACATCGCCCCGGGCCAGTTGGTGGGCGACTTCATCAAGCGCCAGCGCGGCCCGGCCGCGGGCTTCGGCACGGTGATGCCCTCGTACAAGCCGGGCGTGCACCTGACCGACCTCAGCGAGAAGGGACGCGAAAGCCTGCCCTCCTACGCACTGGACGCCATCCGCGAGGCCCTGCCCGCCTTCGAGCGCCAGATCAAGGGCTTCAGCATGGCCGATGCGGTGCTCACCGGCGTCGAGACCCGCACCTCCTCGCCACTGCGCATCAACCGCGGCCGCGACTACCAGAGCCTGAACACCCGCGGCCTGTACCCAGCCGGCGAGGGCGCCGGCTATGCCGGCGGCATCATGAGCGCCGGGGTGGACGGCATCGAGGTGGCCGAGGCACTGGGGGCGGCGATGCTGGGCCTGCCGGCACCGGGCGTGAAGACGTCGTCTTGACGCCAGCGCTGGCGAGCGCGACGATTACCGTTTTGCCGGCGCTGCCTGCGGCGCCCATCATCGCCCGTCTCCCGGTGCCCTCCCTGCCCCCGTCCATGCTGCCGCACCAGCCCGGCAGCGGCCCCAACGCCGAGTTGCGCATGCTGCGCAACCTGCTGATGGCTGGCTGTGTCGCGGTGCTGGTCAACGCGCTGCTGGAGCTCTCCCACGGGCGCCTCTCGCCCTGGGACCGCTGGGCCTATCCGCTGATCACCGTCGTGTTCGCCTGTGGCGCCGCCTTGCTGCACTGGCGGCCGCGCTGGGAGCGGCTGGTGCGCCGGGTCACGGTGGTCACGCTCAACGTTTATCTGGGCGCCGCGCTGTACCTGGTGCTGCTGGCCCAGCAGGGTCCGCCGGACCTGTACCAGCTGGTCAGCAACCTCTACTGGCTGCCGCTGACCTACGGCTGTGCCTTCATCTTTCTCAGCCGGCGCGACGCACTGATCGTCTCGGCCTGCATGTACGTCACGCTGTTCGGCGGCATCTTCTGGCTGCTGCAGCACGGGGTGATCGATCCGGGGCCGGTGCCGCTGGGGGTGATCCTGTCCAACGTGGCGATCGCCCAGTTGATCTACGTGGTGCTGCTGCTGGCCATCTCCAACCTGCGCCTGGACTACCTGCGCACCCGCGAGCGCGCCGAGTGGATGCAGCAGATCGCCGCCTCCGACCCGCTGACCGGCCTGGCCAACCGGCGCGCCCTGAACGAGCGCCTGGTGGGCTCGATGGCGCTGCTGGAACGCCATGGCCAGCCGTTGTCGCTGCTGATGCTCGACATCGACGATTTCAAGCAGATCAACGACGAGCACGGCCACGCCAGCGGCGACGCGGTCCTGGTGGAGCTGGCGGGCCTGATGTCCGAGCAGTTGCGGGTCTCTGACCAGTTGGGCCGCTGGGGCGGCGAGGAGTTTCTGGTGCTGGCCGCCAGCACGCCGCTGGAGGCCGCGCTGGAGCTGGCCGAGCGCATCCGCAGCGCCACGCAGGCCTACCGCTTCAGCCACGGCCGGCCGGTCACGGTGAGCATTGGCGTGGCGCAGGCGGTGTCAGGCGAACGGCCGGAACAGCTGGTGGCTCGGGCCGATGTGGCCCTGTACGAAGCCAAGCGGCTGGGTCGCAACCAGGTGCGCCTGCACCGCATGGACGCGCAGCCCGGGCCGCACGCCGACACGCGTTGACGCTTGGTTCAGGTCTGGAGCTGCCGGTGCGGGTGCGCCAGCACCTGCTCGACCATCTCGCCCCAGGCGCCCTGCGGGCTGCGGCGCAGTTCTTCCTCGCGCTGGCGCATCATCTCGATGAAGGCGTCGGAGGACTTGTCGGGATGGGGCGCCGCCACGCGGTCGGTGGCGCGGCGCTCGCCGCCCTGCACATGGGCCACCGCGCGGCGCACCACAGCGTGGTAGATCTGCGAAACGCGCGAGGGCGTCACCTTCAGCGACTGGGCCACCTCGACCGGCGTGAGGCCGACGCCCAGGTAGGCGTCGATCACCATGCGCTCGCGCTCGGGCAGCTCGGCAAAGAATTTCTCCAGGCGGCGCAGCACGATGCCGGTGTCCACGCGGGCTTCCACCTCCTCGCGCGGCGTGGCGGGGTGGAAGTGGCGCTGGCCCTCGTCGTCGGTCTCGTCCACCTGCACCTGGTGGCGGCCATGCTGGTCGGCCTGCAGCAGCGAGCCGATCTCGTCGGCGTCGATGCCGGTGCTGCGGGCCAGCTCGCCCAGGCTGGGCTCGCGGCCGCTGTCCTGGCGCAGGCGCTCGCGGGCGATCTGGATGACCTTGATCTTGCGGCGCTCGCCGCGGGTGAGGAAGTCCATCTGGCGCAGCTCGTCGAGCATCGCGCCCTTGACCCGCATGCGCGCATAGCGCACAAAGGCCTCCTGGGCCTCGGCGGTGTCGCGGTCGCCGTCCCACTCGAAGCTCACCGCGGCCTGCGCCACGGCGATCAGACCGACCTGGATCAGATCGGCCCGCTCGACATTGGCGGGCAGGTGGCGCACCAGCGCCTGGGCCTGCTTGCGGACCCAGCTCTGGTTGCGGGCGATGAGGACTGACGGCACGCCGTCCATGGAAATCATGCGACGATCTTAGGAAGCCGGCCGCCCGGCCATGGGTTTTGAAGGCCCGGTTTTGGGCCCGATTTCTGCGCCTGGATGGCCGCCGCCCGGCTTGACAGCCCCGGCAGGCGCTGTCAGGCCGCTGCAATCCGGCGGTCGCACACTGGCCGCGTACCCCCTGACAACCTGAACCCGAGGAGACTTCCATGACCGCATCCCGTGACGTTTTCGTCGTCGGTGCCGCCCGCACCGCCATTGGCACCTATGGTGGTGCGCTGAAGGACGTGGCGCTGGCCGACATCGCCACGCTGGCCGTCAAGACCGCCGTCGAGCGCTCGGGCGCTGGCGCCGAGAACATCGGCCACCTGGCCATGGGCACGGTGGTGGTCACCGAGCCGCGCGACGCCTACCTCAGCCGTGTCGCGGCGGTGAACGCCGGCATCCCCAAGGAAACGCCCGCCTTCAACGTCAACCGCCTGTGCGGCTCGGGCCTGCAGGCCATCGTCTCGGCCTCGCAGGCCATCCTGCTGGGCGACTGCGAGATCGCGGTGGGCGCTGGCGCCGAAAACATGAGCCGCGGCGCCTACCTGCTGCCGCAGGGCCGCTGGGGCGCCCGCATGGGCGACACCGCGATGATCGACATGGTGGTGGGCGCGCTGCACGACCCCTTCCACAAGATCCACATGGGCATCACCGCCGAGAACGTGGCCGAGCAGTTCGGCATCACCCGTGACCAGATGGACGCGCTGGCCGCCGAAAGCCACCGCCGCGCCGCCGCCGCCATCGCCGCCGGCTACTTCAAGGAGCAGATCGTCCCGGTGGTCACCGCCAGCAAGAAGGGCGACATCGTCTTCGACACCGACGAGCATGTGAAGGCCTCCACCACGGTGGAATCGCTGTCCAAGATGCGCCCGGCCTTCAAGAAGGACGGCCATGTCACCGCCGGCAACGCCTCGGGCATCAACGACGGCGCCGGCGCCGTGGTGCTGGCCAGCGGCGAGGCGGTGCAGGCCCGCGGCCTGAAGCCCCTGGCCCGCCTGGTGGCCTACGCCCACGCCGGCGTCGAGCCCACCATCATGGGCATCGGCCCGGTGCCGGCCACCCGCCTGGCACTGAAGAAGGCCGGCCTGACGGTGGCCGACCTGGACGTCATCGAATCCAACGAAGCCTTCGCCGCCCAGGCCTGCGCGGTGGTCAAGGAACTGGGCCTGGATCCGGCCAAGGTCAACCCCAATGGCTCGGGCATCTCGCTGGGCCACCCGATCGGCGCCACCGGCGCGATCATCACCACCAAGGCCCTGTACGAACTGCAACGCGTCGGCGGCCGCTACGCGCTGGTGACGATGTGCATCGGCGGCGGCCAGGGCATCGCCGCGATCTTCGAGCGGGTGTGATGGGGCACCCGGCGCCGGGAGTACCCGGCGCCACCCGCCGAGCGGGTGGGCCGGGCGGCTTGGGGCGGCCCGGCGCTCGCCCGGCCACTCCGCCGCAACGATCTTCGTCCCTCTGACCAGAGCCTCCCTCTCGGAGGGAGGCTGGAGGGAGCGGACCCTCATGCTGGAGCCCCTTCGTGGAGGGGGCTGGGGGAGCCCAACTAATCGGCCGCAGGCCGGAACCGGGTGTGCGGCTAGCCGCACACCCGGTTCCGGCCTTCGCGCTTGGCGCGGTAGAGCTCGCGATCGGCCGCCTGCACCAGGTCCTCGGCCACCGGGTCGGCGGCATCCCCGGCCACGCCGATGCTCACCGTGACCCGGTTCAGCGTCGGGTGCAGGCCTTCCACGTCCATGGCGGCCACCAGCCGACGCAGCTTCTCGCAGACGCCCCGGGCCGCGGCCAGCGGGGTCTCGACCAGCACCACCAGGAACTCCTCGCCACCGTAGCGGCCGACCAGATCACCCTGGCGGCAGGTTTGCAGCAGCAGGCGGCCGATGCGGCGCAGCACCTCGTCGCCCACATGGTGCGAACAGCGGTCATTGATCGACTTGAAGTGGTCCAGGTCGATCATCGCCACCGCCAGCGGATGGCCGTGGCGGCGCGCGCGTTCGCGCTCGCGCATCAGCATGCTGTCGAGCCAGCGGCGGTTGGCCACGCCGGTCAGGCCGTCCTCGCGCGCCAGTTGGCGCAGCAGCTCGGCCTGGTGGCGCAGCGCCCGCACCAGCTCATCCTTGTGGCGGTCGCTGGCGCGGGCGATGTCCAGCGCCTCGGCCAGCGCGTCGCCGCGGCGACGCTGGTGCTCGGCGTCGCGGTGCACCACCTTGAGCTCGCTGCCGGACAGCAGGGTGCGCAGGCGGCGCTGCACGGCCTGGCCCTGCACCCGTTGCAGGCAGTCATGGAAGGCCTGGTGGTGGCGCAGCGCGGGCTCGAATTCGCGCTGCTGCTCGTGCCAGCGCGACAAGGCGCGGTGCACCCGGCCAGCCAGGTGGTCGGCCTGCAGGCGCTCGGCACCGGCCAGGGCCTGCAGCAGCAACGGTCGCGCGTCGCTGCTGTCGCCCTGGCGGCCGCGCAGCTCGCCCAGGCTCAGCAGCACCTCGGCCTCGGCCAGTGGCTGGCCGCCACGGCGCGCTGCCGCCAGGGCCTCGTGCAGCAGCCACTCCGCGCGCTGCGGCTGGGCCAGACCCTGGTGCGCCTGGCCCAGCGCGTGCAGCGCGGACGCCAAGTCATCAATGCGGCCGCTGCGGTGCGCCACCGCCAGCGCGCGCTCAAGGTGCGACAAAGCCTCCTCGGGGTGTCCGGTGCGGGCCAGCAGCCGGCCCAGGCCGGTGCGGGCCGAGGCCTCCAGCGCGGGATCGGGCCATTGCTCCAGCACCGCCAGCGCACGCAGGTGGAATTCGGTGGCGCGGCCGGTCTCGCCCAGCTCGGCCAGCACGGTGCCGATGCTGGCCAGCGCATGCGCGGTGGCGCGCTCGTCGTTCAGGTCCTCGGCCAGCTCCAGGCTGGCGAACAGGCAGGCCAGCGCGTCGGCGAACTGCGCGGTGTCGCGCAGCAGCAGGCCGATGTTGTTGAGCACGCCGGCCTCGCCAATGCGGTCGCCCAGGTCGCGCCGCACCGCCAGGCTGCGGTGATACAGCGGCAGCGCCTGGGCATGGGCGCCGCAGGTGGCGTGCAGGTTGCCCAGCGAGTTGGCTGCCTCGGCCTCGCCGTGGCGGTCCTCCAGGCCGACGAACAGCTCCATCGCCTGGCCCAGCCGCTCGTGCGCCGCCTGCTGGTGTTGCTGGCGTGTACCACCGGCCGGCGCCACCGCCAGCGCGCTCAGGCACTGGCCGGCGCGCAGCAGGGCACGCGCCAGATCGCCCTGAGAATCGAGCGCCCGCGCCAGCACCTCGGCCTGCTCGCACAGCGCCAGCGCCTCGGCGGGGAAGCGACTGCGCAGGCTGCCGGCGCGGGCCAGGTGCTGGGCCAGTTGGGTGCGCGCGTCCGTCGGCAGCGGGGGCGGGGGGGCCGAGGACAGGTCGTTCATGCTCAGCGGGCCGGCCGGTCCAGGGGCTGGCTCTGGGCCATCTGCTCGCGACGGCGGTCGATCCAGCCGCGCAGGTCGGTCCACATCGCCGCCATCTCGTTGCCGGACACCTGGCGCGCGTTGCGCAGCTCCAAGGTGACCACCGGCACCCGGCGCACCACACCGCCGTAGTTGCCCAGCGAGCCGGGGTAGATGCCCACCTGGTCCAGGTGCAGGCTGCCCAGCTTCTCGGGCGGCGGCGGCGGGCCGTCGAAATCGAGCACGCCGTAGGGCGCATGCACCGAGACGATCAGGTGCGGCTTGAACTGGTCGACCTGGGCCTGGACCCAGCGCGTCTCAGGCTCGGACATGGCGCTCGGGCCTGGAAAGCGGCGCGGGTCCTTGCCGGTGCGGCTGGCCCAGTAGGCCTGGGCGGCACGCTCCCACTCGGGCGTGGGGAAGTTGCGGTTGAGGTCCACGCCGCGCGCATTGACGCGGGTGGACGGCTTGCGCATCAGTCCGTCGGGGTTGACCAGCGGCACCATGCGCCAGTGGATGCCCGGGTCGGCGGCCTTGACGGCGCGGTCCAGCCAGTCGAACACGACATTGACGCTGGCCATCTCATCGCCATGGATGCCGCCCAGCACCAGCACGCGCAGCCGCGGCGCCGCCGCCGGCCGGACGTCGCGGAACCACAGCGGCACGCCGCGCACCGAGCGGCCGTCGCCTGGCATCAGGGCCGCCTGCTGGCAGCGCGCGGCTGTCAGATCAACCAGGTAGCCGGCGACCTGGCGGCACCAGGCAGCGGCGTCGGGGGGGCGCGGTGGCTCGTTGCGCGGCGCCGCGCTGGCGGCCGAGGCAGCGGCGGCCAGCACCGGCACCATCCCCTTGGCCGCCGCGCTTGCCGACGGGGCCGGGGCCGGGGCCGGCCGCGGCGCAGCTTGAGCGGCGGGTTGGGGGGCCGGTGCCGGCGCGGGCTTGGGCGCAGGTTTGGGCGCAGGTTTGGGCGCGGGCTTGGGCGCGGGCTTCGGGGCAGGCTTGGGCGCGGGCTTGGGCGCAGGCTTCGGGGCGGGCTTGGGCGCAGGCTTGGGCGCAGGTTTGGGCGCGGATGCCGGTCCCGGCGCCGACGCCACAGACGGGCCGGGCGCCGGCATCGCCGGCAGGGCGCCAGCGCCGCAAGCCAGGGCCAGCACCAGGCAGCCGCGGCGGATTCGTTGGCGGGTCGCGAGATTCATCTCCCGCGAGTGTAGGCGGCGCCCGTGTCTGCCCGCGCGCCCGGTTTGCCGAAGATCACGGCTTGTCACCATGGCGGTCCACAATCGGTGCATGACGGAAGCCCCCTTCTCCCCCCGCCAGTCCTTCGATGACGCCGAGGCGGCCCTGGCCTGCGTGCAGGCGTTGTACCAGGCCCAGGTGGGCCACCTGCGCCAGCAGTTGCAGGCCTATGTGCAGGGCCAGGTGCCGGCGCGCCGGGTGCGCGCGCTCTACCCCAGCGTGCGCGTGCATACCCACACGGTGGCGCGCGCCGACACCCGGCTGAGCTTCGGCTTCGTCGCCGGCCCGGGCGTGTTCGAGACCACGCTGACCCGCCCCGACCTGTTCGCCGACTACTACCGCGAGCAGTTCCGCCTGCTGCTGCGCAACCACGGCGTGTCGCTCGAGGTGGGCCTGGGCCACCAGCCGATCCCGGTGCATTTCTGCCTGGCCGAGGCCGAGCATGTGGAGGGATCCCTCAGCGCCGAGCAGCGCATGCGCCTGCGCGACCACTTCGACCTGCCCGACCTGGCCGCCATGGACGACGGCATCGCCAACGGCACCTACGAGCCCGGCCCGCGCGAGCCGCAGCCGCTGGCGCTGTTCACCGCGCCGCGGGTGGACTACTCGCTGCACCGGCTGCGCCACTACACCGGCACCGCGCCCGAGCACTTCCAGAACTTTGTGCTGTTCACCAACTACCAGTTCTACATCGACGAGTTCATCCGCCTGGGCCACACGCTGATGCAGGACCCGGCCAGCCCCTACGAGGCCTTCGTCGAACCCGGCAACGTGCTGACGCCGCGCACTGGCAGCGCGCGCAGCGCCAGCGGCACGCCGCCGCCGCGCCTGCCACAGATGCCGGCCTACCACCTGGTGCGCCCGGGCAGCGGCGGCATCACCATGGTCAACATCGGCGTGGGTCCGGCCAACGCCAAGAACATCACCGACCACATCGCGGTGCTGCGCCCGCATGCCTGGATCATGCTGGGCCACTGCGCCGGCCT
Source organism: Ideonella aquatica (assembly GCF_018069755.1). Lineage (GTDB taxonomy): Bacteria > Pseudomonadota > Gammaproteobacteria > Burkholderiales > Burkholderiaceae_C > Ideonella > Ideonella aquatica. The sequence goes on along the minus strand of NZ_JAGQDE010000002.1, from coordinate 3,883 downwards.
GCGCAACACCCAGCAACTGGGCGACTACGTGCTGGCCCACGGCTATGTGCGCGAGGACCATGTGCTGGATGAGGAGCTGCCGCTGTGGGTGCCGATCCCGCCGCTGGCCGAGGTGCAGCTGGCGCTGGAGCAGGCGGTGGCCGAGGTCACCCAGCTCGCCGGCTATGAGCTCAAGAAGATCATGCGCACCGGCACCGTGGCCAGCACCGACAACCGCAACTGGGAGCTGCTGCCGCACCCGGGTCCCGAGCGCCGCTTCAGCCAGAGCCGGGCGATCGCGCTGGACATGGAGAGCGCCACCATCGCCGCCAACGGCTTTCGCTTCCGGGTGCCCTACGGCACGCTGCTGTGCGTCAGCGACAAGCCGCTGCACGGCGAGATCAAGCTGCCCGGCATGGCCAACCACTTCTACCGCGAGCGGGTGGACCAGCACCTGCGCATCGGTATCCGCGCGCTGGAGCTGCTGCGCGAGGCCGGCGCCAGCCAGCTGCACAGCCGCAAGCTGCGCAGCTTTGCCGAGGTGGCGTTCCAGTAGGTCAGGGTGCGGTGTGCACCAGCAGCTCGCCCATGGAATACAAACCGTCGCCGTTGCGGGCGCTGATCCTGAAGTAGCGCACCGGCCCCGGCTGGAAGCCCAGGCCCTTGACGCGGTCCGGGTCGCCCTTGACGGTGGAGATCGTGTCCATGCCAAAGCCGATCTCGCCATCGGCGGCGCGGATGTTCAGCACGCGGGTCCAGGTCTGGCCGTCGACCGAGGCCATCACCTTGTAGTCATCGTTGTTGTCCACCGAGATCGTCAGGCCAGTCATGTCGACCACCTCGCCCAGGTCGATCTTCACCTTGGCGGCCGCGTCGGTCCACCAGGCGGTGTTGGTGGTCCAGTCCTGGCCCTGCACGGGCCAGTCGCCGTCGTAGGCGAACGAGCAGCCGGTGACCTGCGCGCTGCAGCTGACCGTGGCGGCCGCTGCCGGCAGGGACAGGCACAGACCGGCGGCCAAGCCGACGAAGGTGGACAACCTACGCATGACAGTTCCTTGGGGTGGTGAGGGGATGGCGTATTGTGGAAACCGCCGCGGGGTCGGCCCATCCCACACCCTGCTGTCCGGATTCGCAGCGCCAGGCCGTTTTCCGGCGCCGATGCCTGATCTGCCTCAAGGGTCAGGCGACAGTGCTTGCGACCCGCGGGCCGCAGGCGTAGGCTGATCCGCACGAAAGATCCACGGCCCGCCCCTTCCGCGGCGCCCTCGCGCCCCGGCGGGCCCGGACGAGGAGATGCCCCATGTCAAGCGCATCCTCGGCGGCCGCCCTGGCCGCCATGCACGCCATCCGCACGCTGGCCCTGGTGGGCCCCGCCACCGCCGGCAAGACCAGCCTGGCCGAGGCCCTGCTGGTTCAGGCCGGCGCCATCGGAGCCCCCGGCTCGCTGGAGCGGGGGACCACGGTCTCTGACCACGATCCGATAGAAAAACGCCTGCAGCACTCGCTGGCCAGCAGCGTGATGCACCTGCAGCACCTGGACACCCGCATTCACCTGATCGACACCCCCGGGGCGGCCGAGCTGGCTGGTCAGGCCCTGCCGGCGCTGGAGGCGGTGGAGACCGCCGCGGTGGTGATCAACGCCGCCGCCGGCATCGAGGCCGGCGCGATCCGCATGATGGAGCACGCTGCGCGGCGCCATCTGGACCGGCTGATCATCGTCAACAAGATCGACGCCCCCGGGGTGGATCTTCAGGCCCTGCTGGCGCAGATCCAGGCCACCTTCGGCAAGGAGTGCCTGCCGCTGAACCTGCCCTCGGCCGGCGCGCTGCGGGTGGTCGACTGCTTCTACAACAAGACCGGCTCGGCCGATTTCTCCAGCGTGGAGGCGGCCCACCGCGCGCTGGTGGAGCAGGTGGTGGAGGTCGATGGCGACTTCGTCGAGCGCTACCTGAACGACGGCGATGTGGACGCCAGCGAGCTGCACGCGCCACTGGAAGAGGCGCTGCGCCAGGGCCACCTGATCCCGGTGTGCTTTGTCTCGGCGCGCAGCGGCGCCGGCGTGAAGGAGCTGCTGGATGTGATCGTGCGCCTGCTGCCCGATCCCACCGAGGGCAACCCGCCCGATTTCCTCAAGGGCGAGGGCGCCGAGGCCCAGCCGATGCACGCCACGCCCGATCCGGCGGCCCATGTGCTGGCCCATGTCTTCAAGATCACCAACGACCCCTTCGTCGGCAAGATGGGCCTGCTGCGCGTGCACCAGGGCACGATCACGCGCGACAGCCAGCTGTACGTGGGTGATGGCCGCAAGCCGTTCAAGGTGGGCCACCTGTTCCGCCTGCAGGGCAAGGAGCACCAGGATGTGGACCGCGCGCTGCCTGGCGACATCGTCGCCATCGCCAAGGTGGATGCGCTGCACTATGACGCCGTGCTGCACGACGCTGCCGAGGACGACCACATCCACCTCGCGCCGCTGGCTTTCCCGCTGCCGGTGCATGGCCTGGCGATCGAGCCCAAACGCCATGGTGACGAACAACGGCTGTGGGAAATCCTGCAGAAGCTGATCGACGAGGACCCCTGCTTGCGCATCGAGCAGCATGCCGGCACCCACGAGACCGTGGTCTACGGCCTGGGCGAGCTGCACCTGAAGCTGCTGCTCGAGCGCATGAAGGAGGTCTACCGCTTCGAGGTCGACACCCACCCGCCCAAGGTGGCCTACCGCGAGACCATCGGCGGCCGTGCCGAGGCGCAGTACCGCCACAAAAAGCAGACCGGCGGTGCGGGCCAGTTCGGCGAGGTGCACCTGCGCGTGGCGCCGCTGGGCCGCGGCGAGGGCTTGCGCTTCATCGACGCGGTCAAGGGCGGCACCATCCCGACCAACTTCATGCCGGCGGTGGAAAAGGGCGTGCGTGAGGCGTTGGACGGTGGCGTGCTGGCCGGCTACCCGGTGGTCGACATCGAGGTCACGGTCTACGACGGCAAGCACCACAGCGTCGACTCCAAGGAGATCGCCTTCGTCACCGCGGCGCGCAAGGCGACGATCGCCGCCATCCTGGAGGCGCAGCCGGTGCTGCTGGAGCCGATCGTCAATGTCGAGATCAGCGCCCCCGGCCACGCCACCGGCGACATCACCGGCGACTTGTCGTCGCGCCGTGGCCAGGTGGCCGGCACCGACGGCGGCGTGGGCCAGATGATGGTGGTGCGCGCCCAGGCCCCGCTGGCCGAGCTGACCGGCTACCAGACCCGCCTGAACGCGCTGACCGCCGGCCAGGGCCACTACACGCTGGCCTTCAGCCACTACGAGCCGGTGCCGCCGGCGCAACAGGCCAAGCTGGCGGCCAGCTTCAAGCGCGCCGAAGACTGAGCTAGCGCTCACACACTCTACGAGCGCGGTGCTTGAACACGGCCGCCCGGCTTCCCGGGGCGGCCGTGTTCTTTGTGGCGGGTCCGCATGAGGCAACGTAAATTGCATTGCGAATCATTCGCATTTGCGATACGATGTGATCCAACGTCGATCCCACCGTGCCCGCCATGTCCACCGCCCTGCCGCAACCCTCCCCCGCCGCCACCGAGCTGGGCGAGCTGCTGCGCCGCGCCCAGGGCTCGGCGGGCCTGCCGCCGGCTGGACAGCGCGCGCTGGTGGTGGGCGTGCTGGCGGCCCACGGCGCGCTGGCCTGGGGCCTGTGGCAGCTGGACGATGTGCGCCAGGCGGTGCAGGCCGCGCTGCCGCTGCAGGTGCACTGGCTCGCGCCGCCCGCGCCCACGCCGGTGCCGCCGCCCCCGCCGACGCCCGCCACGCCCCGGCCGCTGCAGCGGCCTGCCCCGGTGATCGCCGCCACGCCGACCCCCGCCCCCACCCCGCCAACCGCCGCCACCGTTGCCCCGGAACCGGTGGCCGCCGAGCCCG